>PAPO01000026.1 GCA_002708935.1 Acidimicrobiaceae bacterium | reverse complement strand
GCAGATGCGGTGTTTCTAGCGATGGGCTTTACGGGACCAGAAAAGGGCGCTTTGTTAACCCAATTGGGGGTTGATCTCGATGACCGATCCAACGTCGCTCGCGACAGCGATTTCTCCACCAACGCTGATGGTGTCTGGGTTTGCGGCGATATGGGACGCGGGCAAAGTCTCATCGTTTGGGCCATCGCCGAAGGTCGCTCATGTGCCGCTTCAGTGGACGCCTTCCTAACTGGTTCCACGGCTCTGATGTCTCCAGTGACGCCCTCTGACCGGCCACTAACCTAAGACTGTCGGTGAGAGCGGATCTTGCTATCCGCCTACCCGCGGCCCTCCTTCAGGTACTGATCCAGTTTGCCTAATGCAACTGGGGTCGCTTCCATTATTCGAGCCACAAGCTCTTGTTCACCGGGACCCCTAGCGACGTCTCTCTTTGCCCGGCTAAACCCATCTAACCGAGCATTTGACAGCCACTCTTTTAGATCGGTGTCAGAATTCCATCGAATTGAGTTGAGGGCGTTGTCCTTCGTCGTTCGTACCCAGTCCAAGGTGTCGTTGGGGTGAGGAACAACTTTGCATATTTCGTTTTTGGTTTCATCGTCATCGTAAGCCGCCTCAACGTGGGCGATAAACGCAGCGCTAAACACCTGTTGACAAGTTCTCACCGTCTGCAAGGTCAGATGGCCGGGCTCAAAGATAGGGCGCACCGGTCGGTTCGCTAACCCATCCGCGGTGCAATCGACATGAACTGTTTCGCTGCTGGTCGGAATTGTTCCATGCTCAAGGTCAATGCGATCTAAACCTATTTTTTTGACCCGACCCATACGAACCACGTTGTGAATTCGGCGCAGCTCATCTAGTTCGGCGACCGTAACGGTGCAACATCGGTACATCGTTGGGCGAACCGAACGGTCAAATTGAAGCAACGCTCCTCTTTGCACCAATTCGTCAAACATCTGGTCCACAGAAATGGACTCAGCGGCGATTTCCATCGTTTCGACCTGACGAAGTAGAGCCTGAACAGCGAACTCTTCTCCAGGTTGGATGGACGCTCGATCCAACATCCACTGATCTCGCGGGACGATCCATCTAATCCCATCCGGGTTGACACCATTGCCGAGCAGCCAGAGGCAAGAGTCAATCGCAGTCTTTCCTCCGCCAACCACTACATAGTCCCCTGGGAACTCGTCAAGGTTCAGCAACCCATTAGGCGGGATACATGTAACTCCTTGCGACACTGTGTAGTTCGGGGTGGTGACCGATGGAACCGTCACATTCATGTATGTCGCATCAACGGTCTTTTCGGCTTCGATAGTCTTTTCAACTCCTGATACCAGATTCCTGACTGAGCCATTCCCGAGGTATTCGCACATGGGGAGGTATGTGACTCTTCCTGTCGGCAGGAACTGCTGGTTCATGACCTGCTCGAAATACGTCACAACCTCACTACCGGAGGCCAACTCATATAAACCAGCGTTTAAGCCGATCGAATCCTTTTGGTTCACTCCCAATGCTCGCGAATTGACCCCGTAAAACGAAGATGGCTGATGCAGGCGCACGAATGGGTAAGAGTCGTTCCAGTGGCCGCCAGGTCGCCCATGCCGGTCAACGATGGTGACCGTAGCCTCGGTTTCGGTCATGAGCACGTCGGTAAAGGCCATGCCCATGGCGCCGGCACCTACAACCAAATAGTCGCTAACGCCGTTCGTATTCATGACAGCTAACCCTGAATGTCGGGACCGGCGGCCTCTATCTCAAACTTAACGATGCACCTTTGGTCATCAACCATCGCCCTCTTGTAATCATCCCAATCAGGATGTTCCCCACTCAGGGTTCGGTAGTAAGACACTAGGAGATCCATAGCGTCGGGCAGATTCACAATTTCCGCTCGGCACTGCAACTGCACCCATCGACCAAGCCACTTGTCTGGAAACACACAGAGCCAGGAGATGGGGTCACGACGCATGTTCCACGTCTTAATTGCAGTCTCCCTCGTACTCATGATGATTTCTTCATCAACTACAGCGATGTTCACAGGTGACATCTGAGGGGAACCGTCTCGACGGCGAGTCGCTAGAACGGCTCGCGAGTTGTCGCGGACATAGTTAAGGCCTTTTTCGATTTCCATAGGGTCATCCTGACACGTAAAGCGCCGCTCAGTCAGGCCTCATTCTTAGAGACTGCTCTAGGGTGAGTTCATGGCCGGGACTCACGAAATCGACAGCGGTCGTGGCTGGGTGGTGGCATTTGCTGGATGCCTAATTAACACCTGGACATTCGGTGTCTTTTACGCGTTCGCGACAGCGTTAGAGCAGATGGTCGCTGAGTTCAACGCCAGCCTGTCGGGAATTGCTGCTTTCTTTTCGGTCACAACATTTCTCTTCTTCGCGACCGGCATGCTCGCCGGACCGCTAGCGGACCGTTTCGGTGCTCGACGGCTAATCGCTGTAGGTGCCCTCCTCATGGGTGGGGGTCTGTGGCTCACCGCTCAAGTCGAGTCTCTGTTCGCAGGAATCCTGATCTACGGACTCGGAGTTGGGTTAGGCATTGGCTCCTACTTAGTGCCTCTTAGTGTCGCTACTGGAGCTTGGTTCGAAAAACACAGGACGCTAGCCCTAGGTATCAACACAGTTGGCATAGGACTTGGCACTCTGACCTTGGTTCCTGTCGCAGAATGGCTGATCCGCACAGCCGGGTGGCGCAGCGCTTTTGAATTAATGGGGATCGGAAGCATCATCGTCTATGGCGTGGTAGCTCTGTTTTCTTTTCGGCCTCCAACTCCGCCGGCTTCGGTATCGGTCAGCATTTCAGCAGCACGTCGAGCTCTTCGAAGATCAGAATTTTGGCGGCTGTACGTAGCAGGTTTTCTCATGTCGGTTGCTCTTTTTATCCCGTTCGTTTTTCTGGTTCAGTACGCCAAAGAGCAAGGGATCACGTCTAGCACAGCGGCATTTCTTATCACCTCACTCGGTCTCGGTAGTGTGCTTGGTCGACTTGGTCTTGGAGTGCTGGGCATGCGGGTCGGCGTTCTACCGCTGATCATCATGTGTTTTGGAATCCAGCCCATTGCGTACATCGTGTGGTTGATCGCCGGGGCGAACTATCCACTGCTACTGCTCTTCGCCGGGCTACTGGGTGTGGGATACGGCGGATTCGTTGCCCTAAGCCCAGTCGCGATGGCCGGAATTTTTGGTCTTGAAGGCTTAGGTGGTGTTCTCGGAGTTCAGTACACGTCAGCTGGGGTTGGCGCGCTGATCGGCCCAATCGCCGCCGGGGCCATCATTGACGCAACCGGCTCCTACACGGTGGCGATTGTCGGCGCGATTTTCGTGTCTTTGGCTGCCACATTCTCAGTAATCCCAATGTGGCGTCTGGGAAGCGGCGAACCAATAGTGCTTCCACGTCGCCCTTATTTGAGTGAGCCAACTGTGTGGTTGGTATCGCCGAAAGCGCGCTAGGGAACCTGAGTCAGTGCGTAGACCTCGTAGGTCACTCCACCCCCAGGGTGAAGTTGCCCAATTCCAACTCCTTGGACATTGTTCAGCCAGGCATACCGTTCGTCACCCGTCTCAAACTGGGGTGCTGACCTAGCCACCCCTGCCGCAGGTTCCCCGATGCCTTTGTACTGCATCAAAATCACTGCATCGTCGTCGGTAACCAGGGTCAGACGGACGTCCAACTGAATGTTCCGATCGGCGCGTGCCGTAACCCAGTCACCACCTGGTGAAACAACGCTGCCATTGAGGCGTTCACCGGTGAAGGTTCCACCCGCCACCTCTGCAATAATTCTTGTGCCATGTGGCCCACCCTTAATTATTTGGGCTCCTTCAGCGACCTGAAGATCGAGGGTGAAGAGGTGTTCGACGTCAAGTTGTTCAACTGCCATTTCTTAAGCCTTGCACATTTCTCGCTGCTTCAGCCCAAATTAAAGAAGTCAGCGAGCTCGGGAGACATGTCGTCGATATCAACTTCAAAAAGCTCCAAGAGGACATTGTCCGGGGCGGAGCACATCAAATATCGCCAGTTGCCAAACTCTCTGATATCGGAACGAAAGTCGACACCATTAGCAGTCATGCGATCTCTCAGGTCGGCAAGTCCTTCAACTCGTATACCGACGTGGTGATACGCGCCGTTGGAAGTTCCTCTGGGCTGCTGGTCATAGATATTGATACGGCCTTGCCCAACCTTCATAAAAATGTTCCGCGCTCCTCCGAACTCTCCGTCGTAACTGACCACCGCACCCAGGTTGCGTTGCCACCACTCGACAGTGGCTGACGCGTTGCTCGCGAAAATATGGACGTGATGGAGATCAAGCACCCAACAAACCTAGAGAGTTGGCTTGTCTGCGCGAGCGCCGGTGTAAATGATCTGTCTCATTGCGTCGGCTGCTCGTTTGTGGAAGTCAACTGCCGCTGGTTCAAGGTCATACGCGGGTTGTGGGCAGTGCTCGAAATTGTGGTGCTTGTCTTCCCCTCGCACCAACGCAGCACTGTCCCATTCGCTCAATGTTTGTTCGGTATTGGTCGGCATGTAGTGAAAGGAAAGACCGATGCGGCGGTCGCCGGTGGTGTTCGGGCCGGAGCCATGCGCCGTCCGAACGTTATGAAAAGAGACCTGTCCGGGTTTGAGCGGCATAGCAACGGTGGGGTGTTGCGTCACATCGATTTCAAGTTCTTGACCCCGGCTTAACAGGTTGTCTTTTGCATAGGTCTCTTCGTGACCGAGAATGATTTTGTGGCTGCCGGGAATAACACTCATACAACCAGCATCCTCACTGGCGTCGCTAAGTGCGACCCAGATGGACACCACGTCGGAATTAGACAGCCCCCAGTATTGGAGGTCTTGATGCCAGCCCACATAGCTGCGGCTGTTCGGTTCCTTGATCCAAAAAACTGAATTCCAGCAGAGAATGTCTGGCCCAATTAGATCCTCAACAGCATCGAGAATTCTTTCATTTCTCATAAGGGCATCAATCCAAGGAAACAAAATGTGTCCACTAGAACGTTCGTGTGGAGGGAGGGAACCGCCTCGCATCAATTCCCACTCCTCTAGGCGTGTTCGGCATTCGCGGACTTGCTCACTGGTAAAGACATCGAGCGGCGAAACCCATCCGTCGGTTTCATATTGTTCTATCTGACCGGCGTTAAAGACCTTGCCCATGTCACAAGGCTATTCGGATCTGAAGTGCTGCGGCGAACTTGCCGCTTCGCTGTTACTAATTCATAAGTTTCAAACGACCGGCAGCGCTGAATCTATGATCTTGAGGGATTAGGGGGAACGGGATGCTAGAGCACATCCGTGTTATTGATCTTTGCGATGGAATTAGCCAGTTCGCTGGACACATACTGACTCGCCTTGGCGCTGAAGTGATCGCCGTTGAACCCGAGCGGGGGGTCTCAACACGGCTCACGGGTCCCTATGTTGCCGATGATCCCGATCCGGACTTCAGCCTCACTCATTGGGCCTACAACAGGGGAAAAAAATCTGTTGTCTTAGATATCGAATCGGAAGAAGGCCGAACGAGATTTCGTGATCTGGTTCAAAGTGCTGACATTTTGTTCGACGATCAGCGACCGGGGTATTTACATTCCCTCGATCTGGCATATGAGGACATCAAAGAAATCAACCCCCAAATTATCCATGCTTCCGTTACTCCTTATGGTCTTACCGGGCCGCGTTCACATTGGTTGGGAACTGACTTAACAGCTGTAGCTGGGAGTTCTTTTATGCATGCGAGCGGTGATGCGGACAGAGCCCCCCTTCGAGTGGGAGTACCGCACAGCTTCCTTCACGCTGCAGCTGACGCTGCGGCTGCAAGTTTGATTGCCTTACAGGAGCGTTACCGAAGCGGAACCGGCCAGCACATAGATGTCTCCGCTCAAGAATCGCTCACCATTGGGTTTCCACAGAACGTCGCTCCTCTGGAAAACGCTTTAGCCTCTGACCGCATGGCTGGGGGCATCAGTCTCGGCGGGATGGATATTCCGCTGTTATTCCCCTGTCTCGATGGCTACACCATCTGCGTAATCTTGCCAGGAGCGGCTTTTGCTCCATTCGCTCGTCGACTCACAGAGTGGCTCGAAGAGGAAGATGCTGCAGATGACAACCTGATCTCTATCGACTGGGAAAATCTTGGAGTCCAGCTTTTCGCTGGCGAGGTGAGTTTCGATGTCGTCGCGGCTGCCTTTGCGACCTACGGACGTTTCCTCGCATCGAAATCAAAAGCCGAATTGTGGGATGCGGCGTTGGAACGCAACCTGCTCATTACACCTTCGATGACGATTGCAGATCTTGTCGAATATGAGCATCTTGAAGCTCGGGAGTTTTGGGACGTCAAACCCGATGGGAAAGGCGGCGAAGCGAAACATCCCGGTGGGCTAGTGAAGTTCAAGAACAGTGATACAGATTTCGGAGGGATCCCTGCCACTCTCGGTCAACACAGCGATTCGATTTCACTGGACCGGGCTACCAGTCTCGACATTCGTGAACCTGTCACGGATTCTTTGCCCTTAGAAGGATTGAAGGTTGTTGAGTTCTCATGGGTAATCGCGACGCCTTCTGCTGTTCGAATCCTCTGCGATTATGGGGCAGAGGTCGTCAAGGTAGAGACCGCTAGTCGTCCCGACACCATGAGAACGGTGAATCCGTTTGTAAATGAGGACCCTCATCCAGATAACAGCGTGGGTTACGGCGTCTACAACGCTGGGAAGCGAAGTCTCAGCCTTGATCTCAGTAAAGCGGAGTCGAAGGAAGTGGTGTTTGATCTGATTCGGTGGGCTGATATTGCTACCGAATCATTTGCTCCAGGTGCTATGGGTCGTTTGGGTTTCGGCTATGACGTGCTCTCGGAAATCAACCCGGGCTTGATCATGCTTTCAAGTTCTCTCCTTGGACAAAGCGGACCTCATTCGACTCTTGCTGGCTACGGGTTCATGGCAGCTGCAATAGCGGGGTACTACGAACTGACGGGCTGGCCCGATAGACCACCCGCTGGTCCGTACGGTCCGTATACCGATTACTTGGCCCCACGAATCGTGGTTTCATCGCTGATGGCTGCTTTGGAAAAACGTCGAGAAACAGGGCTCGGTGAACACATCGACCTTTCACAAACTGAATGCGCTTTGCATTACCTAGCTCCCGCAATATTGGACCAAAGCGTCAATGGGCGAACAATTCAAAGAGCAGGAAATGACGACCCAAATATTTTTCCTCATGGCGTTTTCCCTGCCGACGGTAACGACTCATGGCTAGCGGTGGCTTGCTCGGATGAAAGTTGGCCACAGTTGGCCGACTTGTTGGGACTCCAGGACCTCTCCAACGCCAACCGAACAGCACGTCGCGAACAGCGAACGGTGATTGATGAGCGGCTGAGTGCATGGTCGTCGGTTCGCGATAGCACTACTGCCGCTGAAGAGCTTCGAGGTCTGGGGGTGGCGGCTTATCCAGTGCATGATGCGGCCGGAACTAACTCCGACCCCCAACTAGCTCACCGTCAGCATCAGATCCAGGTCCCTCAAAGTCACGCAGGCACGATGTGGACTCATTCGTGTAGGACGAAAATGTCGCGCACTCCAGCCGTCCTAAACCGAGGCGGGCCGTGTTTAGGAGAAGACAATTTTGAGGTGCTTAGTGAACTCTTGGGCTATTCCGTGGAGCAGATTGCGGATCTAGCTGTCGCTGAGGTGTTGGAGTAACAAACCAGCACCGATTAGCTAGCGCTCCAAACAAGGGGATATTGGTCGCTGTCTAGTTGATCTCCGTCGCGGTGTGATTCGGATCGTAGGTGACCTTGGGTCCCTTTTCGGGTGTCATATACCGCGTCGTCTCCGCAATATCGGACTGTGTAGCCGCGACGTCGAACGTCGAACCGCAGGTTTCCGCCAGCTCCATGGACTGTCATCGCGTGAAACGCGTAAACGTCACCCGGCTCTAAATCCCAACTAATGATTTCGTAGCGGTCACGCATAGCTTGAATGTCCGGAATATCGATGTAATCGGGGTTTCTTTCATATTCGCCGTGCCCAGAGGTTTTCCCGAAGGTTTCTGGTTGGTACCACTTGTCCCAAAGGTGCGAGCCCTTTATGAATTCAAGTCCGCCGCTGTCAACAGTCACGGTGTCCAGAGCCACCCAAAACGACATGATCTGATGTCCTCTGACCGGCCAATAAGGCAAGTCGTTGTGCCAACGAGTCCGGTTTTCGGTTCCCGGTTCCTTCACGAAGAGTTGGTCATAGAAGAGATTTATCTTCGATGACTGGAAAAACTGCGCAGCCAAAGAGACCAGTGGTCCTTGGGTACAGAATCTTTCCATTTCCGAATCGGTCTCCCAGATTCTGATATTGCCGTGGAATTTACCGACACCACTATCGGGAACATAGCCATGGAAAAATGGTCCGGGTTCACTGATATCGCGTTCGATGCCCGCCTTGAGAACTTCAAGCCACTCTGCACTGACGACGTTCTTCAGCGCTAAAGCTCCGTCTTGAGCACATGCGTTCCGTTGTTCTTCGGTTACCTCATAGTGCATTCAGCTACCCTCACTCCTTGCATTAAACAGTAGGCCAATAACTCAGTGGCCTTGCCTCCGGTGGTGGCACTCGACGCCCATCTAGTTGTCGGAGGTCATCGACCAGAACGCTTCGAGTGTCGGCCGGGTCGATTACTTCGTCAATTCGAAGAGTTCCCGCCGCTTCGTACGGTGATGTCGCTAGAGAGATCTCCGACACCATTCTGGTTCGCTCTGCTTCTGCCTCCTCAGGACTCAATTGGTCAAGCCTTGAGGCGTAAGCGACGTTGACTCCAACATCTGGGTCCATAAATCCGATTTCTGCGCCGGGCCAAGAGTACAAGCCTGACGATCCCAGACCCGAACCGTTCATCGCCGGAAACGCTAAGCCGAATCCTTTGCGGAGTGTCACCGTCAACGTCGGAGTGGACATGTTGCCTAATGCTTCAACGAAACGAATTGCCAGCGACAAAATTCGGTCGTGTTCGACAGCTTTTCCGACCATAAAGCCCGGAACGTCCATCAAGAAGATGACCGGCAGGTTAAATGCGTCGCACAGACACATCAGACGAATAGCTTTCCGGCAGGCTTCGGTATCTAAGACACCAGCGTTGAACATCGGATTGTTCCCAATAACTCCGACAGAGAAACCGTCCAGTCTCCCTAAACCAGTGGTGAGGTTACGGGCGTAGCCGGGCTGTAACTCCATGAACGTACCGGGATCCAAAAGCGCCGAGCTAAATCGACGCATGTCATAGCCGCGGGTTCTCTTGAGCGGAACCATGTCAGCCAACGACTCATCAGGACTGAGGTCAGCTCGAAAATCGCTCCGAGGGGCAGTCGTCCAAGCATTAGACGGCAGATAGGACAGCCACCTTCGAACAGCCGCATAGCCTTCTTCGAAAGTATCGACACCTATATCAATCTGACCTGTGATCCGAGAGTGGACATCAACTCCACCTAGTTCTTCGAATCCAATAATTTCGCCAGTTGCCACTTCGAAGACTCTTGGGGAAGTGACAGCCAAAACCGAACCGCGCACCTGCACAACAAAATCGGAGAACGCCGATTGAAATGACGAACCTCCGAAGCTTTGGCCAACGATCATGGTTGCCATCGGAATTTGTCTTCTGCGTTGCGTCAGTTCCGGGTCTGGCGCTACGTCAGCTATGCCCTCGGCTCCAATTAAGTCAGGGATTCGACCTCCGCCGGTTTCTCCGATGTACACATACGGCATGCCTCGTTCCAGAGCACGTTCATAAATTCGGTGCATCCGTCGGCCGCCGACAATCGCACTAGAACCCTTCTTGACAGTGATGTCGTCGCCGCCAATAGCGACAGGTCGACCATCGATTCGGCCTTCTCCTCCAACTTTGCCGTCACCGGGCGTGTTGTGTCGATCTTCAAGGCGCATAGATCGGCTATGCGTACCAAGTTCGCGAAACGACTCCGTGTCTAATACGCCCTCTATATGGTCTCTGATGGTCGGCGTTCCGTCCTGCCGCATCTTCGTAACTCGGTCCGCGCCACCCATATCTTCACGAATCCGTCGTTGGCGATCATGAAGGTCCGTGACTGGGTCGATGGTGTTCTCTTCTTCTTTAGTCATATGTTCCTCGGGGTAAGTCGACAGTTCAGCACGTTCTGTCGACTCGCGCTAAAGGTCGCCACTACGATCGTCATTCCGGATGATTAAGAGACCGGGGGGCTCGAATGTTGTCGCATTACCGCGTGCTAGATCTCACAGATGATCGAGGTCACTTCGCAGGCTTTCTACTTGCACAGTTGGGGGCTGACGTGATTGCTGTGGAGCCGTCATCAGGGCAACGTTCCCGTCACCTCCCTCCCTTCGCAAACGATGAAGAAAATCCCGAATACTCGCTTCAACATTGGGCCTACAACCGGGGCAAACGATCGGTTGTACTCGACAATGCCCAACAACTTCTGGAATTGGCGTGCACAGCCGATGTGCTTATCGAGTGCGGGGCGATGGATATCGACCTGGACGCGCTGCGTACTGCCAACCCTTCCCTTGTGACGGTTTCGATGAGCAACTTCGGAAGCGAGGGTCCTAAGTCGACTTGGCTCGGTACAGATCTCACGCTTAACGCAGCAGCCGGCCCTATGTCACTCAATGGTTACCGTGATCGGGCACCAGTGCGTATTTCAGCCCCTCAGGTGTGGGTCAACGCGGGCTCCGAAGCTGCTTGCGCAGCGCTCATTGCGTTGACCGAAAGAAAGGCCAGTGGACTCGGCCAACATGTAGATGTCTCTGCTCAGGAAGCAATGATTTTGACGGCTCAGGGATGGCTGGCCCCTTCGTTGTGTGACAATCCTCCTGCGCAGAGAACTGGTGGCGGGTTCGAACTCTTGGGGATGGTTGAATTCCGGTTTGTCTACGAGTGTGCCGACGGTCATGTGACAATTACCTTTTTGCCTGGTGTCTTGGTGGGTTCGTTTACGAAACGTCTACTCGAATGGGTTCAAAAAGAAGGACATCTAGACGAGGACTTAGCAGAGATCGATTGGGTGGATCTACTCACCGATCGAAGTCTCGAAGAAGTCGCATCGATCACAGAGCGAACGGCACAGTGTCTCGCTAACGCGCTTATCTCTCACACAAAGCAAGATCTTTTTTTGATGGCTCAACGGGACAAACTTCTGCTGGTTCCGGTTATCACTCCTGCAGACGTTCTTGAAACACCTCATTATGCTCAGCGGGAATTTTGGGACGAAGTCCAAATGGATCAGGTTGAAACTACGGTGAGATTTCCGGGCCCTTGGGCTCACGGAACTCCCGCAGGCCTCAAACGGCTCGGAAAACCACCATTGTTGGGCGAACACACTGAAGAGGTTCTGAACGAAACCCGGGACTTAGAAGATCTGGGGGGTGATCCTATGAGCACGGGACTTCCGTTCGAAGGAGTCACCGTTCTTGACTTTACGTGGGTGTATGCGGGTCCCTTCGCTACCCGAATGTTGGGGTATTACGGCGCCCGCGTTATTCGAGTGGAATCTCAGACGCGACCCGATCAGGTCCGTACATCTGGCTTAAGCCGGGATCCAGAGGACTTAGAGGGCCCTGAGAACAGTCAGCAGTGGCATTCCATCAATGCCCACAAAGAGAGCTTGCAGATCAATCTGAAGGTGCCCGAATCGCGGCAAGTAGTTTTGGATCTTGCAGCAAAATGCGACATCGTGGTTAACGCTTTTTCGGCAGGCGTACTCGACCGAATTGGCTTAAGCCCATCGGACCTACTAGAAGTCAACCCACGTCTAATCGTTTGTTCGACGACGCTGTTCGGTCAAAGCGGCCCTTTGTCGCCCATCCCTGGTTTCGGAAATATGGGTGCGGCCACGGGCGGTTACTACGAATTGACGGGCTGGGCAGACCGTCTCCCCGCCGGTCCCTTCCTCGCGTACACAGATGCCACTTCCCCACGTCTCACAGCGGCACTAATCATGGCGGCCCTGGACTACCGAGAACGCACTGGCGAAGGCATGGTGCTCGATTTCTCACAAGCTGAAGGTGGCATTCATTTTGTGACTGAGGCGATCCTTGACCAAGAGGTCAATGGATTTCCCCAGAGCCGAATGGGAAATGCTGATCGGTGGATGGCACCACATTCGGTGTACGAATGCGCGAATGGCGAGAAGGACCAATGGATCGCTATAGCTTCCGAAAATGATGAACAGTGGCGAGCTCTCACTCAAGCGATAGATCTAGAGGAGCTATCGAGTTTGGGGCTATCCCAACGTCTAGCTAGAGAAGAAGAACTGGACCAAATTCTACGGGATTGGTGTCTGTCTCGAGACGCTACCGAAACTACTGAACTTCTCCAAGGCGTCGGAGTTCCAGCCCATCAAGTTCAAAACAGCCCTGAAGTTACATCCGATCCTCAGTTGATCCACCGCAACCATTTCGTTGAGGTGCCCCACGAGATCTACGGCAACACGTGGGCTGAACAGTACGGATTCCGCTTATCAAAAAGCGACGGTACACCTACCAAGAGTGGGCCCCTATGGGGGGAACACAATTTTGAGATTCTGAGTGACCTCTTGGGGTACGAAGGAGATCAGATCGCTGATCTGGTGATCGCTGGTGTACTTGAGTAACTACTGCTGCAAGCGGTCGTGGAATGCTGCTGTGGCAGATATCCCGCTTTCCCCCGTCAACCAAGTCAGATAATCAGGGCGATTGCGGTTGCGAAAAATCGGGTTGCGGAATGTCTCTATCCACCACTCAACTGGGCGCAAGGTACTCGCCATTTCCTGATCCCAGTCCTTCCATTGTTGCGCGTGTTGTTCAGACCTGAACAGGTTCATGCCACCTCACCTAAATGGTTGATCAGGTTCCTCCATTCCTAGGCGACTGCGGGTGTACCCGACGATGGTTTCAGGGTCCACTAGAACTAGTTCTCCGTCTTTCATTTTGAGATGCAGAGAGTCGTCACCCAACAAGCACGGAGCGTTGATGTCGACTATTTCGCCCGGGAACATCCATGAGCACGCCAGGGCTTCAAAGCCGCATTGAGCGAACCAGCGTTGTTCTCCTCGGACTGTTATCCGATAGGCCGTCGGCTGATTGTTAAAAGGAGGGAACGATGCGATGTAGTCAGTCCCCGGGTGCATCCACCCAGGAGTAATCGCCAAAATACTTTCGATGCGGTTCAGAGCCTCGTTGGGTGAAATACCAAGGCGGGGCGCCAGTTCTGCATAATGCGGCGCTACTCCAGTCGCGACTATCTCTTGCATGATCGTTGCATAGGTGACGTCAAGATCTGATTCCAAATCACTTCCTTCCCGACTAGTACCTTTCAGCTTCTCACAAGCAAGATGTTCTCTGGGTATCTACGCTGTGGCGAGACGTTTGGAGGTTTTTGATGACTGGACGTATGTCCGAAAAGGTATCGATCATTACTGGCGGCGCATCTGGGATTGGACGAGCGTGCTGTCTTCGCTTCGCTGAAGAAGGGGCGAAAATTGTGGTCGCCGACATTAACCTCGAGCGCGCCGAAGCTGTCGCGGACGAAGTTGCGTCCGCCGGGGGTGAGGCAATCGCGTTGAACGTCGATACATCAATGCCTGAAGAGGTCGCTGCCATGGCAAGTAGCGCTGTCGAGGCTTTCGGCAGAATCGACGCTTGTGTGGCTGCGGCCGGAATTTCTCACGCTGGTTACATAAGCCGCGACGCTGATGAGCAGGTCAGCGCTGACCGTCATGACCGTAATGACATGATGCTGATCGATAAATCCTTGTCAAATTGGCAACGGGTCTTGGATGTCAACCTCACCGGGGTCATGTTGACCAACCAGCTGGTGGCTCAGCAGATGGCAAAGTCCGAGGGAGGAGCAATTGTCAACATCGCCTCCGTAGCGGGAAAAACGGCATTGATGGGGGCATCGGACTATTGCGTGTCTAAAGCCGGAGTATGGATGCTGACGAAATGCGGGGCGATCGAGCTCGCACGGCACGGGATACGCGTCAACGCGGTTGGTCCCGGTTACATAAAGACCTCCATGAGTGGCGCTGCTACCAGTAACGAAGCTTGGGTTGAAGGTCGAATTAAGGAAACACCTCTACGACGGCTCGGCGAACCCTTAGATATCGCGAATGCATGCCTCTATTTATGCAGTGATGAGGCGAGTTTTGTTACTGGCGAAATCATCTTTCCCGACGGTGGACTAATCGCTGACAGCCGCTCATAAAGCGGAGTGACGTGATCAAGCTTCTACTCCGACATTCTGACCGTCTAGCGTCTGCCTCATGGTGAAAGTAGCTGTCGAACCAGATTGCTGGCGACGTGAGTCCCTGGTCGCTGCAGTCGAGGGGGGAGGCGGAGAGGTAGTCGGCCCCGATACTGCAGAGGTGTTGGTATGGGCGGAACCAGCTCGGGCGGATCTTTTACCGCCGATGCTTGACGAAAATCCCAATATCGACTGGGTTCAGTTGCCATACGCAGGTATTGAGCCTTTCGTTGAAATGCTTCGTTCCCGACCTCACCTCACCTGGACATGCGGAAAGGGTGTCTATGCTTCCCCGGTAGCGGAACATGTGTTGGCTCTGGCTTTGGCAGGATTTCGAGCCATCAACACATATTCTCGTGCCAATAGATGGTCCGACCCTGAGGGCCGGAATCTGTTTGGGGCGAAGGTAACTATTCTTGGTGGTGGCGGAATTACTGAAGAGCTCTTGCCGCTTCTGGCGCCGTTTGGCTGTGAGGTAACAGTCGTTCGGAATCAAGTACTTCCGATAGAGGGCGCAGACCAAGTAGTTGATTCCAGTGATCTCCATGATGTCCTACCGGGGTCAGATCTTCTCGTTCTCGCCCTCGCATTGACTCCTGAGACCACTGGAATCATCGGCAAGCAGGAACTCGCTCTACTTCCTGAGCATGCGTGGATAGTGAATGTCGCTCGGGGAGGTCACATTGTGACTGGCGATCTGGTTGAAGCATTACAGGAAGGGGTAATCGGAGGAGCTGCTCTTGATGTCACCGACCCAGAACCCCTGCCCGACGACCACCCACTTTGGGGATTTGGGAATTGCATCATTACTCCGCACATCGGGAATACCCCGGAGATGGGCCTTCCGCTACTTGCTCAGCGAGTGAGCGACAACGTACGGAGACGAATAGCTGGTTCGCCACTCATAGGTCCGGTGGATGTCGATCGAGGTTATTAGCAATCAAGCTCGGAGACTAGCTGGATGGGCGCTCTCCACCGCTTCGATGCAACGTTGACGCACGACCCCGACTTCCTCGTCAGTTAACGTCTTGTCTTTGGCTTGAAGCCGCATAGAAAACGCCAACGAACGCACCCCTTCATCTAGCTGGCCGCTACGAAAAACATCAAATAAATGCAGCGACTGAAGCTCTTCGCCGGCGGCCTTCCTTAGGGTCATCTCTATTTCTGAAGCTTGGACCTGTTCACCAACAGCAAAGGCTAGGTCCACGTCACTTGAAGGGAAGGTGGAGACGGGTTGGTACGAGACACCCTCAACTGAAATCGCTGCCTCGATAACAAGATCAAGTCTTAAGTTGAGCCACGCGCATCTGTCTTCTATTTCATAGCTTCGCAACACGGCGGGATCAACTTCTCCTAGCGAACCAACTTCAGTGTCTCCAATATTGATCTTGGCTCCTCGAGTGGGATGCAACCCGGCTAGGCCGTCAACGTTGGTCAACTGGAATTCCAATTTGAGAGTCGACGCTAGGTCTTTAAGTAGTGAGGTTGCCGCAAAAGCATCCGCGTTAGATATCAGCGCTGCCAAATGTTCGGTTTCCAGCGGTAATCCCGACGAATCCTCTGAGGCCTCGAATACAGGACCGGTCTCAAATAATTTCGCTCCCATATTGCGATGCGAATAGTTGTATGCAACTGCCGTTAGTAAACCTGGGAGCAATGAGGGTCTTAGGACCGATTCTTCGACTGCTAAGGGGTTGAGTAAGCGCACTGGCTCTTCGACAATTAAAGCAGCTTTGGTGATGTCGTCTGGAGCCAAGAATGGGTTGGGCATCGCTTCTATGAGCCCCGCACCGGTCATGACCTGTCGGATCACTCGGCGAAGCTTTTGCTGCGGGGATAGGTGGCCAGCGTCGGGCGATCTGGGGACGGTGGCACCCAATTTTCCGTAGCCATAGTGACGCGCCACCTCTTCAGCAATGTCAGTTTCAGTTTCGGTGTCAGGCCGAAAGGACGGGATCGTTACAAGCTGAACGTCTTGACTATCGGTGTTTTCAACGTCGAAACCGATGGGTGTCAGCAAGTTGCGTATTTCTTCTGACGAAAAGTCTCTACCGAGCAGCATGCTGATTCTTGATGTTCTCACTGGAACCGAGATGCTGTCCGGAGTCGTACCAGCTACATCGAGAACCTCCCCTACTATTTCAATACCGCCAGGAGTAACTTCGTTGAGAAGGTGACAGAACCGTTGGACAGCAGTCACATTTATTTGCCAATCGGTACCTCTCTCAAATCGAGCTGATGCTTCCGATCTCAGGCCAAGTCTCTGCGAAGTTCTCGCTATCGATCGCGGTTCCCAGCAGGCAAGTTCAACTAGGACTGAGTCAGTGGTGTCAGATATTTCTGTTGACGCACCGCCCATAACACCGGCTATGCCGATGGGTTCATCGGCCTCGTTGACGATCAACCCATCGTTGGGCTGAAGCATCCGCTCTTGATCATCAAGGGTCGTGATGCTTTCTCCATCGGATGCCCGGCGCACACCTATGTGACCATTCGGGAGCAGCGAAAGGTCGTAGGTGTGGTTAGGTGTCCCAAGTTCGAGCATCACATAGTTGGAAACGTCGACCACGGAATTGATCGGACGCATACCCAACAGCGTCAATCGCATCTGCATCCACAGAGGAGATTTACCAACGGTGACGCCTCTCAGTACCCGGCCCGTGAATCTGGGACAAAGAACCCCATCATCAATCTGGATACTTGCCAGATCTTCCGCAGCCCCCGATGACGGTACCGTCCATTCGGGGATCTCAAATGGGACGTCGAGACGGGCTGCTAGGTCGCGGGCTACACCCGCTACTGACATCGCATCGGGACGATTGGGATTGATCTCCAGATCCCACAAGATGTCTCCGACGAGCCCCAACTCTTGCATCAATGGGGCCCCGGTCTCGAGATGTTCAGGCAGGATCATGATGCCATCGTGGTCGGAACCTAAACCGAGTTCAGCGGCGGAACAGCACATGCCGTTAGACATTTCGCCGCGCATTTCTCTCT
Organism: Acidimicrobiaceae bacterium; assembly: GCA_002708935.1. Classification (GTDB taxonomy): domain Bacteria; phylum Actinomycetota; class Acidimicrobiia; order Acidimicrobiales; family Poriferisodalaceae; genus MedAcidi-G3. The sequence continues at coordinate 3,402 of PAPO01000026.1, read as the reverse complement.
GCGAAATTTCCATCCCATCGGGCATGACTGTGCCAATGGTTGCAAATGGAATCAGGTCGCCCACCGACATGTTGAACGCACCACAGCAGACTTGCATTGGATCGCCGTTTTCTATTTCAACGTCTACAAGTTGGATCCTGTCCGCTTTTGGATGAGGCCTCAGATCAGCGACTCTTGCTACCACAACACCTTCGAGAGGATTAAGGATACGAGTCTCTTCGACCGCCATCCCTAAGTCGCTCATGTGGTCTGCCAATTCATAAGGGTCCCCTTCAATAGGGGCGAATTCGCGCAGCCAGGAGAGGAGAACTTTCATTTCAAGACCTCCCTAGAACTGTTCAAGGAATCTGACATCGTTGGTGTACATATCTCTCAGGTCTTTAATTCCGTACCGCATCAGCGCGAGGCGGTCGATGCCGAAGCCGAAAGCGAATCCGGTCCATTCTTCGCTGTCCACTCCGCAGTTCGCCAGGACGTTCGGATGAACCATTCCGCAGCCACCTAGCTCAATCCAACCGGTTCGTTGACAGGTCTGGCATCCATCTCCTTCACATATCACGCAGGTGATGTCGAACTCGGCGCTCGGTTCGGTGAAGGGGAAGTAGGAGGGTCGCAGGCGGCTACTAATTGCCCCTCCGAAGTATGCAGCAGTGAACTCATTTAGCGTTCCTGCCAGATCAGCGAGACTGATCCCGCGATCTACGACAAGGCCTTCAATCTTATGAAAAACTGGCATGTGACTGGCGTCCGCTGTATCCCGCCGGAATACACGCCCAGGGCAAACGGTGTAAATCGGTGGCGCCGTCGACTCCATAACCCGCACCTGCACCGGTGACGTGTGGGTGCGCAGCAATATGTTTGTCGCTTCTCCTCCTTCACCGTCACCTATTTCCGTTCGGTCACCTAAATCTAAGTACAGCGTGTCGAACATCGACCTAGCTGGATGCGCTGCTGGAAGATTTAAAGCTTCGAAGTTGTACCAGTCTGTTTCTGCTTGAGGTCCTTCGGAGACTGTGAAACCCATGCCAACAAACACATCTTCGAGACGTTCCATGGTTTGGGTCACTAAATGTAGGTGACCGCGATTTGCTACATGTAGCGACTCAGTGAGGTCCAGTCGTTCGGTTTCCAATTGTGCTCGGCGATCCGATAATTCGAACTTCTTTTTCGCTGCTTCGTGCGCCTCTCGCACAAATAGTTGTGCTTCGTTTAACGCTTGCCCGACATCTGCTCGTTCTTGTGCATCGACTTCACCCATGAGGCGCTTGAGGCCGCCAAGTGTTGACTTCTTTCCGAAAAGCATCGGTTCTATTGCTTTGAGGCTTTCAAGATCACCCGTCTTTTCGATTTCACCGACTGACGCGGCCTTTGCTTCAGCGATTTGGTCGTAGACGCTCACACTGTGAAGGATACGGCCAGCAGGGCGACTATCAGAAGTCAATAACGGAATGAGTTACTGATCATTTTCGATAGTTTGCATGCGATACATCACAAGGCCAGCCGCGACAGCAACATTTAGCGATTCGACATGGAGGCCCATCGGGATAGTCACGAGCACACTGGCACGCTCCAAAATAGGTTCAGACAGTCCGTGAGCTTCGCTTCCGAGCACCAACGTCATCTGGTCCGTAACCTCAAGGGATCTGAAATCTTGTTCACCTCTTGAGTTGGTAGCTACCACGAAGTGACCTTCCGCTATCAAAGAGTCGAGGACCGAGCCGAGGTCCATATTTCTCGCGGATTGCAGTCCGAAGATAGTTCCGGCACTCGCTCTAATGGAACGAGGACTCAAAAGGTCAGCTGTCCCGGAGGAGGTGATGACAGCTCCAAACCCTGCTGCTACTGCTGTACGAACAATCGCGCCTACGTTGCCTGGGTCCTGCACTGAGTCCACTACGACTATCCGTCGACATTTGGCTATTGATGACAACTCAGAATCATGTGCCTTAGCAACAGCAAGTACACCTTGAGGTGAGCCGCTGTCTGCTATTTGATCGAGGACATCACTTTGTACTTCGTGGGCTAACACCCCGTTTTCACGAAAGGTGTCAGCGATTCGACTTTGGTCAGAACGATAAAAGATTTCCTCAAGTTCAGCTCCAATATCGAGAGCTGTCTCAATAGCACGCGGGCCTTCTACGACTGCCAAGCCTTCAATATCGCGATAACGACGGTCGCGTACTAGGCGCCTAAGCCGAGTCAGTCGTGGCGACTGGGAAGAAAGAGTCAGCTTGTTTGTCGAGCAGATTCAGCTTTTTCTACTAACTTGCTGAATGCCTCGGGATCGTTGACAGCCATATCCGACAGAATTTTTCGGTCGACTTGAACTCCGGCAGCATTGAGTCCATTGACCAATTTGCTGTAACTGGTGCCATTCTGTCGAGCAGCGGCGTTGATGCGTTGAATCCAAAGGCGGCGAAACTCTCCTTTGCGCGCTCTGCGATCTCGGAACGCATAGTTTCCACTATGCATCACTTGTTCATTAGCTGCTCTGTAGGAACGGCTCTTATTGCCGTAATAGCCCTTAGCTTTCTCTAGGGTCGCTTTACGGCTCTTTCTACCTGCGACGGAACGTTTTACTCGTGCCACTTTGACGTCTCCTCTAACAGTTCTCTTTTACTTGCCCAGCATCTTGTTGATGCGGGGGAGGTCGGCTTTGCTTATTTCGCCTTCAAGGGCAAGTCGACGTTTTCTCTTGGCGGACTTCTTTTCCAGAATGTGGTTTCTACCTTGTTTCCGTCGGACCAGTTTTCCTGATCCGCTAGTTTTGAACCTCTTCTTGGCTCCGCTGTGTGTCTTCATTTTGGGCATAACTTTTCCTTATCGAAGGATTCTTCGGGATTTCTTGAACTCCGAGACTTGTTTAGTCTCTACTCGTTTGTGCTTTCCTCAGCGTTTCTACGCCGTTGTTTGGCGGCCTTGTCAGGGCTCAAAACCATGGTCATATTTCGGCCATCTAGCTTGGGGAACTGGTCAACTTTTCCCACTGTTTCAACATTTTCTGCGACTCGTTCCAGAATTTCTCGGCCTAACTCGGGGTGGAAGACCTCTCGGCCTCGGAACATGATGGTGATCTTTACTTTGTGGCCATCGGAGAGAAATTTCTCGACTTTTGAAGTCTTAGTGTCGAAATCACCTTGTCCGATTTTCGGCCGATATTTCATCTCCTTTAGGGAAACGGCACTGGCCTTTTTCCTGGACTCTTTTGCCCTTTGCGATGACTCGTATTTGAACTTTCCGTAATCCATGATTCGACATACCGGAGGATTAGCGTCTGGGGCTACCTCCACTAGGTCAAGATCAAGTTCTTGCGCAATGTTCAATGCTTCTGGCAAGGGTTTGATTCCGATCTGTTCACCGTCAGGGGCAACCAGTCGAACCTCCCGTACCCGAATCTCTTCG
>PAPO01000006.1 GCA_002708935.1 Acidimicrobiaceae bacterium | reverse complement strand
TGACCTTTTAGAACCATATTTGGAAGGTGGGAAAATCGGATTATTCGGGGGAGCTGGTGTAGGCAAAACAGTTCTCATTACTGAGATGATCAACCGGGTTGCCTCGCAGCACGGTGGCGTATCGGTTTTTGCCGGTGTAGGTGAACGCACCCGTGAAGGAACCGACCTCTACCTCGAAATGGAAGAGTCAGGGGTGCTTGAAAAGACCGCCCTGGTCTTTGGACAAATGGATGAGCCTCCTGGAGTGCGGCTGCGTGTAGCGCTTTCGGCGTTGACGATGGCTGAGTATTTCCGAGATGTTCAGGGTCAAGAAGTGCTCCTTTTCGTGGATAACATCTTCCGTTTTGTTCAAGCGGGATCAGAAGTATCGACACTGCTGGGCCGTATGCCTTCAGCTGTGGGATATCAGCCCAACCTCGCCGATGAGATGGGGGAATTACAGGAAAGAATTACGTCTACATCAGGCCACTCGATTACATCGCTTCAGGCTGTTTATGTCCCAGCTGACGACTACACCGACCCTGCGCCGTTCACTACGTTCACGCACCTGGATGCGACGACTGAACTAAGTCGTCAAATTGCATCGTTGGGTATTTATCCGGCGGTGGATCCGTTGGCGTCTACCTCAACAATTCTCACTCCTGAGGTCGTAGGAGACAGGCACTACGCGGTGGCTCGTCGGGTCCAGGAGATCTTGCAGCGTTACAAAGAACTTCAAGACATCATCGCCATTCTTGGTCTCGATGAACTATCCGAAGAGGACAGGATCACAGTTGATCGAGCTCGAAAGATTCAGCGGTTCCTGTCTCAGCCATTCTTCGTTGCCGAAGTGTTTACAGGCATGCCAGGAATTTTCGTGCCGATTGAGGAAACCATTGAATCGTTCGAAATGTTGTGCAACGGTGATCTCGATCACCTTCCTGAACAAGCCTTCCTAAATGTCGGTAACGCAGAATCNGCGATGGCTAAGGCCCGCGAATTAGAACAGTCNTGATTGGTAAGTGAGGCTGATNTATGCAAGTTGAACTTGTCTCACCCGAAGCGGTGCTNTTCTCAGGGGAATGTTCTCAAGTCGTNACCCGNACCGTTGACGGAGANATCGCCTTCCTNGACAACCATGCGCCGTTCATTGGCGCTCTTGATATCGGTCAAACANAACTTTGGGCCGACGACGGCGTGGTGTCACTGGCTATCAATGGCGGATTTGTCGAGGTGAGCGGGAACGCCGTGACCATTCTCAGCGATGCCGCCCTAGCGGCTCAGGACATTGACGTGGCGGACGCNCAATCAGACCTGCAAGCCGCTGAACAGGCCCTTNCCGCAGACGNTGATGACGCTGAGGCTGCAGCTNCNAAGAAGTGGGCCGAAACTCGAATCCANGTCTCAGAAGCNNGCTGAGCTCAGNTACCTTCCCGAGGTAACGCCACGTNGCTANTTNTTAGCTACTCCACAAAGAANAATTCGTNTTCGTTGGCAACAACTCGGTAGTAACAACCGGATCTTGTGGACCCGTCCTGACCCCGNGTGTGACACGCGCCTTGTCCTTCTCGTCGAACTCGGTACAAGAGTGAATTCTGCTCACAATTGACTCGCACATCCACCAACGACAATGTGTCNCCNGAAGTGGCNCCTTTGTGCCAGATTTCTTCTCTGGAAGTTGAATAAAGCACTGCGCTTTCAAGTTCAAGAGTCATTCGTAANGCTGTTTCGTTTGCGTAGCCAACGAATAACACATCGCCGGAGTCAGCTTCNTGCAGAACTACGGGCACNACCTGATGTCCACTTCGGCCTATCGAACCGATTTTGTCGAAGTCCAGCTGCTGAGCTGTTCCTTCTTCTAAGTCATTGGTTGTTGACATACGAGTGAGCATAGAGGNGAAGACGATAATGACGCGTTTCGCTATACAACGGTGATGATGTCAGGTGAAGTCNACCGACGAAAATTCGCTCAACTTGTCGATNTTGTGAGTTGCTTCGATCTTGCGGACCGTACCGCTTTTNGAGCGCATGACCAGAGAATCGGAAATAGCGCCCTCAGAGGTGAATCTGACGCCTCTGAGCAACTCTCCATCCGTGATACCAGTAGCAGCAAAGAAAACATCATCAGACCGGACTAGATCATCAGTATGCAGAACTCGATCAAGATCGTATCCAGCATCTAATGCAGCTTGCCGCTCGCTTGCGTTNCTTGGCCATAGCTTCCCTTGCATTTCGCCGCCGAGACATTTAAGCGCNGCCGCAGAAATCACACCTTCNGGGGTTCCTCCTACTCCGAAGAGAACNTCAGCACCGTCGCTCGTAGCNGTCGCTATAGCACCGGCCACGTCGCCATCGGGAATTAGGCGAATACGGGCACCGCTCTCCCGGACTTCATTAATCAACTCTGCATGCCTGTCTCGGTCNAGTATTACGGCGGTCAGGTCGCGAACCCCNCGCCCGGTNGCCTTAGCAATCGCATCTAGATTTTCGGTNGGACTTTTATCGATAGAAATTAAGCCTTTGGACTGTGGNCCAACAGCAATTTTNTCCATATAGACGCATGGCCCGGGGTCAAACATTGTTCCCCTAGGCGCAACGGCTATTACAGAAATAGCGTTGCCNCGGCCAAGTGAAGTCAACGTTGTCCCATCAATGGGATCAACTGCTATGTCGGTTTTGGCTCCGGTTCCATCGCCAATTGCTTCTCCGTTGTAGAGCATCGGTGCTTCATCTTTCTCNCCCTCCCCGATCACGACAAAGCCGTCCATGGGTACTGAGTCGAGGATGATNCGCATAGCGTCTACTGCCGCGCCGTCAGCACCNTCNTTGTCACCTCTGCCCATCCACCTAGCCGCTGCTAAAGCCGCTGCNTCAGTGGTACGCACCAACTCNAGGGCNAGATTTCGATCAGGAAGCTCAGAAAGTGACTCAGCCATACGNACTGACCCTAGCCCCTCGCGGGCNATAAGTATGAGTCACTAGGCAGTTCCGCTAGTAGCGTCCATAAGGTGATTCTGGCAGAGCTCAACGTCTGGCATTCACGGCCCGCGGTTCCTACGCGNCGCGTGGCCTTGGGTGAGGATCAGTTGAGGTTTGACCCCACCCCAGGAACCGGCGGATTATTGCTGGCGGCAGTGGTTGGCGCTCATGCCCAACAATTAGAGGATGANGAAAATAGTGATCTAANTGATCTACTAAACCTCATTGAANTCGGTGCTCGAATNCCACANCCGCGCCTCCGCCANCGTCTCCAAGAGGACCGNATAGGGCTCACTCGTTCNACCCATCGACTTGTCGGTGCNCCAGACGGTCGANTTTCCCTTGAGTTGGCTCCTAGNGANCGTCCNGAGCCACATGTTTTGGCGGCCCTNTATCGGATTCGTCAACAGCCAANTCCNATGCGNAGAAGCTTATTGACTCTTTTNCGGTCAGCTCGACGGTGGCAAGGTCACGACCACGANGACCTACTTCGTTTTGTGTCTGGAAAGTCTCCNACTGATCATTGGGGNAANGGTGTAGGCACTGACTCAGTTACNTGGGCACTGAANGTCCTGGGATTCTCTGGNCGACACATNGACGAGTTACCAGACTCGCGGCANGTCCGGCGTACGTTTCGTCGTCTACTCCGGACCGCTCATCCCGATCATGGCGGCGTTGCAGAGGACGCGGGGCGGCGGATTGAAGCGCTTACGGCAGCGCGCAATATCCTTCTGAATCAAAGGAGNGCCTAATCCCTTGACCTCTAAACATGTTGACCTCGNAGTTGTTGGAGCTGGCATTATCGGTCTGGCGACAGCTCNCCGATATCTTGCTCAGTNCCCCGGAGCATCAGTGCTNGTGCTTGAGAGNGAGTCGGGCTTAGCGTTGCATCAAACTGGTCGAAATTCTGGNGTTCTTCATTCNGGTATTTACTANGCNCCTGGTTCNATGAAGGCTGAACTCGCCGTAGCTGGCCGAAGNTCNATGGNTAAATTTTGTGAGGAACGAGACATCGATTACGAGATCTGCGGGAAAGTCATCGTTGCNACCCAGAGCGATGANATAGACCGCCTCCGAGCTTTACGAGAGCGGGCAGACCTTAATGGACTTGACGCCGAACTGATCGATGCCTCACGTCTGAATGAAATTGAACCCCACTGCTCCGGTATTGAAGCACTCCATGTTCCGTCGACTGGCATTGTGTCCTACGCAGCAGTCTGCGAGGCGTTAGCGGCCGAAATAGAACATCAAGGCGGTGTTATCAACTACCAGACACAAGTTTTAGCAATAGGAGAATCCCATCAAGGCGCCCGCGTCTCAACTTCCGGAGGAGACGTGGTCGCGGGACTCGTTGTTAACTGTGCCGGTCTTCGTTGTGACCAGATCGCGGCAATGGTTGACGCGTCGAAAGGAAATCGAATCGTGCCCTTTCGTGGTGAGTACTTCGAGTTGGTGCCACACCGTCGTGACTTGGTCCGAGGATTGATTTACCCAGTACCAGATCCAAGCTTTCCCTTCTTAGGGGTACATCTGACCCGAATGATTGACGGCTCGGTACATGCCGGTCCGAATGCTGTCCTGGCGATGGCCCGTGAGGGGTATAGATGGCGAGACATCGAACCTAGGCAAATCCGGGAGCACATAGGTAATCGGGGGTTATGGAGATTGGCCCGTAAGTATTGGCGCACGGGAGCTGGCGAGATATGGCGATCGGTGAGTAAAGCTGCCTTTGTGCGTGCTTTGCAGCGATTGGTACCGGAAATCGGTGTTGAAGATTTGGAAGCGAGCCCAGCTGGGGTTCGGGCTCAAGCAATGGACGCAGAAGGAGAATTAATGGATGACTTCGCGATTACCCAGACCAACAACAGTCTGCATGTCCTTAATGCACCCAGCCCTGCGGCAACAGCAAGCTTAGAAATAGCGGGACAGATTGTCCGAATGATTGAAGCGCGCAGTACCTGACCTAGAAGTTGTTCTGAGCTCGCCCTCGATTTTGTATATCCGCGACTCGTTGCGCCACCTTCTCCGGTTTGAAGTTGGTCTTCTTTAGCCAATCTCTTCCCATTGAAGCCTCTATCTCCCACCCTTCCCCGATGGTGGTAGCAGCGGTCCGTTCATAAGTTCTGACCATCTGCTGAACACCGCCTTGGTCGTTGGAACGAATGTCAGACGCTAGTGAGTGGACTGTTTCGAGGAGACTGTCATGTGGAACGACTTTATTAACTAGACCCCATTCAGCAGCGGTAGTGGCATCCACGTAATTGCCGGTCAAACTCATTTCTCGAGCCCGCCGGACACCNATTGCTTGGGGAAGNAGCACGCTAAGTCCCCAACCAGGCATCACNCCNACCCGGGCGTGGGTATCTGCNAAGGCNGCCCGGTCAGACGCGATNAGAAAATCGCAAGCAAGAGCCAGTTCCAGTCCGCCAGTCACNGCTACTCCGTTNANGGCNCCGATCAATGGTTTNGAGCGGCTGGGGAAAGGNCCACTGGCTTCCAAAGNAGCATCTGGGTCTATATTCCCTCCGGACCCACCTAGTTCTTTGAGATCCAGTCCNGCACAAAACGCTGGATCTGACCCAGTGATNACCAGAACGTCTACANCAGGATCTTGGTCCAAGGAATTCAGGGCCTGNGGTAGNGCTCTAAGAACCTCNCTACTTANAGCATTTCGNGCCTCAGGGCGATTTANGGTCACCACNCCTACTCCTTCGATGACGGATGTAAGCACGGCCCCCTTTGCGAACTGAGTAGTTGTCATCTACATGTCCCTCCTCATNAGGATTGACACCTATTCTGCCCCCATAAGGAGTCTGCATGCCGATGATTGAAGGAATGGTTNTGTTCCCNGGTGCGGGAGGTACNAAGGAGCATGCGACCCTCGTGGCGTTACAGGACTCACTATCGCCGCTGCCGGTTATCAGACGNGAGTTCTTGTATCGCCGCGAGGGAAAGCGTGTNCCTCCCAGAGCNCCGAAATTGGTTGCTGAACTTNTTCAGGAGCAACAGGCGATAGCAGATGAATTGGGGTGTCGACCAGATCGNCTTGTNTACGGGGGTCGTTCGATGGGAGGCCGGATCTGNTCAATGGCGGTAGCTGAAGGGATGCCTGCCGCCGGGTTACTTCTACTNAGTTATCCNCTCCACCCACCCGATAAGCCAGACAAGTTACGTGTTGAACATTTCGACAACATCAAAGTGCCATGCCTGTTCGTNTCCGGAGACAATGANCCGTTCGGCTCTCCCGAAGAGTTCGGCGAACACCTGACGCAGATAAGAGGGGAAGTAGCNACCAAGTTCCTGGNNGGTGGACGTCATGACCCAACAAGTCGNGCTCATGTCGCAACAATCACTCAAGCCGTAAACGAATGGGCTCTGTTGTCNAAATAGANCGTCGTGGTTNAATGACCCAGAGGTTCGACATCCTCAGGATTCANCGTCTCTAACTCTTGCCGCGTNCCTTCGTAGAACCGTTTCCAAACGATCAACGCTGCGATGAGTGGACCTACCCAAAGAACGGTCATAGCGGGGCCAAAAGANCCCCACCGTACGCGCATCCAGCCNGCGGCCACAATCCCGATAGATCCACCCACAACGCCGATTGCGCCCACGATTGTCGCGGCTCGAGCTCGCACAGCTGTAGGGAACATCTCAGCTCGATATACACCTATCGCCGGCAATAGGCCGCTGGCTAGCGTGATAGCGGCCAAGGCAAGAGGCCAGAGTAAAGCTCCAGAAGAATTAAAAAAGATAGTGGTAAAGCCAAGCCCGACTACTGTCGCCACCCCTACGACGATTCTTCTCCCACGCAAATCGGCTACCCGACCTGCTAGGTAAAGACCGATACCTCCCGGAGTGGCGGTTGTNACNACGAAAAGACTGACCTCGAGAGCGCTGAAGCTGTGTTCGTCGCGCAAATATTCGTTTCTGAACCAATCGATNGGTGAAAGAAANAGGCCGAGCAGGAAATAGGTTCCCCCCAGTAACGCNAACGGCCTCCAGTAGTTACCTAGCTTNAGGCCGGTTNCATGGTTAATGAATCTTCGACTTTCGGGAAGTCGNCGAATGATNCCAACGATCANNGGGATCATCAANAGNGGGATCAAGAAGATNACGCGCCAGGTCCACTCGGCNATACCGGCTACGGGTTGCGCCCAGACAACAAAACCAGCTCCTAGAGCCGCTGAAAGNCCNAGTACNGAGAGACCCCAAGCACGACTGCCNGCTGGTANNTCTTCNAGAGCGAAAACNACNATNATTGCCNCGAGTGTTGCGTTGCAGGTTCTGACNACTACGAGACAAATAGCGAAGATTTCTATNGAGGGAGCNAGAGCNGCAGCGCATGAGGACGCGATTCCAAANGCCATCGCCCAAGCGAGGATACGNCGCCGTCCATGCCGGTCAGCNAGTACNGCAAACCCAATCGCTAGCAANGTGCCGACACGAATNAGAGCTCCAAGAAACCCTTGNCTCAACTGGTTGACNCTAAANTCGTCTGCNGCGTANGTGTGTGTTTCGGCNGGAGCGTTNGAGAGAAAGCCTGAAAGTAATGCAATGGCGCACAANGTGGAGAAAATTGTTGNCGCTCTTTGNCCNAAATGATCAGGNGGAGCCCAAAATGGTGTGGAACCGTCATCGCGACGGTTACGAAGAGCGTGGCGAACTGGCCANCGGAACAGAAAGCCNAACCATGGGATCGAGAGTTCATAGTCAAATCGTTCAGTGACNAGGTGTTTATTNGGTTNGGAAGTAACNGTGAGGGTNCTCTTGTAAGTCTTGAANGGNCCATCAATCAGNNAAAATTGGTTGNTCCCNAGANCTTTTTCCTGNACTAAATCGGTTCTTGGGAGACGAACGCGTCTAAGCCCGTCATCGTCTAATTGGTGCGTTATTTCTAAATGAGTCACGGGAGTGATGTGTCCTTCTCCACTTGGATGAACATACTGGAGGGATGGATAAATTCCTTGTGTTGGGAAGTGGGCCTTTAAATGGAGACCTTCATATCGGCGGAGCGAAGAACAGTGCACTAAAACTGATGGCAGCATCGCTGTTAGCTGAAGGATCAACTTCACTGACTAATGTTCCCGACATAACAGATGTTGCGATCATGGCNGAGCTGCTCGANGCCATGGGAGTCAANATTCAGAGGACNGGNCAACGCATCGATATCGATGTCCCNGCTGANATCGACCCGGTNGCGCCCTANAGCTTGGTNGAACGNATGCGGGCTTCCATAGTTGTCTTNGGGCCGCTACTCGCCAGAATCGGTCAAGCCAGAGTGGCGATGCCGGGAGGAGACGACTTTGGGTCTCGCCCGATCGACATGCACNTACAGGGCCTNGAACAGTTNGGAGCAACTTTTTCCTATGAACATGGCGACATAAGTGGNCAGGCTGATCGATTGATTGGATCCGAGGTGTTCTTGGAGTTTCCATCGGTNGGGGCTACCGAAAATTTNCTGATGGCGTCGGTCCTAGCTGANGGCGTGACGGTTATCGAAAATGCAGCGAGNGAACCAGAAATAACTGACCTCNCAAATTTTCTGTCGCAAATGGGAGCTCAAATTGANGGAGTAGGAACGTCGCGNCTCANTATTAAAGGTGTTGAGACGCTGACTCCTGTTACCTACTCCGTGATNCCTGACCGNATAGAAGCAGCAACATATCTCTCTGCTTTNGCTGTCTGNGGGGGACANATTCGACTACGAGGCGCCCGCCCGGATCACATGGAGATGCTTCTTCGCAAGCTTGAAGANATGGGCATGAATCTNGAGGAAGACGATTCAGGCNTGCGGGCNGAGGTAACTGGNCGCCTCNAAGCTGTTGANGTATCGACGCTCCCNTACCCNGGTTTAGCNACTGACTACAAACCTTTTNTGGTTGCAGCGCTCACNGTTGCACATGGAGCNGGAATGGTCACAGAGAACATATTTGCNGGACGGTTCCGATACATAGATGAGTTGGTTCGGATGGGTGCGGAAATACGAGCTGAAGGTCGNCACGCNGTAGTGCGCGGTGTTGACCGGNTGTCAGGTGCCCCNGTAAGGGCTCACGACATACGGGCCGGAGCAGCGTTAGTCATTGCGGGATTNGCTGCGGANGGAGAAACGGTTATTTCGAACGCCCATCACGTGGANCGGGGATATGAGGATTTGGCAGGTAAGCTCTCGTCCGTCGGCGCCAAAGTCGCGCGAACTTGATTGATGATCTACTAACCGACTGTCTTAGATGAACCGGCCGAGCACAGACCCCGTCGCCTTGTTTGAGGCAGCACGTGNAGGNAAGCGTTTAGCCCTNGCNAGACTTATGTCCCTCGTNGAACGCGGNGGNGANNAGGCGCGTGTATTGGGGGCTCACACCTACGCTCAAGCCGGAGCCGCGTATACGGTCGGAATGACGGGTGCACCAGGCTCAGGAAAGTCCAGTCTNGCTGCNGAGTTGGCTTCAGTTGTTCGCTCAGAACAACAACGGCTNGCCATTCTGGCAGTGGACCCCTCGTCTCCATATACCGGTGGAGCGATCTTGGGTGATCGAGTTCGCATGCAAGACCACGTGACGGATGACGGAATTTATATCCGATCCATGGCGACCCGAGGTCATCTGGGAGGGCTGAGTCTNGCTACACCTCAAGCCATCCGTGTGCTTGACGCATTGAGTTGGCCCTGGATACTTGTTGAAACGGTCGGNGTTGGGCAAGTAGAGGTNGANATAGCGGGAGCTGCAGATACGACNATCGTGGTTGTGAACCCGGGTTGGGGCGATTCCGTTCAAGCNAATAAAGCTGGNCTAATGGAAGTNGCCGACATATTCGTAATCAATAAATCTGATCGTAAGGGTGCNGATGACACTCGACGNGATATTCANCAGATGCTNGAACTTTCGTCGCTTGGGGACTGGGAACCTCCCATNGTGATGACGGTGGCCACTGACCAAATTGGTGCTGATGAGCTNTGGCGAACGGTTGNAGAGCANCGGTCTTACCTCGAAGNAAGTGGTGAGCTTNAGGCACGGCGCANCCTTCGCGTCCAGGCTGAACTGACTGAAATNGTGAGTCAAAGNCTCGAACAGCGAGTGATCNCCNCAATGGAAANCNCAGAGACAGCCGAGCTAAAAGAGAAGTTNGCGCGCGGAGAGATTGANCCGTATGCGGCAGCGGCTCGCCTCATTGATTTGTCTGATGGTTGAACTAATCGAGCTCGCCTCGCGCTAAAGCGAANACGGCCTCTCTTTCAGTTGGAGANAAATTGAGGTCNAGNAGCCNGAGTTCTGCCGCTCCGCGCACCTGAGCAAAGANCTCNGCAGCACCGAATTCGTTCACAAAAACCTTGGCGAATCGTTTCCTGAGGCTACCTATAAGCAAGTGGGATAGCCGCCCGCTATTCGATTCAGCTGTTCGGAGAATCACATAGGTCACTGCTGCATCAAATGACGAGGATCCGCGAGATGACCTGTTCCAGTTCAACACTATTGGTTTACCGTTACTTATTTTGATGGTGCCCGGATGTAGGTCCAAGTGGACGATGGAATCACCTTCGCTGACCCTCTCCCAATCTGATGGAGCGGGGATTGTTCCGAGTGCCTTGTGTAAACGGGCAAGGTTTTTTGCATGTCTGTTCAATGTCCATGGCCTTGATGTGAGGTCTTCCAGCATGGTTGGACCCTCGATGCGCTCTATCACGAGCGAAGACGCAGATAAGCGTTCGGCTAATTGAGGGGCCGGAAAACCTCTAGATGCCATTATCTCCAATGCTTCAGCTTCTCGGGACAAGTCCTGCTCTCGGGTACTTGTGCGAATCACATGATCTGGGCCGTAGTGGCGCAGTTCCGATTCAGAACCGATACCGATGAGTCCTCCTGGTTCCGCCCCTGTTCCCGCTTCCTGTCGTTGGAGAATTCTTTTTCTGAGACTCTTCAAATTTCGTTGCCAGATTGCAGTCAGGATTGGTTTCGCAAGTCGTTCTCCAATCTTGCCCGCGAAATGCCACGGCAAATCAATCGACTCGTCCCAGCTAAAACGCGTTCCTGCTGAAATAGGAGAAAGGGTGAATTGGCCGACTCCAGCCACGAGGCCTGAGTGTTTAACAGCCATGAGTTTCTCAGGTTCCCACGCAACCACTTCCATATGGTCGCGAAGTCGAAAAGGACCGACAGCTGTTAGGCAAACAAAGGTAACCCCGACACCTTCGGAGATCTCCGATGTCAAATCCACACTGAGTGCATCCATCATCCACTCAGAATGCTTCGTGATGTCTCGTAAATAACCCCATACCTCTGCAGGGGCTGCAGGAAGATCTATCGAGACCTGGACTTGCATTGACCTTTGCCTTCTATTTTCGGAACACAATTAAGAACTGGTTGAAGCGTAGACCGAGACATGATGATCGCTACTGCTGGTAAAGGGCCTTTGATACCAATCTTGCCACCGTTCCACCAAATCCAAGCCGTGTCGAGCGGCCACCTGGTCCAGTTCATCGGGCGTTTTAATAAGGATTCGCCAAGGTCTAAGGATGGGTCCCGCATCACCCAACTGGACGCTTTGGCCTCGCACAACTCCGGACATCTTTTCTCGGACTGTGATGTTGAGCACAGTAGCTTCCGTCGTGTGGCGGGACTCGACACCCCTGGTCGGTAGAAGAGAATAATTTGATGGCACAAAAGCTTCTAGAACGAACAGGCCGTCGGGTGTTAAATGATCGCTGACAAGCTGAAGACATTTTTCTTGGTCGTCTGGATCGACAAGATTAAAAAATGTGTTGTAGGCACAAAAAATTACTTTGAACTGCCCGGCCGGAAGCCACCTAGACATATCGGCTAGATGAGTGGTAACCAGCCCCGAAGTATCTCTAGCGGTTAGATGTTTGAGCATTTCTGAAGATGAGTCGACACCGGTGATAGGTACTCCGGCGGCTGCGATTGGTAGCGCTAAGCGACCGGTCCCAACGCCCAACTCTAAGACATCGAGACCTTCGGAAAGATTGCTTATGAGAGCTACTGTCCCTTCAACATCTGTGACCTGCTGGTACCAATCGTCATAAACATCAGCAAAGGCATCTCCGTAAGTTGAACACAGGTAGTTGACTGAATTCGACAGCTCCATGTCGCTCACTTTATTTCGGGGCGTAGCCTTGGGGTGATGGAGACAGCCAAGTTAGATCGCCCGGTGTACCTCGATTGTGCTGCCTCGACTCCGATTAGGCCAGTTGTTCTTGATGCAATGATGCCCTACTTAACCGAGCACTTCGGTAATCCATCAGGTGGGCACCGAATGGCTCGATCCTCCAGAGCAGCCATCGATGATGCTCGAGAAGTCTGTGCAACGCTTTTAGGATTTGGGCCACACGAGATTGTCTTCACTAGCGGCGGTACTGAATCAGACAATCTTGCGATTCATGGAGTATGCAACCCAAATGGAATCGCTGTCTGTCCTGAAACTGAACATCACGCAGTGCTTTATCCGGTGGAATCTCATAATGGGCGGCTGGTTGGAGTCACTTCGGACGGTGACATCGATCTCGAACATCTCGAAGCCGTGCTTGACGAGGATGTTTCGGTTGTGTCGGTGATGTTGGTTAACAATGAGTCGGGCAGAATTATTGATCTCGAAGCGGTTGCTGAAGTAAGAGATCGTTGCGCCCCTCAGGCGTTGCTGCACACAGATGCCGTTCAAGCCGTTAATTGGCTCGACATCGTTAATGCTGCGCGTCAGGCAGACATGATGTCGCTTAGCGGGCACAAATTTGGCGCACCCAAAGGGATCGGCCTGTTGGCGGTTCGAAACCATGTTGCCGTAGTTCCGCAAATACTTGGTGGGGGACAAGAGGCAGAACGTAGGAGTGGCACGCATAACACGGCCGGCATCGTGGCCTTAGGAGTCGCTTTACAGTGCCTTGACGAATCAAGGGAGAGTGAGATTGATCGCTTGGGTGGCCTCAGCGAACGGCTCGCTAGTGCTCTAACTACAGCGATACCTGGTTGTTTTGAAACGATTCCCCAATCACAAAGGGCTGCAGGGATTCTGCAGATAGTTATTGAAGATGTCGAGAGTGAAGCTTTGCTGGTGTTGCTCGAACGACATGGGGTGATGGCTTCCGCTGCTGCGTCTTGTGCTTCTGGAGCCATGGATCCTTCACATGTATTAGCTGCTATGGGAATGGATAGGACTGTTGCTGCCGGATCATTGCGGCTTTCGCTTGGCTGGTGCACTGAAAATTGGGAAGTTGAGCACGCTGTCGAGGCGATACCTGGCTGTGTGGAGCAGCTCAGAGGTGCATCGTGAGTCGCGTGCTGGTCGCGATGTCAGGAGGTGTCGACAGCGCTGTTTCGGCTGCCCTCATGAAGGAACAGGGCCATGATGTAACCGGGGTGACTCTCAAACTTTGGGGAGGTCCCCAAGATCAAGGGTGCTGTTCGGTTTCCGATGTTGATGACGCTCGTCGTGTCGCACAGCAATTAGATATTGATCACTTTGTCTTCAACTACGGCGAAGAGTTTGATCGACATGTGGTTAGTCCGTACGTAGACGCGCATGCGGCGGGTTTGACCCCTAACCCATGCATTGAATGTAACCGGCACATAAAGTTCGATGCTCTCGTTAGTCGCGCCAAGAAATTGGGATTTGACTTGGTGGCTACTGGCCACCACGCCAGAATCATCGAAACCGATAGAGGATTGCGACTCGCGCGCGGGGTCGATGACGGCAAAGACCAGTCCTACGTCCTATACATGCTGACAGCGCAGGACCTCTCCATGCTTCGGTTCCCAGTTGGAGAAATGACGAAAAGCGAAGTGCGCGAGCTAGCGCATCATCAGGGTCTTCGATCAGCGGCAAAACCCGATAGCCAAGACGTTTGCTTTATCACGGCCTCTGAGGGACGTACCAGTTTTCTGTCGGACCGGCTTGACCTGCACACTGCGGATGTCGTCGACGTAGAAGGTAACGATCTGGGCACTATCGACGCGGTTGAGTTGGTAACCATCGGACAGAGAAGAGGACTGAACCTTGGTGGCAACGCGGATAGGACCTACGCGGTCCATGTTGATGTTCCATCTCGGCGAGTAGTCGTTGGCGGTGCCCAGGATTTATTGTCAGAGCAAGTGCAGTTGGCTGATCATGTGTGGGCAGACAAGCCCTACATAGGACCAGTGCAGGTTCAAATCAGTGCTCACGGAAACCAGGCGTCCGGTTCTCTGACCGCCGATGGCAACGTGCAGTGGGTTGACGCCCACCGGAAGGTGGCGCCGGGCCAGGCCGTGGTGTTCTATATCGATGACCTTGTCATTGGCGGAGCAACGGCAATATAGGCGTCAACGCACGAGTCTGCGCAGACGAGCCTCTTGCAGTACTGCTCCAGGGCGGGTTGGTGAAAATAAAATAATTTTTGCCCATTTCACCTCGCTCACACCGCGAGACCTTGGCACCACCTCCACTTCCCCATGAAGAGTGACTTGAAGTACAGGACCTAAGGCAAATTGGCTCACGTCAACGACACCTTCAGCATTGATATCAGCGTCGGCTGGAGCAGGACCTAAAGAAATAATGTCTTGACGGCGAAGAAGAAAAGGTTCTCTAGTAGCCAAATGATCATGGATGACGAAGCCGTTTGGTACGAAAACGATCCACCTTCGCGCAAGTTGATGCATTGCTCTGCAGCCGAATACGGCGATCGGCCATCCGATTGCGAGCGCAGGCACTCCAAGGCGCCAATTATCTGAGACGATAAAGATAGGGCCTGAAGAAGCGGACAAGATCACTATCCCCCAGACCAGCGCTAATGGTCCAACAAGAATGGCGCTCGGGATACGAAGCAAGAACCGCTTTTCGTCGCCGTAGCTAATGCCATCGACCATGACGTTGCCAGTTTCGGGCAGTAGTGCCAACAAACTCACGGCTGCGGCATGAACGAGAGCCACAACGAAAATGCCTGTCGAAATACGGGAATACAAGTGTGCAGCAAACAGGGCGGGAAGCATTGCTGGCGCAAGAACACGCATCATCGTTAAGCCCCACGGCCTTTTAAGAATCAAACATCCTAGGACGAACCCCCACACAATCCAGAAAGCGATCGACGCCCACACCTGTCGCTGGGCTGCGTCTTCTGTCAGTGCTGAATCGATGGCAGCTCCGAGCGAAAATGGCATCGCTGCCCAGACGCCGAGCAAAATTGTAAGAGGATTGACGACCTTCACACCCCAATCGTGGCTCATCTGAGGAGGTTGTTCCTAACTACTGAACTTTTAGAACGACAAAACCTGGGCTTCCGGCTAGCTAGAGTCGGTCCTGTCATGACTGAATTTGATTCAGATCAAGATCGCGTGACTCAGTTACGCGACCAGATCGCAGCTCACAACGAGGCTTATCATGGGCGTGACGAGCCAACCGTTCCAGATGCAGTCTATGACCGGTTATTACGCGAGCTCGCTGAAATCGAAGCCCGTCACCCTGACCTGGTGACACCAGAATCGCCCACTCAATCGGTTGGTTCGGCTCCCAACGAAATTTTTGCTCCTGTTGAACACAAAATTCCCATGATGTCGCTCGACAACGCCATGGATATGGAGGAGCTTCAATCATGGTACGAGCGAGTCTTGAAAGGTATACGCGGCGCAGACTCATGTCAGTTTGTATGTGAACTGAAGTTTGACGGACTTGCCGTCTCCATTCGATACGAAAGCGGAGAACTAGTTCAAGCGGCAACTCGAGGCAACGGCCGAGTTGGAGAAGATGTCACGCATAATGTCTTAACGATCGAAGATATTCCTCACCAAATTAAGAACGCTCCCGAGGTGCTTGAGGTCCGGGGTGAGGTCTACCTGCCAATTTCTCGTTTCGAAGCCCTAAACGAAGAACAACTAGCAAAGGGCGAACCAGTATTTGCTAATCCGAGAAATACGGCGGCAGGAAGTCTTCGACAGAAAGACCCGACAGTCACAGCGTCAAGGAAGCTGGCTTTTTGGAGTTATCAGATTGGCGAAGTCCGTGGTGGCCCGCAAATGGCTTCATCGGAAGAGACTTTTGAATTGCTGCACAGTTTGGGACTTCCGGTTAACCCCGAAGTCACCGAATTTTCCGAGTTTTCGGACGTCCAAAAATTCTGCGAATTCTGGAAGTCGAAACGTCATGAACCTGATTACGAGATCGACGGCGTGGTGGTCAAGCTTGCCGACCTAGCCCAACGTGAGATGTTGGGATCCACAAGTCGGGCTCCACGATGGGCGATCGCTTTTAAGTTTCCGCCCGAAGAAAAAATTACGCGTCTGATCAATATCAACGTTTCGATAGGACGTACTGGTCGCGCGACCCCGTTTGCCGTTCTTGAACCCGTATTCGTTGGGGGTTCAACAGTTGGAATGGCGACGTTACATAACGAAGATCAAGTGGCTACTAAAGATGTTCGCCCCGGCGACATGGTGGTGGTTCGTAAAGCCGGTGATGTTATTCCAGAAGTTGTGGGCCCAATCTTGGCTGACCGCTCTGTTGACTCGAAACCCTGGTCCTTCCCAAAGGTATGTCCGAGCTGTGGCTTAGCCTTAGAGCGTTTGGAAGGTGATGCGAACACCTATTGCGTCAATCGATCGTGTCCCGCCCGTGTAGAGACCGGGATCAGTCATTTTGCGAGCAGAAATGCCATGGATATCGAGGGCTTGGGTGAACGGACAGTTCGCGGACTCGTAGAGCGAGGCATGGCTGATGACGTTGGTGATCTGTTTGCTTTAAGCAAGCCGCAACTCATGGAACTTTTGGTGAGCGACTCCTCAAACGAAACTTTGGTCAATAACTTGATGTCTGCCATCGACGCAGCCCGAGAGCGACCCTTGGCCAACGTTCTGATAGGGCTAGGCATCGAGCATCTAGGCCCAAGCGCAGCAGAACTCATTGCCCGCAGATTCGGCAACCTAGAAGCCATCACGGAGGCAAAAACTGACGATATCGAAGTCATAGATGGGATTGGACCCGTGATAGCCCAAAGCGTTACAGACTTCTTTGCAGATGATCACAATAAGTCTGTAGTTGAGAAGTTCCGACTGTATGGGGTGCGTCTAGATATCACTGACGGTGAGGCGGATGCACCGCAGCTGCTTGTGGGCCGTTCGATCGTAGTAACAGGGTCTTTGGATGGTTGGTTCCTGAGTCGGGATGAAGCGAAAAGATCGATTATTGCTAGAGGTGGTAAATCCCCCGGCAGCGTTTCAAAGAGCACATATGCGTTGGTTGCAGGCAACGACGCTGGTCAGTCGAAAATGGATAGAGCATCTGAATTAGGTATACCGATTGTGGGGGAGCAAGAACTTCGCCATTTGCTTGAAAAAGGGCAACTGCCGTAAGGAGCTGAATTAGAAAGAGGTCCAGCACCACTGATAATTAATGTTGTCTGCCTCGACATCAATGACCGGAATAGCGATAACCCTCGCGCAAATGAGGCCTCGTCGTAACTGAGAGATCACCATGTCGCTGCCGGGGCTAAAGAAGAATTCTCCTAGTTGTTGAGTACCAGCATTTAGTTGATTATTGGGAATAGCGACGTCATCAATTATGAGAGTTGGCTCCCAACCAGGACTTAAGGAAACACCAACCAAGGTCTGTTTCGGAGCTTGGTCCCCTTCTTCAGGGATCACTGCTAGGAGTCCACTCGGCAAAGTAGTCGGCTGTGGCGCCCCCCGAGTCGATGAGGCGACCCAAATCACCAACCCTAGAGAGAGGACTACCAGTATCGTCAAGGATGAGGCAACACCTTTCCTAAGGCTCCAGTTCACAGCGTCATGGTCCATTGACTCATCGCCTTTTCGAGGCTTCTCCACCTCCCTATCATGGCCGAATATCGAAGCGGTTGAAATTCGACGCGATGAGAGTGTCCGTTACTAGCGATACTGTCGGGTTGTGCCTCTTGACGAGTCAGACGAATTAACGGGTCGAGTTCTAGATGACCGTTACCGACTCATGACCTACCAGAGTCACGCCCAGGCTTCAGTCAACTATCTCGCTCATGACCTAGAGACTGGTGATCAGGTATCCATCAAGATTTTTGGCCCCTCGATTTCCGAAGATCTTGAATTTGCGAGATATCTCGTAGTTGATGCGACTAAGGCGGCGTTGGTGTCGCACCCCTGCATAGAACAGGTACATGACTGGGGCCGATTTCGAGAGAGCGTCTACGTCGTAGTCGAACATTGCCCCGGGGTTACTCTCGGGTCTTTCTTGGCAGCCGGGCACAGACTTAACGCGGCCCAAGTAGTCAAACTAGGTGTCGAACTCGCCTCAGGCCTTGAAGCCCTTCATGGTAACGAGATTTGCCATGGAGATATTTCACCGGGCAACGTGACCCTAGGTTTGAATACATCTTCGAAACTTTCGGCAGTTTATTTGGGTAATGCGTTAGGAGCCGCTGAAGCCGGACGTCTTGACCTTGTGGGAACTGGTGTTGACGACCGGTCACAAGAGTTTCTGGCGCCTGAAACTAGTAAGGGTCTTAGCAGTCCGGAATCTGATGTCTATTCCCTTGCAATGACTCTCTGGGTTGCGGCCGAGGGAACTTCGACCATGACCGAAGCTGCTGACGCAGCGGGCCAAGAAAAAATATCTACTAGACCGGACCTTGGTCCCGCGCAAGACGTTTTTGAATCGGCTCTCGATCCCGATCCAGACATGCGTTGTGATGCCAAGTTTCTGATGGAAGGACTTATCGACGCGGCCGCGAGCTTCGTGAAACCAGCACCTATTGCTATCCCTGAGTCCCTTGCGAGTCCGCTCACAACCGCGAATCAGGGTCAGCAGAGAGTGCAGGCGGAAGCTGCAGACTTCAAGCAAGTTCGTTGGCGGCCCGTGTGGAAAGTGGGAGCAGCTGCGCTTGGTGTTCTGATGTTGCTTTCTGCTGCAACTGCGTGGGCTGTGAGTAGTGTCCGCCCACAAGGTGTTTCTACTCACCTGGTTGACCAGTACACCGGTCGCACCATCGGCGAGGTTCGGGCCATCGCTGACTCAGTTGCGTGGATTCTTGATGAAGACCAGGTCCGCACCGACGAAGTCCCCAACGGAATCGTGATAGCACAGCGACCCGAAGCTGGAAGTCGTCTAGCAGAAGGAGCGATGCTTATCGTTGAAGTGGCCAGCGGACCGCGCCTGCGCATGACCCCACTAGTTCTCGGTTTGTCAACTGAGGCTGCTTCTGCTCGTCTTGCAAGCAAAGGATTTGAAGTTGACCTTGTGCAGCCGCTCTACGACGAGACGATCGCAGCCGGTGAAGTGATAAAGCTCTTGATTGATGGCGAGACAGAGCTCGCCGGGTCTTTGAGAGAACCGGGAACTCGGGCGGTGCTTGTTGTTTCCGGAGGCCCTGTCCCTCGAACCGTTCCGCAGCTAGTAGGTCTTGATCAGGAAAGTGCGGAGGAAGCACTGAATGCTCTTCAATTAACTACCGGGCGGATTTTGAATTACGAGGTCAGTGACTCCGTGCTCCAAGGCATAGTTGTGCGGCAGAGCTTGACGCCAGGCTTGTTGGTGGAACGAGGGTCCACGGTCTCATTGACGCTTTCAGCTGGTCCGGATCGACGAGAGGTGCCTGACATGAGAGGTCTTACCGTTGTGGAAGCCGAGCAACGTCTAGATGAGGTGGGACTCAAGCTCGGGGAAATTGCGGGTGAAGGAGAGCTGGTTCAGGCAACAGAACCCCCGGCTGGAACGATGTTGGCGCCCGATTCTGCAGTCCTCTTGTGGGTCCTGTCTGATTAATAACCAAGAGTTGTAGCTAGTTGCCGATTTGGAACGAAACTAGCCCCGTACAATTCTCTAGATGGCATCGGGAAACAGTCCAGCGCGACTGGAGCGAATCGAAAAGCGCGAACGTAACGCCAAATGGCCGAATCCCCCTATGTACATAGATATGTCTGAATGCATCAACTGCGATGCATGTGTTCGCGCCTGTCCGCCAAATTTCGGCGCGATCTTTAATCATGGTATTGATGTGATTATCTTGCCGGAATTGTGTTCGGGCTGCGACAAGTGTTTGGATCCATGTCCCGTAGATTGCATCTATCCTCTTGCCGCTGAGGATTGGGAACCCTCATCTGTGGAATGGTGGCAAGAACCCCTGAGCGAGAACGACCCCTACATGTGAACTGCTTTCGAGAATAAACACTATGAGTCAACCACTTTCACAAGATCTTGTTGCCCACATAGCTTCACTGGCGCGTATTGAACTCGACCCTGAGGAATTGGTTCACTTCACTGAGCATCTTGGAAAAATACTTGATCATGTCAGTCAGTTGGAGGGGCTCGATCTTGCATCCGTTGAAGCAATGTCGCACCCGTACCCACTATCGAATGTTCTCAGAGACGATGTCGTGGGTCCCACTATCGAACCCCAAGAGGTGTTGGCACAAGCTCCAGATGTTGCAGATGGCCAATTCCGGGTTCCCCCTATTTTGGGAGAGTCATCTTGAACTCCGCTAGAGAATTGGCGTCGGATATTCGGGAATCTCGTAAAAGCGCGACGGATGTTTTGGAGGACTTCCTCCAGACAATTGATGCCAAAGAGCGAGATGTTCATGCGTTCAATTTGGTTGACCGTGAAACGGCTATCGAGGTTGCTGGCAAGATTGATGAAACCGTTGCCTCCGGGCGTGACCCTGGACCGCTCGCGGGCATACCGGTGGCTCTAAAAGACAACCTCTGCACCAGAAATCTTGCGACCACCTGTTCTTCGCGGATCCTTGAGGGATGGGAGCCGCCATACGACGCCACAGTTGTGCAACGGCTTCGCGCAGCGGGGGCTGTCATCATCGGCAAAACTAATCTGGACGAGTTTGCGATGGGGAGTTCGACCGAACACTCTGCCTTCGGCCCGACACGCAACCCTCATGACCTAACCCGAGTACCCGGAGGATCCAGCGGCGGATCTGCCGCTGCCGTAGCCGCAGGCTTTGCTCCCCTCGCGTTGGGTTCAGATACTGGAGGATCGATCCGGCAGCCAGCAGCGCTCTGTGGAGTGGTAGGTGTAAAGCCGACGTACGGCCTGGTCAGTAGATACGGCCTAGTGGCGTTTGCTTCGTCATTCGACCAGATCGGACCCTTTGCCGACGATGTAGCAGACGCAGCCTTAGTTTTGGAAATAATTGGAGGTCACGACCCTCTGGATAGCACGTCGATCCCTTCACCAGTACCCGACCTCAGCCATGGTCTCGAGCGTGGAGTTGAAGGTCTTCGCATTGGGTTGGTTTCTGAACTTTTGGAAGGCATCGATGAAGACGTCGTCGCCCAAGTTCACCAAACCGCTGACGCTTTAAGAGCTGGCGGAGCCACCGTTGACTTGGTTTCGGTACCAGCGGTTGAATACGGGCTAACCGCGTACTATGTGATCGCGCCAGCCGAAGCCTCCAGCAACCTAGCTCGCTACGACGGTGTCCGATATGGCCTCAGAGCCGAAGGCAGCGAGGTAGCAGCCATGAATTCAGCTACCAGAAGAGACGGGTTCGGCGACGAAGTCATTGCCCGAGTTATGTTGGGAACGTTCGCTTTGAGCGCTGGCTACTATGACGCCTATTACGGAAAAGCTCAGAAGGTCAGAACTCTTACCAGGAGAGACTTTGACGCGGTATACGCGAATCATGACCTTCTCTTATCGCCGACCTCGCCGTCAGTAGCGTTCAAATTTGGCGAGCGGTCCGACCCGATGAACATGTACCGATGCGATACCTGTACCGTGCCCAGCAATCTGGTTGGCGACCCTGCGATTTCCGTCCCATTCGGAACAGGCCAGAGCGGAATGCCAGTTGGGGTGCAGATAATGGCGCCCCAATTAGGGGAAGCCCAGATGTTTCAAGCGGCGTCATTTATCGAGTCGCAGGCTCCGGAGCGAGGTACCGCATGACTGATTGGGAAGTCGTAGTCGGCCTAGAAGTTCACGTAGAGTTGGCAACCGAAACAAAATTGTTCTCACATGCGCCGAATAGATTTGGCGACGAGCCAAACACAAATATCACCCCGGTCTGTCTTGGTTTACCAGGGTCCCTACCCGTTTTGAATCGGCGAGCGGTTGAACTAGCTATGACCATCGGATTGGCTCTGGGTTGTGAAATTCAACCGTCGGTGTTTCATAGAAAAAACTATTTCTACCCGGATATGCCTAAGGATTATCAAGTAAGTCAGTATGACCGTCCTATCTGTGTTGACGGCATGTTGGATTTGCCGAATGGGACACGTGTGGGCATTGAACGTGCTCATCTTGAGGAAGATGCAGGAAAAACCACTCACCTTGGTGGAGAAGACGGCCGAATACATGGAGCTCAAGAGGCCCTAGTCGACTACAACCGGGCTGGTGTTCCTCTGTTGGAGGTCGTTTCTAGGCCAGACATCAGATCCGCCGAAGATGCCAGAGCCTATGTTGAAGAACTCCGAGCAATACTGATAACAACCGAAGCGTCGGAAGCGCGCCTTGAAGAAGGGTCAATGCGTGTCGACGCGAACGTAAGCGTGCGTCCAGTCGGTTCGCAGGAGCTGCGTACCCGTTGCGAAATAAAGAACCTCAATTCGCTGCGTTCGTTACAGCGAGCCGTCACCTATGAAGCTGAGCGTCACATAAACCTCTATGAGGCTGGCGAAGAACCGAGACAAGAAACCCGTCATTGGTCAGAAGATGGGAGAACACACACCTTACGATCGAAAGAAGAAGCTAACGACTACCGATATTTTCCGGAACCGGACCTTGTGCTGCTCGACCCTGACAGGCGATGGATCAACGAAATAGCGGCGGCGATGCCGGAATTACCGGCACGGCAGAGAGAAAAGCTCGTCGCTCTTGCTGGGGTTGATATGGAAACCGCTGCCACTGTCGTGAGTAAGGGACTAGCGCGGTTAGTTTCCAACGCCGCAGACCTTGGTGCTAATGCCGGCCGAGCCATCAATCATGCAGTCCAGAACCTGACAATTGATGGAGCAGACAAACTCGATCCCGCTCATTTTGCTGAATTAATTGAAATGGAACAGGTGGGTGCTTTAACTGCTACGCAGAGCAAACAGATTCTTGCCGAAATGGTCGAAAGTGGGCTCGACCCCACCTCGATAGCTCAGAAACATGGATTCGAATCAATGGATTCGACGGAACTAGAAAAGATGGTTGATACCGCGATAGCGGAAAACCCAGACGCTTGGGAGAAGTTCTGCGAAGGCGAAGAAAAGGTCCAGGGCGTGTTTGTAGGAGCTGTTATGAAAGCGTCAAAGGGGCAAGCTGACGGTAAAGCGGTCTCATCGATTCTTCGACAGCGCCGGGGTTGACCTTCCCCAATAAATTTATTTGACTATTTGGGGAAGTTTCCTGGCTTGCTTGACCCAGGCGCTGACCTCTTTTTTCGAAGGTAGACGATTAACTAATCGTTTTCGACGCTTTGCATCTTCGATGACTAGTGATTGGTGCAAATGCGCGGGTCTACGTTTTCGAAGTTTGCGAATTGAGTCGACTCCGGCAGCCTCTAATAGTTGTGCATACCGGGTAGAGATACCGTTTATTCGCATTAGATCCGCCTTGTTGACCCACTCAAGGACCCTGCTCTCAGCTACGCCCACAGTTTCGGAAATGATGCGTCGACCGCGCCTAGTTGCCCCAGCCTCCAATAAATTTTGACAGGACCCTAGGGATGCTGCTTTCAGGCGCGCCCGATGGCGACTGCCGATGTCCTCGATCGCTTCGATCGAT
The DNA here is from genome assembly GCA_002708935.1 of Acidimicrobiaceae bacterium. Classification (GTDB taxonomy): domain Bacteria; phylum Actinomycetota; class Acidimicrobiia; order Acidimicrobiales; family Poriferisodalaceae; genus MedAcidi-G3. The sequence continues at coordinate 230,775 of PAPO01000006.1, read as the reverse complement.
GGCATAGGAACCTCTATCTCCGTTTGCAGTACAAGTTTGTAGCACTAGACCTGGTCCAATGGTTAGCGGAGTGTTATTCGACGCCAACGCGAATCCAGCCCTCTTGTTTGAATCTGCCCCACACCACTCCGCCCCGGAAGATCATTAAGGCGACCAGACAGGCCCATAGCCAACCCATCCCCAGAGTCGTGGTAGCAAACGCGCACACAGCGAACCCGGCGAAGGTACCGATCATTGCCCATGCCAAGAACCGGAGATCTCCTGCACCGATCAGGATCCCGTCAATCCCGAATACCAGAGCATTCAGAGGCTGGCTTAGAGCGACAAAAATAAAAAGAAACCCGGTTAACTCCGCCACGCTTGGATCGTTAGTAAATAACTTCGCAATTGGTGAACGGGCAGCCAAGAGCAGTGCGCCACCTACACACCCGATCTGCACACTCAATCCGATCATCCGGCGACTAGCGGCTTTAGCGGTGTCGACCTGGCCGGCACCCAAAAACTTCGCGATCAACGCTTGACCGGCAATGGCCACCGAATCCAAGCCCAATGCGAGCAGACTCCATACTTCAATACTTATCTGATGTGCCGCTAATTGTGTGGTGCCCTTCCGTGCCGCGATAGCGGCGGCCAACAGAAATGAGACGCGCAGAGCACTGGTGCGCACGAACAAATGGAATCCGACGCGGGCGTAGCGGAAGAGACGTTGAAAGTCAGGCCGAACGGGTGCCCTGAGCTTTCGTGCTGCTCGGCCAATAACAGTCAGATATGCCAAAGCACATAACCACTGAGCAACCACCGTTGACCAGGCCGACCCGGCGATACCTAAATCAAAGATGAAAACCAAAACCAGTTCCAACCCTAGATTTATCAGCGCCCCGGCGACGGCAACCACCAGGGGAGTGCGCGTATCCTGCAGACCCCTCAGGTAGCCAGTTCCGCTCATCACTATGAGCTGTCCGACAAGTCCGACCAAGCTAATTCTTAAATACGTCAATGCCTCTTTTCGTACGAGAGCAGTTGGTTCAAACAGGTCCACCAAGGCTCCCGACCAGATCGCGATGCCGACTGTGACCACAGCACCCGAGAACATAGCGAGCCACACCGCTTGGGTACCCTGCGTAGCAGCTTCTCGATGTTGACCTGAGCCGAGAAGACGACCGACTATTCCCGTGGTGCCGTACGCCAAAAAGATGAGCATGGAAAAGACGGTTAACAAAATCGCGGCTGCGACCGCCAGGCCAGCGAGCGCCTCGGTGCTGATATGACCGACTATTGCCGTATCGGTCAACACATAAATGGGCTCAGCGATCAATGCGCCAAAAGCAGGCAGCGCTACAACCAAAATGGCGCGGTCATGTGGAGTTCGGCGAAACAATCGGACTCACTCTTTGAGGCGTATCTGCCATACACCGGTGGCAAGGTCGATGAGATAAAGATCCTGAGCTTGACCAGCGACGAAAGCTACCGGTTGCGCTGCGTGTAAGGGGAGTGCCAGTACTGATGGGTCTTCGTCCAACTTCAAAGCCATCAACTGTGCCCCGCACATATCACTAAACAGGTAACGATCCTCAAGAATTGGGTGGGGTCCACCATGGACGACGAATCCGCCGATAATCGCGCAACGACCCCGTCCGTGGCGGTACTCAAAATTTGGTCTACGCAGCGACGAGCTATTTGCCCCGAGGAACGGTCGCGAGCCTTCAACGAGATTCCAACCCAAATTGGCGCCAGCATCTGCCGAGGTCAAAACATTTAGCTCTTCAACGCATTGTTGGCCCAAATCCGTGAGCCACAGGTCACCAGTGGTTTTGTCGAATGAGAAACGAAAAGGGTTCCGAACCCCGCTGACCCAAATCCGAGGATCAGAACCGGGACCAAGATCTGGATTGCCAACCGCTGGTTTGTGAGGTGGCCACTCGTTCGGGTTTACATCGAGACGTAGGACAGCTCCCAAAGGAGTCGAAAGATCCTGACCATGACCATTAGGGTCCCCCAAGCCCCCTCCATCGCCGAAAGACACAAGCAAACGGCCTTCCGAATCAAACGCCAGATCACCACCGTTGTGCATCGCTGATGGCTGATCGACAACGATGATTTCTACCCCTGTTCCTGGGTTTGACATACCTAACTCCAAAGAATGAGCCGTTACTACGCTCGAACCGCGCAAGTCAGTTCGATTGAGGTACAACCAGTTCTTGTCGGGGGAAATCGCTAACCCCAATAGCCCTTGATCCATTTCATTGCTGGTGTCGGAAGTGATGTTGATGACAGGCTCAGCCAATACGCCTTCAGCATCAAACGCATAAACGAGGCCGTTCCTTTCCGCGACGAAACCCTTTTCAGCGTCAAGGAAGACCAAAGCGATAGCCCCAGGTAAGTCAAGGAAAAGAGACAAGTCCAGGTCGACCACATCGACTTGCTTTGGCTCGAGCAAAGGAATGTTGTTGGGGCAGGGTTCGTTGGAAAGTACAAATTCTCTGGAATCTTGCGATTGAGTAGAGTTCTGTGTTTTTGATTGCCACCAAATTTCGGCTCGCCGGTCAATGGAACTCTCAGAAATTGGGGTGGGGATTTGCAATATCGCGATTACAGCGATCGTTGCAAAGGCCAAAAACATGAGGCGAGTGGTGCCTGACAGCCGTGTCATCGGGTCTTGAATCTAGCTGTGAGTTCGTGAAACCGCTGAGAGTTCTGGCTTCTGAAGTTGCGACTGGCATTTCACGCCGCCAAAATGGTTTCGTGCGATCAGATACGGACCAGTCTCGCTTTCTCGTAGTACCCGCGTAAGCGGGTCATTCGATCCCGCTTGTTAATGGTCCCTTAGGGGACCATTTCCGTTTACGGGCTGTACCCAAATTCGACCGCCAAAGAAATTTTGAATCTGTTATTAGGAGAAGACCCATGGAACTGACCGGCGCTCAAGCCCTCGTAAAGAGTCTTGAGATGTGTGACGTTGAGGTCATGTTCGGTCTTCCCGGCGGAGCGATCCTGCCTGTATACGACCCAATTCTTGATTCCAAAATTCGCCACGTTTTAGTCCGACACGAGCAAGGTGCTGGTCACATGGCTCAAGGCTACGCGCACGTTACTGGGAAGCCGGGCGTAGCGATTGTCACTAGCGGCCCCGCTGCCACCAATATTGTGACGCCCCTTTGTGATGCCTACATGGACTCAATACCCATGGTGGCGATAACAGGCCAGGTTGCCCTTGGTTCAATTGGGTCAGACGCTTTTCAAGAATGCGATACGACCGGCATCACGATGGCGGTTACCAAGCACAACTATTTGGTTACCGATCCTGCGGATATACCGAGAATAGTCAAAGAAGCATTTCATATAGCCACCACGGGTCGACCAGGCCCAGTACTGATAGATGTCCCCAAAGACGTCAGTAACGAAATCATGGAATGGTATTGGCCGGACGCAATTGACTTGCCCGGGTATAACCCGATTACTGATGTGGACGCGGACAAAATTACTGAAGCGGTAGAGCTCATTCGCGCTGCCGAGAAACCGGTTATATACGCAGGAGGAGGATTACTCAAAGCTCACGCTGCAGATGCTTTGAAACGATTCGTCGACCTAACCGGCATTCATGTGGCTACGACTTTGATGGCACGAGGAGTGTTCCCAGATCGAGATCCGCTTTGTCTCGGGATGCCAGGTATGCATGGGAATTACACAGCGGTCATGGCTTTCCAGCGGTCGGACCTGTTAATCAACCTCGGAGCGCGTTTCGATGACAGGGTTACTGGGAACACTGAATTTTTTGCTCCCGATGCCAAGATCATTCATGTTGATATAGATCCCGCAGAACATGGCAAAGTTCGACTCCCTGATGTGGCGGTACAGGGAGACGCGCTCCGAGCCCTGGAGGCGTTAATTGAGGAATATGAAGCTTCGGGTGGGTCTGATGTCGAACGCTCGGAATGGAAATCAACTATCAGCGGTTGGCAGGAGCAGCATCCTCTGCAGTATGAACAAGCTGATAGTGGTTTCCCGTTGAAGCCCCAGTTCGTGCTTGAACAACTGCGAGACAACACGCCAGATGACACCATCGTGGTGGCCGGGGTCGGTCAGCACCAGATGTGGGCAAGTCAATTTTGGAAATTTGACCACCCGTACACGTGGGTTAATTCTGGGGGTCTTGGGACTATGGGGTTTGCCGTGCCCGCTGCAATTGGGGCGAAGGCAGGTCAGCCAAATAGGACAGTGTGGGCTATTGACGGTGATGGCTGTTTCCAAATGACCGCACAGGAGTTAATTACAGCGGCAGCTGAGAACATTCCCGTCAAGATTGCAATCTTGAATAATGCGTACCTGGGCATGGTTAGACAATGGCAAGAGTTATTTTATGACGAGCGCTACAGCGAGGTTTACTTAAGCCCAGACCACCCCGACTATGTCGGCTGGGCGGAAGCGATGGGATGTGCGGGTATTCGAGTTGAGTCCGCTGAAGAGGTGCTATCTGCGATCGAGAAAGCAAATGCAATCAATGACCGACCCGTCGTTATCGACTTTCGGGTGGACGCATTCGAGAAGGTTTATCCGATGGTTCCTGCCGGAGGATCAAACGACGACATTATTCTTGGGCCAGAAGGTGACGCTGATGCCAAGGCAAAGGGTTCGGCACCTTCATGACGGACGTAACTGCCGCCAAGGGTGAGCAGAACCTTCACATTTTGTCGGTTCTGGTTGAGAATAGGTTCGGGGTCTTGTCGCGAATAGCGGGGTTGTTTAGTCGGCGGGGTTTCAATATTTTCTCCCTCGCCGTCGCACCGACCGATGACCCGTCACGAAGTCGAATCAGCATCGTCGTAGATGTCCACAATACTGATGCAACACAAATAGCGAAGCAACTCGACAAGCTGGTGAATGTTTTGGATATCACCGAGTTGCAGCCTGGGTCTTCGGTCGAACGAGAGTTGATGCTTGCTCGGGTCGCGTCAAGTGATGCTGAGGCTATGCGACAGGTAATTGATCAGTTCGGGGGCTCCGTGGTCGATTCAAATGAAGAAGAATTAATAGTCAGCGTCCACGCCCACCCAACTGAGCTTGATCTTTGCGAGACAGCGTTGCGTAAATTTGGAATTATCGAGCTTCAACGAACGGGACGGATTGCACTAGGCCACCTTGGTGGCTGAGAATTACTCTAAGAAACGAACGGATCTCAAGCCGAAAAGCGGCTTTTGCTAAATAGGAGCACATTGATGCCAGCCACCATTTATTACGAAAACGATGCGGATTTGAGTCACCTTGCTAACCGAACTGTTGCAATTATGGGCTACGGCTCACAAGGACATGCCCATGCTTTAAACCTGCGTGACAGTGGGGTTTCCGTCGTAGTAGGTCTTCGCGAAGGGTCATCTTCAACCGCGAAAGCGGAGGCTGAAGGACTCCCAGTGCTCAGCATTGCTGAGGCAGCTCAAAGGTCCGACGTGATGATGATGGCTCTTCCTGACACCGAACAGGCATCCATTTATTCGGAACACATCGCACCAAACTTGTCGGCTGGAAATGCCATCGCTTTCTCTCACGGATTTAATATTCACTTCGACCAAATTCAGCCTCCTGATGATGTTGATGTCTGGATGATTGCTCCGAAGGGTCCCGGTCATAACGTTCGCCGAACGTACGCTGAAGGCGGGGGAGTTCCGGCCCTTGTCGCTATTCATCAAGACGCGACAGGTAATGCCTTAAATGACGCTCTTGCGTACGCTAAGGGAATCGGTGGCACTCGAGGCGGCGTTTTGACTACTACGTTCGCCGAAGAAACGGAGACAGACTTGTTCGGTGAACAGGTTGTGCTCTGCGGTGGTCTAACGGAACTAATTCGCGCCGGATATGACACTCTCGTTGAGGCTGGGTATCAGCCTGAGTCCGCGTACTTCGAAACCTTGCATGAAGTGAAACTCATAGTGGACTTTATTTATGAAGCCGGAATAGCGGGTATGCGGTATTCGATATCGACTACAGCTGAATACGGTGACTTAACTCGAGGTCCCCGAATTGTTACCGATGAAACTCGTGCAGAGATGAAGCGCATCCTTGCAGAAATTCAAGATGGTACTTTCGCGAACGAGTGGATTGAAGAGAATCGAAACGGCCTCCCCAACTACAAGCGTCTCGTAGAGGAAGGCAAAGAACATCCGATTGAAGCTGTAGGAGCCGAACTGAGGGCAATGATGCCTTGGATAACAGCGGGAAAACAGGATGTAACTGAAGCTTCAGGTGGCGACGTCAAATAAACGAACCGGAGTTTATTAGTTTCAATGCTGCCTGTTGGACAACCAAAGCTCTGGTGACGTGGTAGAGCCGCTGGTCACACCCATAGTCGTACCCCATCGGGGCTCCCTTCTTGTCGCAACACCGCAATTGGAGGATCCGAACTTTCGTCGATCAGTCATATTGATGATCGAACACGGCCAGGAGGGGTCTTTAGGCGTGGTCCTTAACCGTCCTTCGACGGATTCGTTGGAAACGCTCCTTCCGACTTGGTTGACATCGGAGGTGTCCTCTTCGACAGTTTTCGTCGGCGGACCGGTTCAGCCGGATGCTTTGCTGGCCTTGCTGCCAACATCTTCTGCTGTGAGTGGCTCAAGCAAGATAAGCGAGCAAATCTCGATGTTAGATCTTGAAGCAGATATGAATTTGACCGAAATAGATATGGATAAAGTTCGCTTCTACTTTGGATACGCAGGGTGGAGTCCGGGCCAACTACGTCTGGAGATAGAAGAAGGGGCCTGGTGGACTTTTGACTCGACGCCCGATGAGTTGACGTGTGATCCTTCTGAATGCTGGCAAAGTGTGTTGGCCCGGCAAAGGTCAGCGGCAAGACTGCTCTCGATATACCCCGACCAGTCGTATATGAACTGACTTAGGGGCTGAGAAACAATTTTTAGCCATGTGACTAAGTGACAATATTGACGAGAGCATGTCGCTTCGGACTAGCTAATCCAAAGCATCCACGATGTAATCGATGCAAGCGCACAGGGCTTCGACATCCTCAGGGTCTACCGAAGGGAAGGTCGCTAGCCGTAATTGATTTCGGCCAAGTTTTCGGTACGACTCGGTGTCGATGATGCCATTAGCTCGAAGGACGGCACTGACCGTATCCGCGTCGACCCCTTCGAAGTCGACTGTGCAGACGACGGGAGATCGCTGGTCAGCGTCTAGTACAAATGGTTGAGCAAAAGAACGGTCGGTCGCCCATCGGTAGATGATCCCGCTGCTTTGCAAGCATCGTTGTTCAGCCCACGCGAGTCCGCCGGAGTTATTGATCCATTCGACCGTTTCTGCCGCTAAGAAGATCGTTGCGAGGCTCGGAGTGTTGTAGGTCTGTTGTTGCCGAGAGTTTGCGAGGGCGATGCCTAGATCCAGCCCAGCAGGAGACCAACGATCAGCAGAAGAGAGTCGTTCGATCCGTTCAAGAGCTGAAGGGGAACAAGCAGCGAGCCATAGGCCACCGTCCGAAGCGAGCGCCTTCTGGGGCGCGAAATAGTAACAATCGACTTCGTTTGGATCCCAAGAAATAGCTCCGGCGGCAGATGTAGCGTCAACGAGTACTAATCCATCATTACTTGGTCGAACCAAGGGTGCCATTACACCTGTAGAAGTTTCATTGTGGGTGAGGGCGTAAGTGTCGACATTCGAAGACACGGCTGAAGGACAAGTACCCGGTTCACTGCTGATTACTTCTGGCTCCCCGAGGTGCGGTGCTTTTTGTACAACTGTCGCGAATTTTGAAGAAAATTCTCCAAAGGCTAAGTGCTGACTTACTGATTCGATCAGGCCGAAAGAAGCCGCGTCCCAGAACAGAGTTGTCCCGCCGTTGCCTAAAATAATTTCCCAATCGGCCGGCAGTTGGAACAAACTAGAAAGGCCACTTCGCAGTCGCGACACATGATCTCTAACGGTCTTCTGCCGGTGGCTAGTGCCGAGATAGTTAGGAGCGAGCTCAAAAAGGGCGCTGATAGCGTCCTGCCGAACTTTTGATGGGCCCGATCCGAAACGGCCATCTTTAGGAAGTAATCCGGCGGGAAGAGAAATTGAAGTTTCGGTTGCGCTCATCGCCTGCCACTATGTCGGTGGGCCATTTGAGTTAGATCCCAAGCCTTTAGGAGCCTATCCGTGAATAACAGAGTTTCGTCCGCCGTCGGACAGATCGCCGAATCCGCGACGCTAGCCGTTGATTCGAAGGCGAAAGCCCTGAAAGCTGAGGGTCAGAACGTCATCGGGTTCGGGGCTGGAGAACCTGATTTCGCGACGCCACCTCACATAGTCCAGGCTGCTGTCACTGCTTGTGGGGACACCAAATATCACCGTTACTCGCCTGCAGGCGGACTTCCTGAGTTAAAGAAAGCCTTGTCTGAAAAGACAGTCCGTGATTCTGGTCTTGAGCTTGATCCGGCTCAATTCTTGGTTACTAACGGAGGAAAGCAAGCGGTCTTTAACACGATGATGAGCCTCATTGACCCGGGCGATGAGGTAATACTCCCGGCCCCATATTGGACGACCTATCCGGAGTCGATTCGAATGTTTGGAGGGGTCCCAATAGAGGTGCTCGCGGGCGCAGATCAGGGTTTTCGGGTGAGCGTGGAGCAACTCGAGACGGCAAGAAGCACAAAAACGAAGGCACTGATCTTCGTCTCGCCATCAAACCCGACGGGCGCTGTATATCCGAAAGAGGAGATCGAAGCGATCGGACGATGGGCTGCCGATAACGGTATATGGGTCATTACTGATGAAATATATGAACACCTTGTATACGGAGAAACACAGCATCATTCCATGCCAGTGGTTGTGCCAGAGATCTTGGATCGATGTGTCGTCTTGAACGGAGTAGCCAAGACATATGCGATGACGGGATGGCGAGTTGGTTGGATGGCCGGCCCCCCTGACATCATCAAAGCAGCCTCAAATATGCAGAGCCATGCAACCTCCAATGTCTGCAACATTGCCCAAGTTGCGGCGACAGCGGCACTTAGCGGAGGTCTCGAGGATGTGGCCACTATGCGCGCAGCATTTGATGAGCGCAGAGTCACTATTCACAGGATGCTAAATGAAATCGAAGGAGTGGAGTGCCTTGAACCCGAAGGAGCGTTCTATGCGTTTCCTTCGCTCAACGGATTATTGGGTCGCGGCATAGCAGGGCGTGAAGCCGAAACGACTATGGACCTCGCAACCATCATTTTGGAAGAGGCGAAGGTTGCGTTTGTGCCCGGCGAGGCTTTCGGAGCACCTGGATACGCGCGTTTCTCATTTGCTTTGGGAATAGAAGACTTAGTAGAGGGAATAAGCCGAATAGGCGAACTGGTTTCTAACTGACATGGCGAAAGTATTGATCACGGAAAAACTTGCAGAGACGGGGCTGGAACTTCTACGAGCCCGAGGCCACGACGTTCAAGTACACCTAGACCTCTCTCCAACAGAGCTCCGGTCAAGCATTTCTGAGTTTGATGCCTTGATTGTCCGTTCAGCAACCGAAGTTGATGTCGAACTTCTTGATGCAGCAAAACGGTTGCAGGTTGTTGGACGAGCTGGAGTCGGCTTAGACAATGTGGATACGGCAGCCGCCACTTCTCGCGGAATTCTGGTTTGCAACGCACCGGAATCGAATGTGGTTTCAGCAGCTGAACATTCGGTGGGCTTGCTGTTAGCTCTTGCTCGCAATATTGCTCAGGCTCACGGGGCGTTAGTTGAGGGACGCTGGGAGCGTAGTCTTTGGACAGGGATCGAATTACTTCACAAGACCATTGGAATAGTTGGCCTTGGGCGAGTAGGTCGCTTAGTAGCACAACGCCTCAGCGGTTTCGACGTGCAGATTCTTGCATTCGACCCATTCGTTAGTTCTGAATCGGCGCGCGAGGTCAACGTTGAAATGGTAGGACTCGATGAACTGTTAGCGCGGTCAGACTTCGTGACTGTGCACCTACCAAAGACCGAAGACACAGTCGGTTTGTTTGACGCTTCAAGATTTACAAAGTTCAAACAAGGTGCTTTCTTAGTGAATGCAGCTCGCGGAGGTGTAGTCGTCGAAGACGACCTAGCCGATGCGCTCGACAAGGGCCATCTCGCTGGAGCCGCCCTTGACGTGTTCGATACCGAACCCAAGTTGACTTCACCTTTGTTTGGCAGAGCTGATGTGGTCGTCACTCCGCATCTAGGAGCGAGTACCGACGAAGCCCAAGATCGGGCTGGCTTCACTATCGCTGAACAGGTGGCCCTCGCTCTTGATGGAGATTTTGTTCCGTTTGCGGTCAACATTGCAGCTGAGGAGGCATCTGATGCGTTGCGTCCCTATTTAGGAATCGCCGAGCGGCTCGGCTCGTTCTTTAGCGGGTTGGTCAGTGAACTCCCAGGTGAAATCGAAGTGAAGGTAGCCGGTGAGATCGGTGGCTATGACACCAAGATCCTGATTTTGTCGACGCTCCGCGGAATTCTCAATAAATCGTGCGATGGTCCGGTCACTTTCGTCAACGCGTTCCAACGGGCCGAGGAACTCGGCATTGTCGTGAACGATTCGAGCGCTCGCGATGCGGGAGAATTCCGCAACCTTATTGAAGTGCGTGGAGGATCTCATGCGGTAGCAGGGACCCTTGTCCGCTCAGCCAATGAGCCACGCATCGTGATGATTGATGATCATTCAGTCGAAGTGCCGTTGGCGAACCACATATTGGTGATCAGAAATGATGATCTCCCTGGGATGATCGGAACGGTAGGGACCATCTTGGGTAAGGCGGATGTCAATATTTCGTTTATGGGCTTGGGACGCGATGGAGCAGGAGATCACGCCTTGATGGCGTTGGCATCGGATCATTCGATAGCCGAAGAGACCCTCGAAACTTTGAGGTCTGAGAATGGGATCCAGTCAGCTTCGGTAGTCGAACTCTAATAGAGACTCTTAGGGACAATTGTTAGCGGGTACTCGGAAGCCACCCTGATCGCTCAGTTTCGTAGTCATCAATCGAATCTTTGCTTCGGAGAGTGATTCCGATGTCGTCAAGTCCTTCAAGGAAACGCTCCCTCGTAGCGTCGTCCATCGGAAAGTCTTCCTCTAGGCCTATCGCTGGAACCAGCACCTTTAGTCGTTCGACATCGACAGTTACTGATAGGTCCGGATCTTCATGGAGCGCCGCTCTCAGTCTAGAAGCCCCATCCTCGCTGATTTGACATGGAATCAACCCGTTCTTTGTCGAGTTGTTTCTAAAAATGTCGCCGAACCGGGGAGAGATCACGGCCATGAATCCGTAATCCATGAGTGCCCAGACCGCATGTTCGCGTGATGACCCAGTTCCAAAGTTGGAGCCTGCCACCAAGATTGACGCACCGGCATAATTTTCATCGTTAAGGATAAAATCTCGCTCGTCTCGCCACTCCGAGAACAATCCCTTTCCGAACCCGGTGCGCTCGACTCGTTTCAGCCAGTCGCTTGGGATGATTTGGTCGGTGTCAACGTCACTCCGGTCGAGAGGTACCGCCCGTCCTTCATGTACTCGAACTGCTTGCATTACTGGTCCTCCTTCAGTCCAAATCGTCCGGGGTTGCGAAAGTGCCGGCTATAGCGCTTGCCGCAGCTACCGCGGGTGAGACGAGGTGTGTTCTTCCGCCCCGACCCTGTCTACCTTCGAAGTTCCGGTTTGAGGTTGACGCCGAACGCTCACCTGGCTCTAACTTGTCGGGATTCATAGCCAAACACATTGAGCAGCCCGGTTCACGCCAGTCAAAGCCGGCATTCTTGAAGACTTGGTCAAGTCCCTCTGCTTCGGCTTGAGCTTTAACTTCGAAAGAACCTGGAACTACTAGTGTCCGAACCCCCTGCTTTACCTTTCTGCCCTCGGCGACCTGAGCAGCTAGACGAAGATCCTCAATCCTAGAGTTGGTGCAGGACCCAATAAAGACGGTGTCTACTGAGACATCACTTAGCTTGGTCCCAGCCGTCAAACCCATGTATTCCAAAGCCCTTTCAGCGGTGCCCGCCTCCACCGGATCCGAATAGTTATCGGGTCCTGGGATTGGCGCGCTGATGGGTATGACATGCGCAGGATTCGTGCCCCAGGTGACGTGGGGTTCCAGTCGAGCTGCGTTGATGTCGACTGACTTGTCGAAGACGGCATCGTTATCTGTTACCAAATTGCTCCATTCAGTCACTGCTTCATCCCAGTCTTTTCCTTGAGGAGCATGCGGTCGACCTTCCAAGTAAGAGAAGGTCACTTCGTCTGGAGCTATTAGACCGGCCTTGGCACCTGCCTCGATTGACATGTTGCACACAGTCATTCGCCCCTCCATTGACAAGGCCCGTATCGCTGAACCGCGATATTCAATGATGTGACCGATCCCACCACCGGTTCCTATCTGCCCGATGATGGCTAAGACGATGTCTTTGGCAGTCACACCTGCAGGGATTTCACCTTCAACGTTAACTGCCATTGTGCCAGGTCGACTTTGGGGAAGAGTCTGGCTAGCTAGTACATGCTCTACCTCGGATGTACCGATCCCAAAGGCTAGAGCTCCGAATGCACCGTGAGTTGAAGTGTGGCTATCGCCGCACACCACGGTCATCCCCGGCAAAGTGAGACCTTTCTCCGGCCCGATGACGTGGACTATGCCCTGACCCGGATGACCCATTGGGTACAACTGGATACCAAACTCATCACAGTTCTCTCTTAGTACCTCGACCTGTTTTTTGCTGATCTCGTCTGCAATCGGCAGATGAATATCTTCGGTAGGGACATTGTGATCCTCAGTAGCTACTGTCAAGTCGGGCCGACGGACATTTCTGCCGTTCATCCTTAAACCATCGAAAGCCTGCGGTGAAGTCACCTCGTGAATAAGGTGAAGGTCTATGTACAACAGATCGGGTAGACCGTCACCGCTCCGCACTACGTGACGTTCCCATACCTTGTCGCTAAGGGTCTTACCGGACATCTAGATCCTTTGTTTTCGTGCTATCGCGCCGCTAGGGCACTACATCACTGTGTCAGTCCGCGCCTGCCTCAGTCCAGTTGGACTTTGTCAGGACATCTGCAATTGCTGATAAAAGTGCCTCTCGAAACTCTTGAGGTTTACCAACACAGGCCGTGTGGCTGCCCTCAACTTCATGACTAGTCGCCCCCGGAATCACTTCAAGCATGTCTCGTTGTCGCGATACGGACACAACTTCATCACTTGTGGTTATGACTGCCGACACAGGAACGTCAATTGTTCGAAGCCAGCGTCGACTATCGAACAATCCGATGCGGTGACCAGCTTGAATTAGCTTCAGCGGGTCATGGCGACGTAACTCGCCAACGGCCCACTGGCGAAGATCTTTACCCGACTTTCCTGTGAGAAGCTGGCTACCAATCAATTCTCGCAGCGCCCTGGGGATTACCTTCGCTGCTTTAGCCAAAGTCCCGATCACAGCGAACCGAACATGGTCCTGCTTCGTGGTGCTGAAAGAAGCAGCCGTTGCGCACATCACAAGACCTAATACTCGCTTCGGATGTCGCCTCCAGATGAGCTGAGCGATTGGCCCACCCATTGAGTATCCGACAGCTATGACACGAGCTATTCCAAGTTCATCTAGAAGGGCGACAGCATCATCAGCACAATCGGTTAAACGAAAAGGCCTTCGGGATCGGATACCGCGACCATGGCCACGATGATCTAGAGCGACCAAACCGTACTTGCCCTCTAAGGCTGAATAGCTGCTGTACCAATTGAGGTCAGCTGTTGCCGTCCAGCCGTGAAGCAGCAGAATCGTTGGAGCGCCGGGCGGGGCTTCGACTACTCGCGCGAAGGTGCGTCCGCGCCCCGCCAGTTCATAGTGACGTCCCCGCGGCAGAACTAAACGGTTTTGTTGATCGTCTTGCTGCGAAGCTTCTCTAGGAGCAACTGTTGCGTCACCGCTCATTGAAAATCGTTATGCCTCGATCGCGATGATCTCGACAGACAAAGAACCCGCCCCCGCCTCGTACTCAACTACTTGGCCGACGACGCCACCTTCAAGGGCTTGACCCATCGGAGAACCGGGTGAAATGACTTCAATGCCATCAACACGTTCCTCTATGGAGCCGAAAAGATACTTTTCTGTTGTCTCGTCACCCTTGAAACGGATTTCCACTACGACACCGGGGTTGACTGAATCACTCGACGTTTGCGCAACAATTTCACAATTTTCAAGGACCGAAGCGAGATGGAGGATCCGCCCCTCCATTTTTCCTTGCTCCTCTTTTGCAGCGTGGTAATCGCCGTTTTCTGATAGATCTCCAAGTAACCGCGCCTCTTCGATCTTGTCGGCAATGTCGATCCGGCCGCGGGTTGTGAGATCTTTGAACTCAGCGGCGAGACGAGCATGGGCTTCAGGAGAAAGGTGTTGCAATTCAGCCACCCCTAAAGCGTATCGAATTCGGCTTGACGTGTGAACTGCGCCCTAGGTTTCTGCCAGCAGTTCAGTAATCAGTTTGACGTGGCGCTCTAAGTTGCCGACAATAGAGATTGTGAGGGCATACCTGACCGCCATCATTATTTCGTAGCGCACACGTTTAACGTGTGCGCTTATTGACCGTCCCTCGGGGGCGGTCTTTGCCTTTAATAGGGCCTCTACGGCCTTGCCCATCAACCTCTGTCCATAAACCGAACTAGGAGAAAGTAAGTGCCCCACAAGATCGCAGTTATAGGTGGAGACGGCATCGGGCCCGAAGTGACCTCAGTCGCGCTTGATGTCATGAGAGCCGCGGGTGCGGACCTGGACACGACGGACTTTCGTTTAGGGGGTTTTCGTTACCTCGAGGATGGAGTTGTCCTCCCCGATGAAACACTTGAGGAGCTGCGTGCTTACGACGCAATTCTGCTGGGTGCAGTTGGCACTCCCGAAGTTCCGCCGGGGGTAATAGAACGAGGGCTTCTGCTGAAAGCGCGATTTGAACTCGACCTATACGTCAATTTGCGACCGTTCGTTCTTCCTGACGGTCACGAATTCGTTGTCATCAGAGAAAACACAGAAGGAACCTACGCGGGCGAAGGCGGGTTCCTTCGCAAAGGCACAGTTCATGAAATCGCTACCCAAGGCTCTGTGAACACTCGAAAAGGTGCAGAGCGTTGTATTCGGTACGGCTTTGAGCTGGCTCAAAGTCGAGAACGAAAGCACCTTACATTGGTCCACAAGACCAACGTTTTGACGTTTTCGGGAGATCTGTGGCAACGGACGTTCGAAGAAGTAGCCGTGGAATACCCCGATGTCGAAACTGCCTACAACCACGTTGATGCTGCCTGCATTTACTTCGTGGAAGATCCGACCCGCTACGAGGTTGTTGTTACCGACAATCTCTTTGGAGATATCCTCACCGACCTCGGCGGAGCGGTCGCTGGTGGAATTGGACTTGCATCGTCGGCGAATCTCAACCCAGACCGGAGTGCGCCATCACTTTTCGAGCCAGTGCACGGCTCCGCTCCGGATATCGCGGGCCAAGGACTGGCTAACCCAACAGCAGCAGTGCTGTCAGGTGTGATGATGCTCGAATTCTTGGGTGACGTCGAAACTGCCCAACGGGTCCGGGCGGCCTGCGAAGGGATCCCAAGCAGTGGCACAACGGAGGAAATTGCTACAGCAATTCTTGGGAACATTTCTCAGGGGGATCAATGACCGAAGACAACAACCAACCTTCAGTCGATCGTCAGGGAGTTCGTGATGTCTCCTGGCCGGAGAAGGTTGAGATTTTTGACACAACCTTGCGCGACGGAGTTCAGTTTGAAGGTATTTCGGTTTCTTCTGACGACAAACTAAAAGTGGCTCGACAACTCGACCACCTCGGGGTTCATTGGATCGAAGGTGGGTGGCCTGGTTCCAATCCCAAAGACGAAGAATTTTTCCAACGCGCTGCAACCGAACTGGAACTCAAGAACTCACAGCTCGTAGCTTTTGGATCAACCCGTCGGCCTAAAGGTCGAGTAGATGAAGACCAAACATTGTCTTCTCTTGTCGAAGCTGGGACTTCTACCGTTTGTATAGTCGGAAAATCATGGGATTATCACGTTACCGAGGCATTACGGCAGCCCTTGGATGAAGGGGTCGCAATGGTTGGCGACTCCGTCGAATTTCTGAAGGCTGAAGGCCTTCGCGTGTTCTTCGATGCAGAACATTTCTTTGATGGATACAAACGCAACCCGGAGTTCTCTCTTCAGGTTCTCGAAGCAGCAGCGGTTCAGGGTGCTGACTGCCTAGTGCTCTGCGACACCAACGGTGGATCATTACCGCACGAAGTTGAGAGAATCGTTACTGATGTCGTACGACACTTCGATGGTGTCCAAATTGGAATGCATACCCAAAATGACACAGGTTGCGCAGTCGCCAATGCGGTGGCGGGTGTGGTTGCCGGCGCCACGCATGTGCAAGGAACAATCAACGGGTACGGAGAACGCACTGGCAATTGTGACAACACGGTACTGGTGCCGAATCTCACGTTGAAGATGGGCATCGAAACTCTGCCGGAAGACCACATTGAGAGACTGACGTCGGTGTCACACCATGTGGCTGAGCTAATGAACATGCCACCACAACATCAGCAGCCGTATGTAGGGACATCAGCGTTCGCACATAAGGCAGGTCTACATACCAGTGCAATTGCTCGGCGACCCGATAGCTATGAACACGTAGATCCGTCTGCGGTTGGAAACAGCACGAGGTTCTTGTTAGGAGATTTGTCGGGCCGCGCATCAGTTGAATTAAAAGCTGAACAGTTGGGCATAGAAATCGAAGATAAACAGATGGTCGAAGTCGTAGAAGAAATGAAACGACTAGAGCATGAGGGTTACCACTTTGAAGTCGCGGATGCCTCTCTAGAGCTGATGATGCGGCGCGCTGCAGGGGAAGAGTTCGACTATTTCGATGTGGAATCGTTCCGAGTGTTAGTGGAGCGAGGGCAAGATCGACAATTCGACACTGAAGCGACCCTGCGAATAGTTGTGGGCGGAGAACGTATGATCACCGTGGGAGAAGGCGACGGGCCAGTCAATGCTCTTGACAACGCCTTCCGGAACGCAGTCATTGACATATACCCGGAACTATCTGAGGTTCACCTCACTGATTACAAAGTCCGTGTCCTTGACACCAATCGCGGTACTGGTGCCGTGACACGAGTATTAGTGGACAGCGCTGACTCCGAGGCGACATGGACCACTATCGGAGTATCCGAAAATATTATTGAAGCTTCTTGGTTTGCCCTTCGTGACGCGTTGGTCTACGCGCTTTATCGACACCGCGCACAGGGCGACAGTTCTCTAAACTGATCTTCTATGGCAGCCCCTAGACACGTACCTTTGTCACCGACGGAAGAAGCGAGCACCTATCGGTCGCCGAATGTGGTCCCGTCGAGTTGGGTGAATCGTCGCCCAGCAGACCTTGACTCCGTGCAGCCCAGTGGTGGTTCCTTGGGTCACCAAGGCCCCGACCAAGGTTACGCGTTACGTCTTTGCCGAAGCTTCAGAGAACGGCTTCATATCACCGAACATGAACATCTAGATGATGTTGAACGCGGATGTGTTCAGATAGCTCTCAAGAGGGCATCTATATTCGGCCGAGCCCCGGTTGTGTATGACCTAGAGATGGCCTATCGGATCTGGGGTTTTCTTGACGCCTCTGCAGATGCGGAACTACTCAGAGAGCGATCTCGGCTTTTTGAAGGGCTATCTGAATCACATCACTACTCAGAGGTTCGCCATCTAGTTGCCGCTGTTCCTATTCGAACCTTAAAGATGTCGCCCAGTGACCTCGAAGAGCAGTATTCGACGGACTGGACGTCACTATTGGAGTTGTCATGAATGACTCAACACCTGATCGTGAATTACTTCGTCTTCACAGACGCGCATGCACGGATTTTGCTGCCCGCATGCGTTTGCCAGCATGGGAACACCTTCCTATGCCATTAGCTGTACCTATGAACGATCTGACAGTAGGTGACTTGCTGTGTCAGGTCGCTGACGGAAACCTGGCGGCAGCCGCAGAATTAACAGGACAAACCGTTCCAGAATCGGTTGACCTTGGAACGGAACCCACCAAAATTGTTGTTGAATCGATCCGGACAGTCTTAACGGTCGCCTCAGCTTTGGATCACCAATCGGGATTCAGCCCTCAACGTCGACAGTTGCTGTGGCAGCGAATAGTAGAACTCACAGTGCTCGGCTACGACCTCCAGCAGGCTATTCGGGCTGGGACGGGATTAGATGATCTTCTTGTTGACCGGATATCCGTAATTGAACCTGACGTCACTGTGTGGCCATCACTCGAGTCACTTGATGTCGATATGTCGACGCCGCCGGTACTACGCCTCCTAGCCCAACATGGACGCCCCTCAGGTCTCTGGGTTGACCCTTCTGACCCCTCTTGCGGCACCGGACAGTGCTGAGTGAGCAAATTCCCGATGCGGCGTGGCTTCGGATCCACCAACTGGCCGCAGGCGAAGTGGACTACCGAATTCGGCAAATTCTCCCCGAGTATTGGGAAGCATCAACCCCATGTGACGAATGGGATGTATACGACCTAGTAGCTCATTGCGTTGTCGAAAATATGCGCGCATCTCGAATTCTTGAAGGCGCCCCATTTGAAGACGTCATGTCGATTACTGCGGAAGTAGTGGTTGAAGATCCGGAAATGGCATGGGAAGTTTCGTGGCGCAATGTGGTAGCAGCGTTCGCGGACGCTGATATAGAAGGACAAGTTGCGCTAGGGGAACAATCGATTCCTACTATCGAATTCCTTCGAGTTCGGACCTGTGACCTGGCAGTCCATGCCTGGGATTTGGCTGTCGGACTTGGTGTAGACGACCGGATTGATGATGAGGTGGTGTCAGCTGCGCTTGTTTGGGCTCGGGAGCGTCGGGACCAAATGGCGGAGATGCCAGAACTCTTCGACCCATCAAGATCATCTTCTCCCGGTGCAGATGAGCAAACCCAACTCTTAGAGATCTTCGGCAGGGAAGTCTGAACGAGCCAAATACTCTCGTACCCTCAAGCATGTGAGTACCACGCGTCTTCGTTTCGCCCCGGCCCCTACCGGTTCCCTTCATCTCGGCTCAGCGCGCACGGCACTCTTCAACTGGCTTGTAGCCCAAAGCACAGGAGGTCAGCTGATCCTTCGGATCGAAGACACCAACGCTGAACTCACCCAACCAGAACTAATTGACAATATCTACCGGTCTCTCGAATGGCTCCAGATTGGCTTTGATGGTGAACCGGTCAGGCAGAGCGAACGAGCCGACTTATATAACGATGCCGTTGAAGGATGGATATCGGACGGACTGACCTACGTCGATGACGGGGCGGTTCGCTTTCGCGTCCCATCTGAAGGCACCACATCTTGGAATGACACTGTTCGAGGAACTGTCGTTTTTGAAAACCAACACATTGAAGACTTCGTCGTGAGAAGGGCGGACGGTACCGCCACCTTCTTTACCGCGAACGCGGTTGACGACTTTGATTTAGGGATAACTCATGTCGTCAGAGGCGAGGATCTTGTCAACGTGACCCCGAAGGTCATAATGCTGCGAGAAGCTCTTGGAGCCACGGACATGCCCGAGTTCGCTCACTTGCCGCTAATCGTGAACGAACAGCGAAAGAAGCTGTCAAAACGACGAGACGACGTTGCCCTTGAGAGTTATCGAGAGCGGGGTGTCGTAGCAGCCGCAATGATCAATTACTTGGCCTTACTTGGCTGGGGACCACCAGACGACATCGAAGTGCGCCCAATTGAAGAAATCGCCGCGCTATTCCAGTTGTCAGATGTCAACCCGTCTTCGGCAATGTTTGACGTCAAGAAGTTGGAATCGATCAACGGCGACTACATCCGAGCAATGACACAAGAAGAATTCTCGGAGGCCTTAACGCCCTGGCTGGAAAACGAGGTATGGAGTTCCTCGGTTGATCACGACCGTTTATCCAAAGTGGCTCCCTTAGTGCAGGAACGCACTCGCGTGTTGTCCGAAGGGCCGCCGCAGTTGGATTTCTTCTTTCTTGAAACACCCGAAATTGATCAAAGTGCTTGGGAGAAGGTCATGACGACAGATGAGGCACCATTGATTCTTGAATCCGTGAAAACAGCGTTTGCCACTTTGGATTGGGATGTGGATGTCTTGCATGAAACCTTGCGTGCCATCGGCGAAGCGCATGACATGAAGCTAGGGAAAGCTCAAGCGCCAATTCGGTTGGCGGTGACCGGTCGACTGGTCGGCCCACCGTTGTTTGAATCGATGCACGCATTGGGACGCGAAAAGGTCCTAGAACGAATCGAAGCGGCCCATACGAAGCTTGGCACGGCATAGGGCAGGCAGCAGGTCCTCAGGTGAGGACGTTGTTTGTTGGCCCAAATGAGCGCGCTACCCTGACCGTTCTGCTCTACTGAGCCCATCCGATCGGGGATGGTGTAATTGGCAACACATCTGGTTCTGGTCCAGTCGTTGGGGGTTCGAGTCCTCCTCCCCGAACAAAAAACTTGTCAATTCCAATTTTTGTTTTAGAAATCCTTAAAATAGATCGGCGTGAACAGCGCTTTTGGTCTGTATTTGGACTAAGAAAGCAGAACTGAAATAGTAGAAGTAGGCAAACGAAACTTGCGTGACCGGTTTAGGCTGGTAACTTGCGCATTCGCTGGGCAATGAGCCCGTGCGTTCAAGGAGAGAGGGGGTGCAACGCGTGGCGTTGCTCGAAGTCTCAGACATAACTGTCCGATTCGGCGGAATTGTTGCGCTCGATGACTTGTCNTTCGACGATGGANGAAGGACAAATNCTCGGGCTNATNGGACCGAACGGTGCAGGAAAGACCACGTTGTTCAACGTGGTAAGTCGGATCTACGACCCGACGACTGGATCAGTGACCTTCGATGGTGACGATCTATTGGCGATGTCTGCTCACGAAATCAGTCGTGTGGGCGTCTACCGAACATTCCAGAACTTGGCGTTATGGCCAGGAATGACCGTGATCGAAAATGTGATGGTGGGTGATCACACCAACACCAAAGCAAACGTCATGAGTTCTGCTCTTCGGCTTCCATCAATGCGAAGCGAAGAAGCGGACCTTCGTAACCGCGCATGGGCTGCACTGGAAGAGCTAGGTCTTGAAGACGTCGCCTACAATCCGGCTGCTGGTTTGCCGTTCGGTACCCTGAAGCGCATTGAACTTGCTCGGGCCCTCATAGCGAACCCGAGAATGATCATGCTTGACGAACCAGCATCAGGGCTTACTCATGCCGAAGTGGACTCACTAGCCCAGGACATCAGAGATCTACGCGATCGCCACAATCTGACTGTGTTGTTGGTCGAGCACCATATGCGCATGGTTCTAGGCATAAGCGAAAAGCTTGTCGTACTTAACTTTGGTCGGAAAATAGCCGACGGTGACCCGGATGTCGTTCGTAACGACCCGGAGGTCATCGAGGCCTACCTAGGGAGCTCATAATGGTTGATGACGTTTTTGACGAGGTTGGCTTAAAGGTCGAAAATCTGCACGCTTCCTACGGCGCTGTTGAAGTCCTTCGAGGCTTGGACTTCTCGGTAGAGGCCAAGGGAGTATCGGTGATCCTTGGGGCGAACGGTGCAGGAAAGACCACCACTCTTAGAGCGATATGCAATATGTGCACCACTAGCGGCACGGTCACTCTGGGAGATGAAGACATAACTCGAACGGGAACAGCTGAAATTGTTCGCAAGGGAGTGGCTCACGTGCCTCAAGGACGAGGCACCTTCCCCGAGTTGTCCACNATGGATAACTTGATGGTTGGGGCATACACAAGAAAAGATAATGAGGTGAAAGACGACCTAGATCGTTGGTTTGAGATCTTCCCTCGTCTTTCGGAACGNCGTGACCAGCTCGCTGGATCGCTTTCCGGNGGTGAACAACAGATGCTTGCTGTGGCTCGNGCACTNATGTGTCGACCNCGGCTCCTTCTGCTAGATGAGCCCTCATTGGGCTTGGCGCCGCTCATTATCGAAGACTTATTTGAACGTTTCACAACTCTCAATAAAGAGACAGGCCTCACGATGCTTGTGGTGGAACAAAACGCGAATCTCGCTCTTGATATGGCCGATTATGGCTATGTGATTGAATCTGGCGAGATCACGTTGCACGGAACCGCTGACCAACTTAAGAACGATCCTGCAGTGCAGGAAGCGTACTTAGGCGCTTGAGGAGGGCGAGAAGCAATGACATGGAACTTTGACGTCCTCCCGGACTTCATCTTTAACGGCCTAAGCCTCGGCGCTATTTATGGCACCGTCGCATTAGCGCTGGTACTTATCTTCAAGGCAACCACCCTGATTAACTTCGCCACCGGCGAATTAGCCATGCTGGGAGCCTTCCTGGTCTACGTGCTGCACATGGAGCAGGGACTATGGCTCTGGCTTTCAATGGCATTAGCCATGGTGATCAGCGCAGGGCTCGGTGTATTGATTGAACGATCTCTCACCCGGCCCTTCGACCCTGCAGATCACCTGCCGGTTGTGTTGATCACGCTCGGACTGTTTCTCATCATCAANGCCGTCGCTGGTGACATATGGAACTACCAGGTTCGTATTCTCAGCAACCCATTCGGGCAATTCCCGAGTTGGGTTCCAAGCGTCGGAGGAGACCGGTTCGTTGAGGTACTCGGCAGCAGGCTGAAGTACCAGTCCATCGGTATCTGGGTGACTCTTGCGTTTGCGCTCTTTGTGCTTGGCTTGATACTCAACAAAACCAAAGCCGGACTGGCATTCCGTGCTGTTTCNTCAAATGTCGAATCNGCTCGNCTNGTTGGTGTTCACACAGGACGCACTTTGGGATTCGGGTGGGCTATTGCNTCCGCTTTCGGAACCCTCGGAGCNGTNCTGGTTGCNCCGCAACTTGGTGGTGTGAACCCCAACATGATGGCGACCATCCTGATTTACGCCCTCGCTGGAGCCGCCTTAGGTGGGCTTGACAGCCTCGGCGGAGCAGTTCTTGGTGGAATCCTTGTCGGCCTAATCCAAGCCGTTCTCGTTACATGGGGTGGCGTGGTGGTCTTCGGCCAGCTTTATATGTCGATCCTGCAGCTCGCTGCAGCCTTCCTCATCATCCTTATCGTCCTACTGTTCCGACCATCGGGCCTATTCGGTACCCGACGGGTCGAACGCGTCTAACCCAACAACAACAACAAGAGGAGTTTCAAAATGAGTGGACCACTGGTTGTCGTTGCAAAAGACAGCGCAGAACATAAAAGATGGAAATACGTTCAGTGGCTTTACCTAGCGGGCTTCCTGCTACTCACGCCACTGGTACTAGAGCCATTCGAAATCGGAAAAATGAACCGAGCCTTGATCATGAGTGTCGCCATTCTGGCGGTCAACTTGGTCGTGGGTTTCAACGGAATGTTGGCCCTCGGGCACTCGGCTTTCATGGGTATCGGAGCGTTCGTCACAGCCTCTATGGTCCAAGACGAAAACTGGGACTATTGGCAAGTTCTACCCATAGTGCTGATAGTCGGCTTCATCATGGGAGTGATCATCGGCCTGCCCGCTCTAAGAGTGAAAGGTTTATATCTAGCGCTGGTGACGATTGCCCAAGCAGCCGTCTTCCCAACGTTGGTCAATATCGATGAACTTGGTATCGCTAAGCGAACGGGTGGCCCTAACGGTAAGGGAGTATCCGAAGAGGTCATAGCCCCCAGCTATTTCGAATGGTTACCAGGCGTTGACGGTGCCCGCGGTGGTTCGGCCTACCGGTACTGGGTCATTGTTTTGATGTTGGGCATCACCTTGCTGTTGATTACCAACTACCTGCGAAGCCGACCCGGTCGAGCGGTGTTAGCGATTCGTGACAACGAAGCTGGCGCGGCTGTCTATGGTGTCAATCTTCCGGTAGCAAAAACGATGAACTTCGCGATTAGTGCCTCACTCGGATCACTTGCTGGCCTGATGTGGTGCCTAGACAAAGGCTTCGTCGCCGGTCAAGACTTCACATTCCTTCTCGCCATTGACCTCATTATCGGTCTAGTGCTTGGTGGTGTCGGAACGATTCAAGGTTCGCTAGTTGGCGGGCTGTTCGTGGTGTGGGTCAACGACCTTACGAAGAGGATTTCGGTACCGCTTGGCCTGTACACACTGAACGGTGATGGCCCACTAGCCAAAGCGATCTTCGGTTTAATCCTTATTCTTTTCACATTCTTCGCACCAGGTGGAATCGTCTCACTGGCGAGGATGGTTTCGGACAAACTAATTAAGGTCGTCCCGTTGACCCCAGGGGGAGACCCAATCCAGCCGTTGTCGAGTTTTGATCCCGGAATGGAATCAAAGAGAGCTGATACTGCAGTAAAGATGGCGATCATCCCAGCCGTACTGTTGGCTGTTGGCTGGCTCCTCATGGCGGTCGATAGTCTGATTGTCGGGGTACTTGCTTTCGGATTGCGGATGACTATTCTGCTCGCTCCAGTAGCAATGCTTGTCGGAGCGAACGAATTGAAAGCGCATGCTGCGGGAAATCGGCCTGACTCAGTCAAAGGCACAGCCAGTATGGCTCGCCTATTGGGTGGGCTAGGCACACTGTTTGTAGTTGTGTATGCAGTTCAAAGGTTTATTTTGACCTACTAGGCAAGACAAACCGGTAGTAGTTGTTTCGGGGGTGGTGAAAGCCACCCCCGAAACGCGACTTCAGTAGGAAGTTCTTGCTACGGTCACTCTGTCTTTTGTTATGGATTATGTTCTCCTGCTCCAACGAATCTTTGATGCGCTGTTCAACAGCGCGATCTACTCGTCCCTAGCTTTAGCCCTCGTCATCATATTTCGGTCAACCGGCTTGCTAAATTTTGCGCAAGGCGAAATGGCCACCTTCAGCGCCTACATAGCGTTCGTTCTCTTAGCTGGTCCTCAACCTCGATTAACCGGTGGAGGTCTCGCCGGTATTATTCCGGGAGTTCCTTTCACGATCCCTCTGGCCATTATCGGAGCCGTCATATGCGGGATGGCGGCAGGTGCGGCCACCGAACGTGCGCTTATCAGACCGCTCGGTGGCGCTTCGGACTTAGCGTTGGTCAACATAACTATCGGCCTATTACTGGCCGTTAACTCTCTTATGGCGCAGTGGTGGGGAACCGGTCCAAGATTCTTTCCCGCGATATTTCCAACCGGCGCCGGCCAACATTTCACGATCCTTGGAGCGCGCCTTCGCTACTCAACTGTTGGGGTGTGGGCGATACTTTTGTCGGTCCTCGTTCTACTCGTGTTGCTGCTGCGCCACACCCGGGCCGGTTTAGCATTCAGAGCAGTATCGATTAGTCCCTCCAACGCCGAACTCGTAGGTATCCGAGTCGGCCCGACGTTGATGTACGGATGGGCGCTCGCATCAGGGTTTGGCGCGTTAGCCGCATGCCTCAGCGCCAACTCGGTTTTACTCGAACCAAGCATGATGCTGAGAGTTCTGGTGTATGCCTTTGNTGCGGCGACCCTCGGGGGGCTGGACTCGCCTAAAGGTGCCTTGGTCGGCGGTCTTATCATTGGTTTGAGCCAGACACTTATACCGGCATATGTGCCGTTTATCGGTTTTGAACTAAGCGTCCTTCCAGCTCTCTTAGCGATGGTAGTTATTTTACTGATACGCCCAGCAGGCCTATACGGAACGAAACGGATAGAGCGAGTCTGATGATTTCCGCGGAGCGACGTGTCAGCCGACTGAGCGCTTTCGGCATAGCTGTACTTTGCGTGGCTTTGGTCATCATTCCATTCCTCACGACGACCACCAGCCTGAGGCAGGCCAGCCAAATCATTGTGAGCGTTCTAGCGGTACTCGGGGTCAATATCGCCACGGGCTATGGAGGCATGATCAGTCTGGGGCACGGAGTTTTCGTCGGTGTCGGGGCGTTCGCGACAGGTTATTACGTTGATGATCTTTCGATGCCGTGGCTCCTAGCTATTACTTTGGGAGCGGCTACTGCAGGTATTGCTGGAGCTTTTGTAGGTATTCCTGCATTGAGGATCAAGGGAATCCACCTGGCGTTAGTCACTCTTGGGTTGGCAATTGTGTTCCGGCCATTGAGCAAAAGGTTCCCTTCGATTACCGGTGGAGTCAGTGGACGTTCAATTGAGGCTCGATTTGACGCTCCAGGCTGGTGGCCCGGAGACGGCCGGATGGCTTCATCGGTCTATAGGTACGTGTTTTGTGTGCTTATCGTGCTGCTGGCCTTATGGGCCGCCTGGAACGTCGTCAATAGCCGCTTTGGGCGCTCCATGAGAGCGCTGAGAGACAATGACACCGCAGCCGCTGTCTATGGGATCGACCTCGTTTCTGCTCGCGTCACAACCTTTGCCATAAGCGCAGGCTTGGCGGGACTATGCGGCGCCCTTCAAGTTGTCTTGGTGCCGTTCGTTTCGCAAGACAAGTTTCCTGCACAAGAGTCACTTGTTATNTACGCGTCAGCTGTCGTAGGTGGTNTGGGAACGATTTGGGGTTCTGTNTTGGGGGTTGTCGCTCGTACGGTCGTGGCAAAAGCTGGTGATGNTGTCGCAGGCTTCGATGGGTTAGGCCCTATAGGCGAGTTTTTTGATCTGTTGGACGAATCGGCGTTTGTCTTCGGTCTCGGCTTAATTGTGTTGACGTTCTTGTTCCCTAGCGGTCTTGCCGGCATCGGNAGAAAAGGCCGACTACGTAAGTGAACGAAATCTTGGCTTGTGTCGTCATAGGCGCAGATCGATATGCTGGCCCTTCGCTCGGGGGTCTAGGTCCCCGACCCGGTCCCCATCGTCTAGCGGCCTAGGACACCACCCTCTCAAGGTGGCGGCACGGGTTCAAATCCCGTTGGGGATGCCAAATGTTCTTCGGTCCGACNTTTTCTCTACTGAGTNGAAAACTGAGTCGGGTGANCACCTCGGAGAAAGCGGTAAGGTCGGTTCTCTAGCTACGTAGAGAAGTTCGCGAATATGAATGCATGGCANCGACACCTCCCTAGAGAATTAGGGCAGTCCGAAGTTGAACTCCTAGCCGGAAACACACTCCCATCGGCTTGGGTTAGTCAATGGCGCGATCAACCACAACGAAATGTGGTCCACGACCCTCAATCAGGTTGGATACATGGACAAGAGCTCTTAGACCGTTCAGAGGTCGTTGCACAAAGACTTGGGCATGCTGGAGTAGAACCCGGCGACCGTGTTCTCCTCAGCGCCAGTAGCTCTGTAGAGCTCGTTGTAGCTCATGTAGCGATTCTTAGGCTCGGTGCCGTAGTTGTGCCCACCAATGGCGCCTACCGTGCTGAGGAAGTCCAACACGTGGTGTCTGATGCCAGACCCAAGGTTGCAGTCGTCGAACATCCGGAATGGAGCGAGTGGATTCACTCAGCTGACCCAAATGTTGTAGTGACATCGCCATCCGTCGAGTTAGAGGCAGGGGCGACCGTCCGCTTGGACCGCATGGAGACCAATAGTCCGGCTTTGATTGGCTACACGTCGGGCACAACAGGTCGACCCAAGGGCGCCGTCCTATCGCACGGCAATCTCCTGGCGTCTGTGCGAGGCCTAGAGATAGCGTGGCGCTGGACTCCAGACGACATCCTGATTCTCGCGTTACCGCTGTTTCATATGCACGGTCTAGGAGTTGGCTTACATGGATCGCTAGCGGTCGGGGCCAAAGTGGTCTTACTGTCGGAGTTCAATGTGGACGAAGTACTCGATTCGATAACAAAATTCGATGCAACGATGTTCTTCGGAGTTCCGACTATGTACAGCAGGCTGCTTGAATCTCCGAAAGCGACTGAGCTCGAGCAACTTCGGTTGTGCGTATCAGGTTCAGCACCTCTAGCGGCCGAACTTCATCAAAGCATCCATCGAGTGACCGGCCAACATGTTTTGGAACGATACGGCATGACTGAAACAGCGATGCTGGTTTCGAATCCGTANGAAGGAGAGCGACGACCAGGTTCAGTAGGATTCCCGTTGCCNGGAGTAGAGGTACGACTTGAAGGTGACCCGGCAGAAATCCAAGTCAAAGGACCCAATGTATTTTCAGGATATTGGGAACGCCCCGAGGAAAATACTGAAGNATTCGTTGATGGCTGGTTCCGCACTGGCGACCTTGGTGCAATAGATCCAGAGGGTTACCTGTCCATTGTTGGACGGGCGAAGGAACTCATTATTTCTGGCGGATTCAACGTCTACCCAAGGGAAGTTGAAGAAGTAATTTCGGAGTACGAACCGATCCAAGAATGTGCTGTAGTCGGCATTCCTGATGAGGAATGGGGAGAAGTGGTCGTAGCTTTTGTCGTGGCGGAGCGAGAAATAGAAGACGAAGAAATCAAGATTTTCGTTGGTGAACGATTAGCGCACTACAAGCGCCCTCGGAGGACGTACACCCTAGAAACATTGCCCAGAAACGCTCTGGGAAAAGTACAGAAGCATCGTTTGGTGGGACAGATCGAAACTTAAGCAAAGCTTTCGCGCACGTCGCCAACGGCGATCCGTGAAGCATCGGCACCTGCATCATCAAGTTGGTTGTTGCTCAATCTTTCTGATTCAACGCGCTTGACGTAATGCTCGACTTCCCTGTGCATCTGAGATTCATCCCNCCCCAATTCCCGAGCCATTAACTCAGCGACTTCTAGGGCTGAATCGGTGCCTCGATCCCAAGTTTCGACTGAGAGCCGGGTGCGTCTCGTCAGTACATCTTCTAAATGTAAGGCAGCTTCGAATCGGACGGCGTGAATAACTTCGGCCCGGAGATAAGGCAGGTCCGGATCTATCAGTCCTCCGAGCAATGTATCGGTGGCGATCAGATCGAGCACTTCATTGATCCGATCACCATGACGGGAAACTAAATGATTGACACTAGCGACGGGCACCCCTGATTTCAGCGCAATCTCTTTGGCGCGGGCATGTACTTGTTCATAATTCTCGGCCCCGATAAGTGGTAGGTCAGCCGTCTGAGAGCTCGAGAGGTCACGGCCCTGATCACTGCCTACCGCGTCAATAGTGTCAAGTGCCATAACTCGATATGTGGTGTACTTTCCACCTGAGATCGAGACTAGGCCCGCTGTCGAAGTTGTCACTACGTGTTCACGGCTGAGTTTGCTTGTTGCAGCAGCATCACCCTTTAGTAGGGGGCGAAGACCCGCGTATACGCCCACGACATCCTGGATCGTTATCGGATTTTCAACTACTCGATTCAACGTTGCAAGTAAGTAATCTATGTCTCGCTTGCTTGCTGCAGGATGTGCACGGTCAAGCTGCCAATCGGTATCGGTTGTTCCNACNANCCAATGCGTACCTGACGGAATAACGAAGAGAACGCTNTCCGACGTGCGAAGAATTAAACCTGTTTCGAGATTTATTCGGTCACGCGGAATTACGAGGTGGATTCCCTTGGANGCTCTAACTCTTGAGCTGTNCTNGCCAACAAAATTCTCNATGTCATCGCNCCACNCGCCAGTCGCGTTGACCACGGTCCCGCACGAGACCTTCAGTTCCCGGCCGGTTTCGAGACATTTGACTAAAGCGCCGCAGACTCGACCTTCAGAGCTAATGAGCCCCGTGACTTTGGTTGAGGTAAGGACCGATGCACCCAACCGCGCAGCGGTGCGCGCGACTGAAATTACGTAGCGAGCATCATCGACATAAGCATCGGAGTACACGATGGCCCCCTTATGAGCTTTAGGAGCTAACCCTGGTGCTTTGCTTTGGACCTGTTTGCGACTCAAATGTCTGTGGNGGGGGAGAGAATTTCCCCCACGAACAGCCATCAAGTCGTAAAGAGCGATTCCTATGCCTGCATAGAAGCGTTCCCCGAGGTTCCGCAACGGGTACAGGAAGTCAAGTCGATTGATCAAATGAGGAGCTATTCGGGTCATTAAGAGGTTTCTCTCCGACAGGGCTTCCCTGACAAGACCAAACTCGAAGCGCTGCAAGTAGCGCAATCCACCATGAATCAACTTGCTCGAACGACTAGAAGTTCCCGAAGCCAAATCCCGTTGTTCAACGACGGCAACAGTCAACCCTCGAGAGGCAGCATCGAGGGCACACCCGACCCCAGTCACACCGCCTCCAATAACCAAAACATCTAGGTGCTCTGCTTCTAGACGCCTCATGGCTTCGCGCCGGTGCAGGGGTCCCAGATCATCGTTGGAAACACNCAGTTGATCTGGAGAAATTGGAGCGTCATCCACAACAGCAGGTTAGGGCTTTCAAAGATCGAACAATCTCATCTACCTGGAATCTAGAGTCATGGGGAGTGGATAAGAACGAACGCATATGGAAGCTGCTTATGTATCTGCGAGCCTGCCCGGCTCCTGTGAGTTGGACGGAGATCGTCCGCGACACAGATTTGTATACAGACGACGATTCAAGTTCCAAGAAGACCTTTGAACGCGATAAGAAAGATCTACGCGAATGCGGGATCGCGATACATACCGAAAATATTGGTGGCAACGATGAGGCGGCTGGAGGCACTCGATATGCGATAAGAGATGCCGACGTCTTCCTAAACCTTGACCTCACCGATAGTGAGAGTCTGGCGATTGAGATGGCAGCGTCGATGGTTCAATTTGATGCAGCTTGGGAGATAGACGCGTTAGCGAAACTGGGAGCTGGGACTCTACCGACAGCGCCTCCCCTGAGAGCACAGTTGAGTGCACCCGACGAACTAGTAGCTCTACANGACGCCGTTGACCGGAACTGCGTTATCGGTTTCGTATATGGAGGGCAGCCCCGCGAAGTTGAACCGGTTTTGGTGTTTTGGAGGCAAGGAGGATGGTATCTCCACGCCCATGAGGACGGAACTGCNAAAAACTTTAAGGTAGAACGCTTTCAAAGCTCGGTTACGGTCGGCGTAACTGGNTCAGCTCCAAATCACCNAATGCTNGACCCTGCTGAAGCGATGGCAGAGGACCCATTGCTGCATGGACCAGAGAGNGGTCTTGTTGCGCAAGTACTAATTGACTCGCTGCTGGCTAGACAGGTCGAACGTGATCGTGGGGGAGTAATTGAACGACGAACAGATGGATCAGTGGTAGTTGAAGTTGACGTTCGTAGCCCCGGTGCTTTCCGGTCATGGCTTTTTGGCATGGGAGACCATGCTGTAGTTCTTAACCCTCCAGAACTGGTCAATGACGTGGTCACATGGCTTAAGGCACTAGNGAGCTCAAAGTGAGAAAACGACGCACGAATGACGCTCGCTTAGCGTTGCAATTNGCGATGATGCTGTGGGCTTATGAGCATCAGCCGGTAAGCGTCTCAGAGGTAGCTGACCACTTCGGACTTGATNTAGATGATGCCTACAGTGAGCTGTACCCCCTGCAGGGAATAGAAGTAGCAGTAAATGAGGAATTCCATAATCTAGGAGTCGTCGTAGAAGATGACGGAGAGATCATTTTCGACATCAACCCGTTAATCGGGCGCCCCCGCAAACTTGACCGTAGTGAAGCTCTCGGTCTTCTAGCAGTAGCGAACGCTGCTCTTCGGTTACCCGGCACGAACGTTGCAGCCCTCAAGACAGGCGTATCGAAACTTGAGCGCGCATTGGGCGTCGGATCGTCCGTCGCTATAGATATTCCAGATCCGGAATTCCTCAAGGTCGTTGAACAGGCCACAAGGGATCGTGAATGCATCCNAATCGAGTACTACGCCAGGTGGGNAGATGAGGTTTCGGTCCGAACAGTCGAACCCTATGAGACAGTCAACGTGTCTGGNGACTGGTATTTAAGGGCTCATTGTCGACTTCGAGATGATCACCGAACTTTCCGAGTCGACCGAATCGAAGCTCTCGAATTGATCGGAGAGACGCACACTCGGTCGGATCCCGGGAACGAAGCCTTCACCGGAGAAGAGGAAGCTCCCGTGGTCACGATCGAAATGCCAAACAGTTCTCGATGGATGATTGAGCCCTTAGAAGCGTCAGTCATGGAGGACGAAGAGAAATTGGTAGTCGAGATACCAGTCTCGAGCACCATATTCCTTGAACGGCTGATGCTACGACTTGGACCGGACGCACGTGTTGTGGGTAAAGGGCCATTCGAGGAGCTTGCTTCCACTGCTGCTAGACGACTCCTGAGTCGTTANGAGAAGCCCTGAGTGCGGACTAGGGTCCGCCCATGNTCAGACTTCGTTCCCGATGCCGGTCAGCTATTGGTAGAACGATCCGTGGTGTCTCCAAGATGCTTAATCGAACAGCATCGATTGGCCCCAACGATCATGCCGCTCGCTTCTATAAGCACTTCGGGCGCGGATCGATAATTAACTGGCCCACAGGAAACATGTACGGAGAACGTTGGATAAGCATTGGTGAAGACACGATGATTGCCGCTGATGTGACCCTGTCGGCTGGGATGTTGCCCAACCAAGAGATGATGACTGACCCAGTTGTGATTATTGGAGATAGATGTTTGATAGGTCGTGGAAGCGCGATTGTTGGTCACTATCGCATTGATATAGGCGACGATGTTTTTACCGGAATGAATGTTTACATAACTGACCAAAATCACGGCTACGAAGATCCAGATACGCCGATCGGAATTCAAGATCCGCAAGANGATCCCGTAGTGATNGGCGATGGAAGTTGGATCGGATCTGGAGCTGTTGTCCTACCCGGAGCTCGCATTGGGAAACAGTGCGTCGTTGCCGCGAACTCTGTAGTGAGGGGAACGTTTCCTTCGCACTCAGTTATAGCGGGAGTCCCAGCAAAGGTGGTGCGAGCCTATGACGGAACCAAGTGGGAACGGCCGAAAAGCTGAATCAGCTACCGGAGTCATCGACTAGGTCCACTACGACCGCCCAGTGATCAGAGGCTGTCACTCCGTCAACAGCTTCAACTCCCGCTAGGTCTGCAGATTCGATGTTGCCCAACGGAGCGGGCCGAGGCCACGATACAAAGACATAGTCAAGTCTGCGTTGAGGCCANGTCGCCTCGGCCANGTANGGGTTTCTCTTGTCCCATNTCCANCCAGGAGTGTCGTTACATTGAGGCCAAGCGTCCGTCATCGCCAAGCCTTCAACAGGAGTAGGCGCTTCCCCCGTGATCATTCGAATCTCCGTGGAGTTTGGGGTCGCATTGAAGTCACCAGCTAGTACGACAGGGTGGCCTTCAGGATCATGTTTGGAGGCGACTAACTCAAAAAGTGTTTTGACTTGCTCCTGCCGCCGTTGGCTTTGGTCAAATCGGTAATCTAAGTGTGTGCAGATAACGGGTATCTGAGTTCCATGCCGGTCCAGAAGAGCCGATAGGGCCCACCGCGCTCCGGGACCATCGGCAGGTGGTAGCTGAATGGACTCGGTTTCGATGATGGGGTACTTACTCAAGATTGCGTTGCCGAAGGAATGACCCTTCCACCAACGTTCAGGGGTTCTGACGTAATGCATTCCAAGTATTTCGGCGAGTTCGGCTGCTTGATCTGGCCCGTTTTCAGAACTCCAGACTTCCTGCGCGCAGACGATGTCAGCGTTGAGGGCCTCTAACGTGCGTGCAATAGCCAACTGTCGAGGTTCCCAGTCTCCAAACCGCCACCACAAATTCCATGTAACTAAGCGCACCGTGTCACCGTATCTTGGTCTTCTAAGCTTGGTTGGGTGAATGTAGGCAATATCGAGCAGTTGAGTACCTAAGAGCTTTCTATGCGCTATCNGGATTACTGGATAGTTCTGAGTGTCCCATCATGCCCGTACACTCGCCGACAAGGCTTAAGGTGAGGTACCGCTCACCGACGATTTATGAAACTCGGGAGGAGCTGAGGTGACAGAGAATCGACAACGCACTTCAACTTCATCATTCGGAGTTTCTCGACGCGAAGGACATGATTCGTCAGCGTTTTATGCCCGTTTCAATCCGCCGGTCCTGTCTAGCGATGAAACGGTTAACGCTATCCCTGATCTAGGAGACGGGTGCTTAGAAGGTGACTCACGAGATATGCACCACCTTCCTGACTCGAGTGTTGCTTTAGTTGTGACTTCGCCGCCGTACTTCGTAGGCAAGGAGTACGAGGACTCAATTGCCGCTGATGCAGATGAACGAGTACCTACTACATATTTTGAATATCTCACCATGCTTGATTCAGTATTCGCTGAATGCGTCCGAGTTCTGGAACCCGGGGGACGGATAGCAGTNAACGTTGCCAATCTCGGTCGCAAGCCGTACCGCAGCCTCTCCGCAGACGTAATTCGGATCCTCGAAGATTTAGGGCTACTTCTCCGTGGCGAAATTATTTGGCAGAAGAGTCGCGGAAGTAGCGGTTCCTGTGCCTGGGGTTCGTTTAGAAGTGCCGCGAACCCGGCGNTGCGAGATACAACCGAGCGGATAATNGTTGCNAGTAAAGGTCGTTTCGATAGAGCCAAGTCAACAGCGGCAAGAGCCGAACTAGGCCTCCCGCATAAGAGCACGCTGCCGACGGATGAATTTATGGAAGCGACGCTTGATGTTTGGGATATGCACGCTGAGAGCGCCCGACGGGTGCGACACCCGGCGCCGTTTCCAGTGGAACTACCACGCCGCCTGATTGACCTGTACACCTTCGAAGGAGACGCTGTTCTAGACCCGTTCATGGGTTCGGGATCAACGCTCGTGGCCGCTGCTCTGACAGACCGTCGCGGGTTTGGATATGACCTAGANCCGGAATACGTAGATGTTGCTCGCGAACGGATCAACGTAGCTCGTGCGAGGGTTTGGGCACATCGGCAGCAGCCCGGCGAACAGCCACCTTTGCCTGAGATTGCNGAGGCGCTAGCCGAGGTAACCGATGAGGAAATAGCGGCTGAGGATTCCCAGCGTCGAGCAACTCAAGAAGGAAAGAAAGCCCAAGACATAGCAATCGATCTCTTGGAGAGAAGCGGCTTCACCTTGCTACAAAAAGACGCAAAGGTTCCTCGGGCCGGAGTTCAATANAACTTCAAAGTTGAGGACGCTGGTGGCGAGGAATGGTGGATAGACGTTTCTGGGGCCTTTACGACGGTGCGACCCGGTTTGTTACGTATAGACACAATCTGGAAAACCTTGGGAAGAGCATCGGTGCTAAAGGCCCATGATGCTGCAGCAAGAATCTTGGTTCTCACTGCCCACTTGCCCAGACCTAGCAGTGAAGGAGACAAAGCCCTTAGAGCAGTGGGTCCTTACACAGTTTTCGACGCAATACCGATGTTCGATGAAGAAGCAGTGGAACGTCTGATCCGCTATGCCAACGGTGGAATGAGTGAACCACTCCCCGGCTTTTGGAAAGCTAAAGAAATTACTTCTGGGATGAGCTAATGCCNGGAGTCGCTTACGCCGTTGTGAGATCAGAACCTCCTCAAGTGTTCCTAGCAGATGATGTAGATGTGCTCCATCGNGTCCTCGCGACCGAGCTGGTTGCACGTACCCCAGCTGATGTTCTGAGTGCCGCTGAAACTGAAGAGATCAAGAAGGCACTCCTNGATGAGCGCTGGGGAGACGCTGTGCTCGCTTGGATTGACCTAATGGGAACCGAAGTCGATGTCTACACCCATTTACACGTATACACGGAAA
Organism: Acidimicrobiaceae bacterium; assembly: GCA_002708935.1. Lineage (GTDB taxonomy): Bacteria > Actinomycetota > Acidimicrobiia > Acidimicrobiales > Poriferisodalaceae > MedAcidi-G3. The sequence continues at coordinate 195,335 of PAPO01000006.1, read as the reverse complement.
ACGATTTACCAGCAGATCTCACCGGCGCTCAGATCCAGTTTGCCCCCCTGTTCCGGGAGTCCTCACAGCCAAGCAGTTAGGAAATAACTGCGGAAACAATGACACGTAAGGAAATAACGGTCAGCGCAAAACGAAAAAAGTGCCCGAAGAGGACCTCGCTGAGCCTTTTGAGGACCCGAGTACCGAGCCAGGTGCCAACAATCACCGAACCGATTCCGGTAGCTAGCAACGCTAATTGATCAAGATACGCGAACCCGTCCCCCGTAAAGAGGATGACTTTCGCCAGATGTCCAGACGTTTGAGCCATAGCGAAAGTGGCCACCATGGCAGTCCTAAGAGGTAGTTCAGCTCTAAATACAGGCGCAATAGCAGGACCAGTNACGCCAAACGGAATGTTGAGAAACCCAGCAATCGCCCCNAGAGGGATGAAAATTCGACGACCAGTACCGAGCAGTGAGGCGATCTTGCCCAGACCTTGAGGCCACCAAACAAGCATCAACGCAAACACAGCTATAAGAATTCTGCCGATATTGACAGGAAAGACTCCGGCGACGAGAAGCCCAGCNACACCTGCTGGTAGCAAAAGAAGAGCGAAGCGCCAAACAACAGCCCAATCGACGTCCTTGCGCAAAATGACAGCCCGAGAAGAATTCGATGCAAGCTGAATTACTGCGTGGATCGGAATCGCTTCAAGGGGATTCAGAAACTGAAGTAGAACAGACAACAGCAAAATGCCGCCGCCTAAGCCTGCTACCGCCGTAATTGCTGAACCTATGAGAGCTGCCACCCCCACTAAACAGAGTTCTAATCCTGACACCTAGCCTCCTGATGAGGAACGGTTGTGCAATTGAAATACAGAGAGCAACCGACAATAGCGATGAGACCCACCAAACGACATATTGGGATCATAAAGCCTTAAAAGCCCGGAAATACTTGACCTGACGCCCTAAGAAGGGTCAAATAACACCGATGACATTCGCGTCTGGCGCGCGGATGTTCGGTGATGAGGAGACTCACATGGCCAATATGTCCAAATCCGACGTGCTTTCCGCAGTAGCTGGCAGTGCNGGCTGCACTAAAGCGGATGCTGANGCGGTAATTGAAGCGTTCTTCGGATGCGTGGANAGTGCNGCNAANGCNGGCNATGCCGTTGCNTGGCCCGGCGTGGGTAAATTCTCACGNTCGGACCGTGCTGCGCGAATGGGACGAAACCCCCAGACGGGNGCACAAATTCACATAGCAGCGAGCANCAGCNTGAANTTTACGGCTGCGAAAGCTCTGAAGGATCGAATGAACGGTTGAGGCNNAGCCTCNACTGANATTCAAACGTAAGTGAGTCGGGNGACCCCCGGCTCACTTNTCGNGTCTCTNANNCAGCNNTCCGGCANNATCGNTCTCTCAAAGATCCAAAATTGCTTTAAACAACTCAGCTGATTCNAGACCANACNAATTNCCANAACNTTGNAGGTCNGCNCGAATTCGATTCTCNAAATCNTTNATNTGGTCGANATCNTCCGGATNNTGGATTCCGTGCGTAGTTTCNAATTGACTCCTGTGCTCAAGTAGCGCAGCCGCCTTTGTGGATTCCCAACCTTTGACATCTTCAGCATGATCAGGTTCCTCAGCCTCAAATAGCAGTAAAGCATGAGGGCGATGTGGTTCTAGGCCGTGCTCGGGAAAAAAGAATGGGTCCCGTGCAGCCACTATTCCTTCAACCGCAAGTAAACCAGCGTGACGATGGTCGGGGTGAAGGCGGTACCGCCTCCAAGGATCGTGACCAAGAACCACCTCAGGCCGTAACTGACGAATGACCCGTGCCACCTCCGACCTCATGGTGAGATCACTTTGTAATTCTCCGTCCACTTGGCCTAGGAAAATTATTGAGCCTTTAGAGTCCATGCGGCGAGCTGCTGCCATCTGCTCAGCTTTACGGGTGGCTACTAAAGCGACTTGATCTACTTGGGGGTCCCAAGTGCCCTTTGAGCCATCTGTGCATACGAGGTGGTGGACGACAGTTCCACCTGCCGCCCACTTAGCCAAAGTGGCGCCACACTGAAATTCGGCGTCGTCCGGATGAGCGATGATCGCTAGGGCTGAGTCAGGTCTCGGCAATGAATCATTCACTTCAACAAATCCGTATCTGAAGTTTCTAGGAGCCCATCAAGGTCCTCTGGGGTATCGACGTCCCATTGCAGTGCCGGGATTTGCAGGACTTTGAGATCTAATTTCTGACGTATGGCCTCGTTCATGTGACGATAAAGAGAGCCATCTCCGTAATGAAATTTGAAAGAAGTGCCTGTTGGGAGGCTGAGAACGTTGGTGCCCTGCCGGTGGCGGTCGGGAACTATAGACACAGTTTGTGGGCTCGCTATGCCATCAAGTGATTTCGCATGTGGAAGGTCGGCATGCGCAATTATCACGTGAGTGAAGTGATCTTTCACGTGATCCATGGCCTCGGTAATCGCTGGGTTCAAACCTTGTTGCTCAACCCAGATAACTTCGGTTCCCTCTGACTTTGCCCAATCAGCGACCTCATCGTTATCGCAGATGACGTGGATCGACAGACCAGTGGCGGATGTCAAGACGCGGTGGGCCATAGTTCGAGCTAATGCTTCTCGTTCAGCTGCGCCTAGGCGATCGCTAAGACGATTTTTGGCTCGACGGAAGTCCTTAATAGGTACAAGCACAGTGAGTGACTTCTTATCGAGAGCGTTCGACGTTGCCATTGAGGGTAATTCTATTGGTCTGATAGCCCGGACTCATTAGTACATTGGGTTTCAGTGTCGATCTCTGCGACCGGGCGGCCTACGCTGACGTTGCCCATGACTTTTTTCCTGCGTCGATTTCGACGTCACCGACAGCAGCAGAGTCGTCGTTTGCCGCCGTTGAATTGGGTTCAACCTTGGTGGGTTCATCGTTGGAGAGAGCAGAACCAGCAGATTGCGATTGACACTCCGCAGTCCAATAAAGTGGCGCGTTCTTGGACGTTGCTTGGGAATCTAGAAAGCCCTGCGCGAATCGCGGTGGACCGTCGTGGCCTGGTGGCAGCGCGACCAGGTTCGTGGTCGCTTGATTGGTGGCTTCGTGTGGACGATGACTGGATTTTCCCGTCTGAGCATGGAGCAGTTCGGCAACGTTTGGTTGATGGAGCGCCTGTTGTCGAAACTCTGATACGCGCTGCAGGTGGTGACCTCATTCATCGGGTTTATGCCGCCAGAGCCGATTCGGAATATTTGATAGTGGAAGTCGATAACCAAGCCACCCGGCCGGTTGCTCTCGCATGGGCGATTCGCCCGTATGATCATCTTGGGGGCGGACGAGTCGAAAAGATAGGACTTGAGGACCGGACGCTGTACATAGATGGTCGAGTTGGAGTCATTTGTGCTCGAACCCCTGGGCGGCTCGTCACCGGTAGTGGTGGGGTGGACCCAGCGTTGTCGTTGGACAAGACAGACGAAAGTCCAAAATCGGTTGTCTGTGAACAAGGAATGGCGAGCGCTGCGCTCATTACCCCATTGGTTCATGGAGCTACTCTCCGGTGCGTTGTTCCGTTAGGAGCTCCGCCGCACTCGGACCCGACGTCGAAAATACCGGCTGCTGGTCAGGTTGCTCGTGGATGGGGACATCACGCCGTGAAGGCCAGCCGTTTCGTGCTTCCTCCCGGGCACCTAAATGATGTCTTTGACGCTGCGCGACAATCTTTACTTCTGGCATCAACCGGTGAAGACCTTGTGCCTGCACTAGGAGGTCCCCCGCATACGGCTAGTGATGAAGCTGCGGTGTTAATAGGCCTCGCTGAATGCGGATATGAGATTGCTGTCCGAGAAATACTCATTTCCCGAGCAAAGCGTCAGGACCGTATGGGAGCGGTGGTACACAACGGCGTCGATGTGACATCGGCAACGTTGACTGCTGCTGGGAGGGCATTAGAGCTAGCTCCCGACGAGGCGCTATCGAAAGCTTTATCGGAGTTTGTGGCTGATGGGGCCCGCTGGATTCTGGCGAACCCTGATCCCACTGCTAAAGAAGGTCTACTTTCTGCGAGTCAGATATTGAAAGGCGTTGGGGCCGATAGAGCAGTTCGCGAACTGGCAGAGCTAATTCCTTCGGTCACAGTGCCTGAGACACAAAAGATTGATGACAGCGAAGGCATACATACCTTAGAGATGGCGAAATCAGCCTTTGATCAATTGACTACTAACCCGGAAACGGGTTTCGTGAAACTCGAGCAGCTCGCCTCGCTCGCTTCGCCGACTATGAACTGGCCTACCTGTGTTGATCCGTCGACGAAGAGTGGCACTGCCGGCGCTGGACACGATCTGCGCGTTAGCGCTTGGTTTGTTCGCAGCTTGCTGCGTCTCTTGGTGGACGACACAGGTGACCAGCTTCGCCTCGCGCTGGTTTGGCCTAAGGAATGGCTGGGACTAGGAGTAGAAGTTCACGGCGTGCCGTCACGATATGGCGATGTCTCGTGGGCTGTGCGCTGGCACGGCGATCGGCCGGCCGTGTTATGGGAGGTCGATGGTGGCCCGATAGATCTCATGGTCCAAGTTCCCGGCCTCGATCCGCAATTCCAAGGTGAAGGTTGCGTCGGCGAACAACTCTTGAGCCCCGTCGATCGTGAAATCGAAATGTACGACCATGTCGACGCTGATCCCGAGCCGCCGGCTTCGGGAACATTTAGTTGAAGATGGGTCACAGCGGCTTCATCAATAGACGGCTACCGTTCCGTCATGGCCGATCGTGCCCCACCTAATCTTGACCAAGAACGACGCTACTGGGAACAGGGCGATTCGGTAGTAGTAGGTATCGATGAGGTAGGTAAAGGCGCTTGGGCCGGACCCTTGACTATCGGCGCAGTTGTTCTACCAGCCACTGGGAGGGTTAACGGAATCAGAGATTCGAAGATGCTCACCGCGAAGGTTCGTGAGGAGCTCTTTGGTCGGATCGATAACTGGGCCCGGTGTTGGTCGGTTGGTCACGCAAGTGCTCGAGAGTGCGATGAATTAGGAATGTCGGATGCACAGCGGCTCGCTACTCAAAGGGCCCTTGATCAACTGCCGTTAGCTGCGGATCGGGTGCTCCTTGACGGCAACTGGAATTATGTTGACTGGGCACCCAGTGTCAGCATCGTAAAAGGTGACCAGACATGCCTTTCGATAGCGGCAGCTTCAGTTATGGCGAAGGTCGTCCGGGACCAGATCATGTCTGTTGCTTCAAACGATTTTCCTGCCTACATGTTTGAAAACAACAAAGGATACCCGGCGCCTCAGCACCAGATGGCCTTGGCTGGATACGGGCCGTGCGTAATACACAGAAAAAGTTGGGCGTTTATGGACGACATGATGTGGAGCAATTATGAACGCTACGACCGGGCTCAGATCGATCAAGGATCTCTCTTCGCTGCATGAATAGGGTAAATGAAGCACAGCGTGAGTACTGGCGCACACGCCGGGCCTGGGTAGAGCAGCAAGAACAGATGGACCTTCAGCTAGGCGTATTTGGTGTCGCAGCGATGGATGCCCTGCAAGAGATTTCCAACATGGACGTCCTAGACGTTGGTTGTGGCTGTGGTCACACCACGCTGCAGCTGAAAGACCGAGTGGGGGATGGACGTGTTGTTGGAGTTGACATCAGCGACCAACTTCTTGACGCAGCTCGACGTCGAAACCGAGGAGAGGTTGAATTTCTGGAGGCGGACGCCCAAGTTGACCCACTTCGAGGTCCATATGACCTTATTTTCTCTCGTTTTGGAGTGATGTTCTTTGCAGACCCGGTTGCTGCTTTTCGTAATTTGAGAGCTGCTACTTCGGAGGCCGCAAAATTGAGCTTTGTCTGTTGGCAGGGACCAGAAAAAAATCCTTGGATCACAGTGCCTAATCGGGCGGCTATGTCGTTAGTGGAGCTACCTTCCCGCTCACCAGATGCACCCGACCCTTTTTCATTTGCGGATCCAGACAGGGTTACAGAGGTTCTTCAACAGGCTGGGTGGACGAACGTTGATATCGAAAGTTTCTCCACAGAAGTAACACTGGGAGGTGGAGTGGATTACCGACTCGCCGCCCTTCACGCATATGAATTCAGTCCAGTAAAAGCAGTTGTTGACTCCAATTCGAGTCTGCAACCTGGGCCGGTTATTGACGCCATGCAAGCCGCCCTAAAACCGCACGAGAAAAACGGGATAGTCAAGCTTCCAGGAGCTGCTTGGGTCGTCACCGCTCGCGCTTAGTCGGATTTTTGAGTTCCGACTCGTATCTCCCGGAATGGACTTGTGGTGTCAATACCAGGCTCCTTGGGTAGACCTAGTACACGTTCACCGACAATATTTCTCATTACTTCGTCGGATCCACCAGCAATGCGCATAGCGGGCTGCCCTAGTAGATACCCCGCCCACGAGAAAGTTCCCCATTCACCGGTATCAGCGATCAAGCGAGCTTCCAGTACATCAGAGACAAAGTTGCAAGTTGCTTGCATTTGCCGGGTCAACCCCATCTTTGACAGTGACATCTCTGGCCCAGGAGTTTTCCCTGCTTTAAGAGCATCCATCGTCCGTTGATTCGACCATCCCAGAACTTTTCCATAAGTAAAAATGTTCATCAGTTGTTGACGACTCAGCGCATCTTCATTGAGTTCAAAGTGCTTCAGCATGGCACTTAGTTTCGTATAACTACCACCGGTGCCTCCGCTACCTGAGCCGATCGATGCGCGCTCGTTCATCAGAGTGGTCAGGGCGACACCCCAACCTTGGTTGACGTCACCCAGTCGATGCGTGTCAGGAACTCGAACATCGGTAAAGAAGACTTCGTTGAAGTTGGCTCCACCGGTCATCTGCCGCAAGGGTTTCACTTCCACACCCTGGGCATGCATGTCAACCATGAAACCAGTCAGTCCTTGGTGCTTAGGTAGATCGAAATCTGAACGGGCTATGACTTCTCCTACGTCGCTGTAGTGAGCTCCAGACGTCCAAACTTTCTGGCCGTTCAAGATCCATTCCTCTCCGTCTCGCTCGGCGCGCATCTGTAAGCTTGCGAGGTCAGAGCCGGCCCCTGGCTCTGAGAACAGTTGGCAAGAAACTAGATCTGCCCGGTACATCTTCGGTAAAAGATCAGCTACTACCTCAGGATTTCCATGAGCGAGAATGGTTGGTGCGACCATCCCTAAGCCGATCCCGAAAAAGCCACTGTCGGGTACTTCGTACTGGCTTTCTAAATTTGCCCAAACACGCTCGAACCTTCGAGGGTGGCCACCTCCACCAATGTCAGCTGGTCCCGAAATCCATCCGAAGCCGGCATCAAACTTCTTAGCGCGCCACTCCTTTGCAGTAGCAAGGTCTCGTTGTTCTTTGTCGCGGTCCACTTCTTCGAACATCGCTGCATTGTCTGGGCCTTCTCCCCAAACAAAAGCCTTCTGCTCAGCTTTACGCGACATGTTGGCCTCTAGAAAGGCAGAGGCCTCATTGGTGAATTGTTCTTCGGTCATCTCAGACATTGGAGATCTCCAGGGCGGTTCAGAAGTAGCAAATATATTCTCAACCTAGCCCCTAACACGGCTAATCTTCCTACTCATGGGTCAACCTGTCCGAGTTGCTGAAAAAATTTCTCCCACTAGCCCAGGAACAATTAGGTTCGAAACCAATCGTCCGCTAACAGGTATGGGGCATCGCTATTACCGTAGCGAAGCTGACGCGTTAAGTGATGAAGACCCCGCTGACGTTCTTGCTGCTCGACTATTCGCTCGAGGAGGGGTTGACTACCTTCACGTTCATGGGAACGTGGCAACAGTCGATCTTGCCAAGGGGTTCACGTCGGAAGGCATCGTTGAGATCATCACCGGCTTGTTTGCCCATTATGAGGCATAAATAGAGCAAATTGGAGCCAGAGTTTTAATCGAACATACGTTCGGTTAAAGTTGCAGGATGCGAAATGCATCTGTCGGAGGTTCTTTAGGTAATGACATCCATCAGGTGTCTTCTCCGCTTGTTCTCGCTCGACACCGTACCTTTCCAGTCGTCGATGAATTGGCGGGTTTATTTACTGACAGAGGTATAAGGCAAGGATCTACGATCGAAGTTACGGGAGTAGCGGCGCTCAGTCTTGCGAGCGCTTTGACTATTTCCGTGTCTCATTCTGGAAGCTGGGTAGGAGCTGTAGGTCTTCCGATGTTGGGTTCGTCAGCAGCTTCCGATCTAGGAATCAAGTTTTCGAGATGGGCGTTTATAGATCACCCTCAAGATCAAGTAGGAGCTGTCATCCAAGCCTTAATAGCAGGGGTTGACCTCATCTTGCTTGGGTCAGATATCAAGTTGCGTCCTGACCATGGGCGCAAAATTGTTGCATTGATGCGCGAAAGAGGTACCTCGATTATCACTGTTGGGAAGGCCGCTCTTTGCAATTTACGTCCCGATCTTTGTCTCAGAGTCAGCCAGGCAGCCTGGACAGGTATTGGGCGGGGACACGGACACTTACTCTCTAGGAAAATAGAGATAGAGGTAGTAGGTCGAGGCGCTGATTCCAATTTGCGTCGAGAACTTGTGTGGCTTCCCGATAGGGAAGGTCGCTTAAATACCGTTGATCAGAGCAATGAACCCGCCAATCTTTTACAGTCCGCTTGCCGAATGCAGAAAGTTTCGCCTGATATAGGCGAACAAGTGCTTCAGGCCAGTTAGTGAGTGTTCTCAGTGGTTCTGAAAAATACTCGGACATTGGTTCTCATCATTCCCCATTGGGGAGTGATTGCTGCTGGTGCTGGCCATGACCACCTTGCTGCCGTTGTAGATAAGGACCGAGTTGTTGATGTAACACCGGATGGTGCTGAATTTGGAATAACACCAGGAACCCCTCGGCGAGAAGCTCAGAAGCTTTGTGCAGATTTAAAAATTATTGATGATGATGAAGAGCGCAATGTCAGAAAATTTAATTCTGTTGTTGCATCACTTGAGTCAGTGACCCCTCGTATTGAAATTACAACTGGTGGTTGGTGCTCTTTCCCAACCCGAGGCCCATCGCGCTACTTCGGTGGTGACCAAGCTCTTGCCCGGGTCGTCGCGGAGCGGACGTTAAAAGCATTATCCGTAACACTTAAAAAAACTGAAGTACCTAGTGTTATTCAACCGCGAATTGGGGTGGCTGATAGCCGTTTCGCCGCAGTTTTGGCAGCTACCTCCGAAAGCTTTTCGCGTGTACAAGTTGTTGTGCCGGAAGGCAGCGCCGCATTTCTAGCGCCGTTTCCGGTTGATGTTTTGGCTAGCAAGTACTCGCCCCTACCTGAAGCTGAAGAGCTTGTTGATGTATTTCGCCGACTTGGCTTAAAGACCCTTGGGGATATCGGCTCCCTCCCGAGTGAAGAATTGTTTGCGCGATTTGGGTCGCCGGGCCTGCTAGCGCAGCAACTAGCTCAAGGAATAGACGGTAGAGCCCCACTCCTACGGCCCATTTCAGATGTTGTTTCAGAAGAAAGCGAAATTAACCCTCCTGCTGATCATGTGGAAACAGCCGTGTTTGTAGCGAAAGCATTGGCTGATCGTATTCATCAACATTTAGTGATCGAGGGGTCGGTTTGTGTGCGCATTCTGATTGAAGTGGAATCTGAACACGGTGACGTTTCTAGCCGGTTGTGGCGCCATGAACATCGGTTCACACCGGCCGGTATAACCGACAGAGTTCGTTGGCAGTTAGAAGGGTGGTACCGATCAGAAAATCCGCCTACCGGGCCGTTGTCTTTGGTGCGGTTAACAGTTGATGAGACAGTTCCAGATAGTGGTCAACAGTTAGGTTTTTGGGGCGAAAAGATAGTAAACGATGAACTCGCTATGCGATCTTTTGTGCGTATACAAGGACTGTTGGGGCCGGATTCGGTGACCGTGGTTCAACGAGGGGGAGGCCGGCGGTTAGCAGATATCGAACAGCGAGTTCCATTAGTAGCTACGAGACTTGATCCTGATCAAGTAATTACGTTGCCTGAGTCAACGACTGCGCCATGGCCAGGCCGATTACCTGCCCCACTACCTCTCGCTGTTCTGCCTCAAGCTCAGCCACTAGAGGTAACGGACGGCAATGGTCGTCGTGTAGGAGTGAATGGGCGCGGTCAGGCGGAAGCAGATCCAGTCCGTATTCAGAGTGACTCTTTAGGGTCACATCTGATTATTGGGTGGGGAGGCCCATGGCTTCTTGACGAGAAATGGTGGGACCCTGCCATGAAGAGTCGCCAAGCGAGATTCCAGTTTTTACTTGCGGACGGGACATCTCACCTTTGCGTCATTGAGGATGGTGAATGGTGGCTTGAGGCATCTTATGAATAAGCAAAATGTGCTGTGCCAGCCTTTAGAACTGATTTATCGACCGTTCGTCGACCAGTGCCAGGGTTCACTCGGCAGATTACGGAATCCGTATTGTGAAGCGTTGCGTTTCAGCCACCTGTAACCGGACGTGTTGCTCCAAAGGGCGCGCCCGTTTTGTGTGAAGTCCACCGCTAGACCCCGCTCATGCATCGAAGCGCCCGGTCGGGCAGTCGGAGGACGACACTGGTAGGAGGGTTTGCGATAAATGGCATAGTTGCTTGTGCCACAATGTGCTCGTCGTAAATTAATCTGAGACTGCGAACTTCGGTAGCCACCACCACCGAGTCTGATGCCATCTCGTGAAGCGTGCTTTAACAAGGCCAGTAGTTTGTCGGCGATCGATTCATGCACCCGAATGCCCCAGACTGTCGTTAGCTCCGACTTGTCAAAATTGGTTGACGTTGGGGCATCGGCGATGCCTAGTAGGCGTCGTTGCCGTGCTTCTTCGGCTTCTCTTCGCTTTCGTTCAGCTTCTCTGCGAAGACGTTCCTCTTCGGCTCGTTTCGCCTTTTCCGCCTTAACCACTCTGGCCAAATTGTTTTGTTCGCTTTCTATTTTCTTGGCCATCTCAGCGTCAAGTTCAGCTAAAGCTGCAGCTTCGTACAGTCGGGCTTCCAGTCGACTTTCTGCTTCGAAGACAATTTGAGCCTGTAGGCCGACCGCGTCCAACAGCTGTTCGAGTTGAATCTCGGCCTCGGTACGTAACAACTCCCTTTGGGTCACCGCTTCATTCAATGCCTTCGTTGCGACTGCGGTATCTACTTGGAGGGCGCGAAGTTCGTCGGACGTGTTGTTTATGTCGCCAAACGCAGCTCCGATGAGGGTTTGCACACGGGCCGCCTTGTAGATGTCTCCGGTTCTTGCCAACCCAAACGACCCCTCTACTGTTGAATCGCGACCTATGTAAGTCTGTAACGCCAGGTCATTAACTCGACCGCTTAGTGTCGTTTGTTGATCAGCGAGCTCATCCGATCTTCGTTCGGCCGCGGATACCGCCAGAACGGCGCCCTCCAATGCTTGTTCCGCTTGAGTTAAGTCATCTCGCTGCTCGGCGACAAGCAATTCGAGATCAGATAGTGCTTGTTCAACTTCGGCTACGTCCGCCGTAGCGGTATCAACGATTCGGGCTTGATTCAGAACTTCCTGTTGGAAGGCGTCACGTTCGTTGCGGAGCTGAGTGACTTGCTGCTGCAAAGCAGCTTTCTCCTTGCGTAATTGAGCGCTGCTCTTACCGGCGCTGCTAGCCGAAGGGACAGCAAGGAACGTACCCATAAGTAACACGATGGTCGCCACAGCAGTGAATCGGCGTGAACGTGACAGGTCGATTTTCCTTTACTTGTCGTTGTGATCAAAGGTACCGACCGGCGCGACAGTTTGGGTATCGCCCTAACTAAATCGTTTCGTCAACCACGGTGTTAGCGAGGATTCCAACAGCGGGAATCTCGAATTCGATGACGTCACCGTCGGTTAACCAAACTTGAGGCTCCATAGACCCACCGGTTCCTTCAGGAGAACCGGTGGCAATAATGTCACCAGGCTCAAGGGGCATTATCTGTGACATGTACGAAATGAGTTCTTGGACGCTAAAGATCATCTCGTCCACTCCTGCGTTTTGACGTTGCTCCCCGTTGACGCGAGTGATCACCGAAAGGTCTGAAGGTTCAGGGATTTGATCACTTGTCACAATCCAGGGACCGCAAGAACCTGAGTGAAAGAAGTTTTTTCCTGCGGCAACTCCGTGGCGCTGCCAATCTCGTACCGAGCCATCGTTCAAGATCGTGTATCCGGCAACGTGATCAAGGGCCACAGATTCAGAAATGTGTCGCCCTGCTCGCCCGATTATCACTGCGAGTTCAACTTCGTAATCCAGCTGAACCGATGCGATGGGGCGGACCAGTTGACCGTTATGGGGAACCAAAGAACCCGGTGGTTTGTTGAAATAAACGGGTTGTTTCGGTGGCTTTACTTCACCGCCCAATGGGTACTTCTTGTGATAATTCAGACCAGCACACAAGACGCGACGTTGGTTCGGTATAGGAATGTCGAATGAAATGGACTCCCACGAATGATCAGGTGCAACATCTTCGAAGGTTCGCACTTGGTCAGGATCACTCAAGGCTGAATTCAAATCAGGGAAACTTGTCCGATGACTCAAATCCACGACCCCGTCATCGGTGGCAATTCCGAATCGGGACTCCTGATTGACAGTAAAACTAAGAAGACGCACGGATATGACCCTACATATGTAAAACGCTGCTGCGACGTTTGGTTAGCTTTCAGGCAATGAGTCCGAAGGCCGTAATCTTTGATGTAGGTGGAGTTCTCTTGGAGTCTCCGTTCTTAGCTGCTTTGCGGTGGGCTGAAGAGTGGGATATCCCACTCACCGTGCTTGCGAAGGTCTTCGGAGACTACGCACGAACAGTTGAACCCGGTGAAGACCCACCGACATGGCATGAAGTTGAATGTGGCCGTGTCGAGCTTTCAGATTTCGTTGTCCAGATGCAAAAGACTTTCTTATCTGAGCTGCCCCCTGACCACCAGGCAACGACAATGACTGCCGATGATTTCGACCCCTTTGCAGATGCGGAACCAATTGCTCCGATGCTCGAATTGGCCGACGAGATCCAGGCGAGAGGTATACGCACCGCAATTTTGACAAATAACGTAAAAGAATGGGGGCAATGGAGAGACCTGCTACCCCTGCAATCTTTTGACTCTGTAGTTGATTCCTGCCAAGTAGGTATGAGAAAGCCTGACCCAGATATTTATGTGTTCGTATGTAATCAACTGGGGCTGGCTCCTAAAGACTGCCTGTTTCTTGACGACCATCCAGACAACATCAGAGGCGCGTTAGCTGTAGGTCTAGACGCGTTGTTGGTCAGCGAGGATTTCGAAGCAGCGGTTGTCGAGGTGCGATCGAGACTTTAATCATCACTGACGAGCCTCACGGGCTCACCACCACCGTCGCGGATAGATCTTTCGGCTCGTTCGATGTCAGCGCCATGGATTACCCCTACCCAGCCTGGAAGTTCTAGGGGAACCTCGGGATTATCTGGCCGCAAGATAAGACGAGCTTCTACATCAACCTTCCATTGACGCGTAAGAGTTGTCTTCTGCCCGCGAATTGCGACCAGATGAAGGCCAAGTTCGGTGGCAACGAGAACTGAACGCCTTCGACGGGCAAAGTGATCCCATCCTGCAAATACTGAAATAGCCAAAGGCAAGAGAGTGCCCCAAGAGGCAGCTAGGACGAACCCCAGAGCGCAGATAGCGGACCTCACTATTAGTTCTTTGCGTTGCAAAGGAGCTAAGGCAGGATCACTGACGGCGAAACCAGAACGAACTTCAGTACCCAGAAGCCTTGTTATTAGAGCGGTATCGGCAAGAGAGCGGCGACTCACAAGGACCTCTTTCGCTGACGCTTGACATGATACGCGTCAACTAAATTTATGCAGCGCACACCGTTGGCTTTCGATCGTGCCAATTGGACGCTGACTCGAGTTGACGGCCCAATTGCAACAGAGAAGACTCTCCGTGCATAGCTGCAACCAATTGGACTCCGATGGGTAAACCGGTGCTGCTTGTATGCATAGGCAGTGAAATGGCCGGTTGGCCCGTCACATTGAACTGAACTGTAAACAGAAGTAACTCACGCAGGCGTTGGGTCCCCAGCTTCGGATCGCGCAATTCTCCCAACTTGGGGGGCGGTTGGGCGATTACCGGCGTCAGAAGAAGATCGAACTTGGACCACCAGTCAGCCATTCGTCTTGAGTAAGAGTGAAACCATTCGACTGAAGCTAAATAGTCGGTCGCAGCGTATGTGCGACCTCGTTCCACGAGAGCTCTTGTGTCACCCTCCATATCCCCGACACCGAAACTTTTCCCTATAGCGTCACCCAGTTTGTTGACAGAGAATGCCTCGTTCGCGGCCATAACAATTCTGAAGTGATGAAATAACTCATCATCGAATAAGGGACCTGGGCTGCTGTCCTCGACCATGTGGCCGAGGTCCTCAAGCAGCAACGCTGTCTTTTGGACAGCATCGATGCAATCACGATGGATCGGACCCCAAGATGAGTCGGTAACGAAACCGATCTTCAATTGTCCCGGCGGTGTAGATAATGCCTCTTCAAAGGACAACTTAGGGGGCGGTGCCCAGTACGGATCGCCTGGCCAAGGTTTGGAAACGCCATCTAATACCCGAGCAGTATCTCTGAGCGTCCTAGTGACGACACCATCGATGGCAGCACCAGCCCAAGACTCTCCGAGTTTTGGACCGAAGGAAACACGACCTCGACTTGGTTTAAGTCCAATCAACCCGCATTCTGAGGCAGGGATGCGAATAGATCCGCCTCCATCATTCGCATGAGCTATTGGGACAATTCCTGCAGCTACCGCAGCAGCGGAACCGCCGCTCGAACCGCCAGTTGAATGCTCCAAGTTCCAAGGATTTTTGCACGCTCCATGAGAGACAGGTTCAGTTGTAACTGTTCCACCAAATTCCGGCGTGTTAGTTCGACCGAAATTGATTAAACCTAAGTGATCAAACATCGTTGCCAAGTGCGTTGTGTGTTCGGCTCGATAGTCAGCATCGCGAAGAGCAACATTGCCGGCATGGTAGGGATCGCCTTCAGTCATGACTGTCAAGTCTTTTGTGAGAAAAGGCACCCCCCACAAAGTTGCCTCTTCAGGGGCTTTCTGATTAGACATCCTTTGTGCTTTTGTTTGAGCTTGTTCATCTAATCGATGAATGATCGCGTTTAGATGAGGGTTGAGCTCGTTGGCCCGAACGATTGCATCCTGGAGAAGTTCGACAGGAGAGGCCTTGCCCTGTTGCACGAGATGCGCGAGCTCCACCCCATCAGGGATTGCGTTATGCATGAGTGAAAGGTACTCCGATCCAGCTCGCCTGTCTTGACTTCTATCGAACATATGTTCGATGATGTACGACATGGGCTTCAATAATCCTGCTATGCCATGGCGAGAGTTAGAGCGTCGACTTTCTGATCGACATTTGGACCTTACCGATGGTCCTCATAGTGAAGCCGGAGGAATCTATGCCTCGAATGGTGCATCCACTGAGAGATTTGTTGGATCTCAGAAAGGCCAACGAACTCGCGCGGTGGTTCCATATGCCGAATTGCACGTCCACTCTCATTTCAGCTTCCTTGATGGTGCTTCAAGTCCCGAAGAACTGGTCTTAGAAGCAGTTCGACTTGATCTAAGTGCTTTAGCTTTAACGGACCATGGAGGATTTTATGGGGTTGTGCGATTTGCTGAATGTGCGCGAGAGGTAGGACTCCCTACAGTTTTTGGTGCTGAGCTCACGGTAGACGCCTGGCAGTCTGAAGAGACTTCAACGCCCAGGACGCAGGGCAGCAACTTTTCCCGTGCGGGCTCCGTTGACCCGGCCGGCAAACGACTCATTGTTCTAGCCCGTCATCCTGCAGGGTATGCGTCATTGTCAGCGCTTCTTTCGCGGAGTCAAATGGCTGGACAGAAGAATGCTCCCCGCATATCCACATCTGAGTTATTTGATGCTTTGGATTCTCATCGAGGAGATTGGGCTTTACTTACAGCTGGGCGTAGAGGTGCCATCCCCACCGCACTTGAAGCGGAGGGTGTATTAGGAGCAAGAAGAGAACTTTGNCAAATAGTTGAAGCTGCTGGGANGGAAAATGTTTTCGTTGAACTTTGGAATCATGGAGATCCTTCCGATGATTCCCGAAATGATCGTTTGGCAGATTTGGCAGCAGAACAAAAAGTTGGGCTGCTCTGTACTAATGGTGTTCATTACGCCGTCCCGTCTAAGCGTCGCTTAGCGAAAGCGATGGCAGCAATTCGTAGCCGTCGCTCGCTCGATGAGATAAACGGATGGCTTCCAGGCCATGGATCAGCTCATTTGCGGTCAGGNATTGAGCAACAACATTGGTTCTCTCATTACCCCGGTGTAGTTGAGACAGCGGCGGAGCTGGGACGAGAATGCGCTTTCGACCTAGCACTAGTTGCACCAAAACTTCCCCCATATCCATGTCCGGATGATCTAGATGAAATGTCGTACTTGCGNAGAGTCGTTTATNTCGGAGCGACANNCCGTTACGGTGCTAGATCTGCTGAGAGGGTTGCNGGNTCTTGGCAGCAGATAGCGCATGAACTTGAGGTAATTGANAAACTCGGTTTCCCAGGTTATTTCCTTGTTGTTTGGGACATTGTTTCGTTTTGTCGNAGTCGTGACATTTTTTGTCAAGGACGAGGCTCCGCAGCTAATTCAGCAGTTTGTTATGCCCTAGGTATTACCAACGTTGATGCTGTTTCGCTCGGCTTGTTGTTTGAAAGATTTCTGTCGTCAGAACGAGACGGACCTCCTGATATAGACCTTGATATAGAGAGTGGAAGACGTGAGGAAGTCATCCAATATGTGTTTGACCGCTATGGCAGAGAGCACACAGCGCAGGTCGCCAATGTCATTACATACCGAACACGATCNGCAGTTCGTGACGCTGCTCGNGCTTTGGGTTATGACTCCGGCCAGCAAGATGCGTGGTCTAAGTCTCTTGAACGTCGCCAACCAGTTAGTTCCCAACCAAAGGTCAACGAACGAGATCAGAAAGCTTTGCCACCTGATGTTCTCCAATTAGCCTCAGAAATTGAGAGAACACCACGGCATTTAGGGATTCACTCAGGTGGGATGGTGATCTGTGACCGCCCCATAGTTGAGGTGTGCCCGGTTGAGTGGGCAAGAATGGCTNATCGGTCTGTTCTGCAATGGGATAANGATGACTGCGCTTCAGTTGGGCTAGTGAAGTTTGACCTGCTTGGTCTAGGAATGTTGTCCGCGTTGCATGCNGCTGTGGACTTCATTGCCGAGACTCACCAAGTGGACCTAGATCTTGGCGCNTTACCTCAAGAAGATGAGGTCTACGAAATGTTGTGTCGNGCAGACTCAATCGGTGTATTTCAAGTGGAATCACGCGCACAAATGGCNACCCTTCCCAGGCTTCGCCCTCGTTGTTTTTACGATTTAGTTGTTGAAGTGGCACTTATCCGCCCAGGTCCTATTCAAGGTGGTTCTGTGCATCCATATATNCGCCGGCGTAACGGNGAGGAAGCAGTTACGTATNTACATCCTCTCCTCGAACCNGCTCTTTCTAAAACCNTGGGNGTTCCACTTTTCCAAGAACAACTCATGCAGATGGCAATTGATGTTGCAGGTTTTACATCTACAGAAGCTGATGAGTTACGTCAAGCGATGGGTTCTAAACGATCTCGAGAGCGGATGAACCGTCTCCGAGACCGACTGTATGAAGGCATGTCGCAACGAGGGATAGATGAAAAAGTTGCTGATCAGATTTGGGAGAAAATGGTCGCCTTCGCTAATTACGGTTTTCCGGAGAGTCACTCTGTTTCATTTGCACACCTTGTCTATGCCTCATCGTGGATCAAATATCACTATCCAGCAGCTTTTTGTGCTGCGTTACTTAATTCCCAACCTATGGGTTTCTACTCACCACACTCGTTAGTCCAAGATGCGAGACGTCACGGAGTAAAGGTATTGACTCCGGACCTCAACATTTCAGCGGACAAAGCGACACTTGAAACTTCTGATGAGTCGACAGGCGGTGTGGCGGTAAGGCTGGGTTTCTTATCTGTTAGAGGGGTCAGTGCAGATTTAGCATTCGAAATTGCTGCTGGAGGACCCTATGAAGATCTGGAACAACTATCGAGAAGCACAGCGGTGTCTCAGAAACAGCTGGAGGCTTTGGCCACTGCAGGTGCTTTTGGATGTTTCGATCTTGGACGTCGTGAGGCATTGTGGGCTGTGGGAGCAATTTCTCAGTCACGTTCAGATCGCCTTCGCGGCNTNGTTACCGGAGCTTTTGCGCCAGCGCTACCAGGAATGTCATTACAAGATGAGGCGATTTCTGACTTATGGGCCACGGGGATAGCNCCGGACGGNCACCCNACCAAATTCATAAGAAGAGAACTCAAAGACGAAGGAGTNTTAACTGCTGTTGATCTTTTGGATTGTGAACTTGGCAAGGTGAAGGTNGCGGGTGTGGTGACTCACCGGCAACGNCCAGCAACAGCATCAGGCACTGTTTTCNTCAACCTCGAGGATGAGACCGGGCTGATCAACGTCATAGTCTCAAGTGGATGTTGGCTGCGCTTTCGATCTGTTCTTCGTTCTGAGTCAGCGATCAAGGTGCACGGCAGGCTCGAACGACACGGACGTGCCACGAACGTTATTGCTGAGCGAATTGAGAGACTTGATATTGGATTAGCCGTAGCCAGTAGAGACTTCCGTTAGGGATATTCGNAACTAACCAAGAGGTCGACCAAATGGCCGTTGNTCCTGCCAGCTTTCTATNAATGCNTCGGCCTTATAACAAGCTGCCATAAATGAACCATCAGCGTGATNGGCTGTTTCCTCAAGTAACCCTGTAACAGTTGCACTAGTTGAAGAACGTAATTCATCTTGACTTGTTTCTTCGGGCGCCCACCACGCCAAAGTAGGNCCTATGCCGCTGAGAAAGTCAGCNGCAACTGGCGTGTTGTTTTTGCGCAAGATAGCAAGCGCCTTAGATGANACCGCTGCTGCTGACGTCGCGATGATCGGGGTTTGTTTGACGCCTTGGGCGCCATCTCCTGANATTGCCCCTGGTTTNGAACCAACGAAGATTGCATCTACATCNGANTTCCATACAGCCCAAGCTTTTTCGACNGACCCCAATTGTTCAACGCAGTNAGCACCGGCNTCTAGCCAAGCATCNGCCAGAGTGGCGCTNTCGAAGNTGCCNGAAACGCAGCCTTTTGCGGTAGAGATCCTTTTGACATTTCCGCCTTGATTCTCTATTTCACGAGCTAGAGCGATGNCCGCNTGGTTGAAACCTTCGATGGCGGCGTCCCACTGCCCANTGGGNTTTGCNAAGAAAGAGGCGCATGTGACGGCTCCNANAGCNAGTAGCTCATCTTCGAATANGACTCCNTCACGGTTGTCCCNAACTACGGGGTTTCGCTTGTCGTGACGGAGNACCGGATCCAGCGACTCCCGATTAAGTCTGAGGCCCGGNCTAGTAAGGAATTGNTGAGATTCAAATTCGCTNGCTAACTCANTGGCTAATGCGCTTACCGCANTATCCGTATCNTCCGGGTCGACCTTGAGGCCGATGGTGGCTCCGCTTTTACGTTGCTCNGCCAGCGCGAAGACNTAGGTCTGATGGCGGACCAACATTTCGGCGTTACCAGGCGCAAGCTTGGCTCCGAGNCGACTNGGCCCNACGTAAGTTTCTGCGTCGGGTAAGTCGTAAATGACGAAACCTTTGACGGATTCAAGTTGCTTAGTTTCCACAGTTAAATTGTGCCACTTACGTCAAGTAATNAACACCGACTCCGCCTAAAGTCTGCGCGGCTAGTACCGGCTCGTAGTGNAAGCTGTCCGTGAAAGAGGAAGTCGATGCGATTCTCNGAAGCAATGATGATGGAAGAACNGGCNGATGGGCAGCTAGTAGCCAACTTTGATCGNTCATGGTGGGTCGTCAACGGACCTAANGGNGGCNTCATCGTGGCCCTCTTGGTTCGAGCGGCGCAGTATTACCTNGGTAANGAGCGCTGTGTNCGAACTGTTACCACCCATTTCTTGGCTGCTCCGACGGAAGGNGCGGTTGAAATACAAGTAACNGTTGAGCGAGAAGGAAGAATTGCAGCCTTCGCGACNGTACGAATGACTCAAGAGGGCCGTCAGATAGCAACAGCATTAGTAGCGACNGCTGAGATGNAGATAGTTTCACATGAGTGGGAGCAACGAAATTTCCCCGACCTGCCCGCNATAGATGAGACCTGGGTTATGGCNAGCNAGTTGCCTGACGTTCCGTTGNGGAGNTGTTGGGAGCAACGTTGGGGNTTGGGAGTNCCGGGNGTTCCTNAGACTTCNACCATTCCTGGCGGTTANGAAGCTGGNGGGTGGGTCCGACTATCNGAACCCGAACCATACGATGAAGCCCTTTTGGCGGCGATGTCTGATTCCTGGGTTCCAGCAGTCATGGTGCATTCTGGCCACGCTGTNCANACGCCTACTTTGGAGCTAACAGTTCAATTTCGGACTGACCCNAGAAATATTGATCTGAGCAGTGAGAGTTATTGTGCCGCTGTTTTTAGGCAGTTGTCTGGCAGTGAGGGATTCATNGACGAAACAGGNGAGATCTGGTCAGCGGATGGTCAACTATTGGTTCTTTCTCGTCAAATTGGCGTTGTGTTGCCGCGACCAGATGACACGATCGGTCANTGGGAGTTTGTTCGCTCTTAGTNTCTTGATGATTCGTGCGTTAGCGTCCGAGACGTGATCCGATGGTTGATTCCCGCCTTGCTTGTNCCCATGNTGATAGCAGGGGCTTGCCGTGGTGGCCAAAGTGATTCATCGGCGGAACACGTGGGTGAAACAATCACTGAATCAGTTGTTTCTGGGAAGGCCCTGGACCCCTTCGAATTAACTGAATCTGATCCGGCGGTTGGCCGACTAGCTCCGTCAGCGTTCGGAGTGGACCTGTTGACAGGGAAAACGGTTCAAATCACTCCTGTCGGTCGTCCACTGGTTGTCGCGTTCTTCGCCCACTGGTGTCCGCACTGTCAGCGTGAGGTGGCCACTATTACCGAATGGTTAATGGCAAATAAATTGCCGACAAACGTTGATTTGATTGCAGTATCGACTTTCGAAGCTCCTGAACGTGGGAATCATCCTCCCGAAAAATGGTTGAGTGAGCAGGGTTGGAAACATCCGGTTGTTGCTGACTCGTCGTCCCAAGCAATCGCAAATGCGTTCGGCGCGATGTCAGTGCCTTATTTCGTATTCTTAGAGGCCGATGGAACAGTTGCATTTCGAATGAGCGGGAACCTAGGTCCTGAGCAACTTTCGGATGCAATGAAACGCCTAGCAGGAACTTCGATTTAATCAATTAAACATCTAAACGAAAAGGAGGACCGTCTAGGGGTCCCCTAGGTGCCACCCTAGGGCTATGCCTGTTCTCCCTACCTCCCAGCGACCCTGGGGTCGCGGACACAGGGAAGGTCAGCGTTTTCGAGTTCGACGAACCGCTCGAGTGCGCGACTTACTTGGACCTGACAACGTTGGCATCCGCCAAAGTCTTGTTGCATTGGGATTCAGTAGCCTCACAGCAGTCGTCGCCGGGGGATTGTTAGCTGCGATGACAGGAACTCTTGAGCGGTATCCCGGACTGCTTGTTTTAGTTCCAGCAGCAATTGGTATGCGGGGGAACATATTTGGTGCCTTGGGCAGTCGGTTAGCAACGTCCATTCATGCCGGTACCTTCCGAATGTCTCGCCGACCTGAAACCTTGGTCATGCAAAATGTGCTGGCCTGCGGAATTCTGTCGCTCGTAACAGCTGTCGCGCTAGCAATTCTGACCAAATTGCTGTCGCCGATTTTTGGACTTGATTCGGTGGTAACTGTTGCTGACCTGTTAGTTCTATCTAGCGTTGGGGCCTTACTTTCCTTCGTGGTTCTTATAGCTGTGACCCTCGTTTTGGCAGCTAGATCAGCGCAACGTGGCTGGGATCTAGATGATGTGAATGCCCCATTGGTGTCGGCAGTGGGGGACGTAGTGACACTGCCGGCGTTGCTTGTTGCGAGTCTGCTATTGGAAATAGATGCGCTAACAACAGTTCTTGCTATTGCGGTACTTGTAGTAGCTGCCCTGAGTCTTTGGTGGGTCCGACGCACGGCGTTCACGCTCTTACGACAAGTCTTGGTTGAGTCCCTGCCGATTTTGTTGGCTACGGGAATATTGTTGGTGATAGCGGGAGTGGTGATTGAGCACGAACTAGCGGCTTTTGCTGCCAATAGAGCGATGCTCATTTTAGTCCCGGCATGCCTCGCGACTGCCGGCGCAATTGGTGGCATTCTTTCGGGCCGGCTTTCGTCCAAGTTTCACCTAGGCGTCATTGAGCCAACAGCAATTCCTGGCCGACCTGCCCGCAGGGACTTGGTCGCCGGTCTGGCCTTTGCTTTGCCCGTCCTTGTCCTCAATGGTTTCTTGGCGCAACTAGCAAGTTCTTTGTTCGGTTTTGAATCCCCAGGTATGGCTTCGCTCGTTTGGATCTCAACTATTGGCGGATTGATTGCCACCTTAATTGCCGGCGCNATCGGATATTACGGAACTGCTCTAGCTGTTCGAGCCGGAGTAGACCCAGACACATACGGAATACCGCTTGTAACCAGCTCAGTTGACCTCGGAGGCGCTGCAGCACTGGTTCTTACGATTGGTTGGATGGGTTTGTCATGAATAGTTCGGTAGGTCAATCAGGGAGAGGTCTTGTGCCCCATCAACTTAATTTTGTTCCTGCACCTTGTTGTTATTGCCTAGCCTGTGAGATACGTCATGGATGACAAACCAAGGAATCTNAAAACTCTTCTGGCCGAGTCGAAAGACGCCTCGGAGTTAATGGTCGACCTTGCCTACGCGGCGCTGTATTTCGACGATGAAGGCATGGCCGAAGCTGTTCTCGGCCTTGAGGAGGAAATGTCTGATCTTGTGCACGAGATGCGGTCTCTAGCGATGCTCGCTGTTCGTCATCCACGNGANGTGGANGGTATGAGTTCCGTTCTGCAAGTGGTGTCCTCAATTGAACAGATAGCAAATGCGGCGGTCGANATCGGCAAGATNGTTTTAAGGAACATTGGTATNCCGCGCGCCTTNGTGGTNGACCTAGCAGAGGCGGCGGAAGTTTCACATCGGCTTGTGGTGGCGGAGGGAAGCCACCTGGCGAATCGCCCCCTTTCCGATATGGAATTACCCGTCGTTGTAGGAATGCGGGTGGTCGCGATACAACGAGGAAGACGTTGGCTTACAGATGTAGGTGGTGACGAGGTTGTTGAGGCCGGTGATGCGTTATTTATGAGAGGCGAACCTGCTGGCATTGTTCGACTTCGAGAATTGGCTGCAGCGCAGCCATGGGTACCTCCGGAAGCCGACACTTCAAATCTTCTGACGGACCTTGATCGAGCCGTNGACACGCTTGTCGAAATGAAAAATATTTCAGAAACTGCCATTGGTTTGGCCTATTCGGCCCTAGTGCTGCAGGACCTGTCGCTAGCTAGAGAAGTACGTGCTCTAGAGGAACGCNTAGANGAGATGAANGTTTCTTTGCAGACNTGGGTNCTTCGAGCGGCNGCCGACGANGTTGACCCATCNCAGCTTCGNGGNTTACTTCACNTNGCTGAAGCNGCTGAAGATATTGGNGATCAAGCGCTGCAAATAGTTTCNTTAGTTCTTGANCAAGAAGANGTNCATCCNGTGCTGGCNCTTGCNCTNGGTGACACNGANGACGTNGTCGTTCAGGTNCCGGTNGCGCCAGGATCNAGTGCNGATGATGCAACNTTAGGATCGCTNGGACTAGCGGTTGATCCGGGTTACCACGTNCTNGCAGTGCGTCGAGCNTCTCGCTACATNTACAACCCNAGAAANACNGTGNCTNTAAGAGCCGGCGATGAACTGCTTGCNTCTGGCCCTGAAGAAGGTAGAGAACGATTAGCNGCCTTGTGCGGNTACNCGATGGCCGTCGATGAAGAAACAGGNATGGTNGANCTCACACCTGCCAACTAAAATCAAGCTCNTTATANGCACGTCTGANGTGAACGGATTGCTAGCTTGGCTCTGATGTCGCTGTCGATNCTTACNGTNCACGCGCACCCCGACGACGAGTCGTCGAAAGGNCCNGGGACNATCAACCTGTANNCCTCTCAAGGCATCCGAACGACATTGGTTTGCTGCACCGGNGGAGAAGAAGGAGACATACTNAACCCNGCGATGGAACGCCAAGAAATAAAAGAAGAANTGGCGNCNGTTCGTCTNGCTGAACTNGANTCAGCNGCAGCNATTATNGGCTATGACGAAGTTGTNATGCTTGGTTACNGAGATTCAGGTATGCCAGANAGTGAAGCTAATGANCACCCAGAAGCTTTCGCNAACGCCGANNTAGACACCGCAGTGGGNAAGCTTGTGGCNGTGATCCGTCGNGTGCGACCNCANGTNGTGATGACNTACCCNGANGTCCAGAATCGNTACCCTCACCCAGATCATCTCCANGTNACGGCNATNAGCATCCCNGCCTTTGANCGNGCAGGNGANCCNGACTGGTATCCGGAANCNGGNGAACCCTTTGAGCCCNTAAAGCTNTANGCCCCTATATGGTCACGGCAACGACTGTTACTTACTCACCAAGCCTTTCTTGATCGCGGACTCGACTCGCCGTATGACGAAAAGTGGTTATCGGGTAGAGATAGAGATGATCGGATTAGCGCGATGATCCCCGTCGACAACGCTGTGAGAAGAAAGGCCTTGTTAGCTCACGCCACACAGGTTGATCCTAAATCTCCCTTTTGGTTCGGTTTGCCAGACGAAGTTCAAGATGCCATTCATCCATTTGAGGAGTACATGCTGCTCCGGTCGAGAGTTCCTACTGAGAAACTTGAAGAAGACTTGTTCGCGGGATTGCGAGACCAGGATGGGGTTGAAGAGTGATGCAGTTCCTGAGTGAGCAATTCCTCGCGGCGTGGGTTGCTGCCGAACATCCAGCCTGCAGCAACGTTTCAGGACTTGTTGTCGCCAAGATTGACGGAGCTCCACAAGGCAAAGTAGCTGTTTCCGTTGAGTTCAGCGATGGAGTCGTTGCTAATGCTTATTTGGGTTCTGGTCGTGGTCGTGATCTGGAACTAACGATGCCGTACGAGCTAGCTTCACAGTTGTTTTGTCGTCAAGCTGACCCTGCTGCTGAGTACATGAAAGGCCGACTTAAAATGAGCGGAGATATGAGTATGTGGCTTGAGTTGCTGCCAGTTTGGCAAGCACGAATGAAAGATCTGGAGCCGTCTCCGCTTTTAGAGCAAACAACTATTTGACTTTGCTTACGCCAAGGCCGTTGCTTGACTCACATGCGTTGAATAATCGTCCCGGTTCCCAGTCCACCACCACAGCACATAGTCACCAGCCCGAATTCTTTGTCAGCGCGATGTAACTCGTGGAGTGCTTTAGTCATCAGAATTGACCCAGTGCCTCCAAGTGGGTGACCTAACGCAATCGCACCGCCGTTTGGGTTGACAGAGTCCATATCAGGATTCATTTCGCGAGCCCAAGCTAGAACCACCGAAGCGAACGCCTCGTTTATTTCCACGACGTCGATGTCGTCCATCGTCATCTTGTTACGTTCTAATAAGTGATGAGTGGCTTCTATAGGTCCCGTCAGCATCAAGACAGGGTCGCTTCCTACCAGGCAAGTGTCGATGATGCGACCGAGTGGCTTGAGCCCCTGTTCTTGGGCTTTCTCGGCAGTCATCATTAACACTGCGCCGCTTCCGTCGCTTATTTGCGAGGAGGCACCTGCTGTGTGTACGCCATCATCCATGACTGGGCTCAACTGAGATAGCGCTTCGAGCGTCGTCGGTCGAATACCGCCATCTCTCGCAACTCGCTGCCGTTCTCCGGTTGCGGTTCCGTCGTCGGCCAGTACGGGGACGTCAACTTCGACAATCTGAGTGGCGAACCGATCTTCATCCCAAGCTCTAGCAGCATTCTGTTGGCTCCGAAGGCCGAACTCATCGCATTCGTCGCGTGTGATGTTCCACTTCTTAGCCAACAACTCGGCACCTTGGAACTGTGTGGTGTATTCGTAGTGTTCCTTATAGCGCGGTGTTGCGGTGAGCTGGCCCTTCTTGTAGGAAGAACCCATTGGGTTCCGGGTCATTGATTCAACACCACAGCCAACGGCGCTATCGACAACCCCCGAAGCAACTAAGCCGTATGCCAACGAAATTGCTTGCTGACTAGAGCCGCATTGTGCATCGACGGTCGTTGCCGCTACGTTCAATGGCATTCCGGCGCCAAGCCAAGCCGTACGAGCGATATTCGCAGTTTGTTCGCCCGCTTGACTGACACATCCGCCCACTACTTGGCCAATAGTGGAAGGGTCAACCCCACTTCGCTCAATTAGGGCTGTTTGCACTTCGCTTAGAAGGTCAGCTGGGTGGATGTTGCTCAATTCACCGCCTCGTCGCCCGACAGGCGAACGGACAGCTTCAACGATCACTATTTCAGACATGCATCAACCTTAGTCATGACAGTCGTCTCGTACCTGAGCTTCGGGAGATTGCCGGGATCAGTATCGGTAATTTGACGGCCATAGAAGAGAGGCAAAGTGGTTTTTATGCAGCGTCTAGGTCAACCTCAGGTAGCAGGCGAGCGTTCGCTAACGCTGCTCTCGCCTCCGCGATCCCTCTTCTCCCCAGATCACGAGTCTTGAAGTTCAGTTTTCGATTCGTCCCTGATGACGTTTGTGGCGCTATTTCGATGAGACGTAACTGTCTGGTCATGGTTCCATTCTTCTCGCAGGGTGGGACAGTGGAATTCGCATCGCTGAGTTAAGAGTGATGTTGATGGGTAACCGACCAAGTGATTTGGCTAATGTCGGTAACAGACTGCTACTCAAGTAAGGAATCCGAAAGATATGAGTTACCGCTATGGCATAACAGTTCCATTCGATGCACCGTTAAACCAACAGCGGGATTTGTATCAGGAGTTTGCTGACTTGGGCTACACCGATTTGTGGAGTTCGGAAGCAGATGGGACAGATGGCTTTACCCCGCTTATCTTGGCTTCGCAGTGGGCACCCGAACTTCGCTTAGGGGTAGCGATCATTCCGGCCTTTACTCGCGGACCAGCGTTAATGGCGCAACACATTGCATCAATGTGTGAGGCGGCGCCCGGAAGGTTTGTAATGGGGATAGGTTCGTCGTCCAACGTCATCGTTGAACACTGGAACGGGATTCCTTTTGAGGAGCCCTATAAAAGAACTCGAGACATGGTGAGGTTCCTACGAGCTGCACTTACGGGTGAGAAAGTTTCCCAAGAATTCGATGAATTCGAAGTCAAGGGGTTCACCTTGCGGCGAGTTCCACCAACACAGCCGCCGATCCTGATCGCAGCCTTGCGGGCTGGGATGCTTCGTCTCGCGGGTCGAGAAGGGGATGGGGCCATAATTAATTGGCTCTCAGCTGATGACGTGGCCACCGTCAAGCCGTACGTGGAGGAAGGCGGCCCGGATAAAGAGATAGTTGCGCGAATTTTTTGTTGCCCGAACCCGGACGCCGAAATTGTGCGGGCCGGAGCGAAGCGAGCGATCGCGGCATATCTGAATGTTCCTGTCTACGCAGATTTTCATCGTTGGCTTGGGCGTTCCGACGATCTCGATGGAATGTGGAGCGCATGGTCAGACGGTGACCGGAAAGCGGCATTAGATGCGATTCCCGATCATGTGGTTGATGAACTAATAGTTCATGGGCATCCTGAAGAATGCCGTGAGCACATTGACCGCTATCACGAGATGGGGGTAACAACTTCAACTGTTTCGATAATGCCATTTGGAGATGTTGACCCAGTGCAGGCCGCTCGTGACCTGGCCCCCGCAGCACGATGATTTTGAAAATAGAGATTTTGAAAGGATAAGAAAATGAACTTGGAGACGATTGAATATGAAACGCGAGATGGCGTAGCGCATGTCCGTTTTGCCCGTCAGGGCGCCGCCAATACTGTTAATCCGCAGTTCTCTCGTGATCTTCGCGACGTGATGCTGGAGATTGAATGGGATCAGGATGTTAAGGCTGTGTCCGTAACTGCTGAAGGGAAGGTGTTTCACGCCGGTGGGGATTTGAAAGAATTCCATGAAGCAGGTGCNGGTCTGCCGAAACTAGCTAGCGGGATGCTTACNGATTTCCACGGTGGCATTTACAAAATGAATCGGATGCCGAAACCGTTTGTTGCGGGAGTAAATGGGGCCGCGGGNGGAGCNGGACTCTCAATAGTTAGCGCCTTCGATCTCGTTGTGGCAGGAGAATCAGCACAATTCACNATGGCNTACACCAAAGCAGGCGTCACGCCNGATGGAACCTCCACTTATTTTGTTGCGCGNCACATCGGTGTTCGAAGGATGCTTGACCTCACCCTGACAAACAGNGTTCTGTCAGCTCACGAGGCTGAGGCTTGGGGANTAGTGAATCGTGTCGTACCTGACGATGAAGTCGATGCNGCAACAGCCGAGATGGCACAGTCTCTCGCTGATGGACCGTCATGGGCGCTTGGNCATGCGAAACAAATTGTCTATGCNGGCTTCAACAGCACNCTAGAGCAGGCCGGAGAAGTAGAGGGAGTGATGATTGCCGAGGCAATGGGNACTCATGATGGTCAAGAGGGCATAGCGGCATTCGTTGAGAAACGAGCGCCCAATTTCATCGGTGAGTAGCTTCTTCTACTTCAATTGACCAGCGGAGACACTGATCCAACGGTCGACTAAGAAACCTCCCAGAGGTAAAGACCCCAGCACCATCGCTNNCANAGCTTTTCTGAAGCTCCACTTCATATCGGNGAACCAGCGGACTATAACTGCCACGAAGATGAGGTANAGGACNCCNTGTANNGGCCCGATGACGGTCACTCCNCGGTCATATCCCGCACCGTACTTCACGGCGGTTGCGGCTAAGAGNAGTAGNTAGCTCNCGGCCTCCAGACGAGAAGTCAGGTGCAAAATTCGGTACATGGTCACAGTTTTGCGTACCGTCGTGCCTGTGGCACCACTTATAGGCATTACTGGTCGAACTTCTGCGGGCTCAGTCTTAGCCCCCGGAGCCGCTCATCTGGCTGATAGTCCGGTGGATTGGTTCTTTGGAGAGTACGCATCCCGGGTGCGAGAAGCAGGTGGTCTACCAGTTGAACTTCCGGCAATTGACGACCCTTCAGAGTATGTGGAACGACTCGACGCGGTGGTGCTAAGCGGCGGGGGAGATATTGACCCTGAACGCTGGAATGGTCCTGCTGAAAGTTCCTACATGGTTTCATCGGAACGAGATGCTTTTGAGTTCGCGTTNTTNGANGCTGCGGTAATTGCAGGAANACCGGTGCTTGGTATCTGCCGTGGTCTTCAGGTNATCAACGTCTTCTTNGGAGGCACCNTGATTCCACACTTGGATGAAGCAATAGGNGATGGGCATTCGAANTCGNCTCCNGATCGGNCCCAAACACGCCACGCTNTTAGATGNGAAGNCNACAGTATTTTGTNCGATCTGTATGGTTCAACCTCGATGGTCAATTCTTTTCACCATCAAGCGGTTGATCANCCAGGACAGGGACTGAAGGTCACTGCTTATTCANCTGACGGAACAGTTGAGGGAATCGAAGATTCNAGCGGGCTCATTGTNGGAGTNCAGTGGCATCCCGAAATGTTGNAATNCCCGCAAGCGGTGTTTGCCTGGCTTATCGANAAAGCAAATGAAAAAGGAANCACCGGAGCNNTTTAAATCACNCCGCGTTGACGACGGTCGGCGATTTCTTNAGNAGTCAGACCTAAGAACTCGNTGTAAATTGCCTCGTTGTCTCCGCCGACAGGATGAAAGATCTCAAGGTCCCGAAGCCGGGAGCCGTGAAACCTGAGGGGACTATGTGGAAGTGGGATTTCNCCTAGAGTTTCGTGGTCNACCCANTGAAGAAACTGGCGNTCAATCAGATGCGAGTCNTTGACGACTTCGTCGACGCCCCGCACGATAGCTACAGGGACGCCAGCTTCGGACAATCGTGACGCCACTTCATCGCGTCGGCGGTCCTTGGTCCACTGCNCAACCAAGTGATCAACTTCNTCCATGTTTGTGGCNCGATCGGTGTTATGTCGAAACCGTGGCTCATCAAGAAGGTCAGTTCTGTCGATGACGTCGAGCACTGCNCGCCAATGCTTATTTGTGACCGAGATCAGGGCGATGTGTCCATCTGAGCATTNATAGACGTCGTAGGGAGCAACGCCCATGGCCGCATGCTTGTTGCCTGTTCGNGGNGCGGTCCCTGTTTGGTGCCACGACAGCATGTTTGAACAGAGTGTGTGATATGNGGCTTCCGCCATTGANGTTTCTACCAAACGTCCTTTGCCNGTTCGCTCGACGTCGAGCAATGCNGTAACGATTGCGCCATAGAGGTGAGCNCCGCCCAGAAAATCNATGAAGGCGACACCNGCTTTGACCGGAGGTTGATCGGGATGNCCCGTGACGCTCATCGGGCCCATATGTGCNTGCACCGTGATGTCCATAGCCGTCTGAGTCGCNTCTGGACCGCTCAATCCGAAGCCTGAGGCATGGGCGAAAACAAGTNCNGGGTTAATTTTCCAAAGTGAATCCGCGTCTATACCGAGTTTTTCNGGAACGCCGGGCGCGTAATTGACGAGTACGACATTTGCNTTTCTCACGAGCCCCAAAAACATTTCNCGNCCATCNTCGGATTTGAGGTCNAANGTGATCGCCTCTTTNGAAGANTTAAGGGCTGCNTATGAGATCGAATCNCCGCGNGCNCGTAACGGTTCGCCGCGAGTCTGNTCNACCTTGATCACCCGAGCTCCAGCCATGGAAAGTAGNAAGCCGGCGTATGGCCCCTGATAGATCTGACCTAGATCGAGNACNGTGANGCCNTCCAAAGGNAGNGCGCGATCGTTGCTACTCANTTNAAGCTCCCNCCAAGAATGTCGCGAGCCATAATCAGTCGTTGNACCTCGCTCGGTCCTTCTCCNACACGCCGAATCCTCAGTTCGCGATACCACCGTTCAAGCGGTAGATCTTTTGTGACNCCAACTCCGCCNTGAATNTGGATGCAGCGGTCGATGACTCTGCTGCTTGCTTCCGTCGCNACNAACTTTGCCATNGCGGCTTCGGTTCTGAATCTTTCCCCGCTATCTGCTTTTTGNGCCGCTTCAAGAACGCAATANCGGGAGTGACGAATNTCGATTTCGTTGTCGACGATCATCCATTGNATCGCTTGTTTTTCNGCAAGNGGNGAGCCGAANGTCTCTCGGTTTTTGGCCCAGTCGATNGACATTTCTTGCGCTTTGATNGCGGGNCCGATGCACCCTGCGGCGTAAGGGATCCGCTGNCGACTCAGTCGATCNTTAGCTATCGCGAAACCACCGTTTACTTCGCCGAGAATATTTTCNTCNGGAACCCGCATTTCATCGAATTGCAGTTCTGTTGCGTAATGAGTTGCACGCAAAGTATGCACCACTCGCCGCACATGGAATCCGGGGGTGTCCGTGTCAACTATGAAAGCCGTTACCCCGTTGCGGCCCGGATCATCAGAAGTACGTGCGAAGATCAACGCATAGTCAGCTTTATCAGCACCTGAAATNTAAAGCTTTGATCCGCTNAGAACCCATTCGCCTCCGTCTTTGATTCCGCGAGTTTGNATNGCACGAGCGGGNTCGGAACCCCCCGATGGTTCGGTCAGAGCGAAACAACCTTTNTTTTCGCCNCGAAGNGTGGGGTATAGCCAACGTTCTTTTTGNGCGTCAGTAGCTTCGTANAGTTGGGCGAGGCCNGCGCCTCCAAACACTCCGTANCAGGGGTTATACAGGCCNGCCCGATGCTGNGACATTTCAATTGCCATCAAAGCACGAGTNGTGGTGTCAAGTCCGGGACCACCGTATTCCTCNGGGATGTCNAAACCGTAGAAACCCATAGATTTGGTCATNGCAACGAGTCGGTCCTGATCAGTTGGNTCNAATGACCCAGCGTCGGGGTCTAGCTNATCCTCNAGGGGCAGGATCTCACTTTGAACAAANCGCCGNGTGGTCTCTACTATCAGTTGTTGCTCTTCGTTAAGGCTGAAGTCCATATNGATCTCTCAGTTGGGGGATAGTCGACCAATTCGGCTTTCTTCAGCCTGTTGGTGACTTGGAAGTTGTCCGTGGTCATACAGGTGGAGCATTANAAGCTCATCCCAGCGACTNCGGTAGTTAGAGGTGAATTCAAAACGAAATTTCGTTGCTTGATCACCATGNAAATTGAGCTCTTCTTGGAGTGCANTTCGCATTCCGAAAAGATGTCTNGCTCCTGCAAAACCGACAGATAGGACAGTGCCTTGNGNGTCGGCCACCTGGTACACCCCTAATTGAGCGGGAAGTGAAGCAATAGTTTCGGCGTTGAGATCTNTCCAAGCTTTTTCGAGTCGGATGCCCATGTCAGCCAGAGTTGGTTGGGAGGTNAGACATGGCGGACCCCATGAGATTTTCGAAGTTCAGCCGGAAAAACTTGTCTTTAGTTTCAACCGATAAGGCTTCCACCTCGTTATCGAAACGTCGTAGAGGATTGCGGCCACCTTCGACATGAGGGAAATCAGAACTGAACATGCAGATTTCATCTCCGGTGTTTTCGATTATCCANCCTGTCGGTTCGGTAGGAAATGGAGTAACTCGAATTTGNCGATGAACGTATTGTGANGGTCGNAGTCCCAGATTCTGTAGACGGNTTTCGTGACGTCCGAAGGCCTCGAAGGCCGCTTCNAGTTGCCGCATNAATGACGGCAGCCATGCTGCTCCGAGTTCTATCACTCCCATTTTTAAATCAGGAAATCTGTCGAAAACACCATCGAAGATAAGGGTGGAAAGGGCTTGTACCGGTGGTGACGAAATGCTCATGTANGAGACAGACCTGAAGTTCTCGCTGCCTCCATGAAAGTCNGGCTCAGGCGGNAAGCCGTTATTTCTATGCTGTGGTGGCATCACCAGGTCTGGAGTTGCAACATGCATCACGATAGGTATGCCAGCTTCTTGTGCGCGAGCCCAAATTCCGTCGAAGGCTATGTGGCTATGGGCGTGGTCTTTGGGCATACGATTGGGAATCAGCAGTGCNGCNGCCCCNGCCTCGATGGCCTCGCCGGCGCATGGGATCGCCNGATCNAAATCTTGAAGCGGAATATAGGCCACTGGTANCAGNCGNTGATCTNCCCCGCAAAAAGCGATTTGGGCGCGGTTGGCGGCAGAAGCTACCTCGTAGGTAAGACTCGGTGGGGCTTCATGTTCCATGACTTCNAAAAGGGTGTTGGGCATAGTTGGGAACACGAGCTGGCTAGCGAAGCCCATATGGTCCAAAGCCTCGCTGCGGTCGACTGAATCCCACGCGCCGTGNGCTCGGTAGTTTTTGCGAAGCATNATNTCTTGNCCAGCNGATGCCCGAAAATCAGNGTCTAGGTGAAGAGTGCGGCAGTGATCTATCTCACTAAAAATTGGGCTCTCTTCATTGGCGAAAAACTTTGTTCGCGCGTACTNCTGAACCTTCCGAGAGCCGAATTCATCCAGCCACTCCGGAGGTTCCATTGTGTGAGCATCGGCGTCATGAATTATCCGATCTTCCACATAGGCCATTCGTTGCCTCCTCGCTTATTGCACCGAAGCGTAGTAGTGCTGGCGGTACGCGCGCCTTTAGCTAGTTATCGTGCAGTGCTTCGTTGATNCCATCCCACTTATCGGGATCAAGAACTCGCATCTCAATAGCACCTGAGAAGCTGTTGCGAATTAGCAGCATCCCTGANCTACCNGACAAGTCTTTGCCCTTCACGACNGNTCCATCGGGAAGAGTTACCTGGCTTCCCGCGGTTACGTAGCATCCCGCTTCGACCGTGCAGTTATCGCCNAGCGATATTCCGATTCCCGAATTTGCGCCCAAAAGACAGTTCTCGCCTACGACAATCGTTTCTTTACCGCCACCTGACAGCGTCCCCATTATTGAGGCGCTGCCACCGATATCGCTATTGGCACCAACAACTACGCCAGCACTGATTCTTCCTTCCACCATTGAAGGACCCAGAGTTCCCGCATTGAAGTTGCAGAACCCCTCATGCATCACAGTTGTCCCTTCGGCTAGATGCGCCCCAAGCCGCACTCTGTCNGCATCAGCAATGCGCACCCCTGAAGGAATTACGTAGTCGGTCATTCGNGGGAANTTGTCNACTGAAGTCACCGAAACACTGAGGTTTATTGTGGCTGCACGACCNTGCAGNTCNCCNACGCGCTCGGGCAGAACTGGCCCNGCGTTGGTCCAGGCGCAGTTGGTGAGNAAACCAAAAACACCCTCGAGGTTGGCTCCGTGCGGTTGGACCTCTCTACGACTTAGCAGATGNAGNCGTAGNTAAGCATCGGCNAGATCGACAGCCGGTGCGTTTAGATCCTCGATAGTTGTCTCAACTAATCGGCCTTGAGTAAGGCCAAGTTTCTCGGCCATACAGGANCTCTTCGGGTCNACATTCGCGNTTGGATACCAGACGTCAAGTTGGGTTTCTGTTTCGAGATCGAAGTAGCTATGGCCAATCGCTGTGATACTCATGGCGTCATTTTCGCAGCGTTGAGGCTANATACCGACCCCTCTAGGGATTTATCTCGAAAATTGGNGNAATTTGNTGATGGTAAATAAAGAAAATGCTTCATTTCTTACCGAATAAGACCATCTAGCAGGCATGAACCTGATCGGCCGCCTAGTTTCGAGTTCATGAAGACACCTGTCTGCGAAATGCTTGGCGTGGATGTTCCGATCCTCGCGTTCNCCCATTGTCGAGATGTGGTTGCTGCTGTCACTAAAGCCGGAGGCTTCGGTGTGCTCGGCGCNGCGGGTCATACNCCCGAACAACTCGATGTTGACTTGCAATGGATACAAGATGANGTTGGCGANAAACCNTTTGGCGTTGACATCATNGTTCCGGCNAAATATGAAGGCTCNTCCGAAGGTGGGAAATCNTTAGGCGATCTCAGCGAAATGATTCCACAGGGTCACCGTGATTTCGTCGAAGACATGATGGAACGNTACGCCGTTCCTCCATTACCGAAGCAGGACTCGGCTGACGGAAGAGGGNTACCGGTTGAGACNGAACCGCCNATGACNTATGCGCAGGCGGTGCCTCTAATGGANGTCGCGTTTTCCCATCCGATCAAACTGATNGTCAATGCTCTCGGTCCNCCTCCTCCTGACATGATCGAACGGGCCCACGCAAATGGAGTACTAGTTGGCGCGCTTGCTGGTAAGAAAGCTCACGCGGTGCGTCACGTCGCAGCGGGCGTTGACATCATCATTGCTCAGGGGCACGAAGCTGGCGGACATACGGGCGATATCGGGACGATGGTTCTTGTTCCAGAAATAGTTGATGCNGTGGCGCCAACGCCTGTGCTAGCAGCGGGAGGCATAGGAAGTGGGCGGCAGGTAGCTGCCTCAATCGCNNTAGGGGCACANGGGGTTTGGTGTGGTTCGGTTTGGTTGACGACCNTAGAAGCCGAGACCCATCCAGTNGTCAAGGACAAATTTCTNGCCGCNACGTCNTCTGACACGCTGCGATCGCGCTCTCGAACGGGCAAGCCTGCNCGTCAACTGCGTTCTGCTTGGACTGACGAATGGGAAGGAGAATCTTCGCCCGGTACTTTGCCGATGCCTCTCCAACCGATGCTGATCGCACACGCGAGTCGTCANGTCGATCGGGCAGCAATGAATCCTGAGAATAAGGGTGCGGTTGAATTATCAAACTATTTTGTCGGGCAAATTGTCGGGTCTATGAACGAATCGATTTCTGCGACCCGAGTCGTGGAAGACATGATCACCGAATATCTCGATGTCATTGAACGCTTCGAGGAATTAAATAACTGAGGTAACCGCAGACGGTGCTAAAGGATTCTGAGAGCTAGNGAAACGGAGAAGTCATGGAGACGATGAAAGGACGTGTAGCTGTCGTCACAGGCGCAGCGTCGGGCATCGGGAAAGCTTTGTCGCTCGCGTTCGCCGCCGAAGGAGCAAAGGTTGTGCTGGCCGACGTCGAAGATGAGGCTCTTGCGGCAATGAGAACGGAAATTGAGACCCTTGATGTCCCGGTTCTTGCAGTAAAGACCGATGTAACAGATGAAGATTCTGTCGCCGAGTTGTGCGCCGCGACGCTCGAAACATTCGGAGGCGTCAATATTCTTTGCAACAACGCAGGAGTAGGTGGCGGTGGACTAGTCAAGAATCAACAGCTGGTCGATTGGAAGTGGGTCATCGACGTTTCCCTGTGGGGAGTGATTCACGGTTTACATCATTTCTTACCGCACTTGATCGAGGCTGAAGAAAGCCATGTGATGAGCACGGCTTCGGTAGCGGGTCTNATGGCAGTGCCNGGCCTTGCCCCCTACAACGCAGCAAAGTTCGGAGTTGTCGCAATTATGGAGACATTGCACCATGAGATGGATCGNGACCCTGACGCGAACGTCGGGGTATCAGTGCTNTGNCCTGGGGTTGTGAGGACAAATATTGCTACGGCCCANAGAAATCGNCCNGATCATCTTCGTCGAANACGCGACGAATCCCTTGATCAAACAGCGAAGGCACCGGAAGAAGCGCGTGCCCGAAATGCAGCGATAGCAGCAGCGTTAGAGAACGGNATGGACCCAGGACAAGTTGCGTCTCAAGTCTTGAATGCAATGTACGAGNGNAGGTTTTGGGTNTTAAGCCACCCNGAGCTTCTAGCCGAAGTGAATCATCGCAACCAAGAACTAGCAGATCTCAAAAACCCCACGTTGATCTCAAGCTTNACCGATTAGCTAACTTCACTAATTACATNGTGAACCGAAGGTTTCNNGCTGCGTGAGCACCGAGNTCGNCATCTCCNGACCAACTAATNNCGCCTTCACGAATGGGGACTTCTGGGTCGACGCGGCCACAGGCCTGATTCATAAAGGCCATTGAGTCGCAGTGAAGNGTGGTTGTAGGCGCNTCAATGGGTTCACACTCAACGGCACGTCCNTCGACGCGTACATAAATGTCCCGNTCTACCGAACCTGTGATATCGAAGTGGATTGATTGNCCTTCAGTAAGCCCAATCTTCTTTCCTGCGATGTATCCGATGGAAAGGTGAACCTCATTCAGAGCCATTTCTGCTTCTGGCCCGCCGTTGTCAGTATCGATGCCTAAAGGAGTTCGACAATCCCGCTCATGCATCCAGAAGTCGAATTCGCGCACAGCCATAAAACGCCCGTAAGTGGCTGGGCCTACAGGAGTAATACTTGGATTAGCGAAGTCGTCTTCGGTAGTTTCAGAAAGATTTTCTCGCCGAATGTCGAAGGTGCTCTGCATATGCGCAACCAGCTCCGCTTCTGGCATCTGCATAGCGGCTTCAAAGTAACCCCCAACCTTTTCGAAAGGTGGAGGGGTATCTAAGCCAGATGGCAACCAATTCGACAAGGCCTGTTCTACCGACACCATGTGCGCGGCGATACCCCTGATCGTCCACTCGGGGCACAGCGACTGGGTCTGCCATTGGCTACTTTCAAGTTCACTCAGGAATTCGACAACGCTGTCCCAACAAACATCAAGGTTGCTAACAATTAGATCTCGTTCGCTCATGTCACAAACGTAGCTTTGATTGATCGATCGCTGCGCAGTGTTACGTGTAATGATTCCACGGCACAACAACGTGCGTAACAGGCCTTGGTCTTGGCCCGAGGCTTGGCCCTATGGAGGAAACCAATGAGTTCTTGGGATGTGACTTTGGTCGGGGCATACGGGTCTCCATATTCCATCAAAATGCGCGCAGTCCTTCGATACCGCCGGATTTCACACAGGTGGGTTGTTCGAGGCTCGAAAGAAGACCAAGGGTTTCCTAAACCCCCGGTAGCGATCATTCCGATGCTTGCCTTTCGCGATGATGACGGTGGTTATTCCGAGGTGATGGTGGATTCCTCTCCCCAGATCCTGCGACTAGAAGAGAATTATTCCGCTAGGAGCCTGCTACCAACGGACCCCGTGGTTGGGTTTTTCGATCATCTAATTGAAGATTATGGCGATGAATGGGTCACAAAGATGATGTACCACTACCGATGGCATCACACTTATGTTGATGCCATAGCGAAGGCAGGCAACATGCTCCCGCTGATGTCGGACAACCAAATGAAGCCTGAACAACACCGCGAGATCAACGATTTCATCACCAAACGACAGATGAATAGAACTGCATTAGTTGGCTCCACAGATCAGAACCGTGACGTTATAGAGGACAGTTTTATTCGGCTTCTTACGACGCTAGAGACTCACCTAACCGAGCACCAATTTCTATTAGGTAGCCGTCCGGGTCGAGGCGACTTCGGTCTATTCGGTCAGTTCAGTCAGTTGTTCTTCTGGGAACCTGACTCTTCACTCTTAGCAGCTCGCCAAAGCCCCAGAAGCGTCATCTGGGCGTACCAGGTTGATGATCTATCGTCACTGGAGATCAGCGAAAACGAGGGGTGGATCACGCGGAACAACCTGCCGGAATCGTTACTNAGTTTGCTTNCTGAAATAGGGCGAACCTACGCNCCNTTCNTGATAGCGAACGNGCAGGCNATAGAGGCCNAGGACCCAGAGTTGTCATGTCTAATTGAAGGTCGNGAGTACAAACAAGCACCGTTCGCATACCAAAATAAATGCNTGAATTGGATACGTGAGGCTTTCCNGCAANTGTCCGCTGATGACCANCAGGCAGTAGCTCAGATTTTGANTGGCACAGGNTGTGAAGTGTTGTTCGCCGATGTCTNACGGNAGAGCCGTCATATTCGANAAAGACGGCACTTTGCTCGACTTCGACGCAACATGGAATGAAGCCATNGGGTCCGCCTTCGATTTNGTAGAAGATCAGGACGCCAAAGANCGCGCNGCNGAACTTTTTGGNTACGACTTAGCTGGACGATGCGTGTTGCCACACTCGGCGTTCGTCAGTGAGACTAGTGAGACAACTGACAACCTGATTGCCGATTTGATNGACATCGANACCTTTAAGCGAACGATCAACGAAGNATCTCANCGCAACATTGTTGCCAACAAGGGAGCGACAGCTGCGATGGNCGCATTGATNGACCAGGGCTGGAAGTTAGCGGTCGCTACAAATGATTCGGAATCGTGTGCGGTGGACCATATTGAGGCTTTGGGCTGGAGCCACTTTTTCAGTTCGGTGAAAGGGTTTGATTCGGGTCATGGGTCGAAACCAGGTCCTGGGATGGTTCTCGCTGCGGCCGACGAATGCGGTGCGCTCGAAGGTGTGTATGTGATGGTTGGGGATTCGGTGCACGACGTTCTNGCGGGCCGTGCTGCAGGGGCCGTCACCGTGGCCATCGGACACCAGTCCGCAGCTTTACATCTTGCAGATATGCAGATAGAGGAGTTGGGGGAGCTCGTGGAGTTAGTTGATGGTCTTTAGCTAAATGAAAGATTCGGTCTAATCAACTTCGNTTCTAATCCGGGTATGAATTGCCTCNANTTGTTCGATCATCGCGTCCACTGAACGAGCTCCGGNNTGGAATATTGCGGTTGCGTTGACTGACGTCCATTCGAAACCCATTGCATTTACNACGGCNGCTCGCTCGGCTACAGCATCGAGGTCTGTGTAGAAAAGTTTGTCTGCATCGCTTNTGGGNGGCGGTTGCAACATGAGTTGAAACCCGATTTTTGACGGATCGCGACCGAATTCTTCAGCTTGGCGTCGGATATCGGCAACGCAGAGGAGGGCTTGTTCATCGGTAACTCCTGATGCCATCCATCCGTCAGCCTTTTGGGCAGTTCTCCGCAGCGCAGCAGGGCTTTCTCCNCCCACCCATATAGGAATGTTGGCGCCCTGAGGAGAGACTGGCTCCATACCCATATCATGTGAGTCGTAGTAGCTGCCCCGAAATTCGATGCGACCCCCGTGCCAGTAGCTTCTTAGTAGGTCAATGGCTTCGTCCATGCGTCTACCACGAGTCGAAAAATCTTCCTCAAGGGCGTCATATTCACTGTCTTGCCACCCNACACCGATGCCCAACCGGACACGCCCTTGAGACAGGGTGTCGAGGGTGCTGATTTGTTTCGCAACTAATACGGGCTGACGTTGGGGTAGTACTAGGACCTCAGTAGAAAGCGACACTTTCGAGGTGACTGCCGCTATGTTCGCTAGGAGCATCAGTGCTTCAAGGATTGGCATCTCTGCCGGATAAATAGTGCGACGATCCTGAGATGGGNAACCCATCACCACATGGTCGAAGGCTGCTATTTCGTCGTAACCGATTTGTTCGATCGCCGAGGCAAGAGCGAGCACTTGTTNCGGTCCCTCNCGGTAAGCGACCGACGGGAAGTCCACGGCGATTTTCATCTAACTCTGCTCCAACTTCACTGTNGCCTTCGCCGGCATCAGAACGCTCCCGTCCTCTTTNCGTTCATAAATCTCAAGTTCTACTGAACCATTCACTTGGTCCACTGAAATGACNGAGCCAGAAAAGTAGAGTTCTTCTGCGACGAAAGCGCTTGCGCGGTTCTGCCACTGGACTGAAAGCAANCGNGCGTTAGGTCCAGCCCANTCGGTAATGAACTGGGTGAGCCAAGAACCTTGAAGAGGCCCATGNACGACGATGTCCTCATGNCCTTCATAGGTTGCGTACGCTCTGTCGTAATGGATGCGGTGCGGGTTGAAGCTAGCGGCGCTGTACAGAAAGAGTTCAGCTTCTTCGGCGCGTTTGTGCATAGCAGGTAACTCATCGCCCACTTTGATTGTGGCCATTTTGGGGTAGTTAGTCATCGTGCAATTCCTATCTGGCGGGATCGTGCTACTACCTGTCCATCTTGGTTGGTGAAAGTAGTTTCNCGNACCAATCGAACGAAAGGACCTTTCTTGCCCTCTTTTTGATCAAGNTCTAAGAGTCGTGTTGTGCCAGTGATTTCATCTCCNACGCANACCGGTTCNAGAAAGTCCCATTCCTCACCTCCGAACATCATTCGAGCAACTTCCAANGCCACACTNGCGGAATCTTCGTANAGGCCGTCGGTCCGAAGTTTCGATGCAGGTTCAGGAGNCACGAGTGCATGGGTGATGAACAGGGGCGGAATGGTCAAGGTTCGATATCCAGCTGCTTTAGCGGACGCATCATCGAAATAAATGGGATTTAGATCTCCAACCGCGTATGCGTAACGCTGCGATTCTCGACGATCAATTCGAACAGTGACAGGGCCAGCCAAAATTTCGCCGACACGAGCTAATGACTCTGGTGGGATTAAAGAACTAGACATGTCGTAAGGCTAGGTGAAGGCGGTGCTTCTTTGCCTGCGCTGGTCTAATCTGAACCCGAGGTATTAGTTATGTCGTTGTGGAGCAACAAGCTAGAGATGCCAACTATGGAAACGGCGCTGCCNGGGCGGGANCTGGTTATGCCNGTTCCNTCTAGCCACGAAGTACTGGGTGAGTCGTTGATGCCGCCCTTCNCNGATTCGACCGAACGTATCGTTTTTGGGATGGGATGNTTTTGGGGNGCGGAGCGNATCTTTTGGAACGCATCNGGTGTGGTGACCACAGCAGTTGGTTATGTGGGCGGCTTTACCAATAACCCCACCTATGAAGAGGTCTGTAGCGGACTCACGGGACACAACGAAGTTGTTTTGGTGATCTACGACCCTGNTGTTGCTGATTACGCAAAAATGCTTGAGTTGTTTTGGGAGAATCATGATCCCACTCAGGGGATGCGCCAAGGAAACGACATTGGTACCCAGTACAGGTCAGGCATCTATGTGTCCAACCAGCACCAGCGCAATCTCGCTGAATCAAGCCGAGTCGAGTTTCAGTCGGCGCTCAGCGAAGCTGGGTATGGCTCAATTACTACGGAAATTCTTGATGAAGGACCGTTCTACTACGCNGAGCACTACCACCAGCAGTACTTGCACAAAGTACCCAATGGCTACTGCGGCATTGGTGGCACCGGTGTGAGCTGCCCGAACGGGATTGCTATAAGCGATTAGCTGGCGAGTTTTAGTCGTTAATGGTGGCCACCGCATCCAGTGTTAGCTGCGCTACTAGCTTTCGGT
The DNA here is from genome assembly GCA_002708935.1 of Acidimicrobiaceae bacterium. Lineage (GTDB taxonomy): Bacteria > Actinomycetota > Acidimicrobiia > Acidimicrobiales > Poriferisodalaceae > MedAcidi-G3. The sequence goes on along the minus strand of PAPO01000006.1, from coordinate 153,327 downwards.
CNTGTCCCCACGGCATNGGCATGAGAATCGGATACTGAACCCCGGCGTCTAGATANCTAGCTGACAAACGCGACTACCTCTTCCTGGTTGCCTATGAAATTGATNGCTTGGATCATTTCTTCACTTATNGCTGCNAGAGCCCCTTCTCGGTCTCGTTCTTGTTGACGTGAACGGAGNTCTTGAACTTCATCTTCNAAACCCGCNGAGCGAAACATGTTGGCGTACCCATCTGCCATCGCATAGTTGAACAGNTCTTTGCGAGCCGAACGTTCCGCNTCCTCNAAGTTTCCGANGGCAGCATGAACATTGCTCATAATGANGGCATCCCCCCCTGATCNGATGTGTCTGGTTGCTTCTGGGACATGGCCCGCCGGGATGTAGTTCAAGAGAACGGCGTCAGCAATTTCTCCNGCCAATTTCAACATTTGGGGATTNAGCGCAGCAACGACAATCTTTGGGGTTTGCTCTGAGGTCCGCATNGCTAGACGGAACCGTTTNACCTGCCAGAANTCCCCTTCGAAGGTGACAGACTCGCCCGATAAACATTCCCGCATTAGGGCCACGTACTCGCGCATCATCGCAATTGGGCGGTCTGGCGNTTCGATTCCGTGCTGNCGAAGTACACCGGGAGCAGAAACGCCCAGCCCCATCCATATAGTTCGTTGCGGGCTGAGGGATTGGAGTGTCGCAGCTGTCATNGCNGCCAANGAAGGACTGCGTAACTGAATGGGCATGATCCCTGTCGCCAGATCAAGNTTNGGCGCTGCTTGAGAAACTGCTCCCAAAAGACTGANGGCATCGGTGCCGGTNGCNTCAACTGTCCAAAATGATTGGTACCCAGCAGCAACAGCTGCTTGCGCAATTTCGNCAACCGCTGAAGGCCCCAAAACACCAAGACTTCCGTAGGTAACTCCTAAAGGACTTTGTGAATCTCTACTCATTCACTTCAACATACTCCTCAGATGAAAGTTCGTTCTTGTAGCAAATATGTTCGTTATAAAGCGGCTGACAGCGCTAGGGTGAGAGTANGACCTGGTTNTGNCAACCAGCGGATTGGAGCATCTGGTGACTGAACCTCAGGACATGAAGATAATCGTCCCNGAAAACGTCGAAGAAGCCCTTTCTGTGGTTGATCGCGCCTTGGGTAGTTTCATGCATCGAGAGTTAGTCTCAGCGAGCGAAGTAACTGATGTGCTTCTNGACATTCGGACAGCTTTGAGTCGGGCTGAGCAACCGGCAACGGATGTGACCATCGACCTTTCCGAAGTTGAGACCGAAATGGAAGTTTCCGCTCAGGCNTAGGTCCNNAAAACCTAGGTAGCGACTNGTAACGAATTAGTCCTTAGGAACAAGTTTCGATAGAGCTTTNCCCAGGAGCCACCCGATTGACGCTCCNGCCGCCACATCAGAGGCNTGGTGAAGCCGAACNTGTATCCGNGAACATGCAACGAGGGCNGCGACCAAATGCCAAAGCNTTCCAAATTTAGATCGNCGCGAAAGAACAGCCGANGCACAAAATGCCGCNGATGCGTGTCCAGANGGGAAACTNGAGGTGATCGGTTCACGCAACTGGTGCGTCGTAGGGTTATCGGAAGCAGACCCAGGGCGNCTNCGCCGAAAAAATCTTTTGACNCCCTGGTTGACCAGTAGCGATTCGATTCCCATCAGGGCGCTGAAGCCAACAGCTGCTCGTGGCCGTCTTCCTGGCGGGAGCGCACGAATTCCCCCAACAATGTGCCAAATGAGACTGAAATCTCCGAGATTGGANGCCGCGTAGAANAACCGNTCGACTTCGGGCACTCCTCGCCAACGCTCCCACCACTGATCGACCTGTTNNTCCAGTTCGTCGATTTTTAGAATGATCGGACTTGTTTCGTTCACGCACGCCGTCCCAGTAGAACGCAATCACAGTTACACGTCAGCCCCGACAAATCCAGGCANCNGCCAGAAGTNTTGCTATTGCGCCAGTGGNGTAGTTGGTTCAAGAGTTGGCAACAAAGGGTCTGTCGGAGGCGAAATAGTCAACAACGGGCCGTCTGCGTCNCTGGGNGGAGGTGGAATGAGAAGTACTTGTCCCACGTAGATCTTGGTCGGGTCGGCGATGTTGTTCTCGCGTACTAAGTCGTTCAGATGGATACCGAATCGATCGGCGATAGCNATAAGTGTGTCTCCACGAACAACCGTGTATGTCTCACGGAACTCTTTGATTTCTNGTGTTGTCTCNTTGGTTTCCGCTGAGGGTGATGTGTTNACAACGGGTTCAGGTGNTCTGGCTGACGTGCACCCCAAAGCACATATTGTTAATAGGGACAGTGACGCAAAGTGGCGCAACGTCANCATCAACCTCAGCCGGAGCTTTCGTCNGAAGGGGGCGGAATAAANAGTGTTTCGCCAATACCTAAGATCGTGTCTTCCTTGCCGTTTTCAAGCATAAGTTCGGACACAGTNACTCCGAAACCTTTGGCNATCTTGCCAAGAGTGTCACCNGGNTGAACCACATAGGCCATTCGTTGTACGACTTTCTCAGTAGTCGTTGTTGTGAGTTCAGGACGAAGTGTNGTTAGGACCGGTGTAGTAGAAGGGACTGGGCGACTCTTAGGTTCATTCGCGCAACCAGCTGNCAACAACAGAAATATTNCAAAAACNCCCNATGNCTTTCGANCNTGAATAGTTGCCCTAATCATTCGTAGTCGTCTGGCTGACAGGAATAGTTTGAGGCCAGTCGTTGGAACTCCCACCCTGAGTAAAGGGCTGGCTTTCATGTTCCTCGACGGTCAATATTTCAACGCCATCTTCCTCGACCAGCACGGTGTGCTCGAACTGAGCTGTCCTACTCAAGTCTTTGGTAGCAGCGGTCCATCCGTCATCCCAGAGGTTGGCACTAGGCGAACCGATAGTGATCATGGGCTCGATCGTGAATGTCATCCCTGGGTGGAATTCAAATTGAGCCGAAGGTTCGTAGTAATGAGGGATATTTGGGAGGTGGTGAAAGACTTCACCGACNCCGTGGCCTATGAATTCTCGAACTACGCCGAACCCAGCTGATTCCGCTCGGTCTTGAATCGCTCTGCCGATATCGTTAACTCTTCCACCTGAACGGACAGCAGCTATACCCAAATAGAGACATTCCCTGGTTACTTCGATGAGCTCTAGCGACTGCTCATCAACGTCACCGACGGCAAAGGTCTCACTGTGGTCTCCGTGCACACCACCGAGAAAAATAGTGACATCACAGTTGACAATGTCTCCATCCTGGAGTGGTCGACTGTCTGGAATTCCGTGACAAATAATTTCATTGATCGACGTACATAGTGACTTTGGGTAGCCGTTGTAATTAAGCGGGCTGGGGTAACCACCTTCCTCAATGCAAGCTTCGTGGCAGATTTGATCCAAATGCTCAGTTGTTACGCCAGGAGCTATATGAGTGGCGACCTTCCGCAAGACACGCCTCGCTGCGGAGCCTGCGAGCCGCATCCGTTCGAGAGTCGCTGCCTCCTTTATAAGATCGGTTGGAGCTGTTCGGATCGGCACTCCCTGTTCGGCGTAATCAGGACGAGGTATCTCCGTAGGCACAGAACGCATCGGTGACACGCGGCCCGGCAGGATCGGATCTGAGGTGTTTATAGGTCGACGCATTGCTGGGCGTCTCTTCTTGCGCTTCGCCATTAAGGTGAAACTACCCGAGGACATCGTGAATAGGGAGACACAATGGGGTTTGACGTGACAATCTGGCACCCATGAGTCTCCAAATTCACGGAACCGTCAGCGACGGCTGGGAGCCTTTGCTGGAACAGTTTGAATTGAACTTCGAGCGTTTCAATGAGTTAGGAGCTTCGGTTTGCGTTACCTACGAAGGGGAGACCGTAGTTGACCTATGGGCTGGTGACAGAGATACCAAAGGCAATCCATGGCTCGAAGACACCATCGCTATCGTCAACTCTTGCACCAAAGGTGGAGTCGCACTCNCCTGCCATCTGCTGGCCGATAGGGGGTTNCTTGACCTTGACGCACCGGTAGCTGAGATATGGCCAGAGTTCGCTCATGGGTCTAAAGCAGCCGTAACAAGTCGGATGATGCTGAATCACACCACTGGCGTCGCCGCATTNCGCGACGATTTACCAGATGGTGCCGCTTTCGATTGGGACTATATGTGTGATCGGGTTGCTGCCGAAGAACCATGGTGGCCTCCGGGTACTCGGAACGGGTACCACTTGATGTCCTTCGGGTGGGTGGCTGGAGAGCTAGTTCGGCGCGCGTCCGGGCGCAGCCTTGGGACGTTCTTTCGAGAAGAGGTAGCCGAGCCTGCAGGATCGGACTTTTGGATTGGCTTACCCCCAACAGAACACCATCGGGTCTCTGCGTTAAGGCCCTTTAGACCAAATCCGAACGAAGAATTTTCTGCCTTTACTCGTGCTTTTATTGCCGATCCCGACGGACTGCAAGGGAGAGCTTGGCGGAATCGTGGAGGTGCGAAAGGAGATTCTCCCGAGGTATGGTCGGCCGAATTAGGTGGTGGCGGAGGAATCACAAACGCTCGAGGCCTAGCCCAGATTTATAAGTCGTGCGCACTCAGTGATTTTGTNAGCGCACCACAATTTGAACGGATGAAACGTGTCTCTGTAGCGAGCGAATGCGACGCCATGCTGCTGTTACCGACACGGTTTTCGGAAGGCTTCATGCTTCGGATGGACAATAGAAGATCCTTCGGGGGAGATACTGACTCTGTGAATATCCGTGATGGCGCTTTCGGTCATGTCGGTGCAGGTGGATCCATAGGATTTGCTGATCCCAAGATCGGTCTTTCCATGGGGTACGTCATGAACCAGATGGGCAAATCTGTGCTACTTGATGCGAGAGGTGAAGCGTTGGTAGACGCGGCGTATCTATGCGCAGATCGACAGTCGTAGAGTTGAGATCTGGAATGTATTTAGATTCCTTCAACTAGTGAATCGGTTGCGAAGGTCCTNTATTTCGGAAAGAACTTCATCGTCATGTTGGTGAAGTCGAGGGGCTCGACGGTNAANCCCAGTTGAGGTAGCGGTCATCTTTATTGGTGAAGCAACTTGAACGATGGGTCAGTCGCTCGGTTGGTTGAGTGCCACCAACATTTCCCTTCCTTGAACGTGCTGATCGGAAAANGATCCCCGGGGAGATTTACCGGTCCACATGGAACCTTCCCACCTATGAGATCAAGAATTTCGTCATTTTTCTTTTGCTATGGACCCATCCTTTGTCTCGAACACATCGAAAGGGACCGCAAAATCGTTGCGGTTGCCGCTTGGAGGGGTATCGGGTCTACCGAGGTGCGAGACAGCTAGCGGGAATTAAAGGAGACTGCCTATATGACCAATCANAATGATGCGGTACTTGAAGCCTTGTCTCTGGCTGTCGCTGCTCGAATCCCCGTCTTGTTATGGGGGCCGCCAGGAGCTGGAAAGAGCTCAGCTGTTGAAAGTATGTGTCAATCAATTGACGCTACATATGAGGTCGTTATCGCGAGTATCCGAGAGCCGAGTGACTTCAGTGGGCTTCCGGTAGTAACTGAGAACGGAGTGGAGTTCGCTCCACCACGATGGGCTAAACGGCTGTCAGATGCCGGCACTGGTGTTCTCTTTCTCGACGAAATTTCAACAGCACCACCTGCCGTCCAGGCAGCGTTGTTGCGAGTGGTGCTCGAACGAGTGGTGGGCGACCTGACTTTGCCAGATGAGTTAGCCATAGTTGCCGCCGCTAACCCACCCGACCAGGCTGCGGACGGTTGGGACTTGTCAGCACCGCTTGCAAACCGATTCTGTCATCTTGACTGGCGCGTGGATCCAATGACCGTCGCTACAGGCTTAGTCGCAGGTTTCCCCACCCCCTATATTCCGCTGCTTCCTAGTGACTGGCAGAGTCAAATCCCTGTCACTGCAGGGCAAGTTGCTGGGTTCCTCTCTGTGCGGCAGTCATTGGTNATCCAACCCCCAGCTGAACGTGCCCTTGCCGGACGAGCATGGCCAAGTCCGAGAACTTGGGAGATGCTGTCGCGACTACTTGCTGCGGCGGTTGCGGTCAATGCATCTTCAGAGACAAGAAGAAATTTGGTGATCGGATGTGTCGGAGACGGGGTTGGCCTTGAATTCCTCACTTGGCTCCAAGAGCTTGACCTCCCAGATCCGGAAGCGGCCTTGAGGGACCCAGAAACCGTAGTGTTCCCGGACCGCGGTGATCGTCTTTATGCTGCGGTTTCGGCTGTAGCTAGTGCGGTTGCAGCAGACCCAACACCAGACCGCTGGTTGGCGGGATGGCGAGTGCTAGAGAGAGCAGCTGGTCAATCCCCGGATGTAGGCGCTATTGCCGCAAGGGTGCTGGCGCAAGTTCGGCCCGACGGAGTAAGCGCACCACCTGAAGCTGCAGTATTTCTTCCCGTTCTTGAGGCAGCTGGACTTCTTGAATGAACCCCAAAGACCAGGTTTCAGCGGCTCGACTCTGGGCGGCGCACAGTTACCCCTATTTGGCGTCTGCTTTGTTCGCCTTACGTGTTGTTCCGGATGACAAAGTAGACCAGATAGCTGGGGATGAATATTTTCGCGTCTACATAAATTACGACTCAGCGAGTGACTGGCCCGTAAACGTGCTTGGGGTGGAACTGATCCACCAAGTAGGCCATTTACTTCGAGGACACGCTTCGAGGGCTCGAGAGATAGGGCTTCGCACATCAGATCTCTACAGATGGGTCGACGCGATGGACGCTGAACTGAACGATGACCTCTTAGATGGTCATGCCCTGCCAAAAGGATCCGCATCACCCGAAGAGCTAGGACTCCCTGAATCGTTGTTCGGCGAAGAGTATTTCTATAGAGGGACAACTCGGCCTGCAACCCAACGAGATTGTGGAAGTTCAGCGCACGGGAATCCGCGACCCTGGGATGAGCCTCCGCCGAGTCAAAGAAAAGATGGCGTTACGGCTGAAGAAAAAGAGCTTATTAGACAACGTGTCGCTTCAGATGCGTTGGCCCACCATCGAAATCATGGCTCTACACCAGCGGGGATGTTGAGGTGGGCTAACTCTCTACTCACACCTCAAGTTGACTGGCGCGCCGAACTTGGTGCCAAGCTCCGGCAGGGCATTGCTGAAATAACAGGAGCGGTTGATTACAGCTACCAGAGGCCAAACCGGAGACAATCGTTTGCATCGAAAGTAATCCTTCCTAATTTGAGGGCGCCTGCACCAGAAGTCTCGATTGTCTTGGATACCAGCGCTTCAATGAATGAGGAACTATTGGCTGATGCTCTTAGCGAGATTGATGGCTTACTTTCAACGGGAGGGGTCCGGTTCGAATCGGTCCGGGTCTTCACATGTGACTCCGAGGCAGGGTTCCCTCAGAAAGTCCGCAAAGCTTCGGATATACAACTGATAGGTGGAGGTGGAACTGATCTCAGCCAAGGCATTCTGGCCGCAGTGCAGACGCGCCCAAGTCCGGACCTACTGCTGGTGGTTACTGACGGAGGGACCCTTTGGCCCGAGTCACCACCTAGGAGAACGCGGNCTNTTGCAGTNCTAGTCGGCGAAGACCCTCCCANTACTCCGGACTGGTTAGAACGGATAGTTGTCAANGAATCTGTTAACCGAAATAGNGATTGGGCCGCGAAATAGAGCCACATGNCATTTCTCTAATTAACGNACCCCCTATTGTGCAAGTTTTGGANGAGTCGGAGGTGCCTACGGAGGTGAACAGCAGATCAGATGGGCCCAAGGTCGAAGCAGTNGTTTTTGACTGGGGTGGGGTTATCACTATCCCTCCAGGGCCGGTGATCGAGAAGCTTTACAAAGAGGTCGATATCGACCAAAAAAAGTTGCGAACCAGGCGAGCCGAGTATCGAGATGATGATCCGGATTCGCAGTTTGCCAAGCTTGAAAGAGGGGAGTTGAGTCTCGATGCATACCTCACTTGGTCCCACAGTGATTTGCCGGGAGCAGAAGCTATTTGGGATCCCACGAGTCCACATTTCCTTTTCTCCCACCTGAAAGTGGTGCCTGAGGTTGTAAATCGAATCTCGCAGTTGCGACAGCGAGGTCTTATCACTGGGCTCCTTACTAACAATATTGCTGAGGCGTGGCCGGTTGTGACTGAGACCTTGGATGTAGAAAAACTTTTCGACGTAGTCGTTAACTCGGCCTTTGTTGGAATGCGCAAACCTGAGGAACGGATCTACACGCACCTGCTCGAAGAGCTGGAGATGGAGCCAGAAAACGTGCTGTTCCTCGACGATAATCGACTCAATGTCGATGCGGCTCGTGCCCGCGGTATACAAGTAATTGAAGTCACGGAGCCGGTGGCAGCCTGGACGAAACTTGAACAGATCCTCGGAAAGGCGTAACTAATTAACGGGCTAGCTGAAATTTGGTTTCCTTTTTTCCATTATTGCGGCGTGACCTTCTCGAACATCGGGACCGGTGAATCCCAACATCTCCAAGGCAACGGATGTATCAAAAGCCGGGCCTGCTGATCGAAGCCAGTTGTTCAAGCTGTACTTAGTCCATCGAATAGCTGTTTGGCTTCCAGTAGCTAGTTTTCGGGCGACGGCGTANGCCTCTTCGATTACTTGCTCGTCGTCGACACAAATGCTGGCTAGACCCATAGCTTCAGCTTCTTCTCCTGTCATTGAGTCACAGGTCAACAAGTAATATTTGGCCTTTGCCATCCCGCAAAGGAGCGGCCAGATGATGGCAGCNTGATCACCGGCGGCCACCCCGAGCTTTGTGTGGCCATCGAGAATTCGAGCATTTTTTCCGACGATAGAGATGTCNGCCATAAAAGCTGCTGCAAGACCTGCCCCTACNGCGACACCCTCGATAGCNGAAATGATGACTTTCGAACAATTNATCATGTTGTAGACGATGTCTCGGGCNTCGCGAAGNGAATTTGAGCGGTAGTCAAAATCATCCATGATCTTTTCGATCATGCCCATATCGCCNCCTGCCGAGAAGGTTCCATTTGCCCCGTGGATGACAACTACCCGTGTATCGGGGTCTCTATCCACGGCTTTCCAGACGTCTGCAAGTGCGAGATGTTTGGCCTCGTCAACAGCGTTTAGTTTTCCTGGCGTGTCAATGCAGATATCTAGGATGCCGTCTTCGTCGGGACCTGAAATGGTTAAGGCTGAATAGTCTGCATATCGTTGCGTCATGTCTCTGAAACTAGCCCCAACAGGTTGGCTATTTCCTATTCGGGTCGGGGGATTTCCCTCTCTCCGCGCAAAATCTCGGCGATCGAACGAATCTGATCTGGGTTTCCATACGACCTCTCCCAAGGATGGAGGAGTCGGTCGCGTCCATATCGGGGGATCAGGTGTATGTGGAAATGAAATTGTGACTGATCAGCAGCGGCGCCGTTGTTGTTGACAAGATTGATCCCCAGTGGTTCCAATCGATCGTGAACGATATTCGCCACAGATCGGCAAGCTTGCATGACGTGAGCAGCATCATCGTCATCTAATTCGAGGATGTCTCGGACGTGGCGTTTAGGGATTACTAAGCAGTGTCCCGGTGTCATGGGGAGAATATCCATAAAGGCCAAGCAATGATCATCGTCATAGACGATGTTCGAAGCGGAGCTACCGTCGACTATTGAGCAGAACAGGCAGTGCACGACCGGCGAGAGTAGTGGAGCCAGGAACTTGACGTGGCACTTTAGGCAGCTAACTCAAATCAAATGCGCCGAAGTTGCACTGATTCGATTTCGTGATTGGCGTCCTTCTTCAGCACCAAATCAGCGCGAGCACGAGTCGGTAAAATATTTTCTTGAAGGTTGACCAGGTTGATGGAACGCCAAATTGTTCGGGCCACCGCCTCCGCTGCATCGATAGGTAAGTGGGCAAACTGACTAAAGTAAGCACTTTGTTCACGGAACGCTGTCGACCGAAGTTGTTGAAAACGCTCTACATACCAAGACTCCAGATCTTCCGTGTTGGCATCTACGTAGATTGTGAAATCGAAATAGTCAGACACAAACGGCGTGTTTGATGGAGCACCTGTTTGGAGAACATTCAAGCCTTCGACAATCAAGATATCGGGCTGCTCCACTATCTGCACTTCATCGGTTATGTCATAGGTGACATGAGAATAAATAGGCGCAGACACTCGCGGAGCTCCATCTGCTATCTGGCGGAGAAACTCTAAAAGCGCTCCTTGACGGTAAGACTCGGGGAACCCTTTTCTGCCCAACAAGCCCTTTTCTTCCAACTCGGAGTTTGGTTGAAGAAAACCATCGGTAGTTATGAGATCGACTCTCGGGTGTTGAGGCCAGGCCGCAAGCATCGCTTGAAGAATTCTTGCGGTGGTGCTCTTGCCTGCCGAGACGCTGCCCGCCACTCCTATCAAGAAAGGTCTTGCTGCACTATCCCTGCTGAAAAAATCAGATGTCGTGGTTTGAAGTTTGGACTGAGCTTCTACTCGAAGGTTTAGAAGTCGAGATAGCGGTAGGTAAATATCTCGAACCCCTGCCAGTGTGATTGGTTCGACACGTCCGGCTAGTTCCGATAGCTCATCTTCGTCAACAGTTAGTGGGGTCGCATCTCGAAGAGCAGCCCATTCAGAGCGACTGAAGTTGAGATGCTCACTAGACGGGTTCCATTCCGACACCCCCAAAGATTGACCTGTGACATCGCTGTTTTGCAACTAGAACCGCGTTTAGTTTTGAATAGACCAAGCACCAGATGTGTCGAAAAGACCTTTTCGCCAACGTTTGGGGTTGACCAGTGAGGCCCGCGGGTAATCCTCAAACATCCAGCGAACAAAATTTCGACGGCTCCAAGCACTGAAATCAACAGCTTTAATGGCCAACTCCGCTAAGGCGGGCCTCGCTAAGACGTGACTGAGGGACTTCGAAAGTCGATGGTCGAGTTCGAAAGCTGCTCTAGCGGCTTTTTCGTAAGTTACTGCTGCTGGCTTAGACGGACTTTCAGCAGCTATTGCCTGTGCAGCTAAGCGCCCGCTTTCCAAAGCTTGTCCGATGCCTTCTCCGGTCAACGGATCAGTAGCGGTCGCCGCGTCTCCGACAAACAACACCGGTCCGTGTGCTAGCTGCGCCTCAGGAAGTCGAGCTGGAATAGGCCAAGCACTGTGAGACCCCTCAGGTTCCACGTTTCCCAGCACTTGCCGTACAGAAGGTCGCTCCAAGAGTCCTTGCCAAATCGCAGCCAGCTGCTTGCCATTCACACCGTCCTTGCGCGGTAGTCCAAAGCCCAGGTTCACCCGACCCTCGGCTAAAGGAAAAGACCACACGTACCCTGGAAGTAAATCTTTCTCAAACCAGACCCATAAGTCTCTACTTCTGGCGCCATCTGCCTTTACGTATTGCCTAAATGCGTGCCAATCGCCTCGGTAACCAGTGGGAGTGCAACCCAAAGCCTTCCTCACCGGCGACCACATACCGTCTGCAGCAACTACGTGTTTAGTGGCAATGGTCTTCCCGTCTTGAAGAGAGATCTGAGCGCCACGCGGCGTGACCTCGATCTGACTGAAAGCGAGGCCCTGTTGAATCTCAACCCCAGTGTTAAGCGCTAATCGAACTAGCTCGTCGTCTAGTTCGATGCGTTTGACCACAGCTGCGTACTGGCCTCGATGGTCCGGGAGTTTCAAATGAACTTCCCTGCCTGACGGAGAACGAAGGAACACGTCTTGAACTGTCGTCCAACTGTCAGTGGCTGGACGAAGTCCAAGATGTTCAAGTTCGCGCAACGCCAGAGTCGTCAGACCATCGCCACAGCACTTATCTCGAGGAAATACTGCTTTGTCTATTACAACGACTTTTAGACCAAGTCTTTGAGCTGTGATCGCGGCAGCACACCCGGCCGGTCCGGCTCCAACGATTAGGACGTCACACTGCAACACTTCCTACAGGCTACCCAGTAGTGGTTCACAGACGATTCAGTTTTGACTCGCTATTGAAGTCGTGGTGGTAGACAAATTCTCTTGTCCGGTGTCGCCGGAACCCTGGTCAGGTTGATCTAGTTCTTCAGCGATCGTCGTGGTTGTTTGGTCGGGGTCGGAGGGGGTCCCATCGCAGTTAAGGCCTTCCTCCGGGCGATAAGTGGCGAAGAAATAATCCGACTCCATAGGGCGATCCTGCCAAGTTCTGACGCGTTCTGTTCTAACCCGAGTACACAAGTCGAACGGTTCTTCGGTCGGTTCCTGAAGTGTCACTTCGACATTCGAAGTCGAGTAAATGTCGACCGTTACCGATTCATCGGTCCAACTGTTCCAAATCAGGACACCGAAAGGAGTTGAGTTGGTTATCACTAAATCCGGTCGAGGGTATGAGATCGTTGCTTCAAGACCATATGGATAGCGCTCAAAGTAGATCGAGTGTGCTTGATAATATTCAAAATCGAGTCCGGCACGAAGAGCGGCATTGAAGATAGTCGTAGCAAATTGTGAAACGCCTCCCCCAATGTCTTCGACAAGGTGCCCCTTTGAAATGAAGCCTCCTGGAACAAAACCTTTCTCTTCGGTGCGGCGACCAACCTTTTCGTTGAGCGACAATCGATCACCTGGTTTAACCCAGGTTCCACTAACTATTTCAGCAAATTTTTGGATGTTGGTGACGCGCCCAAGACAGCAAGAATATTGGGTGGTGAAGGACGCAACTTTTTCGACTATCCCAAGCGCCTCCAATCGGTTGACGGCCTCGCGCGGGGCCGCTGGTCTGTTCGGTAGTACGTGAACTTGCCCTCCCAAGTGTGTTTCCAGCGCCGCCTTGACTATGTCCACGGCGTCGCGTTGGCAACATGCTGTGCCTCCATCTGAGGAAATGATCTTGACGGTGCCGTCGCGAATCTCGAATTGAGCCTGTCCCGCACCAGTGTTTCCTGGCATCAGTAACTCCTCAAGAGACGCCAGAATGAGGGGCGTTTCGAGATTCAGGGATGGTTGGGAACCATCGAGGTCCAGGACGAACCAGCTTGCAACGATACGAGGAGCTATGACGGTTTCGTAGTCGTTGAGTCGGACTCTTAAAGGAGTTTGTACCGACCGGTTCGCCTCAGCGACAAGCTCCCTTACCGTTTGATCACTAAATTCTGTAGGGACTTCTATTGTGGCTACTCGGACGGTAGGTGTCGTGCCTTCCTGGAGGACTTTGGTTATGGCAGCGGCAGCGTCTTCGACGTCGACTAGCTGGCCGACTATTCCAGGAACTAGTTCTAGGCGGTTGGTGCCAATGCGTATTGACGGGTCAATTGGTGCCCGCCGAAGGCGCTGATTCGAGTGCAGGGACCGTTCGAGTGTTGGCAGGTCAATATTGATTGCGATTTTGGCGGTGGTGTTCGAGGTGAGAGCCGAAAGCCAGTCAATAGGTCGGTTGAGGAGTCCTTCTCGCCTNGTGTTCATAACTGCTTCGAATGTGGNGATTACATCTAAAGAAATACCNAGGTCGCTCGCTACCCAACTAGCGTCACCCAGNTCGCTCTGGATGACAATCTGNGTGTCAGCCAAACGATCAGCGATCGCATCAACTCGAGCCCGNAGGGCGATGTCACTGAGNCCGCCGACGGTTTCTCCGGCGATTTTTACGTTCCGAACAACTCGATCCCGATGAATCGTGGCNTCAACGACCCAAACNCTCAAAACCAGGANGGCGAGGAGCGTTGGTAGGCCGAGCATAAGAGCCCAGCGTGGGAGGCGAAGTAGCTCACGCACGTAACTGGATGGTAGGCCCATCTGGTCACGTAGTGTGCGCGGGCCAACTCATCGGATTATTTACNCNGTTTGTGCTAGGCAAGAAGCCTGAGCAAGTGGCTTCAGGAAATGCCAGAATCACCCAGANAGTCGTAACTTAGATCGGCTATTTNAAGAAGTCGATGAANGGGTCAAACATGAGCAAGCTGTGTGAAGGACGCGTTGTAATCGTTACAGGCGGTGCCCGTGGCATAGGNAGGGAGCATTGCNTGATGCTTGCCGAACACGGAGCNAAGGTNATNGTTAATGATTTAGGNGGCGCTCGCGACGGAACGGGATCAGACTTAGGGCCGGCAGACGAAGTGGTTGCAGAAATTGAAGCGATGGGTGGNGANGCCGNAGCTAACGGAGATGATGTCTCNGACTGGGAAGGCGCTCAGCGGCTAGTCAACCAAGCNGTCGAAACGTACGGTGATCTCACAGGAATTGTTAACAACGCGGGGATCTTACGAGACCGGATGCTGGTCAACATGACNGAGACAGAGTGGGATGCCGTCATCCAGGTTCACCTCAAAGGCACGTTCGCACCTGCTCGTTGGGCCGGGGCGTANTGGCGCGAAAAGGCCAAAGCNGGTGAGACGGTAAACGCATCGATAGTAAANACGACTTCGGTTTCAGGGATCTATGGAAACCCGGGCCAGACGAACTACGGNGCAGCGAAAATGGGGATCGCTGCATTCACAATTATTGCGGCACGCGAATTGCAAAGATATGGAGTGAGGGTCAANGCGATAGCCCCNGGNGCTCTGACTCGCATGACAGAAGATCTAGGGATGGGTGAAGCTTCCGAGGAAGATAAAGCGGCGATGCACCCGAGATACATAGCTCCAATAGTTACNTGGCTNCAAAGCGCCGAATCCGCTGACGTCACAGGTCGAATTTTTGAAGCCTCAGGNCGGATGCTGGCGGTGGCTAACGGATGGCATCGCGGACCTANGACTGAAGCCGTAGATGACCCAACAGAAATCGCTGAAGTTGCGAGACGTCTCGTGTCTGAAGCACAACTCAATTCAGGAATGGACGGTCAACCCTTTGATGGAGGGTTAATCACTTAACTCGTTTCACTAGTATCGAGTGCCACAGGAAGGACAAATCATGTCTATNGATCCCAACGCAGTGGGTGCNACGGCTGCGCCAGTCGAGCGATCTTGGGGGTACCGCGACTCTTTACTCTACGCCGTCGGCATTGGAGCAGGAGCAGAGGACCCTGTTGGTTCCGANCTCGAGTTCACCACCAACAATTCCAAAGGAATNGAACAACGAACATTCCCGACCCAAGGGGTCGTGATTGGTGGATCTGGTGGTGCCTTGGCGAAGGTCGGCGAAATCGATTGGGGTCGAGTCCTTCATGGGTCTCAAGGAGTCACCTTGCANCANCCAATCCCAGTNGAGGGCACANTNGTCATNGAGGAAAGTGTCNGTGGTATCTGGGATAAAGGCGAAGGGAAAAACGCAATCATTGAAACCGAGTCGAAGGNNTCCTTGAAGGACACAGANACNCCNCTTTTCGATCTGCGATTTTCCATAGTTGTTCGAGGNTCNGGAGGCTTTGGCGGNGAAGAAGGNAATACGGCTCCGCAAGTTCATTCNCCCGAAGATGCCCCGGATCANGAAGTGACCTATCAGACAAGAAGCGATCAGGCGCTGACCTACAGGCTGTCAGGNGACTACAACCCGTTACATAGTGACCCCTGGTTCGCCACTGAACTTGGTGGCTTTCCCAAACCAATTTTGCATGGGTTGTGTACCTACGGGTTCACAGGTCGAGCGCTTCTTCATGANTTNTGTGGTGGTGACCCNAGCCGGTTTAANAGCATGGACTCAAGGTTCTCTTCNCCCGTATTTCCGGGAGACTCTTTGACNGTTCAGATGTGGGTGGNCGAGGGCCAAGCGATTTATCGCACCATCGCTCAAAAAGNCAGCGCAGAGGAGCGAGTTGTCATTGACAACGGCCTTTGTTTATTCAGCTGAACCAACNGACCGGGTTNNANCNTTTCGCNGGTGCTTAGAAGAGTTTGAGTTCGTCACTTTCAATGCCCCGTAACTCGTCGTAGTCAAGTAACAAGCATTTAATGCCGCGGTCTTCGGCCAGAACACGGGCCTGTGGCTTGATCTCCTGCGCGGCGAAGATCCCGGACACTGGCCGAAGATTCCCATCTCGNTTGAGATAGTCGAGATAGCGACTCAANTGCTCAACNCCGTCAATTTCGCCTCGACGTTTGATTTCGACAGCTACAGCCTCACCTCTGCTATCCCGGCAGAGAAGATCGACGGGCCCAATGTCGGTGGGGTACTCCCTCCTAACCAGCACCATGCCNTCNGAAATCTTGTCGACATTGGCGGCCAATAATTCTTGGAGGTGAGCTTCNACTCCATCTTTCTGTAGGCCTGGNTCAATTCCCATATCTTGGGAGAAATCTGAAATAAGTTCGTGAAGTTTGATCGTTAACTTCTCATTTTTTTCGTTAGTGACCAACCATGTCAATTCGTCGTCGTTATCTGTCGACTCGTGAATAGTGTTTGGCGCGTTCATCCAATTCAGCGGCTTGTATGCGCCGCCATCGGCATGAATTGAAATACAGCCATCGGCNTTTATCATGATCAAGCGAACGGCTTCTGAAAGGTGTGCGTCTAGGCGACCTGAGTAGTCAACCGTGCAGTTAGCAATAACTAGGCGCATGAAACGCTGAAGTTAGTCACGACTGAGTCCAGGTACGCGGATGTTCGCGTAATAGTTCAGATGAGCTGATAAGTAGCAGTCAACTTCGGTTGTCTGTGTNCATCNANNACTTCAGCTCTNCCGGTTTCAACCATATGCAACAAGTGAGCATGCACTGACCCNGCAGCCGGATACCAAAGNCGTTTGTCGTACTTCTCGTACATTTCCGGGACGAAGTCAGCGATTTTCTGGGGGCCCTCCTGCAGGAAACCCACTATCTGTTCTTCGCGTTCTTCTCGGTGATGAATAAAGCTTTGAACGTATTCAACAGGGCGAGGAATTGCTGGCCCGTGGGTTGGCCAATATTGCTCATGGTCAAGCGGAAGTAGTTTCTTCAACGACTCCATATATTCCTTCATCGACCCATCTGGCGGTCCGACCACGCTCGTTGCCCACCCCATTACGTGATCACCAGAGAAAAGACTTTTCTCTTCTTCTAACTCGAAGCACAGATGATTGGAACAGTGTCCCGGAGTATGAATCGACCNGATCGTCCAACCTGGCCCATGCACAATGTCGCCATCCTTAAGAAAAACGTCGGGCGAAAATTCTGTGTCAGCCCCTTCGCGTTTGAGCTCTTCGGGAAGCTCGTCGAATTCTTTGCGGTACTGCTCCTGCTCTTCATTGGAGATGAATTCCGAGAAATCTACGCGATCATCGGGATCGTCCTCCTTCACACTTCCATGCGGGCCAAAGCCGTAGGAAATAGCGCCAGTTCGTTCCTTCAGTTGCTTGGTGAGAGGCGAATGATCACTGTGGGTGTGGGTAATAAACGCGTGAGTGACCGTTTCATTAGGTTCAAGAGCGCTCAAGATGTCATCCAAATGGCTCTCTAGAGGAGGCCCAGGGTCGATCACAGCAACCTCTCCTTGGCCGACCAGGTAGGTGCCTGTTCCCTTGTAAGTAAACGGGGTCGGGTTTTTGCAAATAACTCTGCGAATTAGTGGCGTGACCTGGTGGCTAGCGCCATAGTCGAAGTCACCGAGGTCCTGATAGTGCTGAATAGTCGTTGCCATGGTCCTCCACCTAGGGCGTTTGCTCAAACCGATCCCAGCATGAGGTTATGAAATTATCTGGCCGGTTATTGACCGTTTGTCCTGCTTCGCCCGACATCTTTGAAAACGCAACAATGGCTTCATCGACTTTGGCGGTAATCGATCGCAGAGCTTCGAGTCCAGAACCTTTAATCACAGTCCGGACGTTAGCCGGGACCGGTGGTTTAAGTTGTCTCGAACGAATCCCGACGCGGTGATCGGCTTGCAAAAAGAGAGCGCACTATGCGAGCCGAAATTTGCCTGACTTGAGATAGATCCCGAGTTACGGCTTCATAGTCTCTAGACTCCCGAGTGGAGGAACCAATTGTGCTCATTGTCTTATCACCCGCAAAAAGGCTTGACTTCGATTCGGAATTGCCGACCACTAAGCACTCGCTGCCCACACTGATCAAAGACTCAGCCAAATTAGTTGACGAACTGGTGAAGAAGTCACCCACAGACCTGGGTCAACTGATGAACCTTTCTCCTGCCCTCGCGGATTTAAATGCCGAACGTTTTCAGGACTGGGAAGAGACTTTCACTACCCAAAATTCTCGGCCAGCGATGCTGGCATTTCGAGGAGATGTGTACGTGGGAATGGACGTAGCTAGATACACAGAACGAGATTTCACTAGGGCACAAAAAACCATCCGAATACTGTCCGGCTTACATGGAGTGCTTAGGCCTTTAGATCTGATTCAGCCATACAGACTTGAGATGGGAACAAACCTGTCCACCCCGAGAGGTCAGGGGCTCTACGAATTTTGGGGCGACCGGATCAGCGAACTTTTAGCCTCGGACCTTCAGGGACATCGCTCCCGGGTTCTCATCAATCTCGCATCAAAGGAGTATTACTCCGCTGTCGACGAGACCCTTTTAGATGCTCGAGTCATTAGTCCCCGCTTCCTAGATGAAAAAAATGGGAAGTTGAAGATCATAAGCCTCTACGCGAAGCAAGCACGAGGGGCCATGGCTTCGTGGCTAGTGCTGAACAGGGTGGACAGCCCACGCTCGATCACTGAATTTGCGGAGATGGGCTATACCTACTCGCCCGAACGCAGCACCCCCGACGAGCCAACCTTTGTGCGAGCTGAACGTTCGCGCACTTGAGGCTCAACAGATCCCCATTCGTTGCGCAGCATCCTTCAGCTCCTCTTGGTGATCCGGATGAGCTATAGCGATAAGTCGTTCCGCTTTCTGGCGCACAGAAGCATCTTGCAAACGAGCAATTCCGAACTCGGTGACGACAACGTCCACGTCGTAACGGGTTGCGGTTACGGCGTTGGTGCCGATTTGAGGAACAATTCGAGAAGCGGTTCCACCTCTGGCGGTCGCTGGCATTAGGTGGATTGACATGGCTGATTCAGACATTTGGCATCCGCGGAGAAAATCTAGTGCTCCACCCACTCCGCTATGTTGAACGCCATTGATCATCTCAGAGTTGACTTGACCCCAAAGGTCGATTTCTAGAGCACCGTTTACACAGCGCATGTCGCGATTAGCGGAGATCTGCTGGTGATTCAGGGCAACGTGGGCAGGAACAATGTGGCAGTCCGGGTTGTCGTTGAGGAAATCAAAGGTTTCTGGTAGCGCAATCGTAAACACAGTTTTGTCTGGGAAAACTGTTTTGAGGCGATTGGTAGCAGCCCCAGACTTCATCAGATCCATCAAGCCTTGGCACATCACTTCAGTGTGAATACCTAAATCGGTTTTGTGGGTTAGGCGGGCAAGTGCTACTTCAGTGAGGCCGCCGACTCCTGACTGGACCGTTGCGCCGTTAGGAATCAGTTCGTCTAGTGCTCCGATAAAAGGATCAAGATTGGAAGGAGGCGTTCGCTCGTCGAAGATCGGCATTGACCCCCGAAGCGGAACATGGATCAAAGCATCAAAGTCCTCGACCCTGAACGAATCTCCGTGAATATAAGGAACCACGGGGTTAACCAGCCCGAACACTAGGTCGCTGGTTCGTCGAGCTCGACGAACTAAAGCATCATTTCCTGCTATCGCTGAACCTGGGGGGACTGTGCCATCAGGCAATGGGGTGCCAACTTGCACACACGCAACCCTTGGTGGGTTGCGGACAGCGAATCTTCCCCAGTCCTCCAGCCTTACCGGTATAAGTTCAGCGTGTGCGCCGGCTTCACGCAGAATTTGAGTCAAGAAGGGAGCGCGTAACTCAAGTCTTGGATTTGTGCCTATTGCAGCCCCACCTTTTCGAGGCGCAGGAACGAAAACAGCTACGTCATTGAGATCGTTACGTTCAGCGAGGGCATAAAGAAAAGCCGTCGGTTCTGGGAGACTGGTCCCCACTAGATCGCCGTCGCGGACCTGCTCTGCGGCGGCTTGAGGAGAGATCACCAGATGCGGCCACTCTTGTGTCCAATCGAAACCCGCGTTCTTCTCCGAAACCACGGCTAGAACGTATCTCACGGCGATGTTGTCGGTCGGTTAAAGCTCAAGCGGTGAGATATTCCTTAATGAACGTTTGCGCAAACGGGTGCAGCGGTGCCTATAGTGCCGAACAGTGGTGGTTCGCGATCTGGCCGGATGGCTGCCACGAGGGGGAGGCAGCCATCCGGTCCATCGGTCGCAACTGTCAGATTGCGCGACGGGGAGGAACGAGAAATGGCCGAGGAATACTTCGTTGGTACTAAGACGTCAGATCGTTATCCGATTTGGACTCGGGCGAACGTAGGGGAGGTGTTCCCCGACCCAGTGGCTCTAGCAACTTTTGATTTCGCATTTCAAAACGACGACGGTCTCCAAATGAGCGAACTGGGCTTTCGAGACGCGTACGTGAGAATCGGTGCTTTCGAAGAAAGTGAATTTGATCCCGATAATCCTGTATTCCTAGGAGTCTTCGGTGGGTATACATACCTAAATGCGTCCCTCATGCGTATTTTCGGTGAGCGTGCGCCAGGGTTGTCGGCGCAGGACCTTGACGACGCTTTTTTTGGAGTGCAACCCGGCATTCCAGCCTATGAGCAACACCCGGATGACCCGAGTCCTGAAGCAGAGGCNCGCATAGGAGAAGTATTTGGNTGGGCCCTNACAACTCCAGANCTGCCCGANGTCTTGGCACAGGAACAACNAGTTAACGCTCTTNGGGACANCCGCCCAGATTTCGAATCGATGGGTGATCATGAAATNGTTGACTGGATCCAAGACTTCTTTNACGGGGNNTTCCGGGAGCTTTTTGCCCAACATATTTTCATCAGTTTTCTGACTACTGTTCCGCTAGGCATTGTGTCGGCAGTATGTGAAGCNGTTGGCCGTCCCACTGATGCCATGAAGATCATGGCNGGACTCGGAGANGTNGAATCTGCNGCGCCGTCAATGGCNATGTGGGAACTGGGANGAGCCGCAGCCGCGTCTGAAAGCGTCAATGCTGCTTTCGACCTCGGTATTGAAGGTTTGGATGCTCGCCTNCGAAACGACAACGATTCGGATATCGAAAACTTTGTANCCNCTTTTGACCAATTTCTCCGGTCTTATGGGTCNAGGGGACCTAACGAGTGGGAAATTTCATGTCCAACTTGGGAAACAACCCCCAACCTAGCGTTGGCTGCAATCGATCGGATGCGAGTTTCTCCAGCATCTGCAGCNCCTCAAGACCACCAAGCACAGCTCGCTGAGGATCGGCAGCGCCTTGTCTCTGAGATCGGAGCCATGCTCGAAGCTGACCCAGAAGCACAGGGCCAGTTCTTGGCAGGAGCTCACGGTGCATCAGTGCTAATGCCTGGTCGTGAACGAACCAAGACCAATTGCGTGAAATTCATTCAAGAAGCGCGAATGGCTGCNCGAGAATTGGGTCAACGAATGGTTGATNGGGGCGTGTATCCGGAGATAACGAGTTTTGCGATGCTNCGCTTNTCTGAGCAACACCAAGCAATTGATAATCCTGACGGATGGCGCGAGATAATCGAACAGCGACAGGAAATTTTCGACATGGCGGCAGGCAAGCAAGAACCTTTCGTNATTGTGGGAGAAAGTGAACCNCTCTCNTCTTGGCCCGATCGNGATGCTGTAACGGTTGAACTTCTGCGGTCAGGTGATTCGATCCAAGGTTTACCTGGATGCCCGGGNGTNTCNGAAGGCAGNGCTCGTGTCATTCTTGACAGTCANGATCCAACAGCACTCGAACCTGGAGATGTGCTCATAGCGCCNNTGACAGACCCTTCCTGGACNCCTCTGTTTGTTCCAGCNGCCGGTGTAGTCGTTGACGTTGGAGCTGCATTGAGTCACGCCATNATCGTGAGNAGAGAGCTTGGNATCCCATGTGTTGTATCCGCGACCGACGCNACCAAGCGGATCCCTGACGGAGCAAGAATTCAGGTNGACGGTGATACCGGAGTGGTGACCATCCTGGATGACTAAGGATTAGCCAGTTGGCGCTTCCATTTTGGCGCCCACTTCTAATTCCACCTAGGTGCCCGCCGTTCTGTGAGGGCTCGCACGCCTTCTTGGTAGTCAGGGTCCANCATCGCTGTTTCTAACAGTCGTTCCGAATCGGCTACAGCGGAACCAACATCNCTNTGNTGATCCAANTACACCTGAAGNTTTGTCATCCGTTGAGCCGACGGAGAAACACGCGCAACTAGTTCAGATGCATATGACTNGGCGTGCGGAAGTAATTCCGCTGGTTCNAGGACTTCGTTGAANAGCCCCCACCCGGCAGTCTCNCCAGCGGTAATAACTCTGCTTGAAATNAAAAGGTCGTTAGCACGAGTCAAGCCGATCAATCTTGGCAACAGCCAGGAGAGTCCGAATTCAGCCGGCAGGCCCAGAGGGCCGTGAGCGGTGGTCAGTTTGGCGTGCTTGGANGCNAACCGAAGATCGCAGTAGCAAGCAAGGACTAGNCCAACCCCGGCAGCTGCTCCGTTAACTGCAGCGATCGTGGTTACGTTCAAACCNAACATAAATGCAAAGTTTTGATCAAATTCGGANGCGACCCCGTATCCGGGATTGGAAATATCGGNNCCGGTTCCAGAGTCNTNCCCGCCTTTCTCGAGATGGCCTTCTAANGCCTGGCTATCNGCNCCAACACANAAATCGTCNTTCGCNCCGGTGATGATCACCGTTCTAATTTCCGAGTCAGAGTCAGCNCGCTGCAAAAGGTGACGCANTTCNGTATGCATTCTGCCNGTCCAAGCATTGCGACGTTCAGGNCGCGACAGGGTGAGCGTTGCTACNGGACCNTNTACTTCGAAACGCGTGGTTTTTAGTTCCATGNCTAAAATNAACCCTCAATCGCTCGCCTAAGGGCAGCNAGTGCNTCTTCTTTGAACTCTGGTCGACAGATCAACAAATCTGGTAACCAAGGATCTTCGTAGTTGTAATCAAGTGGCGACCCNTCGCACCGACTCGCATGCAGACCGGCCGCCATTGCGACGGCAGCCGGCGCGCAATTATCCCATTCGTACTGCCCGCCGCTGTGNGCATAGATATCAGCNTGTCCGAGAACCACTGCCATAGCCTTAGCNCCAGCNGAGCCGAGAGCTAGCAATTCCGCNCCGAGAGCTTCAGCNACGATCATCGCNGCCGCTGGAGCTCTNGAACGACTNACGACCAGTCTGGGNCGGCCNTCNTGTGCTGGGGAAAGCTGNGAAGCCGGTTCTGTTGTCAGAGTTTNGNCGATNGCGGGTAAGGCGACTGCGCCAGCTGTAGGAGTTCCATTTTCNGTTAGNGCCACATGCACTGCCCAGTCGGAGCGNCCTGGCTCNCCAAACTCNCGTGTTCCGTCAAGAGGGTCGACAATCCAAACCCGTTCCTTGTCNAAACGNGAAAGGTCGTCNCGACCTTCCTCTGACAAGATTCCGTCGTCNGGGAAGTGTTCTCGAAGTGCGNTCATAATAAATCTGTGGGCTTCNAGGTCNCCNGTGTCTTTNACCGTCCAGCTATCTGCNCCTTGAGCAAATAGTCGTTCCCGNATGTCTAANAGGAGCTTCCCGGTGTCAGTCGCGATACGAGCACTAATCGCGTGATCTTGGGGGTTGGCCATAGGTTCTTCGGCTCCTGTTAGACAAAGTNAAATGAGGCNTGGTTANACGNTNGNNNAGCAGATAGTGTTTCTGCCCTGTAAAGAGATTGTGACGAAAAGATCACAAGGTGTTGGTTTGCTTTGATGACCGTATACCGTGCACGGACTCTTAACCGAGNAGAAATCCGGTCGNGGGGCCGGTAACCGCAACAGAGAGGGACTCAAACAGATGCGGAAAAACATTATGTGGCGACTGCTTGCCACACTATTCGCNATCGCACTAGCCGCTTCGGCTTGTGGCGGAAGCGATTCNTCCGACGACAGCAGCGCAAGCNGCTCGTCATCGGATGCTGAAGAAACTGAAGTAACGCTCGCAGCCAGTGGTGAAAGCCTTCTGGACACGATCAAGAGCCGTGGCACCGTTAACTGTGGTGTATCAGGTTCTGCCGTGGCGTTCTCNGAACTCCAAGCTGANGGCAGCATGGCCGGCTTCGACGCCGACTATTGCCGCGTTGTTGCAGCAGCCATACTGGGTGATGCAAACAAGGTGAATTTCGTTTCCTTGACAGCCGCTGAGCGCTTCACAGCAGTTCAGACCGGTGACGTTGATCTTCTGATGCGAAACACAACCTGGACTCAGAGCCGTGACTCCGAAGTCGGCATGGACTTCGGTCCAACGACTTACTATGACGGTCAACAGCTCATGGGTCGCGAAAGCGATGGCTTCTCAGGTTCTTCCCAAGTATCGGATGTTGGCGGTTCAGTGATTTGCACCAGTGCAGGTACAACAACCGAAAAGAACATTGCGGACGCAGCAGCTGAAGCAGGTGTATCAATCGAACTTCAGACCTTTGAAGACTTCGATACCGTCACCAACAACTTCATCTCGGGCGCATGTGACATCATCACCACTGATGGTTCAGGTCTTGTAGGCCGTAAGGCAAAGCAGCAACCAGACGGTGAGAACTGGGTGATCTTCCCAGCAACACCGATTTCGAAAGAGCCGCTTGGCCCAACATACGGTCAGAACGACTCAGCATTCGCTGACGCCGTCAACTGGGCCGTGTACGCGACCATCATTGCCGATGAAAAGGGCTTGAACTCAAGCAACGTTGACATGATGCTTACCGGTGGCGACACCGAAACCATCCGTCTCCTTGGAGGCGAAGGTGAACTGCAGAGCGGCATGGGCCTTCCGGCTGATGCCTTCTACCAAGTCATCAAGCAGGTCGGAAACTACGACGAGATCTATAGCCGTAACCTCAACCCAGTGGGTCTGAGCCGTGAAGGGTCAGCAAACGCTGCCTGGACCGCCGGCGGTCTTGTCTATGCTCCACCGGCACGTTGATATAGCAATTTGATTCTGTAGGTGGTTTAGAACCACCCAAGAATTTTGAAAGGGCTGGAGGTCAAATCGACCTCCAGCCCTTTCACTGCCTCTAGGCTGAACGATCGATCACCTAGAGCTGTCATGTTTATCTGAGAGGGAATCATCTAGTGGCAAGCACTGCCCCACCGTCAATTCACCACGAGCGACCCCCGCTGTATAGAGATGTCACGGTGGTCAAGTGGGTTGTGCAAATAATCGCCCTGCTGTTGACTCTTGGTGCCCTTTGGTTTCTCGCTAATCAAGCAGGCGACAACCTTAAAGCGTCAAACGTACCCACTGATTACGACTTCTTGTCAGTCAATCCCGGCATTGATCTTTCTTCGGGGATCGATACTGATCCTGACACCGGAGGTAGAGCGCTATGGGTGGGAATGGTCAACACGCTGCGGATGGCTATTGCGGGGATCTTCGTAGCAACGTTGATCGGTGTGCTGGTCGGCCTCTCAAGATTGTCGAATAACTGGCTGCTTAAAAAACTAGGAACCGTCTTCGTTGAAACCCTTCGAAACGTCCCCCTGTTGGTGCAAATTCTCTTTTATGGAGCAGTCTTCGCCAGCTTGGACCGAGTTTCTCTGGATGTCGGTCCGGTAAATGGATGGTTCCATGTGTCGAATAAGGGACTTTCGATGCCGAGAGTTCACATAGCGGACGGCTTTTATCAGTGGATGATTGTCATCGTCATCGGCTTGTTCGCCGCCAATTTCCTTCGAAAGCGCCGCATAGCGCAGCAGGACCTGTCAGGTGAAGAGACCTACCCAATTCTGAGCGCCTTCGGTTTGATTGTGGTGTTCGGAGCTTTGGGCTGGTTTATTCATCCGATCTTCGGCTTTGTCGGCAACATCTTTGATGCCTTGTCCTCAGCAGTTTCCGCAGTACCCGAAGGTGCCCTTCAGATATTGGTAGCGGTCCTCTCAGTCGGCACGAGCGTGTATTGGATTCGTGGATTTCTTAACAGTCGACGAACACCGGCGGGGTTAGCGAAGTTAACTGACGATGATTATTTCCGGATGATCTTCGCAGGAGTTGGCGGAGTGTTGGGGGCCGTCTTTTTCTTGGTTATTTGGCCAGGGCTTTCCAGCTGGATGATCAACTCCGGGAGTGATCTCTTCGAAGTCTTAGGTAATAAATTCGGGAACGGTCGAAGTGGCCGGCCGGTCGACGTTGCATTACCGGACATAGTCCAAGTAGGAAAGTTTCCTAACTATGGACCCTCAGGCCTGAACTTCTCGATCGGGTTCGCTGCCGTCTTTTTCGGTGTCGTGTTCTATACCTCTGCCTTTATTGCCGAAATAGTCCGTGGAGGAATTCTGGCAGTCCCAAAGGGACAGACAGAAGCTGCGGCTGCGCTTGGTCTGAGACGTTCAACTGCATTAAGGAGGGTAATCATCCCTCAGGCAGCGAGAGTGATGCTCCCGCCATTAGGGAATCAATACCTGAACTTGACGAAGAACACTTCTCTCGCCATCGCAGTCGGTTATAGCGACATTGTTCAGGTCGGACAGACGGTCTACAACCAAACAGGAAAAACGTTGCCGGTTGTGTCTATCTGGATGTTCTTTTATCTCTCGTGTTCGCTGTCGATATCGGTGATAGTCAATTTCTTTAATGTCCGCATGAGAATCGTGGAGCGCTGATATGTCAGACGCAAACCAGGTATCAGCGAATGCAGAATTTCAGCGTGGATTGGAAGAGGAACAGGTTTCCCCGCATGAAACGCCCAGCCTGCCGGTGGGTCAATGGCTCAGAAAAAATCTCTTTTCTAATTGGGCGAACGGAATACTCACACTGCTTGGTGCACTTGCAGCGCTGGCGGCATTGCGCGGCGTACTGAACTTCGTCTTTAGCGAAAACCGACAATGGGACGCGGTGCGCACCAACCTTCGAGCCTTAATGACACTGTCTTACCCTGAATCTCAGTACATACGAGTTTGGGTTGCACTTGGATTTATTGTCGGCCTAGCGGGCCTCAGCGCCGGTATATGGGCAAATTGGGGCGGCGTGTCTGTCAGGCGAATTTCTACGTGGCTGATGGGCACAGGGGCGCTCCTAGCGCTTTGCGTGATTGTGCGCGAACCCAGCGTGATCCTCGGCAGTGATGGCAAGGTCATTCGCACGATCGATGGTTCGCTGCGACGCGAGTCCTTTATGGATGCCATGGTGGATCGATCCACCTGGTGGATTGCAGCAGTTCTTTTGTTAGCCGTGGGAGCCGCGTTGTGGAGCAGATTTAGCGATCCTGCACGCCGGCGTGTCGAGGTATCAGTTACTTCAGTTGTTTTCGTGGGTCTCGGCCTCGCCGTGCTGAGTCTGTGGATAGCTCCCTATGGGCACTATGCGTTTATCTCAGAGACAAAGTCTTATATCGCTGAATCAGGTAGGACAGTTGCGTTCTCTACAAAGATGCCGTGGACCGTCATGTTGATTCTGCTGTCCTGTTTCTTCTTCGTAGGTAGATTTTTCCAAAGTGGCCGGTATCTCGGATTTGTAAAGGGCGCCAGCAATTTGTTGTGGTTGATAAGTCCGTTGACACTCTTTTGGGTGGTACTTAGAGATCCCGCTCTTGATTACGGTCATGTCATATCAACAGACCTTCCCATGGGCTTAGCGTTTGGTTTATTGGGTGGAGCGCTTCTTTGGGGGCTGACTCGCGCGAGTGTCGGGGAAGCAGGACGCATTGCCGCCACCGCGCTTTTGGTGTTCGCCATTTTTAATTGGGTCGCGGCGTTCTTTGGTTGGTACCCGATGCTTCAGAAAGCTCGAATTAGTTTCCTGCTCTTGGCACTGGCAGCGCTGTTGGCACCGAACTTCATTGGAGAAGTAGCGAAACGCCGCCAACTCGTTTTTGGCTGGGTCGGTGTTACAGCGTTAGTTCATTATCTGGCGACGATGATTAACACTCCGTCAACAGTCGAACTCCAGTCGACAGAGTTCTTGGGTGGCTTGGGACTGACCTTATTCGTCGCGCTAATAGTTGTTCTTCTCTCGTTCCCGTTGGGAGTTCTGCTTGCTTTGGGTCGGACATCGAAGTTTCCGATCTTTCGGATGCTGTCGACTAGCTACATTGAGGTGATACGAGGTGTCCCTCTAATTAGTGTCCTGATCTTCTTCTCGGTCATGGTTCCCCTGTTCCTTCCGGACGGGATGGAGTTAGCAGAATTGGCTGCGGTCTTAACGGGTTACACACTGTTCTCGGCGGCCTACTTAGCAGAGAACGTCAGAGGTGGTTTGCAGTCGATCACTAAAGGCCAATACGAGGCAGCAGACGCTATTGGCCTGACGCCTGCTCAACGGACAGGCTTCATCGTCCTACCGCAGGCCTTAACGGTTTCTATTCCTCAACTTGTGGGTCAAGTGATCTCGACCTTCAAGGAGACATCGCTTTTGGCGATCATTGGCCTCTTCGACTTTCTGCGGGTTGCGAATTCGGTGATTCCCGCTCAAAGTGAGTTCATGGGTGTCAAACGAGAAGGCATTCTTCTGGTAGCGATGATCTATTTCTTCTTCAATTTCACCATTTCCAAATATAGTCAGCGTTTAGAGCGGCGAGTAGGGCTTGGAGAACGATGATGATAAGTGCCCATACCCCTCAGACCGGGAGCAGAGATTCATGAGCATTGACGATGCAACAACAGCAGCTAATGACAGATTGGCTGATAGCGAAGACATGATCGTTTGCGTAGATGTCGATAAGTTCTACGGCGATTTTCAAGCCCTAAAAGGTGTGACGGCGACGATCAAGGAAGGTGAGGTAGCTGTTGTCTGCGGACCTTCAGGATCGGGTAAGAGCACTTGGATCCGATGCATCAATCGCCTAGAGGTTCATCAGGGTGGAGATATTGTTGTTGACGGTATTGAACTTACTAACGACCTTCGGAATATCGAAAAGATTCGATCAGAAGTAGGTATGGTTTTTCAGCAGTTCAATCTTTTCCCGCACTTAACTGTTCTGGACAACATCACTCTCGCTCCGATTTGGGTGAGGAAAAAGCCGCGAGCCGAGGCTGAGGCTATGGCCCGGGCACTGCTTGACCGAGTGGGGATTCCGGAACAAGCGGAGAAGTTCCCGGGTCAGTTGTCAGGCGGACAGCAGCAGCGTGTTGCGATAGCCAGGTCTCTTGCAATGGAGCCACGCGTAATGCTTTTCGACGAACCCACGTCCGCATTAGATCCCGAAATGATCAAGGAAGTTCTTGATGTGATGAAGGAGCTAGCACGGTCGGGCATCACGATGATGGTCGTTACTCACGAAATGGGATTTGCTCGCGAGGTCGCTGACCGCATCATGTTCATGGAGGGTGGAGAAATAGTGGAGGTGGGAACTCCCGAACACTTCTTTACGAATCCGACCGAAGACCGGACCAAACTCTTCCTGAGTCAGATCTTGTGATCTGAAGCGGGTTACAAGATCAATCAGCTGGGTTTCCGTATGGGGCTTTCGCTTTTTTGTAACACTCTGGGTGGAAGTGTTCGACACGGTCCCATTTGTTGGCCACGTAGACATTGCAAATAATTTGGTCGGCCCGAATTCGAGCCCGAAACTTGATTAGTTCGTCACAGACGGCGCAATAGGCTGAATTTCCAGCGTCGACTGTTCTCGTGACCGCCCTGCTTCGCCACTTCTTTTTCGTCTTTGTTGCTGATTTGGTGGCCACGGTTTATCTCCTGTTGACAGGTCACTATGAGTGCGAACGGCAATTTAGTCACTTATCGCGCGAACTAGGTGGATATTCGCGCGAATCGCGCGAATTTCTCGCGCGGATCGCGCGTATAAGGCTTAAATTCGCGCGAATAGCGTGGTTAGCGCCGGGCCTACATGGAGCTGTGCAGAGTCAATTTCGCGCGGATCGCGCGATTATCGAGCTAACGGCTTGTACTTAATTGGCTTTGGTCCTACCTCATCACCGAATTCACGTAGGCGAAATTCCTCGTATTCGGAGAAGTTGCCTTCAAACCAACGAACCTGACTGTTTCCTTCGAAGGCCAGCACGTGTGTGGCAACGCGGTCAAGGAACCAGCGGTCGTGACTGATCACCACGGCGCATCCAGGGAAGGCTTCTAAACCCGCTTCGAGGGCCCGGAGAGTATCCACGTCTAAATCGTTTGTGGGTTCATCAAGAAGCAATACGTTGCCCCCTGTCTTGAGTACCTTCGCTAACTGGACCCTGTTCCTTTCGCCCCCTGATAAATCTCCTACTTTCTTTTGCTGATCCGGACCCTTGAAATTGAAAGACGCGACATAGCTACGGCCGTTAACCTCCTGATTTCCGACTTGGACGATGTCTAGGCCATCAGTTATTTCCTCGTAGACCGTTAACTCAGCCCGCAACTCATCTCGAGATTGATCGACATAGGCTAAATCCACGG
Source organism: Acidimicrobiaceae bacterium (assembly GCA_002708935.1). GTDB lineage: Bacteria > Actinomycetota > Acidimicrobiia > Acidimicrobiales > Poriferisodalaceae > MedAcidi-G3. The sequence goes on along the minus strand of PAPO01000006.1, from coordinate 123,120 downwards.
TGGTTCCAACAGTTATGTTGCCCGTGTCAGTTTGTTCCTCTCCGGTGATCATGCGGAAGAGAGTTGTCTTGCCAGCGCCGTTTGCCCCCACCACTCCAACGATTCCGGCTGGCGGCAGGATGAAGGACAGATCTTCAATCAGGAGTCGATCACCGAAGCCCTTGCTGACGTTTGCCAGTTCAATTACTTGATCACCAAGTCGGCGATTCATTGGAATGCTGAGTTCGAGTTTTTCGTCTCGATGCTGGCCAGCCTCATGTTCAGCGAGAAGCTCGTCGTAGGCAGACAGTCGGGCCTTGCTCTTTGCCTGGCGAGCACGAGGGGAAAGTCGCACCCATTCAAGCTCTTGTGCCAAGGTCCTTTGTCGAGCGTCGGATTGACGTTCCTCCGAGGCGAGCCTGGCCTCTTTTTGTTCAAGCCAGCCGCTGTAGTTACCTTCGTACGGATGGGCATTGCCGTGGTCGAGTTCGAGAATCCAACCAGCGACGTTGTCTAGGAAATAGCGATCGTGCGTTACTGATACCACCGTGCCCTCGTAATCCTTCAGAAAACGCTCCAGCCAAGCCACGGACTCCGCGTCTAGATGATTCGTGGGTTCATCCAAGAGTAAAAGGTCAGGTCGAGCGAGCAGCAGTCGACACAAAGCCACCCTTCGCCGCTCACCACCGGAAAGTGTAGACACAGACGTTTCCCCCGAAGGAACTCGCAGAGCGTCCATTGCGATTTCGACCTGACGTTCCAAGTCCCATGCGTTCGACGATTGAATCTGGTCTTCCAGTTCAGCTTGCAATGACCCGACGTGATCAAGGTCAGCATCTGGGTCTCCCCACATAGCTAGAACCTCGTTGTAACGGTCGATAAGGGATTGAGTCTCGGCAACCCCTTCCATAACGTTGTCGTAGACGCTCTTCTTGTCATCAAGTTTCGGCTCTTGATCAAGAAGACCGACAGAAAAACCAGGCGAAAGTCGTGCCTCCCCAGTAAACCCGTCATCAATGCCGGCCATGATCCTCAATACTGATGATTTACCAGCGCCGTTGTGTCCAAGAACACCAATTTTGGCGCCTGGATAAAACGCGAGTGTTACGTCTTTAAGCACTTCGCGGTCAGGAGGATAAAACCGCCCGAGATTTCGCATTGTGAATATGAATTCAGATGCCATTTATTTGTTCTTCTGTGAGATGAGACGGTGGATCATAAACGTTCTGAAATCTAAGCCAAATCGAGTCAACGCAACGAAAAGCCAACTGCCTGCTCTAGATCATCAAGTGCTTTTTCAGGGTCAATCACTTTGATGGCCGTCATTCCCAAGTTGGCGGCAGGCTTGCAGTTAATACCAAGGTCATCAAGATAGGCGCAACTTCTCGGGTCGATGTTCAATTCAGTACAGGCCATTTCGTAAATTCGAGGATCAGGCTTTCTGATGCCAACCTTTGCCGACTCAACTACCACTTCGAACATATCCATTATTTCTGCGATAGATGCGGCCTGATCGGGAGTCCTCGACATCCCTGAACCATGGCCTGATTTCATGTTGTTTGTGATACAGCCGATAGGGAGTCGCTCCTTGAGAATGCCAAGAGCGTGAACCATTTGGGGTCTTACATCACCACTCAGACATCCCAAGACTCGCTCACCAGATAGTTCCAGTCCGATGGACTTTGCTTCAGCTTCGAAGAGCTGACAGAACTCAGGAAGCGTCACCTCGCTTCGCTCCATCTTGGCCCACGCGTTGTCATCGGGGTTAGTTGAGTTGATTTGTCGAATCGAATCGGGCGGTAAGCCGAGTTCCGTCTCATATTGGGCGAACGCCTCGAAAGGACTGGTCGTTATTACTCCGCCGAAATCGAATAGGACAGCTGCAATTAATGAATCTTTCTTCACGAGCGAGGAGGCTAGCTGCAGCTAGATTCGAGATGTGCGCATCGCTACATGGAATGTCAATAGTTTGAATGCCCGAATTGAACGGGTCGATGAGTGGCTCGACTATGCATCTCCAGACGTACTTCTCTTGCAGGAAACAAAAATGGGTCAAGACCAGTTTCCCCATGACCACTATTCGCAGCGTGGATACGAGAGCGTCCATTCGGGAGAAGGTCGGTGGAATGGCGTGGCTATTTTGTCCAAAGTTGGGATGAAGGAATCCTTCATAGGTTTTGCTGACGGAGGAGAAGAAGACCCTGAGGCACGAATCATCTCGTCAACTTGTGGCGGTGTGAGAGTCTCTTCTGTGTACGTGCCAAATGGTCGAGAAGTTGACCACGACCACTATCACTACAAGTTGTCATGGATGTCTCGTCTAACGAATCACCTCAACGCGACGTGTGACCCAGGTGACCCTGTCGTTGTCGGCGGTGATTACAACATTTGCCCTGACGACCGAGACGTGTGGGACCCTGATAATGAGGTTCCTCGTACCCATGTGACGCAGGACGAGAGGGACGCGATCGCAGCGTTGCAAGATTGGGGCTTGGTTGATGTCTTTCGGGAGTTTTACGAAGATGAAGGGCTCTTTTCTTGGTGGGATTATCGAGACGGCGCTTTCCACAAAAAAATGGGTTTACGCATTGATCTGTTGATGGTCAGTCGTTCAATCGCTGACAAAGCCACCTTTTGCCTAGTCGACAGGACAGCTAGAAAGGGCAAGAAGCCTTCAGATCACGCCCCTGTCTTCGTTGACGTAGACCCGTAGCCGGCGAAAACGACAGAGCGACGTCAGCTGGTTCGCTTGTCAATCGGTGGCGATGACTTTCAGTATTTCTGGACCGACACGTCTTAAACGTGCTTCAGCAAGCCCGGTTACATTAGCCAATTCAGTCACACTCACCGGAAATTTTTCAGCGACCGCAGAAATCAAATGATTAGGCAATAAGGCTGAAGGTTCGACGCGACGAGCACGAGCCGTTTGATCTATCCATTCTCGTAGCCGCTGAGCCCGAATTTCGACCTCACCGTGCACGTCCGCATCCAAATAGTTCCTAGCTTTCGCAAGATATTGGGTACTCAACTCCCTAGACGATGCAATTGGATGATGACTTGAGGCCTCGATGAGACTGAGCCACGGAGAAGGCTCGCGATTTTCTACCATCCCACCCTTTTGCCTTGTTCGCGCCCAGGTTAAGTGGAGCTTATGCTGGGCACGCGACACAGCGACGTAGAGCAATCGGCGCTCTTCTGAGTCATTGGAACGAATGGGAACGAGTCCTTGCTCAAGTCCAGCAACTACAACACTGGGCCACTCCAACCCCTTAGCTGAGTGAAAAGTTGCTAGATCAACTCCATCGCCCTGGTACTCCAAGTCTCCGGGTCTGAGGGTCCGAATCCAGTTACGAAAACCAGTTCCTGAGGCGCGAAAATTCTCTTTAGCGTATTGAAGTGCAAGTTCGGAAATCCGCTTTTGTGGACCGTGATCGAATTCGTCGAATAAGTCAGTAGCTAAGGCCGAGAAGTCAGAGTCGCTTGCGCAGAGTTGGTCTACTAGGTCTTTGACTTCAGGAAGCCTGAATATGCCTCCTTGACTTCGAAACCTGTAAGGCAGTTGAAGACGACCAAAAACTTCAGCTATGAGTTCGAGTTGTTCATTTGTGCGAGCGAGGACGGCGTGACTGGACCATCGGGTTTCAGGTAATCGAATATCCCGCAGATAACGAGCGATGCCAACTGCCTCTTCTTCCTCTGAGGCGAAGCTATTAGTGGTCGGAGGTTCGCCCAGGGTCGTTTGCTCATCCGTAAATGGGGAGCTCCGTTCAAGAACAGCGTTAGCGGCGCGAATTATTTGAGGCTGACTGCGATGGTTGTCAACTAACGAGACTGTTTTGGCGGATGGGAAATGATCACAAAAGTCAGACAGAAGCGACGAATCCGCTCCGTTCCAGCCATAAATCGCCTGATCAGGGTCACCGACAATACATAGATCTGTTCGATCCCCGATCCAACTTTTCAATAGATCAAACTGGACGCGGTTGAGATCCTGAAATTCATCGACAAAGAAATGTCGGAACACCCAATGCTGCGCGTCCCGGAAGGCTTTGTCAGATTTCAACAGAGTGGTGCACTCCACCAAAATGTCGTCAAAGTCGAGTAAACCTCGTTTGCTTTTATAGGAGGCGAACGCGCTCTGCAGATGAGCCACCTCATTTGCTTGACCCTCCCCGATCCGCAATCTTCCGGGGCCATTGCGGTACTCATCGGCCGTCAGATTTTGAGAGTTCAGCCAATCAATCTCTATGGCCGCAGTTTTCAGTTGAAGTTTGGGAAAGTCTCCCAGCAATTGAGTGAGGACAGGACGGCGGCCGGAGAGCACAGTTGGGGCCCGTCTTCCCTGATCTGCTCGGTGCTGCCGAATTTGGGCTAATGCTGTGGAGTGGAATGTACCGACCGCTCCCAAATCTCGGATCCCCATCTTGATGAGACGACTGCGAAGTTCATGTGCGGCTCGTCGCGTAAAGGTCAAAGCAAGAACGCGACGGGCATCGGCGCTGCCTTCGAATACTCGACGAGCAATTCGGTTAGTAAGCACGCGAGTCTTACCAGCACCCGGTCCAGCGAGAATTCGCAGCGGGCTGTCATTGGATTCCACCGCCACCCGCTGCTCTTCGCTTAACGGCTCAAGATCAGTCTGAGGGGCACGAGAAATTAAGGAGGCAGAACCAAACTCACCACTAGTATTTGCCTCAGTCACCCTAGTGACGCTACTGCCTAGGTAGGACCGTGGCGCCGTTGGGTCTACTCTCACATCATGATCTCGTCGATCCGCGTGGTGAGTTTGGTTCCCAGTGTGACCGAAACCTTGCTTGCGTGGGGAATTGAACCCATCGCCTGTACGCGATTTTGTGAACAACCGGACCTCAAAAACGTAGGAGGGACCAAGGATCCCGACCTGATCGGTATCGAGGCCCTGGCTCCTGACCTGGTCGTCTTTGATCGGGAAGAAAATCGATTGGAGGACTATCAGGAGCTAGCGAGTCGTAACCTCAAAGTCGAGTCATTGCACGTGACATCTGTCTCCGATGTGGGCACCGAACTTGGACGGCTGGCATCAATAGTGGGGGCTCAATGGTCTTATTCTCTCGACGCCCCCCGCAAAAGTCGAGGTCTAAAAGCGTTTGTCCCCATTTGGCGGCGACCCTGGATGACGGTGACTACTGGCACCTATGGAGTTTCTTTGTTAAAGCACCTAGGTATTGATGTTGTCTTTTCTGAACACGACGACCTATACCCAACACTTGATGATGAAGCTCTTATGGCATCTGAACCCGACATCGTCCTTGCGCCGAGCGAACCCTATCCATTCGGGAAACGGCACCTAGACATCTTGGAGGCAATAGCACCAACTCTTCTGGTTGATGGTCAAGATCTTTTTTGGTGGGGATCACGAACGGTGGACGCAATACAACGATTGGATCAGCAATTTGAAGCGTTCGAAGAGAAAGGACCCTGATGGCCCAAGAAAATGTAGGAATAGCCCGAAATCATCAAACGGAACTCCACTATGTGGCTTCTGGGGATAGCTCCGACCCCGCTCTCCTATTTGTTAACGGCTTGGGGAGCCAGCTAATAAATTTTTTGCCCGGCTGGGTTTCGAATTTTCGTGACGCCGGTTTCTATGTGATTCGAATGGACAATCGTGATGTCGGAATGTCTTCAAAAACGTCAGGTGACCCTCCGAACATGGAAGCGTTGATAGATAGTTGGTCCCAAGATCGCTCGGTCAGGAGCTTCACCGCTGCCTACGACCTGTCTGACATGGCTGCCGATTGTGTCGCAGTTATGGACGCACTGAATGTAGAGCGAGCGCATGTATGGGGAATGTCGATGGGCGGGATGATTGCGCAAACCTTGGCGATTAATCACGCTGATCGACTTCGTTCCATGACTACGGTTATGTCGACGACTGGAGAAGCCGGCGTTGGTCAATCAAGTCCTGAGTCAGCTGCCCAACTGGTGACTGTCGGCCATGATCGCGAGGACGTCGTGAATAGCGCTGTTGCAGCTCGGCGAGTTCATAGCGGGTCACTATACGACGAAAGTTGGGCGCGCTCCCTTGAAGAGGCCGCCTATGACCGCTGCTACCATCCGCAGGGCAAGAGTTGGCAACTTTTGGCGATCATGGCATCTGGTTCGCGAGTAAAAGAACTTCCTATGGTCACCACTCCTACGATGGTCGTCCATGGCCGGCTTGACTCACTGATTCAGGTAGACGGAGGGGAAGCAACTGCAGCGCTAATTCCCGGCGCAGAATTAGTGATCCATGATCAAATGGGGCACGATATTCCTGAACCGTTGTGGCGTCATTATCTAGCTGACTTCCAGAGATTGGTGGCACGGGCAAATTGAATCCAGAAAACGTAATCACAGATCTAGGGCAGCTTGAGGCTCTCTATGGCGCAGCTATGCCGCGGTCGATCAGTAAGGAAATAACGCATCTGAACTCGGAATATCGGGCCTTCATCGAGGCGGCACCGTTCATGGCGGTGGCGACTGCCGGATTGGAAGGTCTTGACTGTTCGCCGCGGGGTGAGAATGGCAGCGTCGTTCGCGTTGTAGATGAGAACACGATCCAGTTCGCGGATAGAAGAGGGAACAATCGGTTGGACACGTTGCGGAATATTCTTAGCGATAACCGAATAGCTCTTTTGTTCCTGGTCCCCGGGATAGGGGAAACAATGCGTATCAATGGTCGAGCTTCTATTTCAATATTTTCAGACCTGCTCGAGACTTTCACGATTGACGGAAAGTCGCCCAAAACGGTGGTTGAAGTAAAAGTTGATCGAGTGTATTTCCAATGCTCGAAAGCCCTAGTTCGTTCTGGCCTATGGGACGCAGATAACCAGATGGGTCCAGATGACGTGCCATCTGCAGGTCAAATGCTAGAGGCGACTGCTGCCGATGATTTCGACGCCCTGGAATACGACAGAACCTCAGAACGACGAAACAAGGACCAACTTTGGTGAGAGTGCCGGCCATCTGGGACATGTTGTAGCCAAGTACTAGATTGTTTGTGAAATAGGTAGGGAGATTGGTATGGGTCCACTTCAAGGAATCCGCGTAATAGAACTTCAAGGCATTGGCCCCGGACCGTTTTGCGGGATGATGCTTAGCGACATGGGCGCCGAGGTGATCAGAATCGACCGCGCAGGCAACGTCTCAGGCATTGATTCAGATAATCCNCCGATTGACGTTCTCGCACGAGGGCGCTCNTCAATNGGGGTTGACCTCAAGAATCCTGAGGGNGTNGAGGTTGTTTTGCGTCTTATCGAGACAGCNGATGCCCTTATNGAAGGTTTCCGGCCAGGGGTCATGGAACGTCTTGGACTCGGACCCGAAGAGTGTCTCGCCCGTAACCCTAGGCTTGTCTTTGGACGCATGACAGGGTGGGGCCAAGAAGGCCCGTATGCGATGGCTGCCGGACATGACATCAACTACATAGCGCTAGCAGGGGCCCTCGAGCCGATTGGACGTCACGGAGAAGCACCGGTGCCCCCGCTCAACCTCGTGGGTGACTTCGGAGGNGGGGGCATGCTCCTGGCCTTTGGGGTCGTATGTGCAGTCGTGGAGGCCCANCGNTCAGGACANGGCCAGGTAGTTGACGCTGCCATGGTCGACGGAGCAGCCAGTCTGATGGCGATGTTCCANTCGATGAGAGCTCTNGGTGTCTGGAATGACGANCGNGGAACAAATCTGCTTGACACAGGTAGCCATTTCTACGANGTCTATGAATGTGCNGATGGTCGATACATATCGATCGGCTCCATTGAGCCCCAGTTCTACTCGGAGCTATTGCGTCTAACGGGACTNGACNAGGAGGAAGACTTTGCCTCGCAAATGGTGAGAACNTCGTGGCCCGACTTGAAGGANCGTATANGTGCNGTGTTCATGACGAAGACGAGAGACGAATGGTGCGAAATAATGGACGCCACNGATGTCTGTTTTGCCCCTGTATTGACATTGGCTGAAGCACCAGANCACCCACACAACANACACCGTGAGGTATTTACAGANGTGGCGGGCGTGACTCAACCAAATCCCTCTCCTCGGTTCAGTCGGACACAGGAGACGATTCAAGGACCACCGGCTCATCCAGGACAACACACTGATGAAGTCCTGCGATCAGCAGGTTACGACCCTGACGACATCGTCAAACTACGCGATGTAGGAGCGGTGGCCTGACATCAGAACGTGAACTCGAACCTGGGGCGGCCCCATCGGGCCTGCCTAGCAACCTCGTTCCTCTCTACGCCGAAGCGCAAGCGATTATTGCGCTATCACCCGCCTCGGCGTGTGCAATTCTTCGCATAATCATCCGTTCACTTATCCAAGAACGCGGACTCCGAGGTCGACATATTGGCCGAGATGTTGCGACTTTGGTCGATCAAGGAGCACCAGTGGGACTCCTCAGAGCTCTCGATGTCGTTTCGATGACCGATGATTCGGCCAAAAATCCGGCTGAGTTGAAACTCATCGACGGTCACAGCGACGCNCAGAACCTGACGATGTTCGTGCACCTACTCGCGGACCAAACGAATTGAGACGTTGATGCTCGGCAAGCTTCACCTGCTTGCATGCTGGNTGCTCGTGATAGGAAATGGAGNAGTTGGCNCNTGGTCNTTGGNAGCTATCCGGGTACCGAAACTCAAAAATAAATTGTTGTGGCGCCTGACCGCCNTTGTCCANTTCTGGGTTTTTGTTCAAGTAACTCTGGCAGCTACCTACCTCAATGCTGGCGAAGGAAACGCTGGTTCCTTCCANGTGTTNTATGGNGTTCTCTCTGCAATCACNGTNGCAGTTCTCTACAGCTACAGAAGCCAGCTGAGCNAACATTTGCATGCCCTATACGGCTGNGGAGGGCTATTNATAATGGGCCTAGGTATTCGAGCGTTGCTNCTTTTGTAGNAAGGCNCTCGTTCACCAACGATGCAGTGNCAGCTNGCGAGACGGTCAACTAGCGAGACGGTCAGCAAGTCGTTCCAATTGAACTCTCATCTCGCTGGGAAGTCTGTCGCCGATCGTTTCGTAGTGTTCTTCGATGAGTGACAATTCGTTTCGCCACTCGTCTTGATTGACGGCCAGCAAAGATTCAAGCGCTTCGGAACCAAGCTCTAGCCCAGAGACATCTAGATCTTCCGTTCTAGGCACCATTCCGATTGGGGTTTCAATTGCATCGGCTGACCCTGCGATCCGTTCCAAAACCCACTTGAGAACCCTTGCGTTCTCGCCAAAACCAGGCCAAATAAATCGACCGTCCTCGTCTTTGCGGAACCAATTCACATAAAAAAGCTTTGGNAGATTGGCACCTGGCTGATTGCCGATGTCTAGCCAGTGTTGAAAGTAATCNCCAAAGTTGTAGCCNCAGAATGGAAGCATCGCGAATGGGTCTCGACGCACTTGACCGACGGTTCCTGCTGCAGCGGCNGTCTTCTCAGATGACATGACTGATCCGAGAAATACTCCGTGTTCCCAACTGAGTGCCTCTGACACGAGGGGGACAGTGGTTGCTCGCCTTCCGCCGAAAAGAATTGCTGAAATTGGCACGCCTGCCGGGTCCTCCCAGGAAGGCGCGATTGAAGGGCATTGAGATGCTGGCACTGTGAAACGGGCATTGGGGTGGGCNGCAGGATGTTCTGATTCGGGTGTCCAAGTTTGGCCTTTCCAGTCAATCAACCGGGCCGGTGCCTCNTCGCTGAGGCCTTCCCACCAGATGTCACCGTCGTCGGTTTCGGCGACGTTGGTAAATACGCAGTTNCCAGAGAGGGTCGCCAAAGCATTGGGGTTGGTTTCCTGACCCGTTCCTGGTGCTACTCCGAAGAAGCCGGCTTCTGGATTGATGGCGTACAACTGACCATCTGGCCCAAATTTCATCCAGGCAATGTCGTCTCCTATCGTTTCGACTTTCCATCCTGGAAGTGACGGAATCATCATTGCCATGTTNGTCTTGCCACAAGCTGAAGGAAAGGCCGCCGCGACGTATTTGGTTTCGCCTCCGGGTGGCGTGACTCCAACAATCAACATGTGTTCGGCAAGCCAACCTTCGTCCCGCGCCATTGTCGACGCTATNCGAAGTGCAAAGCACTTCTTGCCTAGAAGNGCGTTNCCTCCGTAGCCGGAGCCGTACGACCAAATTTCTCTGGTNGAAGGAAAGTGAACGATGTACTTGTTTTCTGCATCGCAAGGCCATGGCACATCGTCTTCCCCTGCAAGTAAAGGAGCGCCGAGAGAATGNATACAGGGCACCCANGCGTCGCTGCCCAATGCGTCCAATGCGCCCTGTCCCATGCGCGTCATAATTCGCATTGATGCTGCTACATAGGGTGAATCAGTAAGTTGAACACCGATGTGTGCGATCGGAGAACCAAGCGGGCCCATAGAAAACGGGACAACAAACATGGTTCGTCCGCGCATCGANCCTTGGAATAAATCCAACATNTCAGNGCGCATCAACTCTGGTTCTCGCCANTTATTGTTGGCTCCNACATCTTCTGGGTCATCGGTGCAGATGAAGGTTCGATCCTCGACCCGAGCGACGTCACCGGGGTCAGAACGNGCTAAGAANCTGTTCGGTCGCTTTACGTCATTTAAGGGGATCAGTGTCCCTTGTNCGACCATCGAGTCNGTGAATCGATCGTATTCTTCTTGAGTGCCGTCGCACCAATAGACGGAATCAGGAGTGAGNACTTCGGNCCACTTATCAACCCACTCGAGAAGGTTTTGGTTGGTGGTCGTTCCAGGCATTCTGACCTCCGTTAGGTATCAGACGTCAACTGGGGTGGATCCCCAGTTCCCGGTCACGCGTCGCCCCCCGCGGCAGTGATCCAATCAGGTGTACCAAGGTCAACTTCACTNCCCAGCCGAAGCCGAGTAGCTAGTCCTTGTTCNTNGAGGTCGAAGACGACTCTCTGCCCCTGTCGTACCATTCGAAANATTGAGTCTTCGAGCGCGTCNAAGGCCAAGTCGTGCTCAGTGCGGTCAACATCGTCGACGACTACACCCGTCTTGGACTGAGGGTCATATGATTTTACGACACCNTGCACTGCTGCCCTCCGGTATGACTCCTGAACTCGAAGTTCGTTAGTTTGGCACAAGCTTCTATGGCGACCCTANGTCGGTTAGTGAAGCGGGCACAACTTAGCAAGTGAATGACGGGATCGGGGGGAACATCGGCATTAGGTTTGGTCACCTAGCGGTAGTGCCTGTCACCGGTATTATCGGCTTCCGTGGAAACAGTCTCTTTTTTGGCCACAACGCAGATCGTGGAAGTCGTATCGGCATTTCATGATGCCTTAGAAGATCACAAGGAGTCGATAAATCGACTCAATGTGTACCCCGTCCCTGATGGGGACACAGGTACCAATATGTTCCTCACGGTGGGGTCAGTCTTNGAGGAAATGNAAGCAGTCGCTTTCGATGATCGAGATGCTGTATGCGCAGCCTTATCTCATGGTTCTCTNATGGGGGCGCGCGGCAATTCNGGTGTGATCTTGTCGCAAGTGTTGCGAGGGATGAGCGCTTGTTTCGCCNAAGCAGACGNAATAGACGGCGACGTTTTGGCCAGCGCGTTAACCGAAGCAAGTGTTGCCGCCGATGGTGCCGTCATGAAACCAGTTGAGGGGACCATCTTGACTGTGGTGCGTGAAGTGGCTCGAGCGGCTCGAGACGCAGCAGAAACTAGTGCCATCTTGACGGTGGTAGAAGAGGCTCTCACAGAAGGTGAAGCTGCCCTAGAGCGGACTCCCGAACAACTCATTGTGTTGCGCGAAGCGGGGGTGGTAGACGCAGGAGGAGCAGGGTTTCTTCTCTTACTGCACGCAATTTTGCACGTATTAGACGGCCGTGCCCTCCCAGTAGCTGAGAACTCGACAGAGATAGCGAGCGTAACAATCAGTGAGCAACAACAGGACGAGCTCTCTGAACTTCGGTATGAGGTTATGTACCTACTTAACGCCCCAGATGAAGCTATTGAGGGATTCAAGAATGTTTGGGCAGGACTTGGTGACTCAATCGTCGTCGTTGGTGGNGACGGACTTTGGAATTGTCATATCCACACGGACGCCATCGGTCCGGCNATAGAGGCCGGNATCGAGGTCGGTCGCCCGCAGCGCATCAGGGTGACCGACNTAGCTGAGGAAGTAATGGAGGAACGGTGGGTTCGCGAAGCCGCTGAGAGTGGAAAAACAGACGACTTAGCAGCGCCGCAACAGGTTCCCTGTGCAGTAGTTGCTGTTTCCCCGGCCCCTGGAATCGGGCGAATCTTTCACAGTCTGGGGGTCCAGGAACTTGTGTTGGGTGGGCAAAGCATGAACCCTTCCACCTCAGAACTGTTGGAGGCGGTGGAGCGTGCTCCAGCAGAGCAAATAGTGATCTTGCCAAATAACCCAAACATTGTGGCTGTTGCCCGAACNGTTGACGACGAAACAGAGAAAACTGTTGTAGTGGTTCCAACTACCTCCGTGCCCGANGGGTTCGCCTCNCTGTTGGGCTATGACCCTCAGGCAATCGCGACCGAAAANGCCAAGGTGATGCTCGAGATCGCTTCGGGAGTCGACGTAGGTGAGGTGACTCAGGCAGTCCGANCAACCAGCACACCAGTCGGAGAGGTNGCGGANGGTGATTGGATAGGTCTTGATCGGGATGGTGTCTGTGCGATCGGCGNCACGCTGGTTGAAGCCGCCACGAATCTGTTAAACGAGATCATTGGTGAAGACAGCGAAATTCTTTCGTTGATTGTTGGTGAGGGTGCAAGTGATGCTGACACTCGGGCAATTACGGAGTGGGTGACGGAGAANAGGCCAACCGTTGAAACNGAGATTCATNCTGGNGGACAAAGCCACTACCCGTTCTTCTTCGGNGTCGAATGACGGAACCGATTTCTCTTCGTGAACTCGACGCTATAAGCGTNGACCGTTTACAAGGAGTTGGTGAGCAGCGACGAGCCTCGTTGGAAGAAGTTCAGATTCACTCGGTTTTCGACCTGCTGACTCATTATCCACGCCGCTACATCGATCGAAGTCATGAAGCCAAGCTTGTTGATGTGCGTCCNGGCCAACAAGTCATGGTCGTGGGAGATATCGAAAGCGTCANGTCGCGGAGGACTCGAAATAGAAANTCCATTGTCGAGGCGTCCCTTTCTGATGAGACCGGGANCTTGAANCTAGTTTTCTTNAATCAGGCATGGCGNTCGAAGCAACTCGATCAGGGGCTAACGGTGGCCTTGTTCGGGAAGGTCGATCTGTATCGCGGTCATCTTCAAATGACCAACCCCTTGGTCGACTTGGTTGGAGATCGCACNGGAAAAATCGTGGCTATATATCCCCANTCAGGTAAAGCGGGTCTTANTACGTGGGATATAGGACGTTGGTCTACNGAGGCCTTGCGTCGTTGCCGNAGTAGAAGCATTGTGGANCCNCTGCCCCCAANGTATTTGCAGGAATTGGGCNTGCTCGACCGGATGCATGCGTTGGAGGCGATTCATCAACCGACTTCAATGNCNGATGTTTTGAATGCGAGNGACCGCTTNGTCCTCGACGAACTATTGAGAGTTCAACTCGTTCTGCGTATGCGCAAGATGCGACGTCTTGATCGTGCTTCNGGCGTGAAACACAANGTTGACGACCCTTTGTTAACCAAATTTGTNGATGGGTTGCCCTTTACTTTGACTGCGGCNCAACAAAGGACGATGGNGGAAATAAGCGCAGACTTAAATTCTGATCAACCCATGCACCGGCTCCTCCAAGGAGANGTTGGGGCCGGTAAGACGTTGGTAGCCATGCACGCCTTACTTATAGCGATTACAGAAGGACACCAAGGTGCCCTCATGGCCCCGACAGAGGTGTTAGCGGAACAGCACTACATAAACCTCTATGAGCTTGCCAAGGGTCTAGAAGTAGCGGATCCTGCAACTCTGACCGGGGTCAGGCCGCTGTCAATAAAGTTGCTGACGAACGGAGTGACCGGAACTGATCGTCGGCGCCTCGTTAAAGGAATGGAAGATGGATCAGTCGATCTAGTTATCGGAACACACGCTTTAATTCAGGAAGGAATTACCTTTTCCTCGCTGAGTGTCGTCGTCGTCGACGAGCAACACCGCTTCGGCGTCGAACAGAGGTCTGTTCTCAGAGAACGGGGNCGNGATGATGGTAAGTGGCCTCACNTANTGGTNATGACCGCCACCCCCATACCNCGCACGGCGGCTATGACCGTATACGGGGACCTNGACGTATCCACCTTGAANGAACTNCCACCAGGNAGATCNCCAATNGCGACNTCCTGGNTATCNCAANACGTTGAACNAGTGTGGGACCACGTTCATTCNGAAGTTGCGCAAGGCCGTCAAGCCTATGTCGTATGTCCGTTGATCGAAGANAGNGACAAGTTAGATGCGAGCTCNGCTGAAAACACCCGACAAGAACTCGTCACTGGTGTGCTCTCAGATCTGAACGTTGGACTGTTGCACGGGCGTTTAGATGCCGNCGAAAAACATCANACGATGGAGGCTTTNCGAGAAGGTCAGCTTGATGTTTTGGTNGCTACAACTGTCNTCGAAGTCGGAGTCGATGTTCCGAATGCTACGACCATGATTATTTTGTCAGCGGACCGGTTTGGAATAGCNCAGCTTCACCAGCTTCGAGGGCGNGTGGGTAGAGGCANCCATCAGTCNACCTGTTTTNTGATTGCNACCGAAGAGATTTCTGAAGACGCTAGAGAACGTCTNACAGCCCTNGAGGAGTCGAATGACGGTTTCGCNCTCGCNGAGCGNGACCTCGAACTTCGAGGCGAAGGGACCATNTTTGAACAAAGACAATCAGGTAGAAACGATCTCAAACTTGCCTCNCTGGCGCGAGATCGNGTGTGGGTCGAACGTGCTCGNGACTTGGCAGCCGAACTCGTAGATGGGAGAGGCTCACTTGGNNAACACCTTTTNTTTGAAGATGAGATCCGGTGGTTTGTGGAGCGTCGTGANGATGACGCCGAGAANCTNCTGAGAGGGTAAGNGGCGTCTGCGCTACTCGTCTTCGACCACTATGTCCCAACGNTCNAGACANTCTCGGCATCGATAAGCAACCACATCACCGGGTTGAAACCCCTCGTCGGGCTCTTCGTAGCTAATCCGACGGCACAAGCCGCCACAATCAACGCAGATAATCGATTCAGGAACCTGCATACCAACAGTGTGCCGTTATTGTCATCCCATGCGNATTGTNGGAGGGGAATTGNGTGGTCGACGAATATTGGCGCCCCAAAATGATAAAGCNCGCCCTACATCNGAACGAGCGCGTGAAGCAATCTTCAACATGTTGTTTAGCNTGGGACTGCCTGCTGGNGCCCGTGTAGCTGACTTGTTTGCCGGTTCCGGAGCNCTGGGCCTGGAAGCCTTATCGCGTGGGGCGGATGAGGCAACCTTCGTGGACAATGATCTGACNGCCTGTCGAACCATCAGTGAGAACCTGGACACCCTTGGATTNGAAGGTCANGTGATTCATGGAGATTCGGTTCAGCGGCTCCGGTCTTTNGAGGTTGATNTNGTGTTAGCAGATCCGCCCTATGGTTTTGAGGCTTGGAATGAGCTGCTGGAAGTGGCGGGNANTGCTTTGATCGTTGCGGAGAGCGACACGCCNCTTAGCATTTTNCCCAACTGGGAAGTGGTGCGAAGCAAAACCTATGGGAAGGCTNTCGTTACTATTTTGAGACCTAGCGAAACAAAAATATCTTGATTTGTGNGGATTTGNAGTGTTGACAGTGGAGGATTCCCGTCAGGNTCGGTACCGTTTCAAGTAGCCCGAAGCGCTAGGCGAGGAGACACTCGTGGTCAAGGTTCTGTACCCAGGCTCGTTTGATCCTGTCCACAACGGCCACATNGAGATNTGNGCGACTGCAAGTCGNCTNTTCGATCACGTAGTGGTTGCNGCAATGAGGAACCCTCAGAAGTCCTCACCNTTCTTCACCGATGAAGAGCGGGTNGAAATGCTCACAGATGCNTGTGANCATTTAGGCAANGTCGAAGTTGTTCAGTTCGGTGAGTTAGTGGTCGATTTGGCTCGTCGCTTAGAAGTTGANTTCATAATCAAAGGGCTAAGAGGGTCNGCAGANTTNGAGTCCGAGCTCCAGATGGCCCAGATGAACAAATCTGTTAGCGGNGTTGAAACATTGTTTTTGCCATCAGCAAGTGAAAACGCATTCATAGCGTCNAAGTACATACGCGATATCACTGCCTTTGGCACTGACTGCTCNCANCTTGTACCCGAATCNATTGCGGAGCGACTCAGAGAAAAGATGCCCAAGTGACTGATGCCGCGCCGCTAAGTGGTCCGGGTGTCGAAGCTCTGGTGCGGCGAGTTATCGATGTCATTAACGCCGCCAGACCGATGCCCCTATCAACATCTGTCATGGTCAGNAGAGATGAGATTATCGAGTTGCTAGAAGCCGCCATACTNGAGTTACCTGAAGAAGTCCGAGAAGCAAGGTGGCTGCTGAAAGAACGCGAGGAGCTTCTCTCGAAGGCGAGGGTCGACGCNGGGTTGGTTATTGANGAGGCTCGAACTCGGGTAGCTCAGATGGTGCAGAGAACAGAAGTCGTTCGATCAGCTGAACGNAAAGCCCGACAAATGGTAGAGCAAGCGGAGTCTCAAGCTCGAAGAAGGCAACACGAAGTCGACGACTATTGCGACCATCGTCTCGAGCAGTTTGCCGATGCTTTAGAGAAGGTCCAAGGAGCGGTAGTGAACGCCAGGACTCGGTTGCAGCCAACGATGAAGGTCGCAGAACCNGAAGCTCNAGAACCGGAANGTGNTTCAGGCCCCGAAGTTTTTGATCAGGACGAGAGTTGAGAGANGCGAGGCCACATCCCGAGCTCCGATTCCCGCTGGAGAGACTTCAGCGTCTTGATCCGAACCGACAATGGAAGGTCGAAGTTCGAGCTTCTCTGCTGCAAGACCTAGATAGCCCATTGCAAGTGGGTGACGTCTCCCTGTTGCCTGATGAAGTTGTTCTGGTCGATCTCCTCGTGGATCAGGTACGAGGAGGAGTCACCGTCAACGGCAAAGTCTCTGTTAATTGGAACGCTGAGTGTTCGCGTTGTCTGCGCCAAGTTGATGGTTGNGCGATAGCCGAAGTCGAAGAGTTGTTTGAGGAACATCCTCGAGAGGGAGAGTCCTACAAACTTGNNGAAGAGTTCATTGATTTAGAGCCGATGATTCGAGACGCCGTGTTGCTTGAACTTCCTGTTGGAGTGATCCGTTGTTCGGCAACTGAAGAATGTTTGGNNGCAGCACCGGCATACCAAGTTTCAGATAACGACTCCAATGAAGATCCNGACCGTAACGAATCNAAGGATCCGCGATGGGCGGTANTGGACGACCTTACGTTTGAGGACGAATAAAGAAATTGCCGCNATCAAGTTCAATGGTGGNGNGTGAGGTGGCNGTAGGAGGTCGATTCCTCTTCGGGTAGCCTCTTTTGTCTGTGTCGGTAGTTCTGACGCACTCCACACCGAGGCGTAGTGCCGCATATTGACTGCGGTCATTGGCACCAAATCGGAGTTACATTCGCTTGCTTGGCGGGACCACGCCGAGCCAATTTCTTGAGGTTGACGATGGCTGTCCCAAAGAAAAAGACNTCCAAGTCAAAAACGCGNAGTCGTCGTGCTGCCGCATGGAAGCTTCGCCCTTCCTCACGTAGTTCTTGTCCNCGATGCGGTGAGGCCAAGTTGCCACATCGGGTCTGCGGCAATTGNGGCTGGTATGCGGGTCGTCAAGCTGTCGAAGTTGACTAGCGAAACAGCGAAATCGTTGTGAAGCCCATCGTTGTTGANGCAATGGGCGGAGATAACGCNCCNTCGGTCATTGTTGANGGNGTNCNCGAAGCACTTAGCAGCGGTATCCCGGTTGAACTCGTTGGAGATCCTGCTCGGATCTCGAACTATGACGGNATTACGNTGCNTGCAGCNCTCGAAGTAATCGAGATGGACGACGAACCAGGTCGAGCAGTAAGAACGAAAAAGGATTCGTCTATAGTGCGCGCNGCGGAATGCGTTCGAGATGGNCATGCTTCAGCCATGGTCAGCGCAGGAAATACTGGNGCTGTGGCAGCAGCTGCNTTATTGCGGATGAAACGACTTAAGGGAGTGAATCGTCCTGCGATCGCAACGACGCTCCCGGTTCCAGGACGGGCNCCNAAGATTTTGCTTGATTCNGGNGCCATGGCCGACTGTCAAGCTGACTGGTTGCACCAGTTNGCTCGAATGGGGTCAGCATTTGCGCAGGTGCGATACGAAGTCGCCTCACCTCGAATTGGGTTGGTTTCCATTGGCGAAGAGCCTGAAAAAGGGAACCAGCTGGTTAAAGAAGCACACCATTTGTTGGCTGATGATTCGACCATCAATTTNATTGGAAATGTTGAAGGACGTGACGTTCTAGANGGNGACGTGGATGTACTCGTTGCCGATGGNTTTACTGGAAATGTCATNTTGAAAACTTTGGAGGGAACGGTCCNGTTNCTTGTGAACCAAATAATCTCNGCCCTCAGCACTGATGATGCCGCCGAAGTAGGGNNTCAGGCATTGGGTCACCTTGCACCNATNGCGGCGGAACTNAANCCTGACGCNGTGGGAGGAGCCATGCTGCTTGGGGTTAACGGTGTCGCGATCATTAGCCATGGTTCAGCAGGCCCCACNGCNATAGTNAACGCATGCAAGGTNGCACAGGACATGGTNGAGCGTGATNTNGTNGGGGAATTGGCTGCGGCTATCAGCCTCTAGANCGNCGANANANTCACGTNNAGTATTATTTCTNTAANNAATACTACTGAAAGTGGTATTTTGTGCCATCTGCTATGGTGAGTTCAACGTAAACCCGTCGTGTAGGAGTCTCCGTTGCCCGCCGAAACACATGTCGAACAGAGCCCACCCGACCGAGATGGCGTCTTCAGTATCATTCGCGACCAACTATCGGACATCCTTGAGATCGACCCCAGTCGAATTGCAGAATCATCTTCGTTTGTGGAAGACCTTGAAGCGGACTCACTTGCCCTCATCGAACTAGTAGAGGGTCTTGAGGAAGAGCTTTCTGAACGTACCGTGGGCTTTCGAATTGAAGACGAGGACCTCGAGGACCTCAAAACCGTGCGCGACGCGATCGATTACGTCATGGCGCGAATTGGTTGACACTTTGAGGTCCGAAGACCAACTCCTGGCGTTAGCTGACCGAATTGGATATTCGTTCAGTGATAGCACTTTGCTCTTATTGGCTATGTCTCATCGAAGTTGGTGTGCTGAACGCGGTGATTCTCCGTCAAATGAACGGCTTGAACTGCTAGGTGATGCAGTACTAGGACATTGCATAACAAATCACCTGTATCGAGCGCATCCAGAGTGGAGTGAGGGTGAGCTTGCCCAGGCAAGATCTGCTGTCGTTAACGCCGCGAGCCTCGCCGAAGCGGCTGGTAACTACGAATTAGGGAACGCCTTGCTACTGGGGGTAGGTGAAGATCGATCCGGAGGTCGAGAAAAAGCTTCGCTCTTGTGTGACGCATTTGAAGCTCTCCTCGGGGCGATGTATCTCGACGGAGGACTTGATGCGACTGAAAAATTCGTCCTTGAGGCGTTGAGTGAACGAATAGAGCAAGTATCCCTCGACCCTGGTATCGGAGATGCGAAAACACGATTACAAGAATTTGTCGTTCGTGTTTACGGTGACTCGCCCGCTTATGCCCTAGAGGAGAGCGGACCTGATCATGACAAACGATTTTACGCCGAGGTTTCGTTTGCAGGTTCAGTGCATGGCAGAGGTCAAGGAACTTCCAAAAAGCAAGCCGAGCAAGCCGCTGCAGAGGGGGCTTGGATACAACTCCAATTAGCTAATGAGGTCAACCAATCAACCAACCAAGGAAAATCTAAACATGTTGGAACTGCCTGAACTCGAAACCGCTCGCCGTGACCTAGATCGGGAAGTGGGTGGTTTGAAAATCAAAGAAATAGACGTCATCGGACCGAAACGGCTGATCCCGGGTCAGGCCAACAAAACAGGTCTGACTAAGGCTTTGTCTGGACGCAAGATTTCAGGTGTGAAACGTGTGGGCATGCTGCTCTGCCTAGAAGTAGGGAATGGGCAATCGTTGGTTATCAACCTCGGTGTTGGAGGGTCATTACAAAGAGCAGCGAACAAAGATGATCGGCAACCAGACACCCAGTTAGTTATCGGTTTTACGCAGAAAGGCCAGCTGCGGCTCATCGATAATGGCAAAAGCGCAACTGTCACGTTGGTTGATGGTGAAGAGATGGGTCAAGTCTTTCCGGAGATTGCCGAACTNGGCTTCGANCCAGTCGATGAGCCGATTTCGTGGACCGATTTNGGACGTCGATTGTTGGAACACGACAGCAAACTACGACCGCTTTTGATGGACCAAACGTTCATCGTTGGCTTAGGGCCGATCTACAGCGACGAAATTCTTCACGCGGCGTTACTTCGTCACGACAGAATCGCGGATCAGCTAATCACCCAAGAAATACGACGGCTATACAGAGCNATTGTTGAGACGATCCATAATGCCGTGAAACATCGTGGNGTTGGTCTTGACGGAAGCTGTGATGTTTTCGGTCAACCCGGAGGATATGACGANTATCTGGAGGTATACGGTCGAGNNGGGGAACGAAGCAAGAACGGCCGTGGAGATGTCCTTACAGCGAGGGTCGGTGGAACNACCCACTACTACTGCGATTATCAGGTGTAGAAGGCAAAACTTTCGCGTAAATCAAATACCTGGCCAAGGGTCAACCAATGAAGGTCAGCGAGAGGGCATTATGTCGGAGTGCCACTGGTGTNAGTGGTGCAACGTCGTTCTCCGGTTAGGTCATTACTAGTGTTCCTAAAGTCGCTCACCATGAAGGGCTTCAAGTCCTTTGCCGACCCAACAGTGTTGGAATTCGAGCCAGGGGTAACTGTTGTTGTTGGTCCTAACGGNAGCGGTAAATCCAACGTTGTNGANGCCGTNGCATGGGTTCTAGGTGCGCAGGGGCCGAGCACGGTGCGATCAGGAAAAATGGAAGATGTCGTCTTTGCTGGCACCCCTGATCGCCCAGCGCTTGGACGTGCAGAGGTCAGTCTTGTAATTGATAACTCCTCCAGCGCTTTACCAATCGAGTTCACGGAATTGACCGTTACTAGGACCTTGTATCGCTCAGGAGACTCTGAGTATTCGCTTAATGGAGTCCCCTGCCGTCTGCTCGATATTCAAGAACTANTGAGTGATGCCGGAGTTGGTCGACAACAACACGTCATTGTGGCTCAAGGTCAAATAGACCAGGTTCTAAATTCAAGGCCAGAAGATCGACGTGCGATAGTTGAAGAAGCAGCGGGGATTCTTAAATNTCGNCGACGAAAAGAACGAGCNGAGCGTCGGTTAGCCGCCACCGAAGCCAACATGACGCGACTTCAAGATCTACAAAAGGAAGTCCGTCGCCAGTTACGTCCGCTCGAAAAACAAGCNGACGCAGCAAAACGGCATGGNTCGGTAGCCGAGGAACTCAGATCAATCCGGCTCTANCTAACAGGCAAGGAAATTCGAACTCTCGAGACGGCCCAAGCCGCAGCAAAAGAACAGACCCTCGAAACCAATGCTGAACAAGTGAGGTTGCGCGGAGAACTAGCTGGACTTGATNTCGAGATAACTGCNTCTGAAGNACAACTGGCGGCAGCTGGTGATCAGGGNATGGACCTGCTACCCAGAGTCGANTCTCTGAGGGAGAGATGTCGAGGCTTGATTGCTCTAGTNGATGAACGTTCCCGAACGACGGAACAAGACCGAGGNTCNCTTGTTGCTGCCGACGTNGCTCTGACNCTTGAGGCGGAATCATCGCGATTGTTAGATGAGCTCNCNGACATAACNAGCCGNGAGGAGANCATTCAGGGTCAACTCNTCGAGCTTTCCGAGACCGAGACACAGTTNGCCGGTGAGGCGGACTCATTAGAAATTGACGCNCCGCTGGTCGGACNCGATGCNGCCANAAGAGCNGCTGAAGTCAANGGTGAATTGGGTCCGCTAACACGAGGACTTGAACGGCTCACNGCGGAACANGACCGNCTCNCTAAGCGAGTNGAACAATTGNCTGCNGACATCTCTGAGGCAGAACAACATCTTGATGAATTNCAGNTCANTTTGGCCTCAGCTTCGAATGTCGAAGCAGCCATGGTCCAAGATGNAGANCAAAGCCAAAANGAAGCGGACTCTGCTGCNGCGATTTTGGCTGCTGTAGTTGATGAACAACAATCAGCAACGAAAGATGAACAGACCTGGTCCGCGAGAGTTGAAGCCCTTGAACTAGCTATAGCGGCTGCCCGTGAAAGTTCGGGATTCCAACAAGTACAAGAAATTGAGGGTGTCGTAGGTGTCCTNGGTGAATTAATTGANGTTGANCCAGGTTGGGAGACAGCAGTAGAAGCAGCACTCGGGTCNGTNCTCGCNTCGGTNGTTGTNGAAGANGTAAGGACCGCCAGAATTGCGTTAGAACGNNTGGGCGCGTCTGAAGCGAGCGGCTCAGTCCTAGCNATANAAAGTCCTTATGTNGCGANGNAANGNCCNGAGTCAGNGGATCTTCTTCGNNGACGNGTAACNGGGAAAACGCCCCAACTTGANCCACTNCTTGATTCTCTACTAGCTAACGCNNTATGNGTTGCAGGNNGNTGGTCGGAAGCAATGGACCTAGCNGAGCAGCATCCCGGNCTAACAGTTGTGACGGCAAGNGGGCATTGCTGCGGACCTAATGGNTGGAGTGTCAGGTCTGGAGACAACGCTTCTACTATNACTGCCCTAGAAGATGCGCGAGACCAAGTTCAGGTGGCNACTGCTAGGAGAGAAGCTGCGGAGGTGGAACGGGAAGTAGCGGAATCNAGACAACGAGATACCCAAANTCGGTTCNCTGAAGCACTATCGCATCTCGAAGGCAACGACGATCTATTGACACGATCCGCTGATGGAATCGACAAGGTTCAACGGCAGCGTCGNGATTTNGATTCGGAGCGAAAAATCCTTGAGACGCGGATNGCTGAGTTACGNCAAGCATTAGACCGGGATCAACCGAGGGTNACTGAACTGGAAGGGCGNTTACTNGAACTGGAAGNNGCGGAGACTTTAGAGCGATCGGCNGTTACAGATGCNCACACNCAAAGACGGGATCTNGAAGGTCGGATCCGAGCAGCGACTCAAGCCCGCGCGGAGCTTGAAACGAACGAAAAGGCATTTGAACAACAAAGAAAACGGGTTGAAGAGCGTAGAAACGAGATCAGCAGTTTGCTTTCAGCGAATAACCAGGAAGCAGTCGAAAAAACGGACCGACTCAGACGAGTCGAAGAATCCNTGNCGGCTCTCACNGCGATACGTGGTCTNCTTGAACAACGACTNGGTGCCTTAGAANAAGAGGTTGGANCGTTACGCGATAGACGTAATGAATTGTCAGCAGAAGTGANGCTTGTCGCCGANCGTCTNGAAGGGCTGCGCAGAGAGAGGNCATCTCTTGAGAAGAGATTGACTGAGATGCAAGAGATNGCAGCCTCTAATGAGATAGCCGAAACTGAACGCAGGTTCAAGGCNGACAACTTGCGAGAAATGCTTCGCAATGATTTGAACGCTGACTCAGANGAGGCGTTAGCTGCGGCGGAACCANCTTTAGGNGANTCTGTTACTCCGGCAGCGCGGGTTCGAGAACTTGAGAGTGATCTGCGTCGAATGGGTCCTATAAACCCGTTGGCCTTGCAGGAATATGAAGCGCTTAAAGAGCGACACGACTTTGTTGCAGAACAATTAGAAGACGTTCGGAGTGGTCGAAGAGAATTAAATAAAGTCATTACCGCTGTCGACGCCGAAATAGTTGACGTCTTTGAGGCTGCCTTCGTTGACGTAGCAGACAATTTCAAACAGATTTTTTCAACGCTTTTCCCGGGTGGCGAAGGGAAATTAAGTCTGACGAGTCCCGACCAAATGCTTGAAACTGGTATTGAGTTGGAAGCAAAGCCATCCGGTAAGAACGTGCGAAAACTCTCTCTGTTATCTGGAGGTGAGCGCTCTTTGACGGCTTTGGCGTTCCTTTTCGCCATATTCCGTAGTCGTCCTTCCCCGTTTTATGTAATGGATGAGGTTGAAGCAGCCCTCGACGACATCAACCTGCACCGGTTCCTTGATCTGGTAGCCGAATTCCGGCTGGAGGCCCAACTCCTGATCGTCACGCATCAGAAACGAACAATGGAGGCGGCCGATGTTCTATATGGGATATCGATGGCTCCGGGCGGCTCCTCTCGAGTCCTGAGTGAAAAGGTTGCTTCCTGACTTCGATNCCGGCGAAGTCTTAAATTATTTTGTAGCTTTCAGTCACGGTGAATACGTCCTTACTCATAATTGTTTTTNTTGCGTTGATGNTGTCGCTGGCCNTTTTGCCTTGGCTCCATCGAACGTGGACGAATCACCGNCAAAGCCGGCTGACTNNTTCNNCNGCAAGTGAATTAGAAGAACCNCGTGGTNTNNAACACTTNGAAGANCACGANGGTGNTCNCGAGNCGGGAGAGACTTNAGGTCGAGANGCGGGGGCTCCTTCGGTTTCGATGCGGGAACGATTGTCTAANGCACGGGGAATGATTTCAACTCGGCTANGCGGCATTCGTGGAGCGCCAGTTGATTCTTCGATGTGGGAGANGCTTGAAGAAGTGTTGATACTGGCTGATGTTGGCGTGGACACCACTTTGGATTTAGTCAGCCGACTTCGAGAGACGTCTGAAACGGAGAAGCTAGAAAAAGGAAGCGATTTACTTGAGGCTTTGAAAGTGCAGATGAAGAGCGACCTTTGCCGAGACCGAAAGTTGTCGTTGACGGCGTCGCAAGGGGCCGTACCGGTGTGGTTATTCGTTGGGGTTAACGGCGTCGGGAAGACGACCTCGATTGGCAAAGTCGCGCGCAGGCTGACAGATGATGGCCTGGATGTGCTGCTTGCAGCAGGCGACACATTTCGAGCCGCTGCCGCTGAACAACTTGAAACATGGGCTC
Organism: Acidimicrobiaceae bacterium; assembly: GCA_002708935.1. Taxonomy (GTDB): domain Bacteria; phylum Actinomycetota; class Acidimicrobiia; order Acidimicrobiales; family Poriferisodalaceae; genus MedAcidi-G3. The sequence goes on along the minus strand of PAPO01000006.1, from coordinate 98,106 downwards.
AGGCTTGTGGTGCAGATTTTGTTCGTGGAAGCGAGGGGGCAGATCCGAGTTCAGTGATTTNCGACTCGGCTGAGGCTGCTCTAGCTCGCGAAGTTGATGTTGTGCTTGCAGATACGGCAGGACGTCTTCACAANAAAGTGAATCTGATGGAGGANCTCGCGAAAGTTCGGCGAGTAGCGGACCGTGATCCGGGCGAAGTTTCCGAAGTCCTATTGGTGATCGACGCTACAACAGGCCAGAACGGACTCAGCCAAGCTAAAGAGTTCTCTGAGGCCGTTGGTGTCACGGGAGTTGTCCTCACCAAACTTGATGGCTCCGCAAAGGGCGGAATTGTTTTTGCGGTTGAAAGGGAATTGGATTTGCCCGTGAAGCTAGTCGGCTTAGGGGAAGGNGAGTTTGACTTAATTGACTTCGACCCAGAGCTATTTGTAGAAGCACTGTTTGGCGATGATTAGAAAGGCCAACAAGAGCAACGAACCAGGGCAGATAGNCTGACAAAGCCTATGTTCGAATCACTTACAGACCGTTTCGATGGAATTCTTGGCCGCCTAAAAAGAAAAGGTCGCTTGGATGAGAGCGATGTGGCCGAAGCCATGCGCGAAATTCGCCTCGCCCTGTTGGAAGCCGACGTTCACTTCAATGTCGTAAAACGTTTTGTGGAGCGGACCCAAACCCGATGCCTTGATAGAGAAGTCACGCAGAGTTTGACTCCCGGACAACAGGTCGTGAAGGTTGTCAACGAGGAACTGACGACAGTCCTGGGCGGAGAGTCCTTTCAAATTTCTTATGCGCAGAAACCTCCGACCGTTGTCCTTATGGCTGGCTTGCAGGGNTCAGGGAAAACCACGTCGTCGGCGAAATTGGCTCGATGGTTTAANTCCCAGGGAAGAAACCCTCTGCTCGTCGGAGCTGACCTGCAACGTCCTGCTGCTGTTGAACAGTTGGAGACGCTTGCCCAACAGATAGATGTNCCTGTNTTCAGCTCNGCAACGAACGCCATAGATGTGGCGCGCAGAGGCCTGGAGGAAGCGCATCTCACGGGGCGAGACGTTCTCATTGTTGACACAGCAGGCCGTTTAACCATTGATGGTGCGTTAATGGATGAGATAGCGCAGATTTCTGATGCGGTGGAGCCTGATCACACTTTCCTAGTGGTCGACGCGATGACTGGTCAGGATGCGGTCAATACGGCTGAAGCGTTCCACGCGACTCTCGAACTAGATGGGATCATCCTCACCAAACTTGATGGTGATGCCCGAGGCGGTGCGGCCCTCTCGGTTAAGGAGGTAGTGGGTCGACCGATAGCTTTTGCTTCAACAGGCGAGAAGCTTGAAGATTTCGACCAGTTTCATCCGGACCGGATGGCTGAACGCATCCTTGGGATGGGTGATGTTCTTACGCTTATCGAAAAGGCCGAAGAAGTCTTTGAACAAGAAGCGGCCGAAGAAGCGGCCCAGAGGCTTCTTGAAGGAACGTTCACACTTGATGATTTCGTCGACCAGCTCCGCCAAGTCCGACAAATGGGAGACCTCTCAAGCATCATGTCGATGATGCCGGGAGTGCCGAAGGAAATGAAGGACGCAAGCATCGATGAAAGGGAGATCGATCGGCTCGAAGCAATCGTTCTTTCGATGACCCCAAGTGAGCGCAACAACCCTGATGTTGTTGACGGTTCTCGCCGTGCACGGATAGCCGACGGGAGTGGTACGACGCCGGCTCAGGTCAGCAACTTGCTTAAACAGTTCAAAGAGATGCGCAAGACCATGAAAGGTATGGCTGGCCTGGGGTCAAAGAGCAGTTCACGTAAATCGAAAGGAAAGAAGGCAAAGAAAGGGAAAAAGGGTTCCAAGAAAACGGGAAATAGTCGAGTTCAGCCTAAGGGCGACCCCAATGTGCCCAAGCTAGACATAGGTGATCTTGATCTCACGCTCCCAGGTCAGTGAGATGACCTTGGCGGCGAGCGTGTTCGTTCGGCCCCCAGACCGATAGGCTTTCCTACTGGCTTAAAGCAATGCCTTCCCTTACCGCTCCACCGACCCTCGGGCCGGCGACGCCGAGTGGTGAATAAGTTCGACAAGATGACCCCGGAGAGACCTAAATAACTATGGCCGTACGACTGCGTCTCATGCGCATGGGCAAGAAAAAGCAACCAACCTATCGAGTTGTTGCAGCTGACAGTAGATCGCCGCGAAACGGGCGTTTTATTGAGATTATTGGTACCTATCAGCCTCGTCTGGAGCCGTCCGTTGTCAAGATCGACAATGAACGCGCCGTTCATTGGCTTCAAAATGGAGCGCAGCCCAGCGAAACCGTCGAGAAACTTCTAAAGATTTCAGGTGCGTGGGCTGACTTCAAGGGCGAACAATTCGTCCCGCCTGTCCCACCGGCCCCGAAGACAAAATCTTCCTTGAAAAAATCAGAGCCCAGTGCACCGGTGTCCGAGTCAGATGATTCCAATGAAGCTAAAAGCGAAGAGGTTGAGGAAACTCCACAAGACGATGAAGTAGCAGTCGCCGAAGATGACGATTCCACGGACGATGAAGCGGATTCAGTATCTGATGGTGACGATGAGGAGCAGTCATGACGGACCAAGAAGGAACCACTGCCGAAGAGGTACTTCTTTACCTCATCGCCCAGCTTGTCGAGCATCCCGATCAGGTGGAGCTTGAGATCGAAGAGAGCGATACCAAGATCAGCCTTATGGCTAAAGTGAGCTCGGAAGACATTGGTCGTGTAATAGGAAAACGTGGCCGTGTAGCTAACTCAATTCGCACGTTGGTTAGGGCAGCAGCGGTCAAGGACGGCGTTGATGTTGAGGTCGACTTCAGCGACTGAAATCAGATTCGGCTAGGTGTCAGCCAATGTCACATGCTGCGGAACTACTCGAAATCGGAACTATTGGTCGGGCTCACGGGACGAGCGGCGAAGTCGTCGTTCGACTGATTACTAATAGAGTCGAACGGCTCAACCCTGGAAGTGCGTTGGTCAGCCCGTTAGGAGAGCTGGTTGTTGTTGCGGCGCGTCCACACCAAGATCGTTGGTTGGTGCAGTTTGGTGGCATCGAGACTCGAACTGAGGCTGAGAGCTTGCGCGGCCTCGTTTTGAAGGCGCCTCCCCTTGATGACTCCGATGTCTTGTGGGTTCACGAACTGATTGGCTCGACTGTTCGGGAGTTTGATGGGACGGATCGTGGAACGGTCGTCGCAGTCGTAGCCAACCCCGCCTCTGACCTTCTTGAACTCGATACAGGTCATTTAATACCGCTTACATTTGTTACCGAATTTGAGGCAGAGCTAGTTACCGTCGAGGTACCGGACGGTTTGTTTGATTTGGGTTAATGAGATGCGCATAGATGTTTTTACGATTTTCCCCGAAGCAGTTGATGCAATGGCAACACTTAGTGTCTTGGGTAGAGGCCAAGAAACTGGATTACTCGACCTTCGCGTTCACGATCTGAGAATGACTGCGACAGACGTGCACAAAACGGTTGATGACAAACCTTTTGGGGGAGGAGCAGGGATGGTTCTGAAGCCGGAACCTGTTTTCGAAGCGGTGGAAGCGGTCGATCCTCATAGACCACTGATCTTGCTTGATCCAGGTGGCGCGCGCTTTGACCAGAGAAAGGCCGCAGAGTTAGCTGATATGGATGGGTTTTCGCTCCTATGTGGACGATACGAAGGAGTGGACGAGCGAATAAGAGACAGCCTTGTTGATGAGGAACTCTCAATTGGTGACTTTGTGCTTGCAGGGGGAGAATTCGCGGCGATGGTGGTAATTGAGAGTGTCGGTCGCCTCGTACCGGGAGTGCTTGGCAATGATTTCTCAACTACCGAAGAGAGCTTTGGCGGCGATCTGCTCGAATACCCGCAATGGACCCGACCCGCTGAGTTTCGCGCTCTCACGGTGCCTGAAATCCTTGTCAGTGGTGATCACGGTCGCGTTGAAAGATGGCGGCTCGCCATGGCGATAGCTCGCACGGCGGAGCGTCGGCCTGACCTTCTGCAACGTCGGGGAGTATCACAAGAAGAGCTTTCCCTATTGGCCGAGTTCGATATAAGCATCCCCGACCGCTTCGTTTCGGAGTAACAGGCCGCTAGCATAATGATTCGTTCTTGTTGCGAAATTTGCAGTCGTTACTGAGGGCAAATCGCGACACCACCCCACCATCGTTCCTCAATTGGAACCCCACACCAGGAGCAAGTGCGCCATGCACAGCACCGATCTTGTAGATCAAGCCCAGCTAAGAACCGACCATCCGGAGTTCGGCCCGGGGGACACGGTAAAGGTCCACGTGCGGGTGGTTGAAGGTAATCGCGAAAGGACGCAGCTTTTCGAGGGCTACGTCATAGCTCGACGTGGATCAGGGATTAGGGAATCTTTCACTGTTCGGAAACTGAGTTTTGGTGTCGGAGTTGAACGAACCTTTCCCCTGCATGCTCCGACCGTTGCCAAGATCGAACGTGTTGCTGTGGGTGACGTCCGTCGTTCGAAGTTGTATTACTTGCGTGACCGCATTGGTAAAGCAGCTCGCGTGAAAGAAAAGCGTTACTAACTGAGGGCAGTCGCTGCTGCAAGAACTAGCCCTTTGGAGTTCGTCTGTGACGGGCGCGCCAGCAGCCGAAATGCCAATGCCGCCTGAGGTCGGGAGCGTCTAGAGGAATCGCGACCATATGCCCGAGTCCTGGCGGAAGGTCCCTGTTGCAACCTGGGCATAGGTAAGTCTTGGTCGCCTGGTATGGCTGAATTCTGCGTACCTCGTAGCCATCCTCTGGTTCTAGATCAAACACCATGACTGCTACCCGAAAAGACCCCAAATAACGAGACCGAGAGCAACAAGAGCACCGCTGGCCAGGAGTAAGTAATCAAGCTGACCCGGGGTGTGCTTTCGGTAAGGGTTATAACCCATAGGCGCAGTATGCACCTATCAGAGTGGGCAATTGCTTAATTCGCACTTAACTTCGTCTGGAATCTGTTTCGTCGCTGAGACTATGTGCAGCCTCGCGTCTATCTGTGGTGTAGATGGCCGACTGAATGTCGACTCTGTCTGTACCGTTCATTGTGTGAGTGGAGACGACTGGAATGTTGATGCGTTTCTTCGGTTTTTGACAGACGCCTCACCAGCGACCATTAAGGCTTACAGACAGGACTTAAACGATTTCATTCGATGGAGCGAAGAAGGCGGCTACCGGACCCCCAAAGCTATTAGCCGCAGTGAAGTAGCCAGTTGGATCGCCGACATGAATAACAGTGGGCGCGCGCAGAAAACAATGGCCCGGCGGATATCCGCTTTGCGTCGGTATTTCAAGTGGTTGTTGAAAAACAAATTGGTTGCTCAGGACCCAACGATCAAGGTCCTGACACCCAAAGGGGATACCAGGATTCCTCTACCGTTGCCGCGATCAGAAATTGGTCAGCTATTGGATGAAGAGTGGCCGCAGAACGCCTTTGATCTTCGCGATAAGTTGATCCCTGAAATCCTGTACGGCTCTGGTCTTCGCGTTGCTGAACTTTGTGACCTTAACCAAGGCAGTTTGAACCTTGAGAAATTGCAAATGGAAGTAGTCGGTAAGGGTTCCAAACCCCGCGTGGCTTTCATGACTGAAATCACGGGACAATTACTTGAGTGGTGGATCGCCGAACAGAGCGAGGCTTTTGACAAGGGCTATACCTCAGGAGAGAGAAATTCGGACGCGTTGTTCGTCAACCGGAGGGGCAACAGAATTGGGCAACGTGATGTCAGGCGCATCTTGCACCGGTTGTTGAAGGCAAAGGGTCTAACGGAGCGTTCACCTCATGCGTTTCGTCATACCTATGCGACGCACCTTCTTGATGGGGGTGCAGATCTGAGAGCGATTCAAGAGCTACTGGGCCACGATGATTTGACGACGACCCAGATTTACGCTGATGTGAGCAAAGAAAGGCTTCGAGACGAACACAATGAATACCACCCTCGCGGGAAGCCTATTAAGAAGTGATCAATCGGTGTCCTCCTAGCGACCGCTTTACCAGCTACGTCGCTAGACTTCACCGTCGGGCTCGAATTGGGTCCACTATCACTCACAGCTGAGACGACCTCACGGTCGCCGTATTAATACGGTGTCGATCTCGGTGCAGCAATCTAACCGTGGGGGGAGAAATCATGGCTGCAGTCGTAACCATGTCAGACCTGCTCAAGGCGGGCGTTCACTTCGGCCATCAAACTCGACGATGGAACCCCAAGATGGATCGCTACTTGTGGGGCGAACGCAACGGCATCTACATCATCGATCTTGAACAGACGATTGGCTTGTTGGACAGTGCTTATACCTATGTGCGCGACACAGTGGCCAAGGGTGGAACCATTCTGTTTGTCGGTACAAAGAAACAAGCTCAAGACCCGATCGAAACCTACGCCAAAGCCTCAGGTATGCCGTATGTGAATCAAAGATGGCTCGGAGGCATGCTCACCAACTTCAGAACCATTCGAGGTCGGGTTGACAAAATGCTCGAGTACGAACGGATGCAAGCAGCAGGCGACTTCGACAACATGCCAAAAAAAGAAGCTTTGCTTCTGACCCGAGAACTCACCAAACTCCAACGAAATCTTGATGGATTACGCAACATGGACAAGCTGCCTCAATCAGTGTTCGTGCTTGATACGCCGAAGGAACACATAGCTGTTGCTGAGGCCAACCGCCTTAAACTTCCAGTCGTTGCAGTGGCGGACTCCAACAGCGACCCTGATCTCATCGATTATGTAATACCTGGAAATGATGACGCGATCCGAAGCACAGAGTTACTGACTCGAGTCATAGCAGACGCAGTTCGCGAAGGTCGCTATATCGCCGAAAGCAAGGGCGCAGTGGCCAGCCCTTCAGGGGAACGTAGTCCTGAACAAGAAGCGCGAGTGTCGGTTGAACAAGCTGAAGCCGCGCAAAAAGCACTTGCTGAGGCTGCGGCCCGAGAGGCACGAATTGCAGCAGAACAGGCAGCCCAAGCTACCCCAGTCATTGACCCTCCAGCAGAGGTAGCACCTGAAGCAGAAGTGAAAGCAACCGAAGAAATAACAACCGAAGACTCGTCGGAAACGAACGAGGAAAACTAGTCCGCCAATACCGATAAAAGAGGTGCACCAGATCCAATGGCAGATTTCACCGCCAAGGACGTTCAAGCTCTTCGTCAATCCACCGGCGCTGGCATGATGGATGCCAAGAAGGCGCTCGTCGAAAATGATGGAGATCCCGCAGCTGCCGCCCAGTGGCTCAGAGAAAAAGGGATAGCGAAGAGTGCCAGCCGCTCTGATAGAGAAAACAGCGAAGGAATTGTTGTAGCGCGGGTCGAAGGCGATATCGCCGCGATCGTGGAGCTGAAGTGCGAGACAGATTTCGTAGCTAAATCCGATCAATTCGGTGAACTAGCCGAAAATATCCTTTCATCGGTGGTAGCTCGCGGAGAAGATGCTGTTTCCGAGAGTGCCACTGACCTCGAGAACATGAAAATAACTCTTAAAGAGAACATCGATTTAGGTCAAGTCATTAGATACGAGGCAAGTCCCGGTTCAGTGCTTGACGCATACGTGCACCAGCAAAATGGGCGAGGCGTGAACGCCGTATTGATTGAAGTCAGCAACGGGGACCCCGATACGGCACATGATGTTGCATTACACATCGCAAGTAGTCGACCCAAATATCTCACTAGAGATGATGTTCCAGCGGAAGTGGTGGCAGCGGAACGTGCAACACTTGAAAACATCACTCGTAATGAAGGTAAACCAGAACAAGCGATAGCCAAGATCGTTGATGGTCGTATGGAAGGCTTCTTCCGAGATGCAGCGCTCTTAGAGCAAAAGTTTGTGAAGGACGAAAAAGTAGCTATCTCAGAACTGCTTGCGGATTCAATGGTCAGCCGATTTGTCCAGGTGGAGATAGGTAGCTGACGTGACGGATCAGGTTCGCCGCTGGGAAGGTGAATGTCCTTGGAAACGGGTAGTTCTTAAACTTTCAGGTGAAGCGTTAGCTGACCCGATGGGTGAAAATATAAGTGGTGAGGTGCTCCAAAACCTCGCTACAGAGATTGCCTCAGTTCGTGAAGCTCATGAGGTCGATATTGCCATTGTTGTAGGTGGTGGAAATATTTGGCGAGGCATGTCGGGTTCCGATGGAGGTATGGATAGAGCTCAATCTGATCACATGGGCATGTTGGCGACGGTCATCAACGCTATAGCTCTTCAGGATGCGCTTGAAAGAGCAGAGGTGCCGACACGGGTGATGACAGCGATTGGTATGGCNCAGGTTGCTGAGCCTTACATNCGACGGCGAGCNGTNCGCCACCTCGAAAAAGGGCGTGTTGTTATTTTCGCTGCTGGCACAGGTAACCCGTTCTTCACGACAGATACGGCTGCTGCGTTGCGGGCTGCCGAAATAGATGCAGATGCGGTCTTAAAGGGGACGCACTCAGGGGTTGATGGGGTTTACACATCTGACCCCAATAGTGATCCCNACGCCGAGCTTCTCGACGAAGTTTCTTTCCTTGATGTGCTTTCACAAGAGTTAGCTGTGATGGATAGTGCAGCGATCGCTGTTTGTAAGGACAATGTGATGCCNATAGTNGTTTTCGACCTAATGACCAGAGGAAACTTCGAGTCCATACTCGATGGTGCNGCGATCGGTACGCTGGTCAGGTGAGTGAGTTCGCAGAAGAAATTTGTGTTGATGCACGGGAACGTATGGAACGTGCCGTTGAACATGCACAGAANGAATATGCGACGGTTCGAACTGGGCGCGCNACNCCGGCCCTCGTCGAAAAGCTAAANGTCGACTATTACGGAGCAGACGTTCCCCTCCAGCAACTGGCAAGTTTCTCAGTTCCCGAGGCACGAGTCCTCGTAGTGCANCCGTTTGACCGGGGTTCAATNGAGGGNATCTCTAAGGCACTCATGGAGTCAGATTTAGGTATTAACCCCAATAGTGANGGAGAGGTTATTCGCCTGGTTTTTCCTCCTTTGACCGAAGAACGGCGACAAGATCTGGTACGAGTGGTCAAACAGATGGCTGAGGATGGTCGCGTTGCTATCCGTAACCTTCGGCGTTCCGCTCGGCAGGATTTAGATGCACTCGAAAAAGACAAAGACATTTCCTCGGATGATAAAGAGAGGTTCAGNAAGGANCTTGANCGATATACCCAAACATCGGTTGACGAAATCGACCGCGCGCTCACTGCTAAAGAGCAGGAGTTACTCGAAGTCTGAAGCCGAGGCTGGGGGGAGATATGCCCGATAGTGATGACGGCGAGATTGAACCCGGGCGCCGCGACGAAATCGAAGACGAAAACGACANCGGTCCNTTGCTCTCCTTNGATTTCGAAGAGTCTCCAATGCCGCACTGGTCGGAACCNGGNTCGGGTGAACGACCAGAGGGAGGTGAACGGCCGGANCCCCCNGAAGTTGACAGCCCACTTTCGGGAGGTTCGCGTCTGTTTCCCCAACTTCCGGATGACCCCCATCTTGTCGACACTTCAGANACTGGACTNATGGACGCTGTCAGATCTGACACTATTCCAACAGTTNCGCCNGGCACACAAGACGGACCGNCANCTGTCGGTTCTNCAGANGTAATTGAACCGGACCCCGTTACTGAAGAGGAAGGCGTCGTTGTCCAAGCTTCCGAAGACGGCGACTTCTCTCAACCCCAAGTCCCGACNGATGAGTTATTCAACGACACCCTTTTCGATGATGAATTTGATGAAGCAATCTTTGATGATTCTCCAATAATTGGTCGAACCGGTGTCGANGAAGACGACGCACCAGTATTTGATACCGGACCGATTGAAGANGTCGCAGAAGACNTCNTCGAGCCGAGCGGNGACNNGTTGATGGATNTTGAAGCCGAAGAGGTAGCTCTNAATGAGTCTGAGTCGGATGAAAATNNGCNACCCGTNGAAGCACCGCTNGATGANGGCAATCAGGACCCCANTGNTGGNACTGTTTTCGANGACGAACCTACGGCCGANTTGATTTTNGATGAACANGAACCGCTNGCTGAGACGGAAATCGTTGATNTGGACCAAAGTCCTTCANTTGAGACCGACNACGACNCTTTGCCTGACAGTGAGAGNGAANCNGTNGANGAGCCTGAGCGGTCNNCTCCGCGGGTAATCGAACTTTTTGACACGCCGCCAAGNCAACGGATCATGCAAAGTTCNTCANNGGCTGATCTCAACCTTGNCGGGGAAGANAATGATGGGCACGAGGATGCNGANTGGAGTGAATTTGGCGGACCAGCACCCCATTGGCGAGAAGGTCGCCGCGACTACGAGGAGTCAACCAAAGTGAATGAAGATGACCGAACTGTGACACACGGGTCAGATAGGGGAGAAGACTCNAGTGGATCNTCGGGATCCACTGGGCGAAACCTNCCCGCAGCGATCGGCGTNGGCCTGGCCCTGGCAGCAGCATTTTTCGGGCTACTGAAAGTCGGCCCCTGGGCCATACTCATANTGGTCTTNGCGGCNTTAGGGCTTGCAGCTCTTGAGTTCTTCACCTCCGCGCAAAATTTGGGCTACAGGCCAGCAACCCTGCTCGGTCTGGCCGCAGTCATTGGACTGTCTCTCGGGGCCTATCACCGTGGATTTGAGGCTTACCCCGTGGTCTTCGCTTTGCTGGTTGTAACTGGCATGTGTTGGTTCTTATTTGATGTTGATTCACAGCACGTAACAGCGAACTTCGCGGTGACTTTGTTGGGATTTGCCTGGGTTGGTGGTTTGGGGTCATTCGCAGCTCTAATTCTGGCCCGACCGAATGGTGACGCGATTCTTATTGGAGCTGTCATTGGCACCATTGCTTACGACGTCGGTGGCTATGTCATCGGCAGTACTACGGGTCAATCCAAAATCGCTCCCCGTGTCAGCCCGAACAAGACCTACGAAGGTCTGTTGGGGGGCATGATGCTTTCGGTGGTNGTAACGACCTTNGTGCTGAATAGATTCCCAGGAATCCATCCATGGTCTATTTCAATGATGGATTGTTTCTGGCTTGGTTTGGCAATTGCGTTGATAGCTCCGGTTGGAGACCTAGCNCAGTCGATGATTAAACGTGANATGGGAGTGAAAGACATGGGCACTCTNCTNCCAGGACATGGTGGGGCATTCGACCGTTTTGATGCGCTCTTGTTTGTCTTACCCACTGCATANTTTGTTGCCGACCTTGTGCTCAATTGAGAGGTACCTGAGTGACGACAGTCGCGGTTTTAGGCGCTACNGGATCTATTGGTTCCCAAACTCTCGAAGTAGTTAGAGCNGAACCNGATCGTTTTCAAATCAGCGCGTTAGCTGCNTGGTCTTCTNTTGAGCTACTTGTTGCGCAAGCNAAGGAGTTNAGGCCTGACGCAATAGCCATTGGCCGACCCGAATTGCTAGATCAATTAAAGNCAGAAGTACCGGCNGGTATCGAAGTNTTGGTAGGAGCNGCGGCCTACGAAGAGTTAGCGACACGTGCCGATGTAGTTGTTAACGGCATTGTTGGCTTTGCAGGTCTGGGAGTGACCCTNGCAGCGNTNGGCNCAGGTCGGCGGCTNGCTCTTGCNAATAAAGAGAGTTTGATAGCAGCTGGACCCNTAGTTCAGCCGCTTCGCTCCACTCCCGGTGCCGAGTTGATTCCGGTGGACAGTGAGCACTGCGCTCTTCACCAGTGCCTTCGATCNAGTGATCCTGAAGGTCAAGCTCGCNATCTCCATCAATTGGTTCTNACTGCCAGCGGCGGACCATTTAGAGGATTGNNTTCAACAGAACTGGAGCAAGTAACCGTNGAAGAGGCNCTTGCACATCCNACCTGGGCGATGGGCCCGAAGATCACGGTCGACTCTTCAACCTTGATGAACAAGGGTCTAGAGGTCATAGAGGCTCACGAACTATTTGGAGTCGATTACAAAAAGATTGANGTCGTGGTTCATCCGCAATCAATAGTTCATTCGATGGCGACCTTTACTGATGGCACAACTATTGCTCAGTTATCGGAACCAGATATGCGGTTGCCGATTGCCTACGCGCTCGCATANCCCGAAAGNATCTCGACATCNTTTGGGTCNATTGACTGGGGGAAGACACAATCCCTTCATTTTGAACCCCCAGATAAGAAGACATTTCCCTGCCTTGACTTAGCCTATTCGGCCGGTAAAACCGGCGGAACAGCTCCAGCGTGGATGAATGGTGCGAACGAAGCCGCCGTGGACGCGTTTTTGGATGGCCACATTCCATGGCAGGAAATTGCCGCAGCGATTGGCAATGCCCTAGAACAGCACGACGGAGCGAATCCAGACTCTGTTGAAGCAATAGTGCGAGCCGACCAGCGTGGCCGCGAATGTGTCGCGGCTCGGCTTGCGAAGAGGACCCGCTAATGACTGAGTCTTCGGGGATCCAGACCAATTCCCAGGTTCGGGCGACGTTGGGACTTCTAGCCGTGGTGGGTTTGCTGGTGCTGCTGGGTTTGCTGTCGAGACCCATGCTGGTAGTCACATTGGTAATCGTGTTCGTAGTTTTTGCCCACGAGTTGGGCCACTTCATCACCGCACGCATCACCGGTATGAAAGCAACGGAATTCTTCATCGGTTTTGGCCCGAGACTTTTCAGCTTTCGAAGGGGTGAAACAGAGTTTGGTGTCAAGCCGATACTTCTGGGCGCCTACGTCAAATTGGTTGGAATGACAAACCTTGACGAAGTAGATGCCAAAGACGAAGCAAGAACTTATAGGCAGCAGAGTTACCCGAAACGACTGCTTGTTGCCGCAGCCGGGTCCTCGATGCACTTCTTGATGGCCCTTGTGGGTTTGCTCACTTTGTTTTGTTTCATGGGGGAACCAGTGGTTGAGGAAGGTTCCTGGGAAGTAGCAAGTGTTCTTGAACAAGAGAGTGGCGGCGAACGGAGTGCGGCCGCACGAGCCGGAATTCAGCCAGGGGATCGAATCCTCTTCGTCGAAGGCCAATCAACCGCGGCGTGGGGCGACCTAGTCGAAATCGTGCGAAGCCGACCGAACGACACCGTTCAGCTAGAGGTTTTGCGTGGCGAGACAAACTTATCTATCGCGACCACTTTGGGCGCTGACGGAGATGGCCACGGACTACTGGGTATTAGAGGACAAAAAGCGACAAACTTAGTGAAGTATGGCCCGTTCGGAGCCGTTCGCAAGACAGGGTCCGAATTCGTGACCATGTTCGGTCAATCGGTGCGTGGAATATGGACAATCATTGCGAACCTAGGTGAGGTAGCGGACCGCATATTCTCACCACCGAACGACCCAAGCGCTAACGACAACCTTGAGACCCGGCCTGTCTCGCTTGTTGGGGCAGTACAGATAGGTGCGAGTGAGCGTTTAAGTGGTTCTGAACGGATGCAATTGTTCGTGGCTTTCAATATTTTCATCGGGGTTTTTAACTTGCTCCCGTTGTTGCCGCTCGACGGTGGACACATAGCGATCGCAACTTATGAACGCATTCGAGAAGGCACGACGGGCCGCAGGCACATAATTGATACAACCCGGTTACTGCCGATTACCTATGCGGTCGTAGCCTTCCTCGCGTTCTTTGGTTTGGGAGCGATTTATTTAGATATAGCGAATCCTCTCGGATTTTAAGACCGTGCCCTAGCAGGGAACTCGCTATCAAGGTGACAGACTGTTACTGATGTTTGAACGTCGGATGACTCGCAGTGTGAACGTCGGAGGGGTGCAAGTGGGGGCAGGGGCTCCAATCAGCGTCCAGTCGATGACGACCACCAAGACAGCAGATGTTGAGGCGACTCTTGAACAGATTTATGCCCTGGCGAGTTCTGGTGCAGAAATTGTTCGGTGTACATGTAACGAAATACAAGCTGCTGAGGCGCTCGCTCGTATTGTTCCGCGTTCCCCGGTGCCGCTCATCGCTGATATCCACTTTCAACATCGGTTGGCCTTGGCAGCGTTAGATGCCGGTGTCGCGTGTTTGCGTCTCAATCCGGGCAACATCCGTAAAGAGCAGCACATAAAGACCGTTGCGGCTGAAGCGCGAGACCGCGACGTTCCCATCCGCATAGGTGTCAACGCGGGATCGCTCGACCCTGACATTGAAGACAAATATGGCATGACTGCAGCGGCGTTGGTTGAATCGGCTAAACGCGAGCTGGGTTACTTTGAGGAGGTTGGATTCGACGAGGTCAAGATTTCGGTTAAGGCAAGTGACGTTCGGCTGATGGTGGAGGCTTACCGACTGTTAGCCGACACGGTCGACTTTCCCTTGCATCTTGGGGTGACAGAAGCGGGACCACCGCCGGCTGGAATCCTGAAGGCTACGGCGGGGATAGCAACCTTGCTCAATGAAGGTATCGGTGACACGATCCGTTACAGCCTGACAGCGGACCCTGTTGAAGAAGCGAGAGCGGGTCGTCAGTTGTTGGAGGCTCTGGGCCTGCGAGAGCGAAGCTCGTTAGATCTTATTGCCTGTCCTTCTTGCGGCAGGGCTGAAGTAGATGTCATCTCAATAGCGGCGATGGCCCAAGAAGCTCTCACCGAACTCGATTTGCCGATACAAGTTGCTGTCATGGGTTGTGTCGTTAATGGGCCAGGTGAAGCGAAAGGAGCGGACCTAGGCATTGCTGCAGGCCGCAAAAGAGGACATCTTTTTGTGCGTGGTCAGGTAGTCAAGGTGGTACCCGAAGATCACATGGTTGACGCGTTGGTTGAATGGGCGCAGAAAGTCGTTTCGGAAGGAATTGATGGAGCGTTGGCTGCAGCAGACAAATCAGCGGAAGCCGAAGCTGAAGCAGATAGGGCAGCTTTGTTGGAGCTGCAAGGTGAAGATGCTAACGATGCAGAGGCGATCGTTGAAATGATTCGGAAACGATAGGACAGCCACACCGACGATGACCTTAAGTTGGTTAGTGGTCGCAGACTGATATCATTGCCGTAACAGGTCAGCTTTCTTTGCTGGACGTGGGCGTTGCCCACGTCCTTTTTCTTGGCCCAGAAGAATTTCTAACTCCCGAATATGGCGAAACGGAGGGGTGATGAACTCAGACTCTCAAAGTCACCTCGAGCTCATTTTTTCGCTACTTAAGCCGGTGGTAGAAGGCTCTGGACACAGTTTGTATGACATCCATCAAAATGGCGGCACGTTGGCTGTTCTCGTAGATAGTGATGATGGATTGGGTGTTGATGACCTGTCGGAGCTCAGTCGAGCTGTATCGGTGGTTTTGGACGAGCATGACCCAATACCGGGCCGGTACACCTTGGAGATTTCAACACCTGGAGTTGAACGTCGTCTTCGACAGGAAGACCATTTCACTGGTGCGATAGGTGAGATTGTGAATGTCCGAACTAATCCAGGGCCCGATGGCAGGCGTCGAGTCGTCGGCACTTTGCTTTCGGTTTCGAACGGCTTACTAACCATTGAGAACTCAGATATGGGCGCAACTGAAGTTCACATGTCTGAAGTAGAAAAGGCGCGGACAGTCTTTGAATGGGGACCTGCCCCGAAGCCGGGTGCAGCTGCGACGAAAAACGGATCGAATAATAACCACAAGGGAGGAAGTCGACGATGACTACCCCAGACATGATGGAAGCCCTTCAGGCTCTTGCTGCAGAAAAGGGAATGACAACTGAGTTGCTCTTGGAGGCTGTCGCGAACGGACTCGAATCGGCCTACAAGAGAATGCCTGACGCTGCCGACGACGCCTATGTCGTCATAGACGAGATGTTTAATATTTCCGTTATTGCCCAAGAAATTGATGAGGAAGGCAATGTCATTCAAGAGTGGGATGACACACCTGAAAACTTCGGAAGAATTGCGGCGCAAACAGCGCGCCAGGTCTTGACCCAACGGATTCGTGAAGTTGAACGCGACATGAAATATGACGAATATGCGGGTCGCGAAGGTGACATAGTGACCGGCATTATTCAGCAGACAGACTCCCGTTACACGCTGCTCGATTTAGGCCGAGTTGAGGCGTTGCTCCCTCAGTCGGAACAGGTTCCTTACGAAAGACCGGAGCCGAATAGTCGTCTAAAGGCCTATATCGTCGAGGTGCGAAAGACGGCTAAAGGCCCTCAGATAGTCGTGTCGCGGACGCATCCTGGATTGATACGTGAACTTTTCAAACTTGAAGTGCCCGAGATTAGTGACGGAATAGTTGAAATGAAGGCCTGTGCTAGAGAGCCGGGACACAGGACGAAAATTGCTGTTTGGTCAAATGACACCAACATTGACCCCGTCGGCGCTTGCGTTGGAGCGCGCGGTGCCCGCGTACGACAGGTTGTCAATGAACTAAGAGGCGAAAAAATCGACATCGTGCCGTTTTCGGAAGATCAGCACGACTTTGTTGCTAAAGCTTTGTCGCCGGCCAAGGTGCGGGAGGTTCGTTTCCACGAACTTGAAGGTGTGGCTGAAGTCGTAGTGCCCGATCATCAGCTCTCGTTAGCCATTGGTCGTGAAGGGCAAAACGCGCGACTAGCAGCACGTTTAACTGGCTGGCGAATTGACATAAAGAGTGAAACCCAGATTCTCGATGAAGAAAATGCCTATGCAGAAGGTGATTGGGCTGAGGGGGAGTGGGTTACGGACGCCGAGACAGGCGAACAGACGTGGGTTCCAGCCGATGGAAGCGAAGCTATGTCTGCTGATGACTGGGCAACTGCTGCTGAGGAAGCTGTGTCCGAAGACAACCTCAATGAAGGGGTATCTGAAGAAGGTGAGAGTGAACCGGCCTCAGATGAGGAACTCGCCAAAGACGAAGTCAATGAGGACCCGTCCGGTGAAGAAACTGGGGATGAAGAACACTCCTTAGAGGCAATCGAAGACCAAGAAACCCTTGAACAAGACGAAGAACAGCCGGTCAACTGACCACTAGCGGGCGTGATACCCGGTAGCGTGGCTGTTTGGTCTACAGCACCGTTATTTACCGGAACCTCGTCGTTGTCTGCGAAGATGGATGACATAAGGAACTATCACTGCCGCTTATTGGCCTAAACGACAAGTAAGGAACGCGTTTGCCCAAGAATCCCCGGGTATATGAACTCGCAAGAGAGCTAGGTCTGACCAACGACGAGACGCTCGCGCTCTGTGACGCGCTCGGCATCGGCGTAAAAAGTCATTCCTCAAGTGTGCAGATTGCTCAAGCCGACCGGCTTCGACGCAAGGCCGAACGAGAAGGACTAATACGGGAAGAACAGCCCCCTGAGCCAGAAGAGGATGGGCAGGCACCTGCGAAGAAGAAGGCGCCCGCGAAGAAGAAGGCGCCCGCGAAGAAGGCGCCAGCGAAGAAGGCGCCCGCGAAGAAGAAGGCGCCCGCGAAGAAGGCGCCCGCGAAGAAGGCGCCCGCGAAGAAGGCGCCCGCGAAGAAGGCGCCCGTGAAGAAGAAGGCGCCCGCGAAGAAGGCGCCCGTCGCGCAAGCTCCGGCCGCAGAAAAGGCCCCTCCATCTGAGCCGNGTTGACACCGAGANCGCAGANACTCCTCCNACTGTGTCANCGCCACCACCNGCTCGTCCTCTGGTCACCTCAAGTGGTCAAGAACCTGCCCGTCGAACTGCTGAAGAACCCTCTGCTCGTTCGGCACCAAAAANTGATGAAACGCCTGNCGNTCGGGCCGAGCAAACTAGTCGAGACATAGGTTCNGCNCCATCGGTGCCACCACCNACGATGCCGGCCCCCCCACGNTCTGGNAGTGGAAAGCGNATTCCACCACCTCCGGGNGCTCCGCCGAAATCGGGTTCGGGCCGAGCTATNCCNCCNCCNCCAGGNCCTCCACGAGCGCGTCGCGCCGACAANGTTGGNGCTCCNAGCAGCCCACGGCCTGGAGGTCGTACGACCGGNGGCCAGCGNGGATCTGATCGNCCCAGNGGCNCGGGNGGCCCACGGCGCTCCGATGNNCCGGGNGGACCAGGAGGCCCNCCGACCGGTCCCGACGGTCCAGGAGGACGTCCAGGAGGNCGTCCNGGAGGACCCAGAGGTGGACCNCANCAGNGACGNGGCCGTAAACAAAAGCGTCGTAGACGTCAGCAGGAAGANCTGCAGCCACAAGAGCTGGCAACNTATACNCCGGTTGACGCNCCGGTACCCGAAGGTGANATNGTCGTTGAGCGAGGTTCAACNGCNCAGGAAGTAGCTGGCAANCTCAACCGCTCAGCTGCAGACATTGTNAGATTTCTGTTGCAACAGGGAGAAATGGTNACGGCAACCCAATCCCTCACCGACGACATGATCGAGCTATTTGCGGCGGAATTAGGNGCAGANATTCGCCTCGTTGACCCAGGCGCTGAACAGGAAGAAGANATTCTCAAGGCTCTAGATATCGACCTTGACGCCCCAGGAACNGCTCCCCGTCCGCCAGTNGTGACGGTTATGGGNCACGTTGACCACGGTAAGACTCTGTTGTTGGACCGTATCCGATCGTCAAANGTTGTTGATGGCGAAGCAGGAGGCATAACTCAACACATCGGCGCATACCAGGTCGATAGGAACGGCCGAGCGCTGACCTTNATTGACACNCCAGGACACGCTGCCTTNACGAGTATGCGCGCTCGCGGCGCTCAAGCTACAGATGTNGTGATTCTGGTAGTNGCGGCNGACGATGGAGTGATGCCNCAAACNTTGGAGGCGATTGATCATGCGCGAGCGGCNGAGGTCCCGATTGTCGTAGCCATCAACAAGATNGATCGTGAAGGCGCTGACGCTAATCGGGTNTTGGCACAACTAGCAGAAAGAGATCTAATCCCNGAGTCATATGGGGGTGAGGTCATAACNGTCCCNGTTTCAGCNATGACGGAGGAAGGCATNGACGACCTTTTAGATCAGATNGTTCTTGTAGCGGAACTTGAAGAGCTTCAAGCNACCCCAGACGGCAGGGCCATAGGGACTGTNCTTGAAGCNAATCTAGATAAAGGAAGAGGACCAGTAGCTACTGTCCTAGTTCAACAAGGCACTCTTTCGGTCGGTGATCCTATGGTTGCTGGCGCGGCGTGGGGTCGAGTTCGAGCAATGGTCGACGATCGNGGTAATGCCGTAACTGAAGCTGGNCCATCNTCTCCGGTGGAGGTCTTAGGNCTTTCAGAAGTTCCNAGGTCCGGGGACATGTTTACCGTTGCGCCTGANGAAAAGACNGCCAGCCGNGTNGCCGATACTCGCGAACACTGGCAGCGCCAAGCGAATATGGCTACAGCATCATCTTCTGGNGGCGGAGGNGCNAAGCTTGAAGATATTTTCAAGCAAATCCAAGCGGGCGAAGCAACNACANTGAATTTGGTCTTGAAAGCCGATGTNCATGGCTCCTTGGAAGCAGTCACGGAGAGNNTNCGTAAGCTTGAGCGCGACGATGTCAAACTNGCATTTGTNAGTAGAGGTGTAGGTGGTGTCAATGAAAACGATATCCAGCTAGCAGTTGCCTCNAANGCAACGATCTTAGGTTTCAACGTTCGNCCTGACCGGAAAGCTCGAGAAGCCGCAGANGCAGAAAATGTCGAAATTCGGCTCTATGAAATNATTTACCANCTGCTCGACGATATCGAGAACGCCATGTTGGGAATGCTCGAACCCGAATTTGAGGAGATCGTCACGGGTGAAGCTCAGGTTCGGCAAGTCTTCCGGATCTCGGGGGTCGGACCAATAGCGGGCTGCTTTGTTGAAAATGGAACGATTANCGATGGAGCCAAGGTCAGGTTCTTGCGTGAAGGGGTCATCATCTGGAAAGGCGAAGTCGCCTCNCTCCGTCACTTCCAAGACCCAGCAAATCANGTGACCGCTGGGATGGAATGCGGAATAGGACTNTCAGACTTCACNGATCTTAAAGAAGGCGATGTCATCGAAACATACGATGAGCGGGAGATCCCGATCGCCTAGCCNANAGATAGCGGATCGACTTGAGAGGCTCGCCGATGAGTAAAAAACGGGGTCATCAAGGNAGGNCCGGACAGAACTATGACCGAACTGACCGGGTTTCGGGNCTAGTTNGAGAGATAGTGGCCAGTGAANTAGAGCGCATCGACGATCAACGNCTCTTCNTACTNTCTATAACTGGAGTTGACGTCGATCGTGAACTCNCAGGCGCCACAGTTTGGTTCTATGTTTCCGANGATGATGANCTCGAAGATGCAACCGAAGCNCTTGAAAGCCATAGACAAAGAATCCAACAAGCGTTAGCAAANCAATCCAGAATGCGCCGNACGCCCACTATTCACTTTCANCCGGATAGATCAATTCAAGAAGCTGGGCGAATCGAATCTATTCTGGAGGAACTCCAGATAGATGCTTCAGAGAGGCAGACTGAAACTGATTAATGGGACGTAGACCGCCAACCGTTCATGGAATGGTCCTCATTGACAAGCCGGCCGGAATGACCTCCCACGANGTCGTCGCCCAGTTACGTAAGCGTTTTANAGANCGACGCATTGGTCATGCAGGCACTTTGGACCCNGATGCCACCGGACTACTCGTCGTTGGGNTAGGNAANGCTACNAGGNTGCTGCGCTTCGCTACNTCTTCGTTCAAGACNTATGAAGTCGAGATAGTTCTGGGGATCGAAACAGACACTCTCGATTCGTCAGGTCAAGTAGTGGCTGAACATCAAATGTTGGTTNAAGCCACCCAAGTCNCTGAAGCTGCGANAGCGCTTACAGGAGAGATTGAACAAATCCCNCCGATGGTGTCNGCTCGACGCGTTGGAGGTCGAAGACTGNATGAGCTTGCTCGTGAAGGNAAAGAGGTAGAACGNGAAGCTCGTTCNGTAACCATANGAAAATTTGACGTTCGAGCCACGNCTGATCCNCTGATCTGGAGCGCCGTCATCGANTGCTCTGCTGGCACCTACATAAGGACCTTGGGAGCTGATCTCGGAACAGCACTTCAAGGNGGGGCTCACATCCGNAACCTTCGNAGAACCCAAAGTGGGGTCTTTGGAATTGAAGAAAGCGACNNAATTCTTGAAGCGCCGTTGCANCCGGNTCTGGAGTTAGTGCGGGGTTTGGACCGGGTNGCCCTNACNGANCANGAGTTANCGGTNGTGCAAAACGGCGGCAGATTNCGTCNNGANCGAACCGAAGGTGCAGGTCCNTGGGCGTTAACNGNCTCATCTGAAAANCTGATCGCCGTGCATGAGAAAATTGATGACCGAGTGNTCGTAGGCGTTGTTCTACCCAAATAAGTGTGGGTCAATNNTGGACAAGATCTATTGNTGATTGTGGGTCGTAGTAAGGCNAGCTTGCCGGTAACTTGACGTTGTGGAGATCATTCGTGACCTAGCTTGGTCGCCGACTTTGGANCAGGGCAGCGTAGTAACTGTCGGAGAATACGANGGCGTTCACCGAGGTCANCGAACCATCATTTCGGAAATGCANCGGCTAGCAGCNGAACGTGGATGTGCCACAGCGNTAGTCACATTTGACCGACACCCGGCNACAGTCGTGCGGCCCGAATCAGCCCCGNTGCTACTGTGCGACTTAGATCACAAGTTGGAACTGTTGGCAGAAACNGGAGTTGACTACACCCTCGTCGTNGAATTCACCCCTGAACANGCNGAGGTTCCNGCTGAAACTTTTGCTCGCCAAGTGCTTGTNGATTGCCTTCANGCGCGAGCAGTTGTAGTCGGGGCAGACTTTCATTTTGGAAAAGGGCGCCGAGGTAATGTCCAAACNCTCGGAGNAGTNGGCGAAGAATATGGCTANCAAGTAATTGGACTTCCTNTGGTCAAACAACTNACTGGGGAAGGAGAAGTGATTTCTTCTACNTCTATACGAACAGCTCTTTCTGANGGGGACGTNGAGAANGCGCACCGCCTTTTGGGACGTCCATTCGAAGTCAGGGGNGTCGTAACNCCCGGCGACAGAAGAGGACGCACCATTGGNTTCCCTACNGCGAACATCCCAACAACCNGNGATTTGCAGGTTCCTTCNGANGGCGTATANGCNGCCTGGTANATCCGCGACGACGGCGCTCAATACCCGGCTGCAGTCAACATTGGNAAACGGCCCACGTTTTACGAGGANGCAGATAGGTCGCTGNTTGAAGCTCATTTGATTGGNTTTCGAGGTGANTTNTACGGAGAAACGGCGAAGGTNCGGTTTGTTCGTCGTNTACGNGGCGAAAGAAAATTTGATGGTNTCGAGGCGTTAAAAGAGCAACTTGTCAAAGATGTGGCGGATNCCGCTAAGTGCCTATCTGAGTGAGNTGAACCTGAACACNNNGCGCCTGTATGAAGTGNGAACTTNGCTGTTAGAATGCNAANTGGCGCGTAATCTTCGCGCCGGCCAGCCAGCCGCCAGACCTACCACGAAGCGGCCCGAAGTTGCACCCGAGGAAATAAACATATGGCCGAAAAATCCGACACCATGATGGCGCATCGACAACACGACACCGACACAGGTTCACCCGAAGTACAAATAGCGCTTCTCACTGACCGGATAGACGATCTCACTGAACATTTGAAGAACCACCAAAAGGACCACCACAGCAGACGAGGACTACTGAAACTTGTAGGACGCCGTCGCCGACTATTGAACTATCTAGACAACAATGACGTTGAGCGTTACCGAGCGCTAATTGCCAAACTCGGTTTACGTCGCTGAGTGACAAGGCCGGCCTCCGGGCCACTGACGTCACTATCGATCGAAGCTCACAAAGACCCCCAATTCAGCACCAATTGGTTGTCGTCGCTCCCTCACCTAAACCGGAGTGGCCGACGTCTACCAACTGAATGCAAATTATGGCGAGAAGGTCTCGCCGAAGGAGTAGAAGAAAACTATGGCTGATGCCATTTCCGTATCGGGACCGATTTCTGGTACCGACAAAACCCTTTCATTTGAAACTGGCAAATTAGCTGGGCTTTCGAATGGAGCTGTTACAGCAAGAATAGGTTCTACGCAGGTTTTAGTAACTGCGACAGCATCGAGTAAACCTCGTGATGGTGCCGACTTCTTTCCGCTGACAGTAGATATTGAAGAACGAATGTATGCAGCGGGGCGGATTCCCGGCTCTTTCTTTCGTCGGGAGGGACGTGCTTCAGATGATGCAATTCTCGCCTGCCGGCTGATCGATCGACCGTTACGTCCTAACTTTCCTGCTGAATACCGACACGAGACACATGTCGTCGGAACCATTCTTGGCGTAGACGGTGAAAACCAGTACGACGTAATTGCACTGAACGGTGCATCAGCGGCGCTTTGGGTAAGTGGAATACCATTCGAGTGCCCTGTGGCTGCTGTTCGTATCGCGTACAGCACTGAAGGTTCGTGGATCCCGTTTCCGACATATCAAGAAGGCGAAGAGTCCACGTTCGAAATGGTCGTCGCAGGCCGTCAACTTGAAAATGGTGATATCGCCATCATGATGGTTGAAGCTGGAGGAACTGAACGAGCCTTCGAGTATTACGACGATGGAGCTCCTAAAGTCACAGAGGAAGTCCTTGCTGACGGTCTTGAAGCTTCAAAGCAGTGGATTGATGATGTCATCGAACTTCAAAAAGCTTTACGAAATCAGGTTGGAGACATCGAAGAACTCCAATGGATTAAGAGTGTTGACTACAGCGACGAAGTTATAGAGAGAGTTCGTTCTGTGGCGACTCCTCAGCTGACTGAAGTAATGGCAATTGGCGACAAAGCAGAACGCGAAGCTCGCCAGGATGAAGTCACCGCTGAAATACGAGCTCAACTCGAAGAAGAGTTCTCAGAAACTGCTGATGCAGCGAAACAAATTGGTGCAGCAGTGCGGTCGGTTTCGAAAGAAATCGTGCGTAGACGTATCGCGGAAGACGGCTTTCGTATCGATGGTCGAGCTACGAATGAAGTACGCCCACTGTCAGCTGAGGTCGCTTATGTGGGTGAAACCGCACACGGGTCGGGTTTGTTCCAACGTGGTGAAACACAGGTACTAAACGTCACAACGTTGGGTATGAGTCGAATGGAACAACTTATAGACACACTCAACCCGAATGACCGTAAGAGGTACATGCACCACTACAACTTCCCACCATTTTCGACTGGTGAAGCTGGATTTATGCGCGGTCCCAAGCGCAGAGAGATTGGGCATGGAGCGCTAGCCGAAAGAGCCTTGTTGTCCGCGATTCCGTCAAAGGACAAGTTTCCGTACACCCTGAGATTGGTCTCAGATGTTCTGTCATCAAATGGTTCGACCTCAATGGGTTCGGTCTGCGCATCCTCACTTTCATTGATGGATGCCGGAGTGCCGATCCGAAGTCACGTTTCAGGAATTGCCATGGGCTTGGTTTACGCCGAAGGCAAGTATGTGACTCTTACCGACATCTTGGGAGCGGAAGACGCTTTTGGAGACATGGACTTTAAAATCGCGGGTACTGAAGACGCCATAACAGCTCTTCAACTCGACACCAAGATTGATGGCATTCCTGCAGAAGTACTCGCTGAAGCTCTCTCGCAAGCGCGAGAAGCCCGCATGCAGATACTCGCGGTTATGAATGAAGCAATTGCCGAACCACGATCCGATGTCGGAGGTAACGCTCCGAAAATCGTCAGCTTCGAAATACCAATCGACAAGATCGGTGAAGTTATCGGACCCAGGGGCAAGGTCATCAACACCATCCAAGAAGAGACAGGTGCGGATATCTCTGTCGATGATGATGGAACGGTTGGTGTCGTCAGTATCGGCTCGCCTGATCGTGACAAGGTAGTCGAGGCTGAGCGACAAATTCGTTTGATCGTGAACCCACCGACCGCTGATGTTGGAGCGGAGTATGACGGCCGCGTTGTCAACATCACGAAATTTGGAGCCTTTGTCAATATCTTGCCAGGCACCGATGGTTTGCTTCATATCAGCAAGCTGGGCGGTAACCGAAGGCTCGATAAGGTCGAAGAAGTATTAAACGTCGGAGACTCGGTACAGGTACTTGTCGATGACATCGACCCAAATGGAAAACTTTCATTATCGATGGTTGGAGAACCCACTGCTCAGTCGGAGGAAGCTCCTGCAGAGACGACTAATGAATCATCCGAAGAAGCTGAGACGAAACCAGAGTCACCAGCGACAGAAGAGACAACGGCAGAAACAGCTTCGCCTGATGAGAATGGTTCATCCAGCGCACGGGAGTATGTCTCGTTTGAGGAACATTTCTCTGAGACAGCGAAAGATCTGTACGGAGATATGGGTCCCGAGCCCAAAGATGATGGCCGAGGTCGTCGACGACGACGTAGCCGTCGATAACTCATGTAATTGCCTGAAATACGGCATATTTCAAAATAGATAGTCCAACTGTGAGCCCTGTCCTCCACAATGGAGGCAGGGCTCGGACTGTTTTGGGTCCTTGAGAAGGGACCGCATTTATGCGTGTAGCAGTTTTAGGGTCAGCAGGCCGAATGGGATCGGCGGTTTGTGAAGCAGTCGTTAATGACCAAGAATTAGATCTTGTCGCAGCGATCGACCCCTCTTCACCAGGTCAGAAAGACTCGACGGGTTCAACCACAATGGTGGCCTCTTTGAACGATGTCAGTCCCTCAGACATAGACGTCATAGTTGATTTCACTGTGGCCGACGCGGCGAGAGCCAATGTTGAGTGGTGTGCCGCAAATGGAGTGCACGCTGTAGTGGGAACCAGTGGTCTATGGGAACAAGATTTTTCTCACTTTCGGACGGTCTTCACCTCCAGCAACTGTCTTGTCGCACCCAATTTCGCTATTGGGGCTGTGCTGCTAATGAGATTCGCAGAAATGGCTGCACCGTTTTTCCCTACTGCGGAAATTATTGAACTTCATCACGACAAGAAAATTGACGCTCCTTCGGGCACGGCAATGAGAACGCTCGAACGTATGGCCGAAGCCTCGGACGAGTGGGGACTTGACCCGACCGAACAACAAAACGTTCCAGGATCAAGGGGAGGAGTCGGAGCAGGAGGAATATCTGTTCACTCGGTTCGGTTGCGTGGCCTAGTTGCTCACCAAGAGGTCCTGTTAGGCACAGATGGGGAAACGCTGACGCTACGTCACGACAGTTTGGATCGATCATCTTTCATGGGCGGCATAACGCTGGCCTGCAAGGTCATTAACGACCACCCTGGGGTCACCATCGGACTCGATTCTTATTTAGGAATCTGAACCTTGGCCGCTCAAGTAGTCGTTGTCGGGAGTCTCAATTACGACATCACCGTGTGGGTCCCGAGGCGTCCCCAAGCTGACGAAACCCTCCACGGCAGCAAATGTGAAGAAAACGCGGGCGGAAAAGGCGCTAACCAAGCAGTTGCGGCGTCTCGATTAGAGGCTGAAGTGACCATGATCGGATGCGTNGGCNCCGATAGCAGAGGCGACTATCTGCTAGCAGAATTGGATGCAGCGGGTGTTGACCGGGANCATGTCTACCGAGGANANACNNCAACTGGNACNGCNCTCATCACTATCGACCCAGAAGACGTGTCAATAGTCGTNATCGCCGGGGCNAACGCNGAGCTTGATGCCAGNAGAGTGGAGCTAGCCGCACCTGAGATTTCGANCGCCGACGTGCTGCTTTTGCAAGGCGAAGTAGGTGCGGAAGCTGCAAGGACCGCNGCTTTGCTGGCAGCAGCGTCATCCACCAANGTNGTATTTAACCCCGCGCCGTTCAACGAAGTCGCTGCTGGNGTTCTCCCNCTTGCTGACGTAGTCATAGTGAACCGTCATGAAAGGCAACAGTTGGGANACNCCTCGTTGCCAGTACTGATCACCACTCTGGGAGCNGACGGGTGTGAGNTAAGAGTGGGTTCGGATACAACGAGAATCGAAGCTCCCGATGTAGAAGTAGTCGATCCCACAGGTGCCGGCGACGCNTTNGTTGGAGCCTTTTCGGTAGCTTTCGTCGATACAGGTGACCCTATCGCTGCTGCTTTAATCGCAGTCCGTGCNGGAGCTGCCGCAGTGACCTCTGTCGGAGCGCAACCNAGCCTGCCCACATGGAGTGGTATCGACAGTGTCTGACCGTGNCTAAGACTCGGTCGATTTNTTCATACTCCGTCGACTTTGAAACATTATGAGAAGAACCATTGCGAAGGTAAAAGGCAGCGAGAATCGACTTATAANCCTGACAATCATTCCGACAGGTCCCTCGAAAACTGAGCTCACCCAATAGATAAGCAACAGGCGAGAGAAAGTNCCAGCCAAATTAACGATGACAAAGGGAACNCGACGCATTCTCGNGATGCCCGCTAANAANCACATCGGGTANCCAGGAATAAGGAAAAGCAGCATCCAGCCGACGCGAGGAAACCAACGCTCCAATGCGGCAATTGTGCGCAGCAGCGCGCTCTGGGGCCCAAGTTCATTACTTAGGTAAGTCTTTGTCGCCGGACCGAACTCCCATCCGAGCTGGTGGAGAAATAAATCTGGGGCGAATAACCGAATGGAACCCACTATTAGGAACGCCGCAGCACTGGACTGGTTGGCTGCCAGCAGCAACATCGGATCCGTAGCGTTGAGNGAGATCAACACCAAGGGTTGGGAAGTGATCAAGGAGCTCGTCAGTATCTGTCCGACGTACGCTGCCAAGGCGAGANCNACNGGAAACGCGGCNAGCNGCTTCGCTCGNCGTCGATCTTCGGCAGTTAGNTGAGTTTTAGGAAGTTCGGGTTCAGTCATTTCTAAGTTTCACCCTACGCGGATGTGGTTGTGAGCGAGGTCATCTCCTAGATTTGACACATGCAGTCGACAATGATGGATACCCCTCTCACTCTTGATTTCTTCTTTCGAAGAGCGGAAAGCCTTTTTCCTCATAAGGAACTGGTTACCGCTACAGCGACAGGGATCGAGCGAAGCAATTACGGACAATGGGCGGAGCGCACTCGCCACCTCGGTGGCGCGCTTGCTGATCTTGGAGTGAGTGAATACGGGAGAGTAGGGACGTTCGCCTGGAACACAGCNCGACATCTNGAACTTTATTTCGCGGTGCCTTGCACAAACCGGGTCCTACACACGCTGAACATCAGACTCTTCGCGGATCAGATTGTTTACATAGCCAACCACGCCGAAGACGAAGTNATNTTCGTGGATCGTTCGCTNATGGCTCTTCTCTGGCCGTTGGTCGACCAGCTGGAAACCGTTCGGCATCTAATAGTCATGGACGANGGTGACGGTGAAGTTCCTGATGATCCAAGGGTGCTGGATTATGAAGAACTGCTTTCTTCTGCCTCACCGGTGAACTTTGAAGTGAAAGATGAAAAACAGGCAGCTTCGATGTGTTACACGAGCGGCACGACAGGTAATCCCAAAGGAGTGGTGTATAGCCACCGCTCTACTTATATGCACACCATCACGACCATGACGGCTGACGGGCTTGGGGTTTGCGAGTCCGACGTGATTCTGCCNGTTGTCCCGATGTTCCATGTGAACTCGTGGGGTTTGCAACACGCAGCAGTCGCAGCAGGTGCCACACTTGTGAATCCAGGCCCCAAATTGCAGCCCGAACCAATAGCTGAATTAATGGAATCGGAAAAGGTGACCATCGCTGCTGGAGTGCCAACCATATGGATGGGAGTTTTAGAGGAGTTAGACGGTCGAGACGTTTCTAGTTTGAGAGCAATCCCCTGTGGTGGTTCAGCAGTGCCGAAATCGTTGTCTGAGGGCTACAAAAACAAAATCGGGCTACCGATACTTCAGGCCTGGGGTATGACCGAGACGAGCCCGCTTGCTGCTATCGCTCACGTGAAGTCAGCTGAAGCGAATTTAGATGANGAAACCAAAGCTGATCTGCGAGCNTCGGTAGGGACCATAGTCCCNACTGTCGAATTTCGAATCTGTGAACCTCATTCGATTGAGGAACTGCCATGGGACGGCGAATCAAGCGGCGAATTGCAGGTTCGTGGTTCTTTCATTACCGCCGAGTATTACAAAAGACCGGANGCAGCAGATTCCTTTACGGAGGATGGATGGCTGAGAACAGGAGACGTNGCNACTTGTGACGAACGTGGCTATATACGTCTCGTCGACCGCACAAAAGACCTCATTAAATCCGGGGGAGAGTGGGTCAGTTCTGTAGAAGTCGAGAACGAGATCATGAGTCACCCCAAGGTTTCTGAGGCGGCAGTCATCGCCGTTGCTTCGGAGAAATGGATGGAGCGACCCATGGCATGCGTGGTTCTCAAAGATGGAGAATCACTGACACATGAGGAGTTAGTTGAATATCTGACACCACGAATGGCGAAGTGGTGGCTGCCCAGCGCCACCCAGATAATTGACGAGGTGCCTAAAACCTCTACCGGGAAGTTCTCGAAACGAACACTTCGTGACGCATTCGCCGATNTAGTCGTCGAATAAGTATCAGAATTTGANCCGGTGACAGAACAGGCTGCNGTAGTTACCGGGGCAAGCACAGGAATCGGCCATGCGGTCGCGAAGCGACTTGCCAACAACGGTTGGCAAGTCTGGGCAGGGACACGTTCTCGGACGGACGCGGCCGAACTTGACCGACATCCTGGCGTCTCNTCGTTGCAGATTGAAGTNACTGATGAGTCATCACTTAAGACGGCTTTCNACGAAGTTGCTGCCAAGCGCGGTTCCGCNGGCCTCGAGTTATTAGTCGTCAANGCGGGAATTGTGGTTGGAGGACCGTTGGAATATGTCTCTCAGGCTGAATGGAGACAACAACTAGATGTCAACGTCGTTGGCGTTGCTTTATCCATCCGGCACGCGCTGCCTCTGCTACGAGCTTCCGNTCGNTCACGAATCATTGTCGTAGGGTCGATCAATTCGNGAGTCGGATTGCCGCTGCTCAGTCCCTATGTTGCGAGCAAACACGCGCTTGTGGGACTTGTATCTTCGTTGCGACAAGAAGTAGGCCGCGATGGACCGCGCATCACATTGGTAGAACCGGGGGCAGTTCAAACACCCTTGTGGGAGAAGGTCGAGCGGTNTTCCAACGACATTTATCAAAGGCTTCCTACTGAAGGGCTTGACGAATATGGAAGGTTTCTCGAACAGGCGATAGTGAAGACACCTCAAAGTCATCGTGGCGGCATTCACCCGGACCGTGTCGCGACCGTGATCGAAAAATGCGCTGGTCGCCGGTATCCGCCGCGCCGTCGGATANTCGGAGGCGATGCACGAATTGCCGCAGTGTTGAACGCTCTTCTGCCAGGAAGGTTTTTCGACGTGCTGGTTCGAAGATCTCGGTCTGTTAGAATCTCATCATAAGTTACTGATGGGTAACCTATACGAATCGCTAAGGATAGGAGCTTCTTATGTCTACGGTGGAAGAGATCATCGGCCGTACCGACCCAAATGACTTTGAGGCGGTCTTAGCGATGACGAATACCGACCCAAATGAAGTCATCCACGCCGTTGAGGACAACGCTGAGTGCATCTACTCATGGGATTATGAGAAAGGCGCGCGCCCCCAGCTCGCCAAGCTCTACGAGAAAGCAAAAGTAGGGCAATGGAACGGGGAAACTGACCTGCCTTGGGATACAGATGTCGANCAAGAAGCACTAGCCGTTCAGGAATACGAAACCAATGGCGGAGCTGGCGAGGTTATGGACCTTTCAGGAACTGGCGTTGAGTCCTGGGGCCGTGACGAATGGGTCAAATTCAACATGGAGTCACAGAACTGGGCTCTCAGCCAATTCATGCATGGTGAACAAGGCGCTCTGGTTTGCACCGCCAAAATTGTTGAGACGGTGCCATGGATGGACGCAAAGTATTACGCATCAACCCAAGTAGTCGATGAAGCTCGCCATGTCGAAGTCTTCGCAAAATATTTAGACACGAAGTTGTCGGATAGCTATCCGATCAATGTTCATCTGAGGATGCTCCTAGACGACATTATCGAAGACTCCCGATGGGATATGACGTACCTCGGAATGCAGATCATGGTTGAAGGCCTCGCGTTGGCAGCCTTTGGATTCATGTATCAACAGAGCGAAGAGCCTCTTCTAAAACAATTGTTGCGCTATGTAATGAGCGACGAGGCTCGCCACGTGGCTTTTGGGATTCTCTCCCTCAAAGAGGTCTACCAAGACATGACACAGGCCGAGCTTCGCGATCGCCAAGAATTTGCGTTCGAAGCAGCAGTCCGAATGCGAGACAGGTTCCTGCAGCAAGAAGTCTGGGAACGCATGGGCGCCGATGTGAAGAAAGTGATTCCTTTGGCGTATCAAGATCCTCTTAGGCAAGAATTCCAACAGTTGTTATTCACCAAGATTGTTCCGAACTGCAAGAAACTCGGTCTATTGGACGCTGGCGACGGTTGGCTTCGGACCAAGTTCGGAGAGATCGGTGTGATCCAATATGAAGATTGGGTTGACACTGCCGAAGAAGTTGACGCTTTCGCCATTACGCGAGAGCTAGAAGCTGAACAGGCGAGCTGAGCTGATTTCGTAAGTTGATATGTCCCACCCCTCAGACCCAGAATTATTGGTGACGCTCGCTCTCCGCTTGAAGGGCTTTGGTGAAGTTGAGACGATCTCATCGGTTCATGGACTTGAACTCGATGTGACCGAAGCGGCTCTTGCCGAGATGGTCAAAGCAAACAAATGTGTGATGCGCCAGGTTGAAGGCGTAGACAAGTTCGTTCTAACTCCGACCGGCCGGGAAGAAGGCGAAGAATTTCTCAGCCTCGAGCTTGAAGAGGTAGGAGTTCGAAGTGTTGTCCAAAGTGGATATGAACGGTTCCTTGCTCTGAATCCAACCATGTTGCAGCTTTGTACTGACTGGCAGGTAATCAATGATGGCGCAGGAGAACAGAAACTCAACGACCACAGTGACCCAGCCTACGATCAACAAATTTTTGACAGATTGATTGAGCTAGACAGAGAAGTCGGAGTAATTCTCGGGACGTTAGAACAGGTCCTTACAAGGTTTGACAACTACTCGTCGCGGTTCACTGCGGCCATGCAGAAACTGCTCTCTGGGGAGCTGGACTGGTTGACTAAGCCAATCATGCCGAGCTATCACACAGTGTGGTTTGAGCTTCACGAGGACTTACTTGCGACGCTAGGAATTGATAGAGCGAGTGAGTCGGGCGAATAACGGACTACCCTCGGCCCTATGACTGCGCGATTTGGCCGTGTCATTCCGGCAATGGTGACCCCGTTCTCTGACGACGGCGCTCTTAATATTGATGCATCGGTCGCCCTTGCCAAATGGCTCGTAGAACAAGGAAGTGAAGGCTTAGTGATCACCGGTACGACCGGTGAAGGCCCAGCTGTAACGGATGAGGAAGACTGGGAGCTATGGCGTGCCATAGCTGAAACTGTGTCGGTCCCAGTGATTGCCGGAACCACAACCAATGACACGGAGCACTCGATTCAGCAGACCCGCAAAGCTGAAGAACTCGGATGCGACGGCATTCTTGCGGTTACCCCTTACTACAACCGACCCTCGCAAGAAGGCCTCTTTGCGCACTTTGAGGCTGTTGCTTCGGCAACCAATCTGCCAGTTGTTCTTTACGATATTCCCGTCAGGACCGGCAGGAAGATAGAAACTTCAACGCTCCTGCGTTTAGCACACGATGTTCCAAATGTTGTTGCGGTAAAGGATGCAGCAGGCAATCCGGGGGAGACAGCGAAAGTTATCCGCGACGCCCCAGAAGATTTCGAGGTATATAGCGGCGACGACGCGTTGACTTTGCCTCTCCTAGCGGTGGGTGCGGTAGGTGTTATCAGCGTCGCCGCCCACTGGTCGGCGCCCGAGCATGTTGCGATGATGGATGCTTGGGAGTCAGGTAACGCTGACGAAGCTCAACGAATCAATAAGCTTCTTCTCGAAAGTTTTGACTACGAAACCGGAGACGAAGCGCCGAATCCGGTGCCAACGAAAGCGATGATGAGAACACTCGGGTTAAATGTTGGCGAGCCGCGTCTACCGATGGGACCGACACCCCAGGGCTTAGAAGACAAAGCTCGAGAGGTCTACTCGCGGTTGAAGGCTTGATTTGCAATCACCCAATGTAGGGATCACGTTCCTTGGTGGCCTCGGGGAAGTAGGTCGTAACTCCACGTGTGTTGAGGTCGAAGGAAAGCTGCTCCTGATTGACTTCGGGGTTATGTTTCCTGATGCCACTATGCCCGGCATCGATGTGGTCCTTCCAGACAACACGTGGCTGAAGGAACGCAGCGAAGACATCGTCGGACTCATTGTGACTCATGGTCACGAAGACCACCTCGGTGGCGTAACACACCTACTAAGAGACGTCGCAGTTCCCCTATATGGCTCTGAACTAACCATGGGACTTGCTCGACACAAAGTGAAGGAAGCAGGCCTCGAAAATCGGACTTCGTTTCATGTAGTTGCTGACGGAGATCGACTAGACGTAGGTCCGTTTGACGTTGAGGTACTGCCGATAACCCATTCGGTGCCTCAGAGCCTCTGCATCGTTTTACACACCGAGCAAGGGGTGATTGTTCATACAGGGGATTTCAAACTTGATTCAGAACCAGTTGACGGACGCTTAACTGCCTTGGAGCGTTTGGAAGAAATCCAACGAGGCCCGGGTATCCGATTGTTGATGGCTGATTCGACTAATGCAGATAAACCTGGATGGAGTCCCTCAGAATCCACGATCGGTGCAACCTTCAAACGGCTGTTTCCTCAGTGGAAGGGGCGGAGACTAATAGTGAGTTGCTTCGCCAGTCATCTCCATCGAGTGCAGCAGATTTGTGATGTGGCAATCCGGGAAGGAAGAACTATTTTTCCGCTCGGTCGGTCGATGGTAAACAACATCCGGATAGCCCAAGAAATAGGTGTTCTCGATTTACCAGCTCGTTCGGTTGATTCGATTGACAGGCTCAACGAATATGACCCTGAAGATGTCTGCGTTATTTGTACTGGATCTCAAGGAGAACCCAACGCTGCCTTATCTCTATTGGCGAGAGGAAATCATCCCGATTTTTCTCTGTCAGAAGATGATGTGGTGCTTCTCTCCAGTCACCCAATCCCAGGAAATGAGCTTCCGGTTTATCGGATCATAAATCGGCTGACCCGAGTGGGCTGCGAGGTAGTTCACGACGGATATGAACATGTTCACACCACCGGACATGCGCAAAGAGAAGAGTTACACCGGCTTTACCGACTGGTTCTGCCTGAGTGGTACGTGCCAATTGAGGGTGAACATCGAATGCTGCGTCGGAACGCGGATTTGGCGACCGAAGCTGGACACGCCCAAGACCGAAGCATCGTTGCAAGTGACGGAGATCAGCTCATCCTCGATGATGAAGGTCTTCGGATCAGTGGACAAATTCCGGCCCCGTACCGTTACGTCGACGGTCTCTTAGATGATTTGTCAGTTGATCTGTTAGAAGATCGACGGAAGTTAGGTGAGAGTGGTTTCGTTCATGTGACTGTCGTGTTGAACTTAGAAGATGGTTTAGCGGCTCACCCGGAGATATCCACTTTGGGGTGGATCGATATGGAGCGAAGCGTTCAAGTTCTCGCGGAGCTAGAAGTCGAAGTCGTTGAAGCTGTAGCTTCTGCGCTTGACGAAGACAAGGACGTCGAGAGCATCGAGCGGGCTATCCGTCGGGCTACTGGTCGGTTCGTAGGAAACCGAACTCGTAGACGGCCGCCGATTTCAGCGACCGTGATTCTGGTTGACTGAACCAGAATTTCTCTGGCCTTTCGGTACTCTCGCAAGTGTGGGATGTAAGCGCCCAATCAACCAAAAGAATTCCTAGCTTTGTCCAACACGTCGAGCGGTTAACCAGAAAAGCCCTAACTGATGAAGTCAGCGAAATCATCGATATTCCGAAGAATGAGCGAAGCCGGCTTGCGCGGTCGGGGGACTGACATCACTGGACTTTTGCTGCTCGTGGTAGCTCTGATCTCTTTGCTGGCACTTTTCGGTGACAAAGCGGGAATTGCAGGACGCTTACTTGAAAGTGTCATGAGTGTTTTGGTGGGAATTTTCCGCTATGTGGTTCCCTTCGCCCTGTTGTTGTGTGCCTATGCCATATTGCGAGATAAACAAAGTGAGAGGACCTGGAGGATTGCGTTTGGAGGAGTCCTCACAAGTCTTGCCTTCTCAGGTATGGCTCACCTATTAGGTGATGCAGCAGGCATTAGAACAACACTTGAAGAGCTACGTTCTTCAGGAGGAATTTTGGGAGCCGTAGTGGGGGAGCCACTTCGCGGTGCTGTGGATGAGCCCGGGGCTTGGGTGGTGCTCCTGCTAGCTGCCATGTTTGGCGTTCTAATCGTCACCGACACAGGCCTTCGACAGGTATTAGGTGCGGCAGCTTGGGCTGCTCGCCTCGGGGGTAGGCAGATTCGCCGGGGGTTGACCAACCTCCAAAGCCTTGGTTCTGACCGAGAGGCACCGGAAGGCTCGCGGCGAGAAAGACGCACTCTGCCAACGATCTCCGCCCCAGGAAGCGGCATTCCCGCCCTTGAAGCTGAGGCCCCTCGGAGCTCCGACCAGGCTGAAATAGTTGCGGAAACAGAGCAACCGTTGCAACCTGACGAATCAGTTGAAGAAGAGCCCGGTCTGCGTTTGCCTGTAGAAGACCCAGTGGACGAAGAATTACCACCTGAACAGATGGAAATTGATTTAACAACCAGGCCTAGTGGAGATTGGGAACTGCCGGGGCTTGAGAGCCTAGAAAGATCTGGTTCCCAAGACGTTGATGAACGCCTCCTCCAAAATGGTGCCCGAAACCTCGAAGCTGCGCTTGCTAGCCATGGTGTCGAAACGAGAGTGACGGGCATGGAGGTAGGGCCGACAGTTACGCGATATGAACTGTCGCTTGGCAAAGGCGTCAAAGTGTCTCGAGTCACCAGCTTGCATAAAGATATTGCTTATGCAATGGCATCAGCCGATGTTCGAATCCTCGCCCCTATCCCGGGTCGGTCGGCGATCGGAGTAGAGGTTCCTAACGCGGATCGTCATCTTGTCGCTTTAGGAGACATTCTTTCTACGCAGGCGGCAGCAGACGCGACGCACCCGTTGGAGGTGGCGCTCGGCCAGGACATCTCGGGAAATGTTGTGATGTCCAACCTCGCTTCAACACCACACGTTCTAATAGCGGGAGCCACTGGGGCTGGGAAATCATCTTGTATTAACTCGGTCATCACATCACTACTAATGCGGACGACCCCTGATGAAGTTCGGCTGATCCTCATCGACCCTAAGCGGGTCGAACTTGGTCAATATGATCGCCTTCCTCACCTGCTGACTCAAGTGGTGACGAATCCTAAAAAAGCAGCCAACGCTTTGTCATGGGCGGTAAAAGAGATGGAACGCCGTTATGACGTTCTCTCTGAAATAGGGTTTCGCGACATCACCGGATATAACGCAGCGTATGACGAAGGACGACTTGCTTCCGATCTAAACGAAGAGCGTGAATTTGAACGTATGCCGTTCGTCGTTGTCGTCGTTGACGAGTTAAACGATTTGATGATGGTCGCGGCACGGGACGTAGAAGATTCCATCACTCGACTGGCTCAGATGGCTCGAGCTGTAGGAATTCATCTGGTCATTGCCACGCAGCGCCCGTCTGTGAATGTCATTACCGGAGTTATCAAAGCGAATATTCCCTCACGCATAGCTTTCGCTGTGTCGAGCCTTGCCGACAGTCGCGTCATTCTTGATCAACCAGGGGCTGAACGTCTGATCGGGAAGGGAGACATGTTGGTTCTAGGTTCCAACAGCAGCGTGGCCCAACGGGTTCAAGGTTGCTGGGTCGGCGAAGCAGAAATACATCAAGTAGTTGCCCATTGGCGAAGACAGGCACCCAATACCAACTACATCGAAGGCGTTGAGGGGTCGAACGTTCCCGGCCCTGCGGTCATTCCGGGAGGCTCGTCGGGAGATGAGGACGATGACGAACTGATGATGCAGGCGATGACAATAATTGTGGACACGCAACTGGGTTCAACCTCAATGCTGCAACGCAAACTCAAAGTCGGGTTCGCACGAGCTGGTCGACTCATGGATCTTTTAGAGCAGCGAGGAGTTGTAGGACCTTCGATAGGTTCAAAAGCGCGTGATGTTTTGATGACCCAAGAAGAATTGGACGCGTTGCTCGGTGACCGTTGACCTGACACCGACTTAATTAGCAGAGCTAGTGTCGTTGTATGACTAACTACGACGTTGTAGCCACCGGATTGGAGTTTCCGGAAGGGCCAGTATGTATGGCCGACGGCTCCATTGTGTTGGTAGAAGTAAAACGCGGCACGATTTCTCGCGTTGACCCCGACAACGGATCGGTTGAAGTTGTGGCGCAACCCGGAGGCGGACCCAATGGTGCCGCAGTCGGTCCAGACGGCGCTTTGTACGTATGCAACAACGGTGGATTCACATGGGGAGAGGCCCGCGGGCTCACCGTTCCGGGCTTGGTCCCGGATGATTATTCGTCAGGTCGCATCGAGCGCATTGATATCAACACAGGACAAGTCGAAATTCTCTATGCCGAAGTAGACGGCGAGCCGTTAAAAGGTCCAAATGACCTTATGTTCGACTCCACTGGGGGATTTTGGTTCACCGATCACGGCAAAACTCGAGCTCGGACGAGAGATCGCGGTGGTCTTTACTACGGCCGGTCGGATGGATCTTTAGTCAAAGAAGTCTCATTTCCTCTCGATGGACCTAACGGTGTTGGTTTATCACCCGAAGAAGACCGGGTTTATGTGGCGGAGACCCATCAGGGTTCCATTCTCTATTGGGAACTTTCAGGTCCTGGAGAACTCGCAAGCTCCCCTCATGGTCGTTTCTTAGCTCGCCCGGCAGGGCGCAAACTTTTTGATTCCCTTGCAATGGACTCAGATGGAAATGTGAGTGTTGCAACAATTCAGACTGGCGGAATCAGCACTTTCACTCCGGAGGGAGAAGAACTCGAATTTTTTGCTGTTGATGATCCAATCTGCACGAACATTTGTTTTGGAGGCTCAGATATGCAGACAGCCTTCATCACTCTCTCGGGTACGGGTCAGTTGATACGGACTGAATGGCCACGGCCTGGACTGGCCTTACCCTTCGGTGGTTAGAACTTCTGTCATGCAACGCAATGAGGGAGCTTCCCGCCGTTAAACACGATCATGTCAGCGATCGCAGTATCGAAGCCGACCCATTCGTAGTCTGCATCAGAGTTTTCTCGATAGGCGACATGAAGGTTTCCAGCCAGCCTTTCACTGTCAGTCAGATCTTCAAATTCACCTAACTGAGTCACCAGAGCCTGCTCAACTGGGGTGCGCCCGAAACGAATTCCTTCGGTGGCTGTCTCTTGCACGAATTCGAGGTAAGCCCGCTGACTGTCCAAAACCTCTTGGATTTGAGCACCCGAAAACGCTGGTCCGTGGCCAGGGACAACCACTTCTGCACCCTTGTTTCCTATGACCTGGAGGGCATCGAGTGTTCCCTGCACTGATCCGAACAAGGCGAACGGCGTACCACCGTGGAAGATGAGGTCTCCGGTAAAGAGGACACCGCGGTCGGGCAGCCAGACCAATACGTCTCCATCAGTGTGCGCGACGTAGCCCAAGTCAAATAAATCGACTGTTAAGTCATCAAGATGGATTTGGGTAGTGCCCTCGAATGTAACGTCAGGAGCACGGAATTCGAGAGATCCCCACTCAACTGACGGAAAGGCTGCGCGGTAGTCAGGGATACCAGTAGCCAACATCACGTTTCGGCAAGAACTGTGACTAATGATCGTTGCTTCCGGAAAGAGGTAATTGCCGTGCGTGTGATCCGCATGGTGATGTGTATTAACTAACAAAGTCACTGGATTAGAAGTCACTGACGCTATGGCGTCGATGTATGCACGGTTTCTGCGTTCCGTTGAAGTGGTGTCAATACTGATCACTCCGCTCTCGCCCACTATGAATCCCGTGTTGTTAATAAACCATGTCCCGTCTGGCTGTACATAGCTGAATACACCAGTGGCTACTTCCTCTAGTAACCCCGGGCCGAGGTTGTCGTGTAAGTGATTCGTGCTCATAAACAGAGCCTACGTGCAAGGGCACCCCATCTGGATCTACGCTTAAGGAATGAGCAGTGCATCTAACCATGAACGAGATATTGATGTTTTCGGTCCGGAATACGTGCAAGAAGCACCGGAGGTCTGGAAACGACTGCGGTCAGAATGTCCTGTAGCACATACATCTCTCAACGGCGGCGGTTGGTTACCCACCAGCTACGCCGACATTTCGTCAGTTGCCTATGACACCGAAAATTTCTCGTCACGAGATATCGGTGTAGCCGCGACACCCGAAGGCGTCAGCTTGCTCGTAGCCCCTCCAATTACTTCCGACCCACCGTTTCATACAGACGCCCGCCAAATGTTGTTGCCCTACTTCTCCCCCAAAGCGGTTGAGGAAATGCGAGAGGTAACTAGGAGTATTGCTATCGAACTACTCGATGCAGTCGATCCGTCGGATGTTGTTGATGCCGCTGAGCAATATGCAAGGTACATACCAGTGCGAGTCATCGGGGCGATGATCGGCTTGCCTGAAGATGACTGTGAGATGTTCACCAGGTGGGCGACAGATATTTTGCAAAGCCATCCCGACGAGGAATGGGAGCGTCTAACGACGGCGACCAAGGAAATTCTTGAGTACTTCGATATGACTATTGCTGATCGTCGAGCGAATCCCCGTGATGACCTGATCAGCAAACTCCAAGCGGAGACTCTCCCTAATGGAGATCCGCTGACCGACAAACATATTTTAGGTACCTGCTTCCTTCTCTTAGTTGCAGGTATTGACACCACCTGGAGTTCTATAGCCTCAAATCTTCTTCACCTAGCTACTCATGAAGATGATCGCCGTCGCTTGGTTGAAGAGCCCGAACTAATCCCTACCGCGGTAGAAGAATTTTTAAGGGCTTATTCGCCGGTAACAATGGCGCGTGTAGCTGCTGAGGACACCGAGATTGCAGGATGCCCAGTAATGGCTGGGGACAAGGTGTTCCTGCCGTTTGGCGCTAGTAACCGTGATCCGGAAATGTTTGATCGCCCCGATGAAGTGGTCATCGACCGACAAGAAAATCGTCACTTTGCCTTCGGTATAGGTATCCACCGGTGTCTAGGGTCAAACCTGGCCCGAATGGAACTAGTGGTGGCAATGGAAGAGTGGCTCAAACGCTTCCCAGAGTTCTCGTTGGCCGAGGAGTCTGAGGTCCAATGGGGAGGAACTCAGGTTAGAGGCCCTCGTTCCGTGCCAATTCGGGTGGGTTAGATCAACCAGGGTTTAGATGGTCGGGATTGTTTTTCCGGACCATAGTAAGGACAACTACCACCGCGAGCGATGTGTATAGGGCGTAGCCGATAGCGAGTGGTGTGACGGTTGAGGTTATTTGACGGTCAATGATCGCACCTAGAAGTGCACCGATAGCGAGGGTTATAAAACCTATTGTTGACGCTGCGGTTCCAGCTAGGGCTCCCATAGGTTCGAGGGCCAAAGTTGTCATAGTCGGCATCATGACAACCATCGCGGCTATCTGTGCTGTCATTAGGACCATCCAGAGACCTACCGGTGGAACGCC
Source organism: Acidimicrobiaceae bacterium (assembly GCA_002708935.1). GTDB lineage: Bacteria > Actinomycetota > Acidimicrobiia > Acidimicrobiales > Poriferisodalaceae > MedAcidi-G3. The sequence goes on along the minus strand of PAPO01000006.1, from coordinate 57,727 downwards.
GTCTGTTGAAAGGGCCAAGATCAACATAAGTAAGCTGGCCCCCAGTTGAAAGGCCAGCGCGCCGTGCCCGAGACGCCTCGCCCCAATTCGTCCCACGACCCGAGACCCTGTTAAGGCGACGGCAGCCATCACGCCCATAGTGATGCTGAAATAAGGAACAAACCAGGTCGGCTTTTTGAAGATCTCGCCGATTATTAGTTCCGAACTACTTAGGAAGCTGTAGAAAGCTCCGCCTGAGAACAGAAGGGTTATCGCATAGCCAATCGTTAGTCGATTCTGGAAGACGACTTTGAGCCCCTGTTTTGTTGCGGAGAAACTGAGGTCGCGTTGGTTGGCGCTGTCCAGTGACTCGGTGATTCTGAAGGACCACAGCCAAATCACAATCGCTATACCCAAACCGAAAAGCATCGTGAGACGCCAAGATCCTCCTGCTTGCACCAGTAGGTTTCCGATCACCGGGGCAAGTACGGGTCCGGCAAAAAAAATGGTTTGAACGATTGCCATGACTCGAGCCATGTCATCGCCTTCAAATTTGTCTCGGATCATCGCCTGGCTAATAGTGCGGGGAGCTGCGCACCCGATTCCCCAAAGCACTCTGGAAGCTAGGAGAAAGATGAGGTTTGGAGCCAGCGTGGATCCGAGCGCCCCTAACGCGAATAGGGCGATGCCGGCTCTTAGGACAGGTATACGTCCGTAAGTATCTGCCATGGGGCCATATATGGGCATCCCGATAGCCATGCCCACGAAAATGCAAGTGATCGTTAGCCCCGGCAGGTTTGAGGTGGGTTCCATGCCAAAAGAAGAACGTAAATCGGCGAAGGCAGGTAGGAGCATGTCGATCGATAGGGCTATAGCACTGGTCAAAAGAGCAGTGAACGCTATGAACTCGCGCTCGCCTGCAACGCGATCTGAAGCCTTCACGTCAAGACGTCATCGTTGCGTAGATAACCCGTTCAAATTGTTCTAAGAGATCTGCGACTTGAGGAATCATGAAGGGAAGAGTTTGAGTCATTAGGAGAGCCCCGAGACCTGTTTTGGGGTCAACCCAGAAGTGCGTGTTACATAGCCCTGCCCAACTCAATGACCCCACCCCGCGGCCGCCTTCAACCGCTTCTTCATTTAGCTGAAAGCTGNGACCCCAAGACTTAGGGGTTCCCGACATGAACTCAAAATTAGCGCTTAGGTTGTTGTCCAAAGAGGTCACTGGTGAAACCCGAAGGTCACCGATGCTGTTAGCGGACATCAGAGAAATAGTCTGTGGTGAGAGGACACGCTGGCCCATCAGCTCTCCTTCCCTTAAGAGCATCTGAATGAACTTCGCATAGTCAAGTGTCGTGGAGAAAAGCCCGCCGCCNCCGCTGTTAAATTCTGGTTGGCTTGTTTGCGAGCCCGAAGCGAGCGCCTTCCACTGGCCGTTGCTTAAGACGTGAGTGTCTGCTCGTCGTTTCTTCATGTCCGGTCGACATTCGTAAGCAGTGTCAGTCATCCCTAGAGGGCTGAAGATTTCTGTTGTCATCCACTGTGCTAGGGATCCGCCGCCTGTGGCTTCGAGGAGCTGTCCAGCCCAGTCGAGTCCGATCCCGTATTCCCAACGGTCACCTGGGTCAAAAGCAAGTGGTTGNTGGATCGACTCTAATTTTCCGCTGCCCAAGTTAGGTATACCGCTTTGTTTCGTCCATTCGGCGATTTCGGAGTTCCAGATCGCGTAACTAAACCCTGAGGTATGAGTGAGCAGATTGCGCAACGTGACCGGTTTTTTGGGGGGGCGCAAAATGGGCCCTGATTTATCGAAACCTTCAAGAACTTGGACTTCGTCTAGCCATGGGAGTATTTGGCCTGCGGGCTGATCGAGTTCTAAGATTCCGCGCTCTACAGCTTGCATACATGCAGCCCCGGTTATGGGTTTCGTCATCGAGGCGATTTGAAAAACCGTGTCGTCAGTCATTGGGTTTCGGTTCGTCTCTGATCTGACTCCGTGGGAACGAATGCTCATCAGTCCGTCTCGGTTGACCACCGCGGTTACGGCCCCGGGAATGACTTCGTCGTCGATCGCTTGGGTGATGCAGTTGTCAATCGCCTGATCGAGGTCCACTATTCCAAAGCCTCTCGCCATGGTGTCGCGTCGATTCCGTGGTACCGGTCTTCCAAGGCGTCGACAAGTTCGGTTGTCCAGAACGGATGTCCGGGTTTTGGTGCACCAAAAAGAGCGAGTTCCTCAGGGGTACAGCTTGCCGCGAACTTGGACCAAGGCCCGCGGTTCGCGTTTTGTTGAAAACTGTCAAACCCGATCCACTCATGGTGGGCATGCTTAAAGGCCATGTTCATGAGAAACCTTGACCCACCCTCTCGAGTTAAATTTACTCCTCGGTGCCATACGTCGGTTCGGTAGGCAAGGTAAGAGCCTCGGCGACCCGCAGCAGATTGAGGGTCGGAACCCGGCGGAGTGTCACCGAGGTTGAGTATTTCAGTTGGTCCCACTCCTTCTTCGACATCGGAAAGATACAAAAACCCGAGCAGGTTCCACCAGCCCGGTTCGATGCGGTCGGGAACAATTGTGTGGTTGCGATCCTGATGGAAAGGTTGCTCGTAGTCGGTGACCCCAGTGTATTTACCCCATATTCGTGCTTGGTAAAGACGGATGTCCTCCGAGCCCATTGCGCGTTGCGCGAAATCAACTACCCGCGGATGGACCTGGAGACGATTGAGTAGGTGAGAGTCATATGGGAAGAGCACATGTCCTAGAAATTGCCGTAGGCGAAATTCGGTCCCAGTTGCGTCGTCTTGGTTGAGTCCGTGCGATTTTCCTTGACGTGAAGGTTGATACCGCGCATCGGTACTCTCATTCTCAAAATGTGCGAGGGCTTCAGGGCTCCCCGAGTGGTAGTCAGATGGATGTGGGAAATGTCCCCAGAGTTCCTCTACAGCAGCATCTATTTCTTCGGCAGGTACCAAATCGTGGACAACGGTCCAGCCTTGGGTCTGCCATTCTTCAATAGCTGTTTCGATATCGGTACTCACTGTTGCGCAGGCTAGCTGGCTTCAGACGTCTGAAGGTTAACCAGCGCCTTGGGCATCGTGAACCCGAATGGTGGCTCCTGAAACGAAATCAGATGATGGGGATACTAGATAGAGCAGTGTGCCGTCTAGTTGGGAGGGTTTACCCAACCTCTTTCGTGGAAACCCGGCAGTTATATCACCCATTCTCTCAAGCATGCCGTCCATCATTTCGCTTTCAAAGGCGCCTGGAGCGATGCAGTTAACGTTGACGTCGTATCTTGCAAATTCCAAGGCCAACATTTCTGTCATTCGGACGACAGCGCTTTTTGTAATTGCGTACCAAGAGCTTCCTACACCGGAGCTGAAAGCGGCGCCAGAGGCGATATTGACGATTCGGCCCGGAAGCTCTGCCTCTCTGAGGCGACGAGTGACTTCACTTGCAAGGTGAAATAGAGAAGTCAGGTTTGTGGCTACCATTTCATCAACGAACGCTGGATCCATATTCAACGCAAGCCGAGCGTCGGGTTTGCCAGCATTGTTGACAAGAATTTGGACAGGTCCAAGTTCTTTTTCTACTTGATCCACNGAAGCGAACAGCGCATCTGTATCTGTGACGTCAAGAGGAACAGGCAGGACTGTCGCTCCGGTGCTCCGGAGCTCTTCGGCAAGTGTTTCGAGTCGCTCAATTCGGCGCCCGGCGATTGCGACATTCGCGCCACACGCAGCTAAGACCTGTGCGAACCTGTATCCCAAGCCGGAAGTAGTGCCAGTAATAAAGGCCGTCTGACCGCTTAGGTCTGTCGAAAAGTTCGGCATATCTGACATTGGGTCTCCCAGAAGNTTAAGNATTGCTGNTCTNCTGTCTAGGCGCAGAAGGAATGGTCGTCTAATCGNGTTGANACGAATTAGGGTGCGCGGTGGTGAATGACCAACTNATNCTTNAAGCAGGAAGAGTNAANGACGNCACTNGAGNNNTNGTCACGGGNGGCGGAGCAGGCATAGGNNAGTCAATAGCANNGGCCTTNCAGTCNGNAGGAGCCAGTGTTTTNGTCNGCGACGCGGANCCNTCAACGNACCCTGACTTCGTNGTCGANNTNGTAGANGAAGCNGCNGTCNAGCNAATGTTCATNGANATAGAANNACANNTNGGTGGNTTNGANGTGTTGGNNAACAACGTNGGGATTGCCGGCCCAGCGGGTCGTCATGTTTCAGGACAGGTACTTTTTGTCGATGGAGCTACAGAGACTTTGCGAAGTTCCTGAGCAGCGGGCTTTGCTTTAGGGCACACTCGTGGGGTCCTTCAATCCCAGGAGCTAACAAAGTGAATGTCACCGAAGCAACGCAGCGGAGAGCATCAATCAGATCCTTTCTTCCTGACCCCGTGACTGACGAACAAATTAAAGACCTTTTAGAGGTTGCCTCTCGGGCTCCTTCAGGTGGGAATGTTCAACCCTGGAGGGTCTACGTGATTAATGGAGACTCGATGGAACGCTTTCGATCGTTCATCTCGAGTCGCAAACCAGGAGATTCTGAGTACCCGGTGTACCCGCCCAGTCTTCAAGAACCGTACCGAACTAATCGATATGAGTTAGGTGAGGCGATGTACGAAAAGCTTGGCATTCCTCGTGAGGACAAGCCGGCTCGACTTGCTCACTTAGCGAGAAATTTTGATTTTTTTGGAGCACCTGCAGCATTCTTTTGTTTCATCGAAAGAAATATGGGCGCAGCACAGTGGTCTGATCTAGGGATGTTCTTGCAGACGTTTATGTTGTTGGCCGTTGAGGCTGGCTTGGATACGTGCCCGCAGGAAGCTTGGGCTAACCATTGGTCAGATGTGCAAGAGTTCTGTGGTGCACCGGCACAAGAGATGTTGTTTTGCGGAATGGCAATAGGTAAACGCGACGAATCAAAACCTGTTAATAGCCTCAGAAGCGACCGCATGGTTGTCGATGAGTGGACGACTTGGCTGTAAGGATTAGAGGATGAACGATATCTACGAGATGATGAGCACATTGCGTGCGGTGCGCCGACTTCGCCCCGATCCCATCCCTGAAGATGTATTGAATCGGGTGTTGCAAGCGGCGGCGTGGGCTCCCACGGGTGGCAATATGCAACCGTGGCGCGTGATAGTTGTGACCAGTGCAGAACGGAAAAAGGCGCTCGCCGATATCTATCGACCGGCTTGGTACCGGTATGCAAAGGGCTACGACGCAAGGATTGAACAGCTGCCGGCGGGCGAAGCCGAAAAAGCGCGCCGCAATCGAGTGGCTGGTGACTACTTAGCAGATCACCTAGAAGAAGCTCCGTCGATCTTGATGTTCGTAGCTGACCCAAAAATGATGGCTATCACCGACGCGAAATTAGATCGAATTTCGATGGTCGGTGGAGGTTCGGTATACACAGCGGTGCAGAATGCAATGTTGGCTGCTCGCACTGAAGGTCTGGGTTGTGTGCTGACGACCCTGCACTGTTTGGCTGAAGATGAGGTCAAGGAAGCTCTAGAAATTCCGAATGGCTGGGCGACCCTGGCGATGGTTCCGCTGGGCTATCCAGTTGGCACGGGCCACGGCACAATTACTAGGCAAACCCCGGAAACGCTTGCTTTCGATGATGCCTTTGGAGTGGCTTGGAGTTGAACTCAGGAGCTACTCGACGGCCGACTGTTTTTTCAGTCAGCGAAATTGGTGACAGCCAGCTGGAGATAAGAAAGCCTGGGTCAGGCGGCTCGCTTCCTTTGATCGTGATGGCTGTTGTCGTCGTTGTGTGGGGATTAGGGCCACCCATTACAAAACTGGTGACCGCTCCGCCGCTCATTGGAACCTTTGTACGTTTTGGTATCTCATCACCGCTGCTCCTTGTCGTGTTGGCAGCGAGGGGGCGAGTTTTGTCGCGCAAGATTTTTCTTGCAACAGCGCTGCCAGGTTTGTCTTTCGGCTTCAATCTCATATTTGTTTTCTCGGCTCTTCAAGAAGCAACAGTCTCGGTTCTGTCGACAGTCATTGCGATGCAGCCAGCGCTTCTCTTAGTTTTTGCCGGACCCCTGTTTCGGGAATACCCATCAGGTCGGCAACTTGTGTTCACCCTGTTCGGCGTTGTCGGTGCTGTTGGGGTAATTCTCGGTGCGGGCTCGCAGGTGCGATCCTCATGGCTCGGCATAGGGTTCGCGGCGCTTGCATTAGCTACGTTCACGCTTTATTTCGTTTTAACGCGACTAGCCAGAGTCGACGATGAAGTTGATCCAATCGAATGGATGGCTGGCATCAACATCTGGTCATTCCTGTCGACAATCATTCCGATTTTGTTATTGGCCGATCGATCTGATTGGGCGCAGTTTGGAGGAGCCGATTGGTTGTGGATTTCGATCGTCGCGTTCGTTACTGGTGTCTTTGGACATGTCTTAATGACCTGGTTGCATGGCCATCTAGAAGCTGCCCGATCATCTCTTTACATACTGACCATGCATCTGGTTGCTGTGGGGCTCGCATGGTGGATACACGATGAACCCATTACTTGGCTCCAGGGCATGTCTGGGGGAGTAGTGCTGGTTTGTGTGGCTCTGGTCGTTACTGCCCCTGATCGCCGTGAGGTTCAATGATCGGGAAAAGACGGAACTCTGTCAGAAGATCAAATAGTTCTAGAACCAGGGATTGATTGCCATCGACCATGATGTTTCCCTCGTCCAATGAATCCGAAAATGATGCGACGCCTCCTAACGCGTCGGCCAGGACGTGGCGAGTGAGAGTCACCGTTGCTATGGCGTCGCTCACATGACGATCAGGTAGATGGTGTATTGCGCAATTCGTAATACCAAGAACGTGATTTTCTTTGAGGTCGGAAAAAGTCCAGTTGATTGTGATCTCTAAGTCGGAGATTGCTGAGGTGGCCAGTCGGACACCTATCGAATCAAACAGCTGCTCAGCGGTCATCGCATGGGCAAGTTGTCGCCCCCGACCAACAGTGATGTTGGGAGATCCATTACGGAGCTCGTGAGCGCCGTAAAGGTACGCATTGCGCCACGTCCCAGATTCGGCTTGATACCCCAATTGTTCGAAAGCATCAGCTTGCAGATCTCTTGCCTCTTGGTGTGATGGATCGGCAAAAACTAGGTGATTCACCACCTGGGCTACCCAACGATAATCACCGTCTTCGAAACTGTTTCGTGCTTGGTGCAACACTTTTTCAGGGCCACCCATGAACTCCACATACTTCTCACTGGTCTGTTTGGGGGGGTGAGGATTTAAGTGCGCCGGATTGGCGTCGTACCAGCCTAAGTATTTGTTGTAGACGGATTTGACGTTGTGGCTGACTGTCCCGTAATACCCCTGGACATGAGAGTCCGACGAAAAACATTCAGGAAGCTCTAGCTCTTCCGCTATTTCGTTCGGCGTCCAACCGCGGTTCGCTAATCGCATTGTTTGATCGTGCATCCACCGGTAAACATCGCGTTGCTTCACCAAAAATTCTCTCAGATCCTCTGTCCCGAAGCGAGGCCAATGGTGAGTAGCAATTAAGACATCGGAGCTGTCTGCCCACAGGTCTAGTGCTTCGTTTATATATTTGGACCAGGCGAGAGCGTCGCGAGTTTGTGCTCCCCTGATCGGGTAGAGGTTGTGCAAATTGTGAGTGCAGTTTTCGGCCATACACAACATTCGAAAATCAGGGAACCAAAAGTTCATTTCGGCTGGGGCTTCTGCATCAGGAGTATTTTGAAAGATGACTCGCACTCCGTCTATTTCCAGTTCGATGCCGGTTCTGTCGATGATTTCGGTTGGCGCGATGAGACCTGATGGGCTGAAAGGGAGGGCTTTACCAAGGCCGTTATCGATGTGACCTCTCGGTCCTGGAGGCAGGAATAGACCGAACTGATACATAGCTCGGCGTGCCATTGCGGCCCCGGCGATAACGTTTTCGTTGACGACTTCTTCTAGAAAGCCTTCGGGTGCGATTATTCGAACGTCTCCGTTCTCAACCTCCTCAGGAGTCGTGACACCCAGAATCCCACCGAAGTGATCTGCATGGGAATGGGTGTAAATGACGGCCTTCACTGGTCTTTCCCCGAGTTGTTCGTTAGCGAGCTTCAGGCATGCCTCAGCTGTCGCAGCTGTAGTTAAAACGTCAACCAAGATCCAACCGGAGTTGCCCGCTATGAGTGTCAAGTTCGAAATGTCGTATCCGCGAACCTGCCAGACGCCATCCATCACTTCGAAAAGGCCATGGATGGCGTTCAGACGACCTTGGCGCCAAAGTCCGGGGTGCACAGTGTCGGGGGCTTCATGGTTTTCGCGTAAAAAGTCGTAACGGGCACAATCCCAAACCGTATGGTCGTCGACCGTAACTGTTCCTCCAGGGAGAGTTGCGATCAACCCACGCTGGGCTCTCTCGAAGTCAGCGTTGTCGTCGAAGGACATGGTTTCTGAAGCGAGAGCGTTTGCCTGAACTGTGAGTTCAGCAGCGCCCTTCGGAGCGTTATTTGCGTCTGACATAGTGTTCCCTTGAGTGAATCTTGAGAATCTATCTTTCTTATTGGGTCGATTAGACCGATCCGTAGGTGCTCGATAATGACTTGGCGATTCGGTCTGTCATGATCTCTGTGGAGCCATCTACATAGTTGGCGACCCGGGCGGCAGTCAATCTGTGTCCGATCAGGTGCTCTTCTCTCAAGCCGTTAGCACCCATAGCTTGAGCACAAGCTGCGATAGCTGATTCAGCGATCTCGGTTGCAAACTTCTTCGCATGCGCTGCGGGTAGAATCGCTGACTCGCTGTCGGCATGTTCTATTGCAGTAACAGCTTTGTTGGTCAGGGCACGAGCGGCTTCAAGTTGGTTAGCCACACGCGCTAACTGCCATGAGAGACCTTGGTGTTCGATGATCGGCTTTCCGAAACTTTCTCTTTCGGCTGCATACCCGACAGCTGAACGTAAGGAAGCCTCGATCATTGCGCAGCACATTGAGGCGACGTATGTTCTCGCTTCGTTGATGGTGGCTAATGCGGCCGAAAAGCCCTCACCCGCAGGCGCTAACAGATCAGCCTCCGAAGCGAGGTAATTGTCGAGTCGAAATCCGCCAGTTCCGATCGCGTGACTGCCGATTAGGTCGTACGGAGCGACTCGTTCGAAACCGGGTCGGGTTCCGTCGATGAGGAATGAGGCGATACCTCGAGCGCGTGATCCAGGATCTGTTTGGACGTAGGCAACTATGACCGTAGAACTGGCGGCATTAGTGATCCAAGCCTTCTCACCATTCAACCTCCAACCGTTCGCATCGGAAGTCGCTTGAGTCGCGATAGCTGAGAAATCACTCCCTGCATTGGGTTCAGTGAGAGCGCTGGACCCGAGTTTGTCGCCCGTGAGTAAATCGGAAAGAAAGCGACTGCACTGTTCTTCGGTTCCGTGACGAGCCAACCTTGCTGCGACATTATGGGAGTTCACCAAACTGAAGGCATAGGGCATCGAAACTTCTGAGAGGACATCCAAAACCCGTAACTTTTGGCTGAAACTCATTCCGAGGCCGCCCAACTCTGGGTCTATTTCCATGCCCAGGAGGCCCAGTTGGTGGGCTGAAGCGATGACGTCTGCGGGGAAGACTCGACTTCTTTCCCAGTCGACGACCTGAGGACTAATAATGCGATCACGGAAATCTTGAACCTGGTCAAGGAGGTTCAAGAATTCGTCTTCAGATAATCCAATGGGTTGGCTCATGCTTTGACCCTAGATGCCTGCGTAAAGTCGTTCACCGTGGAAGACATATTCTCTCCTGACCGCTTGGCCGAGGTGTTGTTATCTGGGGTGGCTCCCCGAGCTCATGGTCCTGCTGCTGCGGTGGCAGCGGTAGCTCGCAAAGGCGAACTGGGCGCCGAGATGTTGTTCATAGAACGCTCGGCCAAGAAGGATGACCCGTGGTCAGGCCAGATGGCTTTCCCCGGCGGAAGGGCAGAAGAAAATGATGATGACAGTCTCGCCACTGCCGTTAGAGAGACGAGCGAAGAACTTGGGATAGACCTTGAAGATTCGCTTTTATTGGGCCGGCTGTCGGATATAGAAGGAGGTCCTCGCGGAACACGTCAACGACTTACCGTGACTCCATACGTTTTCTGGCTTTCGGGACAGCGTCCGGTGAGCGACCCGAATCATGAAGTAGCAGGAGTTATTTGGGTTCCGGTCAGCGAGCTTCTTGAGCCGAGTCGCTACATCGAATATTTTTATCCCCCCCTAGGTTCAGATTCTTGGCCCGGAATCACCGTCGAAGGGGAAAGAGTGATTTGGGGTTTGACGCTGAGGATGCTTATTGATCTGTTCGAAAGACTTGGACAACCACTCGCAATCAGGTCCTAGGGCGCCGCTGTGAATAGGCTGTTCCTATGAATCATCTGACGTCCACGAATGCTGCTGGGCTATCAAAGGCCCCCAGGTCCCATGACGTTGATGTAGTGGTGGTAGGCGCAGGGTTCGCCGGCATGTATATGTTGCACAGGCTTCGGACATGTGGATATTCGGTTCGAGTGTTCGAAGCGGGAACCGATGTGGGAGGTACGTGGTACTGGAACAGGTATCCCGGGGCTCGATGTGACGTTGAGAGCATGGAGTACAGCTATAGCTTCGACAAAGATCTTGAGCAGGACTGGGAGTGGACTGAACGTTATTCGAGTCAGCCAGAAATTCTTGCCTATGCCAAGCACGTAGCTGATCGTTTCGACTTGCGGTCTGACATACGTTTTGAAACGCGAGTTGAAACAGCAGATTTTGATGAGACCAACGGCGTGTGGCACGTCCAGACAAGCGATGGCACGACCACTAGTAGCCGGTTCTTCGTGATGGCAACTGGCTGCTTGTCGTCAACGACGCTGCCAGATATAGCCGGAATAGAAGAGTTTGAAGGAGTAACAGTTCACACAGGCCAGTGGCCAAAGGAAGGTGTTGACCTAAAGGATAAGAGAGTAGCCATAATTGGGACTGGCTCTTCTGGGGTGCAAGCGATCCCAGTCATTGCTGAGCAGTGCAAAGATCTCATCGTTTTTCAACGCACCCCCCAATACACGATTCCGGCGCGGAACGAGCCCTTGGACGCGGCTCGTCAGACTGATGTGAAGAGTCGGTATCGAGAATTCCGAGCGGCGAATTTTGCTATGCCGCAAGCTTTGGGTTCAGAGACACCCAAATTCGATGACTCGATACACGATGTTCCTGAAGAGGAAAGACTGCGAAGGTTCGAGAACGCATGGGAACGTGGAGGCACTCTTTTCATGTCGTCATTCAACGATGTGCTTCTGGACGAATCAGCAAACGTTTACGCACAAGATTTCGTGCGAGAAAAGATTTCTCAGATTGTTCAAGACTCTCAAGTTGCGGCGAAGCTAACCCCGGAGCACATCATCGGTTGTAAACGCTTGGTTATCGACACGGACTACTTTGAAACCTTCAATCGGTCCAATGTTCGGCTGGTCGACGTTAGCGAGGACCCGATCCACAAAATAACCAGCTCCGGTTTAGCCACCCAAGAAGATGAGTTTGAGTTCGATGTTCTGATTTTTGCTACCGGTTTCGACGCGATGACAGGGTCGATATTGCGTGTAGGGATCACCGGAAGGGATGGCTTGACGATCCAAGAAAAGTGGTCGGCGGGTCCGCGCACCTATCTTGGTCTCACCGTTCCAGGTTTCCCGAATATGTTCGCCATATCGGGACCGGGGAGTCCATCTGTGCTTACCAACATGATTGTTTCGATCGAACAACATGTTGAGTGGATTACCGATTGCATTGTATGGCTTGAAGAGAGAGGAGCTTCGACTATTGAAGCAGAGCTCAAAGCCGAAGATGACTGGGTTGACCATGTCAACGCCAAGGCAGATAGGACGTTGTTCCCGGGGTGTAATTCTTGGTACTTGGGGGCAAATGTGCCCGGCAAGACCCGCGTGTTCATGCCGCTTCTCGGTTTTCCTGGTTACGTGCGCCGGTGTAATCAAGTGGCCGAAAATGACTATGAAGGATTTGTTGTCCAGTGAATGAACTTGAGTTGCTAACTGAGGGNTGGGGACTCATCGAAGCACCCCGAGTCGATGAAGACGATCGNCTTTATTTNTCNGACGTGCCAAATGGNGGCGTCTATAGACGATTACCCANTGGNGAGGTCGAAACNGTNATTCCCAAGCGCCGAGGGGTGGGNGGGATGGTTTTTCACCGTGATGGTGGGCTNATCGTCGGTGGGCGAAATGTTCANCATGTGAACAATGGTGANATACGTGTCTTGTTCGATCCNGGGTTCCCTGGTTTCAATGACCTTCACACNGACTCNTTGGGNCGTGTGTATGTCGGGTCGTTAAAAGTNGATCCNTTCGAAGAAGGCGCCGAGAACCCAGGTGGCGAATTATGGCGCTTGGGNCCTGAAGGTGAGGCGACGGAAATGTATGACGGAGTATTACTCACTAATGGAATTGGTTTCTCCCCTGATGGCTCATTGCTCTATCACGCGGACAGTGTGCCGGGAAGGGTTTGGGTTTCAGATGTGGAGGGGGACTCGGTGACTGGTAAAAGGGTTTTTGTTGAGGATCGCGACAACGCGACTGATGGCCTTGCAGTAGACGTCGAAGGAGGCGTGTGGGTAGCGCAGCCCAGCGGGGGAAAGGTTCAACGCTACACACCGGACGGGAGCGCAGACATCTATGTTGCCATCCCCGATCCGATGGTCACCAGCCTGTGCTTCGGTGGGTCGGATCATAGGGATCTGTATGTAGTGACTGGAGGTCAGAGTCCGTTGGGAGGCTGTATTTATCGAACACGAGTCGACGTTCCCGGAGTCCCAGTCGCACAGGCCACTATTTGAAACTCGACATCTCGGAAGCGTTATTAGGGTGTTAACAATGCAAGACGTACCGTTTTTCTGGTCACACGGGCATGAAAGCAACGNGCTCATTTTTTGCATGCATGGAATTGGTTCATGTGCCGATGCNTTTCTGCCTCAGCGAGANATNGCAGACCAGCTGGANCATCGGCTAGTGGCTTGGGATGCCCCNGGATATAGNTACTCACCCGATCCANTAGATGANCCAGGTATAGACGGNTGGGCTGATGCGGCGGCAGATTTGATTCGGTCTTTGGGATATGAGCGCTCAATCGTGCTTGGGGTNTCNTGGGGTGGTGTTACCGCAACCCGCCTAGCTCTTCGCAACCCGGATTTAGTNANGGCGCTNATATTGGCTGATTCGAGNGTAGGGTCCGGCACCAGTTCAAAACAAGCTGAAGCTATGCGCACTAGGGCAGNNTCTCTGACTGAATTAGGTGCTGCTGGATTTGCTGANCAACGNGCGCCGCTTTTGGTCGCAGAAACAACANCTTCTGAGGTCGTGGAGNACGTACAGCGCTTATTCGCTGACTCTATTCGAATGCCCTCNTACCAGTGGGCGTGTAATTCGATGGCAGAAGCNGACCATCGGGATCTTTTGTCATCGATTGACGCGCCAACTCTTGTCATATGCGGAGAGGAAGATCGCGTCACACCACCCAAGTTGTCGGCCCAGCTAGCAGAAGGAATTCCGAACTCGACTCTCGTGCATGTAGAAGCCGCGGGGCATCTTGCCAACCAGGAAAAACCGACAGACTTCAATGCAGAAGTATCGAAATTTATNCGNTCAGTTGATTAGCTAGCTCTTTTCAACGGGGCGGCATTCTGATGCCGCCGTCGCAACGGATGGTTTCCCCNTTCATGTATGGATTNGTGATGCACTCCATGACCATGAATGCCAGTTCCTCTCCGTAACCGAGGCGTTTGGGGAAAAGCACGCTTTGACCNAGGTGTGCTTTGAATTGGTCGGATTGNTCNCCTTCNCCGTAGATAGGAGTGTCNATCAAACCNGGGGCNATTGTGTTGACTCGAATGCCGGTTGCGGANAGGTCGCGAGCTATTGGCAGGGTCATNCCNACCACNCCGCCTTTGGAAGCCGAATAGGCNGCCTGACCGATTTGTCCNTCGAANGCGGCAGCCGAGGCCATGTTCACTATGGCGCCTCTTGAACCGTCCTCATCTACGGGTTCGGTTTGTGCCATGGCTGAGGCTGATTGGGCCAACATGTTGTATGTACCGAGGAGATTGATCTTTATTACGAATTCGAANTGACCAAGATCAGCNGGCACGTTNTTTCGGTCNATGGTTCTAGCTGCTCTCCCTAGTCCNGCGGAGTTGACGAGCGCGCGNAGNGGACCCATTTCAGAAGCCGCAGTAACGGCNGCTTGAGCATCCTCGACGTTTGAAACGTCGCACTTNACGAACAAGCCGCCTAATTCCGATGCAACTGCTTGACCCTTATCTTCTTGGAGATCGGCAATGACCACACGAGAGCCGGCTTCTGCTAGCTGGCGGGCGGCTGCTTCGCCGATGCCCGATGCCCCGCCTGTGACGATNGAGGAGCTTGCCTGAAGGTTCATTCGNGGCATTAGGCGCCCAGTCTTTCGATNATCGTCGCGTTNGCCATGCCNCCGCCTTCACACATGGTTTGGAGGCCGTACTTGCCTCCNGTNCGCTCCAATTCGTTGAGCAGAGTTGCCATNAATTTGGTNCCNGAACATCCGAGAGGATGNCCCAGAGCGATAGCNCCACCATTGACATTGGTTCTATNTAGNTCCGTGCCGTGNTCCTTTTGCCANGCCAGAACAACTGAGGCNAAGGCTTCGTTNACTTCGAAGAGATCNATGTCGTCCAGTGTTAGACCTGAACGCGACATGACTTTTTCCGTTGCGGGAATTGGTCCCTTCAACATCGTTACCGGNTCNGCACCGGCCAGNGCGAAGNTATGGAATTTCGCTCGTGGGCGAAGGCCGAGTTCAGCNGCTTTCTCAGCNCTCATAACCAGAACAGCAGATGCTCCNTCGGTGATTTGGCTGGAGTTACCGGCCGTCACCTTTCCATCTTCGCGGAATGCCGGATTCAACTTTGACAGTGAATCAGCAGTGGTGTCATGGCGGATTCCCTCGTCTGCGGTCATCATCTCGGTGTTGCCGTCTACTTCGATGGGCACTGGGACNATTTCGTTGTCGAAGCGNCCTTCTGCCGTNGCGACAGCNGCGCGCCGCTGACTTTCNGCNCCGAAAGCGTCGAGGTCTTCGCGGGTGAAGCCNTATTCGTCGGCGATCATCTCAGCTCCGATGCCNTGAGGAGGCAAGCCGGTTTCTTCGTAACGGTTTTGCATNGTTTCGCTGAAGGGGAANCCCATNCCCTTTACGACGCTCGCTCCCATTGGGGTTCGCGTCATTACCTCGACACCTGCTGCGACGGCNACGTCGTAAGCGCCTGCTATTACGCCTTGTGCCGCAAAATGTAAGGCTTGCTGACTTGAGCCGCATTGTCGATCAACTGTTGTCGCTGGTACCGATTCTGGCCATCCGGCTGCGAGGACTGCGTTTCGACCTATGTTCAATGATTGTTCGCCTACTTGCATGACGCATCCCATGATTACGTCGTCAACAATTGATGGATCTATCCCTGTTCGCTCTTCAAGGGCTTTCAAAACGTGAGCTGCTAGATCGACTGCGTGCCAGTCCTGCAGTTTGCCATTGCGTTTTCCACCTGGGGTTCTTACCGCATCAACGATGACTGCTTCTCTCATAGGTCTACTCCTAATGGGGGCCGTTCGGAATGGTACTCCGAATTTCAATATCGAATCGTAGATGCTGATAGGCAGCGNCGGCCAACTTAGAGCGCTACTTTGCACATGTGATNCTCCCGAGACCAGAGGAAAATGGNNCCGCNACTTTCTCGTCNTTGCGAGTGCCNACCTTCCGACTGTTTTGGTGGNGTGGTGTGTATTCCTTTCTNGGAGTGCAGATGCAGTTCCTTCTTCGGGGNNTACTGGCATGGGATTTGACCGAACGGGAAAGNGGTTTAGGTGTCGTATACCTCGCNTTTGGAATGGGGCTTTTGGTCTTTACGCCGNTCGGNGGAGTGTTGGCTGATCGTTGGCCGAAGCGCTCACTNTTAGTTTTTGG
The DNA here is from genome assembly GCA_002708935.1 of Acidimicrobiaceae bacterium. Taxonomy (GTDB): domain Bacteria; phylum Actinomycetota; class Acidimicrobiia; order Acidimicrobiales; family Poriferisodalaceae; genus MedAcidi-G3. The sequence continues at coordinate 41,758 of PAPO01000006.1, read as the reverse complement.
ACAGGGCGTGATCGCCNTAGCAGCTGCAGGCATGGGNTTGGCAGCTGTTTCTGGAAACGCCCGTTTTTGGATGCTGATGGTGGCAAGTTTGATTCAAGGGGCGATGTTCGGACTNATTGGACCGGCGAGGGTGTCGACGTCCGCTGAATTAGTCGGACGGGAACAGCTAGGGAACGCAATCAGTTTGACGTCCATGTCGATGAGCTTGACTCGGTTATTCGCCCCCGCAGCCGCGGGTGTTCTTGCCGGGGTGGCGACTATTGGGATAGGTGGGGCATATCTAGTTGCTGCGGTCTTTTCGCTTGTGTCGACGTTATTAACGGCTCGTTTACCGCGATTGGAACCGTTAAATCCGTCTCGACAGAACCCACTTGATGAGATTCGGGATGGACTTCGATATGTACGAGGTAAGCCTGAGTTGGGGCGGCTTATCTTGACGACGACTATCGCCATTATGGTTGGGTTTAATTACGTGGCTTTCTTGCCGGCCTTAGTGGAAGGGCAGATGGGCCTTTCAGAAAGCCATGTCGGATTTCTGACTACGGCATCAGCGGCAGGCGCCGTTTTGGTTACAGCGTTCGTAGCTTCTCGTGCCGATGGGCCTAATGCACAAACGTTGTTGGTCTGCTGCGGCATTGCATTTGGGGTTGGGGTAATTGCGTTCGGACTAGCGCCGAACTATCTAGCAGCGTTGTTGATAATTGTGGTCCTTGGTTTCGCTACTAACGGCTTTATGGTTTTGACAAGTAGTCGTTCAATGGTGATATCGGAGGATTCGTATCATGGGCGGGTGCAGGCTTTGATGCAGCTTGCGTGGGCTGGATTTGGAATCGCCGCGGCACCATTGGGAGCGGTAGCGGAAATCATTGGTCTTCGTTTGACGATGGTGATTATGGGAGTCACAACCGTGGTTGTTGTGGGGCTTTACGGGATATCGCGTCCCAGTACTGCTGTCCAAACGAGTGAATAAGGTGTGCGATTTGCGATGATGACGCTGAGGTGGGCTCAACCCAAGATTTTGATAGGGATTGCGCGGGGACCCCTCACGTGACCAGCGCTGTAGGTGACGGCCTCAGGATCGACCAATTCGAAGTCTGGAAATTGCTCCATCCACATTTCTAAGGCAATTTGCATTTCCAATCGTGCGAGATTCGAACCGAGGCAGCGGTGCGCCCCAAGACCGAACGCCGAATGACGGTTTTCTTCTCTGTCGATGAGGACTTCATCAGGACGATCAAAAAATTCGGGGTCTCGATTTGCTGAAGGAAACGCCAAGACAGTCCACTCGCCGGCATTGACAGGGCAACCAGAAACCTCCGTGTCCGCCTCAGTTACTCGAGCGATGAATACAGGCGAATACGCTCTCAAAAATTCTTCTACGGCAGTAGGAACGAGTTCCTTGTCGTGTGCGATGCGTTGCCGATCCTCAGGATGTGTTGCAAGATGCAGTAACGAGGAACTGATCGCAGACCAAGTGGTGTCGACCCCTGCTATCAGCAATAGAAATAAAGTTTTAGCTATCGCATCGTCACTGAGCGCTTCACCATCCATCCTCTGATCTAGGAGGTATTGGACTACGTCACCATCGTGGTGGTTTGCGCGACGTTCACGGGTCAGTTGGAGGAGATAGTCCATCATTTCGGTGGTGGTTTCTCGTTGCACCGTGGGATTAGTCGGTCCGACTTCCAATAAATCGTGCAGCCATTCCCGAAACTGAGGAGTGTCCTCTAGCGAGACTCCCAGCATGCGTGCGGTCACATCGCCTGGGATTTCCTGAGCGTATTCAACAGCGGCGTCGAATTCGGTTTGTCCGTCTAGTCCGTTTAACAACCTCGAACAGATTTCTCTGATCGTAGGTTCCCATTCGGCTGTTGCTTTTGGTGTGAAAAATGGGAGTAAAAGGCGCCGATGTTCGGTGTGCTCAGGAGGATCAATGTTGATTGGAGGCAGAACTAGTCCGCGTCTGTCTGTTGGTATTTCGCTAATGATCGTGCGCCGACTGCTAAATGTTTCAGTGGCGTTGGCCGCGGCGGCAACATCGCTGGCCTTGGTTAGCCATGTCATGCCCCCGTACCGATCACTGTGGGCAACTGGACATTGCCCTCGAAGATCCTCATATATGGGATAGGGATCAGCTACGAATTCAGGATCAAAATGATCTAAATCTGAATGCCAGTCATTAACGGGTTCTCGGTCAATTGGTTCAGTCATGATCCTGCCGGCAGCTAGAGATGTAGAAGTAGATCGTAGCCAAATATTTCAGTTGAGATTAGCGAGGGGGCTACCCTTCGGCCGATGGAGTTCGCGCCGTTTGTTGATTTATTGGGAGGAGAAGGGGCTCAAGCCTGGGAAATTCTGACCGAATCGCGGCTCGCCTTGGATCGAGGCGAAGATGTCATTGTTTTGAGTATCGGAGATCCGGATTTAGAGACACCTGGCTTTGTTGTCGATATGGCTGTCGACGCGTTACGCAACGGCGACACTCACTACACAGAACTAGAAGGCCGTCATTCGTTGCGGGCATCGATAGCGAGCAAGATTTCCCGGTCGGCAGGCGTCGAGATAGAACCTGAACAGGTGACGGTACTGGCCGGCACTCAAAATGCTTTTTATTCGGCTTGTCGATGCCTCTTTGGTCTTGGTGACGAAGTGATCGTGTTAGATCCGGCATACGTCACCTACGAGGCTTGTATCGGTAGCACGGGAGCTCAGCAAGTCCGTGTAGAACAGCCTGCTGCGACAGGCTTCAGGCCAGATATCGAAGCGATCGAACGAGCGGTTACCTCAGCGACTCGTGGCATCGTTTTCTCTAACCCATCGAACCCCACGGGCGTGGCGCTCAATGAAGACGAGTTGGAGGCTATATCTCGGATAGCTGTCAACAACGACTTATGGGTTGTAGTCGATGAGGTATATAGCGACCTTGTGTTCGACGGAGTTCATCGTTCAATTGCTGGGCTTCCGGGGATGCTGGAGCGCACAGTTACCGTAAGCAGTGTGTCTAAGTCGTATGCGATGACTGGCTGGCGATGTGGTTGGGCGATAGGTCCTCCTGAGTTAGGAAGCCATCTGCGAAAAATGGCACTAATCAACCTGTACGGCCTGCCGGGGTTTGTTATGGAAGCAGCGGACATAGCGTTGCGCGAAGGAGCAGAAGAAATCGAAACAGCGCGAGCCATTTATCGCGCTCGACGAGATCTTGTGGTGAAAGAACTAAGCCGGGCAAGCGATCTGCCTGTCCTTGTGCCAGAAGCTGGAATGTTTTTGATGGCCGACGTCAGAGCCCATAACGCCGATGCGAACGAGTTCGCGTGGGATTTGTATAGGGCAACAGGTGTTTCGGTGCTTGATGCCGGTGCCTTTGGCTCNACTTCGAGAGGATGGGTGCGAATTTCCTATGGCGTAGATGACGCGCAGCTAGAAGAAGCCTGTCGCCGGATAGTCNGCTTTACGGGCTGATGANGCCGCTAGTNCCGGTTGTGNAGGNGACCTACTCGTTGTGNTCACATGGAGCGTCGAGCTTGTCGCGGCGATGGATCATGCATTCCCTATGTTTGACTCGCCANCCGTCGGCCGTTTTTACGACATGGTCGTAATANGAAGCTGTNCCTACAANACCTTTTCCGAGTAGAGCCACGATCCGGAAGTTCATTGTCACATNGTCTTCGGCGGCGTCNACGTAGATGTTGGTCATCATGTGGGTTTTAGGGTGTGCAGCCTCCACATTCATGAAGTGCACGATGTCGTCGATGCCTTCAAGGCGTCGTGACCCAACGCCAGTGAGATCGAAAACCGCGTCATCGGTAAAGATTTGCCTTAATCGGTCCCAATTTCGGTCGTCGATAGCGTCACCGTAACGTCCGGGAAGTTCGTGAAGTTCCAATCGGTCAGCAAGCTCAATGTCCATGTCGAGATGCTAGACCGGCCGGGCGAGGCGTTGTTCCACATTAAGCACTATGGATCAGGGGGAAGACCTCTTCGTCGGTTATGGCGTCGCCCGCTTTCAAGATGGTGTCTTGATCGCGAATNATTGGATCTGCGCCAGTCTTCGGATCCCAAAAAGCATCATCTCCNAGCCAGCGCCATGAAATNGCGGCACGACGGTNGCTGCCGTCGTTCGGTCCGCTTCGGTGAACGGTTCTGAAATCGAACACCAGAACGTCTCCAGGANCTACGTCGAAAGAAAGGATTTCGTACAGGTCGGGGTGGTCCTCAAAGGCCGGGCACTCGTCCTCGAAAGAGTCAATGTGCTCGGCAAGGCCCTTCCAAAGGGCTTGCTCGACCTCTGTCGAAGGGAGGCCCTCCAGAGCTGGGTATTCGGGTTTGAAGGTACGGCCCCAAAGGTGAGAGCCTCGAACAAATTGGAGAGCGCTTGATTGGGCGTTGGCGTCAGTGAGAGCTAACCANGTTGAACAAATTTGAGAACCGTCCACTGCCCAATAAGGTCGATCCTGATGCCAAACGAACTGTTCTTGTGTGCCTGGCTCCTTCACGAACACATGGTCGTAATAGAGATGAATTTTGCTTGATCCTGTTGCCGTAGCTGCTGAAATTGCGAGGCCGCATTCCCGGGCGTAGCGACGAAAATCCTGATGAGTCGGATGCAGGTAGCGATCTTGAAAGAACCTTCCTGACGCTGTTTGAGTCGTCATGGATCCTCCGAAACGACCGGGCGACTCTATGAGTCGGTCGACTGACTCGAGAATTTCAGCTACCANNGCTTTGTCAACTGCACCAGGAAGATGGACGACTCCNTCAGAACGAAATGTNGCGATCTCGGTATCGTTTAGAACCCTCATTNATCACTCCTGCAGCGACNCGCTAGATGGTCTCAATGATGTCATNNTCAGAAAGACTGTTTCGNATGTCGGTGTCAGCCTGGGCTGGGATATCAGGACACCAGATTTGCATAGCCTCCTCCATTGCGCTTTTGACCGTCGAAGCCACGGCAGAGGCGTCGCTGCGTCTGCATTCAACGACGACACTGTCGTGCACGGTTTGAACGCCGACTGCTTCCTCGAAGTGAGCGAGGCGTTCATGTAGAAGACCGTAGGCTTCNAACATGATGTCAGCGACGCCGCCCTGTATAGGAGCGTTGCGATAGGCNTTGGCCATTTGCGAAATNCGAGTCTTTAAGGATCGNTTTAGCAGCAAGATCATCGCATCTTCCCCCATTGTTTGCTCGACCTCTTCGACGACNGCTCGGCGAATCTTTCGGTCTTCCAAAAGTTTGGTGATTTCGGCTGGTGANAGCAGNTGGCCCGCTTTTTGGAGTTCAAGATTATGACGGCTACTCAGTTGTTNTCGAACNTTNCGAGGACCATCCTTAGGAGAGCNGACGATTATTTTGGCCGCCTGTTCCAACACTCCTTCGGTATGGAATGTGAATTGTTGACGTCTACCTGATTCGGTAAATGAGTCAAAGCCNAATACTTCGCCTTTGTGGTCGATGACCACCGGTGCTTCGAACGAAAGTGACCATGCAACCTCGTCNATGGTNCGNGGTGAACCNAAACGAGACAGCACTTCTTCTGCNGTAGGCCAATTGCGATGNTCGTCGCGATGTTGGCGCACCGCTTGACGGACCNCAGGCCAGAGCTTGTGNAAAAGAAGTGTCAATGNCCAGTCGATTTCTTCGTGCGAGGTCGCAAATCCTTCTACGAAGTTGTCTCGGTCGGAGACCCATGAGGCAATCTGNGGGTAGGCACCTAGATATTGTTCGAGGAGTAANCGCCCTTCATCNTCATTGGTTTCGACGCCGGCCTGAGAAAGACTTCTCGCAAGTCCTCCGCCGCGTTGACCGTAAACGATTCCGAAGTTGATTCGTTTCGCCTTGTCGCGGTATTCACTGTATAGNTGAGGCTGAGACGCGTTCAGTGAAGGCATGTCCACTCCGAACATNCGCTCNGCGGTGGCTGCATGGATGTCTTCTCCAGCGATAAATGCNTNTCTGAGGTTNTCGTCTCCGGCTACTTGAGTGGCGAACCTCAATTCAGCCTGGCTTAGGTCTGAATACACGAATACCCGGTCGGGATCTGGTGGNCTGATGTGTTCTTTCATTTTGGGTGAAAAGTTTTGGGCATTAGGACGACGACTTGCNAAGCGCCCGGTGTTCGTGCCGACAACTTGAAGATATTCAGAGTGCATGCGGCCNAGGTCGTCGATGTGTTCTCGGATTGATTCTCCATAGGTGGAGAGGACCTTGCTCAGGTCGCGGTATTCAAGTAAAGATNNGCAGATAGAACCCCCGATTTCAGAAAGCACNGTNGCGGTTAAAGGATCGGTNGGCAGCAGCNGTCTGGCTTCACCGAACTTTGNNAGAGACCAAGCTANAACTTCGTCNNGNCTCCATTCGTTNAGCACTTCTTTGGCCTGNCGCTCGCTNGCNGGNTTCCAAGATGGTTCGAGGGTGTCGCCGAACAAGCTNGCTTGACCGCCCCCAGTTAAGTCTGCGAGTTCGCTTGAGACTTGGGTACGACGCTGTTCCATNTGATCTAGGCGCTGCTCCCAACCNGACCAGTCGAATGGCAGCCCGNCCCGTTCCATGTGATCNAAGAATGGTCGAGCTNGTTGTTCTAANCGACACACTTCTAGTAGCCCGGCTTCGTCGATACGANTGCTGATTTCGTCAGCTACCCAGAGCGTTTCAATGGCATCTGCTGCGGCGTAAAGAANCTGATCATCAGANAGNGGGTCAACNTCGTTGTAGGAGAGTTGGGTNGTTCCTTTTCCTTCAGCNGTTAGCCCTAAGTACCACTCAACTGCCCACGCAAGTCCGTGATAAAAGCTAAACCCCGTGCGTCCCTGATGTAGCAACGCATCGGCAAGTTGAGCATCCCACCATGAAATNGATGTGGTNGCNCTGTNGGTTNTCCGAGCGGGATCGAAAAGGTCACGGTCCAATACNCGGGCATCGAAGTCGGCGTTCCATGCCTTGGCGTNGACNNCACTGAGGATNGAAGCGATNGTCAANCGGTCNAGGTTCATGACGTCGAGNACCCATGCTTGTTCTGTNCCGTNGGAATTTCTAGTCGCCGCGGAAATNACGCGTAGAGCGCCTGGTGCGGCNTTGGGTCCAACAAAGGCGTGAGGGTTATAGGCAGTCTCGGTGTCTATAGCCGTTGAAATTGAATTNGTGATAGCAGCTTGGAAGGTTCCCAACGAGGCTGTTTCGACGAGGGTTACTGGTACGTCAGCAACTTTTTTCGTGGACCGAGGTCGAGGGTCGATGGGAGTAGCCACGCCACGACCTTAGATGTGGTGCTAGCTGAATTCATTCAGTCTTGAAGCCAACTCATCTATTTGTCGGGGTTCGAGATTCGCGAAACTCATTCGAATCGTTGACTGATCGTTGGATGTAAAGGCGGTTCCAGGGATAGTCAGAACATCATGATCTAACACCAGTCGCCGCACTACCTCCTCAGTTGAGAGGTCTGCTCTTGGATGTCGAACCCATCCGAAATAAGCGCCAGAAGATATGACCTCAAAGCCACCAGGCTGCCCCTTCATGGACTCAAGAAAGCGGAGCTCCAAGTCCTTAATTCTGGAGGCTTGATCAAGTCTCCACTGTTGAGCGTGACGGAGGCCCGCAAGAGCTGCTTCCTGACCGATGCGGGGGGCGCTAATTGCTAGACAATCCAAGACCTTGAGTGCTTCTGTTATCGCCGGTTTGCCACCAACTGCGGCACCGCATCTGTACCCAGGGATCGCGAAATCCTTCGAGAAGCTGTGGAGGCTAATTACGTGATCGGCCCAATCGGGATTATCGAATAGTTGGTGAGCGGGATTTTGTTCGTCGCGAAAAGATCGGTACGTCTCATCAACGATCAGAGCAAGATTGTGGGCTCGAGCCAATTCGGCGAAGTCATGGATTATCTCTTTGGGAATGGTCACGCCAGTGGGATTGCCAGGGGAGACCAGTGTGATGAGTCTGGTTTTGCCGGTTACGAGTGCTTCGGCCCGTTCAGGGTCAGGTACCAAGTTGGCTGCTGGTTCGAGGTGGCGAACTTCAACGCCTTCGATTTTTAGCCACATGTCATGGTTGAAATAAAAGGGGGCAACCAGAATTGCTTCGTCACCTGGATTAGTCAAAGCGCTTGCTACGCAACAAAAAGCTTGGTTGCATCCGGCAGTGATCAGTACAGCCTCAGGCGATATGTCGGCCGCGTAGCCTGAGCTCAAATCGCTAGCGAATGCTTCACGCAATTGAGGTAAGCCGGGCTGAGGTGGGTAACGACCTGTATCGGGTTCACGTGCAACTTCAGCGATACGTTCAACTACTGCATCGGCCGGCGGAAAAGAAGGAGCGGCTTGCGATAGGTCTAGCAACGGCCGGTCGTTGGTTCTAAGACCGACGAGGGCGTGTGCTGCACCTATTGGGGAGTGAACGAGTTGCTCCACTCTTTCGCTGAAACGCATCAAGTTCTCCCATTTTGTTAGTCGGCGTAGGGTATTTCTATAAAGTCGGTGGCCTCTCCAAAACCTGTACCGAACGCCTCTTCTTCGAGGAGCTCCGAAAGTCGCGTTGCCACTGGCCCCACCTCTCCATCTCCCACAGAAATCTGATCCCAAGAGGTCACTGGAAACAGGTGCGTGTCACCTCCACATAAGAACATCTCTGAGATCAGGTCGCCGGAGACTTCCGATGCGAGGACCGGGGATTGAGCGACTGAAGAAATTAAGCCTTCTTGGACTAGGTTCGTCGAGGCGAGGTCCATTACCCGGCGAATGGTTGTGCCCAAGAGGATGCCGTCAAACGGGGGAGTTCGAAAAACTTTGTCTCGGGTGATGAAAGCGACGTTTAACACGCAAGATTCAGCGACGTACCCGGTGTCGTCGACCAGAACGCCGAATGTTCCACCTCGATCGACTGCTTCCATGTGGGTCAAGACGTTGAGCAGGTAGTTGTTGGATTTGATGGTGGCCAGAAGCGGTGGCTTCATGGGTGTATCCAAAACGGTGGCTTCAGGTATCCCAGACGACATTGGGTTGGATCCATCTCCTCCTAGGGGCATGGGGTCGAAAATGACGCAATAAAAGCAAGCCTCATCACATTCTTGAGGGCTGGGCGAAAAGCCGCCAGGGCCGGTAGTCAGCCAGTAGCGAACTGCACCGTCCTTGATTCCTGTTTGGCTAGCGGTATCTGTAACCATCTGGATGAGGTCTTCTTTGGTCCAGGAATGTTCGATCCGCGCAAGAGATGCACTTGTTAAGAGTCGATCCATATGGATACCCAGGCGATACAGGCGACCGTCACTTAGAGTGCAGGTGTCGAAGACCCCGTGACCCCGATGCACCAAATGGTCGTCGAGCGGGATTTGCATCAACGCGGGATCGGTGACGATCCCACCTAGCCACGAACTAAACATGGCTAAGTAGCCGGGTTGTCCCCGTTTGCTTCTTAAACGCGAGAGCGCTTCAGCCTCCGAAAGGACACGATGGGTGGGACCAGTCACGGACCCGAGACTATGCGCGTTAGGGCAGTGAGTTTGTAACACTCTGGACACCTGGGCCGTTATTGACTAGGCGGAAAGATTGGCGTCCAAGTTCACAGGTGTCGAATCTGCGTCTTTGAGGCTATGGAACTGACGGAGGCGAAGGCTATTTGCCACAACGAGGAACGATGAAGAAGCCATGGCAACCGCAGCGTAAGTTGGCGACAGGTAGCCGGTCACTGCAAGCGGTAGCGCGACTGCGTTATATGAAAAAGCCCAAGCAAGGTTTCCCTTAATGACCCCCAAGGTTCTGCGAGATAGAGAGATTCCGTCAGCTACGGCTCGAGGATCGTTGGTCATGATGGTTAGATCGGCTGCGCTTCGCGCGGCGTCAGTCCCGGCCTGTAAAGCTATGCCTAGATCCGCCGCAGCTAAGGCAGGAGTGTCATTGATGCCGTCTCCGACCATAGCGACGCACTTTCCGGCTGACTGAAGCGCGGCAACGTGGTCGCGTTTTTGGTCAGGTAATACCTCTGCAATGACGTTCTCTATGTTGAGTTGTTTGGCGACGCGTTCGGCGACTTTGTGGGAATCACCTGAAAGTAAAACAACCTCAAGATCCATGTCGGTCAACAAAGACACAGCTTCAGGGCTATTAGAACGAATCTCGTCTCGAATTGAGACCGAGGCTTCAGCGGTTGCCCCTCGGCCTATAAACAACGTGGTTCCGTCAAAGTCCGGATTTTCTAGCTGAATTGGAACCCGTGTAAATAGTTGTGCTTTACCTACCCGGATTTCTGTTCCGTCAACTCTGCCCGTAATTCCTCGGCCTGGCTGGTTAGCGAACTCTGAGACTTCCGCTTCTCCAGTCATAAAAGGTTGAAATGCCCGAGCGATCGGATGACCCGATCTTGATTCAAGAGCAGCAGCTAACGATAGGAGAAGAGGATCATCATTTGCCTCGGACGTGATATTTACGATTGATGGGTGGCCACTAGTTAGAGTGCCCGTTTTGTCGAAAACAACAGTGTCGACAATTCGTGTCGAATCCAACACATGGGCTCCGGCGACGACCACGCCCAGCTGGGCTGCTCGCCCCGTACCGACTAACACCGCTAGAGGTGTCGCTAACCCNAACGAGCAAGGACATGAAACGACTAATACTGCTACAGCGGCGATCAGTGCATCACTTCCTTGATGTCCGATGATTAACCGAACCACAAGGGTGCCCAAAGCAACGAGGATCGCAACCGGCACNAATCTCGCGGCAACCGAATCGGCGAGGNGTTGTATTGGCGCTTGCGTNGCTTGGGCGTCCTCAACGAGCCTNGCAACTCTCGCTAGNTCNGTGTCTTCGCCNACCGCNGTTGCNTTGANAACTAAAGCNCCNGGCCCGTTGAGAACTCCACCAGCTACGCCTGAGCCGGGNGANACTTCGATNGGTATNGANTCTCCTGTGGNCTGAGACACNTCTACTTCTGAGAATCCTTCGATTACATCACCGTCAGTCGCGACTCGTTCTCCCGGGGCGACAATGAATTCCATGCCAACCANTAGTTCNTCGANNGGTANCTCGCNNCCATCGCGAAGTANCGCTTGTTGTGGGGTCAGGTCTGCCAGCGCTCGTAGCGAGTCGCCGGACGTCCGCATTGCTCGTGCTTCCCACCATTTTCCTAGGAGAACGAACGCGACTATCGCGTTCGCTCCCCCAAAGTGAAGGCTGTGATCAACATTTAGTACGAGCACCACCATGGACCAGGACCATGCGGCCAAGGTTCCTAACGAGATAAGCGTGTCCATCGCCAGCGATCTTTGAAGTACCTGCAGACGTGCTGCATGATGAAANGTCCAACCAGCCCACCAGACGCTTACGGTNGANAGTGCTGCANCAANCCAGTCGCTNCCAGGGAACTGAACGAACATCGTTNNCATCGCNAATNCAGCGATAGCTAAAGCNGGAATGGTTTTTCGCCTGAGGGCCGATTCGGTNGAGGATTGGATTTGTNGTCTGTCNCCATCCTCTATGGCCTGNTATCCNAGACCGGCGACTACNTCACTCATGGTTGATGGCTNGAGTTCNNGGCCGTGCCAGACNAGGGAGGTTGCGGTAGCGAAATTGACGTGNGCNGTTTCGACTCCGTCAAGGTTCNATAAAGCGTTTTCAACCCGAGTTGCNCATGCNGTGCAGCTCATACCTTGAATGAGGAATNNGGTTCGTTGCTTCTCNACCAGAGGAGGAACCGGAGCCATAGAGCAACCCTACCGNCCTGTTTCAGATCGATACNTGCTCGCGACGCCGTACCCTAGGNAGGTAATGGTTCAACCTCAACAGCGTTTTCATCTACACACGTTGGGGTGCCCCAAGAATCAAGTTGACTCAGACAAGATCGCGGGCACNCTGATCGATGATGGCCTAGTTCCGACTGAAGATGTGTCGTCGGCAAACTTGGTGGTGGTCAACACATGCGCGTTNATTGAAGAAGCTCGGGANGAATCGATTAACGCAGTTTTGCAGCTGGAACAGGAACGAATGCCAGGNTCNCGCATCGTCATNACTGGNTGTCTTGCGGAACGCTANGGAGAGGAACTNGCCGAGGCATTACCCGANGTAGATCANGTNGCNGGATTNGGTGTCCCAGTNAACCTCAGTCAAAAACCTGGTGGATTNTCNGTGNAAGCCGAGGCACAAGCACCTCAGTTTGATCTGCTTAATTTNCGTCGACCGGCGNCNAGTCTCCCATGGGCGTATGTCAANATTGCTGAAGGCTGTGACCGGGCGTGTGGGTTTTGTGCNATTCCATCNTTTCGTGGTCCACAAAAAAGTCGCGAGGTTGATTCGATATTGCGNGAGGTNGATGATCTTTCNATTCGCGAAGCNGTGNTGGTNGCTCAGGATTTGGCTAGCTATGGNTCGGACCTTGGGAGGCGNGGGTCAATCGTTTCCCTAGTCAACGCAGTTCGGGAAAGAGTNGAGCGAGTNCGGCTTTTNTATCTCTACCCGTCTGACCTCTCNGACGAGCTGATTGAGGCGATTTTGGCGAGTGGNTTNCCCTATTTCGACTTGTCGCTTCAGCATGTGACACGCAGCCATTTGCGACGNATGCGACGCTGGGGTGACGGCGGAAAGTTTCTGGAACGGATCAGAAGAATTCGTGGGCTATGCCCAGAGGCGGTGTTCAGATCTAATTTTATTGTCGGGTACCCAGGCGAAACCGAGGATGATCAGGCTGAGCTGGTGTCATGGTTGCAAGAAGCCCAGTTGGATTGGTGTGGCTTCTTTACCTACTCGCGCGAAGACGGTACGTACGCGGCGAATCTTGAAGAACAAATCNCCGAGGAACTCATGAGNGAGCGGCACGCGGAGNTGAGCGAAATCCAAGACGTAATAACGGCGGANCGTCGNGACCGGCTTGTNGGNCAAAAGATNGAAGTATTGATCGACGTGCCCGGCGTCGGCCGGTCCCATCGGGAAGCACCCGAAATAGATGGAATAGTAAAAGTTCCNNCGANTCTGAAGCCGGGCGAGATTTATGATGTGGTTGTCACCCGGGCAGAGGGTCCCGATCTTGAAGCCGTGCTAGCAGAAATGTCTTGATGGAAGAAGCGGACGAAACAGGCAGTCCCACNTANGGGCCGACTGCGCTTGCTACCCCTGCAAACTTTGTGACCGTAGCCCGCATCNTAGCGACGCCGGTATTTGTGTTACTCATTGCCAATAGCGACCCGTCGTGGGTGACTTTTGCCGTCGGNTTTACGATTGGTATGTCTGATTTTGCNGATGGTTGGTTGGCGAGACGACAAGGCGCTACAAGATCCGGAGCTTTCCTAGACCCGCTCGCNGACAAGGTACTGGTATTGGGNGGAATGTTTGCCCTNGTNGTNAATGACCAGTTTCACTGGGNNCCGGTNGCGANAATCGCGCTTCGGGAGTTAGTAATCAGCGCTTACAGGTCTCGAGCNGGACGTCGGGGNATNACNGTNCCCGCGACGAAGATGGCCAAATGGAAGACGTTCGTNCAGCTTTGGGCNATCGGATTTGCGGTGATTCCNCCGATAGCGAGTTCAGCNCATTGGATTGCTACCGCAACGCTGTGGCTTGCAGTGTTGCTCACNTTCCAAACGGGAGTTTCCTACATGGTTGGTGCTCGNAAAATGGCGCAGNCCCANTTGGGTGATGATTTCTAGGGCTTTGGTGTGGCCGTGTTGNTGAGCCCATNGGNTAGAAGTGCCCGCACTGGGTGNGAAGAGCAATAGGGTCAAGACATGAATTGTGAAGTAATAGCCGTTGGCACCGAACTGTTACTTGGNCAGATNGTNGATACCAATTCCTCATGGNTCGGNGAACAGTTGGCGCTCNCNGGNATTGACAGTCACTANCAAACCAAAGTCGGTGACAACTGGACTCGGATAGAGGANGCGGTGCGGTTGGGNCTNGAGCGAAGCGACGCNGTCATAATGTGCGGTGGTTTGGGGCCCACCCAAGATGACATCACTCGCGAAGTCATAGCGAGCGTCGTCGAAGCTNATTTGGTCCTTGATGAAGGAATAGCGGACCGGATCCGAGAGATGTTNAAANCTCGGGGTCGCGAGATGCCCGAGAACAACNTNCGACAGGCNATGGTGCCTGAGGGNGCTCGAACTATGGCTCAGCAGCCNGGAACAGCTCCTGGTTTNGTTGTNCCNGTAGAAGCTGCGAATGGCGANCAGAAAGTCATATANGCGGTTCCCGGNGTTCCTTACGAGATGAAAGAAATGGTNCTTGGAACNGTCCTTCCNGATCTACAGGCTCGATCTGGGATCACTGCTGTGATTGAAAGCAGGGTGCTNAGAACGTGGGGTCAAAGTGAATCTGGACTAGCGGAGATACTCAGTCAACGAATAAGCGACCTAGAGGCAGCNGGCAATCCNACATTGGCTTTCCTNGCNAGNGGTGTGGAAGGCATAAAGGTCNGAATTACGGCAAAAGCTGNCACCTCAAGTGAAGTTGATCGGATACTTCAAGANGAAGAACTCNTCCTAAGAGANTTACTNGGCGACCTNGTNTTTGCTGTTGACGAANACAATATGGAGTCAACGGTTCTGACNCTTCTTGCCGANAGAGGGTTAANCNTTGGGGTGGTAGAAACAACTACAGCCGGGTATCTNGCTCATCGCCTNGCAACNGCNCGAAGCGGGACCGAGGCATTNTCAGGAGGGGTTGCAGCNCGNGGNGCNGGGATCTTGTCGTATCTNCTTAANGGAGACCCTGGTGCATGGCAGCCCGATGAAGCTGCNNTGCAATTAGCNCGGGTAGCNCGNGGAATTTTGGTGTCTGATGTCGGCATCGCNACCACNTCNATAGAAGANCCAGCTCGAGCNACTGAGTCTCATCCCTTTGGAACTGCGTGGCTGGCTGTGTCGATGGAGGGTTTTGAGACNGTAGAACAGGTAAGCCTTCCGGGNGATCTCGAAAGGATTCGNCAGTTCAGTGTCATTTCTTTGCTCAACCTTCTNAGGCTTCATTTGGAANGATCTCGCNCTTAACTGTGGCNAGAGCCTTNATAGCGGTTCCACTTCCTGAGTCGATCNGNGCCAATTTGCTTNAGTTGGATCGCAGNCAGCAGGGGATTCGTTGGAGTTCTCCGGNAAGNTGGCACATAACGNTNCGATTTTTCGAAGATGCCGNTATGGGACANCTCGAGCAATTGTTTTTTNNGATAGANGCGCAAGAAGCTGTGGGCAGTTTAGGTCCGAGGGTGAGCCGNCTCGGCGAGCAGATTCTCATCGTNCCNGTTNGNGGCTTGTCGNTNTTGGCTGANCAAGTTCGGGCTGCCACNGCACCGCAGGGTTCAAATGACCAGCTGCCGTTTGTTGGNCATATCACNCTGGGTCGAATGAAAGAANCTGGNAGCGCAGAGCTAGAAGGGACNGCGATNGAAGGNGTTTTCNGAGTTGATCAGTTGCTGTTAGTTGAAAGNCGTATCGNNTCGGGAGGNCANGCCCACACTGTNGTNGNTTCNCNANCACTGTTGTAGNGGTCAGTTTTCGCAACCGGGCGCNACTTCTGACAGGCTGTCGCCATGCGCTTTAGCTTCTGGACAGGTAATGGCCAATCGTGGGAAGACACTCTCGAAGGGTGCCGCTACGCAGAGAGCACTGGATGGGATGGCATCTGGTATGCCGATCACTTCATGCCCAATGAAGAAAACGTTGACCAACCGATCCATGAGGCATGGTCGGTGTTGGCAGCCATAGCTGCCTGTGTTCCGCGTGTCCGGATTGGCCCGTTAGTCGCCGGAAACACCTATAGGAACCCGGCGCTCACGGCAAAAATTGCTGCGACCATCGATCACATATCTGGTGGCCGGGTTGTGCTTGGCATAGGCGCAGGCTGGCAGGAGAACGAACATGAAAAATATGGGTTCGACTTTTCGACCGTCAAGGGTCGCCTTGATCGGCTCGACGAAGCGGTGGAGATCATAACTTCGCTCTTGGCAAACAACCGCACCGATTTTGAAGGTGAGCATTACAGCGTTACCGATGCTCCTCTTGACCCCAAACCAATACAAAATAAGATCCCCCTCATGATCGGAGGTGGGGGTCGTAAGCGGACATTGCGGACCGCAGCGATTCATGCCGACGAATGGAACTATTGGGGAATGCCTGACGACATAGCAGAACTCTGCGGGGTGTTGAATGCCCACTGCGAAGATGTCGGCCGCGACCCAGAAGAAATCCAAAGATCGGCCTGCGCCTTGATGTTTATTGGCGAAGACGAAGAGAAACTCTCACGTTTTCGCGAGACAGACTTCGGGCGAGCCACCATCGTGGGAACACCAGCGGAAGTCATTGACATAGTCGGGGCGTACTCCGAGGTGGGATTAGACGAGTTAATAGTCCCTGACTTCACTTTCGGGCCACTCGAACGCAAGAAAGAGTCGATGGATCTCTTTATTGAGCAGGTAGCGCCTCAATTTCGTTAGCGGTTTGGGCTCGATCGTTCCGTCTAAGACCAATCGACCTCGGTGACTAATTGGCCCATCCGCTTCTCAGCTTCTCGCGTTTGACCGCCGGAATCCAGGAAACTGCGCATCGCCGGTTCAGCCTCTTGGGTTCGCAGGAGCTGCTGAAAAAGATAACGCTCCTCTATCAATCCGTCGCTCAATGGAAGAGTGTCAGCGTTGTTTACCGCTTCTTTAGCCAATGCCACGGCGTGAGGTGGAAAGGAAGCGATTCGGAAAGCTAGGTCGGTCACGAAGGGGCGTAACTCATCAGAAGGTAGTGCTCGATTCAGATAGCCCCAAGCTTCAGCGGTTTCAGCATCGATGTCGACGCCACCCAGAATGATTTCCATCGCTCTACCCCGACCTACCAGGCGAGGTAGTCGTTGAGTTCCGGTGCCCCCGGGAAGTATTCCGATAGGAACTTCCATTTGATTCACCACTGTCTTACCCAGTGCACCGAATCTCATATCGCACGACATCGACAGCTCGCTACCTCCGCCGCCGACTCGGCCTCCGATTTCAACAATCGTCACCTTGGACATTGTTCTGTACGTCTCGCACATCAAATGAAAGCCAACTAACTCTTCGTCTTTCTCGGCTGGTCCCTCGACCGGGAATTCCAAAATTGCCGAAACATCAAAATGGGCTATGAAAAAGTCTGGGTCATCGCTCCTCAGAACAACGACCCGCACTGAGTCATCTTCGGACACTTGAGACCCAAATTTCGCTAGCTCTCGAAATAAGGAAGGGGTCATGACGTTCATCGGGGGAGCGTCGATAGTCACGAACACAACCCCGTTAGCACGTTCGATCTTCAGAAATTCGAATTCTTCATCGGCTATGTAACTGCTCATCTAAAGAGTCTCGCGGCTTCGCCGAGTAAATGCTTAAGATCTCGCGTTATAGAACATTCGTTCGATACTTGCCCGAACAGGTGTTCGGATGTACCTTAATTCTGTCCGCACAATTTCAGGGTCTGACCCTGACCGTACGGTTTCCACCAACAGGGTTAAGTATCTGCCCGTTAACCAAAGTTGGCTTTAGGTGAAGCCAAAGATACGTCCGAGGAGGACCAGCAGCGTGGAACGAGAAAAAGCACTCGATATGGCACTGTCACAGATTGAGCGTCAATTTGGCGAAGGCGCTGTTATGAAGATGGGTGAACGAGGCCAAATGAAAGTTGAAGCTGTGTCGTCAGGCAGTTTGGCAATTGACATGGCTCTTGGCATCGGTGGTCTTCCGCGCGGTCGAGTCGTTGAGGTTTATGGCCCTGAAGCATCGGGGAAATCTACTTTGGCGATGCATGTCGTAGCGGAAGCTCAACGTACTGGCGGAATCTGCGCTTACGTGGATGCTGAACACGCCATGGATCCTGACTATGCCAAAAACATTGGTGTTGACGTTGACGAATTACTTATCTCGCAGCCTGATACTGGTGAGCAGGCTCTTGAAATCACCGACATGCTTATTCGTTCAGGGGCGGTGGATGTCGTCGTAATTGACTCGGTAGCTGCTTTAACGCCACGTGCCGAAATTGAAGGTGAAATGGGAGACACCCATGTCGGCTTACAAGCTCGTCTGATGTCGCAAGCTTTACGCAAACTCACTGCCAATTTGAACAAAACCAAAACCATCGTCATCTTTATCAACCAGCTGAGAGAAAAGATTGGTGTCATGTTCGGTAGTCCTGAGACGACACCGGGTGGGCGAGCCTTGAAGTTCTACTCGTCGGTCCGAATAGATATCCGTCGGATTGAGGCGATCAAGTCTGACGGCGAAATAACAGGCGGACGGACGCGCATCAAAGTTGTTAAGAACAAAGTGGCTCCACCATTTCGACAAGCTGAATTTGACATCATGTATGGCAAAGGAATTAGTCGTGAGGGTTCACTCGTCGATGTTGGAGTGGAACAAGGAATCGTTAAGAAATCAGGTGCTTGGTATACCTACGAAGGTGAACAACTTGGACAGGGTCGTGAAAACGCCAAACAATTCTTGACAGATAACCCAGAAGTAATGGTTGAGATTGATGGTCGGATCAGGTCCCAACTTGGCATTGGAGAGGTCGAAGCTGAAGTTGAAGTAGCCGATACTGAAGCTGAGGTTGAAGAAGTTCTTGATGCTGTTGATGAATAGTCATCAAAGGTCTGTCTGCTGCAAAGCTAAGAATTAGTAATTGATGGTGTATTGACCGGACAGATGGCGAGCATTTGTGGTTGTTGAACCATCAGAAGGCTGTCCAGCGCTATAGCTTTACATCAACTCGAACTCGTTTTGGGATGGGTGTGATGGCCGAAAAGCAAGAAAAGCCGCAAAATGTATTCAATTTTGACTACACACGTGACGCTGAAGAACGACCCCCTCAGGAATATTACGAACAGGTCAAAGAAAAGTTTGCGTCCGAACGAGACCTGAGGTTGGGGTATCGCCCGCCTGGCACAGACAACTACACCTCTGATTTGAGTGGCGATTTAGCGAAATACGCCGTCGATCCGTACGGTCACCAGGTCGAAGACAGAGAAGTTCTTAATGATTCGGTGGAAGTCTTGTTTATAGGTGGTGGCTTTTCAGCCTTACTCACTTCCGCGCGGTTGAGAGAAAAGGGTGTGGAAAGCATACGGATCGTTGAACGTGGAGCTGATGTCGGAGGCACCTGGTATTGGAATCGTTATCCAGGGGTTGCCTGTGACGTTGTTGCCTACGACTACCTGCCGTTGTTAGATGAGACAGGCTACGTTCCGAGTCGCCACTACGCCGGAGGTCAAGAGATATACGAATACTGCAAGATGATTGCAGAACGGTTTGACCTGTATGACCTCGCCGTCTTTGGAACGACGGTCACTTCTACGGTATGGGATGAAGAATCAGAGACGTGGATAGTGGAAACCGACCAAGGCGACACGATGCGAGCCCGTTTCGTCGTGTGTGCCAATGGCACGCTCTCCAAGCCAAGACTCGCAAAGATCGACGGGGTAGATCAATTCGCAGGCCACTCCTTTCACACCTCGCGGTGGGATTACCAATACACGGGATCAGACCTCGAAAATCTCAGAGATAAACGAGTCGGAATAATCGGCACAGGGGCTAGCGCAGTTCAAGCAATACCGGAGTTGGGAAAAATGGCGAAAGAGCTTTACGTTTTCCAACGGACCCCATCCTCTATCGACGTGAGAGACGATTGGGAAACTGATCCGGAGTGGGCAGAGACCCTAGAACCAGGCTGGCAGGCAGCACGTCGTTCGCGGGCAATTGAAGGACCGCAAGTTTCGGATGCTGTGAAAGCGAGGAGGGCAGCAATGTCGCGCGAAGAAAAAGTTCGTCGCCAAGAAAACGCCAACATCGATGCCATGATGCGAATTCACAACCGGATCGACGAAGTAGTTGAAGACTCCGGTACTGCAGAATCTCTGAAACCTTGGTACATGCTCATGTGCAAACGGCCGTGCTTTCACAACGAGTATTTACCAACCTTTAATCGACCAAACGTCACGCTCGTCGACACCGAAGGCCAAGGCATAACTCAAATCACCCAAGACGGGCCTGTGTTTGACGGTGTGCAATATGAACTTGATGTGTTGATTTATGCGACCGGCTTTGAAGTGCAACAAACGGGTATCTACAACCAGATCATTGGCGAAGAAGGACTGGACCTTAACGCTAAATATTCTGACGGTATTCGTACCCTCCTTGGCATACATTCACAGGGCTACCCCAACCTCTTCATCATGGGCGGATACCAGGCCTTCTTCGCGTTCAATTTGACAGATGTGCTGAATAGTCAGGGAGAACATATAGCTGAGTGCATCGATTTTGTTCGCCAAAACGACATACACAGCCTCGATTGCACCCACCAAGCCGAAGAGCAATGGGTGCAAGAAGTGATTGCCCATCGTGGGAAAACCAATAGGAATCGTGATTGCACCCCCGGCTACTACAACTTCGAAGGAGCCGATAATCGCCGTCAGGACGGTAATTACAACGGGACAATGAAACAGTACCTAGGTCACATGTCTGAAATTCGAGAAAACATGGCAGACCACTTTGTGTTCACCCACCGGTAGAGACTGTTAGGTCGACTGTTGCCAGGTCAGGCATGCTCGACCCATAACAACGAGTTTCGCCCAATAACCTAATAAACGTGAACCGCAGGTATGTAGTACGCACCTATGGGTGTCAGATGAACGAGCATGATTCGGAACGCATAGCCGGCCTACTTGAGATGGACGGTCTAGAGCAGACTGAATCCTTCGATGATGCCGATGTCATTGTTCTGAATACGTGCTGCATTAGGGAGAACGCGGATAACAAGCTCTACGGTCAACTAGGCAACCTCAAGAAGTTGAAAGAAGAACGACCCGATCTGCAGATAGCCGTTGGAGGATGCTTGGCTCAAAAAGATCGTGACGGTATCCGAGAGAGAGCTCCTCATGTCGACGTGGTTTTCGGAACACACAATGTGGGGCGAGCAACTGATCTATTGGGCCACGCTCGCGTTAGCGGCCCTATCACCGAAATCATCGAGGAATCAGAATCATTTCCTTCCGCCTTGCCTGTTAAGCGAGATGCGCATCATGCTGCTTGGGTAACTATCCAAATTGGATGTGACAACTCGTGTGCGTTCTGCATCGTCCCGTCCGTTCGAGGAAAAGAGATATCCCGGCCGTATAACGAACTCATAAGTGAAGTCGAACAATTAGCGACGGCCGGGGTCACTGAAGTCACTTTGCTCGGTCAAAACGTCAACAGCTACGGTCGAGATCTCACCCTTAAGCTTCGCGGCACCGAAGTATCGGCTGAGTCCAGTGAATTAGTCGGAGAAGCCTGGGTTCGTGGACCTCACACAGCTCGGCCACTATTTTCTGACCTACTTTGCTCTGTCGCTGAGGTAACTGGAATTCGAAGAGTGCGGTACACCAGTCCCCACCCAAAGGACCTCCGTCCGGAAACTATCGACGCAATGGCTCAGGTTCCAGAAGTTTGTGAACATCTTCATCTTCCCCTGCAATCTGGCAGCGATGACGTCCTGTCCGCGATGCATCGCGGGTACACCGCCGATAGGTATATCGAAAAAGTAGATGCAGCCAGACGACAAATACCTGACCTAGCTTTAAGCACAGACATCATCGTCGGATTTCCCGGAGAAACAGACGCTGATTTCGAAAGAACCCTAGAAGTGGCCGCTGAGGTCAGATTCGACAATGCGTATACCTTTGTCTATTCACCGCGACCTGGCACTGAAGCAGCTGAATTAGTGCAGCGTTTCGTTCCAGCGAAGATTTCGGCGGAACGTATGGAACGCCTCCGTCGGGTTATCGAACGAACGAGCCTCAAGGGGAATGAGTCAAGAATCGGTCACGACGAAGAAGTGATCGTTGAAGGGCAATCGAAACGCGATAGTGAAATGCTCACTGGTCGTACCCGCCACAATCGCTTAGTCCACTTTCCTGCCCAGGAAAGAATTCGACCAGGTTCTTATGCTCAAGTCCGAGTAACCGAAGCCCGCACCTTCAACCTGGTAGGTGAACTTCTCGAAGTGACTGCAGCGGCAAAACATCGAACCCGAATACCAGTGGTGTCTTCCTGACTACGCGTGCGCAACTGCAAAAGAGCCCGATAGTTGTCGTAGGGCCAACTGCCTGCGGTAAATCCGCGTTCGCGTTAGAAATCGCTCGACGGGTTCGCGGAGTTGAGTTGATATCGATTGACTCAATGCAGGTGTACCGCAAGATGAATATCGGTACTGCTAAGCCAACCATTGAAGAGCAGCTCGAAACCCCCCATCATCTAATTGACTTAGTTGAACCCAGCGAAAGTTTCACCCTCGTCGACTTTCAGCAAGCTCACGACTCTGTTCGGCGAGATATTGAGGAACGAGATGGGGTCCCGGTGCTTGTCGGAGGTACAGGACTCTATGTGCGAGCGATCGTTGATCGGCTGACTCCTCCTCCGCGGTTCGCTCAAATAGCGTCGCAACTAGACGAGGAGCAGGACACCGAGGTGCTCCATAAGCGACTCCAAGAACTTGACCCGGTAGGCGCAGCAAGGATGGAGAACACCAACCGTCGGCGAATAATCCGAGCACTCGAAGTCTCAATTGGAACCGGCGAGCCGTTCTCATCTTTTGGTCCAGGTTTAGATAGCTACCCCGACGTGCCCTATCGAATTATTGGAATCGAAATTGATCGTTGCGAACTAGATGAGCGAATACGGCAGCGTTACGAGGACCAGATTGCCGGCGGTTTCTTAGAAGAGGTTCGCGCTTTAGCAGAAACCGAGCTCTCTGCGACAGCGGGACAAGCGCTTGGATATAAGGAGTTGTTGGCCCATATTCATGGGGAGATGTCGTTTAGTGACGCTCTCGATTTAGCAATTCAGCGGACGAAACGCTTCGCGAGGCGGCAGCAACGCTGGTTTACGCGTGACCCTCGCGTGGAATGGGTACCCCGTGACCAACTCGGCACTGTCATTAATGAAATTTCGTCGTAGGAATAGGGTCAAGAACTGTGACAATGGTGTAGGAGCCTTCTATGCAGCTAACGAAACACCACGGTCTAGGAAATGATTTTCTTATCTGCTTGACGCGTGAAGAACCAGACGGAATCAGCGAACTTGCGAGTCAAATGTGCGACCGCCGCACCGGCATTGGTGCAGACGGTTTGATATTGGGCCTGCCCGGCAGCAACGGTGCCGACCTTTCTATGGTGCTCCACAACTCGGATGGTTCTTTTGCTGAGATGAGTGGTAATGGCATCCGATGCCTTGCCCAGGCCTATGCAATGGCGAACAAGACCGGCCCCGTGTCTCTCGAGGTCGACACAGCTGGTGGGCGTAGACGTGTTGCAATAGATGGAGATGGACCTAAGGCACAAATCACCGTGGGTATGGGAGCGGTCGGGTCCGGTCCAGGAGTGCATGACGAAATAGGCAACGATCTCCGGGATTCGATGGTGGGTACCGCTGATCTTGGCAACCCGCACCTGGTAGTGGTCGTAGATGACCATTCGGCAGTCGATATGACGGATTTGGGTGTTCGGTACGAGGCTTACTATCCGGATGGAATCAACATCGAATGGATCTCCGTAAGCGATAAGGACCTAAGCGCTATC
This sequence comes from Acidimicrobiaceae bacterium, assembly GCA_002708935.1. Lineage (GTDB taxonomy): Bacteria > Actinomycetota > Acidimicrobiia > Acidimicrobiales > Poriferisodalaceae > MedAcidi-G3. The sequence continues at coordinate 18,235 of PAPO01000006.1, read as the reverse complement.
GACATGGTGGTTTGGGAGCGGGGAGTTGGGATAAGCCAAGCGTGTGGCACTGGAGCGACAGCAGCGGCCGTCCGAGCTCACCAATGGGGTCTTGTAGACCAAGAAGTACAAGTCCAAATGCCAGGTGGAGTGGTTCAAGTTCTTGTAGGCGAAGAACCAATATTGATCGGACCTGCCGAATATGTCGGAGCTATCGAAATTTCCGTATGACCGATTCTTTCGACGACCCGACTGACGACACCACCCACCGCGGAGGTTTCGGAGAATTTGCTGGCGAAGCGACAGGCCTAATCGATCGGTCCTTTCGCGAGCAGATTGTGTTGGTCGGAGTTCAGCTCCCAGGTGCTTCAGATGATCAAGTAGAAGCGAACCTCAACGAACTCGCTCAACTGGTTGATACTGCCGGTGCGGACCCGGTAGACCGAGTTATTCAAAAGCGAGAAGCCCCAGATCCGGCTACATACGTTGGAAAAGGCAAGGCAACCGAGATTCAAGAAACCTCAGACGGGGTAGATGCTGACACTGTCGTATTTGACGACGAACTCAGTCCAGCTCAGCAATTCAACCTAGAGAAGATCCTTAAACGAACAGCATTGGACCGAACCGCGGTAATCCTCGACATCTTTGCTCAGAATGCGACAACCCTTGAAGGAAAGACCCAAGTTGAATTAGCTCAACTCAAATACAACCTGCCGCGGTTACGCGGGAGAGGAAATCAGTTGAGCCAACAGGGTGGTGGTATCGGGACGCGTGGACCTGGTGAAACTCAACTCGAAGTGGACCGACGAAGAATTCAACGACGATTGGCGAAGCTCGAAAAAGATTTATCCGGTTTACGACGAACGAGAAAAAATCAACGGAAATCACGGCGACGTTCTCGCTTTCACACGGTCGCCATCGTTGGCTACACCAATGCCGGGAAGTCAACGCTGCTCAATCGCCTTACCGGAGCCGGAGTGCTCGTAGAAGATCGACTTTTTGCAACCCTTGACGCAACGACCCGCCGTCTACAACTACCCGGTGGGGAAACCGTCCTAATGACCGACACCGTTGGTTTCATCCAAAAACTGCCAACAGGCTTAGTCGAAGCGTTTAAATCGACTCTCGAAGAGGTGACTGAAGCAGATTTACTTGTCCATGTAGTCGACGGCGCTGGACCCGACCCAGAAGGCCAAATGACAGCGGTCCGCTCAGTATTAAGGGAAATCGGAGCTGGAGACGTACCTGAACTCGTCGCTTTCAACAAATCCGATCAAGTGAAAGATGAAGGTCTACAACATCTCCTTCACCGGCATGAAGGCTCCCTTGCGCTGTCGGCTCGTACCGGTCAAGGTCTAGAACATCTTCTTTCTTCCGTTGGCGGTCGCCTGCGTAGCTTGACCGAGGTGGTTGACTTGGTGATTCCGTGGAGTCGCGGTGATGTCATTGCAGCTGTGCACCGCGAGGGTGAAGTCCTCCTGGAAGAACACGTAGAAGATGGGGCAAGAATCCGAGCTCGTCTCGATGAAATTTCTCAGGATCTCCTAGCCGAATTCATTGACGCAACTATTTCGGAGGAAACGAGATGAGAGACGAAGAAGGCTTTAAGCCGCCTCCTTACCCCTACGACCGGCTCGACGAGCTAAAACCACTCGCTGCCCATCATGAAGGCGGAATAGTTGACTGCTCAATAGGTACTCCGATTGACGCTCCACCAAAGCAGGTCGTTGAAGCGTTAGCTAACTCTGACATGGAACGCAGCTACCCACCGTCAATCGGGACCGTTGCCTTTCGAGAAGAGATTGCTTCTTGGTCACTGAACCGCTTCGGCTGCAAGATCGACCCCGCTACTGAAATTGCTGCAGCAGTAGGAACGAAGGAATTCGTGGCTGGCCTACCCCATTGGATGAAATTGCGCGACCCCAATCGCGACACAGTGCTGTACCCAGCGGTTAGTTATCCGAGTTATGAGATGGGCGCCACTCTGGCCGGATGTCGGTCAGTAGCTGTCCCGGTAGACGAAAACTGGTCAATTCAGCTCGAGGCGGTTTCTAAAGAAGACCGAGCTCGAGCTCTTCTTCTATGGGTCAACACACCAGGAAATCCTGCTGGGGGCTTGGATGATTTAGATGCCGTAGCTAACTGGGGGCGAACCAATCAGATCCCAGTCTTCAGCGACGAATGTTATTGCGAATTTACTTGGGATGGTTCGCCCCGAACCATCCTGTCATCAGGCACGCAGGGTGTGGTATCAGTGCATTCTTTGTCGAAACGCTCAAATCTTGCTGGGCTTAGGGCCGGCTTCTATGTGGGCGACCCGGACATAGTTGAGTATTTACGAGAGGTCCGTAAACACGCCGGATTCATGGTTCCGGGTCCGGCGCAAGCTGCTGCAGTTGCTGCCCTGTCAGACCAAGACCACGTAGAACAACAACGGGAGACCTACTGGAATCGACTCAATCGTCTCTCGAACATCCTCTCCAATATGGGGGTAGAAGCCCCGTTGCCTCGAGGAGGTTTCTATTTGTGGGTTCCAGCGCCTGATGGGAATGCCTGGGCCTTCGTAGAACGTCTTCTGAAAGACATTGGTTTATTGGCATCGCCTGGGGAATTCTACGGACCCCTTGGCGGCGGATACGTCCGTATAGCTGCAGTTCAAAGTGATGAACGAATTCAGTTGTTAGAACAACGATTAGGTATGAACTAGGTCGCTCGAGCATCAAACCGTACCCTTGGAGTGGTGATCGATCTCCTTGACCTCGCTGCAGAACTAGTCGATATCCCGTCGGAAAGTCACGAAGAGACGGCGTTAGCTGATCTTTTTGAGCGACGGCTGAGAGATGGTTCAAATTTGGCAGTAGATCGAGTAGGTGACAGCGTCATTGCACGATCTGAACTAAACAATGAACATCGCCTCGTGATTGCCGGGCATCTCGACACCGTCCCTGCCAACGGAAACCAGCAAGCCCGCATCGAGGGAGACCGGCTCTACGGGTTAGGTGCCTGCGATATGAAAGGGGGACTGGCAGCCCAGTTGGCGACTGCCCTCGCAGTCGATGAGCCAGCAGTTGATGTGACGTTCGTGTTCTATCCCTGCGAAGAAGTAGCCGCACAATACAACGGGCTGAGTCACCTCTTTGAAACCCATCCCCAGCTTGTTGATGGTGATGTAGCGCTTCTTGGCGAACCAACGTCTGCTGCTATCGAAGCAGGTTGTCAGGGAACGCTCAGAGTTAAGGCGCTCTACGCAGGTGAACGGGCTCACACCGCGCGCCCCTGGAAGGGTCGAAACGCGATACATCGGCTCGGGCCTATTTTGCGAGCGTTAGAACAGTACGAAGGCCGTCGACCCATCGTGGACGGCTGCGAGTATCGCGAAGCAATGCAAGCGGTATATGTGGAAGCCGGCGTCGCGGGGAACGTTGTCCCTGACGAAGCGAGCCTGACGGTCAACTACCGGTATGCGCCAGACCGCACTCCGGAAGAAGCCGAAGAGCACCTCGCACAACTATTAGGCGACTGCGACCAGTTATTGATTGACGATCATTCACAACCCGCTATGCCTGCGCTGACCCACCCACTACTGCATCAACTCATAACCCGCAACAACCTTGAAGTCAGAGCAAAGCTTGGATGGACCGATGTCGCACGTTTCGCCGTACATGGGATACCGGCATCGAATTTCGGTGCAGGGGACGCTTCGATCGCCCACACCCAGGGTGAATTCGTTGAACGTCACGAGATAGAACTCGTGCACGCTGCTCTCCTAGATTTAGTCAACGAAGGTGTCAGTTAAGCTCTAACATTTCTTCCAGAACCTTAGCGACCCCATTATCGACATTTGACTCGGTAACTTCATCAGCTGCTTGCAAAGTATCGGGGTGAGCATTAGCTACCGCTACCCCCCAACCCGCGGCTTTGAGCATCGCGTCATCGTTGGGCATATCGCCGAACGCGATTATTTGTTCAGCGTTTATTTGTCTCTGTTCACAGAGCCTTTCGAGCCCAAAAGCTTTATCAACCCCGGGAGGCATGAGCTCAACAAACTGAAGTCCTGCATGCATGATGTTTGCCCGGTCTCCTACAACTGGGTTGATAAGAGCCGACGTTTCATCAGCCGAAAGGTTCGGCACGTTCACGAGTAACTTGTGAACTCGCTTATCAAGTAAAGGAATCACGTCAGAAATATTGCTATCTACTGGCCGTGACGCGAGTTCAAGCCATCTGCGCTCAGCTAGGAAATCGTCGCCCATTTCCACACAAAAGCCGGCATTCGGATGAGCCCTCCTTATTTCTGTCAAAAGGTCCGTAGCGTCGTCTAAGTCGAGAGTCGCGAACTGAGTGCTAACACCAGTCGAAGGTTCATATGCCATCGCCCCATTGGCGCATATCAATGTGGTTGGAATCCCTGTCTGGGTAGGAATCGATGTGCAGTATCTCGGCGGTCGCCCTGTGACGACCACGAATTCAAGATCGAACTCTACGAGGCGCGCCAAAATTGTCCGGGTTCTCTCAGATATCTTTCGACCCACCCCGAGGAGAGTGCCGTCAAAATCAGTGGCGATCAATGCCACATCTTCGATGAGAGGACGATGCCTCATAGGCCGTAGCGACTGGGTTCAGTTCTCAGCCACTCACCGATTGTTTCTCCTACCATGATTGAAGTTGGGTTCGTATTGGCTCTCGGCACAGTGGGAAAGATCGAAGCATCGGCCACAACTAAACCGTCAATAGCGTGACATCTACCGTATTGATCAACTACCGAGTTGGGGTCGTCAGTTGGACCCATTCGGGCGGTTCCGCAGGGGTGATACCCGGACGCGGCAAAACGTCGTAGTAGAGCAATAACGTCGTCTCGATCTGCGACCCTGTTCATGTCAGGGAATACGACCTCGTCTGTCAGCGAACCGAGAGGGCCGGTCTCGGTGAAGCGTAAAGCATCCAGAAAACAGTCAGCGAGACGTTCAGCATCTCGAGTGACCTCACAAAACCGAGATCTGATTGTCGGAGCAGCAAAGGGGTCAGCATCNGGGAAGAACAATTCGCCCACCCCATCAACTTGTTCGAGTACGGCAGCAACTCCGAAATAAGGAAGATTGTCTCTCCCGGCGAAGGTCAGCTGTTCAATCTGTAAATCAGCACGATNNAGGCTATTAGGCGCTGTGTACCTCAANATTGTTTGGATAATCGGCTGATCAGTTGCTACNAGCTCAGGGTGAGTTGGCCTNCACAGAACGAACAANCCAGGGTGGTCCGACAAGTTGCGNCCCACCGCCGCTACATCAGCANTCACGTCGACACCCATTCGCAGGAGGTCNTCTGGNGGACCTACACCAGATCGTAGAAGAATCCCNGGAGTGTGAATGGCTCCCGCGCACAGAACTACCAATTTCGCTCGAATTCGGTGGACTGATCNGTCTGGACCTATGACTTCCACACCTCNNACTCGTCCCTTTTCGATGATGAGNCGGTCAGTGTGGCAGCCTCCCCGAATCTCAAGATTTGGACGTAGCCGNGCCGGAGCCAGGTAGGCCGANGCGGTTGANACGCGNAGCTGACCCAGCTTGTTCATCGGCTGAGGGCCTGATCCCCANGCNGATGGATGATTCTGATCGGGGCATTCAGGAAAACCGAGTTCATCAGCTGTCGCAAGGAANGCTTGGTGCAGTTCAGTGAGCTCCTCNTGGGGATACCTCCTCACNGTTATGGGTCCTGCATCACCGTGATGATCNTCGTCTCCGAAGTCAAGGTCACGTTCAAGTCGACAGAAGGTCTTNAGTACGTTNTCCCATCTCCATTCTGGGTTACCTCGATCGGACCAGTCGTCNTAATCTTCGGGGACACCNCGCAAAAAGATGCACGTGTTAACCGCACTTGACCCTCCNNTTACCCTTCCTCGCGGAAGAGGCTGACCTGGNCGTCGTTCGGTAGGTGAATATTCGAGCCGCCAATCATGATCGACGAGGCTGTTGTGATGGCCGTTCCGCAAATCAGCTGGCGTGTCGACGAGATCTTGATAATCAGGGCCGGCTTCCAGTAACAAGACATGCCTGTTCGGGTCTTCGCTAGCGCGAGCAGCCAGCGGAGCACCAGATGCACCAGCCCCTATGACGATGATGTCGTAATTCTGCTCGCTAATCACCAAGGTGACGCTAGTAGCCCAACACATCCATAGCATGCCGACCAGTTGCTCTAGGCTCTCGCAATGGCCGACACCGTTATCCGAAACGCGACAATAATTGACGGCACCGGGGCGCAACGATTCACCGGTGACGTGACAGTCGAGGATGGTCACATCAGCGAGGTCGGCTCCTCTTCAAGTGCCGCCACGGTCGAAGTCGATGCAACGGGCCTCGTGTTAGCGCCGGGTTTCGTAGACGTACATACNCATGATGACGGTGCCCTACTCCANCACCCTGATATGGCTTTCAAAATTTCTCAAGGGTGCACCAGCGTTGTCGTGGGGAACTGCGGGTTTTCGGCGATTCCGGCGGTCCCNGGGGANANCACGCTAGATCTGTCAGGAGTTCAAGCGAATTGGAGTGACCTGGACGGCTATCGCCAAAATGTAGAAAATTCTGGTCCTGCGCTTAACGCCATGATGCTTGTCGGACACAACACCATCCGATCNTTGGAAATGGGTAATGAACGNCGGGCCCCNAATGATCAAGAGCTTGAGCGGATGCAACAACACGTCGANCTGGCCATGGAACAGGGTGCGTGCGGCTTTTCAACTGGTCTTGTTTACAGACCAGGACGATGGTCAGACACAGACGAGATCCTCGAACTGGCCAAAATAGTCGCACCGTTTGACGGGATCTACGCGACACACATGCGCAACGAAAATGATCATCTCCTTGAAGCAGTTGACGAAGCATTAGAAATCGGAACNAAAGCCGGAGTGGCNGTTCAAATCAGCCATCACAAAGCCGCAGGTNAAAGAAACTGGGGCAAAGTCGAAGAATCACTGGCCAAAGTCGATGCNGCGGTAGCNGAGGGAGCCGAGGTGACGCTTGATGTGTATCCCTATACCGCAGGTAGTGGGCCAATGGTTCAATATTTCGATATTGACAACCCAAACCNCGAACTAGCNCAAGCTATTCAATTGGCATCCTGCCCAGCGTTTCGACATTACGAAGGTCGAATGCTCGTCGACATAGCTGCTGAACTCGGTATTACGGCCCCGGAAGCTGTTCGCCACGTTCTGACCGCCCCTGACGGGAAAAAAACAATCTGTATTCAACACGTAATGGACGANGGNGACGTTGTTTCTAACCTNCGNCATGANCGGGTGATGATTGGTTCAGATGGCCTCCCGGACTTAACGGGNAGGCCTCACCCGAGACTGTTCGGCACNTTTCCGCGTGTTTTGGGTCGTTACGTNAGAGAGCAAGGCGTCGTGGACTTAGAAANTGCTGTNCGTCGAATGACCTCTNTGTCNTGCGACGTCCACGGTCTCAGTGGCCGAGGACNGATNACTGAAGGNAATTGGGCAGACCTNGTGCTNTTCGANCCAGACGNAGTCATTGATGTTGCCAGTTATGAAGACCCCAAACGAGAATCTGTCGGGATACGAAATGTTTGGGTTAACGGTCATATGGCTTTTGACAANGGGGTACACACCCGGGTCGGTAGTGGAAACGTCCTTAGGTATCGTCAGCACTAAACCCTTGAAAGAGCGGAGGGCGAGTACTCTGTAGTTCATGCGTCGTTGACTCATTCTCGGTTTAACACGCACTCAGCCGCTGTTAGGCGGCCTCCGCATACGCCGGCTGTTCGGCGTTAAGCAGTCGAAAGTTCACCCCCTTGACAACGACCTTTGCAGAACTCGGTGTTCCTCAAGATCTGATAGACGCATTGGCTCAACAAGGAATNGAGTCACCTTTCGCTATCCAGACCCTCGCCATTAAAGATGCAATGGCCCGACGNGACGTNTGCGGGAAAGCGAAAACCGGGTCCGGNAAAACTCTTGCCTTCAGTTTGCCTGCGATAGCTCACACAGAACGAAACAAAGACGGTAAACCAACGACGTTGGTGTTGACGCCTACGCGTGAACTGGCGAATCAAATAACCGGNGTTGTGGAACCACTTGCCAAAGCNCGNCANCTCCGAACAATTGCTGTGTACGGCGGTACCAATATNGACAAACAGATCGAGACCATCNCTAAAGGGATTGACATCATCATTGCNACACCCGGNCGTCTCATNGACTTGATCGAANGAAAAGCAATGGACGTGGCTTTNGTNGAGTGTGTTGTGGTTGACGAAGCTGACCGGATGGCAGACATGGGGTTTCTTCCCCAAGTTGAATGGATCCTCCGACACATACAGGTCGACCATCAAACAATGCTCTTCTCTGCGACATTGGATGGTGCGGTCGACACGGTCGTCAAGCGTCATCTCACCGANCCCGTATTCCATGAAGTTGACGAGCCCGAAGTAACGGTAAGCGAAATGGGACATGTNTTTATGTCCGTCCACAAAATGAACCGAGTCCAAGTCTCGGCTCGNATCATCAGTCAAGCCACCAAAACGATGCTGTTNACCCGAACCAAACGAGGNGCTGATCAACTCGAACGAGAACTTCGTTCAGAAGGGGTNAAAGCTGCNGCAATTCATGGAGANCTCCGGCAATCACAAAGAGAAAAAGCTCTNAAAGACTTCAGCAATGGCGATATCAAAGCNTTAGTAGCTACNGATGTNGCGGCAAGAGGTATCCATGTTGATGACGTTGACGTGGTAATTCANTACAACCCNCCGGAAGANCACAAAACNTACCTNCATCGGTCAGGACGAACAGCTCGAGCAGGCGCGGCNGGAACAGCGGTCACCATGTTTCTCTGGGATGAGGAACTGCAGGTTCGACAACTTCAGCGTCGGCTCGGACTCAAACTTCCGCTGCACGAGATTTTTTCTAACGACCCCAGACTGGACGACCTTCCAACGTGGGTACACCGCCAAGTTTGAAACTTGATCAGATGGCTTTGCCATTAACTGTCGCCAAGGCAGCTAATGCTCTAGCCAAGCGTCTAGAAGCTGGTGGTGCAGGTGAGGAAATACTGCAAGAACTAGCTGAGCTAGGTCGACTGAGGCAAAAAGATCTGGATGATTACCGAACAAATGGGGCAGTCTTCACTCCGTACTCCGTAGCGCAAGAACTAGTGCGCGAAGCCGGTATTGATGCAGGCGACATTGTTTGCGACCCGTCGGTAGGCCCGGGGGTGTTTTTGCTCGCTGCCGCAGAGCAGAAGTTCCACGGTGGTGAGTCAGTTCCTTCGATTATCGACAGCCTAAGAGGAATAGATATCGACCCACTGACGATCGAAGTTGCACGAACTACTTTGCGATTATGGGCAGCGTGGCGAGGAAAGCGATGGCTCGCAACCGACAAGCTCATTGTGGGAGATGGTCTCCTGGACGTTCCAGCTGACTGGTATGGCGGATGCGATGTTGTTATCGGAAACCCTCCCTTCCTTGGTCAACTGAAATCGGAGACGGCCCGGGACTCGATGCGGGCGAAAGCTCTCAAAGAAAGATTCGGAGACCTCTACACCGCGTATATCGACGAGAGCATGCTGTTCCTTCTCTTGGGGGTCGAGTTAAGTAGTGCCAACGGAACAGTCGTCTTAATTGTTCCAGCCTCGTTGCTGGGAGCTGATTCGAGTCGACCCGCAAGAGAATGGATCGATGACCAGCTGCCGTTGAAAGATCTATGGGTCGGAGGCAGATCCGTATTCGATGTTGCAGCAGTTGAAGTAGTGGCACCGATACTCAAACAGCGACAGGACCGGAACTGCAGAATCATTAGCCACGAGACACGAGAAACCATCGAAGTGTCATCAGCGACCGCAGGTCAATGGTCACGGCTTCTTGCAGTAGCGAACGGAACACCGACGGTTACCCTCGCTGCCGATGTGACCCTAGGGGATCAAGCATCAGTTACCGCAGACTTCCGAGACGCCTACTACTGGTTAGCCGAGAGAGTACAGGAGGCCGACTTGCAAGACGGCCGACCCAAACTCGCGACGGTCGGGCTCGTCGATCCGTTTTGTTTCAAGCATGGAGCCGTTAACACTCGATTTGCCAAACAACAATTTGAGCGACCGGTGATTCAAATCGAAGACGACCCACCGCCGAAACTCATGAAATGGCTGGAGCAAAAGTTGCAGCCCAAACTTTTAATCGCGACCCAAACTCGCATAGTCGAATGTTATGCCGACACAAAAGGGGAATTACTGCCCTCGACTCCGCTGATATCGATCATCCCCATGAAGGAAACGCAGCTATGGCATTTGATGGCAGCAGTAGCGTCACCGGCAGCATCTGCATGGCTAGCATCTGTCGCCGCGGGAACAGGATTGAGCCAAACAACAATTCGTATTAGGGCATCTTTGCTGACCGATCTTCCTTTGCCGTTACCTTCTGAAAGTTGGGATGAAGGGGCACATTTGGCTCGGCAAATGCAGGAAGAACAAGCCGATGAACACATATCTGTTCGGTTCGGAGAAGTTATGAATCAGGCCTATGACACGGCTTCAGAAGAGCTTCTTTCGTGGTGGATTTCTGAATTCCAAAAAAAACAGGCTTGACCTTGTGGGTAAGGCCTCAGGTAGCCTTTTAGTTCAGCCCCGGAGCAACAGTGTCTGAAGCAGATAAAACCCCCCAACCTTCTGTCACCGACTCTCCTCCCGCGTCCGGAGCCTGGTTCGAAACGATGCCAGCCGGCGAGAGAAAATTCTTTGAATTAGCACCAGATCGCCCTTACGTGCTTGAAAGTGGAGCTGAGCTGCAGACACCCCAAGTTGCCTACGAAACTTGGGGCAATCTTGACGCCGCTGGCAGCAACGCGATCCTTGTTTGTCATGCCCTTACAGGCGATGCCCACGCGCACGGAGAGGCTGGCCCAGGTCAACCTACACCTGGCTGGTGGAATGACTTCATCGGTCCAGGACGACCACTTGACACAGATCGTTTCTTTGTCGTGTGCGCCAATGTCTTGGGTGGCTGCCAGGGAACCACAGGACCCGCCTCGACAAATCCTGTCACCGGTAGACCGTGGGGAGGTGATTTCCCCGTCGTCACGATTAGAGACGTCGTTAGATCTCAAAGAGCCTTGGCTCAATACTTAGGAATTCAACGATGGATGGCAGTCGTCGGCGGATCGATGGGAGGCATGCAAGCCCTGGAATGGGCAACCAGCTACCCCGATCGTTGCGGGTCCTTGGTGATCATCGCATCAACAGCTGCTGCATCAGCGCAACAGATCGCTTGGAGCCAGGTTGGCAGACAAGCAATCCTCGACGACCCTGCCTATAACGAAGGCCATTACTACGACGCGAAGCCAGGCGAGGGGCCGCATCTGGGATTAGCGAACGCGCGACGCATAGCGATGATCCATTACAGAAGTGACGAGGAGTTCGATCGACGTTTCGACAGACATAGCAACGACCCCGTGGAACCTTTTCGAATGGGACACCGATTCGACGTTGAAAGCTACCTGGATTACCAAGCCGCAAAGATTCAGTGGCGTTTCGATGCCAACACCTATCTAGTTTTGAACAAGATGATGGATCTTCACGACGTTGGCCGCGGCCGCGGTGGTGTTGAACAGGCCCTCAAACGGGTTACCTGTCCCAGCCTTCTTATGAGTGTTCGCACTGATTTTCTGTACCCGCGTCACCAGCAGATTCGAGTGGTAGATGCCCTCAAAGGGCGAGTGCCAGTTGAACACATTGATATAGACAGCGATAACGGTCACGACGGTTTTTTGACCGAGCCAGAGCAAACCGGTGCTCCGATGGGAGATTTCATCGACAAAGTCGCCAAAGGGTCGATCGCCTAGAGGTCCCGAAGGGTTCGGTCAGTCAGCAGACTTCGATAACAGATCATCGACCTCCTCCAACTCGACTTTGGTGAGCAGCCATCCTGACGCTTGGGAATTCGCTCTCACTTGTTCTGCACTAGTTGCTCCTGCAATCACGCTGGGGATTTCGGGCTTGGACAACAACCAAGAAAACGCTAGATCAAGTAGCGAACGATCCCTGTTACGTAACCACTCGGTCAGCCTTTCCACAGCGCGCAAATTGTGGTCTGTCATAAAAAGATCAAGGCGATCCTGTGGCCACTCAGCAAGTCGAGTTCCAGGTCGCGGCCCTTCAGATGTCACTTTGCCCGTCAATAGTCCTGATTCGAGCGGGAAAAAGGGCAGGAAACCGACGTCATGATCACGACAAACTTCAAATACCTCAGCCTCAGGCTCTCGGTGTAACAGCGAGTAACGATTCTGTACGGTCCGATACGAAGTGAGACTGTCTCGCTGTGATATATCAATAGCCGAATCCAGCCTTTCAGCGTCATAGTTGGAGCAACCGATTTCGCGCACTTTGCCAGCCACCACCAGGTCGTGGAGCGCTTCAAGTGTTTCACGCTCGGGAACTTGATCATCGGGCGTATGGATTTGGAATAGATCAATCCAGTCCGTATTAAGTCTGCGCAAACTCTTGTCAATTGAGCGTCTGACCCACTCAGCGCTTCCCCCAGTCAACCCGGGATCCATATCCCGTAGACCGAACTTGGTTGCGATGATCACTTGATCTCGGTGGCCTTTCATCGCCTGCCCGAGCATTTCTTCTGAAGCGCCCGAACCGTAAACGTCTGCCGTGTCGAAAAAGTTGATGCCGTTATCCAAGCAGGCCGAAAAGATCTCGTCAGTTACTTCCTGATCAATTCGAGTACCGAAATTGTTGCAGCCGAGACCGACCTCAGATACTTGAAGTTCTCCGATGCGTCTTAGTTCCACGGTCGGATCATAGGAGCCTCTGCCACTACCGTCATTATGTGCCCGAACTGATCGAAGTTGAGCTGTACCGTGAGGCCGCCACCCGCGCCGCCAATAGAACAGTCTCGTCGGTCTCGATATCGACTCAGAAATATCTAAAAGAAGGAACACTCCTCACGGACCTGCAAACGGCTGTATGCGGAAGCCAGCTCGTTAGTGCCCGACGGACAGGGAAATTGTTGCTCCTCGAGATAGGAACAGCAGTCATCGGAGTGAGGTTCGGTATGACCGGGAGACTCATGGTGGATGGTGAAGCAACGATCAACGGATTGCTGTACACGACCAGTGAGGTCAAACAAGAACATATTCGTTTCGTTATGAACTTTGATGGGGGAGGGACACTGGCCGTGGTCGACCCGCGCAGCTTCGGCAATGTCGAATTAAACCCTGACGAGACTTCGTTGGGGCCGGATGCAATGCACATATCAAATGAGAATCTGGACCGTTTGTTCACGGGAAGTCGGGCGACTGTTAAAGGGGTGCTGTTGGACCAGACAAAGATCTCAGGTATTGGGAATCTGTTATGTGACGAAATCTTGTGGCGCAGCGGCTTATCGCCGACAAGGGCTGGAGATTCGCTGAACGCTGAAGAAATCGAAAGGGTTCACCGCATAATCAGAAGCACAATTGGGCTTCTCACGAAACGCGGTGGGTCCCATATGGGGGATCTACAATCAGAGCGTCATAGAAATGGTGTGTGCCCAACCGATGGGACACAGCTAGAGCAAACCAAGGTTGCCGGCCGAACTTCGTGGTGGTGCCCTGAACACCAGCTTTGAATTCAGCTAGCTACTCTAAAGCTGTGTCTCCTCTATCTCTGCTGTCTCAACAATCGCAAACAGCTGTTGGAACAGGAGCACAAAAGTGGTGGCTCTTGGTGGCGGCCTTATTCCTCGTGTCGCTTAGCTTGACGGCCGTTTTTATCAAGGTGTGGCGCAAGACGGTTCCTCCGTCACGTTCGCCATATGTTCCCCCCGAATTAGGGCTCTCCATCGTCGAAGAAAATGATGTGCCCGAAAATAATGAGACGCGACAAGCTGAGCCCGGACTAGGTTCGGGCGATGGCCGATGGATTCAACCCCCAAGAAATGATTGATCGTTTTCGAGAACGAGCAGAAGCTGTGCAGAAACGAAACCTCCCAGCCGTAGGCGGAGAGGAACGACGACTGTTTATAGAGCAAGCTGAACGAGACTTTATGGACTTCTCCATAATCGCTGATGCATCGCCGACTATGGAAGATGGCGTCCTCACCTTGGCCATTGACCTGCGGCCACCCTCGGATTCCTGAAGTCAACTGGCTTCATCAGTTGAGGGTGAGGTCTGGCTTGGTACAGTGACGCATTGCTGCGGATGTAGCTCAGTTGGCTAGAGCGCAACCTTGCCAAGGTTGAGGTCGCCGGTTCGAACCCGGTCATCCGCTCAAAATGGTTGCCCTCAGTCCCTAAAGATTGAGGGCAACCTCTTTTCTCATCTACAGATATGGGGTATTCGTTCCCCCAGCCTGTAATGTCAGTTCAGGTTCTTGGGATGACCCGAGGGCAAGGCCTGAGGAGCTCAATTGGTTGCACCCGCTTCGGTGGATCACAATCGACCCAATCTTGTTCGGTTCCTCAAATTCACGCTCCCGTATTCTGCAGTTCACCTCTCCTGCTTGTTTGTCTTCATGGTCGGAGTCAGCTGGTTTGCCCTAGCCGTCTCGGTCGTGGTGTACATAATGCGAGGCTTCGGAATTACCGGCTTCTATCATCGAAAATTCAGCCACCACGCCTTCAAGACTGGGAGAGTTACTCAATTCGCGGGAGCTTGGCTTGGAACCAGCGCAGCGCAGGGTGGACCCCTGTGGTGGGTAGCTCATCACAGGAGACATCACCGAGTTTCGGATCGCGACGGTGACATTCATTCACCGACGATGGAAGGTTTTGGAATCGCTCACCATGGTTGGTTGACACGCCCCGATGCCGACCCTTGCCATATGGATGAAGTCGCAGATTTAGCTGTCTATCCCGAATTGCGGTGGCTTGATCGAAATGCTTGGGTACCGATCCTCGCAACAGCGTTCGGACTTCTTGCTTTTGGTATAGCGGTTGGCCGGTTAATGCCATGGACAGGAACCAATGGCCCTCAGCTAGTGATATGGGCCTTCTTCATCAACACCGTGTTGTTATGGCATGTCACGTTTGCCGTGAACTCAGTTTGTCACCGCTGGGGAAAACGGCATCACAACACCAGCGACGACAGCCGAAACAATGTGCTCATAGGTGTTCTTGGGTTAGGGGAAGGCTGGCACAACAACCACCATCGATTCCCAGGCACTTCTAGACACGGATTCAAACGAAGCCAAGTTGACCTCACCCACTTCATCATTAGAACACTTGAGCGAATGGGGCTAGCCCACGACCTGCATCCGGTACCTGCTCGGTTGTGGTTAGGTTCGAAACCATCTCGCTGGACCAACTAACTGGCCAAAATTGACGCTTTTCGACGTGCGATCAGCGTTGATGCTGTGAAAGAGTTAAAGAATTCGATCGATAGGGAGATCTCAATGGGTTTACTTGATGGACGCGTCGTTATCATCACTGGCGCCGGACGCGGAATTGGTCGCGAACATGCGTTACTCATGGCGTCCGAAGGAGCCAAGATCGTCGTCAACGATCTAGGTGGCGGTGTAGACGGTTCGGGTGAAGACACCGGACCAGCGGAAGAAACAGCACAAGAGATTCGTGACATGGGCGGCGAAGCAGTCGCCAACAACGACTCTGTCACAGACTGGGAAGGTGCCCAGCGAATGGTGAATGCCGCTGTTGAAGCGTTCGGAGACCTACACGTATTAGTTAACAACGCTGGAATCCTCAGGGACCGAGTTGTCGTAAACATGACAGAAGGAGAATGGGACGCGGTTATCGACGTTCACATGAAGGGTCACTTCTGTCCCACGCGTTGGGCTGCTGCCTATTGGCGGGAACAAACCAAAGCAGGCGTCGAAGTTGACGCAGCAATTATCAACACCGCCTCCGGAGCGATGCTGGGAAATCTAGGACAACTCAACTATTCGGGAGCTAAAGCTGGAATTGCTGCCATGACGCTCGTGGGTGCAGGCGAACTCGCCCGATACGGAGTAAGAGTTAACTGTTTGGCACCAATCGCTCGTACCAGGATGACCCTACAAACCCCTGGACTTGAAGAAGTCGTCGCAGCCCCTGAAGACCCATCAGATTTCGACTTATACGACCCGGCCAACATAAGCCCCTTAGTTGGCTACCTAGCCACAGAAGGATGCCCATTCACCGGAGGTGTCTTCCACATAGGAGGTAACGAAGTTGGCCTCTACGGCGGCTGGTCCCTCGCGGACGAGAACATTCTCGCGACAGACGGTCGTTGGACCGTTGGTGACCTGCAAGACAAAGCGCCGCGACTACTTGATGGACGCAGCAATCTGGCTTCGGTCACCACCTCGATCGGTGACACTTTCAAAGGGTTCGGTAAGCGAGAGCCAACCGAGTAGGGAACGGTTTAATAGTTCGTCAGATAACGGCCGCTGTTCGCGTCTAACGCAGCGGAATACAGCCTGGTGAGCATGGCTTCGAACAGTTGTCGGCTTTCCTCATCTGGTGTTTCGATGTTTGAAAGGTTGTTAGCGAGCATCCCCATCCACCAAAGATGGGCTTGCTCATAGTCTTCGCGAATAGTGACCGTCTCAGATGGTTCTACACCGTGGCCAATCAAGGTATCGACATAGGTTCTGATGAGTTCATCTTCTAATGTGCGGCGACTTTCTACCAGCAAATTCGTAGCTAAGAAGAAGGACAAATCGGTGGCGCCACCGCTGAACATCGCTGTTTGCCAATCGATAACACTGATTTTCCCGTCACTTCCAAACAACATGTTGGCGAGCCGATAATCAGCATGAGTGATTGTTAAGGGCTTCGACATTAGTTCTCTTTGCCAACCGCCGAGTACAGGCACGAAGGCGTGCAACCACTCAAGCCCTTGATCGGGGAGTAAATCGCCGAAACGAGTAACAAATCGAGGTAGAGAAGATGCCATCGCCTGCCCCAAGCCTTCCACCACCCCCGGTCCATGAATCCCTGGCACCCAATCGAGAGCCGGGTTCGACGGCTTGTTCCAAAAAGGGGCGTGTAACTGAGCGAGAGCCTCAACAGCGAGATGAGCTTCATCGGATGACGGTCCTTTGATCTGATCGCCAGGTCTTGCGGGATGTAGGTCATCCAAGATCAGTATTGCCTTATCACCCTCAATGAAATTTGCCCTGCAGGTCGGTACGGAAGTGGTGATGAGAGGAGCTAGACGCGCATAAAACTGTGCTTCACGAGCCCAGACGTTGAGCATTGCTCCCACTGTGCGGCCACCTGGGTCTTGAGTCGGCACCTTGGTTACAAAACGGGTGGGTAGCTGTGTGGCAGTGTCGGCCCACGTCACTTCAATTGAAGCGAGACTTCCGAGAAATGCGCTTCCAACGGCTAACGGTTCGGTGGTTACTGATGCAACTTCCACGCCCGGGTTGGGTGATGCGAGACCTCCGTCGTTGAACAACAAGGTGAGGTGGTCGGCGTCGAGTTGAGTTGGGTCATCGGGAAAATTTTGAATCATTTCACGCTGTGTTCTTCAAACTTTTCTGGGACCCATTCCATGAGGCGGTCACGGATTTCTTGGCCTGCTTCGGCCAGTAGATGACCCACTCCTGGGAGCGGCACTAGTTCTCCGCCACCGATCACCATTCGGACCATCTCGCTCGCCTGAAGAGGCAAAATTTCGTCCTTGTCTCCGTGAAACAGAATGACAGGCGTTCGCGAGGCTAAATCCTCAGCTGGTTCGCACCCAGCTGATTGAGTGGCCAAAGTGACAACACCGGCGCAGTGTTCTTGCAAAATGACAGCGGCTTGTAAGGCTGGAGCACCACCAAACGAATGACCCATAGTGATGAAACGTTGTGCGCCGCTCCGAGTGGCTAAATCTGCTGCAGCCACGAGATCGTGAACACATTTCTCAGTGTCGTTGGGTGCTCGGTAGCCAACACGAATAAGTCCGATACCCATTTCAACGAAGGCGACACCAAGGTCCTGATACAGCGCGTCAGCTGGACCGAGAACTCCGCCCATCGCGCCTCCGCAAGCAATCACGACATGTTCAGCTTCGGGCCGCCCATGCCAGAACAAGCTGAGGAGTCCATCCATTGTGTAGACCTCGATGTGGCGAAGATCTTCAGTGAGCATCGTCTCCACTGCTGCCAATGTTCTGAGTTGTTCTAAAGGGGTTGGAGGTAGTTCTTCATCGCTCATTGAAGTCGACACAAATTTCTCTCGGCTGTTTCCGTAGAGAAGCTTGAGTTCTACTTCAGCTTTCGTCAAATGGTTTATAGAAACTGCGGATCGGGCAGTAGCTTTCGCTACCATCAATCT
>PAPO01000005.1 GCA_002708935.1 Acidimicrobiaceae bacterium | reverse complement strand
GACGGCGCCAATACTGAGCGTTTTAGACAGCAATGGATGCAGCTGCTCGAAAATCCAGGACAGCGTCGTTTTCACGAAGAATGGGGCCGACGCATACTTGAGCGAGATCCGTCTATGGGCGAATTAGTGGAAGAGGTATATCAGCAGCTCGAAAGCCAACTCGCGTAGAGGCCCTCTGCAGAGGCTGGGCGGCGATGACTATGATCGCTCAGCAACAGGCGGCACTTACGGTTGAAGTTGGAGGATTACAACTATGCCTAGATTCGTAATAGAACGAGATATACCCGAAATCGGTTCCTCGGAGCGTGAACAACTGAGAGGAGCGGCTGCCGCGTCGAATGACGTATTGGTCGCAATGCGCTCAGAAGGCAAAAACATTTCATGGGAACAGTCCTACGTTGTTCAAGATAAGACGTTCTGCATTTATCACGCGGATGAATCCGGACTGATCGATGAGCACGCAGAGCGCAGCGGTTTCCCTGCTTCTATCGTCACTGAAGTGAAAGCTCGCATCGACCCGATTACCGCAGAGAGTTAATCACCGTCGATCCCGAAATATCGGGGCAGAAATGACAGAATTTTCTCGACGGTATGTCCGATCGATGCTTCATTTCGAAGCAGTGGTGCGGCGCGTCCCTACCTGTGCGTGGGGTAATGAAACCTGCTGCAGCGAGTGGAACGCCCGCGAACTAGTTGGGCATACGTTGAAGGTAATGACCTTTACCGAAGCTGCGTGTGGAATCCGAGGAACGGTTCCAGATGAGAGCTTTGAGGTAATTGCTGGAGAAGACCCTGTTGTAGCTACTGGGCTGATCGTCAATCGTGTGTGGGAGGCGTTGGAGACTCCAGGGGTGCTCGAACATCATGGGCCGACCATTATCGGTGAGATGACGGTCGATGACTTTTTGGGTGCCATGTGGATTGATCCGATGACGCATTCGTGGGATCTCGCCGACTCGGTAGATGTCGACCATGGGATAAGTGATGATCAGGCAAATGCTCTTTACACCGAAGCCTTGGAGTCCATTGAAGCCTTCCGTCGACCGGGCGGTTACGCCGATGCTCTTCAAGGCTCAAATGACCCTGTCGGTCGTTTGATGGCTTTCTTGGGTCGAACTTCGGTTCGAAGTTGAGGCGAAGTTGGTTGAGCGTTGTCGAAAAGAATCCCTCTCCGGCTAGTCACCGATGGTCTTCCATTTTAATTAGGAGATGTACATGACGGATAAATCTGACCCAAGGTCACAGTTCTTATTTGGAAAGGCGTTCGCAGCATTCGACGCAGTGGTGCACCAAGTACCCGACGACGCATGGGGTAACGCATCACCATGCGAGGAGTGGACCGCTGCAGACATCGTCGGACACGTCGCTGCTACAACACAATTGCCTTGTTTTTTGGCTCAAAGGGTCCCAATCGGCGTTCCCGCAGGCCCCGACGCATCTGAACGACCAACCAGGGGTGGGGATAACTTATTCTTCAGCAAAGCAGTCATGGAAACGCTTATCGGCTTGCGCGAAGAATCAGTTGCCGGCAACGCCCTAGAAGTATGGGACCGCAGCTACGCACACATGAACGACGTCCTATCAGGAGACGTTTGGGGACAACCACCCATTGCAAGCCAACGCGGAACCATGACCTTAGAAGAATGGCTAGAACCAGTCTTCTACGACTCAACGGTCCACACCTGGGACCTATCCCAAGCAACAGGCGTCCCACACAACCTCGACGACGACCTATGCAGAGCTGCCTTAGCAACACTGATCAGTATCAACGAATCAGCAGATATGCGATCAGATGGCGTATTCCTGCAGGCAAAAGACACTCAGTCTGATGACCCCGTTGACCAGTTGATCGCCTACACGGGACGGACAGCGATCCGCTAAACGGCCAGAACCCACTTGGGCAGGACCAAGAGCTTTCGCCTACGTATTGATATAGATCTGGCTACACAGTGCCCTTTACTGCGTTAGCAAAGGCATTAACAGTTATTGATTCGTGGTGGTCAACACCGAGGCTGTCTTGAGTCATTTTCTTTACGCGTTCGTTCA
This sequence comes from Acidimicrobiaceae bacterium, assembly GCA_002708935.1. Lineage (GTDB taxonomy): Bacteria > Actinomycetota > Acidimicrobiia > Acidimicrobiales > Poriferisodalaceae > MedAcidi-G3. The sequence goes on along the minus strand of PAPO01000005.1, from coordinate 71,394 downwards.
TATCTGGGGAGAGTTGATCCAAGATAGGGCTGACGTTTGCTGACCGTGAGGTGAGATCCCAGTAATCCGCGAAGTTCTCGTAGGTTCGCTGTACCGAAATTTGTTTCGTCTCGATGTCTTCCAAACCTGCTTCAAGCCACGTCTCCTCAAGGCGTTCCATTTGCGACACCTCTGATGAAGGTGGGTAGGGATGGTCTATTTCGAGGACGCGAAACTGGTCAAGGATGTTCACCATCGGAGCGCCACCTCCCAAGACGTCCCAAACATAAGCAGAGATGTTCCCCCCAGGTTTCGTCACCCTGATCATTTCGGCAACTCCAACTGTTGGGTCGGGTACGAAGAACAAAACCAGGGCCATTGTCGCGTAGTCGAAACGATCAGATTCAAATGGAAGGTTCATAGCGTCCCCTAGTTGGAAGGCCACACTTGGGTCTGCTACGCGCTTTAACGCAAAGTCAATCTGTTCTGGGGATGGATCAATACCCTGGATTTCTTTAGGAGAATGTGCGTTGTAAATCTGTTCAGTGAAGGTGCCATTTCCACATCCAATATCAGCCCAGACTTTCCCTGGTTGAGGTGCAAGCCACTCTAAAAACTGGTCACCGATCAGCTGACTCCAAACGCCCATCCACTTTTCGTAAGAGTCACCGTCTTGGAACTTTATTTCTTCTTCCTCACTCATCTTCTGCCTCTCAAGGTTGCAGACCGAATAGCAGGTCACGCCTTCGTTCACTGATAGTAGTGACCGCCTTAAGTGCGGTGGATCAGAACGCAAAAAGTACATGCGCTAGCGTCAAGGCAATGGGGGCACTGACTGGCTACAAGGTCTTAGACCTATCTATTTTGGTTCAGGGACCCCAAGCCGCAGCGATGTTGCATGACCTCGGTGCTGAGGTAACTAAAATTGAACTACCCGAAGTCGGAGACTTAGGGCGTTGGTTAACGGTCGCTGTCGACGATGACCGCTCCCCCTATGTCGAAGCCAATAACCGAGGTAAACGTTCAGTCACCCTCGACCTTCGAACGACCGGCGGAAAGAAAGCCCTGCAACGTCTGGTCGAAACGACAGATGTACTAATTCACAACTTTGTCCCCGGAACGACCGAAGAGTGGGGAATCAGCTACCAAGACCTCACTAAAATAAACCCCAAATTGATTTATGCAGCGGGGTCCACCTTTGGTCCTGAAGGACCGAACTCGAAACGCGAGGGCGCAGACATGGTGGGGCAAGCCGAAGGCGGGATTGTGTCAGTGACAGGGCACGACGACGGAGACCCAACCATTGTTGGAGCAGTCATAGGCGACCATTTCGGCGCACAAAATATGATCACCGGCATCCTCGCAGCTCTTGTCCACCGAGAACGAACCGGTGAAGGCCAACGAGTCGACGTGTCCCTAGTAGGAAGCGCCATTTACGCGCAGTCTTCAGAAATGACCTACACCATGCTGAGTGGCAAAGCTCCCGGCCGACCCAACAACAATCACCCCATCCTTCGAGGCCTCGTTCACCGATGCCCCACAAGCGACGGCTACATCTACTTGTTGGGTATACCAGAACACCTGTGGAACGATTTTGCGACCTGCATAGACCGAGAGGACCTCATGGATGATCCGAGGTTTGCGACACTGGTGTTAGAGCAGGAAAATCTTGACACTTTACGAGGCATTGTCGATGAAGTTTTTCCGACTCGAACTACCGACGAATGGGACGAACGACTGCAGCGATGGGGCCAACGCTACGGACGAGTGAAAACCTACGATGAGGTGGTTACCGACGAAACCAACCTCATCAACGGCTACGTAGTCGAGGTTGAGCATCCTGAATACGGTTCGATCACCGTCGTTGGCAACCCGATCCACATGAGCGCTACCCCAACCAAACCGGCTGTCGTGGCACCCAGTCTTGGGCAACACACCGAAGAGGTACTCCTTGAAGCAGGCTTCAGCTGGGAAGAAATCGACCAACTGCGAGCAGAAGGTGCCTACTAGGACAAGCCATGACACAACTTGGAAGCTCCTGGGAGTCAGCATCTGAGTTTCAAGGCCGATTCCTGACACCCAATTAAAAAACTTTTCGGCCTGGCATGCTCTGGTCCACCATTTGACTAAGTTTTGTGCTTCTGCACTCGGTGAGAGGTCTAATGAATCGAGCGATTCCAGCTGATAAGCGACCCTTTGACTACTCACCGGTCTCGTTGAGCGATCTTCCCGAAACCCCTACCCGAGATCGGAACATTGCCGCAGTGGCCTGGGAGGCAGCACCAGATCAGCTCCTCAGGTTGGGTGCAGATGTAAAAGGGAACCCTGAGCCGTACTTCAAGCGAAGAATCTTTGGGTGGCTCGTTTGGCTCGCCGGACAGTCACGCGGCCCGGGTCGATATATGGCGTTGAACCCGGTTGACCATTCGGAGTTTTACCTCTTTGATTTAGGACCCGACCAGTCCCCAGGGGGGAAAGGCCCTGACGGTGAATGGCATTCAAGTTTTCGATCATGGAAAGAGGCACTGCGTGACAACCCGCGTATATAGCTAGCTGCTGATCCGTCGCCTCTTGAAATAAACGTGTAAACCGGTGTTTCCGTAACTGGTTGCCACACCAGGGACAACTAAATTCAAAGGACTAAATCAATGGCAGGCACCGTTATACGTTCTCAAGCGCTTGAAGAAGCTCACGCTCACCCAGAGATGATCCGGTCAGGAGCATTTTCTCCAGCTATGCAAGCGGGCCCTTTCCTCTATGTGTCTGGCTGCATCGCCGGAGACTTGACCCAAGACATGACTGGGCAAGCGGAACAGGAGTTCAGCTACGTCGAACTAGTACTCAAAGAGGCCGGATATGCGCTCACTGATGTTGTCAAGTTGCAGGCTTTCATAACCGATGCAGCTAATTATGCGGCCTACAGCGCGGTCCGAAAAGGGTATTTCCCTAAAGACCCTCCTGCTAGCACAGCAGTCATATCGGGCCTATTGATCCCTGAGGCATTGCTCGAAATCGATGTCGTCGCATACAAGGCTCAGGATTAAGGAAGAATTAAGTCTTACGACCCACTAGCAACGAGAGTTGACCGGATTGCTGTCCCTTACCGCTTTGCAAAATCCGNCCGGTAGGCACAATCACTGACTCCACGTTCGCCGAGGTGAAGCCCGCCGTAGCGCTTTCCGCCACGAGGTCCATGTCTCTCATCGGCCCCCAAAACGGTTCATGATTGTTGTAGGTGTCCCAATCAATCATTGACTGAGACAAATGATCAACGCCTTCGTACCCGGGGAAATCTGCGTGAACCATTAGGCCTCCCGGCTTCAACAGTCGATGACATTCAGCAAATGTTCGACGTAGTGCTTCGGGGGGAAGTTCGTGCAAAAGTATGTGGCTAACGATCAGATCGAATTGTTCTTCAGGAAAGTTGGTCGTTTCACAGTTTTGTTGCGAGAAATGAACTTTTGTACCCAACGCTTCAGCTCGAGCGTGTCCGTAACGCAGCACTGGTGCACCTAGATCAATTCCGTAAACCTCTGCAGCTGGNAAAGCTTGAGCGTACGGGAGAGTTGCGTGACCAACGGTGCAGCCTATGTCCAAGATGTGTTGGGGCGAGAACGTTGGATGCTCGACCGATAAATAATTAGCGATGATTGACTGTCCGTAGTCATCGTTCAGCGCTCCCATTTGTCCCATCGCGTATAGGTAGACACCTCGGTCGTAGAGAGCGCCTGCAAAAACATCGCCCTCCCCGTATTCGCCGCGGTACCCACCGGGCATGGCGTGAATATCCACGTCCCACTGGTACCACGGCAACTCAAGGTTCGGGTCGAGATGGAGTGATCCAACAGGATTTTCAATTTTTGCTGCGGCGCGAAGTTCTTCCGCCTGTCTCTCGATGCAATCTGCCACTGTTGACCACAGAAGGTGTTGGCTTGTACGTCGCAACGAACTCCACAACCGGTAATAAGACATTCGGCTCAGGGATTGTCGAATTTCATGCCGATCTCGGGGAGGCTCCCCATGGTCTCTTTCCCAATCGGCTTTAGCCGCGTGTTCGTATAGTTCCCGAACCCCGGGCGTGACTCGATTGGCGATATGGGATTTGAGTGCTTGAACGAAGCGTCCTCGCGAATTTTCTCCCATATTTTCTCTTGGAAGCATGGGGTGTAGTTGCTGCGTCATGATTTTCTTCCGAGTTCCGAAAAGGCTCGATCCACTACCGCCAAATAGTCATCGGGTGATTCCTCAGTGACAATTTCTTCGCGCATCTCTTCCAAGACTCGGAAAATGCGGCCGGCGAATAGGGATGCATCTTCTAGTCGCTGTTCTTCTTCCGAGGAGGCAAGTTCGTAATTCTGTATAAGGTCATCCTTCAGGTGGCCTTGGTCGACAAGAATTTGTTCGAGATTGTGTATGCGTTCGGTCAAAGCCCAGACCTCGGCAGCTAAAGCAGTAACGATTTGGACCATGGCGTCAGAGGCCCCATCATCGTCAAAATAGGTAGGTCTCGAACCTTTAGCTTTTGCCGGAAAAATACGGCCATCGTTTGGTGAAGCCTGGCTGGACGATCGTGCGCCGTTGTCGTGCGCCATGTTGACCTCCGAGGTTGCCCCTGTTGCCATCGGATCATAGTCGGCCGGAATCTTGCCAGGTTTCCTCTTCGCNCCCGGCACGGACTGATCGGAAACCAAGACGATCTATTTCTATTTTGAACAACTCTGACAGTGCGATCGTGCTTGTCGTGTCGATGCCCCAGATTCTCTCGTAGCTAATCGAGTCGTCCGTTAAGAGTGACCTGAGTAAATCGTTTGCTTTGAACGAANAGCTTGCTTGATAGGAGGGTCTTGCGGAGTTGAGTGCCGAGTAATACGACTCTTGTGTTCACTAACTTCGGATGAAGGCGACCTCGAAGTGACGTGACGCGAATTTCCAACCCTGGTCAGTGCGGCTGAAACGATCATGATATTCGCCAACGAATTTCGGCAACCCTGATGGAGCGGGAGATTCCGCGATACCAGTTTGTGAGTCGTGACGGAAGTTCAGTAAATAGCAATGACTCGTTGCTTGGTCACCATCGACTTGGATCACAATATTGGTGCAGAGATGGCGGGACTGTCGACGTTGTATGGATTGTCTCTTGGAAAGAAAGGCCCGGATTTCGTCTCGTCCAACTATTTCAATGCCTGGCCCCGACAAGCGACCATCGGGCATGAACAGTTCGGGGATAGCGTCCGAGTTTCCAAAATCGACGTTATGGAAATACTCCGTGATCAACTTTTGGCATGCATTTTCGTCTACGAGTCTTTGCAATTCGGTTCCCATTGTTCCCCCTGGTCCTGTGCGCCGCCGCTTTCAACTTGAGCCGNGATGTTATGTGGCAGCGGCCTTTGCAGTCTCAGATATCTCGTCTACGAAGTACTGGCCCCCGCCGCGTTTCAATGACAACACCTAAACATCAGAACATTTGCAGGGGTTGCATACGAGAAACAGCAGACGAACAGTGCCATCACCTAGCCTTGTCTGTGTCGGGGGAAACTATATGCATGACTTAGTGATTCGAAACGGTCAACTAGTTGACGGAACTGGTGCGCCAGCACGCCTTGCTGATGTAGCGATAGATGGCGGAGTGATAAGCGCAGTGGGTGAAGTCGGTCCAGGGATCGAGGAAATCGATGCTGTTGGAGCCATTGTGACTCCCGGCTTTGTTGATATCCATACGCACTATGACGGTCAGGTGATTTGGGATCCAGAAGTGACCCCATCTAGTTGGCACGGGGTGACCACCGTCGTGATGGGAAATTGCGGGGTGGGTTTCGCCCCTGTTCGACCAGACCGCCATGAATTTCTAATTAGTGTCATGGAAGGGGTCGAAGACATCCCGGGTGCGGCGCTGAGCGAAGGAGTTACTTTCAATTGGGAAACGTTCCCGGAGTACCTGGACGCTATCGATTCATTGCCTCACGCCATTGATATCGGAACGCAGATGCCGCACTCCGCGCTTCGTGTCTATGTGATGGGTGATCGGGGCCGTGACCACGACGAAGTAGCGAGCGAAGATGAGATCGCCGAAATGCGTCGTTTGACCGAAGAAGCCCTAACGGCCGGCGCGCTTGGCTTCACGACATCTCGGACCATTAACCACCGAGATCGTGAAGGCAACCAGATCCCTACCCTTACGAGTGCCCCAGATGAACTCTGGGGGATTAGTGAGGCCCTGGCCGACCATGAAGCGTGCCACATGGAAATAGTCTCCGACTTTCGGGACCTGGATGCAGAGTTCAGCATTTTCGAAGGAATGACCGCCGCAGCAGGTAGCAGGCTGTCGGTGCTACTGACACAAGACGACCGAGCGCCCGAACTTTGGCGAGAAGTACTAGATCGCATAAATTCGGCGCGCGCCAACGGGCAAGACATAATCGCTCAAATCGCCGCGCGTCCTGTCACTTTGCTGTTGGGTCTGCAGACCTCGATGCACCCATTTATTACCTGCCCTACCTATCGACGTGAGCTAGCTGACCTGGATCTCGAAGAGCGCCTCCAGCGGATGAGCGATACACGAATGCGTGAGCTGCTGATCCAGGAACATGCAGACCGGACAAGGGGCATGTCTGGAATGATTGCGCAGTCCTTCCACAAAATGTTTCCGCTTGGAGATCCACCCGACTATGAGCCCAGCCCGGAGATGAGTGTCGCGTCGCAAGCTCAACAATTAGGGATAGAACCAGTTGAATTGGTGTACGACCTGCTCCTCAGTAACGGAGGCCGGGAGTTGTTGCTCTTCCCGTTGGCAAATTTCTCGGAGGGGAACCACGATGCGCTGCGTGAAATGAATCTGGCAGATGGGACACTGCCCGGTTTGAGCGATGGCGGGGCTCATTGCGGAGTCATATGTGATGCAAGCTTCCCGACTTATATGTTGACGCATTGGGTTAGGGACCGAGACCGAGGGGACCGTCTACCGCTGGAGTATGTGGTGCAACGCCAATCGCGAGATACAGCTCGACAAGTTGGGCTAGAAGATCGAGGAACGCTCGAACCCGGGATGGTGGCGGACGTGAATGTCATTGATCTGGATCGACTTACGTTGCATGCGCCGGAGATGACGTTTGACTTACCTGCTCAAGGCCGCCGACTGGTTCAGAAGGCGACTGGATACGTGGCAACTATCAAGAGTGGCGAAATCATATTTCGTGAAGGTGAATCCACAGGCCGCCGGCCGGGGCAGCTACTTCGCGGACCTCGTCGATCCTAGAACCGGGTGTCGCGTCTGGGACAGAGTCGGTTCACGCCCGTTATCTTGACCGCTCATGAATTACGCCCTCACTGCGAAGTTGATCAATTCGCTCCGGGCCGTAGTTGAGTATTTCGCTCAATATTTTCTTGTTGTGTTCTCCGAGCNGCGGCGCGACCAAGTCGGGTAGGTCGGGTTGGGCTGAAAATTTGAACGGGTATCCGGGGATCATCACCTCACCTAACACCGGGTCTTCAACGAGCCGCACCATGTCGCGAGCTTCAAAATGTGGGTGTCCAATAGCGTCAACCGGAGCTAAGACCGGCCCGATGGGAATTCGGTGCGCTAGGCAAGTCTCGAGTAATGACTCATTGTCCGGAAATGACAGAATCCATTCTTGTATTTGTGGAATCAGTTCTTCTTGATGTTCAGCGCGCGAGCTGCCGGTTAAGAATCTTGGGTCAGTAAGTAAGTCGGGTCTGTCCATGGCCTCGGTTAAATACGGCCATTGGCGGTCTAAACACATCAGTACCCCGTAACCCTCAGGAAGGTCAAATAGCCCGATGGGGCAGTAAAGGGGGTGATAGCGACCTCTACGCATCGGCACAAATTCGCCATCGGACTTGTGGTACACCGAGATTGTGCCATTCAGATGGAACATAGAGTCAACCATGGCAATGTCTACGTGTTGACCTTGACCCGTCCGCTCGCGATGCAACATGGCGTAGCCCAAACCAGCGAAAGCGTGCACCGCTGCGACAGTATCTGCCAACGCGAAAGCGACTATTGAGGGCGGTTGTTCAGGATCTCCGGTCATGTGCATCAGTCCCGAATAGGCCTGAATGATCCCGTCGTAAGCGGGTCGATCTGCGTAGGGGCTGTTCCGACCGAAACCTGAGACTGAGACCATAACGATGTCTGGGTTAATTTGCTTGAGTGACTCGTAGTCAAGTCCACGTTTCTCTAGCACCCCGTGACCAAAGTTTTCGACGACGATGTCGCACCATTTGACCAGTTCGGTAATGATCTCTAAGGCTCCGGGCTTGTTCCAGTCAAGACATAAGCTTTGTTTGCCACGATTGTTTTCGACAAAAAAAGTGCTGCGTTCATCTTCCACCCACGGCAGTAAGCGAGCAGGATCACCAATGGGTTCTAGCTCCACTTTGATAATTTCTGGCCCGAGTTCGGCAAGCATTCGAGTGACACCAGCGCCGGCTAGGTACTGACCGAGATCAAGCACCCGGTAACCAGCCAACATTGCGTCAGTGGTCGTATTGTCTGTCATGGCACCCCCCGCTGACGGCGNCCAACNTGAGTAGGTCTACCACTCGGAGGCCGCGCCATAAATTTTCGAACCCCAATTTCATTCTAATCGTCGTGAGAATTTCACGGAGGCTAATGTTCAGGCTGTGGCTTCGCGAAGTCACCGATGTCTGACCGGGGGGGTCAGGCCAAAAAATTAGATAGGAGTCGAGCTGTGAAGAAATTTCTAGCTCTGTTTTTTGCGTTGACGCTGTTGGCGTCGGCGTGTGGTAGTGACGATTCGTCGAGTTCGGATAGTGATAGTGGAGGTGACGTTGCTGCGAGTACCAGCGACGATTCGTCGTCTTCAGATGACGCCGCGCCGGCACCCACTACAACTGAGAAAGAGGAAGAGCAATTAACTTTCAGCAAGGGTGAACTGAAAGAAGAGGCAGCGAAAGTTGTTGGNGTTACCCAAGTTGCTGATCCGTTGGGACCGAGAGGACCTGAGCCAAGGGGCACCTTGGATTATGGCTGGCACTCATCTTTCTCACCGAAGTATTTTGATCCCAGCGGGAACCCAGCGGCATCTTCGCCGTACGCGACCCAGTACATCATTCATGACGCAATGGTGAAGAACACTCCAACTCGGAATTTCGCGCCATCCTTAGCCGAGGAATACACGATCGCCGAGGACTTCATGTCGGCGNCGTTCACCTTGCGAGAGGGATTGACTTTCCACGACGGCACGCCAATCACCACCAAAGATGTCGAGTGGACCTACATGAACTATTCAGGTGCTAGCGCTCAGGTGCTACACGACATGTTGGATCGGATTGAAATAGTCGACGAGCGCACCATCATTTTCCATTTCAATGCCCCGTTCCTGGACTTCCTGCTTCTATACGGCACGACTTCATCTGGTGCAGGTTGGATTCTTCCTGNTGACTATTACCAAGAGGTCGGTAAAGAGGGTTTTGCTGAAAACCCGATAGGCGCGGGCCCGTTTAAGTTCGTTAAGAATGACAGCAACCTGAAGATCACCTATGAAGCTTTTACTGATTACTGGCGCAAGAACCCCGGNGTGAAGACGATTAACTGGCATGCCATCAAGGATGCTGCCACCAGGGTCGCAGCGATAAAATCAGGTGAAATCGATATGGCTAATGTGATCCCGGGAACGCTTCTCGAGGCAGTGCGTAGCGACCCGAATCTGCAGACCATCTCTTCAAGCAACGTGTCATTCTGGCTGGAATTCATTGGCTATGACGATCCCGACAACCCATTCAATGACATACGCGTCCGGGAGGCGGCGTTCCTTGCCCTGAATCGCGTGGCAATAAACGAGATGCAGAGCGGCGGAGGCGGCGACTCGGTAGGTCAATGGATACCCACCGGATATAACGGCGTGATTGATTTGACCGAAGACGACGTCTACCAGGACGTCGAACGAGCGAAAGAGCTGATGGTCGAGGCAGGTTATGCCGACGGCTTCGATGGCGGCCAAATCACGCCATTGCCGAATTACTTTGCGATGGGAGAGCGAATTATTTCCGACCTCAATGAAGTTGGTATTCGCCTCACTCTCAACCAAATGGAACGCGGCGCTTTCCTAGGTGAGATCAACGCCGGCAGAGACGGGACGCTTACCGGGGTCCTGGTAAATATCTCTGGCGCAGGCGGTGACGCGGCATCGAGGGTACGAACCTTCGCTACATGCGACGGTTCAGCTTCTCGAATCTGTGACCCGTTCATCGATTTGGCTTTCGATCAGTACCAGACAAGCACTGACCCCGATGAACGCACCGAACTCATCGAGGCAATTCAGCGTCATATTCTCGATCAGCACATCTTCCCCTACGTGTACACGGTGGGACACACCATGGTGCAGGGTATGGATGTGGTCGAGGACGCCGGTGAGATTTGGGGTCAGATACCGCAATACATCTATCCCGGTCTTTGGGAAGATATCCACGTCAAATAGATCGTCTAAAGCGACACCTCGTCGCTTGTAACGATTGAGACGCCAAGAGTGTCGGGCTCCACCGAACTTTGTTCGCCGGAGTCCGACACTTGTTTGGCATCTACATTCAGAGGAGGAAGGTCATTCGAGCGTATTTCTTGAGACGACTGGTATATAGCGCGATCACCCTGTTTGTTCTAGCAACGACGATTTTTGGACTTGTTCGACTAACCGGTGACCCAGCTATTTTGTTGACTCCCGAAGGCGCTACTGAGCTGGAACGAGTTCAAATACGCGAAGATCTCGGTCTTAACGATGCTCTTCCAGTCCAGTTTGCTCGGTTTATTCGAGAGGTAGTCACCCTCGATTTCGGCACGTCGTTCCATCTAGGTCAATCCGTCACCAGCGTGTATTTCGATCGCCTTCCGAATTCGATTTTGCTGGTGACGGTTGCTATGGCGTTTTCCTTAGCGCTAGGAATTCCAGCCGGCATAATTTCTGCCGTCTACAACGGCCGCTGGATGGACTTTGCGGCGAAGGGCCTTGCCTTAACGGGAATGTCAATACCTGGATTCGTCATGGCGCTGACCATGATGTTTTTCTTCTCAGTCAAATTCAGTTGGTTACCTACCTTTGGAATAGGCACCTGGAAGCATTTGGTCATGCCCGGCATCGCGCTCGGATGGTACTTCGCTGCCTCAACGCTTCGCCTAGTTCGTTCCACCATGCTGGACGTGTTGAGTAGCGATTACGTGAAATTAGCCCGCCTTAAAGGCATGACGGAACAAAGAGTCATAATGCGTCATGCCTTCGCAAATGTTCTGATTCCGCTCATTTCGTTGACTGGTGTCAACTTTGTCGTGATGATCAACGCTGCGACGATAGTTGAGGTGATTTTCGTATGGCCGGGATTGGGTTCGTTATTACTTGAAGCAGTCGGCGAACGTGACTTTCCGCTCGTACAGGGGATAGTCGTAATGAGCGGAACCTTAATTATCATCACCAATTTTTTGATTGACCTGTTCTACGCGTGGGTTGATCCGCGAATCCGGTTGACTCGTTGAGGTAGGCGATGAACGTTCCAGACTCCAATAATTCGACCAAAATGCCACGAAAAGCGTCGCGCAAGGGTGCCCTGGAGGAAGCATCATCAGGAGAGATCAGAAATGCGAATAAGGACAGCAGGTCTAAGGTAAGAGCGTTTCTAGACTTCGTGAAACAACTTCCTGTTGGATCGACTTTGATCTTAGGAATCCTCGTCTTCTTCGCGATATGCGCTCCTCTTCTGGCCCCACACGACCCGATCAGGCCGGTTGAAGGCATCTACACCTACACCCCTGCTGCCTGGAAAGACGGAGGTTCTTGGGCTCAGTGGCTCGGCACTGACTTCTTAGGCAGAGATGTGTGGTCCCGCATAATTTATGGCGCTCGTGTATCGGTCATAGTAGGGCTGACGGGTACTGCTGCTGCTGGCGCGATCGGCATGGTTATGGGCGTAGTAGCTGGTTACTTTGGCGGCTGGGTGGATGCCTTCATTATGAGAGTGGTTGATGCGTGGCTGGCAATACCGACACTCGTTTTGGCGATCCTTTTGAGCATGACCTTAGGTGCCAGCATGTGGAACATAGTTCTAATTCTCGGAGTGGTGTATTGGACCAGATACGCCCGGATTCTTCGCGGTGAAGTGCTTACCCTGCGCGAGCGTGACTTTGTAAAACTCGCGGAAGTAGCTGGCGCGGGTCGCATTCGAATCATCACCCGCCACATCATCCCGAACGTTTTCAACACTTGGATGGTGCTTGCCAGTTTGACGGTCGGAGTTGTGATTGTTGCTGAAGCGTCCCTGAGTTTTTTGGGTGTAGGCGTGCCCGCCCCCCAACCAGCTTGGGGGTCGATGCTTAACGACGCGCGTGCCCAATTGCTGACCGGGCGCTGGTGGTTGATGGCAGCTCCAGCAGTTGCAATCGGTTTGACGGTACTCGGCGCCAACTTATTCGGAGACTGGCTTCGAGTGAAGCTTGATCCCCAACAACGAAACCTATAGGTCGACATGACACGCGAAATCCTAAAAGTGAAGGACCTAGCTACCCACTACACCGGCTTTGGTGGATCACGCGTCGTAAAAGCTGTTGATGAAGTGAGTTTCAGTCTCGAGGAGGGACAAACCATAGGCATAGTAGGGGAATCAGGGTGCGGAAAGACCACCCTTTGCCTATCACTGGTCCGCCTCCTTGCACCCGGAGCACAAATCGTCGGTGGATCCATCGAGTTGAATGGGCGCGACATATTGAAACTCTCACAAAAAGAGATGGTGGAGGTGAGAGGCAAAGAGATAGCGATGATCCTTCAAGACCCGATGACATCGCTTAACCCAGTCATCAATATCGAGACCCAAGTTGGGGAGGCCGCATTCAAACATCGCGGACTTAGATCGTCCACTCTTCGCGAACGGGTGCGTCAACTCCTTGAGGCTGTTCGCATTCCATCTCCCGATGTCCGGATGCAAGAATTTCCTCATCAGATGAGTGGAGGGATGCGTCAACGTATAGCGGGGGCCGTAGCGCTTTCGGGTGAACCCGGGATAATCATCGCAGATGAACCCACAACGAGTCTCGACGTAACAATTCAAGCTCAATACCTCGATCTATTACGCCGCTTACAAAAGGACACCGGTGTAGGTCTCATCTTCGTCACTCACGACCTCGGCATTGTCGCCAAAATGTGCGATGACGTGATCGTTATGTACGCCGGCAAAACAGTAGAAAAAGGCAGTGTCCGAGAAATTTTTAATAACCCGAATCATCCATACACCAGCGCGTTGATCCGATCTGTCCCCAAACTTGGTTCCAAAGACCCCCTCTATCGCATCGAAGGTCAACCCCCTGACTTGTCCAATCTTCCTCAAGGATGCAGTTTTGCGTCACGCTGCGCGATAGCCGACGATCACTGCTTCGAACACGAACCCCCATTGATAGAAGTCGGACCCCGACGCCTGGCCGCGTGTTGGAAAATCGAAGAAAACGCAGCATCGAAGGAACAAGCATGAGTGACGCGAGCCACGAACAAATAGCTCAAGCTGAGACACTCAAGAATGCTAAGACGCTCGTTGTTAACGATCTGGTGAAACACTTTCCCGCGGGTCGGTCAGGCTTTGGGGTTAAAGCAAACAAGCAGTGGGTGAAAGCCGTCGACGGAGTCAGCTTCGACATTGCGCCAGGCGAAACCTTGGGTCTTGTTGGTGAGTCAGGATGTGGGAAATCAACAATCGCCAAGCTTATTTTGCGATTAGAAGATCCGACTTCGGGTTCAATCAAATTTGAAGGACGCGAGATTACCGACCTTAAGGGTGACCAGCTGAAAGACTATAGGCGTTCGGTGCAGGCAGTATTTCAAGATCCTTACTCATCTTTGAGTCCACGAATGCGCGTTCACGACATAGTTGCTGAGGGTCTTCGCATCCACACCGATTACTCCAAGTCCGATGTCAGGACCAGAGTGAATGATGTTCTAGCTCTTGCTGGTTTAAGCCCCGATGTGGGCCGCCTATACCCTCACGAATTCAGTGGCGGACAACGGCAGCGCATTGCGATAGCAAAGGCTTTGGTACTCGACACGAAGATGTTGATACTCGATGAGGCGGTTTCTGCCCTGGATGTCTCGATTCGTGCACAAATCATCACCCTATTGAAGGATCTGCAACAGGACTTGGGCATTGCCTACCTGTACATAGGTCATGACCTCGCAACCGTAGGTCACTTGTCAGATCGAGTTATGGTCATGTATTTGGGTCGCGTGCTGGAGCTCGATGACAGTATTGAACTGGTCAGAAATCCCAAACATCCATACACCGAGGCGCTGTTTGCGGCCGCCCTTCCTTCAAACCCAGATCACATCGGCGACACCTCGGAACAACCGAATGCGGAAGTGCCTACGGCGTTGGCCCCTCCAACAGGCTGCCACTTTCATCCTCGCTGTCAGCAATCCATGGAACATTGTTCAACGCATTTCCCCCAAGAGGTCAAGTTGACAGGTGGGCGAAGGATTTCCTGCCATCTATATCCGGGCGATTAGTAGAACCTTTTGCAGTTTGTTTGTGTCAAGAGGCGAGTGTTGTCAACTAGACGAATGTTCTAGGGAAAGGGGGTTCATCGGCACTCACCAGTGATAGCCCATTGTCACAGACAAACCGTCAAATTGGTTTCCACCACGAGGTGTCTTGCAAGCGACCCATTACCGCTTCGCAGAGGCTTGTCTGCATGATCCCAGGTTCATCTTCAACGGAAACCGACGTGACGATGCCGCCTTCGGTAACGAGCGCGTAACGCTGAGAGATCATGCCGATTCCGAATCCTGGTTCGCCAGGCATCTCCATACCCAAAGCTCGAGCAAAATCTCCTTCGCCATCAGGAATCATCATTACTTCGGCAGAGCCGTGCGCCTTGTTAAATGCATCCATAACCCACGGATCGCGAACAGCGGTACAAGCAATCCTCGATACGCCTCCACCCGCTAGTTTTTGCGCATTTTCGACGTAGCCAGGGAGATGCACTTGAGAACAGCCGCGAGAGAAGGGGACAGGTGTGGAAAACAAAATATTTCTTCCGGCCCCCAAAAGGGATCCAGTGCGGACAGGCATAGGCGAACCGTCCGGTCCTAGCATTATTACCTCGACGTCAGGTATTTGTTCTCCTACCTGGATCATGTGACCTTCTCCTGAGTAAACCCTACGAAGGGTTTGGCAAAACTTTAGACCGGTTGGCNCTTGTAACGTCAGGCCGAGCGCTAAGAACTTTGCGCANNANTTNCGGTGTCGAAAATCTCTGTTTCGAACCAGTCGATGAATCGTGGNTCTCGAGCGGGCTTCCANAGTTGCCAAACNGCGGGCCCAAGACGCATCTTCATAAGCCCTTCAACAGCTTGAACCCGCATGTCAAGGTGACTTTTGTCAACCAGGCCCTTGTCGTGCATATCCCAGGTGTCGAAAATGTCGACCAGCAGCGTGTTCATCCATAGCGTCACGCGCCAGTGTTCGTGATCGGCCATATCATCGCCCTCCCAATTCTTGGCCATAAACATCGCGAAATCAGTGTTCTGAGCAGATGACAGGTACCGGTCGTACATACGTTGGGTCAGGCTGTGACCGTATTGTGCTTTGGTCAAGTTGAGCGCTTGTTTCGCTTCCATGGCTATATAGATCACTGTGAACGAGAAAAGTATGGCCTCCATGATTTGAGCCACGTCTGACAGATTGCCCACACTCATATGTTCCTCCTGTGGCGGTAGCAAATGGTTGTGAGTAACCCCCGCCTTAGGTCCTCGCCTAACGATCCTTGCGCGTTCAGTAGCGCTTTGTCATGTGGACAACGATGGAGTACGAGGGCGATGGGAGTGGCCAGCAAGTTTTGTTGCCATTACTCGTTTGGTCTGATGAGTTCGAAGTCTCCTAACAACCTTGACTCGATGACTGACCAACCAAAGTGCGAGTCGATGGCAGACTTGGTGCGTGCGTCACTTCGCTGCCCTGGCTTGTTTTTTGTTAGCGATGTCACATGGGAACGCTGTATCTGCGGCAATCGAGGGTAATGAAGCTCTAAAGCGGGTAGAGACAGTGCAGGAGAGGTTTCTGGAGTCGTCGAATAGTGGGGCGGCGTCAGATCAAGTTCTTGAGTTCGCTCTACAGGAAGGGTCAGGCTCGGCTGTTTCGGAGGTCGACGAGGACGTTTGTGATTGTGGACCAAAGTCACATTGGAAGAAGGCGATTGTGGTTGCCATTGCTTTCTTATTGATTTTGTTGGCCACTTGGCATTCCAGAAACAAACCCGACGACATTGCTTGGAAGGAAACTTCCTGATGAAGCGACAGCTCTCATATTTGTTCCTTTTGATGTTGGTTGCTGCTTGCACACTTCCTGAATTAGAAGAGACCGAGCCACCAAAGACAGAGAAGCTATCAACCGTTTCAACAGTGATTGTCACCACGACAACAAGCAAGCCGGTGGTCACACAAATAACAACAACTCGTCAACAGCCCGTATCTATCGTGATTGAACCTGAACATGAGGGTGGCTATGAACGCAAGCTGTTCAGGCACTGGTCGGACTTTGACAACGATGGTTGCGACACACGACGAGAAGTTCTGATCGAAGAGTCACTGATTGAGGTAGTGGTAGCTGGGAAATGTTCGTTAGAAGGCGGCCGTTGGTACAGCGCCTTCGACGGCACCGAAACTACCGATCCTTCAACATTTGATGTTGATCACATGGTGCCCTTGAAAGAAGCATGGGACAGCGGCGCTTGGGCCTGGGACCCNANNCGGCGCGAAGCGTTCGCCAACGACATGTCGATCCCCGAATCGCTTATCGCAGTCTCTGCTTCTTCGAACCGATCGAAAGGCGCCAAAGACCCAGCAGAATGGATGCCACCATCAGAAGACTTTCACTGTGCGTACCTCACAGCGTGGATCGCGGTCAAGCAACACTGGGGCTTATCAATGGATCAAGCTGAACATGATGTGGTTTCAGCATCGAGAATCAACTGTTGACCGGTTACTCGTCAACGGTGTCCGCGAAACCTGCAGGGTCGAGCCACCAAGAACCTTCGATAGGTCGGAGAAGCCCGCAAGAAGGACCACCAAAATGGGTTCCCAGAATCAACGTGTGGTCATCGCAGTAACGTTCAGCGAACTGTCGACGGGTTGCGGTAGCAGCCGGTTTGTCTACATCGGGTTCACTTGACCATTCCGGTAGCTGAAATTGAATTGGATGATGGCAAAGATCACCTGTGATGACAGCATCCGCGCCATTCGATGAGATTCGGACACTGTGATGACCGGGAGTGTGACCTGGTGTTGGCTCAAGCCACACAGCATCATTGAGACGCATATCGCTTTGGACAAGTTCCGCTAGCCCGGCATCGATACAGGGCTGAATGCTGTCTCCCACCACGTCACCGTAAACCTGAGGTTCAACCCTCCAATGTGCCCACTCTTTTTCACCGAACAAGTAACGCGCCTTAGGAAAAGAAGGCACCCATTCATCTCCAACCAAATGAGTGTTCCAACCAACATGATCAACATGAAGATGTGTGCACACCACCGCAGTCACGTCATCGGGCCCAAATCCGGCTTCGATCATCCTGTCCATGAAATCGGTGTCAAGGCCACCAAGGGCCTCAAAATTGGGGCGGTGTTTGTCGTTACCCGCGCACGTATCAACAACAATCTTTTCGTCACCGATTTCGATGCAGAACGCATGAAACGACAATCGAATGCGTCCAGTAGCGGGATC
This sequence comes from Acidimicrobiaceae bacterium, assembly GCA_002708935.1. Classification (GTDB taxonomy): domain Bacteria; phylum Actinomycetota; class Acidimicrobiia; order Acidimicrobiales; family Poriferisodalaceae; genus MedAcidi-G3. The sequence continues at coordinate 53,694 of PAPO01000005.1, read as the reverse complement.
AGCAAACGGACCTAATGTCCACTCGTGTTCAAGCATCGCGTCAGGCGTCGCCTTCGGAATGACCGCGAACCCTGGCCATATCTGCTCCATTTCAGTCACCTTGGTGATCTTTACTTCACCGATTTCCCACGTCTGAATCACGAGTAACCCCCTCCAACAAACCGCTTCGAATCGGTCGTTGTTCCCCGACACGATCGTATTCGTTTATTCGAGGTCCAACAGGAAAAGGCGTTCAGCAGTTCCGCGTCAGAGCTGATGAAGCAAGACGGCTCTGTATGTGACCAGTAGATCTTCGGCACAGCAAGATCGGATTGTGATCTGATGGAGATGTCGATCTGAAAGGTCAACATGACGGTTGCATTAGATGGCGAACCCGGTGCGTGGGATACCTCTTCGTTTGACTTCTTACACCCACAGATGCGCATCGACCCATTTCCAACCTTCGCGGTGATGCGTGAGTCGTCTCCGGTGCACTGGGATGGCAGAGCGCATTGGGTCTTTAGGTACGACGACGCCCGATCAGTCCTATTAGGAGATGAGTTTGGGCGAGTCGCCTCCACTTTCCAAAAGCAGTACTTCGAATCGCTCGGCGCTGGACAACCATACGAGTATGTAATCAAACGAATGACGTACCTGGACCGCGGAGACCATCAACGAGTACGGGGATTATTTGCGCAAACGTTCACGCCGAGAAGAATTGAATCGTTGCGCCCATTCATAGTGGACCTCGTCAACCGACTACTAGATCAAGTTGAGCCCGGAGATCAATTCGATCTCTTAGATGTCGTTGCGCACCCGGTGCCCTCACTGGTGATCTGTGAACTCTTAGGGGTGCCCATTCAAGATCGTGCACTGTTCGATGGTTGGACTCAACGCATCGCTCATCTTGTCTCACCGGCCATCACCGAATCCCAATATGCAGACGCGGCGTCGGCGCTAGGGGACGAATGGCAACTCATGGAGGACTTGATTCACGATCGTTCCAGCAACCTAGGCGATGACTTGCTTTCGGATCTCATTCGGGCATCGGTAGGAGATGAGGCAATAAGCCGTCAAGAGCTCGTGTCGAACTGTATTTTTCTTTTCTCAGCTGGGCATCAAACGACCCGCGACACAGTCGGTAACGGAGTTTTAGCGATGATGCGTGACCGGTCCCAATGGGAAACTCTCGCAGACCGCCCGTCTGAGCTTGCCGCGGCCGCCGCCGAAGAGTCTTTGCGTTACGACGCTCCAGTGGTTCAAAGCTGGGAGGTGGCATTCGAAGACACCGAAATCGCCGGTTATCCCATTGCCGAAGGAGAAGCAGTATTTCCGCTGCTAGGCGCCTGTAATCACGACCCCGACAGATTCGTTAATCCAGATGACTTCGAAATACAGAGAGAGAACAACGTACCGATTACGTTCAGCCTGGGCCCCCACCATTGCATGGGTTCGGCGTTAGCTCGTATGGAAGTATCGATAATCCTCGAAGCTCTAGCAACCAAAATGCCCTCTATGAGCCTCGCTTCAGAACAGATATCTTGGCGCGACACGGTTGTTTTCCGAGGCCCTGAATCGCTCGAGCTACAGGCCTAGCGTCACCGTTAACTGATTACTGGCATCAGAACGTCAACTCAGAAGTCAGTTTTCCAGTCACCACTGATGGTTAATGAGTCGCAATGAGGAATTACCTCTGCGCCGACCCTTTCGATTTGTTCTTTGACCTCCGCCACTTCACCTGACGGACAATCCATCTTCGCGACCACGAGCGAATATCCCGCAAGTGCAAATTCGTTCAGGTCCTCTATCACCTGCTCTGCCGAACCTGAGCAGATTTTTCTTTGCGCTGTTGCCGATACAGAGTCCTCGGAGTCCGTTACGCGCATTGTTGTTGCAGCCATCATTATGAATTCTGATGTTTGTCGTCCGAGAATATTTAGCTCTTCGCTAATGATGTCCTGTAAATCTGAGTGCCGGTGGGGGTCAGCAAACGGGTCGAGGAACACCGGGTAAAAGCCGTCGCAATAAGTAGCCGCTCGTTTCGCTCCCAAGGGAGATACGCCACCGTAAATTATCGGCGGGCCAGGCTTTTGCAGCGGTTTTGGATCCATTGAAATATCTTCAAAAGCGTAATAGTCGCCATTAAAGGAGACGAAACCTTCGCTCCAGCTTCGCTTGTAAATTTCTATACATTCAACGGTTCTTTTACCCCGTTCACCAAAGTTGATTCCGAGCGCATCGAACTCTTCTTCCATCCAACCGGCGCCTACCCCAAACAGGAGGCGGCCAGCGCTTAACACGTCAACTGTCGCGAACTGTCGCGCATCGCTCAAAGGATGACGGTAAGGAGCGACTAGGACACTGGTGCCGAGTCGCAATTTAGTCGTAGCTGCGGCGACAGCTCCCATGACGACAGCGGCGTCGAGCATCTCGTGTCGCGGAGAGTAAGTCCGGGCGCCTGTTTGGTTTGCGATATGGGCGCTCGAGGTTTCTGAAGGCATACACACGTGATCGGGAAACCACATTGAATGAAAACCACTTTGTTCAGCAGTTTGGGCAACCTCGACTGGTTGTAACAGTTGGCCGGGGACGCTGCGGGTGTAATTGTTGACGTCGTCTCGATAACCGATGCCATGAGTGTTGGCGTAGAGACCGATTTTCATGGACAGAGCTCCTTCGTATCGTGCTGTAATTGTTCCTGTTAGGACCAATTTGAGGATTCACCTCGAAACTAGTTGGTCCTGGGGAAGGGACTTACTCCTTGATGACTATCGAGAGTCGACTTGAACGTTTGGAAGATATAGAAGAAATAAAACAATTGAAGGCAAAGTACTGCCGCTTCTGTGATGAGGGATATGACCCCGACGGAATTGCCGGGTTGTTTACAGAAGACGGAATTTGGGATGGAGGTCGGACATTCGGTGTGGCTGAAGGTCGAGCCGGGATACGACGACACTTTGAAGGTGCGGGTAGCAGAATTTCCATCGCGCGACATCAGGTAATGAACCCAATAATCGAGGTCAACGGAACATCAGCAACTGGACACTGGCTTTTGTTTCAACCTTGCACAGACGCCACTAGCGGCGAGGCGGTGTGGCTAGCTGCGACCTACAACGATCAATACCTAAAGTCAGACGGCGCGTGGTTGATCGACCATTTGAGTATCGACGTTGCATTCTTCTCCCCCTACGACAAGGGGTGGGCTGAACAGCAGTTCCTTTCGGGTAGGGCTCCCTAGAAACGAAATCAGCTGTCTGGTTTGGTTGAAAGATCAGTCAAATCATCGCCGGTGAGTGACTCCCAAGCCGACAAGAAATTTGAAGTCTCCGACGACCAGAGATCAATCCACTCGTTGTCGCTATGGCCAGATCGCAAATCCACCATCTGTTTTACGCCCCGGCCGACTGTTACCCGAAGTGGGGGAGAAGGGTCTCGAATCAGTTGACCAATGCAAGCCGCTACGTCTTCAGGTTCTGATGGAAACGCGTGGTCGTACCCAACGCTGAACCCCCAGTTTTTTGCTACCGGACGATATGGGCTGTCCCGATTGGGTCGACCAGTTTTCTCTCTGATGGGTGTTGCGACGGCTCCGGGCTCAACAAGACTTACGCGTATCCCGAAAATCGATGCTTCACAAGCGAGGGTTTCGGTTAGCGCCTCAACGGCCCACTTTGAGGATGAGTACGGACCAAACATCGGTATAGCCACTCGACCGGCGACGGAAGAAATATTGATTATGTGCCCGAAAGCGTTGTCGCGCATGGCTGGAAGGGCGGCCTGCGTGCAACGAATCAAACCGAACACGTTGGTTTCGAACAGTTGCTTCCAGGCATCCACCTGAAATTCCTCAACCGAGCCGATCGGGCTCAAACCAGCGTTGTTTACGAGGACATCAATATTTCCTGCCTTTTGAAAAGCAGCATCTACTGAGTTGTCATCCTCGACGTCCAGTTGGAGAACGCGAAGGTCAAGATTCTCGGTGGACGCTATGGATTCCAGAGATGCACCCATCGAGGTGTCACGCATGGAAGCCCAGACGGTCAGTCCACTTCGGGCTAACTCCAGGGCCGTCGCACGACCGATTCCAGTCGAAGTTCCAGTAATCAAGGCGGTCAACATCACAGATAGTCTCGCGCGCGGACCACTGACATATCTCATACCCAGTTGTTTTCAGATGTTTCAGTAAGCCACTAGCCTCATCGCAGATACGTTGGGTGCAAGACGATCTGAGGGGACACTAGCTGTGGCTTTAAATGCCTTGTTAGACATTGAGTTGAGTGTGCCGGACCCGAGTTCCCTGACTAATTTCTGGGTACGTCGAGGGATGCTCGAAAGTGCCGCAGGTGTCCTTGGAACCGAGGACCGTGACGTTCAAATACGTGCCGTCGAAGGCACATACCGACACATGTCGGAACTTCACCTTGGCTGCGAAGCCGAAAAAGACCTCATCGACATCTCCCAACGGCTAGCTGATATGGGTGTCGACTCAGAAATAGTCGACACCCGGCTCACTTGTGTAGACCCAATCTTTTGCCACCGAGTTGTTGTTGACGTCACAGACCCTCACCCTCTCACTCCTACACAATCACGAGCCCACAACCCTCCAGGTGAACAGAACCGCGTGAACCTACGAGCGGAAGCAGTAGTTGAAAAAGCTCCTCGTCCTCCGCGAAGGCTCGGCCATTTCGTATTAGGAACACCGAACTTTAAAGAAGCCACCGAATTCTTCGTCGAGGGTTTAGGTTTCAAGATTTCCGACCAGATCTTGAAGGGTGTCGCAACTTTCATGAGGGTCGAACAAGACCATCACAATCTTTTGATCCACCCTGGTCCCACCTCCTACCTCAACCACTACGCGATGGAAATGGACGACGTGGACGCCATAGGCAAGGCCGGCATGGAGGTGCTCGCTGAACGCGAAGACGCAAGCGTCGTCGGCGTCGGCCGGCACGTACTTGGATCGAACATGTTTTGGTACATGCTTGACCCTCAAGGAAACATGTTCGAGTTCTTCTCCGACATCGATCAAATCGTTGATGACGAAGCATGGGACCGAGATTTCGGCCGTAGAGATTGGGAAGGCTCAGACGGTCCTGCCGGCTTTTCAGTATGGGGACCGAAAGAACCCGAGGTGTTCTTCAACCCCACCGACATAGCAACCATCGCTGCTGGTCGCGAAGCTGCCGGGCTACCCAACTGACTCCGCCTGCAAATAAGAGCTAACTGACCACTATGAGAAGCATCGAAGAACTCACAAAAGGCATAAAGGCTCGACACCAAGACCTCGATGCACACGCCCAAGAAGCTGAAACATTAGGAAAAGCGTCCGACCAACTGGTCCAAATCATGAGAGATCTGAAGGTTCCCCTAGTCAAGGTCCCAGCGGAGGCGGGCGGCGATCAACTGTCAATGAACGATCAGCTCAGCTATTTCGAGGCACTCAGTTATTCCAACCCAACTGCCGGGTGGACCGGATTCAATCATGCCGGCGCAGCCGGCATGGCCGGGGCGAGGCTAAACGACTTAGGCATCGACACCGTCTTCGGGTCTGGAGCCGTCCCATTCTTCGCTGCTGTGGCGGCACCCTCTGGTCAGTTCATCTCAGTTGAAGGCGGCATCGAACTCAGCGGTACCTACCGATATGCGAGCGGAGCAACCCACGCCGAATGGTTCTTATTTACCGGTATCGAAACCAGCGAACAGCCATCAGTGCGTCTTGCTTGTGTAGCCGCTCAAGACGTAACACTTGGAGACGACTGGGATGTAATGGCACTCAAAGGNACAGGCAGCGTTGATGCGACACTTGACTCAGTCTTTGTCCCCGACCACCTGTTAGCTGACCCGTTTGTTCCCCCCGAACGTGGCGGAACAATGTACGAAGTNGGCTACCAAGCATACGTGACCGGGGAAAATCTTGGCTTTTCGTTAGGCGTTTGCCAACGCCTGATTGACGAAATGGTCACATATGCGACCACCAAATCTCGTGGCTTCGACGGCCGGCTAGCCGACCGAGGCGCATTCCAATACGAACTAGGAAAGTCACAACTCGAAGTTGATGCCGCCAGGTCATTCGGTCTCAAAACTTTGGGCGAAGCCCACCACCACTGCGCACAAAACAGTGGTTTAAGCGAATCTGAAGAAACCAAAGTCGTAGCAATGCTGGCATTCTCAACAGAAGCCGCTGTTGATGCAGTTAGCCGGCTCTACCGCTTCGCTGGCGCTGAATCATTGTTCAGTGACAACGTCTTACAACGCTGCTTCAGAGACGCACATGGTTCAGCGCTCCACCATGTTGCTTCAAACGTTGCCTACGACAAATTCGGCAAAAATTTGTTGAAGAGCGACTGAACACGCCGACAACGCTTAGTTGCCAAGATCTTTAGTAACTGAAACTTTGNTGGTCTAAGTTGACGCTGGNCAACAATCAACCTGTGCCTCANACAGTGAGNCACATNAGGGGGAAANATGGAACTTGGCGACGCNATCTATAGCGCAGTTACCACCAGATNNTTCAGTGACGAACCAGTCACGGACGAACAACTTCAAACAGCNTTNAACTATGCCCGCTTCGCNCCCCAAGGCGGAAACCGCCAACCCGTCCGNTTCATCGTGGTCAAAGACCAAGAGAAACGAAACCAACTAGCGGAGTGGTANCGGGTNCCNTGGAAGGCCTATCTAGCTGACGCGCAGACCGGAGACATCAACATCGGNTCAGACAAAGCAGCACGACTTCTCAAAAACGCCGACCATTTTGCCGACCACCTCGAGGAAGTTCCAGTCATGGTTGTCGCGTGCGCACACCTTGAAGACACCCACCCAACCGACACCGAGCTAGGACGACTATCTGTAGTAGGAGGAGCGTCGATATACCCAGCGGTGCAGAACTTCATTCTGGGATGCCGCGAAGCACAACTCGGCGCATCTCTGACGACCTTGCTGTGTCTATTCGAACCGCAGGTCAAAGAATTATTGGAAATGCCCGAAGACGCAGCAACGGTTGCACACATAGCGGTTGGCCACAGAACCAAAGCGTTTCCCACAAAGCTTGACCGGATGGGCCTCAACGAGATCGTTTTCTCTGAGACATGGGGCGCTTCAACTTATAGCTGAACAATCCCCTTCAAGACATGAGAGCCGAGGCCCCAATTTTCTTAGAAATCTGCGATGGGTGGGACTTGGTATCCGCCAAGTAAGCGTTCAAGGTATCGAGCGAACTCCAAAGTGGTGCGATCACCGAGGTAAGGGCCAACCACTTGAATTCCGACCGGCAGTCCATCTTGGGTCCATCCGACGGGGACAACAGTTGACGGCAAATACACGTACCCAAATTGAGACGTCCAAACGATGAGATCCGAGTACGGGCGAGTTTGTCCGTCTACTTTGAGGGTTCGGGTGTACAGAGTGCCCTCATGTTGATGTTCAAACGCAGCAATGAAAGCGACCGGCGCCAACAAGACATCAAAGTCGTCAAAAAAGTCTGACCACAAGCGACGATTTCTGTCACGTGTCTCGGTGAGCAACAACCAGTCCCGGTGACTCATTGTTGATGACGCAGCACGCATACGCAACCATTCATCGGCTGACGGGTCGGTGACGATTGCTTGCAACGCGGCGAGCTCATCCTCGGTGCGACCAGGAGAAGTAGCTGCTGAAATTAATGGTTGACCGACCGTACGTACATCACTAAATGCAATAGCAGGCCGCGCAGAACGATTCACGCCCACGCCATCGGTTTCAACCGCTTCGACAGCAGCCTCCAAAACGGTGGATACGGCCTCGCTTACAGGACAGTCAGGATCATCCAACCAAGAAGCCACCCGTAAGTCTCTTGGCAAACCCCGAGAAGAAGGAAGATTAAGATTCCAGCCACTTTGCATATCGCGGCGAGCACCACTGACTACATCGAAAAGCAACTCTAAATCGTCGACGGTCTTTGCTAACGGACCAAAAACATTGATGTCAGCATCAGTTAACCCATAAGAAACATGATCTACGTAGCCAAGCTGAGGAACGATGCCGTAACTGGGCTTGTGGCCACACACCCCTGCAAAATGCGCGGGTAATCGAACTGACCCGCCGATATCGGTGCCGACTTCCCAAGGAGTCAACCCAGACGCGACAGCGGCAGAAGCTCCTCCCGAGGAACCACCGGGACCGCATTCAAGATTCCACGGGTTGTTGGTGACACCAAAAATTTCATTGAAGGCTTGAATGTCGCCTGACCAGCGAGGCAGGTTCGTTTTTCCAAAAATAATTCCGCCAACGCCTTGAATTTTGGACACCACCTCCGCATCCTCGGTTGGCACGTGATCGGCCAATTCAACAGCCCCACCAGTCGACCGGACCCCTTCAACGGCAATGGCGTCCTTAATGGTCATCGGCAACCCTTCAAGAATTTCGCTGGGCTGATTCTCGGCCCTGCGCTGATCCGAAGCTCGAGCCAGTTCGGTAGCTCGATCCAGGTCAAGGGTCACAATTGCATTGATCTGATCATCCAACGTCGCATTGCGTTCCACAAAATGTTCGAGGAGTTCGACGCTCGACACTTCCCGAGAAGTAAGCATTGCGAGCAAATCGGTAGCGGATTGCAGCCCGAGCGCGTCGGATGAAGAGTTCTGAGACATGAAACGAAACTAGTTCGCCGACAACTTCAAATCGCGCGATGTTGTTGTGTGGAAAGATACTTTCAACAGACCGGAGAGAAATGACTGCCCAATTACGACGCTATGAAGTCGAAGCAGGCCAGATGGACCGCCTAGTGGAGTGGTTCCCAACCATCGCAGCCGTCCGAGATCAATACGGATTTACCATCGAAGCCGCATACGCCGACACCGAAAACAGTGAATTCGTGTGGATCGTCAGTTACCCAGGTGATATCGAAGCTTTCGAAGCCGCTCTAGCCGATTACAACGACTCACCGGAACGAGCAGCAGCATTCGACGGCTTCAACTCGCCAGTTACCAAGATGCATCTCAGCTACGTGGCCAAGGCCCTATAAGCATCATCTATAGGAGATCAGAGAAACGACACAGGAGGTACCGCTATGAGCGCAACCTACGAAGACATTGAATTCCAATCGGCGGGAGCGACGCTCCGAGGACGATTTCATAGGGGAACTAAGGCAGACGCTTCGCTAATTGTTCTCGCACATGGTTTTTCTGCGACCGCACACATGTCAATTAACGCATATGCCGAAGGCATCGCGAAGGCCGGATATCACGTCGTCGCATACGACCACCGCAACTTCGGAGTGAGCGATGGTGAACCGAGGTTCGGATTTGACCAATGGACTCAGGTTCGCGGCTACAGCGACGCCATCACCCACACGCTGGGTTTAGCCGGTGTGGAGACTGACCAAGTTGTTGTCTGGGGAGAAAGCATGGGAGGCGCCAACGTTCAATACGTAGCAGCGTTCGACCCACGAGTCACGGCGGTCATAGCCCACACTCCCGGCTGCGGAGAGAACTATGTCGAGCCGGCGGCCGACTCGAGCGACTTTCAAGCGCTCAAAACCTATTCAAACGATGGGGACCTCACCGAAGATCCAGCCACCACGATACCCGTCCGGTTCGCTGACCTCCCAACCAGTGAAGCGCCAGTCATGCTCAACTTTGAAGCCGCATTGGTATACGCGAAAACCTACGGCCAACGAGCGGGCTCACTGTGGTCAAACGATGTCACCATCGTTGTGAGAAAAGCACCAGAACTTTCAGTACCAGTCGTCGCCGCCCAACTATCTGTCCCAACCCTGTATGTAGTCGCGTCTGATGACGAAGTTGCCGGCGCATCGCCAGCCGTAGCACGGCAATGCTTCGACACCATCACCGGCCCCAAAGTTTGGGAAGATATCGAAGGTGGACATTTCGGACTTCTCCACGAAGACTCGCACCTATTCAAACAAGCCCTTGATGCAGATATAGCGTTCCTCGCCGAGCACGCTTAAGTCTTTTTGTGAACCCGAAGACACCACTGGCTTGGTAGTAAAGACCTGGGCTGCAACAATTAACTCATGCGTCTGAAGGCTGTTGTCCTAACCCTCATCATCATCGCCTCATCGTGCGGCACTAGCCCCGAATGGGACGAATCCCATAAAACAAATTTCCTACGCGCATGCCGAAGAGAAGCTGGATACGAAAAACAAGACCTATGTACGCCTCTAGCCGCAGAAATTGAAGACAAAATTAAACTAGGAGCCTCCAAATCCTGCCTCCTGTTTGCAGCCAATGACATAGCAATCGCCGTTGAACCTGACCAGCGAGAACAAGCCAGACAACAATTCGATAGTTGTTGACCACACGCAAATCCCGATAGTCGAGCGCGACTACCGTCCCGCAAGCCACACTGTGGCATGGACATGGGAATAGGCCTTTGGTGTTTGCAGTCAACAGCAACGAACCCTCGCTCGTTCGGGCAGGCATATCAAGAACTTGCCGAAGATGCCCGAATGGCAGAAGACAACGGCATCCACAGCCTCTGGCTGTCTGAACACCACGCGTATTACGACGGATACTGCCCAGCTTTGATGCCCGCCGCCGCCGCAGCGCTCGCCGCGACTGAAAATATCCAAATAGGCACTGGGGTGCTATTGCTCCCACTACATGAACCACATCGAGTGGCCAACGCAGCGAACCTTCTCAACGAGCAATCTTCGGGCAGATTCCACCTCGGTGTCGGCATGGGGTATCGACCGATCGAATTCGAAATCAAACAACGAGATATGAGTCAACGGCTGAAACTAATGAACGCCGGTCTCGATGCGCTGCATTCGACAACACAAACCCCTACCTGGGTAGGTATTAGCAGCGAGAAAGCAGCCGAACGAGCAGGACGACGAGGACTTGGCCTGTTCATCTCAGGAGCGTTCTCAAAAGACGTAGTCAACACACTCATACGAGCTCACAGAACCGCATGGGAAAAATCAGATCCCAACCAGGACACCCCACCGCCAGTGGGTCTGCTCCGAAATCTTTGGATCGTCGATTCGGCGGCCGAACGTCGTCAAGCTTTAAACTGGGTCCGGTCCAGTTATCTGGTGTACGCGGGACTCGGCTGGGGTGCAGATAACACAGGCGTCGATTTCGTAAGCCAGATAGAAACATCGATGGACGAAGTCGAAAAGTCGGCGACCGTCGGATCAGCCGAAGAGATCGCCGCAGAATTAGATGGCTACGACGTCGACCTAGTCGTATGCCGAATCGGCTACGACCAACCGCCTCGAACCGCGTTAACAGAAGTGATCGAACGCATCGGACGCGAACTAGCCCCACTCGTCAAAGACTCAGGAGTGAAACTATGAGACTCCTCCTAGACCTACGAAACATAAGCGAACTCGCTGATCGTGAACAACTAGCGCGCGAAGCTGACGAACATGGCATATGGGGCGTCGTAATTACAGGACCACGAGGCGGAGAATGCGTTGAAGCCAGCGCAATAGCAACAGCCACTCACCATGTCACCATCGTCGTTGACGTAGACGGTAACGATGTTCACCCAACGACACTGGCTGAAGAGATCTCAGTTCTAGACCAAATCACCAAACGTCGAACCATGATCATCTTCCGAGGGCCCTCAAGATCTAAAACATCACTAGCGACGCTATTGCGTGGACTGCCCGTCGAAGGCGTCATCTTGTCTCCACCCCCAGCTCAAGCATCCATACCGGTCTACTCACCTGAAGACATCCCTGAAACAAACCTTCCAGAAGACCTGACGCAACTCGCCGCGATTGTCGATGAATATCGTGATTCTCAGGCAGCGTTCCTTATCGTCTCCTGGGAGCGATCAATCAAACAACTCGCGCGTCATGCCGTGGGTCGAGCTGCCTCAACGGACTTTCCGCAGATGGTTGCTGACATGGCAGATCAAATTGATCCGATTGACCAATGAAGGTCACCTAAGAGCGATAACTTCCAGCACCGTGCCCCGCTCTAAGTGCCGCATCTGGCGCGTCCTATTTAGTGCATTGACGGTATTCACCGTCGCGTGCGCCCCCGATACCTCAGATATAACTGCCAGCGACACAACCACTCAACCACAACAATCAAGCACAACGATTGAAGTTCCGACAACGAGCACGTCTGCCCCTTCAACTATCCCAGTCACCTCCATCGCCCCCACCACATCGGAACAACCGACGACAACAGTCGAAACCACCACCACAACAATCGTGACGGCCACAACACTGCCCGTTCCCACAATAGGAATAACCCGATACGGCATCCCAGTCCGAATCTCTGAACCTACAGAAGAAGGCTGGGAGGTGTTCGACCCCTGCGGGGATCTTCAAACGATTTCAAAAATCTTTCCGATTCGAGAAACACAAGTAGTGCTCGATCCCGGTCATGGAGGCAAAGATCCCGGAGCGCTTGGCCCGACGGGGCTAAAAGAAAGTGAACTCAATCTCAAAGTNGCNGTCGCGGCGGCGCAACTATTGCAGGAGCAAGGCTTTCCAACATTGTTGACCCGAACTGGCGACTATTACATCGAACTCGACGAAAGAATTGCGCTCGGCGACGCTGCCAACGCAACAGCGCTGGTATCAATCCACCACAACGCACCAATTGCTGCGAAATCAAACAAACCAGGCACCGANGTCTTCGCCCAAACCGGAGATACAGAATCGGCGCGACTNGCCGGGTTACTNCACAAAGAAGTCTTCGAAGTCCTCAACAANGTGGACGGCATTCAATGGACGTCGAGGTGGGATGCAGGAGCTTTACGGGTAGTGAACTCCGAAGGTGGAGACGCGTACAGCCTCGTTCGTAAACCAGAAACAACAAACGCGCTCTTAGAGGTCGCGTATCTAGCNAGCCCATCAGAGGGCACNTTCATGGCTAAAGATGGCTATGTNCAACTAGTNGCACCGTCCATAGCTGCGGCGATCAAAACATTCCTCACCACCGATCAAAGCGGCACTCCACTGCTTGAGCGAGCTCGGATTCACAACCCGTCGGGAGGNCGAAGAACATGTCCAGACGTTGANCTNGAATAAAAAGGCCGACNNGAAACCAGCANCAGGTGACCGCGCCTAACTTGGTAGANACTCATCAGCGAACGGAGATTGCGTGGATACTCAACTGACTTACCTGGCTTGGAGNNCCTTCCTATGCATAGTGCTGTGGCTTCCATATGTACTTGAGCGGATTCAAAGCCAAGGTCTCGGAAATGTTCTCACCTACCCAGAAAATCCACCAGCCCCGGCCGCGTGGGCTCAACGAGCCCAACGAGCACACCTCAACCTTGTCGAGAATCTCCCAGCCTTCGCAGCACTTGTGATCATCGCCCACCTCACCGGCGTCGACGCCGCTGGTGGGGCAGCACTGTTTTTCTGGGCCCGAGTCGTACACGCTGTCGTGCACATTATGGGTATCTCCTACGTCCGCACTCTCGCCTTCGCTGCAAGCTGGGTAGGGATGCTCATGATCTTCTTTTCAATTCTGTAAACCGGTTCGACTCAGCGGACTCGATTCAACCNTCGCCGATGGTGATNGTGCCGCGCATACCGGTGTGGAGTGAGCAAAAGAATTCGTAGGTGCCGGGCTGAGAGATCTCGATAGTTGCTGAGCTTCCGCCTCCAACGATGCCNCTATCGAACTCTCCGGTNGGGTTTTCNGGNGTNCCGGCTGTCACGCTATGAGCCTCAGGATCAGCGTTGAAAAAGCTGATTTTGCCNGGCACTGCAGCCTCAACTGTCTGATAATCAAAGTCAGAAATCAGGTTGGTGTTGCCAGCAGTTCGAGATCCAAGCACNGCGGTAGGATCCGCNAAGGGCCAAATTGAGGGATTCCACATNGAGAAGGCACCGAGTTGGTTGTCATGTCCTCTGTCTGCCCAAGCATGAATCATCCAACCTTCNCTGGCATCACCTTGAGGCCTATCNAACGGACCATCTGCNGCCCCTGAANATACCGACGGGAGTACCGTCACGTCTTGGNCGGCNAGTCGACACAAGTTGTANTGGATGTGCCAATTATCCAGTGGTCCGCTGAAGCCCTCNAAGTGGTTGTTCCCAGCNGCAGCGAAAGGTTGATAAAACGCGGCGCCAGCAATTTCAACGTCCACACCCTTCCACGCCCCATCTTTGCAGCGGCCTAAAGCACCGAAAGGGGGAGCGGCATCGTCGGCTGCCACGAATAGCAAGATTTCGGGAGCAGACGGACTGAACTTGCCGTCCACGATCAAAGGAAAGTTGGTGAAATGCGAACCCATGTTGGGTGTTTGAGTGCCATCAGGAAAATATCCGGCAGCGCAAGCATCATTCACATCCTCAAACCGACGAACTGTGCTCTCGACCGCGTCAAGCTGTTCAACTAAAAGACCAAGCTCAACCGAGGTCATGTTGAGCTCTTCAGGTATNGNCGCACCGGACTCGAAGAGATCTTTCAGATCCTGGAACGAACAGGGCAATTCGACAGTTTGGCAGCGAGTCTGACTTGCTTTGGGTCCTTCAATCAGTGCTGGGATAATCTGATCGCCGCTCTGAGTAAAGACATACCNNGTGTAACCAACACGACCCATNGGCGTGTCGGGCATCACCGAAGGGGCGAACGCATCTAGAGCCGGTGCATTCTCGGTGTGGTCCAACGCCAATGTCGGATCATCGGAGTCCCATANAACAGCAACGTTGCTGACGGTTGTGCTCGTCGCAGATATCGCAGCCGTAAGGGGCGTGACACTCGAATCTGTAGCTTCGCTGCTCGTTCCCTGNGAAGACAAACCCGATTCATTGGCACTCGAGCAAGCCGCAATCAGCACAAACNCCGNTACCCACGCAAGCCTTTGAAATTGCAACCGGANCATTGGCCCATTGTGGTGCATCAAAGTTCACAAGCCAAAGACTTCACGCATCTAAACCCTGAAAAAGGACACCTCACTCAATTATCAAGTGGCGGACACGGCGACCAACTGGAACGATGGAACATTCCTAGGAGGCGGCAATGGAAAATTTTAGCGGAAAAATGGCAGTCGTTACCGGTGGCGGAACCGGCATGGGACGCGAACTCGTTCGCCGGCTAACAGCGAANGGATGTCACGTNGCCATGTGCGACNTCAATCCCGACAACATGNCNAAAACCGAAGAGNTCGCNCTCGCAGAAACANCCCATACNGTCCGTCTCACCTCCCATGTGTGCGATGTAGCNGATGAAGCTGANGTNCTGGCCTTTCGTGAACAGCTCCAGGCTCGGCATGGAGTTGAACACCTCGACCTGGTTTTCAACAACGCTGGAATCGGTGGTGGAGGCAGCTTCGTCACCGACGAAGATCGGATGGCGTGGGAAAAAACCTTCGACGTCTGTTGGTACGGCGTGTACTACGGAAGCCGCGCCTTCCTNCCGCTGCTGGTTCAAAGCGATGAGGGNCACCTGGTCAACACAAGCAGCATCAACGGATTCTGGGCGACNGTAGGTCCACAGGTACCTCATACCGCTTATTGCGCCGCAAAATTCGCNGTCAAAGGCTTCACCGAAGCACTCAACATCGACCTACAACTCCACGCCCCTCACGTAACTGCCCACGTTGTAATGCCGGGCCATATCGGAACAGAAATAGGTCTCAACAGTACCGCTGCCCACGGCGGACCAGACTTAGAACGACTNCGAAAGAACCTTGCAGANCGAGGNGCTGANGTGGACCAGATGACCGACGCTGACCTCACCAACNTGGCCACATTACAAGGCGAACGTTTCCGAGACGAAGCCCCCACAACCGCAGAACAAGCCTCGGANATCATCCTCAACGCAATACNGGAAAACCGTTGGCGAATCCTGGTNGGNGATGACGCAGCNGNNATTGANGAACTAGTNCGCGAAGACCCCGAATCGGCCTACAAACCCGAATTTCTGNAACGCATAGTCGACCNCGGNCACCTGAACTTTTTNAATCGNCGTTAAATCTGGNNAAAACCANCGGATAAGTTGCGGAACATGCAACTTGCTCAAGGACCCAGAGTCAGATTCTCGCCGTTCTATCGAAAATCAGAAGCCGCTGGAATTCGAACAGCAACCGTCTACAACCGCATGGTTCTCCCANTNGCCACTGAAGACCCNGAAGCGGACTATGAAGCACTAACACAACGCGTCGCNCTGTGGGACGTCGNCTGCCAACGTCAAGTTCAAGTNCAAGGACCAGACGCNCTCAAACTGTGCCAGTACATCAGTGCACGAGATTTNTCCCAACTGAAAATAGGCGTAGCAAAATATGCTCCNCTCTGCGATCACCAAGGACGCCTTATTAACGACCCGGTCGCCCTCAGAGTCGATGAGGACACCATCTGGTTCTCCATCGCCGACTCAGACATCCTTCTNTGGGTCCGCGCANTTAGCGGCGAACGCGAAGACAACGTCGAAATNATCGAACCAGATGTTTCNCCACTAGCCGTGCAAGGCCCGCGAGCCACAGACACCGTTGCCGCAGTATTCGGAGAATGGGTCCGCGAACTTAAGTTNTTTCACTTCAAACGAATCAACCATGAAGGAATCCCATTGGTCGTGTGCCGATCTGGCTGGAGCAAACAAGGTGGATTCGAATTGTTCCTAGAGGATGGGACCAAAGGCGAGCAGCTATGGGATCTGATCTGGGCGGCAGGAGAACCTCATAGCATCCGCGTAGGAGCACCCAACTACGCCGAACGTATCGAAAACTTTCTACTCNCGTGGGGATCTGACACAGACNCCGANAGCGANCCCTTCGAAGCAGCAATAGGAGATTACGTTGACCTCGGNGTTGAACACGATTTCGTAGGGAAAAAGGCGCTCCTCGCCAAACGCGAACAAGGCCCCACCAGAGAATTGAAAGGGTTACTCATCGACGGAGAGCCACTCAATCCAAACCCTGAACCAGTTGGACTACAAAATCCNAACGGCACCCNCGCAGGCGAAACTCGAGTCATTGCCTACTCACCTCGGTACNAACAAAACCTNGGATTAGCCATCATTGAAGTGCCACACAACCTCCCCGGCACCAAANTGCAGGTAGAAACCCCGAACGGGTGGCGTCCAGCGACAGTTACTGACTTACCATTCGACCTGTAGTCAGGCNGATCTCNCGNTAGCCTGACCACATCCGCGGGCGTAGTTCAATGGCTAGAACCCCAGCCTTCCAAGCTGATGATGCGAGTTCGATTCTCGTCGCCCGCTCCAACCAGAACTCAACCCCGCAATAGGGGACACGGACCACCACCCCGATAGAATTTCGCGCTTGTGAAGACCACCGTTACAACAGTTGACCCCGCAGATCTCGAAATCGTCGAAAACTCAGACGAAGAAATCACCGATGGCGCTGACGAAACACAGGANCGTANCTTCGGCCCCAGAGTCAAATTGACCGTCGAAGTTGATCAGGAAACCTTCGAAAATGCCATTGAACAAGCCTTCCGAAAAATCGCCAAGGAAGTTCGAGTCCCAGGATTTCGAAAAGGCAAGGTCCCNCGCCCNGTGCTCGAATCCCACATAGGNACAGAATACGCAAGAGCGCAAGCCCTNGAAGACGCGATTCCNGGNTACTACGCNGACGCAGTCAGATCAGAAGCGGTCGACGTCATAGCTGCACCAGACCTATCTCTGACAGGGGGAGAAGAGAGTGGTCCAGTNTCNTTTGAAGCCGTNGTAGAGACTCGCCCCACGATTTCAGTGAGCGGNTACGCGGACCTCGAAGTCGAAGTAACNAAACCAACCCCAAGTGACGANGAAGTNCAAGAACAACTCGATGTCCAGCGACGNCAATCGGCGGAACTNNTCGACGTAGAACGGCCAGCAGCTTCAGGTGACCAAGTATCCATCGACATCCAAGGNACAGTCGACGGNGAANCGCTCCCAGGACTTACNGCCGANGACTACCTCTACGCAGTAGGTAGNGGCGGGATAGTCGAAGAGGTAGATGAACAGCTTGAAGGAGCAAAAGCTGGAGACGAACTTGAGTTCAGCGCTAGCCATCCCGTGCAAGAAGACGTCACAATCGACTTCGCAATCAAGGTNCAAGCAGTCAAAGAAGAAGTTCTCCCCGAACTAAACGACGAATGGGTCGANGAAAACACCGAACACGACTCTGTCGAAGAACTCAGATCCGAAACCATCCAACGAATGAAAATGATGCGGATCTTCCAAGCAAACGCNGCCATGAGAGAAAACACGGCGACGGCACTCGCTGAACTTGTCGAAGAGTCAGTACCAGATTCGATGGTCAACGGGGAAATGTCCGAACAATTNCAACAACTAGCCATGCGACTCCAAGGGCAGGGAATGAATCTNGAAACCTGGATGCAAATGACTGGACAGGACCCAGAGTCATTCACCNAANAATTACGTGAAGCAGCTGAAAGATCAGCCAAGGTCGANCTAGCCCTNCGTTCAATAGCTGCGAAAGAAGCCATCGAAGTCAACGAAGATGACATAGAAGAAGAACTNGAAAGAATGGCTGAACAATTNCAGACATCNGTNGANGATCTCAGACACCAAATNGAAGACCAAGGTGATGGACTCGGCCCCATCGAAGCTGAAATTGGGAAAAGAAAAGCACTCGAATGGTTGGTCGCTGAAGTCAAACTGGTGGATGAAGATGGCAATACCGTCGACCGCGAAGACATGGAACTCCCCGACTTGACCGAATCCGACTCAGATGAACAGGTCGACAGCGCTACGGTTGACACAGGCGAACCACAACCCGAAGACGATTCAGAAAAGGATGAGGAACAGTGAGCATTGACCCACAGAACTACCTAGTCCCCACAGTCGTAGAACAAACCAACCGAGGAGAGCGCGCCTACGACCTTTATTCNCGCCTCCTCAAAGAAAACATCATCTTCTTGGGAACTCCCATCGACGACACAATTGCCAACCTGGTGTGCGCCCAAATGATCCATCTCGAATCAGAAAACCCCGATCGAGACATCAANATCTACATCAACTCACCCGGNGGNGATATCAANGCTTTGTTCGCNATATACGACACGAGCCAATACATCCGAAACGACATCACAACCATCTGCCTCGGCCAAGCAGCCTCCGCTGCCGCGGTTCTGCTAGCAGCGGGTACTCCAGGAAAACGAATGGCTCTTCCACACGCAAGAGTCCTCCTTCACCAGCCCTACGGTCAGGCCATGGGACAAGCCACAGACATCGAACTCGCCGCCCGAGAAATCGACAGGATGAGAGACCTCCTCGAAGGAATCTTGGCTCACCACACCGGTCAAGACCTCGAACGCATCCATACCGACACCGATAGAGACTTCATCATGGACGCAGAAGCAGCCAAAGAGTATGGAATTATCGACGACGTGATTGATAGCCGCGAAGTGGCAGAAGATGGGCCAATACGAGCTGCCTGATAATTCTGCTGTCAATAGCCACAATCACTCGGTACTCTCATCTCATACCCCAAACAACCAGCAATGCACAAGGCAGCACAGCCATTACCTTGGAACGTCCCCTCGTTCTGACCCGACTGTGCCATCCTTAGCAAACGGCTATCGATCCGAGTTGGGTCGAATAACCAGAATGAGGTATTGGTAACGTGGCGAAATTCGGAGAGGGCGGAGAGCTACTCAAGTGCTCCTTCTGCGGAAAATCTCAGAAACAAGTCAAAAAGCTTATTGCCGGCCCAGGTGTCTACATCTGCGATGAGTGCATTGATCTATGCAACGAAATCATTGAAGAAGAACTGGCCGACACTAGCGAAGTCAGCTTCGACGAAGTTCCCAAGCCCTCTGAGATCTTCGGCTTTCTCAACGAATACGTCATCGGACAAGAACGAACGAAGAAAATACTCTCGGTCGCCGTCTACAACCACTACAAAAGGGTCCAATTCGGGCAAAGCCTCGAATCAGACGTCGAAATTGCTAAATCCAACATCATGCTGATCGGCCCCACAGGGTGTGGGAAAACGATGATGGCCCAAACATTGGCTCGCATGCTCAACGTACCCTTCGCTATGGCTGACGCCACAGCGCTCACCGAAGCTGGATATGTGGGCGAAGATGTTGAAAATATTTTACTCAAACTCATCCAGGCCGCCGATTACGACGTGAAGAGAGCCGAAACCGGCATCATCTACATCGACGAGATCGACAAAGTTGCTCGTAAAGCCGAAAACCCCTCAATAACCCGAGATGTGTCCGGTGAAGGTGTTCAACAAGCACTTCTAAAAATCCTCGAAGGAACCCAAGCATCGGTGCCACCCCAAGGTGGACGCAAACACCCACACCAAGAGTTCCTCCAAATAGACACAAGCAACGTTCTATTTATCTGCGGCGGCGCCTTCGACGGATTAGAACGAGTCATCGCTGACCGGATAGGCCATCGAGCAGTCGGGTTCGGTGCAGACGTCAAATCGGTCAACGAAAGAGCCAATCTTGAACTCTTACCCGAAGTGCTGCCCGAAGACCTCCAAAAATATGGACTCATTCCCGAATTTATCGGTCGCCTCCCGGTCGTAGGAGTCGTAGATGAACTCGACCATGCAGCGCTAACCAGCATCCTCCTAGAACCCCGTAATGCGCTGATAAAGCAGTACCAACGTATGTTCGAACTTGACGGTGTCGAACTCGAATTCACCGACGAAGCAATCACGGCGGTCGTTGATCAAGCCATTCTCCGCAACACAGGAGCACGTGGGTTGCGCGCGATCCTTGAAGAGGTCCTACTAGGCGTCATGTACGAGGTTCCCGGTAGGGAAGACATCGCTCGCTGCATCATCGACCGAGATGTCGTGCTCGACAAGGTAAACCCGACCCTGGTGCCACGCAGGGATGACAGCGGTGGCGAGCGCCAGGCCTCCTAAGCGGACAAGAAACCGCCAAAGAGCAACAGACAACACATCGAAACCCCTGCGCACCTACGACGAAGCTTTACAGTGGCTCCAAGGGCATTACAACCTGGAACAACACCTGGGAAGAGACGAAACAACCCATCCTTCGCTAGAACGAATGACTCTGTTGATGGAACTCCTCGGGAACCCTCAACGCGACATTCCCGCCATCCACATCACGGGAACAAACGGCAAAGGCAGCACATCACGCATGTTGGTGGAGCTCATCAGCGCAACCGGACTTGACGTCGGCAGCTACACCTCGCCTCATATCGACCGTGTCAACGATCGCATCACGATCGCCAACCAACCTCTTGACGACGAATCGATGACCCTGGCACTGTCGGAGGTCGCTCAAGTCGAACCATGGGTAGTAGAAGCAACTGGTCAGCCACCGAGTTATTTCGAGGTTTTATGCGCCGCCGCGTATAACTGGTTTGCCGCCACGGCAGTAGACGTCAACGTCATCGAAGTCGGAATGGGTGGTAGGTGGGATGCCACAAACGTCATTGATGCCCAGGTCGCGGTCATCACCAACATCGGTTCAGACCACCTGGAAATCATCGGTCCGACGCTTACTGATGTCGCCAGAGAAAAAGCAGGCATCATCTCCGACGACACACACGTAATATGCGGGGAGACCGCCCCTGATCTCATTGACGTCATCGCCGATGGCCCGCATCGAGAGATGTGGCAACGCCACGTCGAATTTGATGTCGAAGAAGACCACCTTGCCGTAGGTGGTCGTTTAGCAAACTTTTCAACACCCTATGGGCACCACAATGAGATCTTCCTCCCCGTCAACGGAGCCCACCAATCCCGGAACGCGTCGACCGCGGTAGCAGCAGCAGAAGCTTTTTTTGGTCAACAACTAGACCCCGACCTGATTTCCGAAGCGTTCGCGCAGCTCACATTGCCTGCACGATTCGAAATCGTCCAAAGACATCCCACAGTCATCATCGACGGAGCCCACAACCCGCCCGCGGCCTCAGTAGTCTCCGAAACTCTCTTCCGTGATTTCACAACCGAAGAACGCCCGGTGTTAGTGATTGGAGCGAACAGGCCCCGCGATCCCAAACAGCTATTGGACGCTCTCAACGGCAGTGAATTTTCGAGAATCATCGCCACAGCCGCGAACTGGGCTCGAGCGGTACCAGCCAACGAATTAGGAACAGCTTTGGAGGGTAACGGTGCTGTTGTGGAAGTAGTTCCCCAAGTTCCAGAGGCCGTAGGTCGAGCAATAGAAATTGCTGGGGAGACCGGCATCGTGCTCATCACAGGTTCGTTGTACGTGGCTTCTGAAGCCCGAAGTCAACTCGTTGATACCTCGCGGTAGCCTTACCACCATTGAGTCCAACGTGTTCAAGGAGATGAAGTGCCACGTACGTTTGTTATCTGCAAGCCTGATGCCGTTGAGCGCGGGCTTGTAGGTGAGATTATCGCTCGCCTTGAACGCAAAGGCCTAAAAATCAGTCGAGCAGAACTTCGGACCATTGATCGGGCCACCGCAGAAGTTCATTACGAAGAACACGAGGGTAAGCCATTCTTCGAAGCTCTCATCGGTTTCATCACGCGCTCACCGGCCATGCTCATGGTGGTAGAAGGTCCCTCCGATGCAGGAGATGAGATATATGCGATCGTTCGCAACCTGATGGGTAGCACGAACCCCGCAACCGCTGCGCCAGGAACTATTCGCGGAGATTACGGATTAGTCGTAACAGAAAACCTGGTTCACGGCTCTGATTCCAACGAATCAGCCGAACGTGAAATCAACATTTTCTTCCCAGGACTCTGATTGGGAAACTCATGACCCGTCAAGATGCAATTCGAAGAAAGTCCATGTTCGCTGATGGGTTGGGTTTCTTCGCTGCGTGGGGTAGGTGTGGACCATGAGAGGTCGCGCCGGTTTCAGGAGTCTGGGCGGAAGAGATATAGCAGTTGATCTAGGTACCGCAAACACCCTGGTTTATGTACGAGGTCGAGGAATTGTCCTCGATGAGCCATCGGTAGTAGCTATCGACGTGACCAACGGCACTCCGCTAGCTGTCGGGCATGAAGCGAAAAGGATGGCTGGAAGAACCCCATCACACATTCAAGTGGTGCGACCCCTCAAAGACGGAGTGATTGCCGATTTTGACGTATGTGAGAAGATGCTTCGCTACTTCATTGATCAAATTTCGGGGAGTCGATGGGCCAAACCACGGATGGTTATATGCGTACCGTCTGGTATCACCGGAGTCGAACAACGAGCTGTCCAAGAAGCAGCTGAGTACGCGGGAGCCCGAAAACCTGCTTTCATCATCGAAGAACCGATGGCAGCAGCAATAGGAGCCGGCCTTCCTATCCAATCACCGCACGGCAGCATGATCGTCGACATTGGGGGAGGAACCACCGAAGTAGCGGTCATCTCTTTGGGGGGTCTCGTCGCAAACCAGTCAGCACGTGTTGGAGGAGACGTCCTTGACGACGCGATTACCCAATATGTAAAAAAGGAATACAGCGTTGCCTTAGGTGAAAGCACCGCAGAAGAAGTCAAGGTGGCTCTCGGATCGGCATGGCCGCTTCCTGACGAAATGTACGCAGAAATCCGAGGTAGAGACCTAGTCACTGGATTACCCAAGACAGTCACCGTTAGCAGCGTTGAAATGAGAGACGCCCTCGAGGAGGGCATCAGCTCAATCATTGATGCCGTCAAATACACACTTGACCACACGCCACCAGAACTCGCAGCAGACATCATGGACGAAGGCATCATGTTGGCAGGCGGAGGAGCCCTATTGAGAGGGTTAGACCAACGCCTCGCCAACGAAACAGGTATGCCAATTCGCATCGCAAACGACCCGCTATACGCAGTGGCTCGAGGCTCAGGTCAAGCTCTCGAAGAATTTGAAGTCCTCAGAGGCGTGCTCTTTTCGTCGGGTAATCAGTATTAAACGGAATCAGTTGTGGCGCGTCGTTCAAACATGAGGAGAAGTCGAAGTTCACGCTTTCGGCTAGCGCTACTCGTTCTCACGTCTCTGATCCTTATAACCATCGACGTCCGTTCTGAGGGAGGAGCAATTGACAAAGCCCGAGGTGTTGTCCTCGATGCCCTCGGCCCTCTGCGATCAACGTCAACTCGAATATTTGAACCCATCGGAGGAGCGTGGGAAGCCGTAACCAGCTACGACGAACTAGAAGCCCGCAACGCTCTATTGAGAGCGAAAGTCGCAGAATTACAGAACTCGGTGCTGGAAGTCGGAGAAATTGAACGCGAAAGAAAAGCTCTCCTATCTTTACTCGGTGCCCGCGACCGTGTCGCTCAAGTTGGTCGCCGAACAGCCCGAGTTATCGACGCACCGATATCGAACTATCAGCGCACCCTAGAACTCGACAAAGGTTCACGAGATGGGCTTGTCATAGGGATGCCGGTAGAAACAGGTGCAGGGGTTATAGGAAGAATTTCTGCTGTCTCAGTGACTCGCTCCCAGGTTGAATTACTGACCGACCCCAACTTCGATGTTGGCATCCGAATGGTCCGATCAGGAGATGATGGAATCGCATCGGGGAAAGGACAAAACCGGGAGCTGGAGGTCAGTTTCATAGAACTAGACACTGTGGTCATACCCGGTGAGACAGTGGTAACCAGCGGTTTCCAAGGCAGCACCTTTCCAGAAGGACTACTCATCGGCACAGTAGTAGACGTCGTGCCCAATGCTGTACAAGGCACACAACGGATCACAGTTCACCCAGCAGCCGACCTGGACCGACTCAGATGGGTTCAGGTCTTGCTGTTCTACCCGGATGCACCTGAACCAGTTGTCGTTGACCGGGTCCCTGAAGAAGAAACCCCCGATAGATCAACTGAAGAGCCGGCACCATGACTATGGCCAGCCGAGAGATCTCGCGACTCATAGCGATTTTTGCGACGATACTTCTGATTCAAATCGCGATCGTGCCGCACTTCCGGATAAGTGGCTACATCATCGACCTACCGCTAGTAGTGGTAGTGCTTGTGGGCCTGCACCTAAATCCCCCAAATGGGGCCCTGATCGGCTTCATAGTCGGTTTTGCCGTAGACCTAGTCGTGCACACTCCATTCGGAATGACGGCACTGACCTTTTCCGTAGCTGGGTACGCGGCAGGTTCCGCCTCTAGTCAATTAACAGAACGGAACATATTGACGCGGGCATTGACCGTTGCACTGCTCGCAGCGACGGCAACATCACTATTTGCCGCCGTCGCAGCCCTCATTGGTCTTGAATACGTCACACGACAAGAACTAGGCGCCATAGCTCTCGTTACCGCAGCATCAACGCTGCCACTAACAGTGCTATTAGCTCCTCTTGTTCGCTGGGCGTTTCCTCTTGAAACAGTTCAGATCCATGAATGAACAATTGAGCCGACGTCTGGCGTTTCTCGGAGTGCTTATTGTTGGCCTATTCGCCGCATTGTTCACCCGGGCGTGGTACCTGCAGGTGCTGACGAGCGAAGAATTAGCTGACAAAGCCTTCTCGAATCATGTCGAAATAGTCGTCACTCAACCCACCCGAGGCAGGATTCTTGACCGTCATGGCGTGGTCCTGGCCGACAACATCAGGACGGGCGTCGTAACGGTAAACCAATCCCGATACGCGCCGGGCCAAGTTGACTACGTCTTAGAACAACTTTCAGAGTTGATCAATCTTCCAATAGAGGTCCTTCGCACACGCCTCCTCGATCAACAAACTCACCCGCTTGCAGCAAAGGTTGTAGCGACAGGACTAGATGAATACGGCCTTTTAAGGATTTCAGAACAGTCACTACCAGGGGTTGAAGCGAAATGGACTATGAGTCGCGTCTACCCTCAAAATGAGATCGGCGCGCACGTGATTGGCTACGTCGGCGCCATGTCGCAGGGGCAGGAAGATCGTCTCCTTAAAAAGGACTATCTACCATCAGAAAGAGTCGGAAAATCAGGGATCGAACAAATCTTCGAGGAAGATCTCCACGGCTATCCGGGACGGACCGAACTAGAAGTAGATAGCACAGGAAGAGTTCACCGAATAGTGAACCAAACGAATCCGAAACCAGGGTCAGATGTCTATCTGACAATCGATGCAGACCTCCAAGCAGCGACCGAGTCTTACTTAAGGCAAGGACTGATAGCAGCTCGCAAAACTGTAAGCGAAGACAGCGGATTCTTCTTCCCATCAATCGGCGGCGCCGCAGTAGTGATGGACCTCAGAAACGGGGACGTGTTGGCTATGGCCTCCCATCCCACATATGACCCCAACTGGCTTGTCGGTGGAATAACCACACTCGAGTACCAATCGGTCTTCGAAAACCCCTACTCACCAGGGGCCCTAAATAACAGAGCAGTCCAAGGACTCTATTCGCCAGGGTCAGTTTTTAAGCTGGTCACGGCGTTAGCCGGTCTCGAGGCCCGACTGATCTCCCCCAGGGCAGCGTATTACGACGTCGGGTACTTCAAGATCCCCGACAAATACGGGTGCACAGGTCGATGCACTTTTTATAACGCAGACAAAGCACCGTTAGGCATTGTCGATCTCTCATCAGCCATAACGCGCTCAAGCGACGCGTACTTCTACAAGGTGGCGCACGATCTGTATTGGATCCGAGGCGAAGAGCAATGGGCAATTCAAGACATGGCACAACTCCTCGGATTTGGAAACCAAACAGGAGTCCAACTGCCGTTTGAGAAAAGTGGCCGGGTTGGAGACGGACAAATCAAAGAAGCATTGTTCGAAGCCAACCCAGACGCATATAACCCATATGGCGAATCAGTCCAATGGTTACCCGGTGACAACATCAACACAGGAATCGGCCAAGGATTCGTTTCGGTTACCCCGATACAACTCGCAAACGCCTATGCCGCCTTCGCAAATGGCGGAACTTTGTTCAGTCCAAACATCGTTAAGAGCGTCGTGTCTCGAACAGAAACACAATTCGGTTCGTCAGTTATTGACTTTGAACCTCGCATCCAACGACTCGCAGAATTCCCTGAAGGTTCAGGGATTGTAAGAGAAGGCCTACACGGAGTATCTAGCAAGTCGCGACGCGGCACCGCTTGGCGCGCCTTCGAAGGCTATGACGACGCGGGGTACGCAATAGCGGGTAAAACGGGAACAGCTCAAGCAGAGGGCAGAAACCCGGTCCTACAGCGGAAAAAAGAAGACTCTGCTGTTTTTGTCGCATGGGCTCCAAGGCACGATCCGCGCTATGTCATAGCTGTCGTCATGGAAGAAGCCGGATTTGGTGGTGAAGCGGCAGCA
Organism: Acidimicrobiaceae bacterium; assembly: GCA_002708935.1. Lineage (GTDB taxonomy): Bacteria > Actinomycetota > Acidimicrobiia > Acidimicrobiales > Poriferisodalaceae > MedAcidi-G3. Next base: position 26,662 of record PAPO01000005.1, on the reverse strand, counting down.
CCTGTAGCCCGAAGAATCTTCGAAGCCTTACGTGCCTACGAACAAAGGTGGCCAGACCCGCAGGTGGCGTTCATAGCACCGAGGCCCGAATGTCCTGAAATTCCCGAAGCGCTACGAGGGTATGAGGCCTTCACCAGCTACGTACCTGAGGGCTGTCCGTGGGGAATTCAAGTGCCCCGCGCCAACAGTCCAGAAGACGTCGATGGTGACGGCATCCCCGACCTCGAGGAGCGCGATCAATGAACTTACCGCTCCGTAAAGAGCTACGATCACCGCTTCGTTACGCCGACTACTCGCTTGGTATCGCGGCCATCTTGTTGTCAGCAATTGGGATTGCGCTGAACTACTCCTCAACGTGGCGAGTTCTTGAGTTCAATGGCCAAGACCCATTGACCTACGCCAAACGGCAGATAATTTTTGTGGCTTTGGGGATAGCAGTGATGATTGCTGCAACATTTCTGGACTACAGGCTCTATCGCGATTTCGCCAACCAGGCGTACTTGCTGGTGATGCTTGCTCTCGTCGGAGTCTTATTCTTCGGAGTTGAACGAAACGGAGCTCGAGCATGGTACGAAGTGCCCGGACTCCCCTTTCAGATCCAACCGGCCGAATTTGCCAAAGTAGCAGTGGTTATAGCACTGGCCGCCTTTGTGGCTAACCAAGATGGACATCTTCGACTGGTCACTCTGTCCAACGCCTATCTGATGTTGGCCGTCCCCTTGGGTCTCATCTATTTACAACCGGACCTTGGCACGATGCTGGTATTCGTCGCGATCGGTATGGGTGTGCTGTTGGTTTCGGGAGCTCAACTCAAACACATCTTTGTTACCTCCTTGGTCGGGGTCATCGTGGTTGTCGGGATGTTCAACAGCGACAACCTCGGGGGCCCAACAATATTGCGTCCGACCCAAGAACAACGACTCACCACTTTCCTTGACCCAGGGTTCGACGTTCAAGGAGTGTCCTACAACATTAACCAATCACAAATCGCCATAGGAGCCGGAGGCATCAGAGGACAGGGATGGCTGCAGGGAACGCAAACCAATCTCAACCTCGTACCCGAACAAGAGACCGATTTCATTTTCACTGCCCTAGGTGAAGAGTTCGGCTTCATAGGAGTCTCTGTCCTGCTGCTCTTGTACGCCTACGTCCTTGCCCGAATCTGGTTCATCACAAGGTCCTCGAATGATCTATTCGGAACGTTTGCTTGCGTCGGGGCCTTATCCATGTTCACCTTCCAAATATTCCAAAACGTTGGAATGACAATGGGAATCATGCCAATCACCGGCATTCCACTCCCGTTCCTGAGTCATGGTGGATCCTCTACTGTCGTAGCGTTCGGCCTGATTGGTCTCGTTATCAACATCAGCGCTCGAAGACACCTGGCATGATCGGCTCAATAAAGACGTCCATAATCTGGAAACGCCGCCTTGGAGCGCTAGAATCGGCCCTGAAATGACCTCGCTGTGGACCCGGCTCGAGCCTCTCCTCCCTAGGGTGGAAAAGCCCGCCCGCTACATCGGCTGCGAGGACGGAGCCGGCACAGACATCTACAAGCCTGACGCCACATCGTGGCTGCTGACCTATCCCGACACATACGAAATCGGTCTACCGAACCAAGGCTTACAGATTCTGTACGAGTTACTGAACGAGCGCCAAGACGCCTTCGCTGAACGCTCCTACGCGCCTTGGACCGACATGGAAGCCCAAATGCGTTCCAACGATCTGCCGCTCTTCTCAGTCGACACCCATAGACCAGCCGCAGAGTTCGACATACTCGCCTTCAATCTGTCTGCCGAACTCGTCTACACCAATGTCCTGAACTGCATAGATCTCGCCGGTCTCGCAGTGAGGGCCTCAGAAAGACACGACTCGGACCCACTAATTGGAGCCGGAGGCCACTGCGCCTACAACCCCGAACCGCTCGCAGACTTCATTGACTTTTTTGTAATGGGCGACGGCGAAGAGGTGATCGCCGAAATCACAACCACAGTCGGAGAATGGCGCAAATCAGGAAAGCGCTCGGGAAGTCGCAAAAACGTCTTGCGAGCACTGACCCAAATCGTCGGTGTCTACGTGCCATCGATGTATGAGGCCACATATGACGGGGCTAATCTAACGGGAGTCGAACCGAAACACCCCGACGTCCCGACCAGTATCCAAAAACGGACAGTAGCCGACCTTGCTGACTGGCCTTACCCGCGCAATCAACTAGTGCCGCTTACTGAAGTAGTTCATGACCGTCTAAACGTCGAAATTTTTCGGGGTTGCACGCGAGGTTGCCGTTTCTGTCAAGCCGGCATGATCACTCGTCCAGTGAGAGAGCGCCCAGCTAGCCAAGTGCGCGAAATGATTTCGAAGGGACTTGAACGAACTGGCTATGACGAAGTGAGTCTCACGTCGCTCTCTACGGCCGACTTCAGCAATATTGAAGAAGTCGTAACCAACACCATCGAGGAACCTGGGACCTGCGGACGAGTGAGCGTCGCATTGCCCAGCCTTCGCGTAGATGCGTTCACAGTCGGAGTAGCAGCACAGGTCTCACGAGCTCGACGAACAGGGCTTACATTCGCCCCCGAAGCGGGCTCATGGAGGATGCGACAGATCATCAACAAGCTGATCACCGAAGAAGACCTTTACGAAGCTGTCCGATCTGCCTACAGCCAGGGATGGCATCGTATGAAGCTGTACTTCCTTACTGGCCTCCCGTCAGAAATGGATGAAGACACACTCGCAATAGCTGATTTAGCCGAGAATTGTGTCGCGATTGGTCAGCAGTACACGAAGAAAGCCTCAGTCACTGTGTCCCTTGGGGGGTTTGTCCCCAAACCACACACCCCGTTCCAATGGTTTGGTCAAAATGAACCAGCGGAGCTGCGGAGAAAAGTCGAGTTACTTCGCGAGAGGCTTCGACGAAACAAACGGGTCCACCTCAAATGGCATTCTCCCGAAGCATCGACAGCTGAAGGCATTACGAGCCGAGGAGACCGTCGCATCGGACCAGTAATTGAACACGTATGGCGACAAGGCGGCACATTCCAAGAGTGGAGCGAACACTTCGATCTGCGCCTCTGGGAAGAAGCAATGAGCGCTTCAGGACTAGATATCGAATGGTACGTCGACCGACATCGAGACGAGAACGAAGTTCTACCCTGGGATCATATTCATGCAGGGCTACACAAAGATTTTCTTTGGCAAGATTGGCAGGACGCGTTGGCCGGATTCGGCCTCGAAGACTGCCGTTGGACCCCATGTTATGACTGCGGGGCCTGCACCGAATACGGGATCGAACACGTGGTTGCTTCCCCAGTTCCGCCAAATGGTGGAAGTCAAGGGACCGGCCAAGACCTAACCACCGGCCATGTTGTGCCGGTGGACCTCCGCCCTCGGGCGGCTGCAAGGGGAACGTAATGTTACGAACCTTTGTGGGTCAACGTGTAGCTCCCACCTTGATAGGTGGGAGCCATCCGTGCGGCTAAGAATACGCTTTTCGAAAATGGGCAAAGTGCGCTTTGTGGGACATCGCGACGTCGCACGAATCGTAGAACGAGCGCTAAGGCGTTGCGGGGTTCCAATTACCTACAGCGAAGGTTTCTCTCCCCGGGCTCGCATGAGTTTCGGATTAGCTTTGCCGACTTGCTATGAGTCCGAAGCTGAATATCTCGACGTGCCGTTGGACCCCGACTCCATCATCGATGGACAGATTGCATGCACTGGCTGGGGCCAAGGAAAATTACACAACCCACAACAAATGCAAGCAGCTCTGAGCGAAGCGCTACCCACAGGATTTGATGTCGTCGCTCTAACTGTCGAACCCAAGGGTGGACGCTCCCTTCAAGAAACCGTTGTCAGTTGCGGTTGGAAATTCGACATACTGGGAGCCGTAACCCAAGAAGTCGAAGAGGCGATTGAAAGAGCTCTAGCTAGCTCGGAGATAGAGACTGAGCGAAAGAAGAAGAACGAACTGGTGCGGGAAAACATTCGCTACGGCGTGCACGACCTTCGTATGGACGGCGAGTCAGAACGAGGCCCGATCGTCGTAGCGGAGCTGTCGGCGAAACCACGGGTCATTCGACCTAGCGAGCTCGTAGATGTGCTCGCCCCCGGAGCCGAAATGGGCATTGCCCGCCGCACCCACCAATGGATCGAAAACGACGGCCAACGACAAGAACCGTTGATGCTGTCTAAATCACTACAACTCAAGGAATACTCATAATGAACCAAGAAAAGCCCGTGGAAGGGCTCACGGAGTCAGAGGAAACGACTCCGACACGTAGACGCCGAACAATCGGCGGCACGACCCAAAGCGAAGACATGGGAACAACTTCCCGTGCTGGGGAACCCACCGCGCGGAGTCGAACCCGGACACTTTCAGGGAACGTCAAAGCGTCGAGTCCTTCAACCGAGGAGCGTCCGAAGCGAAGAAGGGCGCGATCGATCGGATCTCGAACCGGTGACAACGAATCGAAACAAAAACCAACCTCACCCCCCCCAACAGAGAACAAACCCAAAGTAGGTGACACGCGTAGCCCGGTGAGCAATCGTGTCTCCGATTCAAACAATGAAGAAAAGTCCTCGCCGAAACCAGCTCGGAAACGTCGTCGTAGAGGCGGCAAAGGACGTGGAGGAGGTACCCAACAAGACGCCAGGCAACGATCCGGTAAACCCGTTGAGGCAATCCTTGATGACGGTCCAGTCTCGCTCGACAGTGAACAACTGGAAAGACGACGAGGAAGAGAACGCAAAGGACGGCCAGTAGGTCGCTACCAAATGCTGGTCCATGTTCACGATGGGGTCACGCACATAGCAGTGCTCGAAGGCCGATCCCTTATCGAACACTACGTGAGTCGCCCATCAGACGACGTAAGTGAGATACATGGAAACATCTATCTCGGAAAAGTCCAAAATGTGCTCCCAGGTATGGAAGCCGCCTTTGTGGACATAGCGACACCGAAGAATGCTGTGCTGTATCGCGGAGATGTCACCTATGACCGTGACGATCTTGACGGGGACAAAACCCAACCACCGGCACCGAAACCCAAGAAGCCGAGAAGCCGCCTAGGCCGAAGACATGACGATGCTCGAATTGAGGACCTTCTCAGCGCTCAGCAATCCATACTTTGTCAAGTAACCAAGAACCCGATTGCCCATAAAGGCGCTCGACTCTCAACAGAAGTCAGCCTTCCGGGACGCTTTGTGGTGTTGGTTCCCAACAGCGATACCTATGGAATCTCCAAGAGACTCAACGACAAGGAGCGACGCCGACTCCGGAACATCCTTGACAAGGTAAAACCTTCAGCACACGGCGTAATAGTTCGAACCGCAGCGCAAGATGTGACAGCGGAGGAAATAGAACGTGATGTTCGACGACTGTTAGATCAGTGGCAACAGATCAATGAACTGGCGAGTAACGCAAAGGCGCCGAGTCTGCTATTTAGAGAACCGGAGCTAGTTGTCAGAGTCATTCGCGAAGAATTCAACAGGGATTATCGAGGAGTAATAATCGATGACCCCACCCTCTTCCAGCAGGTCAAGGGTTACATGGAAACCGTGACTCCAGCTCTGGCAGACCGAATTGAGTTCCACGATCCGAAAACTGAAACGCTCCCACTCTTTGAGCGATACCACGTGGCCGAACAGTTGCGAAAAGCAGTCGACCAAAAGGTATGGCTTCCATCTGGAGGCTCCCTTGTCATTGACCACACAGAGGCGTTAACGGTGATTGACGTCAACACAGGCAAAAACGTGGGTAAATCAAACCTGGAAGAAACTGTGTTCCGCAACAATCTTGAGGCGGCTGAAGAAATAGCCAAACAGCTTCGACTTCGAGATATCGGCGGAATCATTGTGATCGATTTCATCGACATGGAAATAAAAAAGAACCGAGACGAAGTGGTCAGCAGCTTCGAAAAGGCATTAGCTCGAGACAAAACAAGAACTCAAGTATCTGGTATCTCCGAGCTAGGTCTTGTCGAAATGACGCGCAGGAGAACAGGAGAAGGGCTTCTGGAATCACTGAGCAGCGCCTGTGAGCATTGTGACGGTCGAGGAGTCGAACTCCACCAGTCAGTTCTAAAGGTCTGATCATCTATTTCAACTGTTTGTGAGCAACGAGACACCCGGTAGCATGAAGGATCTTATGTACGCAGTAATCGCCACTGGCGGGAAACAAGAAAAGGTTGAAACCGGCCAGGTGCTCAACGTTGAACTTCTGCACGCCGACGAAGGCTCAGAGGTTACCTTTACCCCAATTTTGTTGGTAGCGGACGACGCTGTCATGTCAACCAATGACGAACTAGCAGGGGCCTCTGTGACAGCTCGTGTAGTTGGCGAGATCAAGGGTGAAAAAATTCACGGCTTTACCTACAAGAACAAGACCAACAACCGTCGCCGATGGGGACACCGTCAGCGGTATACGACCATCGAAATCACTGAAATAGCGAGGGGCTGAAATGTCAAAGACCAAAGGTGGTGGCTCCACTAAGAACGGACGCGATTCCAATGCTCAACGGCTTGGGGTAAAGGTGTTCGCCGGTCAAATAATTCATGCCGGAGGCATCATCGTCCGGCAACGCGGGACAAAATTTCATCCTGGACATAACGTTGGCATCGGCAAGGACGACACCCTTTTCGCGACCAGTGACGGCGTAGTTAAGTTCGGATACCGCAAAGGAAGACGACTAGTTGACGTCGTAACTGACTAACCAAGTCGCTTCGCTGCGCCCCAGTCCTTAACAATATTCCTTCAGCTACTTCTATTTCCGTTTCAGTCAGCACCCGTTGGCCCCGTATCCTCGGAGCTTATGGCGGGTTTCGTTGATGAATGCAATCTCCACGCCAAAGGTGGAGACGGAGGAGCCGGATGCGTTTCGTTCCGGCGCGAAGCCCATGTTTCGCGTGGTGGGCCTGATGGCGGTGATGGAGGCGGAGGCGGAGACGTATGGTTGGTAGCTGACCGGAACGTGTCTTCCCTTTTAGCATTCAAAGATTTTCCTTTCCGGCGAGGGGATGACGGTTCACACGGTCAAGGCAAGAAAAAGCATGGCAAGAACGGAGAAGACCTCATCGTAAACGTTCCAGAAGGAACTGTAATCAGAGACTTCGATGGAGAAATTCTCGCGGACCTAGTAGGCGCGGGAGACCGGTGGCTCGCTGCGGCAGGCGGCAGAGGTGGACGCGGAAACGCACGTTTCTTGTCGAATAAACGCAGGGCTCCCGCATTTGCGGAGCAGGCAGAGATCGGTGAAGAACGATGGCTGCGCCTAGAGCTAAAGCTAATGGCCGACGTCGCATTCGTGGGATTCCCTAACGCGGGGAAAAGTACGCTCATCTCCCGAATTTCTGCTGCGAAACCCAAAGTAGCTTCGTACCCGTTTACGACGTTGTCGCCTCACCTGGGAGTAGTACGAACCAGTGACGATTTTGAAATGGTTGTTGCGGACGTACCCGGTCTAATCGAAGGGGCCGCCGCTGGGCGAGGATTAGGGCATCAGTTTCTCCGCCACGTAGAAAGAGCCAGAGTGCTGTTGGTGCTCGTTGACTTGGCGGAAGTTGAGAGTAAACCGCCCGACATGCAAGAAGAAATATTGATGCGAGAACTTGGCGAGTACGATGCCCGATTGTTGGACCGGCCAAGAATAGTCATCGGCACAAAATCTGACGTAGCTAGCTTGCCTTGGACGGGCTTGACGATTTCAGCGGTGACGGGACAAGGACTAGATGTTCTGATTGGTCAGCTTCGTCAATTAGTGGAAGAGGCGCGAAATGCTGATGAACAGCCGACTCAATACGTTGTGCATCGACCGACGCCTGAAGGCGTCCAAGTAGTGCGGCAAGATGATGGGTCCTTCGAAGTGTTAGGAAGACAGGCTCTTCGAGCTGTAGCTCTTTCTGACCTCACTGATGTTGATGCAATGAATCACGCGCAGGAACGGTTGCAACAGTTGCGGGTGCCTCGAGCGTTAGCCCGAGCGGGGGCTGTGGCAGGAGACGTAGTAGTTATCGGGTCCTTCCAATTTGAGTACGAACCCGATAACTAATTTGTGGAAGAGGAATAGGAATCTATTGATGCGTGTCATTGTAAAGATTGGGACATCATCGCTGACAAGCGAAAGTGGTGAGGTGAACGTCACCGCCCTATCAAAACTTGTCGCTGAAGTTGTGGTAGCCCGCGCCCAGGGACATGAGTTGGTAGTAGTCACCTCCGGTGCCATTACCGCTGGTGTACAACGTTTGGGTGTAAGCCGACCTGAGGAACCAGAGGTTCTGCAGGCGATTTCAGCCGTGGGACAAATCGATCTTATGAGAGCCTATGGTGATGAATTCGACTCCCATGGAGTAGCGACGGGGCAAGTTCTTCTTGCGCCTCACGACTTCAGAGATCGCAATCAGTATCTGCACGCTGAGGCAACCTTCAAACACCTGTTACGTCTTAACGTCGTTCCCGTAGTTAACGAAAATGATGCTGTCGCCGATGACGCAATTAGATACGGAGATAACGATCGGATAGCGGCACTCGTCGCCAACCTACTCCGGGCCGATGTTTTGGTACTGCTGACCGATACTGCGGGCGTATTGACGGCGGATCCTCGTATTGAACCCAACGCGACGCTGATCGAAGAAATAGCGGCTATCAACGAATCAATAGAACAGGTTGCCGGCACTGCAGGCAGTCGAGGCAGTGGAGGGATGGCTTCTAAGCTCGCGGCAGCACGGATGGCTTCATGGAGCGGCGTGAGGACGGTAATCGCTGCAGCAGATCGAGACAATGTCCTCTCAGACGCCATAGCCGGAATTGCGGGGACAGGTACGGCTGTGCCAGCTAGAGAAACTCACGTCGCGGCGAGAAAACTGTGGATCGGATTTGCAGTGTCCTCCAATGGTCGAATCACCGTCGACGACGGAGCGACCAAAGCCTTATCGCAAGGCGGCGGATCACTCTTAACTGCTGGAATTACTGAAGTTCAAGGGACATTCTCCGCTGGTGACGCCGTAGAAATCTCGAACCTTTCAGATGAGGTATTCGCGAAAGGGCTCATAGCATTCGACAGTGAAACGGCACAAAGGTGGAAAGGAAGTCGCACCGAAGACCTCTTGCCTGGCACGTCACCGGTTGCGATTCACCGAGACGATCTTGTCCTCCTTGACGATCCGTCATAGCTCGCACCGTGAAGGAACGGGTTTAAGGCCAGATCGGCGGTAGTCTGCGCTAGTGGCCCGAAGTGATTCGAAAAGCGATATTTCGTCGATGAGAGACCTAGGCGAACGCGCTAAAGCAGCTTCTCAGATCCTCGCAACAGCTTCAACAGAAGAAAAGAATGAAACTCTTCGCACGACGGCCGACTGTCTTGTTGCTGCGAGCGAAGAAATACTTGATGCAAATCTGACGGACATTGAACGGGCCTGGGCCGCAAATACGCCCGAAACCATCATCGACCGACTCCGCCTCGACACCTCACGAGTGGAAGCGATGGCCGACGGTCTCCGGAAGCTCATTCAATTACCGGATCCTGTCGGAGCGATCACCGAAAGTTGGACACGACCAAATGGTCTAGAAATCCAGAAGGCCCAAGTACCACTCGGTGTTGTAGCGATCATCTACGAAAACCGACCCAACGTCACTAGCGACGCATTCGGACTCTGTCTCAAATCCGGTAACGCAGCCTTCCTTAGAGGTTCCTCTGCTGCAATTGACTCCAATATCGCTATCGCGAGTGCCTTGCGCGAAGGGATCGCTAAAGCAGGTCTACCCGAAGACGTCCTGGTGTTAGTAACCGACACTTCCCACGACACGGCAATCGAATTCATGCAACTACGCGAACACATCGATTGCCTCATACCGCGTGGTGGCCCTTCCCTGATCAACTCTATTTTAGAAAACGCGACTGTGCCTTATGTGATCGACGGCGATGGCAACTGCCACATATATGTTGACAGTGCAGCTGATCTTGGGTTAGCAACCAACGTCGTAGTGAACGCAAAAATGCAGCGACCATCGGTGTGTAACGCCGCTGAATCACTCGTGATCCACTCAGATGTAGCGGATCGCTTCCTTCCCGAGATAACTCGAGCACTGAACGGAGTTGAACTGGTGGGTGATGACCGAGCACAGGCACTGGTCTCATCGATAGCCCCAGCCTCCGAAGCTGACTGGTCGACTGAATATCTAGACCTAAAAATGAGTGTCCGAGTAGTAGATGACCTTGATCAAGCCATTCAACATGTCAATGCCCATGGCACCGGGCATAGCGAGGCGATCATTACCGACGATCAAGGCGCCGCGCAAGAGTTCATTAACAGAGTTGATGCAGCCGCCGTTCTGGTCAATACATCAACTAGGTTCGTAGATGGCGAAGAATTTGGTTTCGGAGCCGAAATAGGTATCAGTACGCAAAAGCTTCATGCTCGGGGTCCCATGGGCCTTGAACAACTAACAACAACTAAATACATCGTGAATGGGCAGGGTCAAACTCGTGGATGATCCAAGGCCTAGCACCTGACAAGGAGACACTAAATGGGCGACACAATGTTCGGCGACCTCGCGTCTGTGCGTGACGGACTAAAAGACGTTGAATATCTAGCTGACGACGGCATCGCAAGTGTTGTCTTTCTGGCTGAAAAGCTAGGCAAGCCTGTGCTTGTCGAAGGACCTGCAGGAACGGGTAAGACTGAACTAGCAAAATCAGTTGCTGCCATGACTGACGCACGACTGATCAGGCTGCAATGTTACGAAGGTTTAGACGAAGCTAAAGCTCTCTACGAATGGAACTACAAAAAGCAACTCCTGCGAATTCAGGCCGATCGAGGTTCAGACGCGAGCAACGAAGACTGGACTGACTTACAAGACGACATCTTTAATGACGAGTTCTTGCTGACGCGGCCTCTCCTAGAAGCCATCAGCGCAGAAGAGAAAGTCGTCTTGCTAATTGATGAGGTTGATCGAGTCGAAGTTGAAACCGAAGCGCTTTTGCTTGAGATTCTCTCTGACTACCAAGTCTCTATTCCTGAAATGGGAACGATAGAAGCGAAGCAAATTCCCATTGTGTTTCTCACCTCTAACAACACAAGAGAACTTTCTGAGGCGTTGAAACGTCGTTGCCTGTTCCTTCACATCGACTACCCGCAACTGGAACGAGAAAAAGAAATCGTCCTCACCAAGGTGGATGGAATAAGTGACAACTTGGCTGAACAGGTTGCACGTATCGTCAGGTCTATTAGGCAGATCGAGCTGAAGAAAAGCCCGTCGGTTTCTGAAACCCTTGATTGGGCGCGGACTTTGGTCCTGCTAGGGGTCGAAAGTATCGACGTGGAACAAGCCAAAGAGTCATTACACGTTCTCCTCAAGTACCAGTCCGATATTGAAAAGACGGCCAAGGAACTGACAGTCGAAGGGTGAGTCGATGCTAGATCTAATGAGCGGTTTCGTCGTCGAACTGAGAAACGCTGGTCTCCCTGTTTCGTTGACCGAAAATCTCGACGCAATGGAGGCCGTCAAGCATATTCCCATAGAAGACAGAGACGCGTTTAAGTACGCGCTGGCCGCAACGTTGGTGAAGAACGAACAGCATTGGAAGGCATTCGAAACAGTTTTCGAAGTGTATTTCTCTCTTCGAGGCCCCGAGTACAACGTCCTAGATGAAGAGGGAGAGATCGACGAAGACTCCCTAGAGGAATGGATGTCTCAACAGATGCGGGGCATGGGTGGTCAAGGTTCCGCCGAAGATATGAGCCCAGAAGAAATAGCAGAAATGCTGTTTCGCGCGTTGATGAACGCAGACGAAGCCATGATGGCAGCGATGGCTAGGGCCGCGGTGACGCAGTTCGCCGGTATGGAACCCGGCCGTCCCGTGGGAGGCACCTATTACCTCTACCGGACCCTTCGCAACCTTGATCTAGATGGAATGCTGGACCGTTTGATGGAACAGGCCCAGGAACGCTCCGAAGGGGACATGACGTCACTTCAGGAACGACTTGAGCGCGAAGAATTTGAAAATAGGATTGAAGACCTAAAAAGGGAAATCGAAGCGGAGATTCGACGCAGACTTGTCGCTGATCGCGGCGTAGAGGCTATGGCAAAAACCCTTCGTAAACCGCTGCCAGAAGATGTCGACTTCATGCATGCATCGCGTGAAGAAATGGCAAACATCCGCAAAGCCATACAGCCCTTAACGAGAAAACTTGCAGCACGCCTTGCTCGTAAACGAAAACACAAGCGGAGAGGCCCATTAGATTTTCGAGCAACTGTTCGTCAATCGTTGAGCTACGGGGGAGTGCCCGCGGAACCGCGATTCAAAAACCCGCGGCCCAACAAACCAGAACTTGTAGTTGTGGCCGATATCTCAGGTTCGGTCGCTGCATTCGCCAGATTTACGCTACATCTTGTTTATGCCCTACAAAATCAGTTCAGCAAAGTCCGCTCCTTCGTTTTCATTGATGGGCTTGATGAAGTAACCCACATGTTCCAAGACGAAGAGGACATTACAAACGCAGTCCATAGGGTCAACACCGAAGCAGATGTTGTTTGGGTTGACGGTCACTCCGACTACGGGCATGCGTTTGGAGTCTTCTGGGAAAACTACGGTTCGGAGATCAATTCGAAATCGACCGTGATGTTCCTAGGCGATGCCAGAAATAACTACCACGCGACTAACGCATGGGTGGTCAAAGAAACCGCGAAAAAGGCTAGATCTGTCTTTTGGCTTAACCCAGAACCTAAGTCATATTGGGACACGGGTGATTCGGTAATTACCGAATATGCGACACATGCTGACGGAGTCTTTGAATGTCGGAACCTACGACAACTCGAAGGTTTCGTCGATCACCTCGCCTAGCGAGACCCTGAAGGCCTTTCCTTAGCGAAACTCGGACAGAAGTTCCGCTACATGGAAGGCCAGATCTAGAGACTGTCGGCCGTTGAGTCGGGGATCACACATGGTCTCGTAACGGTCACTCAAGTGCTCCGCGGCCAATGCATCGCCACCACCCACGCATTCGGTTACAGCGTCGCCGGTTAGTTCGCAGTGGACCCCACCCGGCCAGGTTCCTTCAGCCTTATGCACGTCGAAATATTGGCGGACTTCGTCCATGATTACGTCGAAATCTCTGGTTTTCACGCCACTATCGGTTTCGTAAGTATTTCCATGCATCGGGTCACATTCCCAAACAATGGGATGACCCGCATCTGTCACCTTGCGCAGGATTGCCGGTAAGACATCTCCTACCTTTTCTGCGCCCATGCGACTAATGAGAGTTAAGCGTCCCGATATTTGTTCGGGATTGAGGGCTTCACATAAGGCGAGAACATCGTCAGGTGAGGTACTTGGCCCAATTTTGCATCCGATCGGATTATGTACACCTCTGAGAAATTCAACGTGAGCTCCATCAAGTTCCCGAGTCCGTTCGCCGATCCACAGCATGTGGGCAGAGCAGTCATACCAAGCGCCAGTGATGCTGTCCTGACGGGTCAAAGCTTGCTCGTAGCCCAGTAGTAGGGCCTCATGGCTTGTGTAGAGCTCAACTTGACGCATAGCTGCATCATCAGTATCGAAACCACACGCGGTCATGAAGTGCAAAGCTTTCTCTATGCCTTCAGCGAGACGCTCGTAGCGCTCGCCCACGGGGCTTGAGGCCACGAATTCTTGGTTCCAGTTGTGTACTTGTCGCAGGTCCGCGTAGCCACCTCGGGTGAAGGCCCGCAGGAGGTTCAGCGTCGCCGCTGACGTGTTGTAGGCCTCCACTAGGCGCTTCGGGTCTGGTGTGCGTGAATCAGTGTCGAACGTTATGTCGTTCACAATATGACCGCGGAAACTTGGCAGTGTTGCGCCATCTCGTGTCTCTGTTCCCGAAGAACGTGGTTTTGCGAACTGACCAGCTATGCGCCCAACCTTGACTACTGGTAACCCGGCCGAGTACTGGAGAACTACAGCCATCTGGAGAATGACCTTCAATTTGTCGCGGATCGCATCAGCACTACTCAGGTCGAAAGACTCAGCGCAGTCTCCTGCTTGGAGTACAACTGCCTGNCCGTTNGCCACTCTGGCAAGNTGATCGGTGAGGCGACGGGCTTCCCCTGCGAACACCAATGGTGGTCGGGTNCCGAGTTCATGAAGCGCTTCGTCCAACGCGCCTAGTTCAGGCCACTCAGGTTGTTGGCCAGCGGGACAGTCAGTCCAAGAGTTTGGATGCCAGGTGGTGTTCACAATATTAAGTGTGCAGGTTCTGTGACCGATATGCCAAGAAGATTTCTGTCNATCNGNAGATAAGGCGCTATGCCACGATGACAAGAGCGTCTTCGCGCAACTCGTCTACGGCTCTTTTNACNAGTCGTCGAGCCGCTTCAGCNGTAACTCCAAGCTCTTCNCCGACNTCNCGATAGCTNTGACTTTCGCCGTCGATTAGACCGAAACGTCGAGCTACAGCGAGCTGGGCTCGGGGATCAAGACGATCGAGNAGNCCTCGAATCATTTCTTTCCGNTCGTTCTCCAAAGCNTGATCTTCCGGACTTGGCGCATCATCTCCGATCAGNTCAACCAAAGTGCTGTCGCCCTCNTCNCCGATATTTTTGTCAAGCGANGTGGGAGTNCTAATNCTTTGCAGCCANGCGTTCTCGTCGTCGAGGCCATCGCTGTCGCCACCNCTGTGTCGNAGAGCGGCACGAAGGCTGGCTGAACGATCACTAGGAAGNCGGATAAGACTTGCCTTCTGATCGAGAGCTCGACCTATTGATTGACGAATCCAGAACGTTGCGTAGGTTGAAAACTTGAAGCCTCTGCGCCANTCGAACTTCTCGACNGCGTGCTCAAGTCCGAGNTTNCCTTCTTGGATTAGGTCAAGAAGTTCCATNGCGGGCGGTAGTGGGTAACGACGAGCGATCGACACCACGAGGCGTAGGTTCGCTCTGATGAAACGGTCTCGAGCAGCTTCNGCTTCTCGGACGGCTGTTCGTAAGGACCGACGTTCGGCTGCCGTAACCTTTTCTTCACCATCGAGAACGACTTGAGCGTCGCGCCCTTTTTCTATTGCTTTCGACAACATCTTTTCGTCGTCGGCGGTCAATAATGCCACCGCTCCGATTTCGTTTAGATACTGGCCTACTGAATCACTCATTATTCTTTATCTCCACCGGTGGGGGACCGGATCTTTCTAAGCCGAGGGGGGATCTCGGAGTTGTTACGTGTTTGCACAAGAGGTGCTTGTCGTTTCGGTACCCGCTTCTGAGGTGCGGGCGCCTGTTCAGGTTGTGTTTTATGCGTTCTTTCTCAAATTTCTCGTCCGGGCAGCGTCGTGCTAGCACGTGCCTTGGAACTAATTGCAGGTTGGTTCTGTGACGTGGATACAACAACCGGACGTCGGTCAGGGGCCCGGCTGAATCACAGACCAAACAACAATAGTAGACAGGAAGCAGAAATGCTAATCGAGATCCACCTAAACTGAAGGCATGGGTCGGCGAATTGGTTTATTCGGTGGCACATTTGATCCTCCACACGCGGGGCATTTAGCTGCAGCGGTTGCCGCGAAGGAAGCACTGGGTCTCGATGTAGTCCTGCTTGTCGTGGCGAACGACCCTTGGCAAAAGTCAGGTCAACGGCCCATAACAGACGCCCGGCATCGACTCGCCATGACAGAATTATTGGTCGAAGACACAGACGGGATTGAAGCCAGCGACGCCGAAATTCTTCGCGGGGGCGAGAGTTACATGATCGACACCGTCAACGATATGCGTCGGCAAGGACATGAGATAACTCTGATTGTGGGAGCGGATGTAGCCCATGGACTTGAAACGTGGGAGCGCTCGGATCAGCTTCGACAACTTGTGCGTGTCGCGGTCGTGGATCGTCCTGGTTATNTCTCGTCGACGCCGGATGGTTGGCTGATGGAACGAGTGGCCGTCGAGCCTAAAGAAATTTCGAGTTCCAAACTTAGGGATCAGATGGGTGAAGGAGTGTCAATCTATGACAGTCTTTCAGCATCGGTCCGTAGCTATATCGATGATCACCAATTGGAGTGGGAATCGCGCGACAAGTAGGCCGTGCTTAACAGTCCTCGCTCTGAGCGAAGGAAGGTGCGAGGATTCTCGGAGATGAACAGCCGTGCGAGTTCAGATNATTTNCCNCCGNTGTTGNTGGCGGCNGCGCAGGGAGCAGCTGACTTGCAATCGACAGACGTCGTCGCGTTAGANGTCGGTGANGTTNTGGGTATTACTGATTGGTTNCTNGTGGCNAGTTCTTCCAACACCCGACAGGTACGCCGGGTTGCAGAACAAGTGGAAACAGCTGTCAANGAGGCAGGAGGTGANGGNCCGTTNCGAATCGAGGGACTGGAAGATGCGACATGGATATTGCTNGACTTCGGNNTTTTTGTCGTACANGTCTTCCACGAAGAAACNCGNTCTTTCTACGACATCGAACGACTTTGGTCGGACGTGCCGANGTTTCAATTTGACGTAGACGGAAACCCAGCTTCGTAGCATCTAAACCAAGACCAAATGAAGGTGTCAAGCTAATGAAATGTCATTTCCATCCGTTACCTCTGAATATCTCTCAACGGAGATAATTTCAGCAGAGGCAGCGATCCGACAGGATCTTATGACAAGGTTCAAAGCAGCGGGGGCAACACTGGTGAAGACGAAATGAAAATTCGGTTTGGATTCACTTGTCGAGGCTCNAGCGACCTTCCTATCGAAGACTTTTCTCAACTCTGTTCAGACCTTGAACGACTCAACTTCGATTCCATATGGCTTCCTGAGACGATGCTGACCGGCTCGTTTGACCCGCTCGTTGCTCTAACGCATGCTGCTGCGTGTACCGAGACGCTCAAGATTGGAAGTCATCTGATTTTGCCGGGTAGAGCACCAGTTCGCCTGGCTCGTGAGCTTGCGCAGCTGGACAGACTCTCCAAGGGCAGGCTTCTCCTCATAGCTGTCATAGGTTTACCCGATGTTGGAGAAGTAGCTGCGCAAGGGGTGGTTCGGTCGGAGAGGGGGAAGATGATGGATGAAATGGTTCCCCTATTGAGACGACTGTGGGACGGCGAAACCATCGACCACTCGGGTGACTTCTACGAATTGTCGAAGGCCTCAATTACGCCCTTACCGATACAAAAACCATTGGAACTATGGTTCGGTGGGACGCTACCAAGTGCGCTACGTCGCGTTGGTCGTATAGGGGATGGGTACATTCCGGGACTATCGACTCCTGAAGAGGGGGCGGAAAAAAAATTGCAGGTTGAGGCATCGGCACGTGAATTTAACCGAACGGTAGACCCGGAACATTTCGGAGTTAATTTGACCTATAACCGTGGGCCGCTCTCTTCCGCCGCCCGCGATGCCTTAATCCAACGGAGACCGGAAATCGATCCGGAACGGCTGGTGCCAACTTCCCCAGCAGCGCTGCAAGAAACGATTGATGAATGGATCGCCGCCGGGTACTCCAAGTTTCTGCTCCGCCCAGCTCAGCCTCCTCCGGATTGGAGCGAAGAGCTAGAAGAACTCGGTTCAGATGTTTTAGGTCGCCAGAGATGAGTTCGGTTGCGCGCCGGATGTGGGAAGTAACTGAGCGCTACCACCAGTTGTGCTACTGGGCACCCGAAGTTCGAGAAGAAGGAACTCGAGTTGGTTTAAAGGGCTTTTGGATGAACTACTTTGCGACCCGCGTAGCTCCCCTCGGACCAGTGAATCCTGAAGTCGTTGAATCACTGTTTTTCTACTATGCGCCCGAACGAATCCGAAGAGCAATCCCGGACGCATGGAGTTACGCGACTCCGGAAGCCATCCTCGAAGCTCGATACATCGGAATGGATCAAGCACTCAAACGTGAGCTTGGGTCACTTGTCTCATCAGAAGAAGTCTTGCAAGCTGCAGAGACAGTTAAGGCCGCTGTTGAGAACATCGATGGGACAGGAAGAACACTGTTCACAGGATGGAATTCTCTGCCTTGGCCCGACGAACCACATTTGGTGTTGTGGCATGGATGTACCGTCTTGCGAGAACACCGGAGCGGCTGTCATCTCATAGCACTCGCTGTTGAAGAATTAGATGGCCCGCAGTCGGTCATAACTCAAGTTGCAGTCGACGAAGCACCAGCCGAGTGGATACAGCATGAAGCTGGATGGTCAGACGACATTGTTTTAGAGGCAACAATAAAGTTGCGAGATAAGGGTTGGCTCGACGAACAAGGTCACGCGACCTCAAGTTGCTACGAGGGGCGAACCCGTATCGAGAAACTTACCGATCAGATGAATGCGCAACACTGGACGCAATTAGGGACAGAAAAGTGTGAGCAGTTGGCGTCGCTGTTGGGTGCTATTAACAGCCACCTACCCAAAGACGANCAACTTGATTGGCGCGAGATCTATCCGAAAGACGATACGCAGAACTGATCGACCGCTATTCCTGATCAGGCTCAGGGATAGAGGCGGTATCAGAACGCGGTAATGCGATCCAGGTACGGCCAGGCGTTAACTTGATCGTCGCACCGTCTACATCCCGAAACTCGGTTATATCGAGGGAAGTCGGGCGGTTCCAGGTGGCCTCGATGCGATGACCGTCGGTAAGAACCCATGCTTCGCCGCGCCCCAATACCTTTACCTCGGGTGACCCGGCGTAGGCGACGCTTTGTCCGTATTTAACGAATTGGACGATGACGTTTTCAGGGGCGACTTGTACCCCGTTGTAGTCCACGTGTTCGGTGCCTTGCTGGGTTCGAACCCATCCTTGAAAAACATCATCCCAGCGATACCCGATCTGATAGCCGCCATAGTCAATCTCTATGGCCTCTGTCGGTAGGGCTGATGATGGCAAGCTTTCGTCGGCGTCTCGGTAAGAGAACATTTGTGGTGGCGTTCCGCCGCGGCCATCGGCTGCCGCGTAAATCTCACCGGTGCCGGTCAACAGGTTGTGGGGCGCGTTNCGTTCATCATTGCGTCTGTAAGCAGCCCGCCCCACGTTGGTGTCTCCTACCAGCACCATGTCAACCTCGTTGAGGAGTCGCATGACTGTGGGGTTTCCACCTGAGTTGCCAAATAGTGGTGTATTCAGATTTGACAGGAGTTCGAAATCACCAGTTCTTGCTGAGCGTACTGGTCCGATATCGGTCACATTGCGACTATGGAATATGGCTGCGAACCGAGTGATATTGCCCTCAACTAATTCTTCGAAAACCACGTCTGCTTGGTTGATGCCCCATTGTGGTCGCGCTTGTTGATGATTATCGATTTTCACCAAGAACGCCGGGCGTGAAATAGGGTCCGATAGCTCTTCGCCGGTGAATTGGGCAACTGGAACCGGAGGGGCCTCAGTTGTCGTCGATACGGGTGGGGATGTAGTTGTCGTAGGAGGCGGAACGGTTGTGGTGGTACGCACAGCTAATGCTGTCGTCGTAGACGAAGTCGGTGAACGTGATAGGAGACTGGTCCCAGCGCCACTGCACGCGGTGATCGCTAACGCGAGGATGCATACAGGGGTGATAAGGCGGACTGGATAGGAATGCAAAAGATCTCTCAATACGAATGGGTTTCCAATTGCTGAGAGTAACCCTTGAGGCCGCTTTATATGTGTACCCCTAGGCGGGAGAAAGTCGTGGGTGTAGCGTCGGCTGGGTGCGCACCGCATTTGTGACCGAAGTCTTCTCAGACCTACTGGGGAAAGGGCGGCTAAACCTCACCGATGAGCTCCTCGTAGTTGCTGGCGGACGTGCGGAACGAGACCTGTTTGAGAGCTTGGGCTTTGAGCAGGCCACCATCACCAATCTCGACTCCGTGGAAGCTTCGGAACAACTATCTCCATATTGCTGGGCGCACGAAGACGCTCAAAGTTTGAGTTACGGCGATCAGTCATTTACGTGGGTCGTAGTGGTTGATGGATTGCATCACTGCAGTTCGCCCCATCGGGCTCTCACTGAGATGTATCGCACATGTTCTGTTGGTGTCATCGCCATTGAGGCGAGAGATTCNTGGTTGATGCGTTTAGCTGTTCGATTGGGATTCAGCTCGAGCTACGAGTTGGAGGCAGTGCGGGCTCAGGGCGGAACTTCTGGGGGGCTCGATAATGGACCTATCCCGAACCATATTTATCGGTGGACCGAGCGCGAGTTCCAGAAAACTATTCGTTCGTGTGATCCCACAGGAGACCACGGCTTCCATTTTTTCTATGGTCTAAATCTTCCGTATGAAACGGCGGACCTTCGCGGTTGGAACAAACGCAAAATGTTTCTTAAGCCTGCCGAAACGATTCTGCGTCTGGTGACTCGGTTGGTTCCCAAACAGCGCAATTCGATGGCAATGATCGCCACTCGGCCTGGGTCCCCACACCCTTGGATCGCCCCTAAGGAATGAACGACTCACCGACCTGTTTACGGTTAGCGGCAATTTGTTTTACGCGGAGAACTGAGAAAGTGTTGAGGTCCCACCATTGGGTCTTTGAAGAATGATTTCCAACGAGGAAGGGCCTTCCGAAACTTTGATGTCGAGCCCGAGTTGCTGATGAAGGGCGACAATGCGATCAGGGTGGGGGTCGCGGACGCGAACTTCTGTTAATAGGCATCCTTTGGGGGTTATGGTCGCAGGGTTGGGTGTATCTCCCCAATCGATAACGAATGGCACCATCNTTTGGTTGCTCGACAGAGTAAGTCGCCAACTGATTTCTTCNCCGTCGGGTTTNACGCGGCTCATGGCCANCACCGGACCGGGATCCGTTCCATGGTTTCTAATCGTTTCGGAAACGGACTCGATCGTCTCCCCTTCAGTGGGATGGATTGCGAATGCCGCCAGACGGGGCCCGCGGTGCTCGTCTATTCCAAACGGGCGAGGTCTTGGAGGATCATCCTGGTTGGGGTCCACCGCGATGATTTCGAGGTACACGTCGGTTCCAAGTGAGAGNAGGGCGTTATGGGTTCCGATTCCCGGATGTGGNCCGCCNGGTGCGGCTCGGACGCCGGTCATGGCCTCAACAAAGTCGACTCCTTCTTCGAGGTTTTGACAAGCGAGGGCGAAGTGGTCAAATGCGGCCATATCAATCAAACAACTCCTTGGGTAGATCTCTAGATGGGTCCATGCTCCAGCTGGCGTTTCGTTTTTCGAGAAAAGCGGTGACTCCTTCAACCGAATCTGGCTGTTGGGCTATCCAGTCGAAAATCGGGGTTTCCGTTCGGTGCATCTCTTCCCAACTGAGAGACAGGCCTTTCCAAAGCAACTGTTTGGTTGCTGCCACCGAAACAGGGGCAGCCGCGCAAAGTTGAGTTGCAAGCTCAATCGCTTGATCTAGGAGCTGATCGTCTGGGTGAACTGCAGAAACTAGACCCATGGAAAGAGCGGTTTGGGCATCAATAATTTCCCCACCCATCAACAGTTGAGCCGCATTTGAAAACCCTACGATTCTCGGAAGTAGGGNGTGGGAGCCAAGTTCGGGCAGCATCCCAATGCGATTAAACACGAAACCGATTCGAGCACTTTGAGAAGCAATTCTTATGTCGCACATCAACGGGTAGGTTGCGCCCACACCCACCGCCGGCCCATTGATGGCAGCGATAACCGGTTTCGTCACTTGATGTGGAAGAAACTGAGGGGTTCTAGCCTCACTCGTGTCGTCCTGATCACGTTCTCTGCTTGAGTTAAAGGTGTCACCACCTCCTGCGAGATCTGCACCAGCGCAGAAAGCGCGACCGCTGCCGGTGATAATCACAACCCGTACCTCTGGGCTATCGGAAACCTGTCGCAGCAAAGTATCTAGGCCTGACGATATTTTGTTGTTCCAGGCGTTGAGGTGTTCGGGGCGATTTAGTCGGACCACAGCAATCTGATCGATGTAGTCGACCGTTACTTCAGAATCTTGGTTCACACGGTCAGTCTTTCAGAATTTGACGTAGTTAGGCCATATGAATGTGGTGCCGTCGTTGGGTATTTCTTCGGCTAGTTTTAGCCTTGATTACCGTGCGAATCATCACACCTCTGCTCGTCGGCTTTGCCGTAACACAGGTCTCCACCCTTACTACCTCCGCGTACTTACATAGGTCGCTCGCGCACAAGGCCGTGCAGTTCCGACCCGGGTTTGCTCTTTTCCTGCGGTTTTTCCTCTGGCTCACCACGGGCGTAAAAGCGCGCGAATGGGCTGCTGTTCACCGTAAACATCATGCTTTCACCGATGAAGAAGCCGACCCCCATTCCCCTGCGCGACTTGGATGGATACGGGTGCAGTTAACGAATTTTTGGTTGTACCGGCGGGTTGCCAATGACCCGATCACCGTCGAAAAATGGGGCCGTGATCTCGCCCCCGACAAGTGGGACAGGTTGATGTTTGACCGCGGGCCTCTCGGATTGCTGATTTCTACAACACTTCTGTCCCTATGGCTCGGTTGGTGGCAAGGACCACTTGCTTTTGGTTTCCATGTCGTCTGCTATGTGCTCCTTTCTGGGGCAATCAACGCAGTCGGCCACACATTCGGACGGCGACCGTTCTCAAATAGTGCAACGAACCTTCATTGGCTTGCAGCGCTTACCTCCGGCGAGGGGTATCACAACAACCACCATGGCCTTCCGACCTCCGCGAGGTTTGGAGCTCAATGGTTCGATTTCGACGCGGCATGGTGGCTTATCAAGACCGCGGAANGATGCGGCTTGGCTGAAATACGAAGACTTAATGCCAAGACAACTCGGATCTGACTAGCCGCCCTTAAACCCCATAAGCATGAGGGGAACACTATCTCTGAGTGGGATATTCGTGGAGCTAAGGGGAATTGAACCCCTGACCCCTTCCATGCCATGGAAGTGCTCTACCAACTGAGCTATAGCCCCGAGGAGAAACCCAAGCTACCAGCGTCCCCGAGTCATGCAACTACAGCTTCTATATGACTGGATAGGGACGTAAGCTCTGTCCATGAGCATTCCGGTTGCCCCCAACCAACTCGAACCTGAGCTTGAACGATTTGGTCACTCAGCTTTCCTACTCACTGTGAGCGACAATGAAACCTCCCATGTCGCCCACATGACATTTCGCTTCGAAAACGGCAGCATCTATTGCCCAATTAGTAAGACTGCGGCCCGCAACATCGAGAACAGACCCAACGTTGTAGTCCTGTGGCCACCCTATGAGACAGNCGGCTACTCAATGATTGTCGACGCCAACTGCGTAATTGCGGGAGAGGAACTAAAGGTGACCCCAACCTCAGGGGTGTTACACCGTCCGGCTGCACCCGAAAACCCCAACGAAATTGACTGCGGAAGCGATTGCACACCACTTGGCACCTAACGTGAACGGCCCTCTCTCCGGTATTCGAGTTGTGGAACTTGGAAGTTTCATTGCCGGACCGTTCGCGGGACAACTTCTCGGTGACTATGGTGCCGAAGTCATCAAAGTCGAACCACCAGAAGTGGGCGACCCAATGCGCAAATGGGGACACTGCGACAGTGAAGGACACAGCTTCTGGTGGCCAGCAATAGCACGAAATAAAAAATCAATAGNGATCGATCTTCGATCCACTCAAGGGCGNGCCGTAGNCCGAGATCTCGCACTGCAAAGCGACGTGGTCCTAGAAAACTTCACTCCCGGCCGACTAGCCGAATGGCAACTGGGATATGAACACCTCGCAAAAGACAACCCCGGATTGATCATGACGCATGTCTCAGGGTTTGGGCAGACAGGACCTCGCGCAACCGACCCAGGCTTCGGATCGATTGGTGAGGCCATGGGAGGGATCCGGCACACCACAGGCTGGCCCGACCGCCAATCAACCCGCGCAGGAATCAGCCTTGGCGACGCCATCGCCTCCTTGTTCGCTGTGATTGGCACGATGGCTGCGCTCAACGAACGACAACACAGCGGTAAAGGCCAAGAGGTCGACGTCGCAATATACGAAGCAGTGTTCGCNTTAATGGAATCAACCGTCGCAGATTTTGAATTAGGTGGCCACATTCGAGGACGCACCGGCTCGGTACTACCAAGAGTTGCACCATCAAATGTGTATCCAACTGCTGACGGCGCCGACGTCCTCATCGCAGGCAACGCCGATGCGATCTTCCGACGTATCTGCGACGCAATGAACCGAAGTGATTTAGCTGACGACCCGCGCTACATCAACCATGAAAGCAGGGGAGTGAACCAAACAGAACTTGACGACCTGATAGCAGCTTGGACTTCAGAGCTACCGGTAGAAGAGCTCGAGGCGATACTCGATACAAACGCCATTCCTTACGGTCGAATCTTCACCGCACCAGACATGCTGACTGATCCTCAATTTGCTGCTCGTCAACTCATTGAACGTTACGAAGATCAAGTGTTGGGTAAAGATGTGCCGATGGCGGCACCGGTTCCGAATTTCTCACGTACACCGGGCAGAATCGCCTCCACTGGACCCGAACTCGGCCAACACACCGACGAAGTACTCAGCGAAATCGCGAGTTACAGTGACAAACAAATTCGCGAACTACACACACAAGGGATCATCGCCTAATAATTANCTTAAGCGTCGACGGTTCTGGTTCGTGGCCCCGAACGCAGCACTTGGGCTGGCAGTTGACGGCCGACCAGCTGTTCAGCTAGTTGACCGCAACGAATAAGACTCTCTAACTCGATGCCGGTCGTGGCGCCGAGGTCCTCAACCATATGTACGACGTCCTCAGTGGCTACGTTCCCGGTCGCTCCCGGTGAGTAGGGGCAACCACCCAACCCTCCGATAGCCGCATCAAAGCGCGCCACCCCCCGTTGCATCGCGACCAGGATATTTGCGAGTCCGGTGTTGCGGGTGTTGTGAAAATGTAAACCGATCAGCGAAACGTCTATTTCCACCTCTTCAAGGGCATCCAACAACTCAACGACAACTCTTGGTGTCGCCATCCCACTGGTGTCACCAAATGACAACCCATCGACTCCGCCGGAGTCGAGAACACGACGGGCGTACTGGGCAACTCTTGCAGGAGCAATATCGCCTTCGTAAGCGCAGCCAAAAGCAGTCGACAGAATGGCTTCAACTGGAGTGTCCCCTTGATGGGCCAAAGCTGTCAGTTCGATGATTTGTTGCACAGACTCATCGGGAGTCATATTGATGTTCTTACGGTTATGAGTCTCAGAAATCGACATCACCACCTCAAGTTCGTCGGCATCGCACTCCAAAGCGTCCATTGCTCCGCGCTCGTTAGGCACCAAGGCGCGGTAACGAACTCCCGGGACCCGAGTGATGCCTTTCATTACCTCAGCCGATCCAGCCATAGGTGGGATCGCCTTTGGGTGGACGAACGAAGCTGCCTCAATAGCAGTTAAGCCAGTTGCGGAAAGAGCGTCGATGAGAGCGATGCGTTCCGCCACAGGGATAGTTGTTTCGTTTTGGAGCCCGTCNCGGGGGCCGACTTCACGGATCTCGACCGAGGTAGGAAGATCCGCAATCATTTACGAGGCCTTTAGATCGGCGAACACTTTGCGCCACCGCTCTGCATCGGATCGGTATGGGGCATAGAAACTAAGACGTTGGACTATGTCACCGAAACGAGTTTTCAGTTCGTCAGCTATCTGTTCCGGTTCGCCGACTACAGCGAAGGCGTCAAGTATCTCGTCGTCGACAAGATTGCCCATCTCAACCCACTTACCTTCTTTGGAAAGGGCATTGAGTTCAGTTTGCATATCACCCCAGCCGTGACATTCCAGAACGCCTCGATAGGCGGGCGTTGAACCATAAAAGGCGATTTGTTGGCGGGTCCCCTGTTTCGCTTTTTCGAGTTCATCTTCGTTATTGCCTGTGACTACAAAAAGAGGACCTGAGATCTCCACGTCGGCCAAGCTTCGGCCCGCTCGCTCAGCACCTCGCTCGAGCGCTGGGACTGTTTCTTCNCGCAAATATTTTTCGGTCGTAAAGCCGTGAGCTAAAAAGACGTCGCACGTTTCTCCGGCGACCTCGGTCATGAGGGGACCAACTCCGGCGAGGGCCATACGGGGAGCACCGTAGGGATTTTCGCCNGGATGGAAAAATGGGGTCATCAANGTGTGTTGATAGAAGTCGCCTCGNAAATCNAGCTTCTCTCCAGTGTTCCAACTGTTCCAAATGGCTTTCGTCGCCAGGATCATTTCGCGCATTCGCGCNGCNGGTTTTGACCANTCCATTGAGAAACGTTTCGTAATGTGTGCCTTTATTTGGCTGCCGAGACCCAAAGTAAAGCGACCCTTAGAGATCAACTGAATGTCGTTAGCGCTATAGGCCAAATCCATCGGGTTTCTTGCGAAACCAACAACGATGCTGGTGCCTAGCTCNACATTCTCGGTTGCTTCTGCCATCAAAGGAAGCATCGTGAAAGGGTCATGACTTGTCTCTGGAACCCACAGACCGTCATACCCAATTTCTTCTTGTTCCCGGGCCTTGTCCATGATCCCGTCAAAACCGCTATCAACACCCAATCCGCCATCAATCTTCATAACCACGAACTTAGTTCAGGTCCGGCGGCATGTCTCAGCCGGAGTTGTCTATGCGTCAAGTATTTCAGCGGCACGTTCGGCTAGATGGACGACGCTGTGCGGAAAAATCTCTACTTCTTCAGGAATTTCTACGTTGGCGCCACCCACATATCGAGCGTGGACTCCCTCCAAAATACAAGCCAGACGCCAACTGGCGAACGCAAAAAAGAAATCCATGTCGCTGGTGTCCCGGCCGGTGACACGTTCGTATTCGGCTACAAGGTCTTGTCGGCCTGG
>PAPO01000025.1 GCA_002708935.1 Acidimicrobiaceae bacterium | reverse complement strand
GTCTCCTGCCGCTCCGCCCTCGGACGACAGGAGAAACCCGATGAAAAAAATCACATCCATAATCTGTGGCCTGATGATCTTGGCTGCCTGTGGTGACAGTGACCCAACAAGCCTGAGCGCTAACTCAGTCACTTTGGAGCCCACAGTTTCGGTTGAGACTGAGATGCCTGCACAAAATCAGGAAACGGCAGAACCCGACGAATCTGAAGTCGTTCAGCCGTCGATGGATTACCCGACAGCCATTGTGTCTTTGTCACCGACTGCAACGGAGATGTTGTTCGCTATTGGCGCAGGGGAACAAGTGGTTGCGGTTGATAATTACAGTTACTGGCCACCCCAGGCACCCGTCGTCGACGATCTATCCGGATGGAACCCTAACGTTGAAGCAATTGCCTCTTTTGAACCCGATCTGGTAATCCTCAGCGACACCGGAGTGCAAGAAGAACTGGAGCTTTTGGGCATAAGGGTCTACGTAGCGGCTGCTGCCGTTGAGTTGGAGGACGTCTACAGTCAATTGGGGGAGATCGGCGACATCACCGGAAACAGTCAAGGTTCCTCAATGGTCGTTGATCAGATGAAAGAACAGATTGAGGAGATCCTCGACGCCATCCAAATTCCCAGCGACTCGTTGACCTATTTTCACGAGCTTGATGACACCTTGTATTCGGTAACGAGTTCGACTTTTATCGGACAGATTTACACGATGACGGGCCTGAAGAATATTGCTGATCCGGCTGATGAGGACGGAACTGCGTGGGGCTATCCCCAACTAAGCGAAGAATTTATTCTTGAAGCCGACCCAGATATTATTTTCTTCGCAGACGCGACATGCTGTGCACAATCGGTAGCCACTATTAGTGCTCGCCCTGGTTGGTCCGAGCTGTCCGCAGTCCGCAACGGAAATATTTTTGAAATGAATAGCGACATCAGTAGCCGTTGGGGCCCCCGCCTGATCGATTTTTTGGAAACGGTCGCAGACGCAGTTGCGACGGTAAATGCCCGTTAGGCAGCTTTTTGCTGGTGGTGCTGCACCCCGTCCCATGGGCGGGGGAGTGCAGAAATTTCGCGTCCCTGGCCTTTTAATTGGGTTTGTGGCAGTTGCTGTTGCGACAAGTGCTGGGTTGTTGATTGGTCCCGCAGATATCGATAGGACCGATGCTCTGAAGGAGCTGCTCGACCGTTTGCCGTTTATCTCGGTTGACAGTGGACTATCACCCATCCAAAAAAACATAATTTGGGAGGTCAGACTTCCTCGCGTAGCACTGGGGGCGTTGGTGGGTGGGACCTTGGCCTTGAGCGGGGCTAGTTACCAAGCTGTGTTCCGTAATCCGCTAGCGGACCCATACCTATTAGGTGCCGCGGCGGGAGCCGGTCTCGGAGCAACGGTCGCGATTGTCACCGGCTCTGGCGACGGCGTAGGTACCTTCGATTTGGTCCCGCTTCTGGCTTTTGTTGGCGCCCTAATAGCGGTAGCGCTTACTTACCTGCTGGGATACAGCTCGGGAACCCAACGATCACCCGCAGCGCTTTTACTTGCCGGAGTGGCGGTTGCAAGCTTCCTGACTGCCATTCAAACTTTTATTCAACAACAAAATGTTGAGACGATACGACAGGTTTACAGTTGGATTTTAGGACGTCTCAATACTGCTTCCTGGGACGAAGTTTCTCTACTGGCACCCTATGCATTTGCATCGGGATTGTTGATTCTCGTTTATCGCCGAATCCTCGACGTCATGCGACTTGGCGATCTTGAAGCCTCTTCGCTAGGGATACGACCTCAATTAGTCAGGTTGGTTGTTATCTGTGCGGCTTCGCTAGGTACGGCCGCAGCAGTTGCAGTTAGCGGATTGATCGCCTTCGTTGGCATCATCGTCCCTCACACAGTCCGCCTAGTGGCTGGCGCGAGCAACCGGGTCGTTCTGCCTCTGTCGATTCTGTTTGGGGCAGCATTCCTAGTATTTGTTGACCTTCTAGGCCGAAGCCTTGCATCGCCCGCTGAGATCCCGATAGGCGTCATAACTGCCTTTTGCGGTGCACCATTCTTTGTGATCGTGTTGAGGTCAAGTAAGAGGACACTCGGATGAACCTATTTGTGGCCAACGAAGTCGGAGTGCGCATAGAGGACGTACCGATCCTGAGTGATGTTTCGCTCTCAGTTAACACCGGCGAGTGGGTATCGATAGTGGGCCCGAATGGAGCCGGAAAGACCACATTGCTATCGGTAATGGCTGGGTTACGGAAGGCCTCAGGCAGTCTCTCGATAGACGGACGAAACATCACCGATTTAACGCTCCGGGAAAGGGCCCGACTACTCGCGTACGTGCCTCAACATCCTGAAATTCCACCTGGGATGACGGTTAATAGTTATGTCCTGCTTGGCAGGACACCTCACCTCCCTTTTCTCGGAATGGAGGGTTCTCACGATTTTCGCCTAGTTGAACAGGTACTAGAGCAATTTGATCTATCGAGTATGGGACAACGAACGCTTGAATCATTAAGTGGCGGCGAGCTGCAGCGGTGCCACCTTGCTCGAGCCATTGCCCAAGCGACACCAATAGTTTTCCTCGACGAACCCACAACCGCACTGGACCTAGGTCATCAGCAACAGGCCTTGGATCGAATTCGACTACTGCGAGAAGAACACCAGGTCACGGTGGTTATGACTATGCATGATCTCACGCTGGCGAGTCAGTACAGCGACCGAATAATTTTGATGTCCAAAGGCCGCATAGCGGTTGAAGGCAAACCGTCTGAAGTCTTGGACCCGATCCGAT
The DNA here is from genome assembly GCA_002708935.1 of Acidimicrobiaceae bacterium. Classification (GTDB taxonomy): domain Bacteria; phylum Actinomycetota; class Acidimicrobiia; order Acidimicrobiales; family Poriferisodalaceae; genus MedAcidi-G3. The sequence continues at coordinate 17,056 of PAPO01000025.1, read as the reverse complement.
TATCAGAGCTGTACGGCGCTCAGGTGAAAGTGCTTCAGGTTGATGATCACCTTGTAGTAGTACCGAGTGTCTTGAAGGAGAATCCTTGATGAGTGAAACCCCGCCGACGCGGCCCCCCGATGTGCAAACTCAGAAGACAGCTCCCTCATTGGTGATCGTTAATACGGGCGATGGGAAAGGTAAGTCGTCTTCAGCGTTTGGAGTGGTGATTCGATCCGTTGCCAGAAATTGGAACGTTGCGGTCATCCAGTTCTTGAAGTCCGGTAATTGGAACACCGGCGAAGAAAGCGTGTGTCGTGAAAAACTAGGTGTCGACTGGTGGGCGATTGGTGAAGGTTTCAGCTGGGAGTCGGAAGATCTTTCTGAAGATGAAGCAGTAGCTCAGGCCGCATGGGCTCACGCAAAAAATTGCATTTCAAGTGGCGAATACCAACTTGTCGTTCTCGACGAAGTGACTTACCCCGCTAATTGGGGATGGATATCTAAAGAAGAACTTGTGTCCGCAGTAATTGGCCGCCCCGAAAAAACCAACATTGTGATGACAGGCCGTGACGCGCCGCCGGAGTTTGTGGAGATTGCCGACACAGTCACCGAAATGCANAACGTNAAACACGCTTANGAGAAGGGCATTNTNGCTAAAAAAGGCATCGACTATTGAAGGTNNATAANGGCGATATTTCGATTCCGAGCGGGTTAACGGTTATTACCGGAGGGGCGCGGAGTGGCAAGAGCGCCTTGGCGCAAAAGATCGGAGAAGCNTGGCGAGGTCAGGTGTGCTTCGTCGCAACNGCAACTGCTGGTGATGAAGATATGGCAGAACGAATAGCAAGACATCGCCGCGAGCGTCCCGCAAGCTGGANCACCATGGAATCNNNAGTTGANGTGGCTTCTGATATTCGCGGAGTNGCTGAAGGCTCCTTAGTNATCATTGATTGTGTGACGATGTGGGTCTCNAATTTGCTTCTTCAAGGGTNTGAAGNCGAGAAAGTTGAGGANGCGGCNGNGACCTTGTCCGAATTCTTAGGCNAAAGAGAATCTCCCTCTGTNGTCGTAACNAATGAAGTNGGGCTCGGCATCGTCCCCGACAANGAGTTNGCGCGNCGATACCGTGACACNTTGGGACGCGTAAATCAGTTGATCGCCAGACAGGCGGGNNTGACGTTGTTCGCGTCTATGGGGCAAGTAACNAAACTCAAAAATATTGAAGATTTGCTGTGACGAACCCCATTCCCGCTTCCCTNGAGGACCTAACGAGGCCCGACAATGANGCGCGAGGCGCGCTNGAAGAACGACTTGCCGACATACTCAGACCCAGCGGCGCNCTGAAACGNCTTGATGAAATAGCGGTCTTTATGGCTGGGTGGCAAGGATCNNTCACGCCGCAGGTTCAGAGACCCAAAATTCTGATCTTTGCCGCNGATCACGGTGTTGCNAGGGCGGGAGTCAGTGCNTACCCGCCTTCGGTCACTGAAGCGATGATGACTGCTTTNGANGCTGGTTTGTCAACCATAAACGCCTTTGCTCGAATATCTGGTGCGGAGGTNACCGCTGTCGACGTCGGNATAGGTAAAGCCACTGCAGANATAAGATTCGAGCCGGCAATGTCTGAAGAGCGCTTTTTNNAAGCGTTTGAAAGCGGACGTCAAGCAGTGAAAGAAATCGACAGCGACCTACTCGTGCTTGGTGAAATGGGAATTGGTAACACCACNTCGTCTGCAGCGATATCGTGCGCGCTTCTTGGCGGAGACACATCGGATTGGGTGGGTCGCGGGACCGGCATCGATGACGACGGTTTACGCCGCAAACGAGAAGCCGTTCAACATGCGGTGAAGCGGGTTGCCGGTGCAAGCCCGCAAGAAATTTTGCGAGAATTAGGNGGAGCNGAAATTGTCGCTATTTCNGGGGCGATCATNGAGGCTAGGCGTCGAAAAATCNCAGTGNTGCTCGACGGTTTCGTTGTGGCCGCTGGAGCAGCTCCCCTCCACGCATGCGACCCGCTTGCTCTTGAACACTGCATCGCCGCGCATCAGTCGGCTGANATAGGTCACCGCCGACTGCTGAACTTCATCGGTCTGGAGCCATTNCTCGATNTAGACTTCCGACTCGGAGAAGCCTCTGGNGNTGCTGCNGTTATACCGTTGATCTCCATGGCCTGTGCNGCGGCGAACGAAGTGCCAACNTTCACAGANTTTTTTGGNTCTGAGACGTGAGATCGCTGCGAGCCGCGGTTGTTTTTTTGACCAGAATCCCAATCGGAGTGGGCCGAAATGGGCCNCCCCCACTCTCCCAAACAGTTCCATGGTTTCCGATAGTGGGGGCATTTATCGGCGGACTCGTTGGCCTGGNNTANTTNGGTCTATCGCAGGTNCTNCCAGGGACTGTTGCNGCCGCTGTAGCGATCAGCTTCGGAGTNGCGGTAACCGGCGCTTTCCACATAGACGGGCTGGCTGACTGTGCAGANGCATTCNCTGGAGGGGCAACTGTCGAACGTCGATTTGAAATTTTGAAAGACTCACGGNTGGGNACCTACGGGACGAGCGCAGTTGCTCTAGTGCTCCTGNTAGANGTAGCCGCATTGGCTGCCTTAGAGCCAACAATCGGTCTCAAGTCCTTAGTCAGTGCGCACGCGATAGGAAGAACCGCATCAGTTTGCGTGATGCTTATTACTCGAAGAGCCGCAAGAGAAGGGTTAGGGGCTGACTACNTAAGCAAACTGAGTACAAGCCGGGGTCTCGCTGGAATAGTTGCCGCCGTTGCNGTNGTCNTTTTGGTGAGCGGGCCCAAAGGATTCTTGCTGCTTGGGTTCGCCGTNCCAGCCACCATAATCACATGGGCATGGTCTCACCGTTCTATAGGAGGNGTTGTTGGAGACAGCCTCGGAGCAATCACACAGTTGTCGCAAACAAGCGNGTTAATCGGCGCGGTAACGCTGAATAGTGGAGTATGTGCCTGTTTGTAGTGACTTTTTGGAAGGTACCGTGAACTCTGTGTCTAGNGAAGATCAAGAACTACCTGCGCAGGGACGTAACCGTCTTGAATTGTTGTTTAGNGCTGATCCTTTAATGGCTCAGTTAGGTGCCGAATTAATAGTTTGGTNTCCAGGCGCCGCNACGGTTCAGGCGANGATGAATGAAACCCACACCAACTTCTTGGGAGGNGGACATGGCGGNATCCTTTTCAGCCTCGGAGANATCGCGATGTCTTTCGCCTCAAATGGGTACGGCCGCCTTGCTTTAGCCACCCAGATCGATATCTCNTACCACCGTGGCGTTCGTCCGGGTGACCTAGTTGTTGCGACCGCTACTGAGATCAGTCGTACCCGACGGTTTGGCCACCATAGGGTCGAACTGAAAGTCAACGAGCGGTTAGTAGCGAGCGCTACTGGGACTACATACCGAACTGACGANTGGCANTTCGGNGAAGAGANTTGGCCANNNGAATGGCGAGAAAAATATTGAATCGGCGCAATCACATCGGNTGGCCGTTCATGCTGGCCGTGTTGATCAGTGTCGCTTGCGCACCAGATGGCCCCTCAGTAGTGCGGGAATCAGACCCNTCGCTTGTTGAANNAACCCCTNCGTCNACNAGCGAAAANCGATTGACAGAGTCNACCGANNAAAAGGTAGGTCGGGTCCCAGAAAATGNAGTCNCGGAAACAGATGTCCGTGTCGGTGGNTCAGCGACAGTGCTATTGGCGGCGGACCCCACACCGATCACCGGNTGGACTCCTTGGGATCACGTATGTGCNTGGTCATGTCGCAACGTGCTTGACCAAGTTCTAGAAACCATCACCGTAGTTCTCCCCGATGGCTCAACCGCTCCCTGGTTAGCAGAACAGGTTGAACCCAACCCAACGATGCTNAATTGGACCATNACTTTGCGNAAAGGTCTCAGATTCAGCGATGACCAACCNGTCACAGCCCAGGTAATAAAAGAGGGATACGAAGAGTTCCTCAAAAAGGGTGAGGTGACTCGAGGACTATTGCGCGATGCNCGCATTAATGCAGTCACCGTGATCGANGACCATCGTTTGATGTTCGACTTAGCTGAACCCAATCCTGCACTNGACATTGTCCTAGCTGGNCCGATAGGCCGGGTTTTNTCTATAGAAGCAGCAAGAGTTGACCCNTCCGNTTTTATACGNNGTCCTGTTGGNACTGGGCCTTTCATCATGGAGCCATGGGAAATTGGCCAGCCNGTCAAGCTGTCAGCGAACAGCGAATACTGGAGAACAGGGTNNGACGGNANATCNTTGCCGTACCTTGATGAACTGATTTTTCGCGAAGTANCGGACGAACAAGAACGAATTCAGTCAGTCCAGCGTGGCGACGCAGATTTNGCGCATTCTCGCTCAACGNTGGCTATATCTCGGGCTCGAGACCTTGAATTAACTGTCATATCNCGAAATGAAGACAATGTCGGTGTGGTGTTGTTTAACACGGTGCAGTCNCCNGTCGANGANGTTCGCGTCAGACGGGCCCTTCAAATGTCGACAAACCAAGATGTATTGATCAAAGCCTCGCTCGGCGCAGGTGCTGGCGAACCGGCTACCCAGTGGTTTGCTCCACAAAGCCGCTGGTGGTCGAGCCTGGTAGCTGAGACATGGCCAGATTCNGACGCGAGCGCTGCANAACAGCTATTAGCTGACTACGTCAACGACGAAGACCGCTCAGATAGACGTGCGCCAGGNTCACNGATTTCGATCGATCTTCAGTGCACNGACGACATCCACATGTCGTCCATGATTCGAGANCTAGCGCGCCANTGGGAAGCGACGGGATTTGTCGAAGTTGAAACTGAAACTGTCACCCGGAGCGGTTTGATCCAAAGAGTCCTAGGGTCGGTGACNGATCGACCGGGNTTNAGNGGNGATTTCATGGCGACCTGTTGGCGGGTAGGNGGTGAGTCTGACCCGGCGATGATGTTTGGTCCACTGTTCGGACCCATCCGNACCTCGCCGNTGAATGTCAGCAATCTTCACANNGAGCCCTTAACTGCTTTTGTGGAACTGCTGCATTCAAGTTCAGTTGAGACNGTGCGNCAGGCNGCGGTTGAGCAGATCATGTTGGTNCTCACAGAACAAATGCCCATGATCTATCTGTCCCACGCGCAGTCAGCAGTTATAGGGCATCCGGGAACCGGGGGACTGGGNTACTGGCAATTACCGAATGGTAATGAGGTTTATGGNCAAGTAGCAGGNGTGGGCCGCTGGTCAGACGTCTGGNTATCNGNTGAGTAACGNNGGTNNGCCNCTGGACCTATTGGGTTGGAACAGACAAGGAATAGCGCACCCTGACCTAAGAGAAGATCAGGGAATCAGCAGGGTGGNNGTAGAGCANAGAGGTGCCTATGAATTNCTNGGCCCTTCCGGCTCACATGAAGCNANTCTAGACACCTCTTTGCGAGANCAAGCTCACGANCCAACNGACTATCCGGCAGTTGGAGATTGGGTGAGCCATACGTTGAACCCGATTGATAATCGACGGGTTGGCATCACCGAANTCTTACCTAGGCGCTCACGTGTGCTTCGACGAGCATCAGGCTCTGCNCCAGTACCTCAAGTAGTTGGAGCCAACATCGATGTNCTCGCCGTGGTCGTCTCCACCGACCAAGACCTAGACGAAAACTTGATTGAGCGNTACCTAGTGACNGCCGAAGGAGGGGGCGNATCGCCNGTTGTCATTGTCAACAAGAGNGANNTAGGGGGCGCTGANGAGATCCGAGAACAACTCNTCAANCGNGGTGTTCGATGCCCNATTTTGCTGACGAACGCGCATAAAGGCGAAGAGTTGAATGANGTANCCAANTTGTTAGATGGTGGNGCCANCCTCGCGGTGACCGGCGCATCTGGCGTCGGAAAATCGACGCTGGTGAATCAACTCGTAGGTGACCAGATGCTCGTCACGGGATCAGTCGATAGAGAAGGATCAGGACGTCACACAACAGTCCGCCGAGAGCTACTCGTGGCTCAACATGGCGTGGTGATAGACACGCCGGGTTTGAGAGAGGTCCAGATCTGGGACGATGCTGGGCTGGACGAAGTCTTCAACGAAATCGCGGAAGCTGCACTGAACTGCAAGTTCGCCGACTGCAGCCATAGAGACGAACCTGACTGTGCGGTAACGGCAGCATGCAACAACAAAGAAATAGACGCAGGTCGTCTGCGTTCATACCTCGCGTTATGTCACGAGGTGTATGAACTGAGTGACGAGATCGAGGAGTACCAAAGATCTCAACGCCGACGTCGAGACTCTCGTTCGAGCTAGCGCCCTCTGAACTCTGGAGTTCGCTTTGCCATGAACGCCTCGACACCCTCGCGGTAGTCGGTGCTGTCGAAGCAAGCATCTACTAATTGGTTGATCTCATCGAAATTTCTGATTGACTCCGGCTTGGTCCACTCATCAGTGGCGGCCTTTGCTGCTTGGATAGTCAGTGGAGCGTTTTCGCAAACAATGTTTAACCACTCGGTGGTCGCTGTTTCGAGCTCTGATTTAGGGACTACTCGATTCACCAGCCCCATAGATAGTGCTTCTTGGGGGCCGAACCGATCTGCGAGAAACATGATTCTCTTCGTTGATGAAGGTCCGATCAACTGAACGAGTCGACCCAGTCCAGCAGAGCGATAACCAAGCCCTAGACGGGCAGCCGGAATGGCGAATTTGGCATCGTCGGAAACAATCCGCAAATCGGCGGTCAGAGCTACAGCGAGTCCGCCACCAATGCAGTAGCCGTGGATCATGGCGATTAATGGCTTGGGCATTGTGGTTAAGGCCGTGTAGGCCTGATCTGATACGTCGTCATACTCTTCATTTGCGGAACTGTCAGTACGTTTGTCGTTGAATTCGCTGATGTCCGCGCCGGCTGCAAAAGCTTTATCGCCTTCACCGCGTATTAAGACCACTCTTATCTGTTCGTCAGCGGCGAGCTCATTTGCCGAATCGAGCAGTCCCTGCCACATGTCGGTGCTAATCGCGTTATGGCGTTCTGGGTGGTCCAGAATGATGAAGCCAATATGACCGTCCCGTTGAATATGTACGTCTCCGCTCACGGATAGAACGGTACACGGCATTCGGAACTGTCGATAGGTGGCTAGTCTCGGCTCGATGGTCAGACAAGAATGGCGACTCCTTTTTCTTCTGCTTGCGGCTGGGGCCTCTGCGAGTTGCGCCGGAACTCCACCTAGCGCTCGACTGCCATCGTCATCGACAACAGTTCTAGACGTTGCCTCCGCAGAAGGATCCGCCACCACTGAAGAAGATCTCTTAGATGGAGACAGTGGTCAAGATGTCGTGCCTACAACTGCACAGGTAGTAGATGAATTTGAGAGTTGGCCTCTAACCGGAATTCGAGATGACGAAGTCGGGAATTGGCCAGTGCTGATTGTGAAAATCGATAACCATGATCGAGCTCGACCTCAATCAGGAGTCAACTCTGCAGATGTTGTTTTCGAAGAAATAGTCGAAGGCGGCCTTACTCGCTTTGCCGCCCTCTTTCACTCGCAACAAGCAGAACACGTTGGACCGATACGTTCAGTCAGGACCAGCGATTTTGATCTACTACATAATTTGAACAGGCCGTTGTTCGCTAACTCGGGTGGCAATGAAGCTGTTCTTGAGTTACTGCAAGAGGTCGACTACGTCGATGTAAGTTCCAACGCTGCCATGGATGTCTACGAACGTATGGAGGAAAGGCCATCACCACACAACCTATTCAGTGACACAAAATCATTGCGAACTGTTGGAATCAGTCGCGGGAATGGCGGATCCCCGCCAATAATGTTTGTTCGTCAAGACGCAGGCGATGGATTACCTGCTTCGGCCATGCCTGTTACCGGCGTTAATCTTGACTACGGATCAACTTTTGTGAACTACCGGTGGAGTCAACAAGAGGGTTGGGTTCGAACCCAAAACGGCACGACTCATGTCGACACTGAAGGCCTAGCTATTACTCCGGAAGTGGTTATCGTTCAGGTGGTTTCCTACACACGCAGTAGGGCTGATGGACGGTCACCTGAAGCGGTGCTCTTAGGCGAAGGAAAATCCCTAGTGTTTTTCGATGGAAACCTTATAGAAGGAACTTGGAAGCGAACGCAAGCCAAAGAGGTGACGCGATACTTTGACCGCGACGGGCTCCCTATCGCTTTGCCGCCCGGCCAGATATGGATCGCCTTACCGAGGGTCGGGCAGGTCCAAGTCGTCGAATAAGTTACTGCTGACTTGGTGGTACCCAATCAGCGTCGCGACGTTCTCTAAAAGCACTGATTCCCTCTTCAGCTTCAGGACTCTGGAAAAGTGACTGACTCAACTCTGCCGTCCATTCCCACGCATCGCTTCTCTTCATTTGGGGAACTTTAGAAACCAGTTGTTTGGATGCGGCAAGAGCATTTGGTCCCCCACGCACAACTTTGCCGAGAGTGTCATTAATTTCATTCTCTAGAAGATCCCTTGGAACAGCGCGGTTAATGAGCCCCACTTCAGCTGCGCGAGAAGCAGGGATTCGTTCACCGTTTAGGAAGAGTTCACTGGCGTCCGCTCGCCGTAGTTTAGGGAGACAGATCACAGAGATAACTGCCGGAGCTACGCCGATTCGAACCTCGGTGAAGCCGATAATGATGTCGTCTGCGGCGATTGAAATATCGAAAGCGGCGGCTAGGCCGACTCCGCCTCCAGTGCAGTGTCCTGCGATTTGGCCCAGCACCGGCTTTGGCGACTCAATGATGTCATCAAGAATCTGAACAAAACTATGGCGAGCCGCGGGTTGAGTTACCCCAGGCTGGTTCGCTTTCAGATCAGCGCCTGCACAAAAGGTATTGCCGTTGTTAGTGACAAGAATGACCCTGACCTTAGGGTCGCTCTGGGCGGCTTCGAGATTGTCTCCAAGTGAGTTCACCATCTCAACGCTAAGAGCGTTCTTGTTCTCTGGACGGTTCAGGGTGATGGTTGCTACCCCGTCAACAGCCTTGTAAAGAGTTGCTTCGTCTGAATCTGTCACGACGTTGAGCCTAGTGAGTGCACAGGTGTTACATATAGGTGAACGTAAGCTGGTCTGTGTGATTGATACTTTTTCTTCAATGGCTACAACATTGAACGAAGCATGTGGAACAGACCCCGACTGGTTATGTCGGAAAGTTTTCGATTGGACCGATAACTCGGACTTAGCAGGGGTAGCGACATGGCTCGTTGACCGCCCAGTCAAGGTGGCTGTCATTGCCCTACTTGCGTTAATAATTCGACGAGTCGTGCATCGGGCGATCGACGGGCTTATTGACCGTCTTATGTCTGAACGATCTTCAGAGCAACGCGAGGCCGTGGAAGCTGCCGAGGCCGCGGCAGGCACGCTTCGTCGAGATCTACTGACCGACAAACTTGCTTCGCTTCGCGAACGAACGGAAAGGGCGAGGCAGCGAGCTAAAACTCTCGGGGTTCTATTCAAGAGCATTGCTTCAGCGGTCATTGGTGTCGTGACCATCATGATGTTGCTTGGAGAATTTGATATCAACCTCGGGCCACTGATCGCTGGGGCAGGCATCGTGGGCGTCGCAATTGGTTTCGGCTCTCAGGCGCTGGTCGGCGATTTGCTTAGTGGCATTTTTATGCTTATAGAAGACCAGTACGGAGTGGGTGACGTAATTGACGCAGGTGACGCAACAGGCACCGTCGAATCAGTGGGTCTGAGGACCACCCGCATTCGTGACGTGCGAGGCACTTTGTGGCATATCCCTAATGGTGAAATTCGTCGGGTCGGAAATATGTCACAAGTGTGGGCTCGAGCGATTCTGGATATCGACGTCGCCTATGACACCGATCTTGACTTAGCAATGGAGACAATCAAAACGGTCGCAGATGGGCTCTGGGAAGAACAGCTTGAGGAAGCAACAATTGTTGAGGAACCCGTCATCTCGGGGGTCCAAAATTTNGGTGCGGATGCTGTAACTATTCGNCTNTCAGTTAGNACTGAACCCTCAGAACAGTGGAGNACCGGACGGGTGTTGNGGAAACGAATCAAGGAAGCCTTTGATGAAGCGGGTATNGAGATCCCGTTCCCTCAACGGACNGTGTGGTTGAAGAGTGAGGCTGATCAGAAAGACCCCGTCAAGAAGGAAGGACCGGGATTCCAGACCGGGACGCGNGGCGGAGGGACTGACGACTCNGAGTAAGCGCCGGTCGNCTTAGTCAATGACAACCACTTCAGTGCCCACCTTGGCCCAGGTGAACAAGGCTGCGGCTTGGTCATCTCGTAGTCGNACACATCCCTCNGATNGGTAGGTGCCAAGTTGCGCTTCTGACTGCATGGCTTCACCAAANCCATCAATTGGGATGTTATGAAAGCCGATCGCTTGTTCTACCCCCCAGGTAAATCGCACCATGTATTCCATGCGGATGTCATCGTGACCGGCGATGGTGTGCCGGGACATAGAAAACACTTGGTAGGTGCCAGGCTTAGGTTTGTCTGCGCGGCCGCTAACAAAAAAGTTGCCGCTAATAGATCCGTCAGATTCGATGAGCCAAACTCGGTGGCGCTGATTTGAGAAGATCACTCGGCGCCCTAATCCCGAATCTGGAGGNACCCCAGGGGGNTCTGAAGTCATCATCCAGTAGCCNCCGCTTTGGTTNGCGGCAAAGGCGCCTATGGGGGCCAGCTCATGAGCGACCATTTGTCCGAAGTGAGGTGCTGTTCCGAACGTGAACACTTTTCCTCTTTGGCTAACGAGCCAGTAGCCGTCCCCGTCGGCACTTTGAGCCGCTGCCACAATCAAGCTGCTTGAGACTTCGTTGTTCGCGAGAGATCCGTGAAAGCGGGCAGTTCCCCGCGTGTAGACAGCCCCGTCGGCGCCGANNAGCAAGTAGCCAGTCCCATCGGAGGTGGATAACANNTCAATGATGGGNCTNTATAACGAACGGTCCGCTAGCCCACCCAAAAATGGTGCGTCNCCGAAGGCGAAAACTCCNCCATCAGCAGCAGTTAGCCAATAACCATTNCCGGATGCAAGGGGTTCGAGATCGACNATTGGGGCCTGCAGGTCNAGGTGAGCAACGGATCCTCTCCAAAGAGCNGTCCCAAACGCGTATACGACCCCGTTCCCGGTAACGAGCCAATAGCCACCCCCGTCNGGTGTGACTGCCAGATCTACCACCGGAGCATCTAAAGAAATTGATCGNAAATCNCCCCGATGGACAGCATCNCCGAAGGCGAAAACCCTGCCGACGGAATTCGAGACCCAGTAACCAGCGCCACTTTTTGATGAAGCCATNGCCGCAAGATCTGGTAANCCCTCCATGGCTCGATCNCCGAGGTCTTTAGCGCTTCCNAAGGTATGGATTTCNCCGCTGCCTTGAGAATCNGCGGATGGATAGACACCCGGTTCTAACCAATCAGCAGCCGACGCGTATGGCGGTGCNCACCAGAGCACAGCAACAACAAGTGCNGCAGCGAAAGAANATCGAATCATTGAAATGAAATTGGANGAATCATGTGTATNGGCGCAGACGAGACGGCTACTCCTCATCTGCGAGAGTTACTTCAACCTGAGGTGTAATNCCCTCTTGTTCTACTAGCTCCAGTGCTTCGATGTTGCCGGCCTCCACCAAGTCGTTGNGCACCAAGTTCACCAGGTTGATGCGTTCGCTTGNCGCNGACACGACAACTTTCTCAGCCTTTACTTTGAGACTTCGCTTTGCTTCGGTTTTNGCTCTTCGAACTTCAGACAAGGTTTCCGAAGCTGCATCAAGAAGTTTGATGTCGATTTCNTCGGGTAGNCCTTTAGTNAGNTTCACCNTNGTTGGCCACGGTGCACAATGAATTGAATCTTNGTGTGACCACTCCCAGACCTCAGCGGTAACGAATGGAAGGAATGGNGCAAAGAGACGCAGTAACGCGTCNAGCGTAATTACNAAAGTGGTGTGAGCTGANTNGGCTTCCTGAGNGCCTTGACTGCCGTATGCACGCGCTTTNACTAATTCCACGTAGTCGTCAGTGAAGCCCCAGAAGAATTGNTCCGTTCTTTCGAGCGCGCGGGCGTAATCGAAGTCATCGAATGCNGCGGTCGCAGTTTCNATGAGATCAGCTAATTTAGAAAGTAGGGCTTGGTCTAGAGGGTTAGAGACCGAAGCGAGATNAGCCTCGGAGTCANCGGCGAGAGTCAAACTGAATTTNGATGCATTCANAATCTTGATAGCTAANCGGCGGCCTATTTTCATCTGACCTTCGTCAAAAGCCGTGTCAGTACCAGGTCGGCCGTTGGCTGCCCAATACCTAACTGCGTCNGANCCGTATTGATCTAAAAGCCCNTTNGGGGTCACCACATTTCCCTTTGACTTGGACATCTTTTTTCGATCCGGATCCAAGATCCAACCCGAAAGAGCACAGTTACGCCAAGGNGCAGCGGCCTCTTCTAAATGAGAACGAACTGCTGTTGAGAAAAGCCAAGTCCTAATGATGTCGTGACCTTGGGGACGCATATCCATTGGGTAGGTCCGAGCAAATAGGTCTTCGTCCTCACCCCAACCACAGGCTATTTGAGGTGTCAGCGACGAAGTNGCCCAAGTGTCCATTATGTCGACTTCGCCNACGAACCCNCCAGGCTGGTTTCTCTGAGTTNCGTCAAAGCCCGAAGGGACATGGGAGGAAGGATCAATTGGAAGTTCTGTNTCGTCCGGAACTATTCGTTCATCCCACACNATNTCGCCTCGCTCATCAACCTTGTACCAAAGAGGAATNGGGACNCCGAAGAANCGCTGACGGCTGATGAGCCAGTCACCGTTCAGCCCTTCGATCCAATTGCTGTAACGGCCCTGCATGTACGGCGGATGCCATCTCATTTCGTCACCGCGAGCTATGAGTGCTCGGTTCAATTCGGCGTCTCTTCCGCCGTTTTTTATGTACCACTGGCGACTCGTAACAATTTCCAATGGGCGATCGCCTTTTTCGAAAAATTTCACGGCGTGGTTAATGGGTCGTGGTTCACCAACCATTTCCTCAGCNTCCTGAAGCAGTTGAACGATCTCTTTTTTTGCCGAGAAAATCGTCTTCCCTGCCATTAATGCGAACGCCTCCAGTCCTTTCTTGGAAGTGATGGCCTCAGGCGCGTCGGCGACGATGCGACCGGACCGGTCGATTATGGCGCGGACCGGTAGTTCTAACTCTCTCCACCAAGTGACGTCCGTCGTGTCGCCAAAAGTGCAGACCATAGCGATTCCTGTTCCCTTTTCTGGGTCCGCTAGCTCATGACCGAGAATCGGTACTTCAACNCCGAANATGGGGGTGNNAGCCGCNGTGCCGAGAAGATGCTGGTATCGGTCATCGTCAGGGTGAGTTACCAACGCAACACAGGCTGGTAGCAGTTCNGGCCTGGTGGTGTCGATAATAATTTCACCNTGGTCTGACGAACTATGAAATTTGAGTTGATGATAAGCGCTTGNTTGTTCCCGGTCTTCTAGTTCAGCTTGAGCGACGGCAGTCCGAAATGTGACATCCCATAATGAGGGGGCTTCGGTTTGGTAGGCCTCGCCTCGTTCGAGGTTTCTGAGAAATGCTTTTTGGGCAATNCGTTGNCAGCGTTCGTCGATCGTGGCGTAAGTCATAGACCAATCGACGCTCAGTCCTAATTGACGCCACAAATCTTCAAAAGCTTGTTCATCTTCAACGGTCAAGATGTGGCANAGGTCGACNAAGTTTCGTCTTGAGACATTGATTTCGCCGCGTTTTTTGATGGCCTTTTCATCGCCGGCNTCTTCTGGAGTTTCAAAGTCNGGTTGGTAGGGCAGCGTTGGNTCGCAACGGACTCCGAAGTAATTCTGGACCCGGCGTTCGGTAGGTAGACCATTGTCGTCCCATCCCATCGGGTAGAACACTTCTGCCCCGGTCATTCGTTGATACCGAGCAATGGTGTCGGTGTGTGTGTAACTAAATACGTGACCAACATGCAATGAGCCGCTCACCGTTGGTGGTGGTGTGTCAATGCTGAAAACTTCTTCTCGGTTCTTGCTCCTATCGAAGCGGTAAATACCTTCCTTCTCCCATATCTCGTTCCATTTGGACTCAAGACCTTCAATAGTTGGTTTGTCAGGAACCTTCGCCATGACGTGAACGGTATCTGGAGCATCGTTCTCACCCAAGACTTATAGGTGACATCTACTGAATTGATCCGGTGATGATGCGAGAAAGAAGTCAAAAGAAAGCAACGGGAAATACCACCCCGATCGGGTAGTTATCCGTACTCTGGCTTCACATCACCACTTTGACCTCCTTGCCTGAATTAGAAGATGTTGGCGACGACTCGTCGGATGAACAACCGGATCTAGAGCCGCAACCAGCCAACATGTCACTTCGTCGAAATGCGGCAGTCGCGCGACGCGTTCGAAGTTTCGCGGCCGTGGTCATGGTCCTGATGCTGGCAGCGGAAGCCGCTGACGCTATTCCTGGTGCAACCCTTCCACCGATGCCCCTCGGTGTTGTGTTGGCAGGGTTACTGATGTTTGTAAATTTCGTCGACCCAACGAGAGACCCTCGGGTACTAGAAAAAGTGGCCCTACAACGCCGGACCATCGAACTTATCCTCGATGCACTAATTGTCTTTGTTGCTATTTGGCTTGTTGGCCTCAATCCAGCGAGCAGCGTTTGGGTTTTGTTGCTGTTTCCGGTTACACAAACTGTTCTCAGACTCGAAGCGAAACAGATGGCGGGTGCCATCGCAGCACTGTTCGCTGTATTCATCGGTGGAGAAATATGGGCAGGCAGCCGTTACCAGGACATCCAATTCGAATTGTGGACAACAGCACAACAGGTCGCGGTGTTGCTTGTAGTTGGAGTTGCAACTGCTAACTACAGACAACTGAGTTCAGTGTTCTCAATGGTTTTGAACCGCGGTGAAGTAGCAGATGACCGAAAGGAGCGGCGACGCTCCCCGGGAGATGCCTTTGCGGTGGTGTACGTCGATATAGCAGTCGCTGATCAGTTGCCTTCACGAGTTTCACCCGAGGACTTACGTGAAGTCGTTGCGAAAAGAATTAGCGGTGCTGTGCGGGTAGAGGACCAAGTGTTGACTAGCGACGCAGATGCCTTCGTTGTTCTTCTTGAAGGTTTACATGAGCTCATGGATGCAACCGTTGTTGGGGAACGAGTTCTTAAACGCTTGGAAAGTCCTGTGTCTGTTTCGGGAGTGTCAGTGGTAGTAGATCCCCGGGTTGGAGTTGCCTACAGCCCGAATCGGGTTGGCAGCCCTGATGAATTAATCGAAGCGGCAGGCCGAAAAGCGTTCCGTGCCCGACGCAGCGGTGAGGATCGACTGGTGATCCACGATACGAGTAGCGAATTAGAGTCCGCGGTTAGCTAACACTGGCAGTTCTTCAAACTAAAACTGTTCATATTTTGCCGCGGCAGTTACCCGTTAGTAACTTTCAGGCATGGATTTCAACCCGGAATTGAACGAAGACCAACTCCAAATTCAGAAGTGGGTCCACGACTTTGCTACCGATGTCGTTCGACCCGTGGCCGCTGAGTGGGACGAACGCGAAGAAACCCCGTGGCCCGTTATTCAAGAGGCGGCCGAAATCGGTTTGTACAGCTGGGAGTTCATGGCTGAAGCCATGATGAATGACCCGACTGGATTAACAATGCCAGTTGCGTTGGAAGAACTCTTTTGGGGTGATGCTGGCATCGGACTTTCGATCATGGGAAGCGGGCTTGCTGCAGCAGGTATCGCAGCGTCAGGGACACCTGAACAGGTGATGGAGTGGGTTCCACAGTGTTACGGAACAAGTGACCAACTCATGTTGGGAGCTTTCGCGTCTTCGGAGCCCGATGCAGGTTCTGATGTGGCGGCGATGCGCACCCGAGCTGTGTATGAGGAAGCAACCGATGAGTGGGTGCTGAATGGCACCAAAACGTGGATAACGAATGGTGGCATTGCTGACGTACATGTTGTCGTGGCAGTAGTTGACCCCGAACTAGGTAGCCGCGGGCATGCGAGTTTTGTGATCCCGCCAAACAGTCCGGGGATATCTCAAGGCCAAAAGTTCCTAAAGCACGGTATACGTGCAAGTCACACCGCTGAGGTAGTTCTCTCTGACTGCAGAATTCCAGGAAGTTGTGTGCTTGGCGGCAAAGACAAACTTGATGAGCGTCTAGCCCGAGTGCGTGAGGGCAAGTCCGGTAATGCGCAAGCCGCCATGCAAACCTTCGAATCGACGCGCCCCGCGGTGGGAGCGCAAGCTGTAGGCATCGCTCGAGCCGCCTACGAGTATGCGCTTGAATACGCCAAGGAACGTCACCAGTTCGGGCGGCCCATTATTCAGAATCAGTCCATTGCTTTCACATTGGCTGACATGGCGATGGAAATAGAAGCCGCGCGAGCCCTCGTATGGCGCGGTGCATGGCTAGGGAAACAACGCAAATATAAGAGCGCTGAAGGATCAATGGCGAAACTCAAAGCCGGTCGCGTCGCAGTATGGGCTACGGAACGAGCGATCCAGATATTGGGTGGCTACGGATACGTCCGCGAGTACCCCGTAGAACGCTGGCATCGAGATGCGAAGATTTACGACATTTTCGAAGGCACCGAACAAATTCAGCAACTAGTGATCAGTCGAGCCATTTCGGGTATGCGAATTGAATAAATCGATCTAAGCCCGTCGAATCAGGCTTTCGAGTGGGCTTGTACCAGCAAATCTAGCTAAAAGAAAGCGAAAAATGGGGAAGTTGCAAATATGCGCGACTGGCCCCTCTGGGTCCCCTAACATGGTCCCAGTGCCCAACGACCCTCTGGTCATTGGAGCATGGCCAGTTCTTTAAACCATAAGGGGGTCCTGGCGAATATGATGTCAACGATTTTGACCATCATCATCATGGGCATGTTGCTTCAAGGTGTGATGGCAGTCATAGACAGCGTTCTCGACACCGTGAACGTGAACTCAATGTTGAAGTCGATTCCAGTAGTTGGATCGAACCTCAACCTCATCTGGGCTTATCTCTTCGTAGTGATTAGCAACGTCAACGATGGTGGCGGTGTATTTGGCTACGGAGCAAGCACAGAGATCCTACAAATGGGTAGGTTCGGAGC
>PAPO01000024.1 GCA_002708935.1 Acidimicrobiaceae bacterium | reverse complement strand
GTGGCTAAGAAGGCTCCTGCGAAGAAGAAGGCAGTGGCTAAGAAGGCTCCTGCGAAGAAGAAGGTTTCTGCTAAGGCGCGTTTCAATGCAGCATGGTTGAAGAAGCAACGAGAGGCTCTATTAGCGGAAAGAGATAGCTACACCCGACACGCTGAATTCCTCGAGGCTGAAGCTGATCAGTTAGCTAGAGATCGCGAACCGGGTGACGTTCAGTTTGACGAAGAATCAGGTGAAGGGGACTCAATAGCGGTTGAACGTGATCGGGATCTGCAGCTCTCAGCTCAAGCTCGTGCTGCGATCCAAGAAATCGACGATGCCCTTGAAAGAATTAAGAAAGATACATACGGAATAAGTGTGGTTTCGGGGCTCCCGATACCGAAGGAACGGCTAGAAGCGATCCCGCATGCTGACAAGCGCGTTGAGGAGAAAGCCACCGGCATGTCGTGGCGTTGACCCTGTGGCTACATTTCAAAAAGCATCGACGTCGTTGTGGGTAGCCTTCGTCGCGGTTTTTGTTATAACTGCAGATCAGTGGAGTAAATACTGGGCGGTCGGCGCGTTAAGCGACCGTTCGATTGATGTTTTCTGGAAGCTTCGGTTTCATCTGACAGCGAACACCGGATTTGCTTTCAGCACGGGGCAAGGCCTCGGGCCCATCTTAGGTTTGGTTGCCTTAGTGATTGCCGTTGTTCTGTGGAGAATGAGAAGCAGATTTTCCAGCCGTGTTGGTACTTTGGCGCTCGGTTCCGTGCTGGGAGGCGCGTGTGGCAATCTCATCGACCGCGCGCTACGAACTCCGGGTTGGGGCAGGGGGGCAGTCGTCGACTTTATCGATCTCCAGTTTTGGCCTGTATTTAACATCGCAGATATGGCAATTGTTATCGGCGTGTTGCTTTTGTCGGTAACGATGTGGATTGAACAACGGGGAGGGATGAACAGTGCGTGAAGAAATTCCGAACGCACTAGACGGTGAGCGCGTGGATCGTGTTGCAGCGTTGATGACTGGCCTTAGTCGCAGTGCTATAGCCAGCCTGATCTCTGATGGGAAGGTAACCCGGAACGAGGAAAGAGTCGTCGACGGCTCAGGTCGAGTAACGGAAGGAGACTATGTAGCGGTCGAGATGCCTGTAGAGGAAGAGTTAACAAAGGCGCTGACTCCGGATGAAAGCGTCGAATTCGAGGTTGTACACGAAGACGAAGCGCTCATTGTGGTCAACAAACCTATTGGTTTAGTAGTGCACCCAGGAGCCGGACGGAACGACTCCACCTTGGCTCACGGTTTGTTGGCGAGGTATCCAGAAGTTGCTGAAGTAGGAGCAGTCGAACGACCTGGCATAGTTCACCGCTTGGACCGTGACACAAGTGGGTTGTTGATTTGCGCAAGAACGAATGAGGCATTGACCTACCTGAGCGAAGCTCTTTCAAGTCGACAGATACATCGAAGCTATTTGACAATGGTTGCTGGTTGCCCTGAAGCCCCGACGGGCACTATCGAGGCCCCTATCGGTCGTAGCCGTCGATCCCGAACAAGAATGACCGTGACAGAAGATGGCCGCGAAGCTCGAACCCATTACGAGGTCCTAGAGACCTGGCAGCACCCTGATCCCGCATCTTTACTGAGATGCACATTAGATACAGGGCGAACCCATCAGATTCGGGTTCATCTGAGAGCTATCAATTCTCCAGTCCTCGGGGATTCAACCTATGGAAAGAAAGACCCCTTTGGAGTTGGGAGACCCCTACTTCACGCGGCTGAAATTTCATTCCTCCACCCTGTCAGCGCTGAGCAGATGCATTTCACTTCTGAGCCACCAGCTGACTTTAGCGACGCATTGGATGCTTTCAGAGCACAGAACCCCGACGTTGCTCCTTCAAGTTGGCGCTGAGGAACACAGGTTTAGATAGAACTATTTTCTTTTATCTCGTTACCTTTGAGTTTCATTAACCTTCAACACATCTAGGGTGCGACTGTGGCTGATACCGAAGGGATGATCATTCCGTCTGATGGAGAGATGTCTGTCTCATCTATCGTCCCAGCGATAGTTATGAGAAAACCGACATCTTTGGTGTCTGAAGCGATGTTGGCGTCTCAATCCATAGTTCTATTCGTCATTGACGGCTTGGGATGGCATCAAATTGACAGACACCGTGGTGACCTTCCTTGTCTTGGTGAAGCTTTGGGTACCCCTATAACTACCGTCGCACCAAGCACCACGGCCACGGCGTTGACATCAATTTGCACTGGAGTACTACCAGGCGAACATGGCGTCGTCGGATACAAGGTCGACACTCCTCACGGGCTTTTGAACTGCTTGCGTTGGACTGCGGGATCAAAGTTAATGATGAAGGAGCTTCCTCCAATTGATTTTCAACCAGTCGAGCCTTTTCTGGGTGCGCGACCGCCAGTAGTTACTCGGGCTGAGTTCCAGTTGAGCGGTTTCACTCAAGCCCACCTGCGAAATGGAGAATTTTGTGGTTGGTGGTCACCAGCAACTTTGGTCACAGAGATTGCAGATCAAGTCAAATCCGAAGCTCCCCTTGTTTACGCCTATTACGACGGTTTAGACAAGGTTGCTCACGTACATGGCATGCAACGACACTATTTGGACGAACTCAAGTTCGTGGACGCACTTGTAGAACGAATCATTGAGGAACTTCCAGAAGGAGCGACACTGCTCGTCACGGCCGACCACGGCATGGTCGAGGTCGGAGATCGGGTCTTTGATGTCGATGAGGAATTAATTCAGAGGACATCAGGCACCTCAGGAGAGGCACGATTTCTGTGGCTCCATGCCCAGAACGACAGCGCTGAAGGGTTACTCGAAGCTGCTCAGGTTCATTCTGATGTGGCTTGGATAGTAGGGATAGAGCAGATCCTTGATGAGTGTTGGTTTGGCACCCATGTCACTCCTGAAGCGCGAATGCGAATGGGGGAGGTGGCTATCGTCGCTCGTGACCCGATAGCGCTGATGGATCCGCGTCAGCCAGATGCTCCGCAGTTGGTAGCGCGGCACGGTTCGATGACTCCAGAAGAGATGTTGGTGCCCTTTATTAGCTTCTCCTAGTTATTTTTGGTTGTTCAGCCGCCTCCGCCGGTAGAATTTGGTCATGGTTGAGCAGCAATCAGACCCTGCTGGCGCACATCCAGAGTCAGTTCAGGAGGACGTTGAACTGATCGAGCCCAATGGCGCCGTTGAAGTAGAAGAAGAGCTGCCTGCAATTTCAGAGCCCGCCAAAGTGATGCGTATCGGCTCGATGATCAGAACTTTGTTGGAAGAAGTCCGGGGAGCCGAACTCGATGAAGCGAGTCGCGACCGGATGAGGGAAATCTACGAGCAATCCGTCGCTGAATTATCAGAGGCACTAGCTCCCGAGCTGCGAGAAGAATTGGAGCGGTTGGCATTGCCGTTTAGCTCCGATTCTCCATCAGAGGCAGAACTAAGGGTCGCGCAAGCGCAATTGGTTGGATGGCTTGAAGGCTTGTTCCACGGTATTCAAGCAGCCGTAGCGGCTCAGCAGATGATGGCCCAACGTCAACTAATGGAAATGCGCCAGGGTGCCCTCCCTCCTGGGGTCGGGGTGTCCCACGGTGCCGAGAGCGTTCAGTCAGACAGTCACCCGGGAGGCGTTTACCTATGATTCCGGATCTCATTTTGCTCAAATGCCATTTATCGGCTGGACTATTGGGTCGACGCGCACTGATGGAGGAATCTTCCTGATGGCCCTGATGGTCGAAACCAAAGACTGCACTGCTCTAAGCGATGCTGAGATCGAAGAAATGGCTGACCTCATCGAGGATGAGCCAGTCGTCTTCGATGTGGGGGAGTTATCCAAACAAAGAGACGCATGGGTTTTGGTAACTCAAGTTCGAGATGGAAACAAGTTGTCAGCTTATGGTTTTTGCACTCTCGAACGTGTGGGGGGTGACCCCACGGTATTGATTGGTCTTGCTGCAGTGAAAAGGACGAGTCGCAGAGAGAGCGCCTTGAAGGCGATGATTACCGATCAAATGCGGCGAGCGGTGCTGGCGTTTCCTGACGAAGATGTCCTTGTTGCAGCGCAAATGGCTGATCCTGCTGCCTTTGATGCGTATAAGCCGCTTAGCCGTGTCGTTCCCCGACCGGGGTATGAAGCGAACGGCGAGGATCGAGCTTGGGGGCGTCGACTAGCTAAGCGTTTCGAAGTAAGAGGAGAATATAAGGCCAAGGAGTTCCGTGTTTATGGAGAAGGTCTACCTTCCTTGGTTCTGAGTCATAACTCGTCGAAACCAGAAAGCATTAAGCCTGAGGTGGTAGCCCTGTTCGAGGGCCACAACGTCTTGAACGGCGATGCATTGGTGACTTTTGGGTGGGCTACCCGCGAGAAGCTCGCAAAGTTGCTCTAATTCTTCGGCGAAGCGTGTGGAATTTTCGGATCTAATCCACAAGCGGAAAATGACTAGGTCTTTTCTGGCGGACCAGGTACCAGTAGACACCCTGGACAGGGTTCTTGATTGTGCGCGCCGTGTACCGTCGGCAGGAAACACACAAGGCTTTGATTTCGTTGTTCTTGAAGGAACCGAAACGTCACTTTATTGGGATGTCACTCTGCCACTAGGGCGCAGAGAAAAGTTTCGGTGGCAAGGGCTTTTACGTGCACCGGTTCTAGTAACCGTCTGGGCAGATGCCGACGCGTATGTGCGGCGTTACAGTGAACCCGACAAGACCGGAAGCGGCCTCGGTGATGGTATCGAGGCATGGGCTACGCCCTATTGGGTGGTTGACGGCGGTTTTGCAGCAATGACAATGCAGCTAGCTGCGATCAACGAAGGGCTAGGAGTCCTGTTCTTCGGTATGTTCAACTTTGCGCCAAAGCTCGCGGAGGTTTTGGGAGTGCCAAGTAGTCGGGTTCCCATCGGAACAATCGCCCTCGGGTGGCCGGATGAGGCTGACCAGGAATTAGGTCGGTCAACTTCAATTGATCGACGCCCCTTAGAAGGAGATATAGCTAGTGTCGTACACCGCGGACACTGGTAGCCGAGTTGCTGATCAGGAGGACCTATGAGTGGTTCCCGAAAAGTGGTCGAGTCGCGTTATGAAGCAATCAGCCAACTGTTTCACCGCTACCTGACGGGACTTATACTGGCCCTGGTCGTTGAAACCGGCCCTGATAGAGCGGCAGCTGTGGTGCAGGGACTGTTTCGGCGTCAACAAGAAGAACGTTTCTTGCCTGGGTTAGCGAAACTAGGTCTTCTCAATGAACCCGATGCCGTCGCTTGCGCGAAGTACCACTATCTCTCCAACCATTTGGGTGGGGTGTCAGTTGTCTTTGTCCCGGAATCAGAGAAAAAGGCTTGGGTTCGCTATCTGCCTCCAAGGTGGATTTTTGATGGAACCGCTATTGCTGCTATCCCCACTGAGGTATCAAGGGCGATGCTGTTGGGGTGGCATGCAAACAACGGAGTCTTATTGGGGAATCCGAACTTGGGGTTCGTGTGCACGAGTCAGACCGTTGACGGGATGCCAGGTCTTGAGGGCTACTACATAGAAGAAGAGCAACCTCTGTCCCCAAGCGATCGGTTGAGGTTCCGTTATGGTGAGACCTGCCCGCCCCTGAGTGATCAAGATTTGCCAGTTCTGGACAATGAAGAATGGCCAACTGAACGACTTAACAAAGTGGCTCGGAACTACAGCATGGATTACATCCGCAATATCATTCCGGTGATAGCCCAGGAGTTAGGTCCTTTGGTGGCGCAAGGAGTCCTCTACCGCACGGGACGCAAGATCGGCATGCAGTACTCGGTGGAAACTCGAAGGATATTAGGTCTAGAAAAGCCAATTGATATCCTCGAAGCTCTCTTGGCTGCCCAGGGAGACAAGGTCGAACGAATCGGGTCCGAGTTATCTCAAACCACCTGGAGTTTGATGAATGGACTGGAAGCAGAGAGCACACCGGAGTGGATGGATGGCCTTATGGGTTTATGGGAGGGTGTTCTAGTGGTTGTTCAACCAAATCTGCGGTTAGGCCTCTCAGAACGCCTTGATGTTGGAGAGAGCAGCTTTATGTGGAGGATCTCTGAAGTAGCGCCCCCGAAGAGGTTTTAGGAATGGAACGCTTCGACTGTTGCGGTTAGCTCATCGAGGTAGCGCAGGGTTTCGTCAGCTGAGGGCAAATCAAAATTCACCGGAGTGAAAATAAATTGAGTGACTCCCGCCTCCGCGTAGCTCTCGAGTCGTTCTTGGCGTGGTCGCCCCCAAATATAGAGAGAAATTGGAATTGATTTTCCGTCTCTGCCTGCTTCATCTGCCAGGTTGCGGAACCGCTGTATACCTGCGAAAACGTCTGGCTTTCCATCGACGTTCATTACCCCGACATCAATGGGGGCCCATTCGTCTGCATATTCCGCGGCATGTTTAATCCCCAAGGGTCCTGCATTTCCAAGAGCTATAGGCACTGTTCCGTTAACCGGTTTCGGAAAGACCCAAGAGGCTGAATAGGAGTCCCAGGTACCTGAGAACGATGTTTCTTCTTCGCTCCAAGCCAGACGTAGCGCTTCGACCCTTTCGCGCATCGCGGAATAACGCTTTTTAAATGGTAGGTCCGGACGATGGTTCTCTAGTTCTTCTTCATTCCAGCCGACGCCGATGCCCATCACGACTCGGCCCTGAGATAACACGTCTGCAGTAGCTACTGTGCAAGCTAGGTCCAGAAGGTCGTGTTCCAGGAGTAGACAAATACCGGTGCCCAAGGTCAGGGTTGACGTTTCTGTAGCCGCCGATGCAATAGATACCCAAGGGTCCATCATGTGAAAGTAGCTGCCCGGCAATTGACCACCATTTGGATATGGGCTGCGTCTCTCCACCGGTATATGGCTGTGTTCTGGAAACCAAACTGAGTCAAAACCTCGACTCTCCAACTCTCTTGCGATGTCGCCGGGCAGAATTCCACCGGCGTGATTTCCTGTGAGGTAGCCAAACTTCATAAATGAATCTTACGACGATATGGGCATTGAAAGCCGAGTCTTCTATCGTTCGCCTAGTGGAATCTAACTCAGCCGAGGTGAATGGAGAGTTGACGGCGTGACGGCTTTATCTATCTGGGTAGCTGGATCACGACCCAGGACTTGGCCTGCCGCTGTTGTCCCAGTAGTCGTAGGGACTGCTGCGGCTCAAGATCAACCAAACCTGCTCCGAGCTTCCCTCGCGTTATTGGTGGCCCTCGCCCTTCAGATAGGCGTCAACTACGCCAATGATTACAGCGATGGGATTCGTGGCACCGACGATAAAAGAGTAGGTCCGAAACGTCTCGTGGCGTCCGGGCTGGTTGAAGCTAGGAGCGTTAAACGGGCCGCTTTCTGTTTCTTTGGTGGAGCAGCGCTTATTGGTTTATACCTTTCCGCCGTGACTAGTTGGTGGTTAGTCCTTGTCGGTGCCACCGCGATAATGGCCGCGTGGGGCTATACCGGTGGCCCAAAACCATATGGATACCACGGCTTGGGGGAGCTGTTCGTATTCGTCTTTTTTGGGCTGGTGGCTTCGGTGGGCACCACCTACCTTCAGGACGAACAAATTTCCGCTTTAGCAGTTGGCGTCGCGGTGCCAGTTGGCTTGTTAGCAGTCGCTCTCTTAGTTACGAACAACCTTCGAGATCTTCCTCAGGATGAGCTAGTCGGCAAGCGTACTCTGGCAGTTCGCATAGGTGATCGACCAACTCGCGCGTTATACGTGGTTGTCGTTGTGATGGCATTTCTATCTCTGCCTTATCTAAGTCTTCTCAGACCAGGAGCGTTACTGGCTTTCGTTGCCGTGCCGTTGGCGGTGGCTCCTATTCGGTCAGTTATCAAAGGAGCCTCAGGGCAGGAATTGATTCCGGTTCTGGGTGCGACAGGGAAGTTGCAGATGTCCTACGGTGCAATGCTCTGCGTCGGGCTTGCCTTGGGGATTTAGTTCAATCGTCGAGAGTTCCGACGAAGAGCTGGGTGATCCCCCCACTGAGGAGAATTCTGCTGATGTCGTTGAAACCAACCGCCCTGAGCTCGGTCAATAGTTCTTCACTATCGGGAAGATATTGCACTGACTTTGGAAGATATTTGTAGGCGTCCTGGTCAGAGAGTAATGCCCCAATTTTAGGGACCATCTTGCCAAAATAGATGCTATGACCCAGCCGAAGTAAGGAGTTGGAAGGTTCAGCGACGTCTAGGAGTCCTATTCTGCCTCCCGGCTTGAGGACACGGGAAGTTTCCTTAAAGAACTCGCCCAAATTTGTGAAGTTACGCAACGCGAAACCACAAGTAATTCCGTCGACGTGGTTAGTGGGTACCGGTAGGCAAAGCGCGTCAGCTCTGATTAAAGGAGCGTCAGTTTTTGCTGCCCGTAACATTCCGGCACTGAAGTCAAGACCGACGGGTTCAAGTCCGTAACGCAAAAGATCATTGCAAAAGTCGCCTGTCCCACACGCCAGATCTAAGACCGCTGATCCGGGCATGAGATCTAAAGCTTTAACGGTACGTCGCCTCCACCCAACATCCATCCGAAAGGTCATTAATCGGTTGACTAAGTCGTATCGGGGTGCGATCTGGTTGAACATGTGCTCGACGGCAACAGCTTTGTCTTCTCCCTGAGGGAGGTCATCATCGATGCGCATAGTCTCGTAATCAGGTTGTGAGCTTCAGGTGTAGACGCGGTAAATGCATTCGGCTACACAGGCGGGCCTTTCGGAACCTTCAATTTCAAAAATAAGCTCCACGGTATATTGAGCTCCGCCATCAAATCTTGAGACGTCATTTAGGGTCGCTCCCATGCGTACATTCGACCCGACTGGAACAGGCGCCGTAAATCGGATTTTGTTAGCTCCGTAGTTGACGCCCATCTGGACGTCGCCACCTATGACAAAAGCTTCAGACATGCACATCGGAGCTAGGGAAAGCGTGAGATAACCGTGGGCGATGGTGGTGCCAAACGGTCCCGCCTTCGCACGTTCTTCGTCAAGGTGGATCCATTGGAAGTCGCCAGTAGCTTCCGCAAACTTCTGGACTTGTTCAGGGGTAATGGCATGCCATTCGCTATAGCCGATCTGCTGTCCGACTCTGCTTTCCAGGTCGTCGATTCCATCAATGTGAGTAGTCATACTTAGAAGTTTAGGTCGATCCTTTAGGAGAACCAGATCCTCCGGTACTCCTTACTTTGCGGATGAAGCAATAGGACTAGGAGAACTATGTCAAACATCAATCTCAGGAGAAACCCGAGTAGTTCGACGGGGTATCGAGTTCCTATCCACAGTGTCGCTACTACTGAGTAGATAGCGGCCGATAGAGCTAGACGAAATCCGTATTTCTTTTCATTGGCTATTCCAAGTCCTCCCCCAACGAGCGCTACCAGAAGCAACAGTGGAAAAATCCTCGACGCGAATGAACCGAGTAGGTCGTATGGGAGTGCCCGGTAATAGATACTGCCGAAGAGGACGATACTCACACCTCGGAAATATGCCAGCATCACTGCGCTGTATAGCGTCTGAGGTTGGGTCGGGTTTAGCCAACGAAGATTGTTCACCTAGTTAGTGTGGCAGAGGCTGACTGTAAACCCTCAGCCTTTGGGTCGCTTTGACAATTTGATCCGATGTTCTGCGCGGAGCTGTCCGCATGCCGCATCAATATCGGTTCCCCGGTTAGCCCGCACGGTCGCATTAACTCCGAATGATTCCAGAATCTCTTGGAACCAATTTATGGAATCAGCGTCCGAACCAGGATTTGTGTATCCAGGGGTTGGGTTTAAAGGGATGAGGTTTACGTGCGCGTTGAGCGGCCGTGCAAATTCTGCAAGTTCGCGAGCATCATCATCGGTGTCGTTGATGCCGGCCATCATGGCCCACTCGAGACTGATGCGTCTATTTTTGGCTCGTTTGTACGCCTGTAGGGTTTCTGCCAGTTTTCTGAGTGGATAGGTCCGATTCACTGGAGCGATGCGATCACGGACTTTGTTGTTCGCCGAGTGCAATGAGACAGCCAGGCTGACAGGCAGATCTTTTCGCGATAATTGTTCGATCCCGGGAATAACACCAACAGTTGAGATAGTTATTTTTCTGGCGCCGATTCCAAGATCGCCATGTATGCGCTCAACAGCGGACCAAACGTTGTCGAAATTGGCCAAGGGTTCACCCATTCCCATGAAAACCACGTTACTTACGCGCTTGTTTCCTGAGTGTTGAGAAGCACGGACTACCTGTTCGACAATTTCACCTGTGGTTAGATGCCGGTCGAAACCAATCTGGCCAGTAGCGCAAAAGGTGCATGCCATCGCACAACCTGCTTGCGAGGATACGCAAACTGTCGAACGGTCCCGGTAATGCATGAGTACCGACTCAAGCAGATATCCATCTCCAAGTTGCCAAAGCTGCTTGACTGTGCTGCCGTTATCGCTCGCGGCCTCCCGGACAGGAGTGAGTGCCGCCGGCAGGAGCTCCTCAATGGCGGACCGCAACGATTTCGGCACATTTGTCAGATCTGCTGGATCACGGTGTTGGCGATGGAGGCCTTCCCAGACCTGTTCAATCCGGTAATCGGGTTCACCCTCAAGTAACTCTGCGAGTTCTGAACGCGATAGGTCATAGCGAGTAATCACCACGTTTACAGGGTACGGCGGGGTAGCGTCGAATATGTGGCTCCTCACCGCTATGACGATCATCACCGAGACGTGCACAACAGCGGAGTCAGGGCTGCAGTTTTCGGTGCTTCGGACGGCCTAGTTTCCAACGTGCTGCTCATCGTTGGTCTCGCGGGGGCAGATGCCTCAGCTGGAGTGATTCGCGCAGCGGGTGTAGCGGGGTTACTAGCAGGCGCCATCTCGATGGCAGCCGGAGAGTACGTATCAGTGCGAGCTCAAAATGACCTGGTAGCGCGTGAGCTTCAAAAAGAACAACTTGCGTTGGCGGAAGACCCGGAAGAAGAAACCGAGGAGTTAGCGCAGGTGTACGTCGAGCGGGGGATGAGCCCTGATCAGGCCCTGGAAATGGCTCAACTGGTTATGCAAAATCCAGAAATGGCCCTCGAGGTTCACGCTAGAGAGGAACTTGGTATCTCCCCAAATGAACTCGCATCTCCGTTCGGTTCTGCCATCTGGTCCTTCCTTGCTTTCGCCGTAGGAGCGCTGTTACCCCTAGTGCCCTGGTTCGTGTCCTCGTCACCCAATGTCATTTGGGCCTCAGTCGTCGCTGCATTGATCGGAGCAGCTGCTATTGGTTCGAGTTTGGCGTTGGCCACCGGCCATTCAGTACTCCGAGGCGTAGCCCGACATGTTGGGATAGCCGTGGCGGCTGCCGTCGCTATTCATTTTGTAGGCGTGGCTCTAGGGTCGGCTGTAGATCTGTAACAACTTCGCGGTTACTGCTGGTAAAGGCGTCGGACTACCTGGACTTCAAGACCTATGTCGCGGTACAGACCCACAGCCGGTGCGTTATCAGCGTCCACGTAGAGCATTGCTCGCGTAATTCCAACGGATTCAAGATGTTGGTACCCGGCCAAGGTCAGAGCGCGTCCGAGTCCGAGTCCATGAAAGTCAGGATCTACTGCTATGACGTAAACCTCTCCGATCGGAGGGCTTTCGTCAGAGTGAACTTTGGTCCAACAAAAAGCCGCTATCTGGTTGTTTTGTTCGTAAATCCTGAAACCTTCGGGGTCAAACCACGCTTCTTGCTGACGTTCACTGAGCAGTTCGGGAGTCCAGCCGCCTTGCTCGCGGTGCCATGAAAACGCCCGATTGTTTACCTCGCACCATTCCTCCTCATCTTTTCCAACAACAAACGATCGAGTCACCAAATCGGTTCGTTGTTCCAAAGGAATTGATCGTTCCATTCTGAAGAGGTCGCGCTGGGGGACCAAATTCAGTCGCTCGAGTAGCCGATCAACATCTTCTGAAGGGTGGTCTAGCCATAGCGAGACGGTGGAGGATGTTTGTGACAGAACTTCTCGTAACGCCATAGAAAGAGCATCATCAGTCCACAGGGAGGCGTCCAATTCGAGAACTTCGCCGGCTCTGTCTTGTGAGATCGTTATTGTGGGCGCTTCGTCAGTCACCCCATTGAAGGTATCGCTACTTCTTGCTAGATGAGGTAAACAAGCAGGATGGGGAAGCCTCGATCGCCAAAAGGCAGGGCGCGCACGGCACACGAACGCTTGAAGTTTGAGTATGACGCAATCTGTGAATTAGACCACGACAACCCGTTCGAACTATTGGTAGCAACCATCTTGTCGGCCCAGTGCACCGACGTGAGGGTTAACAAGACCACTCCGGCGCTGTTTAGTCGTTTTCCTGGGCCGTTCGAACTAGCGTCCGCTGACCAGCGAGAGTTGGAACAGTTGGTTCATCCCACGGGCTTCTACAAAAGCAAGGCAAGGAACCTGTTAAAGATGGCCAACCAGCTGCTAGACGACCATGGAGGTGCAGTTCCTAAGGAACTGGGCGACTTGGTCGAACTAGGAGGCGTAGGTCGTAAGACAGCCAACGTCATACGTTCTGTTGCCTTTGGCCTGCCAGGGTTGCCTGTAGATACGCACGTGGGACGCTTAGCGCGACGTCTCGGGCTCACCGAAGAAGAGGACCCAGTAAAAGTTGAAATGGCATTGAACCCGATGGTGCCCGAATACGAGCGAGGCGAGTTCAGTCTTCGAGTAATTCTGCACGGAAGGCAAGTATGTTTCGCCCGGAACCCTCAATGTGAAAACTGTGTGTTAAATGATTTTTGTCCTGCAGCATTCGATTTCTAAGAAATAGAGGAGAGGCACTATGACCATCCGCAGAGCAGCACACTTTGTACCAGGAGCCAATCAGAAGATGCTCGATAAATCATTAGCCACGGAGGCCGATGCACTGATTCTTGATTTAGAAGACGCAGTAACGCCTGAGAATAAGGATTCTGCTCGAACCACAGTCGCTAAATGGCTGGAGCAAGTTGATTTTGGGCGTCAGGAAAAAGTAGTGCGAGTGAATCCCATTGGTAGCCCGTGGTTTCAGCAAGACATAGAAGAAACCATGGTCCATCCGCCTGATTCGTACCTGATTCCTAAGGTGAATAATGCCAATGAAATCTCTCAGATAGATGAGCTCATTAGAGAAAACGAAAAACTGCATGGGCACCTTGACGGGTCGATAAAGCTTCTGATTTTGGGTACCGAAACTCCACAGGGCTTTCTCAATATTGGGGATCTTGCTGCGAACCCACGGGTAGATGCACTCACTTGGGGCGCCGAGGACTTGTCTGCTGCCATTGGATCGAGAGGTAACCGCAATCCCGATGGAAGCTACTTACCGATTTTTGAACATGCACGAGTGATGTGCTTGTTGGCGGCAACAGCCTGGGAAAAACAACCATTAGACACTGTCTTCGTTGACTTCAACGACCCCGACGGTCTTCGAACTGAATGTCTTCAATCAGCAGCGATGGGCTACACAGGAAAAATAACCATTCATCCGAACCAAATCGAGATCGTTAATGAGTCATTTACTCCATCGGTGGAGGAAGTAAGCGAAGCTCGGGAGTTACTGGAATTGTTCGCTGAGAAGGAGGCCGAAGGCTTAATGGCGTTCAGCTTCAAAGGACAGATGGTGGATGTGCCGCACTTAACTCGTGCCGAGAAGATCGTTGAAATGTCTGAGGTTTTGGCAGAACTGGACTAACGAGACGCTCTACCGCTCAGTGGGTAAACCGCCTGCGGCTCTAGATATTCGGCGCTGAGCCGTTCGCAAACTTCGTTCAACTTCATATAAGTCCAAAGCAACGTTTTCTTCAGTGGTACCTATGAGTTCGTCAGCGGCGTTAGTAACTCGGTCACATAACTCGCGTATCGCTGTTTCCAGTGACGAGAGTTCGGCTCGAGAAACCATGAAAGAACACTACAGTCAGGTGTGGTTGAACGATATCCACTTCTTTCTACTGCCTAGTCAGCGGTACCCTCAGTAGGGTGCTTCGCCGCATTGACCTTAGAGACAAACAAGGACCAGTGGATCTTCACCTTCCGCGCCCTGATTTTGATGATCAGGCGCCGATTTCTGACGTACGAAAAATTATTTCAGAGGTCCGCGAAGGAGGAGACGCCTCGATTCGCGAGCTAACGAAAAAGTTCGACAGTGTCGATGTTGTTCAGCCTCTCGTTTCACAGAGTGAGCTCGAAGAGGCTTGGAGATCTTTAGGTTCTGAGTTGGCAGAAGCTCTTGAGTTTGCTCACGATCGAATTCTGCACTTTCACCAACAAGAAGCCAGCCAATCTCACGAAGTAACGCAAGACGACATAAAGGTTACGAGCGTTCCGCAACCTGTTGAGCGTGCTGGTCTGTACGTCCCCGGCGGGCTTGCTGTTTACCCATCCACAGTCCTTATGACAGCGTTACCAGCGAAAGCTGCCGGGGTAGATGAATTAGTTTTATGTACTCCACCAAACCCATCGGGTGACATTGAGCAGGTTGTTCTGGCTGCGGCCTACTTGTGCGGAGTGAGTGAGGTCTACAAGATCGGGGGAGTGCAAGCAGTTGCAGCTATGGCGTACGGATCAGAAACCATAAGGCCAGTGGATGTTATTGCAGGTCCGGGAAACATTTGGGTAGCGACCGCGAAACAAGAAGTGGCGGGACAGGTGGGGATAGCTGCTGCCTTTGCTGGGCCTTCGGAGATAGTGGTGGTTGGTGACGAGACTTGCCCAAGCACTTCAGCCGCTATTGACCTAATACTTCAAGCCGAACACGGACCGGGAGGTCGAGCCTGGCTAGTGACTTGGAACGAAAAATACGCCGAGCAGGTTCAAGAAGCGATGGCATACATCCTCGAAGCATCGCCGCGTCGTAGCGAGACATTGGAAACGCTGACCGAAGACGGTTATCTGTGTTTAGTGAACTCCCCGGAGCAAGCTGTTGAAGTTGTTAATGAGATTGCACCGGAACACCTCCAACTTATGTGTGACGAACCTCATAGCCTCGTTATGGGAATCCGAAACGCTGGCGCAGTCTTTTTGGGTAATTGGGGACCGGCCTCAATCGGTGACTATGTCGCTGGGCCTTCGCATGTTCTCCCAACTGCAGGCACGGCTCGTTTCAGTGGAGCGCTCACTGTCGACGATTTTCAAAAACGGATGCACGTTGTGGAGGTCTCGAAATCGGGATTTGATGCAGTAGCCGATGCAGTTAACCGACTAGCACAGGCTGAGGGTTTATGGGCTCACGCTGCCTCAGTTCGGGAACGGGAACGGTGGGCAGAAGAAGGCTTACAAGCATGAGGCGACCACTTGTGCGTGATGATCTGAGATCAATGGAGGGATACCACTCCCCACAGGTCGATGTTGAGGTGCGTTTGAATACGAACGAAGCCCCTTTCCCTCCGCCTGACGAATTTCAGGAAGCATTCATAAATGAAGTGACCAAGGTTGATTGGAATAGATATCCCGATCGATTGGCTCAATCACTTCGCGAAGACTTAGCGGCGCTGCACCAAGTTCAGCCTGAGCAAGTGTTCGTAGCGAACGGCTCCAACGAAGTACTCCAAACTATTTGCTTGACTTTTGGAGGGCACGGCAGAACTGCTCTGACCTTTGAGCCTACGTATGCGATGTATGGCCAAATAGCGCGGACCACCCAATGTCGGGTTGCCGAAGTTCAACGAGATGAAGCTTTCAGAGTATCGCTTGATGTATTGGAGCGAGGTATTGAAACCGAGAATCCAGATCTTATGTTCTTATGTTCACCCAACAACCCGACAGGCACGCCAGAAAGTTCAGCGGTGATTGAAGCCGCTCTTGCCCTTTCATCAGCCGCTGTGGTGGTTGATGAGGCATATGGCCAGTTCGCAGATTTCACGGCTCTGGACATGTTCGCTTCTCACGACGCTTCTGAGTCGCTGATAGTTACGAGAACCTTCTCAAAGACCTGGTCGATGGCTGGTGTGCGTCTTGGGTATTGCATCGCCCCATCGTGGATGATGGACGAATTTCAAAAAGTAGTCCTCCCATACCATTTAGATTCGGTAAAACAGATTGCGGGGCAAGTGGCTCTGCGTTTCCAAGATCAAATGGAGAAACGAGTAACGCAAATAGCAGGCGAACGAAAACGAGTCTCCGAATCCCTAACGCTTATGGAGCTAGACGTTTGGCCTTCTCAAGCTAATTTCATCCTGTTCAGGACAACGCCGTGCGATCTTTCTGGCAACGAAGTCTGGAAACGATTATTAGATAGATCTGTTTTGGTTCGAAACTGTTCTACTTGGCCAGGGTTAGATGATTGTCTGCGAGTCACGCTCGGCACTGAACGAGAAAACACCATTTTTCTAGAAGCCCTCAAGGAGGTACTTCAATGACACGTCAAGCTCAACGTCAACGTACGACGAAAGAAACCCAAGTTGATTTGGCAATCGACGTTGATGGTTCTGGGCAAGTCGAGGTAAGCACAGGGTTACCATTTTTTGATCACATGATCGCCCAGCTCGGTAAGCACTCCCGCCTTGATCTAACAGTCAGATGCGAAGGCGACATAGATATCGATGCGCACCACACGGTCGAGGATGTAGGTATCGCGTTAGGGGAGGCGTTCGGAGAGGCCCTTGGAGACAAGCAGGGAGTTAGAAGATTTGCCTCTATGACGGTTCCGTTGGACGAGGCGGCTGTTGAAGTTGTTTTGGATCTCTCAGGCCGGCCCTTTTTGCACTACGACATCGACCCGCCTGGGGAAAAAATTCTGGGAGACCCACCCTTTGATCCGCAGTTGTGTGAAGAGTTTTGGCGAGCGTTTGTCACGGCTGCCGGGATCACGCTGCATCTAGTGATGATTCGGGGCCGTAACACTCATCACATAATCGAAGCGAGTTTTAAAGCGGTCGCGCGAGCACTTTACGACGCGGTTCATATTGCTGACGAGGTTCTGCCATCAACCAAAGGTGTGTTGTGAGGGACTTCCGTTGAACGAGGTCGAAACAGCTCCACTGATCGCCATCCTGGATTACGGCATAGGGAATTTGAGGTCCGCGCAGAAAGGATTCGAACGCGTCGGCGCTGAGGTCCACTTGACATCGGATCGCGGCTTGATAGCAGAAGCAGCAGGTGTGGTGCTTCCTGGAGTTGGGCATTTCGGTGCGTGTATGCGTGAACTTAGGGCGGCAAAGCTGGATGACCTTGCTTGTTCGCTCATCGAATCAGGAGTTCCGTTTCTAGGGATATGTATCGGTATGCAAATGCTGTTCGAAGGGTCGGAAGAAGCCCCTGACGTTCATGGATTGGGAGTGCTTCCCGGACAGGCGTTACTTCTCCCCGAGGGGTTGCCGCGGCCACAAATGCAATGGAACCAGTTGAGTATTGAGCGGGAGAGCTCGCCTCTCTTGGCGGGAATTAAAGACCGCTCTTGGATGTATTTTGTTCATAGCTACGCCGTGGAAACTGAACCAGACTTNGTGGTTGCAACATGCGAGTACGGAATTGACGTTACGGCTATGGTCGAAAAAGATTCCTTATGGGCNACNCAGTTCCATCCAGAAAAATCAGGGGAACTAGGTCGAATCTTTGCTGAGAATTTCTATAGGCAGGTGTTAGCTCAATGACCTTTTCTCTGTACCCAGCAATCGACCTTCGTGGTGGNCGATGCGTTCGACTCATCCAAGGTGACTACAACCGTGAGATCAGATATGAAGTTGACCCGGTTGAGGTAGCACTTGAGTTTCAAGAAGCGGGTGCTTCTTGGGTGCATGTTGTCGACCTTGATGCAGCNCGCTCNGGTACTTCGGNGAACCTGGCGACNGTTGCAGCGATCGCGGAGGCAGTTCAGTTGCCTGTGCAGAGCGGCGGAGGCGTGCGCANTATCGATGCGGCAAAAGCGTTATTTGGGTCGGGAGTTTCGAGGTGTGTGGTCGGAACTGCTGCAGTGGAGAATCCGGGCTTGATCGAGGAGATAGCGTCACTTGGGCATCAAGTCGCAGTGGGTCTTGATGTTCGAGGTGAGATGGTCGCTACCCAGGGATGGGAGCGAGACAGTGGCCTAAGTATTTATGAGCTACTACCGAATTATGAAAACGCAGGTGCTGAGGCAATNGTGGTGACGCAGATCACTCGTGATGGCATGGGAACCGGACCGGATATCGAAGGTTTAAGCGGTGTGATCAAAGCAACCTCCCTGCAGGTCGTTGCCAGTGGAGGTGTCGGAGCCCTAACGCACATCACTCAACTCGCTCAAATGCGCGTTAATGACCGGGGTTTGGCAGGCGTCATAGTCGGTAAAGCTATCCATGACGGTGTCATCGATGTTTCCGATGCCGTGAAAGCCGCTGAACAGACATGAAATCAGTAAGAGTGATCCCCTGTTTGGACGTGGACCAAGGGCGTGTTGTCAAAGGCGTTAATTTCGTAGGACTTAGGGACGCTGGCGATCCTGTTGAGTTAGCAGCTCGCTATGACGCNGAAGGCGCTGATGAGGTCGTGTTTCTGGATATCACCGCAAGTTCAGATAAACGCGAAACGATTANCGANTTGGCTCGAAAGGTTGCAGAAGAGGTCTATATACCGTTCACCATTGGAGGCGGCGTTAGATCAGTNGATGANGCCCGACTGCTACTGAGGGCCGGCGCAGACAAAGTTTCGGTGAACTCAGCAGCGGTACGTCGNCCCGGTTTAGTTTCGGACCTGGCAGCAGCATTTGGTAGTCAATGCGTGGTGGTTGCGATAGATGCAAAATCGAACGGGGACAAAACCTGGAACGTGTANATCAATGGGGGACGGGAAGATGTTGGCCTTGACGTGGTGGANTGGGCTACAGAGGTCNCNGACCTAGGTGCNGGGGAAATTCTATTGACGTCAATGGACGGTGATGGAACCCGCAATGGATACGACCTTGCACTGACTCGAGCGGTTGTGGAGGCGGTTCCAGTGCCCGTAATTGCCAGCGGTGGTGTGGGAACGCTTGACCATCTGGTCGATGGTGCTATTGACGGTGGGGCGGACGCGGTGCTGGCAGCGTCAATCTTTCATTTCGGTGAACACAGNGTGAGAGAGGCAAAGGAAGCGTTGCTGGCNGCTGGGGTAGTGGTCCGGCCNCACGTCGATGAGTTCTAGGAGAGGATCATCGATTAGTTTCGAGATATGAGCTACCCGGGTACCCATTCAGCAGTAGATCCTGATCGCATCGCAGTCGTGATGACCAGAACAGGAGAATCACTCTCTTATCAAGAACTTGAAGACCGGTCGTGCCGTTTTGCNCAAATGATGTGGAACGNCGGGCTTCGACCTGGAGACCACATAGCAATTTTTGCCGATAATCANATCCGCTACTTTGAGGCCTATTGGGCTGCAATGCGAAGCGGTCTTTATTTCACAACAGTGAATCGATTTCTCACAGCTGAGGAAGCAGCGTACATCGTTGAAGATTGCGGAGCGCGAGTACTGGTTGCCAGTCAAGCCGTGCGCGATGTCGCAATCCAAATGTTGCCATCAATACCAAATTGTCCGGTGAGACTGATGTTCGACGGAGCGGCGGAAGGCTACGAAAGCTTNGAAGGAACGGTAGGCGAATACCCTGCTGAGCCACTTGAACAGCAACCNAAGGGATCCCTGATGCTTTACAGCTCAGGCACGACTGGGAAACCCAAGGGAATAAAACGACCGTTGGANGGGTCACAGATAACTGACCCAGACCTAATAGGGGCCGGTCTAGTTGGGGGAATTTTTGGGGTGAATGANCAATCTGTCTANTTGTCTCCCGCTCCGCTGTATCACTCAGCGCCGCTGGGATTTACNACGGGAACNCAATCTCTTGGAGGAACGGTAGTAGTCCTGGAGAAGTTCGACCCNCTCGAGGCATTGCAGGCGATCGAGNGTTANGGCGTGACACATTCGCAGTGGGTGCCNACAATGTTCACACGCATGNTAAAACTCGCTGAAGAAGACCGAAATAAGTGGAACCTGTCGACTCACAAAGTGGCCATACACGCCGCGGCCCCCTGTCCGGTGGAAGTGAAGAAACAAATGTTGNAGTGGTGGGGTCCGATTCTGCACGAGTATTACGCCGGAACTGAACTCAACGGCTTTTGTTACGTCGGTCCGGAGGACTGGATTAGTCATCCTGGGACCGTGGGTAAACCTCTCATCGGAGCCTTGCGTATCTGTGATGAAGACGGCANTGAGTTGCCTACTGGTGAGTCAGGGCTGATTTATTTCGAGCGAGAAGAGCAGACGTTCGAATATCACCAAGCACCAGACAAAACGAAAAGTTCGCAACACCCGAATAATCCTTTGTGGACCACNCTCGGAGATGTTGGTCGGGTCGACGACGAAGGCTTCTTGTATCTCACGGACCGGAAGGCTTTTATGATTATTTCGGGAGGAGTCAATATCTATCCGCAAGAAATNGAAGACTGTTTGATTCTTCACGCCGATGTAGCNGACGTNGCAGTATTTGGTGTCCCGAATGAAGATTTTGGTGAAGAAGTGAAGGCTGTNGTGCAACCGGTGGAAGGGATCGCTGGAGACGAGCAGCTAGCGAAACGCCTGCTTGAATATGCGCGCGANCATATTGCTGGTTACAAGGTTCCACGATCTGTGGATTTCCGNTCAGAGTTGCCTCGCTTACCCACTGGAAAACTGTATAAACGAGTGCTGCGTGATGAGTATTGGGCTGGTGACAGCGAATCAANTGGAAGTGTGTCACCAATAGAGCAAATAACTGACTCTTAAGTTAAGGGCTNNGACAGCCACCNATAACTTGCNTAGGTAGCGGTCGTACTTTCTGCGTCCGCCAGACAAGGTCGTCTGATATTTTCTGAGCAGTACAGCGACTAGGAGCAAGAGAACGTATGTCAGTTTATTTTGTGGTGCANGAAGAAGTTCACGATCAAGAGGGGCTTAATGAGTACATGGAGGCGGCTAAGAACTCAACGCTNGGCGATGGTCGTGCTCTTGTAGTCGATAATAATGTTGTTCCNATCGAAGGAGANTGGCATGGTTCGCGNTTNGTGATTCTNGAGTTCGAAGACGAAGAAGGCTTTAGAGAGTGGTACGAGTCGCCCGAGTACCAGAAGGCTCTGCCGTTGCGCCTAGCGGCTACCGATTCTCGCGGCGCGTTAGTTAAGGGAATTAACTAANAGTCTTACGATGCTTGTTTATGACGGCGAATGTTCATTTTGTTGCAGGTGCGCATCTTGGGTAACTCGCCGCGCTGATATCAATATGAGTTCAGGTACTNCCGAGGACTTAGAAAAGCTGGGTCTTTCGACCTCCGATGCGAAACGGGCTGTTTGGTGGATTGAAGGAGAAGTGCGCCTGTCAGGTCACCAAGCAGTNGGCGAAGTTCTGTGCTGCATAGGTGGTGGTTGGCGATGGTTAGGGAATGCAATGAAGGTCCCTCCATCATCTTGGGTGGCGGCCCTGGTCTATAAGTGGGTAGCAGCAAATAGGCACCGCATTAGCGGATGATGTAGCTAGCGAATTTNAGACAACGGNNGCCGGAAACGCTTNCCNTCATCGTTTAATGTCCGACAACTTCAGCGATGAATGAGCTNGTTCGATCTGTTACTGCTTGGGTCGANCCCATAAAAAAGTGGTCGGCTCCTGCAATTTCTTCNATGGATGTCGCTGTCCAAGGTTCGCAGATATCCCTTGCATCGGCNAAGGCTCGGAATTGGTCGTTTTCAGGNACTAACAGCATNGTTGGTCGTTCATCTAGTCCCGCCTTCATTTGCGCTGGGTCAAGTAGCGCCAAAGGTGAGGCGATTCCTACCCAACCAGCTATACGGAGGTTGTTAGCGCTGAGAGAAACATCTGCCCCAAATGAGTAGCCGACGGAAAAGACTGGCGCAGACTTAGACAGTTCCCCTGCAAAAGCGAACGCTGCTTCGCTGTCAGCTANCTCAAGTTTCCCTTCTCCGTGAGTTCCCTGCGAATTACCAACTCCCCGGAAGTTGTATCTCAAGGTGGCGATCTCGTCCGCAGGTAGGGAACTGAAGAGAGCCTGGACCACGTTGTTACGCATTTCTCCGCCGTACAAGGGATGTGGATGAGAGATGACNGCGATGGCCTTGATANGGCTAGGAAGTAGGTATTCAGCCTCAATAGCGACGCCGTCACTAGNTGTAAAATTTGTTATTTGAGGTAGTCCGGAGTCCGCGTTCATGCCTAAGAACGGTACCGTGCCATCGTGGCAGAAGAACCAAACGATGCAGCTACTGACGAAAATCAGAAACGTCCGATCAAAATGCTCCATGATCGGATCCTCGTTCGCATGCCAGGCGACGAAGCTGAACGGAGAAGTAGCGGAGGGATNTTGATTCCCGCTACGGCACAACAACAAAAACGTTTGGTGTGGGGTGAAGTCGTCGGCGCCGGACCTAATGTTCGAAGTGCCGAAGAGGGCGATCAGGTTCTATTCAGCCCAGANGACCGATATGAAGTCGAAGTTCATGGTGATGATTTCTTGATCCTTCGTGAACGCGATATCCATGCGATAGCTGCTCCCCGGGTCGAGCCCGGCAGCACAGGTCTATACCTCTAGTTNGAGGGGCTCCCCGTGTCTGATGCNGACCAAAGCAGTTACACAACCCGGGGNGAAATAGAAATCCATGTAGATGCCGTTCCGATCGACCCCGATGCAGCTATAGAAGATCTGGTGGACCGTCTCGATTCAGCTCGNGGTGTGCTGCTCTCCTCCAGCTACGAATATCCAGGGCGTTACACACGCTGGGATATGGGATTTGTCGACCCACCGGTNGCAGTGACGAGTCAAGGAGACATCGTTACCGCTGAGGCATTGAATCCTCGAGGCNAANTTCTCCTAAGTCCAGTCANACAAGTTATTCAGGAGNTAGCGCATGTTTCTATCGTTGAAGAAAATGCTGACCGGCTTATATTTCAAATAGAACGACCAGCTGATCGATTCGAAGAAGAAGAGCGGAGCCGTCAGCCCTCTTCTTTTGCGGTAATCCGGGCCATCGTTGAGCTATTCAACGGGCCCGATGAGCATTTAGGGCTTTATGGGGCCTTTGGCTACGATCTAGCTTTCCAATTTGAACCCATCGATCTGAAGCTTGTCCGCCCTGAAAACCAGCGGGACCTCGTTTTGTATGTTCCCGATGAAATCATTGTGGTTGATCATCAGGGAGGA
Organism: Acidimicrobiaceae bacterium; assembly: GCA_002708935.1. Classification (GTDB taxonomy): domain Bacteria; phylum Actinomycetota; class Acidimicrobiia; order Acidimicrobiales; family Poriferisodalaceae; genus MedAcidi-G3. Next base: position 409,968 of record PAPO01000024.1, on the reverse strand, counting down.
ATAGCCGAACGTCGGCGATACGAATTCAGTTATAAGGGATCGAGTACGGCTGATATCAGTCGAGGAGGAGCCCGAGAGCCTTACCAACCAGATTTAGATCTCGAACCGATGCGCGACCATGAAAGCGGTGAATATGCAGAGGTTGTTGATCTTGCTCGCCAATATTTCGCTCGTGGAGATCTGTTCGAAGTGGTTTCGAGCCAGACATTTGTAGAGCCGTCTCCCGAACCACCGTCAGAACTCTTCCGTCGTTTGAAGGAACAGAACCCGTCTCCCTATGGTTTTTTGATCAACCTAGGTCAAGCAGAATGGCTGGTCGGAGCTTCTCCGGAAATGTATGTACGCGTAGAAGGAGACAGAGTCGAAACCTGTCCAATCTCGGGGACGATTGCCAGAGGGCAAGACCCACTTGACGACGCATCACAGATTCTTGCCCTCCTTAATTCCGAAAAAGATGAGTCGGAACTAACGATGTGCACCGATGTTGANCGNAACGANAAGAGCCGAATATGCGTACCCGGATCGGTCAAAGTCATCGGACGGCGCCAAATAGAAATGTACTCGCGGNTAATTCACACAGTGGATCACGTAGAAGGTCGACTTCGTCCTGAGTTNGATGCCCTAGACGCATTTCTTACCCACACCTGGGCAGTCACTGTTACAGGCGCGCCAAAGACCGCAGCGATGATGTTCCTTGAAGACCACGAGAAGAGCCCAAGGGCCTGGTATGGCGGAGCAATCGGCAAAGTGGGATTTGATGGAGGGCTCAATACAGGACTGACGCTGAGAACAATAAGGATCAAGGATGGCCATGCGGAGGTTCGTGTTGGAGCCACGCTGTTGTGGGATTCNGATCCAGTTGCCGAAGAAGAGGAAACCGAATTGAAGGCTTCAGCCTTCTTGGATGCGCTGAGGTTGCCACGCCGGACTGCGGATATTCCAACGTTCGCNGCAGCCGAAGAAANGAAAAGTGTCCTGCTTGTGGACCATATGGATTCCTTTGTGCACACCCTGGGTAACTATCTGAGACAAACAGGTGCNGATGTCACAACCCAGAGGGCAGGTTTCCCACTAGAAGATCTTTCCCGCTTACGTCCAGACTTATTGGTGTTGTCCCCGGGGCCAGGGACACCCTCAGATTTTGCAATCTCTGACACGATCGAAGCTGCCCTTGCTTTGGAAATTCCAATATTTGGCGTCTGTTTAGGTCTTCAAGCTGTCGTGGAGTTCTTTGGAGGCACACTCGATCAGTTGGTAACTCCAATGCACGGCAAAGCCTCACCGATTCAGGTAATCGGAGGTCGCCTGTTNGCCGGCCTTCCACTTGAATTCAGAGCGGGTCGTTACCACTCGCTCTNCGCTACAAAAGATGCAATTCCTGAATCGTTNGAAGTNACGGCAACCAGCGNTGACGATGACGTCGTAATGGCCGTTGAACACAAATCTTTACCGATAAATGCTGTGCAGTTTCACCCCGAGTCAATAATGTCTTTTGATGACGAGATCGGTTTGCGATTAGTGCGAAACGCGGTCGAGATTTTAACGGACCAAACATGACACCCATGAGCTTTACTAGCAAGAGAGATGTCCTNACATTGGATGGNCCTGACACNGAGACCTACCTTCATGGTCAGATTTCACAAAATGTGGATGACATGGTGGACGGAGAGTCTCGTCTTTCTTTTCTTCTCGAACCCAAAGGGAACCTAGAAAGTTGTTTTAGGATCACGCGGNTAGGGCAAGAGCATTACTTGCTTGACACAGAGCCAGGATACGGATCGCTTCTTCTTGCGTCTCTAGAACGGTTTAAGCTTCGGTCGAAAATAGAGTTTGTTCTTCATGACTGGAAGATGGTTTCGGTTTTAGGTGACTACGAGACGNCTAACGCCTCTTCAGCGTTCTTGTCAGTGGAATCGCCGTGGCCGGCTCTACAACATGTTGATTTNCTNGCGGAAAATGCGACAGTGGACCTTCCTGNGTGCAGTTATGAGGAATATGAGCGGCTTCGNTTCAGCCATGGACTTCCGGTGATCGGNAGAGAATTTGATGTTGGGGCAATACCAAATGAGACTGATCTCCTGGGTTTGGCAGTTTCGTTCGATAAAGGCTGCTATCGGGGTCAAGAGCTAGTGGAACGGATCGCTGCGCGAAAGGGTGGGCGTCGACTCCTTCGGCGTATTCGCNGCGACGTCACACTCTCTCCGAAACAGACTCTATTTTCTCAAGATAAGGAAGCNGGAGAGGTGCTTGCTGTNACNTCAACGCCCCCCTATGTCGGGTTNGCTTCTGTTCTGAGCGAGGTCGAGGGCATAAAAAATGANGAAGGCACAGATATCGAGGTATTTGCACTTAACGAGGTTATTCAATAGCGAAATCCTTCAGGGACCTCTCGCGGAGTAGCCTCTGCGAATGCCTAATGGTGTCGCAATCAGCGAGACCAGCTGAACTGGGAGACAAGATTGTGGCTAAACCTGCTCTGTTAGCGAAACTAACTGCGAAAGAAGGACAACGTGATGCCCTGTTGGCTGTGATCGCCGACTTGGGAATGCGAAACGTGTCCGGAGAACCAGGTACTGAGNTATACGCAGCTCACAAAGATGCAGGCGATGAGAACGTCGTTTGGTTTTATGAAATGTATTCAGATGGAGATGCTTTGACTGCCCATGGTGGGTCGGACCAGATGAAAGAGTTCGGGCGGGCCACCGGAGAATTCATGGCTGGCCGAGCGGAGTTGATCTTTCTTGAGCCTGTCTGCGCNAAAGGTCTCGACCTCTAGTAAGTGTGAGGGTAGCTAGAAACCACTGCATACCGGAAGGCACCTCGCATGAGTGTCGGTGATGGAACTTATTTAGATCGGATTATCGTCGAACATCGCAACAGGGCTGCANCTGACCGACGACCTCTGGAGGGCCTACTTGAAGAGGCAGCCCAGTGTCCGGAACCGCGACAGTTCTCCCAAGCTCTCAGAGAACCGGGGCTGAGTGTGATAGCGGAAGTAAANCGTCGGTCTCCTTCAAAGGGCGATCTTTTCGCCGATTTGGATCCGGCNTTGTTGGCTGAGCAGTACATGCGAGGAGGAGCTGCATGCTTATCCGTTCTCACTGACGGACCCAATTTTGGCGGATCGAGTCAAGACTTGGAAGAAGCTCGATCAGCAATCGATCTACCTGTATTGAGGAAAGACTTCACTGTGCACGAACGCGATGTGTTGGACGCACGGTTAATGGGTGCTGACGCCGTTTTGTTGATCGTCGCNGCACTTTCCCCCGATGANCTTGCAACCTTCTTTGAATTGGCTCGANGTTTAGGTATGGACTCACTGGTTGAGGTCCATGACGAGAGTGAGCTTGATACCGCNGTTCAGNTTGGAGCAGATCTGATCGGGATCAANCAAAGGGACTTATTCACCTTTGAGGTTGACCATGAGCGGGCGGTTCGAATGGCGAAACTCATCCCAGAGGGGGTAGTGGGAGTCGCGGAGTCGGGAGTCCGNGGCCCTGAAGATGCGATGGTTTTGAGCGAAGCTGGGTACTCAGCGATCCTCGTTGGCGAAACGTTGGTNGTAAGTGACGACCCGGGAATGGCTGTCGCCGCTTTACGGGGAGCCGGCTGATGTTCGTCAAGGTCTGCGGAATTACCACCGAAGAGGATGCGCTCCTGGCCATAGGGATGGGNGCTGATGCATTGGGCTTTAACTTTGTTCCCGGATCATCGCGACAGATACGTCCAGCGGTGGCGAGAGATATAGTTCGGCGTTTGCCGGGTGGCGTACTGACGGTGGGGATCTTCAGAGATGAACTGAAAGAGACCGTCGTTCAGACGGTNCATGANGCGGGTTTACAGGCAGCGCAGCTTCATGGACGCGAATCTTCTGAAGACAGTTCGTGGGTCGCTGAGCGAGTTCCTTACCTGATTAAGGTATTTGTTGCAGGTGANCCAGCTATCGATGAACTCGATCGCTATTCAGCTACAGCGGTTCTNGTTGATGCACCTGAGCCCGGTTCTGGTGAAGTTTTTGATTGGTCGTTGCTTGACGGGAGAGAACGAGGACGNCCGCTNATCTTGGCAGGTGGGCTGAATCCTGAAAACGTGGCCCAAGCTGTAAGCGTCGTTAAGCCATGGGGCGTTGACGTCGCCAGTGGTGTTGAAGTTTCACCAGGGGTTAAAGATCCGGTCAAGNTCAGAGAATTCGTGATGAANGCNCGAGATGCAGGAAATTTGTTGGAACCNAACGATGACGATTTTGATCCAGATGCNCCGAGNCCCTATGACTGGCGGGATGAGTGATGAGGGAAGCGTTGTCACCGATAGGTTGAACATATGGTGATGATCGATCCGAATAAGGAAGGGCGCTTCGGAGAGTTCGGTGGGCGTTTCGTCCCTGAAACTCTGATCCCGGCTTGCGAAGAGCTTGAAACAGCATTTCGTGATGCTTGGGCCGATCCGGCGTTNGTCAGCGAATTCCATCGNATCCTTACCGATTATGGGGGACGGCCCTCTCCTCTTACCGAGTGCTACCGGTTATCTGAGCAACTGGGAGTCAGAATCCTTCTGAAACGAGAAGATCTGAACCACACNGGCTCACACAAGATCAACAATGTGATTGGTCAAGCCCTACTCGCTCGTCGAATGGGAAAGTCTCGCCTTGTCGCTGAAACGGGAGCGGGACAACATGGTGTTGCTACCGCAACTGCAGCNGCTCTATTAGATATGGAGTGCAAGGTCTACATGGGACAAGTTGACGTCGAACGTCAAGAATTAAACGTCTTTCGAATGCACCTGTTGGGGTCAGAGGTTGAGGCGGTTTCATCTGGTAGTCAGACCCTAAAAGATGCAGTGAATGAGGCCCTTCGAGATTGGGTCGCTACGGTCGANAACACTCATTATTGTCTCGGATCGGTGATGGGCCCACACCCGTATCCGTGGATGGTTCGAACTTTTCACCATGTCATTGGTGATGAGGCCTATGAGCAGTGCATGAAGCTAATGAATCGCGTCCCTGACGTTATCGTCGCCTGTGTAGGCGGCGGAAGTAACGCTGCCGGGATCTTTTCGGGCTTTGCAGATACCAGTGCCCGTTTAATCGGAGTGGAGCCCGCGGGTGGGGCTGCGGTTGGTCGCGGGGTTCCAGGGGTTGTGCATGGGATGAACTCATATCTAATGCAAGATGAGGTTGGACAGGTTCAAGAAGCTGAGTCCATTTCNGCAGGACTTGATTATCCCGGCGTTGGACCCGAGCACGCGTATTTATCGTCGATAGGTCGAGCCGAATATCCAGCGGTGACCGACGAAGAGGTTGTCGAAGCTTTCCANCTGCTGTCGAAAACTGAGGGGATTATCCCTGCGCTTGAATCGGCCCACGCCTTGGCGTGGGTTGTTCGAGAGGCGGCAACATTNCAAGATCAGGCTGTGCTTTTGAANCTCTCTGGACGCGGCGACAAAGACGTTGACCAGATGATGGATGTGTTGGGAACGGAAAGCGATCAGTGAACCTCAACCCTGGTGTTGGCCGCATGGAAAGTTTCCTTCGTGGCCGNCGAGATGACGGTGCGAAGTTGCTAGTTGTNTACATAACNGGTGGTTATGAAGGATGGGAAGCAGCAGTAGAAACAGCGGCAGCGGCAGGAGCGGATGCTATTGAAATCGGGATACCATTTTCGGATCCNGTGATGGATGGNCCGGTGATNCAAGAAGCTAGCCAAGCGGCTCTCGACGCTGGAGCTACTCCCANTTCAGTGTTAGCGGCGGTNCCCAATCTTGATACAGGTGTTCCTCACGCCGTCATGACGTACTACAACCTCGCNCACCACCCTGGGCACGAAAGGTTCGCGGCAACGTTAGCGAACTCAGGTATTGATGCCGCCATCTTGCCAGATCTGCCATTGGTGGAATCGGGNCCTTGGCGACAAGCGGCAGCAGAGGTTGGNGTTGAGACGATNATGTTGGCGGCACCAACAACCCCAGATGACAGGCTTCCGGAGTTATGTGCCGCTTCACAGGGNTTTGTCTACGCGGTGGGGCTGCTTGGTGTAACAGGAGAGAGATCTACTCTCGCTTCAACCGCTACCGAAATAGCAAAAAGATGTAAGAGCGTCACCGATAAACCAGTACTCACAGGTGTCGGAATTGGTTCGCCCGAGCAAGCAGTCGAAGCGAGTGTCGTGGCTGATGGGGTCATCATCGGGTCAGCGGTTGTGCGTCGNCTTCTTGATGGTGGCGGAGCGGATGGGGTAGGTGAGCTNGTCGCCTCCTACCGAGCTGCGCTCGACGCAGGTTGAGGCTTGTTTTCGGTGGTNAATAAGACGAGCGAGCTATGNGAATTGTGCGAGGCAGCACGNTTCACCCACTGGTATTACGAAGANGATGTTTGTTGGGTGGCCGACTGTGAGGCTTGTTCNACACCGATGGTTGTATGGAAATCACACGGNACCACGCCTAGCGAAGANCAGATTGAATGGATGNTAGACCGCCTAAATGAGGCGGGAATTGAGAGATTCGGAGACGGGAACGGCACCATTGACCGGACCATGAGGCAGATTCCAGAACACTTCCATGCTCATGTACGGGATGCTCAGTGGGTTTCTCGCAGGTGGACCGAAAAACCGAGCAAGTATTCCGGAGTCGGCGGACANCGGTTGCAGTTGAAATGAAGGTTCGGGGATTACGACTATCGNTGGCGCTGCTANGCGCGTGTTGTCTAGCGTGCGGCGACAGTACTGACTGGGCATCTAAAGGCCCTACAGACGAAAAATATTCACAGGTCGAATTGAGCTTGGGTGAAGCCGTGTACAGCGACACATGTTCAGCCTGCCACGGACAAAACGGNTCCGGTAATTTCGGCCCTGATCTTGTAGGNAAGGGACACAAATACTCGTANAAGGAGCAACGTAGCCTCGTCGCGCGAGGAAGACGTTCCATGCCGGGCTTTGGTGCGAGCCTCACAGACGCGGAAATTGATGCTGTCGTGGCGTACATNCGTGTGGGCTTCTTCGGTGAATCTACGAAGTAATTATCTTGCTGGGGCACTACGAGGCACTCGCAGATCGCTAAGTTGGCTAAATGCTTCAGCTTGGTGACCGGGCCCCTGCCTTCACGCTTTATGACCAAAATAATGAAAAGTGGCGGTTGACCGATCAACAAACTTCTCGAGTAGCGCTGTTCTTCTATCCCAGAGCCAATACTTCGGGGTGNACAGAGCAGGCGATCGGATTACGNGANCTACTTCCTAGGATCAGCGGTGTTGCACTGGTCGGTATTAGCGCGGACAGNCCTGAGAAACAAGCGGCGTGGGCCGAAAAGCACCGACTTGGTTTCCCCCTTCTCTCGGACCCAGANCATAAAGTTGCTCGGAAGTACTTTGTTTTTGGACCGAAGAAACTGTACGGCCGCGAGTATGAGGGCATTACACGCTCGCTGTTTTTGATTTCGCCTTCTGGGCGAATTGAGGGGACGTGGGTAAAGGTGTCGCCAAANGCAACGCCCGTTGAGTTGTTGTCCGCACTGGAGAAGATCAATGAGTGACTTCCCTCACCCAAGTGAACTCCTCCCACATCGACCACCATTTTTGCTGTGCGACGAAATCGTAGAACTGGACCCTGGAGCGTCGTGCACAGCGCTATGGCATTTAACAGGGNACGAAGCCTTCTTTGAAGGACACTTTCCGGGACGACCNACACTGCCCGGCGTGTTGATTGTGGAGGCACTTGCTCAAACGGCGGGGCTAGCNGCTCTCAGNGCTCAAGAGTTCTCGGGAAAACTGCCNTTATTCGGGGGGATAGACAAGGCTCGCTTCAGGCGACAAGTACGNCCAGGCGAAACTTTGACCCTCAAAGCTCATTTGGGCAAGATGTCACGAATGGCGGGCAGGGCGACGGGAGAAGCGTTCGTGGGTGAAGAGCTTGCTTGTAAGGCAGAAATGATGTTCATCATCGCGAATGCTGGCGACCTGTAATCCTCGGTATTGACTGTGGGTGAGCGACTCAAGACGTTTTGGTCCCGTCAGCACCGACGTGATGGATTTCTGCTCGGGCTAGCTGTAGGNACCTTCGGNGTCACCTTTGGGGTNCTGTCAGTATCAGCAGGGGTCTCCGGGCTGCAGGCCGTAATGATGTCGCTCTTAATGTTTACCGGTGCGTCTCAGTTTGCTGCAGTTGGAGTGGTCAGCACTGGAGGCGACCCGATGTCGGCGCTTGGGGCAGCGCTTTTGTTGGCAGCGCGTAACGGTGCTTACGCCTTATCGATGTCTCAAGTCATGCCTTCTGGAAAAGGTAGCCGCCTTGTCGCCGCCCAGCTGATAATCGATGAGAGTACTGCTATGGCTGAGGCTCAAGGCANTCTTNGGGAGAGTAGGGAAGCATTTTGGATAACTGGTTTATCNGTGTTCTTCTTTTGGAATNTCGGGACNCTAATCGGAGTTCTCGTCGGTGGAGTTGTCGGCGACCCATTTGCTTGGGGTCTTGATGCCGCATTTCCTGCAGGATTCTTGGCGCTGCTGGTGCCGCATTTGAAAGATCGGAATAAGCGAAGGGCGGCTGTGATTGGGGCAGTAGTTGCTGTGGTGACAGTTCCGCTGTTACCAGCGGGTTTCCCAGTTCTGTTAGCGGCTTTAGGTGCGGTGGTAGCGACAAGAATTGAGCGCCAAGAGTGAANGGCCGAAACGGATGACCTGGTGGTTATTGGCTGGACTAGCAGCAGGCTGCTATTTCTTCAAAATTGGCGGAGTCTTAACTGCCGGGAATCTTCGTCTTTTCGGATCGGGCCAGAGTTTTCTCGCGTATCTGACGCCAGCGGTTTTGTCTGGACTGATAGTTGTCCAGACCTTTGACGGCGGTGGAAGACTGACTGTCAGTGCCCTTACTGCTGGGGTAGCAACTGGAGCTGTGGCTACTTTGATGAAAGCGCCGTTGCCGGTGGTCTTGTTAGTAGCGTCCGCGACGACAGCATTAACTCGCGTTTTGTAGAGGGCACCTATTCGGTTGGGGCCAAAACAATCGAACCATTGTGTCCACCAAAGCCAAACGAATTNGACATTGACGGTCCGGGCTCCCAATCCTGGGGGCTGCCGGTCACGAGATTAAATTCGGCCATCTCTGGGTCTGGNGTNGTGAAACCTGAGGTTGGTGGNATTTGTTTGTGAATAAATGACAAGAGGACAGCTGTTGCTTCTATCGCCCCTGCGGCTCCAAGGGCATGTCCTGTGATCCCTTTGGTCGAAGTAACGGGGGGACCGTTATCTCCGAATAGTTTCGACAATGCCTCAGCCTCGGCTGCATCGTTGAGGGGAGTGGAGGTCCCGTGTGCGTTAATAGAGGCGATGTCGTTGGAGGATAATCCGGCGTCTTCAATTGCCAATTGCATGCATCGGAGAGCCCCATCGCCACCCGGAGCGGGCGCGGTTATGTGGTGGGCGTCCGCTGTGGACCCTGAGCCTAGAACTTCTCCGTAGATGTGAACTCCTCGCGCCTTAGCTGACTCCATTTCTTCGAGGATCAGTGTGGCTGAACCTTCGGTCATCATGAAGCCATCTCGGTCTTTGTCGAAAGGCATTGANCGGCCNGANGAGGATAAAGCGGTCATGTTTTGAAAGCCTGCTGTACCGACCGGCGACATGACTGACTCTGCACCGCCCGAAACAATTACATCGGCATATCCCATTTGGATAAGACGAGTGGCGTAACCAATAGCNTGCGTGCTNGCCGCACAGGCGGTAGTGATGGTCTCATTTGGTCCCTGAAGGCCGAAACGCATTGAGATAGCAGCTCCTGGAGCGTTCGGCATAATCATCGGAACCATGAAAGGAGAAACTCTCCTTGCGCCTTTGCGGTCATGGACGAGGACTTGCTCCTCNAAGGTNTGTAGCCCTCCAACNCCAGTTGCGTAGATAACCCCGCAGCGTGCGGGGTCGGACGTTAGGTCNCCAGCGTCTTCAATTGCCATTGTTGCGCTCGCTGTAGCCATTTGTTGGGAGCGATCAGCTCTTCGCGCCTCTTTTGGGTTGTCGTAAAAGGGCAGAGGATCGAAATCGTGAACGCGACGCTCGCCTTCAGGCGGCGCAGAGTTCAGTCCCTGCCAAAATGCTTCTAGCCCTGTGCCGGCGCAGGAAACGACCCCGAGGCCGACGATGGCTACCCTGCGCCTTTCACTCACAGTTTCGACTCAACCAACGCCACAGCATCGCCGACAGTGGCAACGTCGGACAGTTCTTCTTCTTCGACGGTGATGTCGAACTCTTCTTCAAGAGCCATTACCAGCTCGACTAAATCCAGGCTGTCTGCGTCAAGATCATCAGCAAAGCTTGCTTCGGTAGTAACAGCGGACGCATCCACTGCAAGTACCTCCACGGCACAGTTTTTGAATCGCTCGAAGTTGTCGCTCATTGAGGTGTTCCTTGTGTCATTGGACAATGCGAAGTGTAGATGGTTTGGGTCAATGCCCCATGCCAAGTCCACCATCAATCGGGATTACGGCGCCCGATATGTATGCAGCGGATTCGGACGCCAGAAAGGCAATGGTCTGGGCTATTTCCTCGGGTTGAGCAACTCGTCCGAGCGGGACTTGGTTTGTAATCGCCGACTGTTGTTCTTCGGTTAGTGAAGCGAACATTTCTGTTGCTACCGGGCCGGGGGAAACGATATTTGCGGTGATACTACGTGAGCCGAGTTCCCGGGCCATGGATCTCGCCATTCCAATTAGACCAGCCTTGCTGGCGGCGTAGTTGACTTGGCCCGCTGAACCCAAGAGTCCAACGACCGAAGAAACGAAGATTAGGCGACCCCAACGCGCTCTGAGCATGGTCCTGGTAGCTCTGCGGGCCATGCGATAGGAGCCGGTGAGGTTAGTGGCTATCACTTCGGAGAAATCCTCATCCGACATTCGAAGAAGCAGTTGGTCACGGGTGATGCCAGCATTGGCCACAAGAACTTCGACTGAACCCAGTTCGGCTTCGATTGTTTCAAATGCGCTTTCGACGGCAGACGGATCAGTCTGGTCACAGGGAACCGACAGGATCCGGTCGTCGACCGTTTCGGGATTCCGGGCTGTTATAGCGACGCGATGGCCTTGATCTGCTAATAGCTGTGCCGAAGCGAGACCGATACCTCTGTTGCCTCCCGTTACAAGCACCGTTCTGGGTGCACTCATATCCCATCCCAAGTGATGACCGCGGCAGCTGAGGTCATGCCGGCGCCGAATCCGACTAGAAGAAGGTTGTCGCCTTTTTTTACTCGGCCTTGGACCCAGGCGTCTTCAAGTGCCAGTGGTATCGAAGCGGACGAAGTATTACCTGTCCTGTGAATAACCATGGAGGCCTTCTCGTAAGGAATTCCTAAACGCTTGCACGATGCTTCAACGATGCGGACATTTGCCTGATGAGGGATCACAAGATCAATAGCGTCGGAGGATAGCTCCGCCATTTCAAGAGACTTCCGGGCAGCATTTTCCATTGCCAGGACTGCATTCTTGAAAATTGATTGGCCTGCCATTTGGATTTTTCCATCGAAATCACAAAACAATGACTCTTCGAGGGCCCCATTGCTATCAACATGCCAACCGTGCAGGTCTCCTGGACCGTCAGTTTTCTCAATGATGGCAGCGCCAGCCCCATCGGCGAACAAAATGCANGTGCTCCGGTCTGTCCAGTCGGTTANCCGTGAAAGAGTTTCGGCGCCTATTACTAGGATCCGNCTATGCCCCATTTGGATAAAGCCATGAGCAGCGATAAGGCCGTACACGAACCCCGAACAGGCAGCATTTAAGTCCATAGCTCCGCAACGGAGCCCGAGTATTTCTTGGACTGTTGAGGCCGTAGCTGGCACTTGCCGATCAGGGCTGGTGGTGGCGAGGATCAGCAAGTCGATAGATGCAGGGTCGATACCTGAACGTTCGATTGCCATTTGTGCTGCTTCCGCAGCTAGGCCAGCCGTAGTCCCGCCGATACGTCGCTCGTGAATTCCTGATCGTTCAACAATCCACTGGTGAGATGTGTCAACCATCTCTTCCAGATCATGGTTAGTCAGTACTTTGTCTGGGAGGGCTGTCCCAACGGACAGCATGCGAGCACCGGCTGCGGCTGTTGAAGTCATCGACGGTTCCCTACCTCGTCCGCAGCCATGCAATTGGTTGCCTGGCAGTAACACGTTCGCTCTCTAAGGCCATGAACTCCATAAGAAGTCCCGCAAAAGGTGAGCGTACTTCCTCTTCGGCTACCCACCCGACCACATCNCCGACGTTAATCGGCTGGTCNCCGCTGATTCCTTGTTTTGGAACGAATACCCCGGCACACGGACTTACGACAAGGCGTTCAGTTACATAAAGGTGTTCCCCGGCTCCNCTGCTGCCTTGGGTAGAAGANCCCAGATCAGTGACAGTCGCCAATAAAGTGTCNACGTCTTCTGGCGTTGCGACTGACAAAGTNTTCACTTCTTTCAGCGTGCGCTTCGCCATACCAGTNAGGACTGTCCCCGGGCCTAACTCAACGAACGTCGAGCAACCCAATTCCTGCAGCGTATAAAGACTTTGCCTCCACTGAACTGGACTACAGAGTTGGCTTGCTAGGAGCTGCGGCCATTCTGGCGCATCTTCCCTAGCAACGGCATCAACATTGGCGACGACAGGTATGGCTGGCGCTCGTACTTCAACCTCTGCGAGTGCTTTCCGTAGGCGATCTCTTGCTGGTGCCATAAATGGTGTATGAAACGCTCCTCCTACTGGTAGCCCCATAGCTCTTTTGGCACCCAGTTCTTTGGCCTTATCGCTAGCATCTCCGACCGCTATCGGGGACCCNGCAATCACGATCTGACCNGGTGCGTTGTAGTTCGCTACCCAAACATCGCCATCTANTCGGGCGCAAGCACTCACCACGAGATCATCNTCTAAACCAAGTATCGCGGCCATGGTGCCATCNTGCTCGTCTGCAGCCACTTGCATAGCTTCACCACGTTCAGCGACTAATCGGACGGCATCTTCGAAAGAGAGGGCACCACTTGCGCAAAGAGCGCTGTATTCGCCCAGTGAATGGCCGGCGGCGAAGTTAGGGGCGACACCNGTACGTTCCACAGCATCCAAAACCACCATGCTGAGAACAAAGGTTGTTAATTGGCTATTTCGTGTTTGTTTTAATTCATCGGCATCGGCCTCAAGTAGGAGCTGACTAACGTCACGTCCACAGGCCGCAGATGCCTCATCTACTAGTTCCCAGCTTTCATGCTCAANCCATTCCGAACCCATAGATGGCTTTTGTGAGCCTTGACCAGGAAATGTGAATGCCAGCACGCAGCCTCCCTATGCGGTCGCCTTCTTGTGAGTTGGACCGCANNGTGGTCCGAAAGGTTTCACATGGTCATGCGAAACTTATGGACCATGGCTGAAGNTAGAGGTTACGGGAAACATTGATCTCTAGGTGGAAATGAGGACAATATGCGTCAACAACTCCTAAAAACACCCGATTTGACGGGTAACCTCAGCCNTTGCCGCCCGGGTGGTGGAATGGCAGACACGGAGGATTCAAAATCCTCTGCCCTCACGGGCGTGCGGGTTCAACTCCCGCTCCGGGCACCAGATCCTTTGAGTCAAAGCCATGCAAGACTCACATCGTTGCCTCTAGCGTGTGCTCATGGCGGNTGATCCCTACTCTTCATGGACTGANGACGAGCTCGCATCGCTGGCTCACGGTTTCCGGGANGNCCTNTANANGGNTCAGGTAGCGCTNGTAACTGGNGGAGCCGGNGGGATTGGNCGAGCGATTTGCATGCTGCTGGGACGTTTAGGAGCTCGCATCGTGACGTGCGGTCGAGATGAACACAAGATGGAACAGTTGCGAGAATCTTTAGAAACTCANGGCATCGATGTTCTAACAGTCCAGACNAATGTTCGTGACCCCGAACAGGTAGCCGGTCTGTTTGAAAAGATCTGGGAAAAGTCTGACAGATTGGATCTCGTTGTTAACAATGCCGGTGGCCAATTCCCNGCNCCGGCGAGTGATATCTCGCCGAAGGGCTGGGCTGCCGTGGTNGAGACAAACTTGTATGGCCCCTGGTATGTCATGCAAAAAGCAGCACAAACATGGATCGACCGAGGGGGTGGGGGCTCGATTGTAAATATAGGAACAATCACTGGTCGCGCTTCGGTGGGTATCCCGCACACTGCTGCNGCAAGAGCCGGAGCGGAGGGCCTNTCGGCTTCGTTAAGTGTGGAGTGGGCACCCCACCAAATACGGATNAACACAGTTGCAGTTGGTGTCGTGCGCAGTCCAGGTTTAGTGAACTACCCCAACGAAGCGCGTCCCTCCTTCGATCACAATCCGCAACGGCGATTAGGCGATGTCCACGATGTTGCCCAGGCTGTTGCATTTCTNGGTTCTCCGGCCATGTCTTCNTTCGTGACAGGTGAAACATTCCACGTAGCAGGAGGAGAACAGGTGTGGGGAGAATATTGGGCGCTAGGGAAACCCGACTATTTTCGTGTTGCGGACGAGTCAGAATTGCAATAGTTGAGGAAANCGGAAAATGAGCAATCGAATAGACACCACCCGTTTACAAGAGATAGCAAGGGCCTATACCGCGTCAGCAGTCTTGTATGCCGCCCTTGACGTAGGCCTGTTTACTCAAGTCAGCGGCGGATGTAGGACAGAAGAAGCTCTAGTAGACGCAACCGGGCTGCGCCCCATTGATGTAGACAGGCTTGTCTCCTGCACTNTGAGNCTCGGACTTCTTGATTGGGATGGCGCAGAGCTTTGCAATGCACCCGACGTTGAGGCCTATCTAGTCGAAGGGAAGGAACGATACGCAGGCCCATGGATGATGTTCACCCGACCTGATGTGACGGGCTGGTTCCAAATGACAGAAAAGATGCGGGATCCAGATTCAACCAAACTAGGGATGTATGACGACTTAACCGTTGAGTCAGCCCGTAAATATCATCAAGCGACCTCAAGTATCGGATTTGGCGCTGCTCGACGTTTTGTGCGCACAGTTGACTTATCGAACCGCACGCACCTCCTTGACCTAGGAGGCGGGTCAGGTGCTTACAGCATCACCTCCGTGGAACAATTCGAGGGACTCAAGGCAACAGTGCTGGATTTNCCACCCGTTGTGGTAGCGACTCAGGAATACATCAACGATGCCGGCGTTCAAGATCGTGTTTCAACGATAGGTGCCGATTTCACTGAAGGGGAGTTTCCATCTCCAGTAGATGTAGTTGTGATGGCTAGCAATCTGCCTATCTACGACGGTGAAGTCATTGGAGGCGTCGTAGCTAGAGCTTTCCGTGCGCTAGAAGCAGGTGGAGAAATGCACCTTATAGGAGAGATGCTTGATAACGATCGGAAGAGCCCAGTNGANGCAGCCATGTGGGGCATGAATGANCTNATATGCGGCAGCCAAGGACGGGCCCACACTCGCGCTGANTGTGAGAACTATTTCAGATCAGCAGGATTTGTTGNTGTGGAGGTCACTGATTTTGTGCCAGGCATCCTTGCACGATGCGTCGGGAAGAAGCCTTAAAGGCTNCCTGGAGGAAANGTAGGCTTTGTCGGCTAGATTTCCTGCCCCATGTCAATTCGGACTGTAGAACGGCAACTCCGTCGAACGAGCGAGCAAATAGTTAATTTGCGAGCCGAATTAGTGNTACTTGACGAACAGTTTGCTCATTTTTCTGATGAGGCTGAAACNGCGAGAATATACGCNTTNGTGTCTGAGACGCCCATTTCTGAAAGAACCCACCAACGAGCAGCGCGACACGCCGACGTGATCAGCCGACAGCGNAAAGAATTGGTTGACCGCCTAACTCAGCTAGAAGGACAACAAGATTCGTTATTGGACCGTATTACTGGTCGATTGAATTGATAGAGGTCTNGCAGCAGAGNGACGTCACTTCNACTGGCTAGGGTNATAAGGCGCACTCCTGAGGCTACTTACCTCACAATCCACGAGGAATCCGTTGTCGAAAAGCGTTGTCATAGCAGAAGACGAAGCCATTATTCGGCTCGATCTGCGCGAAATGCTNGAAGAAGAAGGCTATGTAGTCGTTGGCGAAACCGGACGCGGTGATGAGGCCGTGCAATTGGTCCACGAACATTCACCAGACCTATGCATCTTCGACATAAAGATGCCTGGAATGGATGGCTTGGCCGCTGCTAGAGAGGTATCTGTTGGACGAAAGGCCGCTGTAGTCATTCTGACGGCTTTCAGTCAACGACATCTCATCGAAGAAGCTAGAGACGCTGGAGTCTTNTCGTATTTGGTTAAACCCTTTCAACGCGAAGAACTCGTATCCGCCATTGAAGTCGCGTTAGGTCGGTTTGAAGAAATATTGCAACTAGATGCCACAGTGCGTGAGTTGGAAGAAAAGCTAGAAGTTCGTAAAGCTGTGGATCGAGCNAAAGGGGTGCTTATGGANGNACATGGNCTANCGGAAGCTGATGCATTCNCNTTTGTCCANAAGANTGCCATGAGTGAACGGTCNTCCATGTTGGATGTAGCTAATCGGNTCATCTCCGAAGATTTAGTTCCTTAGNCTCNGNGTTNCATNTGCGGATCCCAAGGTCATCCGCTTGAAGTGTTTGGGGGCCTAGGGTTGCCACGTGGCCAAAGTTCTTTTGCTGGACGGNAATTCTNTAACCTATAGAGCGTTCTTCGCATTGCCGACNGACATGGCNACAGCGTCNGGTCAAGTAACAAANGCTGTATTCGGCTTCACNTCGATGTTGCTNAATCTNATTAAGGACCAAGANCCAGATGGCATAGTGGTTGCCTTNGATCGNCCGGAACCAACGTTNCGGCACGAAATGNTGCCTGAGTACAAGGCGCAACGTGATCCAACNCCTGAATTNTTGATCCAGCAATTCGGAATAGTTCGAGAAGTTCTGGACGCNCTTAAGGTNCCNGCTGTTGATCTCGNTGGTTTTGAAGCCGATGACGTACTGGCCACTATTGCCACAGAGNTAGCAGANGCAGGTGATGAAGCGATCATCGTGACTGGAGACCGAGATATCTATCAGATGGTCCGAGACCCTCTTATAAAAGTTCTCTATAACCGGAGAGGCGTTAGCGACTACGCCCTCTANGACGAAGCGGGNATTGCTGAAAGNACCGGTGTTACCCCAGATCTGTATCCACAGTACGCAGCGCTACGNGGTGACCCGTCNGACAATCTTCCGGGNGTACCAGGAGTCGGAGAGAAGACAGCCGCCAAGCTCATTAACGCNTACGGGGGCCTGGATGGAATCTTCGAACACGCNGACGANCAGACACCTAAGTTGCGACAAAATTTGACTGAGTTCGAAGATCGGGCGAGAAGAAATGTCGACGCNATGGTCCTGCGAACGGACGCTCCTGTTGACTTTGANAGAANTTCCATCGATTGGGGNGTCGTAGACGTCAAAGAGGTNCAGCGCCTTTTNGAACTNTTAGAGTTCAACTCCTTGTATGAACGGTTAAGCGAAATCCTGGAAGNNGCNCTCCCGAGCCTCGATTCNGAAACNGCNGTNTTAGAAGCAGAATTGGTGCACGCGACTTCNGNNGAAGAATGCATNACCGCTTTGATTCCAATGCAAGAACAGNCGCAACCGCTGTCCCTTGGNTGGATCGCCGACGAAGANGGNTCCTTGATAGCTCTGGCGGTACTTCAAAATGTTGAGACCGCNGAAGTGTTGGTGATTGAANATGAGNTNCTNCAGGACNCTNATCTTGTNGCTGCNTTGAGTGGTTTCACCNCCCAAGGAGGCATNGGCTTNGANGCACATAACGCAAAGGAGCTCACTAGGGGTTTTCGTCAACTTGGTTTGGTTNNTGANGGCCTGCGNCTTGANACAGCAATCGCTGCATACCTTCTTGANCCAACGGGAGGCAGATACGTTCTNGACGACCTANTGATGCGGTATTGCCGACAAGAGCTTGTTCGCAGNGAAACAGCAAATGCNGGNCAGCTAGANCTCGNNGGTGACGGAGAAAATCTGTTTCTNGACATCGCAAGAGATGCTCTGGCGGTAAGTCGTTTNGCCCCNACAATGCTGAACCTNATCNACGAACGTTCAATGACATGGCTNTACGAAGACCTTGAACGNCCGCTTATCTCTGTNCTNTCNCGGATGGANGATATTGGGGTAGGGGTAGACGTTAAAGAACTAACTCGGATGCGCGACCACCTAGTCAGCGAAGTTCAGCGACTCGANGCTGNGATTCACGGCATTGCNGGGCGTGAATTCAANGTCAATTCNACNAANCAGCTTCGCGAGGTGCTCTTCGATGANTTNGGACTNACNCCGCAAAAGAAAACGAAAACTGGCTATTCGACAGATGCAGCATCCCTAGAGAAAATCCGTGACCAACATGAAGTGGTAGGCCTGCTCCTCGAATACCGAGAAGTTGAAAAGCTGCGATCAACCTATGGCCAAGGTCTACTCGAAGTCACCGATCCGGACGGCCGAATTAGGGCGACTTTTAATCAGACGGTCGCGCGGACTGGCCGCCTGAGTTCGGAGGATCCAAATCTGCACAACATTCCAGTGCGAACANCTCTAGGNAGAGAGTTTCGGANAGCGTTCGTTCCGCANANCGGATACGACTTCNTAGTTGCTGATTACAACCAGATAGAACTTAGAGTTATCGCNCACCTTGCCGAGGATCCCGGTTTGATNNAGGCNTTCGAAGANGGACAAGACATNCATAANGCGACCGCAGCTTCAATNTTCGGGGTTGATCTTGANAAGGTCAACGTTGAGCAGCGNTCGCGAGCNAAAATGGTGAGTTANGGCCTCGCCTACGGAATGGAAGCTTACGGACTAGGCCAACGCNTNGGTATTGACACAAGNGAAGCATCAGAGATTCTCGATGCTTATTTCGCGGCGTTTCCGGCAGTCAGGTCCTTTATGGATGATGTTGTANAGAAGACAAAGGAAGTTGGNTATACCGAAACCATCTTTGGGCGTCGTCGACCNATACCCGANCTCGCAGCNTCNAANTTTCGGGTTCGTCAGGCGGCTGANCGGCAAGCAATGAACGCACCNATCCAAGGCTTAGCAGCGGATATCTTCAAGATCGCNCTTGTCGGCATCGANCGTTCGNTGACTGAAATGGAAGCCCNGAGTCGGCTAGTCCTTCAAGTCCATGACGANGTNATTCTCGAAGTCCACCCNGANGANTATCAAGATGTTCAACAAATGACGGTTGNGCAGATGAGTGGGGCAGCAGATNTNCGGGTCCCACTTGAAGTCAACCTTGCTACGGGCCCTACCTGGGCCCAGGCGAAAGCCTGACGAGTGACTTCGGAAGGTNATGAAACACATTGGTTTGAACCAGTAGCNGATCATTTAAAGGAGGCNTANCTTCGNTATTCGTTTACCCGAAACACGAAACAAGANGTGGACCACGCAATTNCGCATTTACTGCTNAAGCCCGGACANCGAGTACTGGATGTCGGCTGTGGACCCGGCCGCCATTCTCTTGAANTAGCTCGGCGNGGTNTTAGCTGNGTCGGNGTAGATATCTCGCAACNNTTCGTCGATCTNGGGAACAGNTCGGCAGCTGAAGAAGNNCTNGAACACTTGGTAGTTTTCGAACNCCTTGATGCGAGACACCTNGAGTTCGTTGAAGAGTTTGATGGAGTGATCTCACTTTGTGAGGGNGCTTTCGGNCTTCAGGGCGGACCNGCAGCNTNNGACCCCNTAAACCTCGTCGGCGATCANTCTGTAATTGCNGGCATGACNCGAGCATTGAAGCCAGGTTGTCGGCTGTTNTTAGCCGCATTCTCGTCCTATTTNCAANTTNCACACGCCNACNGTGATCTCAGNGANTTTGACNTGATGACAGGGACACGTCANGAGGTNACTGGGATTAAGGACCCNACAGGCNACGAAATANCAGNAGATCTNTGGACCACTTGTTTCACGCCACGAGAGCTCTGGCTNATGGCTCAGGCAGCAGGCCTCGAACCATTNACGGTTCGAAGTGTNCANTCAGGNGANGATTGGGCTGCCGATTCGCTAGATGTCGACCATGCTGAGCTGCTTTTGTTNGCNCGNCGNCCATAAGCATTNTNNNGGTNACAAGATTTAGAACTGACACTAGAGATGCTTCGAGNGANNAGCCGTGTAGCCTAGGNCNCCGTGTCCNGTGGGAGCTCTGCCACTGACACGCCGTATCGCCTACCTAGAGCAAAACCNTGTGTCTGATACNACGGAATTCGGCAGCTTTACTGATGCCGGTGAATATATCCCTCGCACCATCGTCGAAAACGACCTTGGCGCAATGTCCTTTGCCGACGCCATAGATGGAACCATCGTCGAATTCGAGGACGGTGACCTAGTTACGGGCACTGTTGTTCGAATTGATCGCGATGAAGTNTTNCTTGACATCGGCTTCAAATCCGAAGGCGTNATACCTAGCCGTGAACTNTCAATTCGAAACGCGGTGGACCCTTCNGAAGTCGTTGATTTGGGAGAAGANATAGANGCGCTTGTCNTNCAAAAAGAAGACCAAGATGGCCGCCTCGTCCTTTCAAAAAAACGGGCTCAATATGAAAAGGCTTGGGGCAGGATCGAGGAGATCAAAGAATCNGACGGAGTAGTNTCNGGGCCNGTAATAGAGGTCGTGAAGGGNGGCCTNATNATTGATATCGGCCTCCGCGGTTTCGTGCCTGCATCTCTTGTCGAACTNCGCCGAGTNCGAGACCTCGATCCTTACATCGGCATGGACCTCGAGGCCAAAATCATNGAGCTGGANAAGAATCGAAACAACGTCGTGCTGTCCCGCCGTGCATGGCTGGAAGAAACACAAAAAGAACAGCGAGAAGAATTCCTTGACAATCTCCAACCTGGAGAAAAGCGGAGCGGTGTCGTCTCTTCGGTCGTTAGTTTCGGTGCCTTCGTTGACTTGGGAGGAATGGACGGCCTGATCCATGTTTCAGAGTTGTCATGGAAGCATGTTGACCACCCCAATTCAGTCGTGACGGTAGGGGATGAAGTTGATGTCGAGGTACTAGAAGTTGATCGGGAACGAGAGCGAATCTCGCTGTCTTTGAAGGCGACTCAACAAGACCCTTGGCAAGAATTCGCCGACGGACACAAAGTCGGGGAATTGGTCTACGGCCGAGTCACGAAACTTGTACCGTTCGGCTCTTTCGTCCAAGTTGGCGATGGGATTGAAGGTTTAGTCCACATATCTGAGATGTCAGCTCATCACGTTGAGTTACCAGAGCAAGTGGTCACACCTGGAGAAGAATTGTGGGTCAAAATTATTGATCTAGACCTGCAAAGGCGCAGAATCAGCTTGTCCATCAAGCAAGCCGCTGAAGGCGGTGTAGTAGCGGCTGAATATCAAGAAGCTTTCGGTGAACATGCCTATGACGAATCCGGTAATTTCATCGGCGAATTTGAGTACGAAGCTCCGGTCGAAGGTGAAGAATCCGAGGCAGAGAGGGCTTGGCGCGAATACTACGAAGAGCACGGAGAAGAGGCTTACCGCCAAGCGGTTGCTGACTATGAGGATTCCGGTCAGACCGAAGCCAACGCCGATGAAGCTTCGGAGAACGAGGCTACGGCTCAAGCAGAGGAAGCGTAGGCAACGACGTGATAGTCATCGGGTTAACCGGTGGCATCGGTAGCGGAAAGAGCACAGTTTCTGACCGTTTCGTTGACCATGGCGCCGTCCTCATCGACGCTGATCAAATCGTTAAAGAACTCCAGCAGCCAGGCCAAATTGTCTATTCCGAGATGGTGAAGCATTTCGGTAAAGACATTTTGAACGAAGACCAAACTTTGGACCGCCAAACGATCGCAGGCGTAGTTTTCAGCGACAAAGAGGCTCTAAGACGACTCAACGAGATTGTCCACCCTCCCGTGAACAAGGAAATTCGGCGCCGAATTCGAGAACAAGCTGATAGTGAGAACTTGTTGGTACTAGACATTCCGCTGCTCGTTGAAGGAATTATTGCTGGTGGACCTCCAAGGTACGTGGTGAGCGGAATTCTTGTAGTGGACACACCTTCAGAAATTTCGGTACAACGTTTAATTGAACATCGCGGATTTACCGAGGAAGACGCACGGTCTCGTATTAAGGCCCAAGTCGCGCGCGAAAAACGCCTCGAGATCGCAGACTTTGTGATCGATAACTCGGTCGCCCTAAACCAACTTGAGGCTCAAATAATTTCAGCTATGAGATGGGCCACGAATCTGCCTGAGACCGAACCGACTCCTGAGCCCTCGGACGAATAGCTCAGATTAAAGCGTTACTGACGAGCAATTTGTTCGGTCAACCGAGTCCCACGACCAACAAAATTCCGACCAAAACCAACGCACTTCCCAAGTAGTCACGAAAGTGATGTTCCTCCTTGAATCGCATCAACGAAATAAAGAACGCGACGACAATTTCTAGTTGGCCTAAAGTCCTTACTTTGGCGGCGGTGGTGAGGGTCATGGCAGCAATCCACCCCGTGGTGCCCGCGAAACTTAGGACCCCCACCTGCAAACATTTGTAGCGGTGTTCCCAGATCTTTAAGAGCTGCTGTCTGTTGGTTACCCCCAAGAACAACCCGTAAAGCATCGTCTGCGCGGTCAGCAAGGCCAACAACGTGATGCAGGTTCTATGCCATACATCGCCTCCCGACAGTGAGGTCGAGGCGCCGCGAATTCCTATTGCCGATAACGCAAAAAAGAACCCAGCCATAACGCCGTACCAGGCAGCTGGGTCGCCCCATCGGCGCAGCGCGATTCCCAAACCTGACGTTGCAGCGAGAAGGACGACGCCAAGGAGGACCACCGCAGCACCCAACCATCCAAACGGTTCAAGAGATTCCCCTAGAAAAAGAGCTGACCCCGCGGCGACAAGGATTACCTCCGCCTTGGAATAAACCGTACCGATTGCAAAGTCCCTCGCTCTAAAGGCATTCAGCAGGAGAACGGTTCCAACTATTTGGACAAGGGCAGCGCATATCGCCCAGAGGGCAAAGGCGGGCGGAATTTCGAGCCGTTGGGGCGTGAATATCCAGGTGATACCAGTCAATAAAAGTGCCAGCGGCCAAGCGAATAGAAACCTTACGTAGGCGGCACCTAGGGAAGTTAAATAGAGACGTAGTTCATGTTGGCGAGCTGTTCGAACGACTTGGGCGGCTGTAGCTCCAAGCGTCACAGGGATCCACAGGAGGCCGTCAGAGGGCATCGGTGAGGTCCAAAGACTAAGGGAGCACTAGATGCGCTAGTCGGATGGAAGAGAGGGGTCGTCCGTGCTTTCCAGGCGCTGCTGGAGCCGATTCATTCCATGAAGCCATCGATCTGGATCTCCGGTTTTCCTCTCCATCCAGGTTTGCGCTATTTGATCCGTCAAGACCAAGAAGCGATCCTCGACAACAGCATCCAGGACTTGCTGGGCCACTTCTTCCGGCTCTTTGATCGGACCTCCGGCCTGCGATGCCCATTCACCACCAGCAGCATCGCCCAACATTGGCGTTCTTACCGCTAGTGGAGCAAGTAAGGAAACACCGATTCCACGGTGGGCGTAGGTAAAGGCAAGCCATTCGGCTAGACCGACGACGGCGTGTTTACTCACCGCATAGGGAAGATTGCCGTGTGAGGAAAGAATGCCTGCCATCGAGGCTGTGTGAAGCAAGTAGCCCTCACCGCGATCGAGCATCCCGGGGAGAACAGCTCGGACCGCATGAACGTGAGACATTAAGTTGACGTCCCACTGTCGTTGCCATTCCTCTATCGGACTGTCAAAAACTCCGGATCCGGAACCGATACCGGCGTTGTTAAACAAAATTTCTGTCGGTCCGAGTTGAGTCTCAACCTGACCAGCCATCGTCTCGATGGCTGAAGGGTCTCCAAGGTCGCAGTGGATGGCTATCCCACCCACAGCATCAGCTACTTGTTTGGCGCCCTCAAAGTCGACATCAACCACAGCTACCTGAGAGCCGGCGTTAGAGAAGGCCTGTGCGCAGGCCGCACCTATACCACTCGCCGCTCCAGTTATGACAGTTACTTTTCCATCCAGTTTCATGTCCTCACCGAGTCTTTATACGTTCAGTTGTGTGCCGCAATGAGGACAACTTGCGATGTTCTCGCGCATGTCGTACTGCGATTCTTTGACGAGCAGGAAACACCCTTCACAAAGAATTTCGTCTTCTTGTTTGCCAGGTATTCGGTCACCTTCAGCTGTAGTGATAACACCTTCCTCTTCGTCTTCGTCTTCGTCTTCTTCGTCAGCTGAGGAGAGTCGTTCTTTGAGAATGGTGTCTAGGTCGGCCTCAACTTCGTCATCGTCTTCGTCTTCATCTTCATCGTCAGTGCTCGGGCGCGCACCAGCTGGGATCTCTTTGTTGTCTTCGTCGGAGTCGTCTTCATCCTCGTCTAGGAGTTCGTCGGCTTCTAGGTCGAGCTCAATTTCCTCGTCCATTTCCTCATCGATGAGCTCAGGATCTGGCTCTACGTCATCGTTGTCTTCGTCTTTAGAATCGTCGCTCATGTTTGCCTCGTGAGTGGCGACGCCAATTGTTCGTGTTTGCCACTCAGCGCGGAGGATACCCATAGTTCGGGCCATGAGTGTGAATGAAACAAGAAATCCCGAAAGTTCCCTGAATTTTTTTAAACCATCACATGGGACCTTTTCCGGCCCTAATCAGTTCCTAAGCTGTTTCTTGTGACTTCCGAAGCGCTACCGGCCCCAACTGCAGCACACCCCTTTCGTGTCGTTTCGGACTTTGATCCAGCAGGAGACCAGCCCAAAGCAGTAGAGCAACTCTCGCAGGGAGTTGAGGCAGGTCAACGGTTTCAAACGCTTTTGGGCATCACTGGTTCAGGGAAAAGCGCAACTATCGCCTGGACGATAGAAAAGGTCCAAAGACCCACCCTCGTTCTCGCCCCAAACAAGTCTTTGGCAGCGCAGCTAGCAAATGAGTTTCGGGAGTTCTTTCCGGATAATCGCGTCGAATATTTTGTGTCCTATTACGACTATTACCAACCGGAAGCATATATGCCGGCCTCCGATACATATATAGAAAAAGACTCGTCAATAAACGATGAGATCGACCGTCTTAGACATTCTGCTACGGCCGCTTTACTTACGCGACGCGACGTAATTGTCGTTGCATCCGTGTCGGCAATTTATGGTCTCGGCCCACCTGATGCGTACCTCGAGCACATGCTCTACATGAGAGTCGGGGAGACCCACAACCAAAGAGATGTCCTCGGACGGCTGATCGATATGCAATACGAGAGAAACGATATGAACCTTGTCCGAGGGAAATTTCGGGTGCGCGGGGACACCCTTGAGATACACCC
The DNA here is from genome assembly GCA_002708935.1 of Acidimicrobiaceae bacterium. Lineage (GTDB taxonomy): Bacteria > Actinomycetota > Acidimicrobiia > Acidimicrobiales > Poriferisodalaceae > MedAcidi-G3. The sequence continues at coordinate 384,704 of PAPO01000024.1, read as the reverse complement.
TGCATATGAAGAGTTCGTCGTCCGCATAGAGCTATTCGGAGACGATGTTGAGCGAATAGCCAAAGTGGATCCGGTTACGGGAGAGCGCCTAGCAGAACTAGAGGAGGTGACTGTGTTTCCTGCCAGCCACTACGTCACTGATGGAACAACCATCCACCGAGCAATCAACGACATCGAAGCCGAACTTCAGCAACGCCTCGCGTCGTTCGAATCGGAGAACAAATTGTTAGAGGCGCAGCGGCTTCGAATGCGAACTGAATATGACCTTGAGATGCTCCAAGAAGTCGGATATTGCAACGGCATCGAAAACTATTCAATGCATTTAGATGGCCGAACCTTTGATGAACCTCCATATAGTCTTCTTGATTTCTTTCCCGACGATTATCTGCTGGTTGTGGACGAAAGCCATGTAGCAGTTCCGCAACTTCGTGGTCAGTTTGCTGGTGATCGATCGCGCAAAGATACGTTGGTTGAACATGGGTTCCGCCTTCCATCGGCGCGCGATAATCGACCGCTACGGTTCGATGAAGTTATGGAACGCCTCAATCAAGTCGTGTTCCTTTCAGCGACTCCCGGTGATTACGAGATCGACATTAGTGACCAGGTGGTCGAACAAATAATTCGCCCCACCGGTCTCGTTGACCCTGAAGTAATTGTTAAACCGACTCGAGGTCAAATCGATGATCTTATTGACCAAATAGAGAACACCGTGGGACGCGGGGACCGGGTCCTCGTTACAACGTTGACGAAAAAGATGTCGGAAGACCTGACCGACTACTTGTTGGAGCTAGGAGTGAGAGTTAGGTATTTACACAGCGAAATCGACACCATCGAACGAATAGAGATCCTGAGAGATCTTCGATTAGGTGAGTTTGATGTGTTGGTGGGGATCAACCTGTTGCGAGAAGGGTTGGACTTACCGGAAGTTTCCTTGGTTGCGATCCTTGATGCCGACAAAGAAGGATTTCTGAGAAGTCAGACTTCGTTGATTCAAACGATCGGTAGAGCAGCTCGAAATGTCGACGGGCAAGTGATTATGTATGCAGACAACGTGACGGATTCGATGCAGGTTGCGATCGGGGAAACAAATCGAAGGCGGGCGCTTCAACAGACCTACAACGCAGAGAATGGGATCGACCCACAAACTATTCGGAAGGCAGTAACCGATATCTTGCTGGTGCTTCGAGGGCAAGAAGAAGGGGCTCCGGTCCCAGACAAGTTGGTCTCGGGGCGGTTACGACCTGATGAGCAGGCAAGAAAAGACCTAGCTGAGCTTCCTGAAGATGACTTGAACAGGCTTATCCACTCTTTAGAGCTTGAAATGGAAGAAGCAGCGGAGGATCTTCGCTTCGAGTACGCAGCGCGGTTGAGGGACGAAATTAAGGAATTGCGGCGCGATCTACGCGACGCGACCAGCTAAGTAGTCTAAGACCCCTCTGAACTGTGGCTGATCGTGGGCCTCGCGACTAGGTTGCCCAATAGGGCGATGACGTTGTCGCGAGTAATGAGCCAAAGGGGGGCCTAGTCATGGCGCATGAAGTGCGTGGGGTAATTGCTCGAAGTAAAGGGAGCCCAGTTTCCGTCGAAACAATCCATGTGCCCGACCCAGGGCCGGGAGAAGTGGTGGTTGACGTCCAAGCATGCGGTGTTTGTCACACAGATCTTCACTACCGCGAAGGAGCTATCAATGATGAGTTTCCCTTTCTGCTCGGTCACGAAGCAGCGGGAGTTGTCAGTCAAGTCGGCTCGGGGGTAGGGAACGTCAAGGAGGGCGACTTTGTGATCCTTAACTGGCGCGCAGTCTGTGGCGAATGTCGAAGTTGTTTGCGGGGAAGGCCTCAATACTGCTTTTCCACTCACAACGCCCAACAAAAAATGACGGTCGATGGGGTCGACCTCTCACCTGCTTTAGGTATCGGGGCGTTTGCCGAAAAGACTTTGGTCGCGGCTGGGCAAGCGACCAAAGTAGATGCCGCTGCGGAGCCAGAAGTCGCGGGCTTAATTGGTTGCGGAGTGATGGCAGGACTGGGTGCAGCCCTGAACACGGGAGGCGTCACTCGAGGTGACACGGTTGCAGTTTGGGGATGTGGAGGTGTTGGAGACGCAGCGATTGAAGGTTCCCGAATCGCTGGGGCTCGTACCATTATTGCTATTGATTTGGATGACCAAAAACTTCAATGGGCTAAGGAGTTCGGAGCGACACACTCGATCAACTCCTCAGGTATGACCAATGATGAGGTGATTGAAGCAGTCCAAGCGGTAACCGAAGGGAATGGCGTGGATGTCGCTATCGAGGCGATCGGCCTCCCCGCGACTTACGAACAGGCATTTTTTGCTCGAGATTTGGCGGGCACAGTGGTACTTGTTGGAGTCCCGAACCCCGAGATGCGCATCGATTTGCCGCTGATCGAAGTATTCGGTAGAGGCGGGGCACTTAAGAGTTCCTGGTACGGAGACTGCCTACCGTCTCGGGATTTCCCTATGTTGATTGATTTGTATTTACAAGGCCGTCTCCAGTTGGACCGCTTTGTCTCCGAGAAAATAGGCATTGACGAGGTTGAGGATGCCTTTCACAAAATGGAACGTGGTGAGGTGCTCAGATCAGTCGTTATGATCTGATTCGATTTGGGCTTCGCTCCCCGTTTAAGAGATGGCGCCGGGATAGGCTCCCAGCACAATGGGAGATCAATTAATCGTCCGAGGAGCGAGAGAAAACAACCTCCGCAACATCGATGTTGATCTACCACGCGACCAGTTGATCGTATTCACGGGGTTATCGGGGAGCGGTAAGTCCTCCCTCGCTTTCGACACGATTTACGCTGAAGGGCAAAGACGTTACGTGGAATCCCTCTCAGCGTATGCCCGACAATTCTTGGGACAGATGGATAAACCTGACGTCGATTTTCTGGAAGGGCTTTCACCGGCGATTTCAATTGACCAGAAAAGTGCCAGCAGAAATCCTCGGTCAACTGTGGGAACAATCACCGAGGTTTACGATTATCTGAGGCTCCTGTACGCAAGGGTTGGAATACAGCATGACCCTGAAACCGACGAAGTAGTGCAGCGCCAGACCCCACAAGAAATTGTTGATCGGATTCTGACGCTAGGAACCGAAAGTCGATTTCAGATCCTTGCTCCGGTGGTTCGGGGACGAAAAGGTGAATACCACACGCTGTTAACGGACCTTGCCTCCCAGGGCTATGTGCGGGCTCGAGTCGATGGAGAGATTGTCGATCTGGCTGAAACCGATGTCCTACCAGAAGAACGACTTGATCGTTATGTCAATCATGACATCGAAGTGATCGTCGACCGTCTTGTTCTCAGGGAAGGCATAGAGCAACGCCTGACAGAATCAATCGAAGCCTCGCTTTTGCTAGCTGATGGGCATGTTTGGGTTGAGCTCATGTCGGAGGATGGAGACCCGCAGCTACTCACGTACAGTCAGCACCTATTTTCCCCGACAACCGGGCGGTCTTTCGAAGAACTCGCTCCAAGGAACTTTTCGTTCAACTCCCCGTATGGGGCTTGTGGAACCTGTGATGGATTAGGAACTAGGTTCGAAGTGGACCCTGATCTGATTGTCCCCAACGGTGACCTCAGTATTGAGGACGGGGCGATAGCTCCCTTCGCTACAGGTGCGAGCCGGTGGTATGGCCGTTTGCTGCGAGCTACTGGTGAAGAATTCGATATTCCCGTGGACAAGCCTTGGTCCAAGCTGACAGCCAAACAAAAAAAGTTGCTTCTTTATGGCAGTCCTCAAAACAGAACGTTTACGGTCCGTTACAGAAATAGATATGGCCGTAGTCGGAGTTACACAACTCACTGGGAAGGGGTCATACCAACCTTGCAGCGTCGTCACGCCGACACAGATAGCGATCATTCACGTGACCGTATCGAGGGCTACATGAGGGAAGTTCCCTGCGGCACGTGCGATGGGGCTCGACTCAACGAAGTTTCCCTCGCAGTTCGAGTGGCGGGTCACAATATCTATGAGCTTTGCTCGGTCTCGATAGGCGAAGCGGCCAAAATCATTGATGGATTGTCGCTTACTGAAAGGGAAACGATTATTGCCGCTCCCATTGTGAAGGAAATCGACGCTCGCCTGAACTTCCTATTGGACGTGGGATTGGATTATCTGACGTTGAATAGGTCCGCAGCAACGCTCGCTGGCGGTGAGGCTCAACGAATTCGGTTAGCTAGTCAAATCGGAAGCGGTCTCGAAGGGGTTTTATATGTTCTGGATGAGCCGTCGATTGGCTTGCATCAGCGAGATAACCGACGTCTAATCGAGACTTTGCAACACCTAAGAGACCTAGGGAACACGGTTCTTGTCGTTGAACATGATCAGGAAACAATCATGGAAGCTGACTGGGTGGTTGATATTGGGCCTGGAGCGGGAGAACACGGCGGCGAAATCATCTACAGCGGCCCAGTTGGCGGATTAGAAGAAGTCAAGGGCTCAGTCACTGGCGAGTACCTCAAGGGAATTCGCGAAATTGAAATACCCGCTTCGCGCCGAGAACCACTTAATGAGTCCTTGATAGTTCATGGGGCGCGAGAAAACAATCTCCGATCTATCGACGTTGAGATTCCACTTGGCTGTTTCGTGGCTATAACAGGTGTCTCGGGATCCGGTAAGAGCACCCTTATAAACGAGATTTTGCGGAAATCATTAATGCAAAAGATCTACAAATCCAAAGAGGTGCCGGGATTACACACCTCTCTTGACGGTTGGGAAGCTTTGGACAAGGTCATAGATATTGACCAGTCACCGATCGGGCGGACTCCTCGTTCGAACCCGGCGACGTACACAGGGGCCTTTGACAGTATTCGTAAGCTGTTCGCAGCAACTAACGAATCTAAGGTGAGGGGCTACCTGCCGGGCAGATTCAGCTTCAACGTCAAAGGTGGGAGATGTGAAGCCTGTTCGGGTGATGGGACGATAAAAATTGAGATGCATTTCCTGCCCGATGTGTACGTTCCATGTGAAGTTTGCAAAGGAGCTCGGTACAACCGAGAAACCCTTGAAGTGCGTTTCAAGGGNATGACTATTGCTGATGTGTTGAANATGCCGTGCGAGGAGGCCTTGGAGTTCTTCTCGGCTCAACCTCCNATAGCGCGCCATATGCAGACTCTGGTNGANGTTGGGTTGGGTTACATTCGGTTGGGGCAACCAGCNACGACCCTTTCGGGCGGGGAAGCGCAGCGTGTGAAACTTGCCAGTGAGTTGGCTAAACGACCGACCGGGCACACCATCTACATACTGGATGAACCTACGACAGGNCTTCATTTCGAAGATATCCGCAGGTTGTTGGCNGTGCTAAGCAGGCTGGTCGATCAGGGCAACACGGTGGTGGTAATAGAACACAACCTTGATGTNATAAAGACCGCTGACTGGATCATTGATATGGGCCCTGAAGGCGGAGATGGGGGAGGGTTAGTAGTAGCCAGTGGCGTTCCCGAAAAGGTCGCCAAAGTATCGGGAAGTCACACAGGTCGCTTCCTCGCGCCGGTCCTGTCGAACTGAGAGAGTTTCTTGGCAATANCCTCTAGGTATGTCACTGCGTCCCGAGTCCGGCTCGGTTCCCGACCAGCCAGGTAGCTACCAGTTCAAGGACCAAGCTGGNCGCATCGTCTACGTCGGGAAAGCCAAGAGCTTACGGAGCCGACTAAACAGCTACTTCCAAGACGCTCGAAACCTACATCCGCGGACTGTGCAGATGCTTTCGACAGCGACATCGGTCGAATGGATCGAAGTTGCGACCGAAGTGGATGCTCTCATGTTGGAGTACAGCCTCATCCAGAGACACCAACCNCGCTTTAATGTTCGCCTTCGCGACGACAAGTCNTACCCATTTTTGGCCATNACCCAGCGAGACGNATGGCCCCGAGCGATGGTCATGCGAGGAAAGAGAAAACGGGGAAATCGCTACTTCGGCCCCTTCGGACACGCACATGCGATTAGAGAAACGTTGGATCTCCTATTACGGACATTCCCAATTCGGACTTGTAGCGACAACAAGATGTCGGAGCACCAGCGACTAGGGCGACCCTGCCTTCTGTTTCACATTGAGCAATGCGCCGGACCTTGTGTGGGGGAAATATCCCGGGAGGCATACGNAGATCTAGTAAGCGAATTGATCCGCTTTCTNGAAGGAGACACCGACGAAGTCTTGCGTGATTTAAACAANAGAATGCAGTCTGCTAGTAGTTCCAAAGAGTTTGAGCTNGCTGCGAGATACCGGGACCGACTATCNAGCGTCAAAAAAGCGATAGAAAAGCAACAAATAGCTGGTACNAGGAATGAAGATTTCGACATCATNGGTGTCCACGACGATGAGCTAGAGGCCTCAGTGCAGGTCTTTTTCGTGCGTAAAGGTCGCGTTATGGGTCAGCGAGGCTCAATCGTCGACAAAGTTGAGGATGTCACGCAACCAGACTTGATTGCCCGAATAGTCGAAGACATCTATCACGACGAAAATCCAATCGGAATGCCAAAGAACGTATTCGTCCCAGCCCTTCCACAAAGGAAATCGTTGTATGAAGAATGGCTAACTCAACAACGAGGCTCCCGAGTNGAGATTCGGATACCCCAGCGAGGCGATAAGCGAGCGTTGCACGAAACAGNGACCAAAAATGCTCGNGAATCTTTTACNCGACATCGACTCAAGCGAGGCACCGACCACAACAGTCGCGCCAAAGCATTAGAAGAATTGCAGAGATATCTGGAATTACCCAACGCTCCTTTGCGNATCGAATGTTACGACATGAGTCACCTCCAAGGGACCGACTATGTCGGTTCTATGGTGGTTCTCGAGGACGCTTTACCTCGGAAAAGTGAGTACCGNCGATTCAAGGTTCGCAGTGTGGAGGGCAACGATGACTTTGCGGCTATGGAAGAAGTGCTCTCCCGGAGGTTCAAGAACTATTTGGATGAACGAGANTCGCCATCGGCTGAAGTAACCAAATTTGCCTACCCTCCTCAGCTACTCGTTGTAGACGGAGGGAAAGGACAGCTCGGTGTAGCTGTCCGGGTTCTGGACTCATTGGGATTACGGGAGGAAATTCCTGTAGTTGCCTTGGCAAAACAGTTTGAGGAAGTGTTCCTTCCCGGACGAAGCGCGCCTATTGAAGTACCGCGAGGTTCTGAAGCGTTGTATCTNNTGCAACGCATACGTGATGAAAGTCATCGTTTCGCAATTAGCTATCACCGGCAGCTTCGAAATAAGAGAATGACTCGAAGTGTCCTTGACGACATACCAGGTTTAGGAGACGCACGGCGAAAGCGGCTGATNAAAGAATTCGGTGGAGTCCGCAAAATCCAACAAGCATCCCTTGACGAGTTACTTGCTTTGAGCTGGCTTCCCAACAGCGTCGGGGTATCAGTTCACGAGCGGACCCAGGGGCGGGCATGACCGAGGATCTCTGGGAGTCTCACGCTACGTGGTGGCAGCGAGAGTTCACCAATGGCGTAGATCCCGAATATAAAGAGCAGATACTTCCGTTGATAGCGGACCTCACCACCGGCTTCAAGAACATCCTCGACATAGGGTGCGGAGAAGGTCAAGTNGCTCGGACACTGCCGGGTGACCTCTCTCATGTNTTTGGANTAGATCGCTCATGGGCCCAAGTATCTGAAGCCCTTAATCGGTCCGCTGGCGAACATTACGCCCAAGCTTCTGCATCAGANCTGCCCTTCCAANATGAAACCTTCGATGCAGCGGTGGCATGCCTTGTCTTCGAACACATAACCGAGATGAGCACCGCAATTTGCGAAGTTGCTCGTGTCTTGAAGCCGGAGGGAAGGTTCGTTTTCTTATTGAACCATCCGCTTTTACAAACTCCGGGCAGCGGATGGGTNGAAGAGCACACATCGGAGGAANCAATTCAGTATTGGAGAATCGGCCAATACCTAGTGGAGCAAGAAACTATCGAAGAAGTCGAATTGGGGATTCGAATTCCATTCATTCATCGACCCCTAAGTNTCTACCTGAATACGCTCACCGACCAAGGCCTATCGCTGGTGCGAATGCTTGAGCCAGCGCCGCCTGAAGGNTTCCTGGAGCGTAATGATGCCTATCGAGCCGCTCGGCATATCCCTCGGCTTTTGGTTCTTGTATGTGAGAAGCGGTGACTTGTTNTAAATGAGCGATCTAACCTTTAGGAATGACTGATTCACCCAANTTTGTNGTGGTGGCAGGACTGTCGGGCGCNGGCCGCTCAACAGCGGCTGACACCTTGGAGGATCTTGGGTGGCTCGTAATTGANAATTTGCCACCCAGCTTGCTNGCTAACGCAGCTGAGGTGCTCACGCCTTCNGACTCCCTGGGCAAGCGAATTGCATTAGTTGCTGGTTCCCACCAACATCAAGAAGACCTGCTTGCCTTTCTAAAGGATTTCCATACCCCAGCAGCCCGCGTGAACGTCATCTTTCTCGATGCACGAACAGAGGTGCTGCTTCGAAGATATGACCAAACCAGGCGACGGCATCCACTGAGTGAGAGCAGCACCTCCGTCACTGAAGCAATTGAGCGAGAACGTGAACTGCTGGAACCGATCAGACAGGCCGCGGACTTNGTCATCGATACGAGTGACCTCATCGTCCATGAACTGAAATCCAGGGTGGTCGAGGTGTTCAGCGATGTAGACAACGAACAGTTCATGCAAACAACCGTTATGTCGTTTGGTTACAAGCACGGAGTGCCCACAGAAGCCGATCTGGTTATCGACTGTCGGTTCTTGCCGAATCCGCATTGGGTCCCTGAANTGAGGCAGAGAACAGGCCTTGAGCAAGATGTTCGNACCTACGTCCTCGAACAGCCGCTTACCACTTCTTTTTTGGNGCACACGCTCCCACTTTTCGAATTCTTGATCCCCTCTTATGTTGAGGAAGGGAAGGCTTACCTAACCATTGCCTTCGGATGCACTGGTGGNCGTCATCGAAGTGTCGTAATTGCCGAGGAGTTCGGTCGGGTNTTAGCCGAAAGCGGCCATTCGCTTCGAACCCGACATCGAGACCTTGAATCGAAAGAAATCTAGAAGTAGTCAATCAATTCGCCACTGCGTCAAAGCAATAGGGTAGACATTCAGAAGCGTCTCTATCCCCTCCCAGAAAGCGAACCTTCCAATGACCGTGCGGGTTGGTATTAACGGCTTCGGCCGTATCGGCAGAAACTTCTTTCGTGCTATCCAGAAACAAGGTGCCGACGTAGAAATTGTGGCAGTCAATGACCTAGGCGATCAGGCCACAATGGCCCACCTTCTTAAATATGATTCGGTGCTTGGCAACCTACCTAACGACATCGCTGCCGTGGACGGCGGCATATCGATAGACGACAAAGTTTTGAAGGTCCTGTCTGAACGCAACCCTGCGGAGTTGCCGTGGGGCGATTTGGGGGTTGACGTCGTTATCGAATCGACTGGTATTTTCACAGACAGAGATAAGGCGGCACAGCACCTAGATGCCGGAGCACCTCTCGTGATTGTTTCAGCCCCAGCNAGCGGAGCTGATGCCACCATCGTGGTCGGCGTCAATCACGAAGAATTTGACAAAGAGTCNCACAAAGTCATTTCGAACGCGAGTTGCACAACTAACTGCTTTGTCCCAATGGTCCAGGTTCTAGATGAAGCATTCGGAGTCGAAAAAGGTTTGATGACNACGGTCCACGCTTATACCGGCGATCAATCACTTGTTGATGGCCCTCACAGCGATTTGAGACGNGCTCGAGCCTCTGCCGTAAACATCATCCCCACCTCAACTGGAGCGGCGCGTGCGACCGGGCTTGTGCTTCAGGCTATGAACGGGAAACTGGATGGGACTTCGNTGCGTGTCCCGATACCGGACGGCTCAATTACTGATTTCACNGCTGTGTTAACAGCCTCTCCGTCGGTTGAAGAAATTAACGCTGCCTTCTCGAGTGCAGCTTCCAGTGCACCACTCGCAGGGATCCTCACCTACAGCGAAGACCCACTTGTCTCGGCAGACATAGTGGGAGACCCTTCAAGCTGTGTCTTCGATGCAGGTCTCACGATGACCATTGACAACTTAGTGAAAGTCAGTGGCTGGTACGACAATGAGTGGGGTTACTCCAACCGCCTAGTAGATCTCGTCACCATTACGTGCGGTTGATTCTGGTGTGACTGCTTCTTCAGTTCCTACCCTCGAAGATCTAGAAGCCGAAATAGGCNGTTTGGATGCAAAGCGCATTCTGGTGAGGTGTGACTTCAACGTTCCTATCCGAGATGGGGAGATTGCTGATGATTTGCGGATTCGGGCCGCGATGCCGACTGTTTCTTGGCTACTTGAGCGAGGGGCATCGGTAGTTATTGCAACTCATTTCGGTCGACCGGATGGAAAACGGGATCCCCGTTATTCAACCGAGATCTTGAAGAGCAGAGTCGAGGAATTGGCTCCCGGAGTCCAGTTGTTGGAGAATCTGCGTTTCAACCCGGGTGAAGTAGGAAATTCTTTAGAGTTTGTCGAGTTCTTNGTAGGAGGAGCCGGTGAACTCCCNTTTGACGGTTACGTCAACGAGGCCTTTGGTGCCTCACACCGCTCTCATGCTTCGCTNGTNGGACCACCCGCACATCTTCCTGCCGCAGCCGGACGTTTAGTCGAAAAGGAAATCGAAATACTCGAAAAGATACGTCTATCACCGCAGCGACCATTGGTNGCAGTGCTGGGTGGAGCCAAAGTCAGCGACAAACTTGGCGTGATCGNTGCCCTTCTTGGAGTNGTGGATCGNCTCCTCATCGGAGGAGGCATGTGCTTCACTTTCCTAAAGGCGATGGGTCACANCATTGGCGACTCGTTGTGTGAGGATGATCAGGTGGAAGCCTGTCGGCGGATTCTCGATTCAGGTGCCTCAATTCTTTTGCCCAGTGACATCACCGCCCTCAGCCCNGACGGAGACATCGGTGGCGATAATGGAGAAGTCAGACAAATGGGCCGCTCGATACCTGACGGATGGAAAGGGCTTGATATCGGACCTGGCACTGCCGCTGAATTCGGTGACGCTGTCCACGAAGCCAGAACCGTTTTCTGGAATGGTCCAATGGGGCTATTCGAAGACACCCGTTTCGCAGCTGGCACTCGAGCCGTCGCACAGGCCTTGGCAGACAGTCGCGCCTTCTCTGTGGTTGGTGGNGGAGATAGCGCTGCGGCAGTCGCCGAGATCGGCCTCACGCCTTACATGGACCACATCAGTACNGGAGGAGGTGCCAGCCTAGAGTTTCTTGAGTTGGGCGACCTCCCAGGACTCACAGCCCTTAGGAAATAAGGAACACAAATGTCTCGCATTCCGTTGATCTCAGGTAATTGGAAGATGAATCTCAACCATTTCGAAGCGATACAAATGGTCCAGAAACTGAGNTANGAGCTTAGAAATCATGATTATGACGCAGTCGAAGTTTCCGTTCACCCGCCTTACACCGANCTNCGATCAATCCANACGTTGATTGATGCCGACAGGATGCACTTCCATCTCGGGGCGCAGAACTGTCATNCCGAGTCATCAGGAGCATTTACGGGCGAAGTATCGCCGGCGATGCTNCAAAAACTTGAAGTTCGTTTCGTGATCGTAGGTCATAGCGAACGAAGGTCACTCTCCGGGGAAACCAATGAAATAGTCGCAGCCAAAGCCAAATCGGTCTTTGCGCATGGCATGGTGCCGATCGTTTGTGTGGGAGAGACCCTTGAAGAACGGGAGAGNGGTGGAGCCGANTCAGTTGTTGAGACCCAAGTCACGGGCAGCCTGACTGATCTCAGCAAGGACCAACTGAGCGAACTAGTCATAGCGTATGAACCGGTATGGGCAATAGGAACTGGNAAGACAGCTTCAGCNGAAGATGCCCAACTCATGTGTGCACATATCAGGAGCGTNGTGACTGCAATACATAAGCCGGCCGGGACGAAAGTCCGCATTCANTACGGTGGCTCAGTAAACGCGTCAAANGCTGCCGAATTAATGTCGATGGAAGATATTGATGGAGCCCTAGTTGGGGGCGCCTCTTTGGAAGCAGCATCGTTTGCCAGGATTGTGAGCTTCCAAGACGCCTAGAGTCCTGACATGACTTCCAGTGCACTAAATCTCGACCGTCCACCATTACCTGATGGTCTCGTAGCGGTCGTTAAGCGAGACTGCCCAACTTGCGTGGATATAGTTCCGGTTCTCGAACAGCTGTCTCAACGTGGACCTGGGGTGACGATCTACACCCAGGATGACCCTGATTTCCCTGAGACAGTTGAAACACGAATCCATGACCGAGAGCTAGAAGTCTCTTGGCATTACGAAGTGGAAACAGTGCCGACTTTGATGTTCATCCAAGATGGCAAAGAGATGGCTCGAACGGTGGGTTGGAGTCGCTCAAACTGGGAAGCGTTGACAGGTGTGGACGATCTCGGACATGGACTCCCAGAGATGCGTCCGGGATGCGGATCGTTATCGGTTGACCCAAATTTGATTGATTCGCTAGCTCTAAAATTTGGCGCCTCAGAGTTAAACAGCCGGCGAGTGGAAATAGCGACCCTGGAAGATGAATTTGACGCAATGTTCGATCGGGGTTGGTCCGACGGCTTGCCGATAATTCCGCCTACCGAAGAACGAGTATCCAAAATGTTGGAAGGCACACACCGGCAACCAGATGACGTGGTCGCCGTTGTTCCCCCGGTGCTCACCGAATGCACAGTTGAAAAGGTTGCAATAAACGCAGTGATGGCCGGTTGTAAACCCGAATACCTGCCCGTGGTTTTAGCGGCTGTGGAAGCTGCCTGCACCGATCAGTTCAACATGCATGGTCTGCTCTGCACCCTTTGGTTTTCTGGTCCGATCATCATCGTTAACGGGCCAATCCGGCATCGAATTGGTATGAACGTCGAAAAGAACGCCTTAGGTCAAGGAAATCGTGCCAATTCAACTATAGGAAGAGCGCTTCAATTAGTGATCCGAAATGTCGGTGGAGGTAAACCTGGCATTGGGGGGATCGACCGCTCCGCATTAGGTGCACCGTCAAAAGTTGGGTGGTGTTTCGCTGAAGATGAAGAGAACCTCCCAGATAACTGGCCGCCCCTGTCGGTAAGTCGGGGGTTTTCGAAAGACGATGACACAGTGACCCTGTTTGCCGGGCATGGGCCAGTCGGATGCATCGACCAGATTTCTCGGACTCCAGAATCGTTGGTGCGAACCCTGGCGCAACAACTACATGGTGTTGGAAATCGGAAACTTCCCGCTGAGGCGATGATTGTTATGACCCCTGAACATATGAACGTCTTTGCGTCAGCAGGATGGTCGAAAGACAAGTTCTATGAAGAGTTGGAACCTCTTTTGCAGATGGATCCAGAGTTAGCGGCTCGAGGTGCATCGGGTATAGAGGAAGGTATCCCTACCTCCAGTAACGAAGAAACGGTGTTTGGTTCTAGTTCAGGGCGGGCTATTAGGAAATTACCCGACTGGTCACCGATGGTCGTTCGTGCTGGTGGTGGTGCCGGGGGATTTTCGGCAATTCTAGAAGGATGGGTTCCGGGAGCAAAGGGAAGCACACCCATTACTCATCGGATAGAAACCTAAATCTGCTTGCTCTCTTGGAGGAAAACGGGTTCGAGGAGTCCGGTGACGACGCTGGTACCATCGGGCTTGTGTTGACTTGGATTGTTGGTGCCCTGCACCTAGTTTCTGCCTTCTCTCTAGTTGGTCTCGTCCTTTTGCATAGCGGCAAGGGAGGCGGTGTTTCCGACATGTTTGGCGGAAGCGTAGGAGCAACAGCAGCCGGGTCCACTGTCGCCGAAAAGAACCTCAGTCGTATAACGGTGGTGGTCGCAGTGACCTTCGGCTTCACAACACTTGTCTTGGGTCTGTTGCTTGCTTGAGCCTTGACAGTAGTTAGCCAATAGCTCCCGTTTTGGTGTGTTGGCAAGCTTGATGTCGTTGGTAGAGTGGGCTCTCTTCCGGGTAACCGGAGCAGCGTCGGAGTGGCGGAACTGGCAGACGCGCTAGACTAAGGATCTAGTGCCCGTTAAGGGTGTGGGGGTTCAAGTCCCCCCTCCGACACCAAAACAGGTGTTGCGTGGCCTTAGCACCAGCCGCTTGGGGAACTGAATAGCAGTTGTGCAAGAATGCCGTTCATGAGCAAATTAAGGTCTGTCGCGCTTTCCGTTTTGTTGCTGTGCGCCTGCGGCGCTGGTCCGGAGAATCTGCGAACTAGCTCTAGTCCTAGCTCGACCACAAGTGCTGTTACTACTAGCACCTCACCTTCAAACCCAGGGGAGGTCACAACCACTTCTGCAGTACACGCAGGACTCGAGGCCATCTGCGATTTTGATGAATCAATCCCTAAAATCTTCTGCCGCGCGCACGGTACCCGAGGAGGTTCCGAGCTTCGATGGGAATCTAATGTTTCGGGGTGGACTACTGGGCCGACATATGAAATTGAACTTTTGGAGAGCTATCAGTTAGTTCCGCAGGTGGTCGTAACCCTTCAGCAGTGCGAGCAGTCCGATTGCCAACAGGTCCAGACCAATATCGATACCTCTGGTCTTGCCTCAACGTCGACTCAACCGGGCACTCCTGACGAACGGAACGAAGATTCCGCTAATCCCGGTCAAACTGAATTGGCGGCGGTGTGCTCGGTCGACAACGTGACGCATTATGTGAGTTGCGAAGCCGAGGGTTATGGGGGAGGTTCATTGACTTGGGCCGCTGACGCCCCGGGGTTTGGCACAGGCTCTGGTGTGAGTTATAGACGTGAGCTTGAGTGGGGGCTCGTACTTGATCAAGTATCGGTAGTTCTAAAGGAATGTGTCGGTTCAGACTGTCGAAGCGTCACAACAAACTTGGAGTTATCGCTTGAACCGCGCGGTGAATGCCCTACGCGTTTCGATGGTTGGTTTGACACCTTTGTATTTGACGATCGGAGTCAAATAACTGAAGTGGAACCTCCCGCGCGGATTATTGATGGACTTTTCGAACAACCTGGAATCTTCCGGCTCCCTTACGGACAGAATGAGGTTGAGATCCGAATGCCGATTGACGCGACTCTTGTTTATGGCCTGAAGTATCTTTTGGCATCGAACTTAAATGACGCGAATCCCACTGGGATCCGTGACCTGCAATACGGCTTGAGATTTGAAACTGAGTGCGAAGGGCTTTGGTTCACCATCGAACACATGTATGAACTCTCGGCCGAGATAGCCCCTTACTTCGTTGATGTGCCCGCCCAAGAAGCCGCTACGAGCCATCCCATAGGACCATTGGAACTACGCAAAGGGGATCTAGTTGGCACACGGATAGGTTTTCCTCGTGACGGCAACGCATTCGTTGCATTCGGCATCTTTGATGACTTCGAACGCGTAGCTACTGCGGGCCCCGATTTTATTAACGCCGTCTGTTATTACGATTTCTTTTCTCCCAATGTGGCACAGGAGCTGCGCGCCAAGACTGTGCGCAGATGGCCAGTGGCAGAAAGACTTGGTACCTGCTGATAACGAGAAGCAACTTCGCTTGAACTTCGCTTACCTCCCGATTTTGTTTGTGGGTCTATCGACCCCGACGATCAGTGGCAGCGGAGAGTTTGTAGTGGATGGTGCGTTGATAAGAGAACGTGTTTTGGAAAATAGTCCTTCTATTCAAACGTAATGACGGTGCGACCTTCAGTTCCGGTAAGCATCGCGTCGATCGCTTCCTGAATGTCTTCGATGGCCACTCTTTTCGAAATCAGTCGGTCGATAGGCAAGCGTTTCTGTATATAAGCAGCGCAGAGATCATCGATTGCTTTCCCGGTGTCGGTCGCGGCGTAGTAGCTGCCCTTAATTGTCTTTTCTGAGCGGATGAGGTCGGCGCTGATGAAGCGGGTCTCGTCGGAGGTGCTTGGTACACCCACTAAGACCATGGTGCCCCCCGGCCTAACAGCCCTCAGCCAACTTTCTTGGAGGGCAGTGTCACCGATCGCTTCGATGACAACATCGGCGCCTCGACCCTCCGTGAAGCTCAACACTGCATCTATCGCACCGTCGTCTGCGGCAACAAAGTCCGTTGCCCCCAGATCAGTAGAAAGATGCTTTTTCTCTGCCGCAAGGTCGACAGCAATGATCCTCTCGGCACCTGCCATACGGGCGCCCATCACCGCACTTAGGCCCACTCCACCGGCGCCGACTACCACCACCGTATCGCCTTCCGATATCTTCCCTCGGTGAATGGCCGCGCCTACACCTGTTGCTACGCCGCACCCGATGAGCGCGGCCACCTCGTAAGGTACGGCGTCGGGGATACGTCTACAGCTAACTTCTGCAACAACCATGTGTTCGGACCAAGTTGAGATGCCGCAATAGTGCAATATCGGATCCCCGTTACGGGAAATCCGACTTGTTCCATCTGCTAAGAGGCCGCTCCAAATTCGTTCGGTGCTATCCGAACACAAATGTTGCTGTTGGCGGGCGCAATAAAAGCAGGTCCCGCAGCTTGGAACCCAATTGAGGGCAACCCGATCACCAACGCGTATTGCCTTGACGTTCGGGCCAACTGCAACTACTTCACCTGCTCCTTCGTGACCGAGTACGCAAGGTAGTTTCGCTCCGTGCTGACCCGTAATCGCGTGTTGGTCGCTATGACAAATTCCAGCTGCACCCATCTTGACTAAGACTTCGCCGTCAAGAGGCTCGCTCAGATCAAGGGTCTCTACCTGAACTGGTCCTCCGACAGAATCAAGAGTGACGGCAACGGTTTCCATGATTACCTCCTGGGCTAGCCAATTTAGGGTCTCAGGCTGGTTAGGTGGGACACCGAATCCCTGAACGCGTTAGCAGCATCATGCGAGACTACGGGAATGGGTATCAACTACCGACAGTTAGTGCGTGGTGATCGCATACACGGAAGCTTGCTCCATGATCCCGATGTCTTTGCGGAAGAGATGGAACAAATTTTTGTGCGAGGTTGGGCTTTCGTAGGACATGAGTCCGAAATTAAGAACAACGGGGATTGGGTTAAGCGTCAACTGGGCAACGAATCAGTAATCATGGTGCGCGGAGACGATGGTGACATCAACGTTCTATCGAACCGATGTGCTCATAGGGGAACTGCTTTGTGCTGGGAGCACAGCGGTAACAATTCCTTCTTTCAATGCACCTACCACAACTGGCGATTTGGCTTAGATGGCAACCTGCGTGCGGTTCCGTTTCCAGATGGGTATTCGAAACCAAAAGAAGAGCTCGGATTGGACAGAGCGGGACAAGTAGCAAATTACCGAGGCTTTGTCTTCGCTAATTTGGACGGGCAAGCAGGATTTATAGATGAGCACTTAGGAGCTGCTGGATACGAACTGATTGATCGTCTATGTGAAATGAGTCCCAGCGGCAACCTAGATTTAGGCAAAGGGTGGATAGGTCACCGGGTGCAATCGAATTGGAAACTATGGCCCGAAAGTGACAGCGACGGATATCACGTGGGCTTCGTTCACGCGTCGATGTCTGCCTCTACTGACACGCACTACGACGATGTTGCTATTGGTGGTGACGCGGTCAAAAGCTCCCGAGCTGTTGACTATGGGAATGGGCACCTTGAGTTAGATTGGCGCCCGAGCTATAAGAATGAACTTTCTTGGCTGGGTGTCACGCGAGAACGAGTTCAGGACTATTACTCAGCGTTGTCGCAGCGAGTCGGGAATGAACTGGCGGATCAGATGCTTTGGGATGGACCTCCACACGCCTTTCTATTTCCCAACCTCTTTTTAGGTGAAACGGTAATAGCGATCGTGGAACCTGTTGCTCCGGGTGAAATGATTCATCGACATACAGCGGTGCAGTTTGAGGGAGCGGACGACGCATTCAATGAACGGTTACTGCGTCAAACCGAGGCAGCTTTCGGTCCAGCCTCATTCATCACCACCGACGATGCAATCACTGCAGAGCGCGTCCAGGCGGGCGTTTCGGGCATTGATACCTCATGGGCCTCGACGAATCGTGGTTGGATAGATCTGAGTCGCGGTATGCATAGAGAACTTGTGGATGAGAACGGCGTGCGATCGAGTAATTCCTCCGATGAAACGACGAACCGCGGTTTCTGGTATCGATACCTCGAAATGATGAGCGAAGAGGTAACGCGTTGACTTCGCCGGAGCTAAGAACAGAAATAGAAGAGTTCTTATACCGCGAAGCCCGATACGCAGATGAGTTTCTGCTCGAGGAGTGGGAGGCGCTCCTCACCGATGAGTTTCATTACTGGGTTCCAGCAGGGCGACTCGAAGGTGAGCCTTCCAAGCAACTGGCTTATTTGAATGACAATCGGACTCGAGTCGCTACACGAATACGGCAACTCCAGACCGGGAAACGTCTCTCTCAACTACCGAACTCACCTATGCGTCGAGTGATTTCAAACATCGAAATAGAGTCAGCGAATGATGGAGAAGTTCTGGTTAAAGCGAACTTCGTCATTTATGAGTTAGCGGCCCAGTCAAGTGGTGAACTTCGTGTATGGCCCGGACAGGCCCAATACCGGCTTGAGCGTGTCGAAGGGAACTTGCGGATGTCAGCCAAGTGGATCGAACTTGTCACAGCGGACGCAGGGCAAAGGAACCTAACTTTCCTGATCTAAAAGACTCGGTGCAACAACTATCCGCAGTTCATGAATTGGGGTGGTTGCCAATGATTCGTGTGGGAGCAACAAGGACAGCCGCCCTACGGCTACGAATCATTTCTGAGTCATACTCCTCGAAGTCATCATGGCTGCCCCCTGCTGCTTGGTAAATCTCGCGCAGCAGTAGCCGCAGTGCCTCTGGATCTATTGACTCTTCGTTGTCATCCGGTCCGATAAGGTCAGCTTTTCCGGTAACGGCAATCCAGTTCCATCCTCTTCGAATGGCAATTGTGACTTCTGACCCCCGCCTGACATGTTTGAGGCGCGCTGCCTTGCCCATCGAAACGAGGGCAACACATTCAACGCCCGTCACAGGATGGGCAATGACACCGCAGTTTGCAATGCTTGAAAGTACTCGCCCGTCTTCTTGGGTCGTGCTTATCGTGGCGAGTCCAGTTTCATCGGCGAGAAATCGGCGTACATCGTCAAGTTGAGTCATTGAGGCTCCAGGGTTACGGCATCTTAAACAGAATTGTAGTTAGGAACGAGAAACGCCGGTTGTATCAACGCGGACGGTGACAGGTTGGATGTCGCACGACGGGAGACTCTCTTTATTGCCCGTATAGTCGAAGGCGAGGGAGTATCCCTGGCCTAGGCTGGCACGGTGAACGGATGAAACTTTGGCTTTCTTTGCGATAGCGATGGCTGTGGTCGCAGTCGGTCTTTGGAAGCTGAAATTACTGAAGAAACTGTGACCTTCCAAAGTCTTTCAAACTCCTGAGAGCTGATCTTTGAATGGAGGTTGCGCCAATATCAGTTTCTCTCTGACAACATAAGACCATGGATATCGTTCTCACAGGGACCGGCAGTCCGTTGCCTGACGCCAATCGCGCAGGTCCTTCGACCCTGATCAAGGTGGACAACTGCCACGTGCTCGTTGATGCAGGTCGAGGTGTAGTGATGAGAATGGCCGGGGCAGGTTCATTGCCTGTTTTCTTGCGTGCTGTTCTTTTAACCCACCTCCACAGCGACCATATCTGTGACTTGAACGATGTAATCACGACCCATTGGGTTATGAGTCAAGGCAACGCGACACTTTCGATTTACGGTCCTCCAGGAACCCAAGAGTTCGTTGAGCGCCAAATGCACGCTCTAGAAGCAGACATTGGGTATCGGATAGAACACCATAACGCTCTTACTCATGGCCCCCAAGTCGACATTTTTGAACTTTCTTCTGGGTACCAGTTCGAACTCGATCAATTATCTGTGACCACAGCGGCTACGGAACATGCTCCTGTCAAACCAACGTTGGGTTATCGCATAGAGCACGGCGAAGTAGCTGCCGCAATAGTCGGAGACACCCTGCCATGTCAGGGCGTTGATGAGTTGGCCAGAGATGCAGACGCGTATGTTCAAACAGTGATTCGCAGTGATCTCGTCAGTTTGAGTCCGAACTCCATGCTTCTGGATATCTTGGACTACCACTCAGATCTCGAACAAGCAGCTAAAACTGCGGCACGAGCTAATGCCAAACGCTTAGTGCTAACTCACATGGTGCCAGCCCCCAGCGAAGACCAATACTCCGAGTGGATCGCTATAGCCCAACAACATTTTGATGGTGAAATAGTGATTGGCGCCGACCTCACAACGATTTCACTTTAAGGACATCGTGACGACACACCATCTACCTAAGTTCGAAGGGCAAATCGGGAACACGTTAGAAGACTCCGAAGCCCATTTTCCCTCTAGGTCTCACCCTGGTGAGGATGCGCCAAATGTTGTAATCATCTTGGTCGACGACACGGGCTTCTCTCAGTTGGGGTGCTACGGCTCCGATATCGATACCGGTCATTTAGATGCGCTGGCTGCTGGGGGTCTTCAGTTCACGAATTTTCATGTCACGCCGCTGTGTTCTCCAACCCGTGCTTCGCTACTGACAGGTCGATCTCAACACAGTGTCGGAATGAGATCAGTGTCGAATCATCAAACTGGATTCCCGCATCAACTCGGGCACATAACGAACCACGCCGCAACGATTGCCGAAGTATTGCAGTCAGAGGGGTACGCAACCTTTTGTGCCGGAAAGTGGCATCTGGCTCCGACTAACGACATCTCTGCTGCCGGGCCCTTCGACCAATGGCCACTAGCTAGAGGATTTGATCGCTTTTACGGATTTCTTGAGGGGGAAACAGACCAGTTCTACCCAGAACTAGTTGTAGATAACCATCGCATCGAAGCACCAGGCAGTCCTGAGGATGGATATCACCTAAGTGAAGACTTAGTTGAACAGCTCTTGTGGATGATCAATGACAGTAAAGGGGTGCGTTCGGATCGACCATTCTTCGCTTACCTACCTTTTGGCGCCACCCACGCTCCCCATCAAGCACCCGAAGCCTATTTGCAAAAATATCGAGGCCGCTACGATCAAGGTTGGGACATTACCCGCGAAGACTGGTACCGCAAGCAACTAGAACTCGGTGTCACTTCTGAACAGACGCAACTAGCGCCACGTAACAATGGTGTTGAAGCTTGGGTTGATCTCCCTGAAACCCACCAAGCTCTTGCTTGCAGACTTCAGGAGGCCTTCGCAGCGTTCCTAGATCATACTGATGACCAGATTGGACGCTTTATCGCTGGGTTACAAGAAATGAACGAGCTAGAGAACACCATTCTGGTCTTCTTGGCTGATAATGGCGCCTCCCAAGAAGGTGGCCCCTATGGGGTCATGCATGAGATGAAGTTCTTCAACGGAGTATTCGACTCTCCTGATGATCTCATCAGCCAAATTGATGATATTGGCGGTCCTCACAGCCATTGCAACTATCCGTGGGGCTGGGCTCAATGCGGCAACACGCCGTTCAAGTGGTACAAACAAAATACGCATGAAGGTGGAGTACACGTCCCGATGATCATCCACTGGCCGGCGGGAATCGACACAGACCAGAACGGATCCCTTCGCGGACAGTTTGTGAACGTATCGGATATCGTCCCCACCCTCTATGAGTTGCTATCAGTAACTGCACCGCAGAACTATCGAGGGTGCGAACAACTACCAGTCACCGGATCCTCTTTCGTGTCCATCCTCAACTCGCCTGACGCGCCAGCAACCAACAAGCTTCAGTACTTTGAACAGTTTGGATCTCGGGCCCTAGTCGCGGAAGATGCAGGGGTCTACTGGAAGGCCGTGACCCGACATAGGAAAGGGCAAGCCTTCGAGGAAGACCGGTGGGAACTCTACGACCTATCGACGGATGCGTCAGAGTGCATCGATCTCGCCGCGAACAAGCCGGAGAAATTGCAAGAACTGATTGACCTCTGGTGGGAACAAGCTGAGCTAAACGGTGTCCTCCCACTAGATGACCGCACTATCGAACTTTTTGGATCGCGACTTGATGACCACTCACCACACCCCACGCACCGCAAGTATCGGTACCGCCCACCGATGTCTTCGATCCCCGCGCAAGCCTCACCATCACCGTCAGGGCGATCCTGGCATCTCAAAGCCCTCGTTGACTGCGACGGCACCGATGAGGGTGTGATCTATGCCCGAGGAAACGAAAATGCAGGGATAACTGTCTTCGTTCAAGGCTCGCGGCTAGTCGTCGATTACAACGCGTTCAATGACCACTCAGTGCTGGAATCGGAAATTGAGCTGACATCGGGCTCGAACACTCTGGACGTTTTAGTCACGCGTCGAAGTAAATCCACGGGTCAAATCGCGATCTCAGTAAATGGAACTCCATCCGGGTCGATTGAGCTCCCATTTTTAATGGGGATGATCAGCTCCATCGGAGCCAGCGTGGGGAGGGATGCGGGGTCTCCCGTTTCTCCACGCTACGAGAGCCCCTTTGAGTTCACGGGTGATCTTCGAGAAGTCACGATTCAATTGGGTTTGCGAGCAGAACAAGAAGATGAAGCGAACGGTAAAGCTGAAATGTCGCGCCAGTGACGAAAAGAACCCGTCGTCGCGCCTCGGCTGCCCAGTTACGGCGCGAAGCCTCGAAGGGTTCCGCGTCTGGAGGTGTCGAAGGCGGTCGCTTCCAACCCCTCTCAGCGAAGCAAGTAACCGAGATCATTGATAGCGCATACGGGTTACTAGAAAATACTGGGCTCAGCGAAGCTCCAGAGTTCGTTATCGAACGTGTTTGCGAAGCGGGAGGTGAGATCCGTCAAAATCGATTGCTCTTCCCGCGGGAATTGGTTGAGACACTGGTTAACCAAGCACCGTCAGGGTTCACGCTCCACGGGCGAGACGAGGTACACGACCTTGACCTCTCTGGGTATCGCGTGCACCTTGGAACAGGTGGCGCCGCTCCGATGATCGTCGACGCCGAAACAGGCCAATATCGGCGATCAACTTTGAAGGATCTTTATGACGCGGCGAGGCTGGTTGACTCTTTGCGGCACATCCACTTTTTGAGCCGTCCTCTAGTGGCTGGTGACATGCACGACGAGTTAGCTCTCGATGTAAATACGGCATACGCATGTTTGGCGGGCACGACGAAACACGTTGCGACTAGCGCCAGCAACGGTTCTAGTGCCCAACAAGTTGCCAACCTTTGCTATGAGATAGCTGGATCGGCAGAGTTTTTCGGTCGGCAACCGTTTCTGTCTTTCAACGTGAATCACGTAGCTCCACCCATGCGAATCAGTGAAGATGCAATGGAAGTTCTTCAGGTAGCGGCGGAAAGCGGGNTACCTGCGCATTGCAATGTCTTTACGCAAGTAGGGGCCTCAACACCGGTGAATTTTGCTTCAGCGATAGCACAGACGCTTGCCGAAGCTCTCGCAGGAATGGCGTTCAGCTGGATCATCAACCCAGACGCAAAGGTAATTTGTGGACCCAAACCCATGATCGTTGATCTCAGAACCGGGGCCATGAGCGGAGGGGGCGGAGAACAAGCTTTAGTCATGGCCGCTGCAGCGCAGGTTGCAAGATCGTTAGGGCTNCCGAACGTTTCAATCGCTGGCGCTACCGACTCGAAATGTCCCGATATCCAGAGCGGCGCAGAAAAGGCGTTATCTGTGACCCTTGCCGCGCAAGCAGGAAGCAACTTGGTGACGCAAGCTTGCGGGATGCATGCCGGCCTCATGGGGGTCTCGCTAGAAAGTTATGTACTGGACAACGACATGCTTGGAAGCGTGATGAGTTCCTTGCGTCGCTTCGATACCCAAGACATGCAGATGGAANCGGTTCATCTCGCGGTCACTGAGGGAGTTGGGCACTTTCTGGGTGACGAGGCAACACTGATGCGGATGAATTCTGATTTCGTGTACCCGGAGCTAGCGGACCGAACAGACTTTCAGACGTGGGAAGAACAGAATCAACCGCAACAGNTTGATTTGGCNCGAGANGAGGTTAAACGGGTCTTAGCCCAAGANCCTGTTTCACTGATTCCTCCNGANTTAGATCGGCAAATCCGAACGAAGTTCGATATCAGGCTTGNGTATTGATTTTGAGTATNACACTNAACTAGCTAGGAGATNTCGGCGCCCTCTAGGCGGCCGTCNTCTCTCCATTCGCTCAAAATTCGATGGAATTGAATTGGGCCCGCCCCATAGCTCGTGGTGAAGAAGCCGTCGGGGTTTCCCACTTTGCCTTCGTTGTTGTAATAGCCCGGCGTGCACTCGGCCCGGAAGCGTTCCCCTAGTTTNGATTTGTCCTGAATCTCNTCTACCCACATCTGCTCACCTTCNGCGGTNGCCTCAATGGTCGTAGCGTCTTGNTCACGTACTTGGGAAATCATGTATGAGATATGCATTGCCTGTTCGTTGAGTGCCTGNGGGACGTTNACGGTCACGGCCGTGTGAGTGAANCCCAGAAAAAANCAGTTAGGAAAGTCTGTGGTTTGCATCCCGTGCAAGGTCCGAGGCCCGTTCTCCCATTTTTCACTCAAAGTGTGACCGTTGCGTCCGATGATGTCGTAGCCAGCACGCCGGGTGTATCCGGTGCCAACCTCGAAGCCAGTAGCAAAGACGATGCAGTCAACTTCATGTTCNACACCATTGGCTACCACTCCATTGGNAGTGATGCGTTCAACACCTGCACCTTGAGTATCGACCAACGTCACGTTGGGCAAGTTGAACGTTGGAAGGTATTCGTCATGAAAGCAAGGTCGNTTGCAAAACTGGCGGTACCAGGGCTTCAGAGCCTCTGCCGTAGCGGGATCTTCGACCACGTCATCGACACGGTTTCGGATGGAGTTCATTTTTTGATAGTCGGCCATCTTCATCAGATGNCCCTTCTCCNTGCCCGTGATCCGTCGCCCGAGTTTTCGTCCAGCCAACTTGGCAGCNGTGCCGGTCAGGTTTCTGAAGATATCGGTCCATCCGTCAGACACGAGGTCTTCATCTTGATCCCCGCCAGCGACAAGGGTATTGAAGTTGTCCATTCGTCGGTATTGCCAGCCGCTCTCNAGGGAGGCCGCCCACTTTGGGTCCGTTTCACGATTGTTTCGGTAGTCAATCGACGATGGTGTTCGTTGGAACACATAAAGATGTTCGGAGGATTCACCAAGGTGGGGGATGCATTGGATAGCAGTAGCACCGGTCCCGATAATCGCGACTTTCTTGTCATTCAAGCCGTGCAGATTNCCGCTGTTATCCCCACCGGTGTANTCGTAATCCCACCGACTGGTATGAAAAGTGTGTCCCTCGAAATCGGAGATACCNGGTATGCCGGGGAGTTTCGGTCGGTTCAAAGGGCCGTTTGCCATCGCTACGAACTGGGCTCGCATCTTGTCGCCGCGGTCAGTTTCGATGGTCCAACGNGACGTGTCTTCGTCCCAACTTAATTTGGTGACCGAGGTGCTGAAACAAGCGTTCTCATACAGACCGTAGTGATGGCCNATGTTTTGGGTATGTTCCATAATCTCGGGCGCGAATGAATACTTGTGTTTGGGTATGTAGTCGAGTTCTTCGAGCATCGGCAAATAGCAGTAGCTCTCNACGTCGCACATTGCCCCGGGGTAGCGGTTCCAATACCAGGTNCCTCCGAAATCTCCGCCGCGTTCAATTACACGAATGTCGGTGAAACCAGCTTCACGCAGCCTTCCACCCATCAAGAGGCCACCGAATCCGCCNCCGATAATCGCTATTTCGACTTCGTCGAAGAGAGGATCGCGTTCGACGGTTCTTTCGTATGGGTCATCTATGTATTTGGCGAACTCTCCGCTTGTTTCGACGTACTGCTCGTTGTGGTCATCTCGTACGCGCTTGTCGCGTTCTGAGAGGTACTTTGCGTGCAATTCATTCGGGTCGAAATCAATCTCCCCCAGTACCGCGGTCACTGCTTCGTGCATCTCGTCCATGATCTGACCTTACCTGGAATCTAAGTTCTGTTAGTTAACTTATAGAAGAACCTATCTCCAAGCGACCCGCGCCCAAGAAAGAGTTGAACAATAATAAATATCTCGGTTGTCGCCCGCGGTAAGGAACATGCCATTAGCCAGGCGTGATTCAGTGCGCACCCGGGATAACAGCTGGCCAGTCTTGATGTCAACCACGACAAGGTCGTCAGTTTGGTCGATCGTGAAATCGTTGATCACCAACTCACCAGAGTCCGGGAATACCACTGGTTGCATAGATGGTCTTACGTTTAGATGCCATAGAGGTTCAAGTTCTTCGGTAGTGGAAATGCCTGCAAGGCCGCCGTTGATTGAGTCCCAGGCAATAGCGATGTCAAACTCGGGCACGTTAACTGGGGGAGCGATGATGCCACCCCCGGGATTTCCNAAAGGTTCCAGTGTGTCGATTTGNCCTGTTGCTTGATCTACTCGCAACAGGCGCTGCGCGCCTTTCCAGGGTGCCGGTTGCTGCCATGACAGCAGGTTCCCTGCCGGCTCATCGAAACGGCCGTTTGGGAGCCTATGGTGAATTGCCCTAACTCCTTTAATGTCTCCGCAGTCCATGAGCCACAATTTTCCGTCGGAGATACATGAATCCCAGGCAAGCCCCCAGTCAGAATTCGTTGTCCTGTAACGGCAACGCCAGTCNCTGACTTCTGGGAGCCCTNGAGTCACATCAATCTTCCAAAGATGTTCTGTCCCAGGAACGAAAACNGAGTCGACTCCATTATGAAAATCGGCGGCGATTCGCCCCATGGATCCTTCAGGTAGGACCAGAGTGTTGATGACCTCTAAGTTGGTCGGTTCAACAAAGGTAAGAGTCGTTCCACCTTGCCCCTCTAAGCGCAANTCTTTCGTGACGAGGGTTCCATCCGATAGTGACAACAAGCCGTTGTGAGCNCGGTCAACGGGAAGTTCAAGTTCGTTGAGGATAGACANGTCGTGAGGGTCGAGTCTGTGAAGAAAGGAGCCGTTGACGGACATGATTGAGCCGTCAGAATGGGCCAAGATTGCTCCGCACCACACGTGATCCCCGCAGGGCAGNTNCGGAGACTCAGCCAGACTTTCGAGCGAGATGGGATCGAAACGAGTGACCCANCCAAATGGGGGAGGCCCTGTAAACGCGGGCATGGTGCCTCCCAGGTACCACTCTCCCGGATCACGTCGAACCGTCATGACGTTCCAGCGGTCGTTGCGAATCAAGTTCACTTGAGGGTCGCCGGTCGCGGCATCCAAACGGCCACCTTTGGCTTTCTGACGTCTGTTTCCGCCGCACTCAACAGGCCAAGGAGATTTCCAATACCCACCGTTAGGTTCGTTTCGGTCGAGGGCTGTGTTTGTCATTAGTTACCCACTAATCTTGTACAGGNTGTGGTTTGTTAGCTACTGAAGTTGGGGTCAGCGCAATGGAACGCACCGAGCAATTGAGCCAGATAAAGGTGCTTTTGTCGAGATTGGATTCGGGNACAAATGTAGATGCGGGAGGTGTGCGACTCAATCCGACCGCGAGTTACACCGATCCGTCCATCGCTGANACCGAAAGAGATTTGTTTTTTCACAAACACCCACAACTNTTAGGGCTTTCATGTGACCTTCCCGAAGCAGGTTCTTTCTTCACCTCCAATGACCTCGANACNCGAATATTGGCTACACGAGACGATGACGGGCGGTTTCGTGCGTTCGTAAATGCTTGNCGACATAGAGGAGTNGCTGTCGAGGAAGAGGAAAGTGGAAAGAAACGTCGATTCGTTTGTCCATTCCACAGTTGGTCGTATGACTCTCAAGGCGCTTTGGTCGGCATTCCGAAGGAAGACCATTTCGGAGAAATCGANAAAGAGTGCTTTGGTCTAATTGAGCTGCCAGCAGAAGAAAAANACGGGTTTTTGTTTGCGAATCCAGATCCTTCGGGAACCNTTGATATCGATGAGTTGCTCGGGGAGGAGCTAAGNAGAGAGTTTGNTGCCTGGAATTTCGGGACTTTCGGCCGGCTCGGCGGGGATCGATATGAGGTCGAATGCAATTGGAAGCTCGCCATGGATACCTTCGGAGAGACNTATCACTTCAATTCTCTGCATAAAGATTCCTTAGCTAACTTCTTCCAAGGCAACGTGCAGTGTTATGACACCTACGGTCAGCATCACCGCATGATTTTGTGTAAGAAGGCGATACACGAAATGAGGGAGTGGCCTGAGGATCGTTGGGAAATTACGGTTGCAGGACTGCCNGTCTATTGGATCTTCCCCAATAACATCGTGATGCCGAGTGACTTCGGNCTNTATGTCGTTCGGGCTTACCCAGATGNAAGCAANCCGGGCCGACATACCAGCGTCATCTCTTTTTACGTGAACGGNGAGAAATCNGGCGCGGCGAAATCCAGCACAGTCCCTGTCGACCGGCAGGCCCTTCTTGAGACGGCGCCATTGGAGGTCTTGTCAGAGGTCGCCCAAGGGTTCGCTGCCATCATTCGAGACGAAGACTATGTGGCGAGCGCTAGTCAGCAGCGATCAGCGGAAACTGGAGCATTGGATCATGTNATTTTCGGCAGAAATGAGCCCGCTCTCCACCATTATCACAACACATATCGAGCNGCGTTAGNCATGGACGTGCTTCCACTTTTGGACCCGACATCAATGAAGTGATATTTGACGTGNTGCACACTTACAGGTCTGTTGAGGNGACCCAAGTCGAGTGAGTTCCGCTGCAAATTCGCTCAGGGAGTCTGATCTTNCATATCGGTCCTTGTGTGGGNTCANCTGCGTCAAAGATGAGGGCCTCTGACAAATCCTGGTTCATGTCGGAGGCAAAGGTAACGAGGTATCCATCGTCTTCGNCTCGGGAGCCGTTCCGCGGCGCCATGACCGTTTCACTAATAAAGACTCCGGGTTCGAGTTCGTAGAGATCCTCATTGCCAGTATCTAGGTCATGTTTGACTAAGCCATCGAACGCGAATAACCCGGGTGCGCAACGAGCGTTATAGGAATAGCGNTGACGTCGACCTGCATGTCGNCCGTTGATCATGGGGAACTCGGTGCAAGTGTCACTTTTNGGCTCTTCTTTGCATTCACCGGTAACTACGTTGAATTTCCAACGGTGAGCTCTGGCTTGGAGGACGTTCATGTCCAAGGTCTCGAACCCCTTGTGGGTACCGGCACCGCGCTCCACTCCGCGCGCGGTCGGGTTATGTTGGAAAAAACCATCCAAAATCACCCAATCGCCCTCTTCGTAGGCGTTGGTCCAGTGAAGAACGAAAGTGGGATCTGCCTCGAACCAAAGAATGTCTTCGGTCGAACCATGCCTTGGTATGAGCGCAAACCTGCTGGGAAGGTTCCGGTCAAAGGTGTTGGAGTANTAGCCATCGGCAAGTGCCTCCGGACTCCAAAACAGTGGGAGATCATTTAGGATCGACCAGTTTTCGGTGAAAGCCATGTCATGGGGAAGTCGTGGACCTGGGAGGGGGATATCAACATGATTGGTGAGTTCGCCGGAACAGCTCACAACGCCATACCTCATATAGGGAGCCTCGGTGAAGTAGCTAAAGAAGAGCAACTCTCCAGTGTGTTCATCAACCTTTGGGTGAGCAGACACGCCCTCCGCAGGGAAAAAGCCGTTCCAGGTAGTTTTTCCGAGGTCTTCTAAGGTTCTTGGATCTAACCGGTACAGCTCTCCGCATTGGTAGAAACTCGCGAGCGCAGCCCCTCCGTGCACAATGACATCGGTCGATGCGTTGTCCTTCATCAAAGTNCGGGCGCCCCANCCGTATTCGGCAGTTGTATTTGAAGGNTGCTCGGAGATNCCAGCCCACAGACTTGCCTTCGCTTCCTGCTCCGCGAGGAACCCGTCGGTACGGACGAATCGATTTGCGTAGTGAGCTTCACCGTTGTCGAACGAAATCGANTGCATCATGCTGTCACCNTCGAACGGGTGATANCGCTTGATCGGCTCAAAGAGNGGATTCTCGGTGTTNCGCAGGTAGACGCCACTCAGGTCCTCAGGTATTTCACCCGTGACGTCCATATCCCAAGCGTCATATTCCCGGTGCTGGGGTTGCCAAACGCCCGAACGATACGGGTGGTCATCGTTGGGTGGCAACCCGGATTCGAATGTTTCTCGTAAAGCAAAAGTCATTCTTTTCCCCTACCGGCAGAGTACCGACGCTTGATGGATGGCGAGCTAAAAGACATTCTCCCTTGGCTAAGGCACAATAATGCATGGGCGGAAAGGCAAAGAGANCTCCGATGACGAAATTGACAAATGAAGACCTTTATTNGTTGTGCTTAAACGATTCAGAATTTCAAATGGCATCAAGATATTGGACTGGGGGCGTTCGATTAGAAATCGGCGAAATGNCCGTCGGCGTCTGTGTTCTGGACGGGCAGACCAACAAGGGAGTTCCTGCACACGGCCCTGGTGTCATCACAATCAGTGGACCCGAGAACATTTGGGATCAGGTTCGCAGTGGGAATCCTCCCAGATTTATGAATGACATAAATATTGCAACGGGAAAGGGGGGCCTTTCATGGGAGGGCGATCGCCTGACGTGGTGGCAGTATTTGCCTGCNATCCAACGNGTGTCNGAATTGATACGCATATCGGACCCGCTTGTGGANGGGAATGTTCAAGAAGGGGNCGGNAACGGCTCTTTTGACGCCCCTGTCGGACGGTACCTGCGCATCGAACTTCAAGGCGTTGAACACAGGATCTATTTTGAAGAAGCCGGTGAAGGTATACCTGTTCTGTTGCAGCACACCGCAGGTTCTCATGGAGTGCAATGGCGACACCTTTTCGAGTCACCNTCGATCACTGATCATTTCCGCCTGATCGCCTATGACCTTCCCTTNCATGGCAAGTCGATACCTCCGGTAGGACGCGAATGGTGGGCAGAGCAATATCAACTCGAAGGCGACTTTTTGCGGTCAATTCCCCTCGCTATTGCAGCGGCCTTGGATCTAGATCAGCCAGTTTTTATGGGTTGCTCNGTTGGGGGTCTNCTNGCTCTNGATTTGGCGCAGANNTACCCTGANAAGTTNCGAGCGGTGATTTCTGTTGAAGGAGCTCTCCACGTTGGTGGCAGCCTGAACGCNTTAGAAGGGTTTTGGCATCCCCAAGTNTCCAACGAAACGAAGGCACGAATGATGGAGGGCTTAACCGCTCCTTCATCACCTCTTGCCTACAGAAAGGAAACAACTCAGACATATGCGGCAGGATGGCCGCCNGCGTTTTTGGGGGACCTNCGGTATTACATAACNGAATACGACTTNCGAGAACTGGCTTCAACTATCGACACGTCCNAGGTAGGAGTCCATATCTTTTCNGGNGAATACGATTTCAGCGCAACCTTGGAAAAGGGTCGTGAAGCTCATGAAGCCATCAGNGGATCCACCTTTTGNGAAATGCAGGGCATCGGACATTTCCCTATGTCGGAAAATCCGGCAAAGTTTCTGGAGTATCTGCATCCAGTNCTNGAGATCATCAAGAAGTCGGAGTTATAGGTCCTCAACGTCTGGAAANTTGCTTGGCGGCATGATGTCGACAGTGGCTGACCTTTGTTGGGCGAGCATGCCGCCGTCCACCTTGATGACATCNCCAGTTANGTACTCNGACTCCTCTGATGCGAGAAATANAGCAGGACCAGTCATGTCGGCCGGTTCTCCGATGCGTCCCATGGGTATGTTCTCTCCCCTGAGAGAACGTTGATCCAAATCAAGACCGCTTGTATCAATTGAACCCGGCATGAGAGCGTTGACCCTGATGCCGTACGGGCCGAGGTCTAGGGCGAGGGCTCGNGTAAAGGCTTCNATGCCCCCTTTTGTGGCGTCATAGGCGGTGAAGGAGCGATGAGCTCGCGTGGCACCCCCGGAAGACATGTTGATAATGACCCCTGATCCCGCTCGNGCCATGGGGCGAGCAGCTCTGTGTGCACATAGAAAGTGCCCAGTCAGGTTGACATCAATAATCTTTCTCCACCAGGCCTCGTCGGCTTCGAAAAAGTGGAGCATGGGACCAACAAGACCTGCGTTGTTGACCAAGATCTGGACCCCACCAATCGCAGACTCGACGGCGTTGAACATTTCGTTAACGGCAGCGCTATTTGAGACATCAGCAGGCGTCGCAAGCGCATGCCCACCTGCTNCAGCTATTCGTTCGACGGTTGANGATGCTGAAGCAGGGTCAACGTCGTTAACAGCTACGAGCGCCCCTTGCTCGGCAAACCGCACTGCCATCGCTTGACCTATGCCACTTCCGGCCCCCGTCACGAGAACGACTTTGCTTTCTAAATCCTGATATGTAGACACGTTTCCTCCTGCACGCAGGTTTGTTCTATTGAGTTCGAAGCAGTTTTGGAGTTCCACCTAAGTCGCTGCGAACAGACCCATCAACTTCTTCGTCGCTCACGATGTAACGGCAAATTTGNTGAGCGTGGTCTGAGAGAGATTCGTACAGGTNGCGAGGCATCGAGCGCACCATTGGTTCATGAAACCATGGGGCGTAATACTCAATATTTGGTATCGCTCGGAGTTCATTCGAGAGGTTGGGTGTCCCTCCATGCCAAGCTCTCGGATCGCGTATGAGGACGCTGCCGGCAGGTGCTGGACATANAGTGCTGTGCTTCATCCACGTTGGTTCGCTATCCAAATCGGGGATTGGTTCTCTTGAGTTCTGAGTTCCAGGAATTTGCCGGGTTGGTCCGTTTACCGCGTCGAGGTCTGTCATCAAAAAGTTGCAGCAAATGTATGGACATGGCAGATCTCTCAGGGTCATTAATCCGCGCGGGTCCCAAAAAGAACCAGAGAATTTTGANCCATCGCTGTCTGCGGCGGCCGCGTGGTCGGCTTTCTCGCGTCGATCGGCCACGTCACTGTGAAGTGGCTGATATTCAACAGCGCCAGGTAGACAAAAATCGCCTCCGCCACCACGACATATATAGTCAGGCGATTCGAAAATTGCTTCAAGAAGTGGGGTGACTGNAGNAAGGTCGATCAGCATGGCCCACTCAGGTTGATGAACTTGGTGGCCGCTGGCGCTGGCAGATCCGAAGCTATACCTNTGAGACCCTCGATTGCCCTGNCGNNTGGTATCCAACTCCATGATTTCGGAAATCACCCGAGCACAACCGTTTCTGATAGTCGCGAGTTGCTCCTCAGTCAGCGCATCTCGCACAACGACGAATCCATCCCGATAAAAAATTCTCTTTACATCTTCAATTTGGTNAGGACTCAAAATTTCAAGCCCATCNATNCCGTTGTGNTCAGCTAAATACTCACGTTGTTCCTGAAACTCTGGGGAGGCAGGGTTCTGGCCGGTCCATCCGTAGCGGGTCCCAAGGGGTACTGCGTTATTCACCTCTAGCTGCCTTCACCAGATTTCTGAGTAAACGGATCGCTTCATCGTGGGGTACCCGACCGCACCCGCAGGACGTGGATAAGAGCAATCGTTGTTCGTTAACGATNTCGAGTAACAGTTCGATCCGTTCAGCCAAAACCGCAACGGGTTGAGGCTTCTGCTTCACGTCGGCGATGCCCGCGATGATCTCAATTGAATCTGGAATTTCGGCGAATAGATGCCGATCAGCCCACTGACCGGCGTGACTGCATTCAATATGCACCCGATCAACGAATCCATCCAACATTTGAATAAGCGGCAGTAGCGAGGACAGATTCTGCACCTCGGTTCCAGGGCGCCTTGAAATATCTCCAAGNCAGAAATGAACGGTACGAGTGACATCAGAGAGGTCACNAAANGGAGCGATCAACGTTTCAAAAAGATCAGCCGCAGACGATGTNGCATTAACCAACGNAGTGGCTTCGGATGGGGCNTCGAGTTGAATTTCACGGGCTCCTGCTTCCGCCATGTCGTTGACTTCGTCTTTAACGATTTGTACGTAGTTCGGGAGTTGTTCTTTNAANCTCGGATCCTTTTCCATACCGAGAGTCATGGTTAGAGGACTCGGAACCGCACCTTTGTCGAGCAAGGCTTCAGTTTCGCGCTCTCTGCGATAACCCAACGCGTGACCAGTTCCTATGGGAGCTGAGATGTCACCGACTATCCGGTAGCGACCGATCCCTTCGTAACCCTTCGAGGTNTCACGTNGCTGAATGGTCTCAAGGCCNGCCAGTCGAGGAGGAACNTGGTGNACAAAGTCAGGTCCCCAAACNTCTCCACCCATTATCTGATCAACACCGCAGGCGAGCATTTCATCCATCGAAATTCGCGCCGCTCGTGTCAGAAGAGGAGCAGCATCCGCATCACTAATTTCTCCTGCGTAATAACGCTTCAGCTGTGGTCGCAAACCAAACGGAATCGGCCAAGANCCGACACACGTGGTTCGGAGCGTCATGAGTCGACCTTAGCGGCGAGNGTCCGCCAAAGTGATCGGTAATTAGACCAGGTATTCTCCTCGGTGATGTAGCCATCTTGTTCAAGCAAACGAGTCAATCGAGGCAGATTCCGAAATGGAACGCCGCTGTCGACATGATGCGCGAGATGATGCCCCACCGCTAAGGGAACAAGAAAAACTCGAGCCATCATCCCCTGCCGGACGTGGTGTGTTGTTTGTCGCCGATCAGGTGAACGAGTCATGCCTCCATGCTCGGCTATAGCTCTCAGCCGGTTCACC
Source organism: Acidimicrobiaceae bacterium (assembly GCA_002708935.1). Lineage (GTDB taxonomy): Bacteria > Actinomycetota > Acidimicrobiia > Acidimicrobiales > Poriferisodalaceae > MedAcidi-G3. Next base: position 350,184 of record PAPO01000024.1, on the reverse strand, counting down.
ACTTGGTAGACCGTCATAAACGGCAGCAGCCACAAATAGAAGTAGGCGAGTGGGTTCCCGGTCGCCGCAAAAAGTATCAATATCACCAGCTGCCCGATGTAGAAACGAGCACTGTTGACCCAGAATCGCTTGCTGAAGAGCCCAGTCAATCGTGGACGCAAGATGCGGTAGCCGGAAACACCGGTTGCATCTCGTCGAAGTTTCCTTCGCATCGAAGCTGTGGTGATCGGATAAAAGGCGTAGAGCAAAAAATCAGGCTCTTTGGGCCCGAACTCATCCCGATGGTGGTTCACGTGGGCTCGACGATAGGCATGGGTGCCAGTGCCGAAGGAAAGCCAACCAAAGAGTGTGATCCCTACAAGGTCGTTGACTTTTCGACTTGTGAACAGGAGACGGTGTGCACCCTCATGATGGAGGATAAACATTCGATTTTGAACGAACCCCATGAGCAAGACGGCGACGAGGGTTGAAAGCCAGTGATCAAGCCACAACGCCCCAACGACAAGAAGGACAGGCATCGCGATTGAGGAGACACAGGTCCACGCGTTTCGGAGGTTGTGGATGGTTCGTAATTCTGACCGCAAATCAGCCGTTGGTCGCCCGTCTGGTCGGAAATTATCGGTCGCGGAAAAAGGTGACTGTTGAGAAACCATTCCACCGGTCATGGAATTGACAAGTTCGTCGTGGCTTTGGCTAGTAGCCATATAGATACGGTAGTGGTTCCGAGTTTCGATTTGGTATTCCGCCCCGAATAGATGCAAGGCTGTCTGATTGTGCAACGAATCATCGCATTAGATATGGAAGGGGTGGTCACACCCGAGATTTGGATAGCTGTAGCGACCCATACGGGATTACCTGAACTGAGGCTCACCACACGAGACGAACCTGACTACCAAAAACTTATGGAGCATCGCATTTCGATTCTGTCGGCCAATGGGATCGGGTTAGCTCTAATTCGTGAGGTCATTTCGACGCTTAAGCCGTTAGAAGGCGCTAAAGAATTTCTTGACCAACTCCGTCGCGACTATCAGGTCGTCATTTTGTCTGACACCTTCGAACAATTTGCCGATCACCTAATGAAAGAACTTGGCTATCCACATTTACTGTGTCATGACTTGACCCTGGAAATGGACAGCGTTGTTGAATTCGTTGCCCGAATCAATGACGCGAAACGGAAAGCTGTTGAGAGCTACCAGGGCTTGGGCTACCACGTCACAGCGGTCGGGGATTCCCACAATGACTTGGCGATGCTCCAGCAAGCCGATGCGGGCTGCTTGTTTCGGGCTGCAACGGGTCTTCCAGAGAAATATCCCATGTTGCAGTGTCTCGAGGCGTACGATGAACTTAGAAATTGGATCGTAACCGCCGAAATGGCATAGGGCCGGGGGATGAATTATGGCTGCACCAGCGAGACTTGCACATTTCGTCCTACGCACCAGCGACATTGACCGTTTGGCTGGTTGGTATTGCACGGTGCTGGAAGCAAAGGTGGTCCACGAAAATAAGATGATTTCCTTTGCAACCTTCGACGATGAGCATCACCGTATTGCCTTCCTTGACCGGGGTTTTGAGAAGAACCCTGACCCCGAAAGCAACGGTGTCGATCATGTGGCCTTTACCTATGAGTCGTTGGGGGATCTCTTGTCCACCTATGTCCGTTTACGAGACGAGGGGATACTCCCTGAGCGGACAATCAACCACGGCATGACCACTTCGATGTACTACAAAGATCCGGACGGTAATCGCATCGAATTACAGGTGGAAAATTTTGACGACCCGAAGGAGGGTCTGGCCTTTATGAATGGGCCAGTCTTTGAGAAGAACCCAATTGGAGTTCTTTTCGATGCCGATGAGCTAGTGGAACGTTTTGAGGCCGGAGTTCCCGTGTCGGAGCTCGTGCTCCAAGGAGAAAGCTAGCCATCTACACGGGGAGCGTTATGGCTTCTTGCTGATGAAGTAATTGTTACCGCGGTCGTCGCGAATTCCTTCAATCTTTATGTCGATAAACCCGGCCTCGGTCAGGTACTCAGTTGCCAGTTGGTGACCCCAGGCGGCTCCCAAGCCTTCACCCCCGTAGGCCAAGGAAACCGTCATGCAATGCATAGCGGAGATCGTGTACATGTAAGGCGCCATGGGATCAGGAATATTCTCCTCTAGTCGACTAGAGGCTTTGGGCTCAACACAGAGATACGTCCCGCCTGGACGCAACATTTGGAATATTTCCGATAGAACCTTTTTAGGGTGTGCCTGATCGTGGATGGCATCAAAGGTGGTGACCAGATCGAATCGCTCGTCTTGACCCAAAGCCGCGGCGTCAGCTACTTCGTAGGAAACATTCGATTGACCCTCAGCTGTTTTAGATGCGTGGCTGATGCCACCTTCGGACATATCGAACCCAACAAAGTTGCTATTTGGGAACTCTTTAGCCAACAAATAACTCGCCAAACCGCTTCCACAACCGACATCTGCAACGGTGATACCCGAGGTTAAAGCGTCATCCATATCCAGTAGAGGCACCACTTGGTTTACTAGGCCTGTTCGAAACCTTCTTTCACTGCTTTCAGCGGTAAGCGCTTGAAAACGTGGGTACTTGTCGTAGGGGATGCCGCCACCGTGCTTGAAGGCATCAACGAGATCGTCTTCAACCTCACCTAACAATGAAATATTTTGCATGGGAACGGTCAAGTTGAGAGGCCCTGCGCGGCGTGTTACGAGGCCGGAATGCTCTGCAGGAAGTTGGAAGGTTTCATGCTCCGGGTCGTAATCCACGATTCCCCCGCACGCCATGGCATGAAGCCATTCTCTGACGTAACGCTCCTCTAGGCCAGCTCGAGTTGCGATTTCAGCTGAATCTTCTGGTGGTGAACCGTCCAAAGTGTCGAAAAGTCCTGCCTTATGGCCGACGCTCATCATGAGGGACAAGGCGCCGTCATTAAGAATGCCGAGCATTCTTGAGGTAAAGGCTCGTGCTCGGTCTTTGTCGAAGGAGGTTTCAGTATCAGGCATATCCCAATTGTCTCATCTTTGGACATCAGAATGTGTAGCGCTTTGCTTTCTTGGATATAGAAACCACATCAGTGGGGCCACAACCAGCATCAAGACCCCTAAAAGGAACCACATGAGGTCGTATCTTGCGATGTCATGTTGACCGTTCAATATTGTGATTGCTACCGCCACCCCCATGCCTCCAACCGCGTACCGCAAACTTTGATGTATCCCATTTGCTGTGGCTGTTGACTCCGGAGGAATGTCTCTTAATGCAGCGCTATTGAGTTGACTGGCCAATATTCCCATTCCAAAACCGAACATCACAGAAGCTGGGAAAAACGCAAACCAAAATTCAACGTTCTCGTCAAGGAAAAAGTACAGCCAGAAGAAACCAGCCGTAGCCACTAGAGAAGCAAGGGCCATAATTCCTCGAAACCCATGCCGGTCGGCCCAGCGTCCGCCTAAGACTGCTACGAAGGCTGAAAGCACGGGCGACGGAGTAAAGGCCAAACCAACTTTGGTTTTGCTGTACGCCCACACTTCGGTAAGGAAGAGGGGCCAGAGGAACCAACTCGTGAATGCTCCGAGCATCGCCAAGGTGACAGCGATATTGGAGATGCTGAACGACCTAATTCGAAACAAGCCTGGATCGAAGAGCGGTTCAGGGTGATTGGACGATCTAACTAGGAAGAGAGGAAGAAGAATGACCGCTCCGAAAAAACAGCCAATGGTCAGTGGAGAACCCCACCCCCATGAGCGACCTTGAAGGGTGCCTAAAACGAGTAGGAAGACGGAACCGCTGCCCATCAGGACACCAAGAAGATCCAGAGGGCTCTCGATGGAACGTTCCGCTGTTTCCCTGAGAAAAAGTTTCGCGCCGATCAGACCCAACGCCACGATAGGGACGAGAACCAAATAAACCCAGCGCCACGAGCTGACCTCTAGAACGAAGGCAGCGAAGCCGGGAGACAACCCTGATGCCATCATGCCTGCTGCAGCCCAAAGGCCTATGACACTCGCCTGCTTTGCTTGAGGGAATTGAGGCAGGACAAGAGCCAGAGATGAGGGCACCGTCAAAGCACCAAACATCCCTTGTACGGCCCGCGCGAGGACTAACACCAAAGGGGTAGGGGCCAGTCCAGCGGCCAGGGCGCCAAACAAAAGACCTAAGAGGCCGAAACGAAAGACCGATAGCCGTCCGTAGCGGTCAGCGAGTCGTCCTCCGGCCAGCATCGTGGTGGCAAAGGCAAGTGAATAGCCGGCGATAATCCAGCCAGTCATGCCATTGCTAACCCCTGGGAATGAGCGAACTATTTCGGGAAACGCGACATTGGAAACCGTTACGTTGACTGTTCCCAGAACAAACGCTAGTGAGCCCGTCGCTAAGGCCAAGTAGGGGTGGCGGGAGGATTCAAACCCTCGATCGGTTGACTTCTGGGATGGACGCACTGCGAACACTTCTGGCACGCGTTGGTTCGACTGGGATTGATCCACCGGCATCAGAGTACGCTGCCTCAAACCGGAAAGACATTGTCGACCTGAATGAGATGCATATGGAATCTGAACTAGTTCGGACAGAGATACAAGGCCACATATCGATCATCAGCCTTCATAGGCAGGATAAGAGGAACGCGTTCGATATAGCCCTAACCAATGCACTCAATGAAGCACTGGACAGGTTTGAAGACGACCCCCAGCAGTGGGTCGCAGTGTTAACGGGTGGCGCCGATATGTTCTCAGCCGGGAGCGACCTCAAAGAAGGAAGTGGCAAGACTCATCGAGGCGGAGAATACGGAATAATTCGGCGAGGACGCATTAAGCCGATTATCGCGGCAGCGGAAGGATTAGCCCTCGGTGGCGGCATGGAGATTCTCTTCTGTTGCGATTTGATCGTAGCTTCGACAAACCTTCGGCTGGGGTTGCCCGAAGTAAAACGAGGTGTGCTCCCCACAAGCGGCGGTCTATTTAGGGCACTTCGATCCCTACCTATGCACATAGCCAAGGAAGTGGTCTTAACCGGCGAAGAACTCTCCGCTGAACGCGCCTTCCAATATGGTTTGGTGAACCGGCTCGTCGAACCGGGGCAAGCTCTTTCGACAGCGGTTATTTTGGCGGAACAAATTGCGTCGAATTCGCCGACGGCTACGCGGAATTCCTTACAGGCAATGGAACGCATACTGGCTAGCGGGGACGACCTCGGATGGGCGGCGACGGACTACGCCCGAGCCGAAGTATTCGCGAGCGAGGACCGCAAGGAAGGTATTCGAGCTTTCTTTGAACGCCGTCAACCCGAATGGACTGGGCGATAATGCGACTCGCAGTACCCAACGAAGAGGACCTAAACGACGCTCAACAAGCACTCCGAGACGCGGTCCTTGGAAGTCGAAAGGGATTGGGGGCAGAGGTATGGGGCAGAGGCCCCTTTGGTGTTTGGCAACATGCTCCAAATGTGGGCCATGCAGCGCTTGATCTTGGTGCAGCCGTGCGGTTCGACACCGAGATCGCTGCCGATGTCCGCGAAGTAGCAATATGCACAGTCGGAGCCCACTACAAGGCCAAGTTCGAGTTTGCAGCACACAGGGCAATTGGTATTGCGGCTGGCTTGAAAGCGGAGGCGTTGGACAGGTTGGCCCAAGGAAGGGATCCTCAATGGACTGGGGACCTTGAATTAGCGCACCGGTACACGGTGACTCTTCTTGAAGACAAACGAGTTTCAGCTCACCTACACCAAGAACTCGTTACTTCTTTCGGGGAACACGGCGCCGTTGAGCTTGTCACGACGATCGGTTACTACTGCCTTATCTCTCTGACCCTGAACGCGTTTGAGGTCCCGCTTCCTAATGAAATGCAGGACCCATGGCCAAATAAGCCCTAGGCGTTATAGGTTGTCCACATGACATTTGATGGCGAATACGGTCCGAGTACCTGGGAATGGGTAGCAGAACAGGCTGAAGAGTATGAAAGCTCTAACGGCAAAAGCGGAAACACCCTACGAGACACAGGACTCCCCATCATCGTGATGACAACCATTGGGCATCAATCCGGTTTGGTGCGCAAGGTACCTCTGATGAAAGTCGAGCATGAAGGCCAATACGCGATCGTTGCCTCCAAGGGAGGCGCGGAAAATCATCCAGGTTGGTACCACAATCTGATGGCCAACCCGACTGTCCTTATTCAAGACGGCCCGGAACCCTTCGAAACTACTGTCCGGCTGCTAAGTGGCTCCGAACGCGATGAATGGTGGGAGCGTTCGGTCGCCGCATTTTCACCCTATGCGGAATATAAAGAAAAAACCGATCGTGAAATTCCTCTGTTCATCACTGAAATCCCCGTATAACGCTGAGCGGGAGTTCTGATACACCAGAACAGATTTCAAAGCTGAATTGTTGAAGCGGCATTGTTGAGTGAATCCTTGGCGAAACCTGCTGCAGTTTTGTATTTGGCCATGTAATCCTCGATTTCATGACGAGGAATGACCTCTTCGATATTGTCGAAAATNCCTCCACAGCGTTCCTCAACTATCCCGAGTATTCCTATAGGTCCGGCTCCTCGGTTCCGAAGGATCAGTTGATTCATGTCTTCAAGCATGGTTGCTTCGTATAGACCCAACGCCTCGGTGCCGATTCCATGTCGATGAAATGCGGCGCCCAAGACTCGAGTGTCAACAATGGCTTGGCTGGCCCCGTTCGAGCCAACNGGGTACATNACATGTGCGGCGTCTCCGATCAGNACACAGCGGCCGTCAACCCAATGATCCAACGGATCGCGATCAACCATGGGGTATTCATATACATCTGACGCGCCTTTGATCAGCTCTGGAACATCAAGCCATTCAAAAGACCAATCCTCAAACTCCTTTAGAAACTTGTCTATTGAAACTTTGGTGTTCCAATCGCCGTCACCCCATCCTTGTGATGTGTCGTAGGTAAGTTCAGCGATCCAATTAATCGTGGCTTTACCAGTCGCTGGATCTGGATTACTGATCGGGTANCAAACAAAACGCTGTTCGAGCTTGCCCACTAAGACAAACGAAGCACCCGTTCGGATGGGTACTGCCTCAGTNGTGCCCCTCCACATGACGGGGCCACCCCAAATGGGGGGTCCTTCATCAGGGTGCATCTGTGCTCGAACNGCACTGTGTAATCCNTCAGCGCCAATTAGNACTTGTCCTTCGACCTCAATCTTGTTGCCTGAATCATCTTGGAAACAAGACTTAATCGAGTCGTCTTGNGATTCGTAACTCAACAGGCGACTTCCTGTAATGACTGACTTCTGACCTAGGCGGCGGGTCACCTCCTCGTACAACAACATCTGAAGTCGTCCTCTGTGAACCGAATATTGAGGCCAGAGGTAGCCAGCATCCAGGCCTCGCGGCTCGGCCCAGACGTCGTTTCCGTTACGGCCGACAAGGGCCCACTCTTTAGCTTGCACCCCGATCTGAGCNAGAGGCTCTTGGAGGCCCAACTCAAAAAGCTCTCTAACAGCATTGGGTTGAAGGTTGATCCCCACCCCTAAAGGTTCTAATTGTTTAACGCTTTCGTGAACTACGACAGGGATTTCAAGTTGGTGACAGGTCAAGGCCATCGTCATTCCGGCTATGCCGCCCCCAGCCACAATTACAGTCATGGCAGAAGAATAGAGTCAGAACGTGCAACACTCATCTTGTGTCTGCAGCTAATAATTCAAGAATCTCGGATATTGATTTAGCACCAGAAGGCCATTTGGCTATTGAGTGGGCTCAGCGTCACTCTCCGCTGGTCGACGGATTCTTACGTGAGCGACTCGGCGACGGTGCCTTAGTTGGGCGCCGCGTTGCAATTGTTGTCCACTTGGAGGCCAAAACGGCGTTCCTTGCGACCGTTTTGGCCGACGCTGGNGCGGAAGTNGTAGTTGCGGGATCAAACCCCCATTCGACGAGAGANGAAGTTGCCGCGGCCCTCGTAGACCGAGGNATCCAAGTGCATTCAACTCGTGAGAGTGGTTANCANGCATGGGAAAAAGACTTATTGGCGATCGCTGACACGGGCCCGGAGTTCATCATCGACGATGGGGCTGAGCTCACGATTCGTATGGCGACTCACCGACCGGACGCCTTTGCTGAACTCAAGGGTGTGACCGAACAGACGACAACCGGCGTAGCGCGGTTAATCCAATTAGCGAAACGCGATCGTTTACCCTGCCCTGCGCTCGCAGCAAATGACGCCGCCTGCAAGCACCTCTTTGACAACAAATATGGGACTGGGCAAAGCACCATCCAAGCAATTTTGAACCTGACAAACATGTTGATGGCAGGAAAGACNGTCGNAATTCTTGGCTACGGCTGGGTTGGTCGAGGCATCGCTGCGCACGTTCGCGCCTTAGGAGGAACTGCTTGGGTGATCGAGGTGGATCCAGTGAAAGCGTTGGAAGCATTCATGGACGGCCACCAAGTAGGTAATTTAACCTCGGTGCTNCCGATAGCCGACTTCGTCATCACNGCGACAGGTGGACGCCGAGCATTAGGTCGTCAGCATTTTGGCGACATGAAGAATGGCGTTATCTTGGCAAACGCCGGCCACCACGACCTCGAGATCGATGTGGAAGCGCTCGCTGACGAGGCAACCGATTTNCGNGGAGNCCGAGAGGGCATNGACCAGTATCAGCTTGGAAACGGCCACTCANTNCTGGTNTTAGCCAATGGNGCCTTAGTGAATATCGCGGGAGGCCTCGGNCATCCAATAGAAATTATGGACCTNTCCTTTGCGGTTCAAGGAGTGGGATGCCATGAACTCGCCCGCGGCGNCATTCCCGAAGGAGTACACGTCATCGATCCGGCAATCGATTCGGAAATTGCCCGAGCGAAACTCGCATTCCACGGTATTTCCTTGGAGCAAAAACAATCCCACCAAGAAGACACNATCGACGACCTACTAGGNCCGGAGGGCTGATATGTCGACCCCCCATATAGAAGCTGAAGCCGACGACTTTGCCAAAGTCGTGCTTATGCCCGGCGATCCANGGAGAGCTACCTACATCGCGGAGAACTATCTNGAGGACACCCANCTAGTTACCGACGTTCGCAACGCCGTCGGTTACACGGGCTACTACCAAGGAACTGAGATTTCGNTAATGCCCTCAGGGATGGGCATGCCATCAGCAGCAATTTATATAACCGAGCTATACCGATCNTTCGANGTGGAGACAATCATTCGAATTGGAACTGCNGGAGGATTTTTGCCTGAACTCGACCTACGAGACATGGTCGTTGCATCTGGGTGTATCACCAACAGCCGCATGCCTGAGCTGTTGCTCGGTAAGTCGGACTATGACCTCACTCCAACACCATCGNTACTCACTACGGCCGTTGACTTGAGCGACGAAACAGGGTTAACCCTTCATAGTGGAACCATCTTTACTTCAGACATTTTCTATGAACCTGATGACGGCTTGAATTCCCGAATGATTCAAGATGGGGTTTTGTGTGTGGAAATGGAGACAGCAGCTCTCTATGCGATAGCCNAAGTTGAGAAGAAACAGGCTTTAAGTTTGGTCACAATCTCCGACCACCTAACCCGAGGCACGCATCTCAGCCCCGAGGAACGGCAGAGCACACTCGACGAAATGATTTCTTTNTCGCTGAAAGTAGCGTCCAAAGAAGCAGAGGCTATTGNGTGAACCAGGTTCGATANATGTCGACNGCTCGATTGAGTTGGCTGATGTCAACCCACTCAANAGCTTGATGAGCNTGATCAATTGATCCCGGCCCGAAAACGACGCGCTGGTCAGCGACCTCTCCGTACTTGAGTGCGTTGGATCCGTATTCGGCTGTNGTNGGTGCAGTNTCNGCTAGCTGTGNGAGGACCGTCACCAGAGCACACGANGGNTCTTGGTAAAAACCGGGGCTGCCNTCTCCGTANAGCGATTCGATAGTTGTTGATAAAGGAGCTGCACTATTTTCGATGAGTTCACACAGTGCCGCCCGAACTTCGTCTATGTCCTCTTCTGGNGCNGTGCGNCGCCCGACATATAACGCACATGCATCTGGAATGATGTTTCGAGCCANCCCNCCGGCCANTTCNGTCACCGACACAGTGCCTTTCCCAACGGGGGTTGTCGCCTCAAGANCTGCAAGTCGTTCTTGTTCTTCGTCGATNGCGANCACGATGCGNGCNGCGCCGCTTAGCGCGTTNGCTCCGAGNTGCGGTTTTGAAGAATGTGCNGCGTGTCCGTGGACGGTAACGTCGAGACCTATGCCGCCCTTGTGTCCATGAACAGGAGCGCACATTGTTGGTTCNGCGANGACTATNTGCTCAATGCGTTGGCCCCGTTCCAACANCCAGTCGCGGTANCGCGCTGCGCCTAGTAANCCGCCTCCTTCTTCNGANACGGTGCCAACTANGTTCACAGTNGGCAATGGNCGNTGGCCTGCNNCCTGNAGTTCTTCNANAACNTGCAAAACAATGGCNAGGGTTGCCTTNGTNTCGACCGAACCNCGTCCATAGACCCGANCATCNTCGATNCGACCGTCGAAAGGNTCATCGGTCATGTGTTCCACACCGACGGTATCGAGATGNACGTCGACCGTTACGGCNCGNTCTGAAGNGCCTTCGAAACGTGCGTAGACGTTNCATCGGTCAGNTTCNACTTCATCAANNACTACATCCGCCCCNAGAGCCTCNGCGTGATTNGCTAACCAANCTGACATCTCACGTTCCCCNGCATCACCTGATATTGGTCCGGCGTGGAGCGGNTTAACACTAGGAATTTGTACTAGTTCAGCTACTCGTTCAGCGATATCCACGTTGACTCCTCTCTCANAACGGAATCTTAAACCGTNAAGANGGAAACTCATGCAAGGTAACAGGGGTCTCATGCCGTACCGTAGTTTTCCTATGTCNAAGGTTTTGATGTCACTTCCGCAAGGAGAACGCGTTGGGATAGCCTTTTCNGGCGGTCTCGACACCTCNGCNGCNGTTGCTTGGATGAGAGAACACGGAGCNATCCCGTTCGCGTACACAGCNGATTTAGGTCAGTATGACGAACCGAACCTTGAAGGGGTNCCTGACCGGGCGTTGCAATATGGAGCTGAGGATGCCCGAATCGTCGACTGCAGAGCAGANTTGGTGCGNGAAGGCTTNATGGCATTGCAGTGTGGNGCNTTTCATATNTCCACTGCAGGAAAGACTTATTTCAACACGACTCCGCTCGGNAGGGCAGTTACAGGAACGATGCTTGTCTCGGCTATGAAGGAAGATGGNGTTGATATCTGGGGAGACGGGTCGACNTANAAAGGAAACGACATTGAGCGNTTTTATAGATANGGCTTGATGGTNAACCCAAACCTCAAGATCTANAAACCNTGGTTNGATCCNAAGTTCGTTGATGAACTGGGTGGGCGAAGCGGGATGAGNGANTTCCTNATTGCTAGGGACCTCCCTTACCGNGANCCCGCAGAGAANGCGTATTCAACCGATGCGAATATTTGGGGCGCGACGCACGAGGCCAAGGCACTCGAAGATCTTGATCGAGGAATNGAAATTGTCTCTCCGATAATGGGTGTAGCTCACTGGGATCAGGCCATNGAAATANTCGANGAAGACGTCACCCTAACCTTTGAGCAGGGGTGGCCGATATCGATCAACGGCGCAACTTTCGATGATCAGATTGCGCTTGTAGAAGCTGCCAATACTATTGCNGGNCGCCACGGACTGGGGATGAGNGATCAGATNGAAAANAGGATTATCGAAGCGAAGTCGCGCGGTATTTACGAAGGNCCCGCATTNGCTCTNCTCCATATTGGTTTTGANNGACTGGTTACGGCTATCCACAACGAAAACACAATCGAGAATTACCGGACCATGGGGCGCCGCTTAGGCCGGCTCCTGTATGANGGGCGATGGTTTGATCCNCAAAGTTTGATGCTTCGAGAACCACTTTTGCGCTGGGTTGGGGCAGCAGTTTCAGGAGAAGTCACGATCCGACTCCGACGCGGTGATGACTATTCGATTATGAATACCGAAGGCGCCAACCTCACATACGAACCGGATCGGCTTTCCATGGAACNTGTCGAGGANCAGGCCTTTGGNCCGTTGGATCGAATTGGCCAGCTAACAATGCGTAACCTCGATATAGACGACAGCAGGTCAAAGTTAGATGTGTACCGTGAGACCGGGACTCTTGACAGTAGCAACGTCTTAGGAATCGACGAGGCGAACTAGTTATAGAGCCGACGACCGGACAGCGACTCTTTGTTGAAGCCAATCCCCAACGAGATTGAGGGAAACAACAGAAAGGGTCAAAAACAGACCGGGCCAAAAGATCGGAAGAATGGTCTGNCGGATATCTCGGCGACCTTCATTAATCATGTTGCCCCANGTCGGTTCAGGTATTTGGACACTNAAACCCAAATAAGACAAGGTTCCCTCGACAACAATTACAAAACCTGCGTTGATCAAGGCGTATGCAAATAGGGCCGGCATGATGTTGGGGATNATCTCTCGAAACAATATTGCCCTGCGTTTTGTTCCTATGGCTTCGGCCGCTTGGACAAATTCCCGACTAGCGACACCAAGCGTGCTCGCTCTAGCGATACGCACATAGGTTGGAATTCCCAACACNCCGAAAACAAGCGCGATCATTGTTAAATTACGCACCTTGTAGACAGCGACTAATGCCAGCAGNAGAACTAGCGGNGGGAACGCCAGAATGACGTCAAGTGTGGCCATGGTCAGNGTTTCGACCTTGCCTCGTGTGTAACCAACGAACGCNCCGATAAAGCCCCCGACTGTNAGTCCGAAGACCACCACAGTGGTNGCGACGATGAGNGATACCCATGATCCNTGCAAAAGCCGAGACAGGTTGTCTCTGGATAAAATGTCNGTNCCCANCCAATGTGCGCNNGATGGNCCNTCNACGGGTTTAGCTTCGCCGAACAAGAACGGCTGATANAAGGGNTCTTGGAGCGGTAAGGCTTGACCAAGGATNCGGTCNAGTCTGCTGTAAATGGCCGCACCCACAATAAANANCAGCCACACNAAAGCAATCTTTACNACTANTGGCATTTCCAAGAATGCTCTACCGAACCTGCGAAACAGATGAGACATCATTGCCTCCGGATTCGAGGATCGAGGGCCACATAGAGGATGTCGACCAGCGCGTTGACAACCACATATATCGTGGCGATGAACAGGGTGATGCCTTGAATCATCATGACGTCGCGTTGATAGATGCCACTAATGAGTCGTGTCCCAAGCCCTGGTAAAGCNAAGACGGTTTCGATGACGACCGTCCCCCCAATTAGACCGCCGAGTTGTAGGGCGAANACNGTTATCGCAGTNAGNGAGCTCGGGCGCAGGGCGTGNCTCATNAGGATGTAACGGTCTCGTAAACCCTTCGCTCTCGCCGAGAGCACATAGTCNTCTTTTAGGGTGCCNATCATGTCGGCCCTAATGAGGCGGGCGTTAATTGCTAACGGGGCTAATGCCAGAGCACCAGCGGGAAGAATTGCTGTTTTTAGGTTGGCAAAGAGNCCTTTGTCGGTGATNCGATTCCAGCCTGTAGAGGGTAGCCAGTTAAATTTAAGTGTGAAGAGCCATATGAAGAAGATGCCGGCGAGGAAGCCAGGAATTGAAAGCGCCGCNGTAGTGAAGCCGGACATTGCGCGGTCGAAGTAGCCGCCTTCTCTGTACGCGGAGAANGCTCCGATCGGTATCGCTAGGAGTGCGGCCATAAGCGTTGCCAGGAAAGCAAGTTCCAGCGTTACCGGGATTCGATCTTTAATCGCGTCCGAAACTGGCTGATCCGTTATGTAGGACTTGCCCAGATCACCTTGTAAGGCGTCACCAACCCATCTGAAGTAACGGGTTAAGACAGGATCGTCGAGCTTTAATTCCTTGCGAATTCGTTCGATGTTGTCGAGGTCGTCAAGGGCCTCGGGGGGAAGGATGGCCAAAATCGGATCCCCAGGTAGTTGTTCAACCATTAGGAAAGTCAGAAGTGAAACAGCNAACAATGTGGCAATTAGCCGGACTGTTCGTGCCGCTATGACTTTTGCTAACAAGTGAACTCCTACCTGGGGAACGCGATTATTGGTNTATTAGCTTTAGTTGGNCCAGAANGCCTGGTTCAACTGAGGTATCGCCCAGCCTTGACCGCCGAATGTTCCATCAGGAAGCACCCAGCCGTTAACTCCCGCTATGCCTGACTCGACGGCAAGCATCGTCGCTGTATGACCCGAGTAGTACACCGGTACGTCGCGAGCAAACCGCATCATGACCATTTCGTAAAGCGCGTAACGCTCTTCGAAGACATCGGTCCCGATTGCTGCAACCAGCCAACCAAATACTTCGATATCGAAGTAGTTCGGGAAGTTGGTTGGCGTGAAGATGCCGTCAAGCCCGTAAGCAGCAGCAACACCCAAGGTGTGCGGTGCCAGCTGGCGATTGAGCTCCGTTGACGGGTCATTATCACTTGACCAACGCCAGCAGTGCACTCCGTGCGAGCCCATAAAGTCCGGCGGAGCACCCAACGCATAACCGATGTGTGTTTGTTGATCGTAGTTAGTGAGGTTGACGTCGATCATTCCAGTCGATGTCCAAAGCTGCTCGACTACTTGGATAGCTGCGATCAGCGTTGGATCAGGTGGGCATGACAGTTCCACCTCAATATTTTCACCTACTGCTCGCCCATCGGAGCGCTCTGGGTCGTTGATGTAGTCGTAGATGAGGCCCTTGCCGGCGTCATAGTCGAAAGCTGGCCAAGCGGCAGCAACCTTCTCTGAATACCAAGGGCTATCAGGACTGAACCATTGTGTGCCCGGAAGTGAAATACCGGTACCACCAAGCGCTTCGATAACGGCGTCTTGGTTGTTCATGTGGGTCAGGCCTTTACGAACGCGTACGTCGTCCAACGGCGGGTTATTCAAGTTGTACATACCGCCACCGACATTGTTTCCTTGGAATTCAAGGAGCACTATGTCAGCGCCATCCTCTTTGGCGGACCTGGCGTCACGAATTGTGCCTTGACGCAATGTTTGCATGGCATTTGTCGTTCCTGACAACAGCGAATCCAACCGTGTTCCCTCATCAGGGATAGGACGGAATGTGACCGAGTCAAGGTACGGCAGCTGATTGCCATCGGAGTCGCTCATCCAGTAGTTGGGGTTGCGAACGACGATGGTCTCGTTGTCAAGGTCACGCTTATCGATCATGAAAGCGCCAGTTCCAACTGGGCTCATTGAGTACCCGTCAAAATCTGCAGTTGCTGCCTCGGCATCGAAAGCTGCACCCAGAGGTGTTTGGACCAAGAAAGACGGGAATGCTGAGTGAGCCGATCCCAGTACGTACTTGACCGTTGTATCGTCAACTGCCACAACTTCAGTAAGTGCAGCAGCGGTGACGATTCCAGCAGCGGATGCACCGACCTGTTGCATTGGGAACATATCAACCAAGGTCTGAGCGGTGAACGGTTTTCCGTTATGGAAAGTCACCCCTTCTACGAGATTGAAGGTCCACTCGGTGAAGTCCTCATTTGATGACCAGTCAGTCGCTAACCAAGGGCCGATTGTGCCGTCGGTGCGAAGCATGACCACCGTGTCGTATATGGCGCCCACCATGGTGAGGCACGGTGATGAACACGGGTCCTCCCATGGGCGTAGGCCTGTAGCTTCAGCTTCAAGACCGATGATCAGGTCTCCGCCGTAGCTACTCTCTTCGACCACTTCTTCAACTTCGGTGTCAACATCGCCTTCGGCTTCCGTGCCGGATTCGATGACATCTTCCTTAGCTGCTTCGGTGGTCGCTGTTTCTGAACTGCTCGCGGTGTCTGATGACCCGGAGTCGCTGTCGCTGCCTCCACAGGCAGCGGCTATCAGAGCGATCGCAAAAAACGATGCAATGATTTTTAACCAGCTTGATTTCATTTGAACCCTCCCTGAGTTCTTACTTAAGTACTAAAGCGGAAGGCGGGCGCCTCGCCGCAGAGCCCTTATGGTTTAAGGGCGAAAGTTATTCAGGCGCTCACCTCCGCCATTTCGGGAACGGAGACGAGTGGGTGGTGACACGCAACGTAGTGATCTTGGGAAACTTGGCGCATTATCGGCTCTTCTTGAGCGCAGCGGTCTGTCGCATATCTGCATCGCGTTCTGAAGCGGCAACCGGACGGTGGGTCGATCGGTGAGGGAAGGTCTTCTTCTTCAACCAGAGTGATGTCAATGTTGACCGTGGGGTCAGGTACCGGACTTGAACCCAACAGCAGTTCTGTGTATGGATGAGCCGGCGAGTCGTATAGAACGTTTGATTCAGAGACCTCACAAAGTTTGCCGAGGTACATCACGGCAATTCTGTCTGAAATGTTCTTAACAACTGCAAGATCGTGAGCAATGAACACCAACGTCAATCCGTAATCAGCCTTGAGGTCCTCAAGCATATTGAGAATTTGAGCTTGCACCGACACATCAAGAGCTGACACAGGTTCGTCACAGATAATGACCTGGGGGTTGAGCACCAGTGCCCGGGCGATGGAAATTCGCTGGCACTGCCCACCAGAGAATTCGTGAGGACGTTTGTCCCGTGCTATCGCAGGGTCAATTCCTACCGCCTCTAACATTGCGTCGACCTGGCTACTTTGCTCGTCTCTGTCGTGAGGCCCCCAAACTCTTAACGGCTCGGCTACTACGTCGCCGATCTTCCTGCGCGGGTTAAGAGACGAAATCGGGTCTTGGAAAATCATTTGGAGGTCGGTCCGAGCTTTGCGCAGCTCCTTATTGTCAAGGGAAGTCAAATCGGTTCCGAGGTAGCTAACTGTGCCTGACGTGGGAGGCGGGAGCTGGATCAGAGACTTTGCCGTGGTCGATTTACCGCAGCCAGACTCTCCAACAAGGCCGAGAGTTTCACCTTGCTTGACATCAAGACTCACACCGCTAACTGCGTTTACGACACGACCTTGGGAAATAGGAAATTCGACAACAAGGTCTTCTGCCCGGATCAGGACATCTTCTGGGTCCCTCAGGTGGGCCTTTCCGCCACCGGCCATCAGGATGCGCCTGTCGGTAGGTCAAGTGCAACTTCGTCAACGATTTGTCCTTTAGCGACGGCCATCGTTGAGAGTCGGCCGGATGCCAGGTTTTTGTCCCAAGCTTCTTGATTTTCAGGAGTACCAACCTGATACCAGCAAGCTGTTGTATGACCGTCCTGGTTGGTTTGTAGTGGTGGTTCCTCTTCGAAGCAGCGATCTTGGGCATATGGGCAGCGAGGGCTAAATGCGCAACCGGTTGGCATCGTTATGAGATTGGGTGGTCGCCCTGCGATAGCAGCCAAGCGGGTATGGCTTGGTTGGTCGGTTTTGGGAATAGACCTAAGAAGGGCTTCAGTGTAGGGGTGAGAGGTGTCTTGGAAGATCTGGTTGGTGCGGGCTTGCTCAACGATTTTTCCGGCGTACATGACGATGATTTCGTCTGTCCGTCCGGCGACAACGCCTAGGTCGTGGGTGACCAAGACCATTGCCATGTCACGCTCGCTTTGCTGTATGCCCAAGAGGTTCAAAATTTGGTGTTGAACGGTTACATCAAGCGCGGTGGTGGGCTCATCTGCGAATAGGAGCTTGGGGCTGCACGCTAAAGCGATTGCAATCGATACACGTTGCCGCATCCCGCCGGAAAGCTCGTGCGGGTAGGCACTGATAGTGACTTCGGCTTCTGGGATCCGAACACTTTGGAGGAGTTCGACAGCGAGAGCCTTGGCTTCTTTTTTTGAAACTCCAAGGTGTTTTCTTACATGTTCTGTTACTTGCCGTCCGATTTTTACAACTGGATTGAGTGACGTCATCGGATCTTGGAAGACCATGGCGATTTCTTGACCCCAAACATCGGTCATTTCACTCATGGGTAGCCTCAGAAGGTCTCGCCCTGCGAATCGGGCTTCTCCTGAGGTGTGAACGTTGTTCCCCAGGTTGAGACGCATGATTGTGCGTGACAGGACGGTCTTACCTGACCCACTTTCCCCAACTATGCCGAGTGTTTGTCCAGAGCGAAGGTCAAAGGTGACGCCGTCTACCGCTCGGAGAAGGCCCGCGTTTATAGAGAAGTGGGTTCGTAGCTCCCGAACAGCTAGTAGCGGTTCGTCGCGGGCAAAGGTCATCGCTTCGGTCACTGATGCCCTGATCCCCTTCCCGAGCGAAAGTCCCATCGAGGGTCTTTGCTAGGCAGCCTAACGTGCGTTTAGTGGCCAAAAACTAAGCCATTCTTGTTGGAAATAGCAAGAATCAAGCACGACAATTCTGCAACATTTTCTTTAGGGCGTTTGAGCCTAGTTTTTAAGGCTTTTGGGACCTTCCGCCAAGCGAGAACTCGGGTATTGTCGAGTTCTTAGCTGAACTGGCTAATGATGTTGTTGAAAGTGGCGCTTGGTCGCATGGAAGAAGCGGCCAACGCAGGGTCTGGATAGTAGTAACCACCAATGTCCATAGGCTGCCCCTGACAGTCAAGAAGATCCTGGAGGATGGTCTCCTGTGCATCGGCGAGTTCATTAGCGAGTGGTTCAAATAGTTGAGCTAATTCACGATCTTCGGTTTGCTCGGCCATCGCTTGAGCCCACCACATGGCGATGTAGAAATGGCTTCCGCGATTGTCTAGTTCGTTGACCTTGCGACTGGGCGATTTGCCCTCGTCAAGAAGTCGACTCGTGGCAATATCGAGAGCGGTTCCGAGGATCTCGGCCGACTTATTGTCCGTCGATTGGCCGAGATGTTCGAAAGAGACCGCTAGCGCTAAAAATTCGCCCAAGCTGTCCCACCGTAAGTGATTTTCTGCTTCGAACTGTTGGACGTGTTTCGGTGCAGATCCGCCGGCCCCCGTTTCAAATAGGCCCCCACCATTCATCAAGGGGACGATCGACAGCATCTTCGCGGACGTGCCGACTTCCAAAATAGGGAAAAGATCGGTGTTGTAGTCCCTCAACACATTGCCTGTTACCGAAATGGTGTCTTCCCCTCGGCGAATGCGATCAAGTGACAGTCGCGTCGCCTCAATCGGGGAGAGGATTTCGATCGTGAGTCGGTCAGTGTCGTGTTCGCTGAGGTAATGGTTGACTTTGGTGATCAGTTGGGAATCGTGAGACCGATTGGCATCCAACCAGAAGACGACCGTCGCTCCAGTGGCATTCCCTCGAGCGACCGCAAGTTTGACCCAATCTTTTACTGCGGCGTCCTTCACCGAACACATTCTCCAAATGTCCCCGCGCTCTACTTCATGCCAAATGAGAACATTGTTGTCCTGGTCAAGCACTTCAATTAAGCCGTCAGCGCTCACTTCAAATGTCTTGTCGTGGCTGCCGTATTCTTCGGCTTTTTGGGCCATCAGACCAACGTTTGGTACAGAACCCATGGTTGTGGGGTCATAGGCCCCATGCTCGATGCAATCATCGATGACCGCTTGGTAAATTCCTGCGTAGCTGCTGTCGGGTATGACTGCTTTGGTGTCTTGTAGCTCACCGTGTGAGTTCCACATCTGCCCCGACGACCGAATCATTGCAGGCATTGATGCGTCCACAATCACGTCGCTGGGTACGTGTAAGTTCGTGATTCCTTTATCTGAGTCGACCATCGCGAGTGCCGGACCTTGCTCATAGGCGCGTGCAATCGAGTCTGCGATCGCTTGGCGGTCACTGGGTGGGAGTTCTTGAACCGCTTCAAGTAAATCTCCGAGTCCGTTATTGACGTTCACGCCGAGCTGGTTGAGGGTCTGTTCGTATTCGGCGAAGACGTCCGAAAAATAGCTCCGAACACAGTGTCCGAAAATAATTGGATCGGACACCTTCATCATGGTGGCTTTGAGGTGTAGTGAGAAGAGCACTCCCTGTTCTTTGCTGTCTCTGAGTTGTTCGTCTAGGAAGGCGCGGAGGTGACGTACCGACATAAATGTCGCGTCAACAATTTCGCCGGAGGTGACTTGAACCTCTTTGAGGATGCTTACTGTTCCTTCGACGGAGGTGTGTTGAATTCGCAGTGTTGTGTCGGTTTCGGCTGTAATCGATTTTTCGTTTGACCTGAAGTCATTGTCACCCATCGTCGCTACATGGGTCTGCGAGGCCGACGACCAGTCACCCATGGAGTGTGGAAATTTCTGGGCGAACTGCTTCACGGCTTTTGGCGCCCGGCGATCCGAGTTGCCTTCCCGTAGAACCGGGTTAACTGCGGAGCCTTTAATTTTGTCGTATCTCTCGCGGATATCTTCCTCATCTGGGGTTTGTGGATCAGTGGGGTAGTCCGGGACGGCCAAGCCAGCTTCTTGTAGCTCGGCGATAGTGGCCTGGAGTTGGGGGATTGAGGCGGAAATATTGGGCAACTTGATGATGTTTGCATCGGGGAGGAGGGTCATTTCTCCCAGCTCCGCCAAAGCATCACCAATTTGTTGCTCTTCGTTCAAATGTTCTGGAAATGAGGCGATGACCCGTCCGGCCAGGGAAATATCTCGAGTCTCGACGCTGACTCCAGCGGCCTTCGCAAAAGCCTGAAGGATCGGCAGGAAAGAGTACGTAGCGAGAGCAGGTGCTTCGTCGGTATGGGTGTAGATGATCTTGGGCATGCCACTCCACTGAGCGTGTTGATTGACCGTCTAAAGGTACATCTTTAAATGGTCCGTGCATCGAGTCGTGATGCTGTTCTGAGTAGCTATCGTTTCGAGATAAGTTTTCGAACAAGAAACGAGGTCCGGTTCCGTATGTCATCCGTAACGTCCATTGCTGATATTTCTCGAGTCCACGCTGAGGGTCAACCCGACAAGGTCGCGTTGATTTATCAGGGCCAAGAGTGGACTTATGCTCAGCTGCATTCTGAATCAAGCCAGGTAGCAAATGCCTTATCAGCGGCTGGTGTTGGTCCGCAAGATCGCGTTGCTCATCTGGATAAGAACGGACCGGAGTACTTCACCTACCTGATTGGGGCAAGCAAGATTAATGCGGTGAGCGTGTCGGTGAACTGGCGTCTAGCCGCCCCGGAAATGGAATATGTTCTGAACCATGCAGAAGTGAAAGTTCTTCTCATCGGTGAAGAATTTTTGGTTCAGCTAGGGCAGATGAACCTCGAGACGGTCACGAAGATCGTTGTCGTCGGCGACGGCGGTGAACATGACTCATACGAGGACTGGCTGTCGGGATACGCAGATGATGACCCTAAAGCTGTAGTCGGGTGGACTGACACTTGCTATCAGCTGTATACCTCTGGGACCACAGGGCTTCCCAAAGGGGTCGAACTTACCAACAGAAATTTCTTTTCTTTTTTGCCGGTGGCCAGTGAGGAATGGTCCTTTGACTCGGACAGCGTGAATCTCGTGGCTATGCCGCTATTCCATATAGCAGGAAGTGGTTGGGGTGTTGTAGGGCTGTTTAACGGTGGCACCAACGTTTTGTTGAGGGAAGCTGACTTAGTGGAGCTACTTCGCTTGATGGAGGCTTATTCGGTTACGAACGCATTATTAGTGCCAGCGATTTTGCAGTTCCTCCTAATAACGCCTGAAGCGCAAGAGACGGATTTTTCTAGCTTGCGCTGCATGGTTTATGGAGCGTCACCGATCACCGAAGAGGTGCTTGCTGGAAGTATGCAGATGATGGGATGCGATTTTGTGGGTGCTTATGGGCTTACCGAAACCACTGGTGGTGGAACCATCCTGCGAGCTGAGCATCACGACCCGGGTGGCGCTAAAGCCCATTTACTTAGGTCTGCGGGGCAACCGTGGGCTGATATCGAGCTTCGAATTGTCGACCCAGAAACACTTGAGGATTTAGGCGAAGGCGAGGTCGGAGAAATTTGGCTTAAATCAGTGGTGACTTTGAAGGGTTATTGGAAAGATCCGGCTGCGACAGCGGAGGTTTATCCTGAAGGTCGTGACGACGAAGGGCGAGGTTGGTTTCGCACCGGGGATGCCGGATATCTTGCTGAGGGTTTCTTGTTTATCCATGACCGTGTCAAGGACATGATCATTTCAGGAGCGGAGAATATCTACCCGGCCGAAGTCGAAAATGCATTGATGAGCCATCCTGAAGTGGCCGATGTCGCTGTCATAGGTGTTCCACACGACAAATGGGGTGAAACTGTTAAGGCGATCATCACGGCAGCTCCAGACACTGATCCGTCTGAAGAAGTCCTTATTGAGTATTGCCGGGAGCGGCTTGCGCACTACAAGTGCCCAACGTCGGTCGATCGTATGGACATGATTCCACGTAATCCGTCAGGGAAGATTCTCAAGACTGAGCTTCGTAAGCCTTATTGGGAGGGTAAAGAGCGGCATGTCAACTAGCTGTCTCGGAGCCAGCACTTTCCCCAGCTAGTCGCCCAAAAACTGCTCCTGCCATTAGTCCGGTACCACCCGGATAATTTCCGTAGAAAAGGCCGCCCACTAACTCTCCAGCGGCGTACAACCCTGGGATGGTGTCGAGACCGCTATCTAAGACCTGTCCTTTGTCGTTGATGCGGAGACCGCCGAAGGTGAAAGTCAGCCCACAGGTCACGTTGTAGGCCTGAAAGGGAGGTTCATCCAAGGTATTTGCCCAGTTTGACTTATTTACAGTGAGCCCTGAAGTTGACCGACCATCTTTAACATTTGGATCAAATGGGGTCGCCGTATTTACCGCAGCGTTGTAGTTGGTAATTGTGTCGAATGCTTTCCTCGTGTCCACGCCCTCCATACGAGCGCACAATTCCTCCAACGAGTCAGCTTGGACTTTGGTGACTTCTTTGATTCGATATTCATCACGGAGTAAGTGGTCAACCTTTGCATCAAAGAGTTGCCATGCGGAATGCCCCGGCTGATTAAGGATTTCACGTCCGTATTTGGCATAGGTGTAGTTGCGAAAGTCTGCGCCCTCGTCAAGAAACCGTTGACCTTCGTTGTTGATCACTACGCCAAACGGGTAGCTGTGTTTCTGGAAGGCATCACCAACAGCCAAATCACCGAATTCTGGTGCGTTGTATTCCCATGCCACCGCGTGGGCGCCACTCCAGTTTCCATATGGCATCGCGCCAATGTCGAGGGCCATTCTGATCCCATCACCGGTGTTGAAGCGTGTACCCCTAACCTTCGCTAGGTCCCAACCCGGACCCAGGTAGCGTGTTCGCCATTCTGAGTTGGCCTGAAATCCTCCGGCGGCGAGGATCACTGCTTTGGCCCGTATGTCGACCATTGATCCGCCTTGCCGAACCCGGACCCCTTCGACCACCGATCCGTCGAAAATCAGTTCCTTAGCTATTGCTCCATACCGGAGTTCGACACCGCTCTTGCCGAGAGCGCCGTGGAGGGCATCGACCAGGCCTTCACCGCCTCCCCATGCTTCAACGGTCAAGCCGCCCCAAAACTTAAATTTTCCATCTACTTTGAACGCTTGGCGTCCCCAGATAGGGGCGAAACGCACACCGTTGCGTTGCATCCACATAACGGTTTTCTTGCTGTTCGACACCAGGAAGTTGGCAAGTTCGGGATCTGTTCTGTAGTCGGTGACGCGCCCCATGTCCGCGTAAAACTCGTCTTCAGTGTAGGTGCCAAAATCGGTGTTCTCGATTTCGCTTTGAGTCAAATCGGGCATGAGATCCACCAAGTCGTCGACACCGTCATAGGCGAAACGAATAGCACCGGCTGTGAACCTACTGTTTCCTCCGGACTCCACTTTGGGGGCTCTTTCGAGCACCAAGACTTTGGCCCCTTGTTCAGCTGCTGACAGCGCCGCGCAGCATGCAGCGTTACCAGCGCCCACCACTACAACATCGAAATCTGACACCTAAAATCCTGCCCGTTTCAACTAGTTGACGACCGTGGAGTCACCCACGCGAGACCGAACAAGCCACTGGAAGATATGCCACCCGTTGGTCTCGTCACCAAGTGAGGGGTGGACTTGAGTAGCAGAACTTGAGCTGATGACTCGACCATCAGGAACTTTGACGCACACTTCCGCGGCGCGCTCAGCGTTTAGATAGAAACCGATCGCGGAGGCAACCGAGGTACCTACGGTCAGCAGGCCGTGATTGGCCATAATTACTAGGCGACCCTGACCCAAGGCGTCCGCTATACGCTGGCCAGTAGCAAGGTCGGTAACGTTCACCTCTTCACCAACGTAGACGCCCTGTAAGCCGTGAAAAGCAACAGCCTCTTGGCTACTCATGGGAAGTGGTATCGCCATTGCCGAGAACGGTGTGCCGTATGGAGTGTGGGTGTGGATAGCACCAACAACGTCGGGTCGACTTGCGTGTATTGGTGCGTGTATGTAGAACGCCGCCGGGTTGATTTCGCCTGACCCGTCAACTACTTCGCCAAGGTGGTTGACCAGTACCAAATCAGCGACATTTGCTTCACCGAAGGGAACACCATATTTCAGCGACCAGAAACAATCAGTGAGTTCGGGATCGCGTGCTGTTATGTGTCCTGAGCCGTCAGCTCCCCATCCCCAGGACGCCATGATTCGGTATCCCAATGCGGTTTCTTGTTTGCGGATAAGGCGCTCGGCATCAACGGTCGCGTCCGCCCTAGGTCTTGAACCTAAAGAGAAGCTGTCATTTGCCAAAGTGTGGTTTGCGGTCACTGCATATTCCTACGTTCAAACATACTGAAGTACTTACAACCCGGGGGCGTCGTCATCGGTGCCGCTAATGACTCGGCCGGCTAATTCCATTACCGGTTCAGCAACCATCATGTGTTGGGAAGCCACATGAACATCACGGAAGTGTCGTTGCAGAGCAGAGTCTTCGTAGACCGAAGAGCCCCCGACTGTCGTGTACATGCTGTCGACAATGCTGATGGCGGTGGTCACGGCATGAACTGTTGAGGTGCGAAGAAGCCGGCGGGTTTCGAGAGATCCGACTCCATTCTGCGCCTCTTCCCAGGCCGTGGCTATGTCTGCGTAAAACGATGCACGGGCTGCCCGTAGAGACGAATCGGCTAGGGCGACGTCTCGGTGGAAGGCGGGGCGTGACGATAATGTTCGCCCTGAACCTGTAGGGGTCTTTGATTTAGCGACATCGAGCGCCTCATCAATTGCGTCCCTAGCCATACCAAGTGCGATAGCACCTATGGGAAGAGCCAAATAACCGAAACGCGGAAACCGATAAATGGGCATCTTGGCGAATGGTGACGAACGTAGTGCTTCGACCGTGGCGACTCGATAGTCAGGAAGTTCGAGGGCGTGGGCTGTAAAAGAACTTGAACCCGACCCGCGAAGGCCGACCGTATGCCAATTGTCCAGAATTTCGATCTCCTCTGGTCGAAAGAACGCGCGCGCTTCGGTCGGACGGTCCTTTGTGTCCAGGATCGGGTCTCCGGTTTCGTCACAGAGGATAACCCCGCCCGATATCCAGGCGGCATTATGGCAACCAGAACCCCAATCCCAACGACCATCGATAACCCAATGTCCTGGATTATCTGAAGATCGAGTGGCGGTACCGGAGTATGCGAACACGCCACTGGTGATGACGTTTGGCTGCTCTAAGAGTTCCTTAAGTAGCTGCGATGTGACAGCAGGAAACATGTACTGAGATGTAGCTCCGATGAAAACACACCACGCAGTCGACGCATTACCGGTAGCAAGAATTTCACAAACTTCCGCCAACACTCGTGGCTCGGCGCCCATTCCACCAAGCTCGTTGGGGGTGCACAAGCGATAAAAGCCCTCCTGAGCAAGGCGATCTGCGATGTCTTGCGGCAAGGCACGTTGAGCGTCTATTTCTGTTCCGCGGGCGCGCAACTCTTCGACGTAGCTGGAAGCTATTTGAGAAAAGTCGCTCGTCATGGGGTAGTGCTAATTCGTGTAACTGCTTAAGGAGCCGCCATCAGCGGCTAACTGCTCGATCAAAGGTGAAATCGACCAGTGGTCACCACCGAGGGTAGAGGCATAATGCTTGATGCGGTCTGCAACGTCGCTGAGACCAACTGTGTCGGCCCAAAACATTGGTCCTCCGGTGTACATGGGCCATCCGTAGCCGTTAATCCAAACAACATCGACGTCGCTACCGCGGATAGCGATACCTTCGGACAAAATTTTGGCGCCTTCGTTGACCATTGGGTATAGACACCGTTCGAGAATCTCTTGATCAGAAACGTCGCGTTGAGTGATTCCCTGTCGTTCAGCAAACCCTCGAATGATTTCTTCAACGTCAGGATCCGGTGTCGCAGCTCGTGTTTCTGGGTCATAGGTGTAGTAGCCACTGCCGTTCTTCTGCCCGCGTCGACCACTTTCGCAAAGTAATTCACGAACGGTAGATCCAGATGAAGTCGCTTCGTCCCAGCCGATATCAAGCCCTGCAAGGTCACTCATTGCGAATGGGCCCATAGGCAAGCCGAAGTCGAACAAAACCTGATCGACTCGTGAGGGAGCGGCGCCCTCCAGAATCATTTTTTCAGCTTCAATACCGCGCATAAATAGCATCCGGTTGCCGACGAACCCATGGCAGACACCGCATAGGACCGGTGTTTTACCGATAGTGCGTCCGATGCCCATTGCAGTTGCAATAGCGATATCTGAGGTCTCGTCACCTCGAACCACTTCGAGCATTTTCATAACGTTGGCTGGTGAGAAGAAATGCATCCCGATAACTGCCTCGGGCCGACTGGTGGCGGATGCGATCTCGTTGATATCTAAAGCGGAGGTATTTGAAGCCAGGATGGCTCCGGGCCGACAAATTTGGTCGAGTTCCTCGAAGATAGATTTTTTCAGTTCCATGTTTTCAAACACGGCTTCGATGATGAGGTCACATTCAGCAAAGTCACCCATATCGACGGAGCCGCTAATCAGTCCCATCCGGGTTTCGACGTCGTCACTTGAGATACCTCCGCGAGCAGCGGTTCGTTCGTAGTTGGACCGAACTACCGCCAGCCCGCGTTCAAGGGCCTCTTCATCTCTTTCAACGATTGTGACCGGGATACCGACATTCGCGAAGTTCATGGCGATTCCGCCGCCCATGGTGCCGGCTCCGAGCACCCCGCACCGGTTGACGTCCGCCGGCTTGGTGTCTTTCGGAAGACCTGGAATCTTGAGAGCGGCGCGTTCAGCGAAGAAGTAGTACTGCTGGGCCTTTGACTGAGTGCCCTTCATCAAGTCTCGAAACAGTTCTTGTTCGCGTTCTAAGCCAGCATCAAAGTCAAGATTGACTGCGGCTTCAACGCAGCGAACGTTGTATTCAGGGGCTAGGAACCCCCGGGTCTTTCTCGCAATACCAGCTCGAAACTCCTCGAACAGCGATGGAGGCGTGTCGGCAAGCTTTTCGTTACGGTCGCGAATACGGAGCAACGGCATATTCTCTGCGACTGCTCGTCGAGCGAAGGCGATAGCGCCCGACCGTAGATCTTCGACAATTTCATCGATCAGTCCGCAGTCGAGTGCGTCCTGAGCTGTGATGGGGTCACCGCTGGTCATCATTTCCAAGGCCTTAGCAGCGCCTGTGATTCGTGGCAGCCGTTGAGTCCCACCTGCCCCTGGTAAAAGGCCTAGTTTCACTTCGGGGAGCCCATATTGGCTGCTGTCAACACCGACACGGTAATGCGCACATAGTGCCACTTCGAGGCCTCCGCCAAGAGCAGTGCCATGTACAGCGGCTATCACCGGTTTTGAGCAATTTTCCATAGCGTCCTGCGCCGCTTGGAGACTTGGAGGCTTCGGGGGACCCGAAAATTCTGTTATATCGGCACCAGCAATGAATGTCCGCCCGTCACAAATGACGACGATCGCCGCGGCATCACTACTTTCGGCTTGGGCCATTCCGTCGAGGAGTCCTTGTCGAACGTGGAAGCTCAAGGCGTTGACGGGCGGGTTGTCTATGAGGATGAGCGCTACATCGTCATCGAATTCAAGACGAACGGACTGAGATAGTTGAGTCATATGCACAAGGTAGGGGACAGAGGAGCCTGAAGTCTTATCGAGTTAGAGATCTGACCGAAATCTAATCTCAGGCTCTCTACATTGAGCTAGAGTCACACACTCGAAGGGAGCTCCAGTGAGTGAGAAACCTGACCCGATGACGGTGCCCTTTGGCACGGTTTTTTGCGATTGGATGGCGACAGCGCCATCGGACGATGGCGTATACCAATACGCCGGAAAAGTAGAACCGTACGGTGACTTTTCCATGAGTCCAGCGGCTCATGCACTCCACTACGGGAGCGCAATATTCGAAGGTCTGAAGGCTCACCGGCAGATCGACGGCTCCCTAGCGATCTTTCGTTTAGACGATCATGTTGCCCGAATGTGTCAAAGCGCTGCTCAGTTGCGGCTACCTGTGCCTGAGGAGACACTTCTTCGCCAAATGATCATCGACAGTGTCGAAGCGAATGTTGAGGAAGTCCCGCCGCCTCCAGGCTCGCTTTACATAAGGCCCACACTCATCGGCACCGAGCCAAATATTGGGGCTGCAGCGACACCTACGTCAGAGGCCCTGCTTTACATCGTTAATTGCCCGGTAGGTGATTACTTTAAAGGCGGGGTCAGGCCTCTCACTCTGTTAGTCGAAGAAGAGATACCGAGAACAACGCCTCAATTCGGAATGGTGAAATCTGGCGCAAACTATGCCATGGCATTAGCGCCAACATTGGATGCGATGGCTCGAAATGAAGCGGTTGACCAGATTCTCTTCGCCACAGGTGGAGATATCACCGAAACCGGAGCAGCCAATTTCTTCTTGGCGAATGATGAACGCGTAGTAACCCGACAGCTTGACAGCTCGTTTCTGCACGGGGTGACCCGCGCTTCGGTATTAGCACTCGCTGCCGACCTGGGGTACGAGGTTGAAGAACGGCCCATTGAGTTGAGTGAATTGCAAGAGTGGGCCGATAACGGCGAAGCCTTTCTATCAGGCACCGCTGCGGTCCTTTCACCTGTTGGAACGATGCTTCGCGGTGGCGAGGAAATCATCTTCGGCGACGGCCAACCGGGAGCCAACACACTGCGACTGAGGGAAAGCTTGGTAGCGATTCAAAATGGTAGCGGTGACGACGATCATGGCTGGCGCACCGCTGTTCGAAGTTGAGGTAGTCGTAGTCGTCGAAAGGTTGTCCCGTGGCGAATAGCTCTCAAGGCCTAAGTTTCGGTTGGTTGTCACCGGTAATTGGTAATCAATGGAGTGATTACAAACCGATCGTGCAATATCAATGTGAACATATCTTGCCGACCGTGGACCAACACTTCGACAGTTTGTGGATCGCAGACCACTTCTACGGATTTGATCAAAAATCTGACCCATTCCTTGAAGCCTGGACAACCCTTACTTGGTGCGCAGCAAAATTTGAGAACATTGATCTTTGCCATCATGTTTTAGGGGTGGGATATCGGCCACCAGCGTTGACCGCAAAGATGGCTAGCACTCTCCAATTTCTTAGTGGCAACCGATTTATTCTTGGGATTGGAGCAGGGTGGCGAGAAGCCGAGTACCTCGCGTATGGCTACGACTTTCCCAAGCCCAGCATACGTTTTCGCCAGTTAGAGGAAGCCATCAAGGTGTGTCGACTCATGTGGACAGAACAAGACCCGCGGTTTGCTGGTGAATTTTTTCACATTGAAGGAGCAGACGCGCCGCCGATTCCCGATGTGGCACCACCCGTTTGTATCGGGACGTCAGGAGAACAAATTGGCATACCTTTAGCGGCTCGACATGCTGATATCTGGAACACGGTCTGGCGAGGCGATCTCGATTCGTTAATCAAAAAACGGGACATCATGTTCCATGAACTTGAGCGGTCAGGTCGAGCTCGGGAAGATGTCCAGTTTTCACTCACCATTGAACGAGGGCTGCCCCACACAACTGGTGAAATAGATGAGTTTGGCACGATGTTGACCGAGTTAATCGAGGTCGGAATGGAACATTTTGTCTTGGACTTCGGTAACCCGGAAACTGCGGACGAAGTTGATCCGTTCATTACCAAGGTGATGGGCCCGCTCCGGACCTAACCGACATCTATTTCGTCGTCGTTCTAACCTGATTCAGAACAAAGGTCGAGCAGACAGAGAATGCAGGTACCTAGATGACATTACGACTTCGGCAAGTAGCGATGGTTGGCGACCAATATGAAGAAACTGAGAGCGCCCTTCGCGAAGTGTTTCGCCTTGATGTCGCTTATCGCGATCCAGGGAACCGCCCAGGACGTGAAGCGGGCGTCAGCATCTTTGGGCTAAAGAATTTTGTGATGCCGATCGGCAACCAATTTCTTGAACTTGTCACACCCTTGATGCCCGGCCCGTCTTCTGCAGGGGGTCGTTACATCGAGCGTCGGGACGGGCCAGGCGGATACATGCTCCTTTTCCAGGTGACCCGTTCCGATTATGAACTTCATACGAGATATTTAGAACAATTAGGAGTGCGGGTAGTTGCGGGCGGAGATATCAGCGAAACAGGCAGCGACGCAGTTCACATTCATCCAAAGGATTTGCCTGGATGTTTGGTTGAACTTCGATGGTGCGAAAATGAAGAAAAAGAGGATGGAGACTGGTGGCCAGTTGAAAGGGATTGGCGCGATCACAGCAACACAGAAGTAGCGGAGGCCATCGTCGGAGCGGAAGTTCAGACACCTGAACCCCTGCAACTAGCGCAACGATGGGGTGAGGTCCTTCAGCAGGATGTTCTAACGGAGGGTGATGTTCCGTCACTTTCGACTGCGGATGGACCTGTCCGGTTTGTGGAGCCGTCAGATGGTCGCCCAGAGGGTCTCGGAGGAATCGATGTCAAGGTCCGTGACCCGGGAAGTGTCCTTCAACACGCCGACGATTTCGGCCTCCCAGTTGGCGAAAATATGGTCGAAATTTCAGGTTTGCGTTTCTATCTGAAATAGAGCCCTAGCTCAGATACATGTGGGTGTGTTCGCCTAATCGGGGAGCCGGTGCCATTGACCACCAAGGAGAACTGCTTCTGAACGGAGCTCCGGGGATTGTCACTTCGGTGTCATCTTGTAAGTGGGTTTTTGTCCAGAAGTCGGCAGCTTCTAAATGGGGGTTACCTACCAGGGCGTCGATGGTGTTGACTGGCGTTATCGGTATTCCTCGACGTTGGCCCTCTTCAAACAGTTCAAGTCGCGTGCCCTGTGTTGTGAGCTCTTCTACCCAATCGTCAATGAGGTCTTTTGCCTCGACTCGAACAGCATTGTCGACAAAAACTTCTTCGGTAATGCTTTCGTTGCCTGTGGCCTCTGAAACCCATTGGGCCATTGCAGTCCAGTGCCTGGGCATGAGCACGATGATCGAGACGAAACCGTCCTTGCAGGGGTATAAGCCAAATGGGCGTCCAAGGTCTCGACGGTTGCCGGTCCGCTCACGGTGCACGCGGTCGTCCATGAACATGGGAACCCCCGTTTCTGGGGCGATGGAAAGCGTCACTTCCTGCATTGATATTTCTACCTCTTGACCACGTCCTGTCATCCGTCGCGACCGCAACGCTAGGAGGGTGCCAACTAGAGCCGACGCAGCGGAAGCGTGGTAGGCGAGCTGCAAGGGCGCTGCTGGAGCCACTGGAGCGCGGTTTGTGAAGCCGGTCGTGTACAGAATGCCAGATGCGGCCCAAGCGACCAGGTTGGAGGTGTGCCAGTTCCTCTTGGGGCCGGACGACCCAAACGGCAAAATCTTGGTCCGAATTGTTGTCGGACTAATTTCTCCAGCGGGTAGTACCGACTTTTCTGGCAGTTGATCTTCAAACACAACGTCTGCTGTAGCCAGAAGTTGCATCAACGACTCGGTGTCTTGAGGGTCGATGACCACACTGCGGGTCCCCATCGCTAGATAACTCCACCACAGGCTGTTTTCGGGAGCTTCGATGTTTTCGGCGAAGGGACTGAGGCGCCTGAGCGGCGACCCGTCAGGCGATTCAAGACGGATTACTTCGGCACCTAATCCTGCTAAAAGTCTTGTTGCGTAGGCGCCTGAAAGGCCCGTGGTGTCAACGACTCTAATTCCGCTGTAAGGGCCCGCCATCAGAGATCTCGGGCATCTTCAGTGCCAGGTACTAAAAGGTGAATCCAGTCATTCCACGGTCGTGTTGCGACCATACCCGGTTCGATTTGCTCGAAAGCACCCCCGGCTGAAATCAAATGGTCGATGGCTTCATCAGACAGCCCAACAACATCGGAGAGAATCTCTCGGGTGTGCTGACCCATGGAGGGGCCTGCTTCGGTCCAACGCCCAGGCGTCGCGCTGAGCTTCACAGCACAGCCACTAAACACATCACGGCCTAAGCGGTTCGAAGGGGCGACCTGATACCACTCTCGGCTAGTCACGTGGGTGTCATGCAAGAGGTCTTCGTTCGTGGAAACCACATGAGCTGCAATGCCTGCAGCTTGAAGTCGGTGGGCCAGATCTTCAACCTCAAAACTGGAGGTCCACGCAGCGATCTGTTCGTCCAGACGGTCCTGGTCTGCGTTCCGGATAGAGGCATCATCAAATTCAGGGTCGACGGCTTGTCCGACGAGGGAGCGCAGCGTCGTCCAATCTTCTGCCTCGGTGGCACTAATCGCTATCCAACGTTCGTTACCTGTGCATGGATAGACACCTTGAGGAGCACCCCATATTGAGCGGTTACCGATGCGGCTATACACAGTGCCGGTCAAGTCATAGTCCATAACGAAAGGTCCAAGTAACGCCAAAGTTGTCTCGAACTGGCTGATATCGACGTGTACGCCTTCGCCCGTGGTCTCCCTTTGTTCTAGTCCCGTGATTGTCGCGATGGCTGCGTGTAAAGCCGACATGTAATCGGGTGGAGCAATGGTTGCTATGCCAGCTGGTGGGTCATCAGCGTGACCTGTGAAATCATCCATCCCAACTAGGGGGGCCTGATTAGGGCCCCAAGCTACAAACGGGTAATAAGGCATGGTCTCATCGCTGCCAAAGCCAGGTAGCTGCACATAGACGATGTTGGGATTCACCGCTGCAACGGAGTCATAATCGAAACCCAATTCGGCTAATGCTCGCGCGCCGAAATTAGCAAGGAAAACGTCACACTCTGCAAGTAGTTGCAGAGCAGCCGCCTTACCTTCTTCGGTCTTTAGTTCTAGGCCGACACTTCGCTTGGAAGCGTTCATTTCTGATACGTAAGGGCTCGTGTCAGATGATATTGGAGCCAGGTCCTCTCGATCTTTGAGCCAAGCTGAACCAAGTATTCGGACGACATCTGGGCTCATTCGAGATTCGATCT
The DNA here is from genome assembly GCA_002708935.1 of Acidimicrobiaceae bacterium. GTDB lineage: Bacteria > Actinomycetota > Acidimicrobiia > Acidimicrobiales > Poriferisodalaceae > MedAcidi-G3. The sequence continues at coordinate 317,085 of PAPO01000024.1, read as the reverse complement.
TGAGAACATCGGCCCCGAAGTGGGCCATCAATTTGCCACAAAAGGGTGAAGCTATCGCTATCCCTAATTCAAAAACGCGTACGCCCTTGAGCGGAAGGTCGTCGGTGTCTGTCACTTAGCTCCCCCCGAGGCTACGTCGATACGTACCCTAACCTCTGATCTCGTAGGCGGGCTCCCTCTTCTCGATCTAGGGGGTCGCCAAGTCCTCCACCACCGGGAAACTCGATGATTAGGTGACGACCCGATGGCACCACCGTGTTGCCTTTGGCGGGCACAGGTGTCCCATCGTCAAGCTTCAAATTGCCCGTGAGACCGTTACCGCCACCGTGTCGTCCCCTCGCCGGGTGTGTTACTCGTTCAAAGGTTGCGCTGAAAACAAATTCGCCATCACTGCGATGGCCGAGTTCGACGACTTGCCCCAACCCGCCGCGGAACTCACCGTCACCTCCGGAGTCTGGGCGAAATTCCTTTCGCCAAAAGACGAGGGGTGAAACCACTTCGTTGATCTCGACGGGCATGTTCTTCACACCACTTGGAAAAGCTGTTGCCGACAGTCCATCTTGGCCCGGTCGGGCGCCCGCGCCCCCAGAGTTGAAGCTCATCATCATGAACTGCCGCCCAGTCGATCCGTCCCAATTTCCGCTGGCCAACAGGTTCCAAAGGGAACTGGTCCCTTCTGCGGGCACTTGATCTGGTATCACCTGACTTAAACATCCGTATACGGCATCGGGAAGCATTTGGCCCATGACGTGGCGGATATTGACAGCTGCCGGGCGAGGAGCGTTCAGAATGCAGCCAACTGGGGCGGATACCTGAACGACTTGAAGCGAGCCTGCGTTATTGGGGATGTTTGGGCCGATGATGCAGCGAACCCCGAAAGATGTGTAAGCATCGGTGTAGGACATCGGGACGTTAATCCCGTGGGGTTGAACGGGACTTGTTCCGTCAAACTTGACAGAAACTCCTTGGGCATCGATGTTCAGTTCAGTGACGATGTCGAGTGGTTCGTCGACGCCGTCTACGCGCATCGTTGAATGCCATGTTCCGGCAGGAAGACGACCGATTTCTGTCAGCATCGCCTGCCTGGAGGTTTCGATTATGTATTCCCCGAGTTCGCTGAGGTCTTCCAGCTGGTATTCGGCCATCATTTCGATCAGACGTAAGGCACCGACCCTGTTACAGGCTGCCAATGAGTAGATGTCTCCCATGACTTGGACGCTGTCTCGAACGTTGGATTCGATTATTCGGACCACATTTGGGTCGAACACTTCCTCTGTAGCGAAACGCATGATCGGGAGTTGCAGTCCTTCGTGAAAAATTTCGCGCGAAGTTGAGCTGAAACCGACGCCGCCGATATCGACGACATGGCTGGTGCACGCAAACAGTGCAACCGGTTGATCCTTGTAAAAAACGGGCGTGACAACTACGACGTCGAAAAGGTGGCCTGTGCCCTTCCAGGGGTCATTCGTCAGATAAATGTCGCCTGGACGCATCGTGTGAACCGGAAATTCATCAAGGAAATGGCCTACCGAAGCAGCCATCGAATTCACGTGGCCCGGTGTACCTGTTATCGATTGGGCCAGCATCCTTCCTTGTGGATCGAAAACGCCAGCAGATAGGTCACCGGCTTCGCGTGTTGATGTTGAGAACGCAGACCTGACCAACGTGGTGGCCTGTTCTTGGACCACGGCAATAAGCCGATTCCACATGATGTTTCTTTGGAGTGTTCTCAGACTGTCGGAGGTCTTGTCCTCGTCGCGTACGGCTGTTATTTCACGATGCCTGATTCTGAGGTGCCCACTTTCAGTTAATGACGCACTGTAAGCCCGGGGGAGGAATGTAGTTGTTTGTTCCTCGGTGATCAGTGCGGGTCCATCGATGCGGTAGCCCACGAGGTCTTGGCGGGCAACCACTGCTGTGTCGAGCATCGTCCCGGTTTCAGGGTCGGTGGTCGTGGTAGTCGGTAAATCTGTCAGTGTCTTTGTAGGGAGTTTCCATCGTTCCAACTTTGGCGTCGCGGGTATGGAGCTGACGGTGGCGACCCAACTGAGTGTTTCAACTCCGAGGCCCGTGATTTCCCGTCCATAGAGACGTCTGTATTCGTCTACAAACGCTTCTTCTAGAACCTTTCGCAGATGTGCTGCATCGGGCGGCGGGGAGGTAAAGATTTCGTCGAGCCCGAGGTCGACAGTGATTTCGTGACCTTGGCCTTCGTATCGCATGAACGCTTTGGCGCTTTTGATCAAGGCCTCATCATTTGAGGCACGACGTACGATCTGTTCGGCTTCGTCGAACATTTCCTGCAGCATCCTGGAGAGATCATCCACGACGAGGTCATCGAGTCGGATGTAACGGGTACGAACATTCTCATGTGAGGCTGGGGCATGCAAAAACCCGATAGCGGAACCGACGCCGGCGCCACTAGGAATCAGAACTTCGCTCATGCCGAGCTTTTCAGCGACTCTGACCGCATGTAACGGCGCTGCCCCTCCGAATGCGATGAGTGTACCGTCAGTAATGTCGCAGCCCTGTTCGATGGCGTGGACGCGGCCAGCGCTGGCCATGTTCTCATCAACCGTTTCACAGATACCGAAAGCCGCGGTCTCCGGGTCGAACCCACCTGTCTTTACAATGGTGTCGTTGATCGCTGTGACTGCTGCTGCTTTTGAAAAGTTTAAATCTCCGGTCGAAAAACCTTCAGACAGAATTCGACCAAGGGCCACGTCGGCATCGGTGACGGTTGCTTGGGTTCCACCACGTCCATAGCAGGCTGGTCCGGGTTCGCTGCCCGCACTGTGCGGCCCAACGGCGATGCGGCCCAACTCGTCTAGTTTTGCGACCGAGGAACCACCGGCGCCGATCTCCACCATTTCGATGACAGGCAAGCGAAGCGGTAATCCACTGCCGGCTAAGAAGCGGTATTCGCGTCCAACCTCAAACTCCCGAGAAGTTCTGGGCTGTCCGTTGTTGATAATGCACAGTTTGGCTGTCGTTCCACCCATGTCGAAGCTCAACGCTTTGTCAATTTGGAAGCTTTTTGTCAGCTCAGCAGAGAGCAGAGCCCCTCCTGCTGGTCCACTTTCGACTAATCGGACCGGGAACTGGAGTGCATCTTCGAGTGTGCCCAGCCCTCCGCCGGACTGCATTAATAGCATTGGGCAGTCCATACCCAAGAGCCGTCGTCGAGCTTCAAGGTCTGTCAGGTATTTGGTCAGCAGTGGTTGGATGTACGCGTTAGCGCAAGTAGTTGAGAATCGTTCATATTCGCGAATTTCGGGGCATACCTCGCTTGAGAGGGACAGGGTCACTTCTGGCCAATGTGACTGCACTATTTCTGCGGCTTGAATTTCTTGGCTTGGGTTGAGGTAACTGTGAAGGAAGCCGATAGCGATGCTCTCAACGTCCAGCTTTTGCAACTGATGCACGGAGTGGAGAACGGCGTCGGTGTCAAGGTCTTGCAGGACGGCGCCGTTTGAAGCGAGTCGTCCCGGGATGCCGATCCGTAAGTCTCGTGGTACGAGGGGGTCAGGGCGAACCATTGCGAGGTCATATTGTTCGAACCTGTTTTCATGTGCCATTTCAATTGAATCGCGCATGCCAGCTGTGGTGAGTAGAGCAGTGCGCGCACCTTTACGTTCGATAAGGGCGTTCGTGGCGAGGGTTGTTCCGTGGACGAAGACGTCAACATCTTCGGGAGTTAGCGCTGCATCCGCCAAGACTCTTGCTACTCCATCGAGGACGGCAGTTGCTGGTTCAAGTGAAGTAGTGAGAACCTTCGTTGTGTAGAGGCCTCCAGGTGCTTCAAGGGCTATATCGGTGAATGTTCCACCGATATCTGCTGCAAGCCGAATAGAAGTCATGAAGTGAGCCTAGGGCAGAGTACGGGGTTCACATTTCGAGGGAGTCGAGATGCCGTGAAATGACGAGTTTCTGAATTTCCGAGGTACCTTCATACAGTTGGTACACCCGAACGTCTCTGTAGATCTTTTCTACAAGATGGTCTTCGAGGAATCCTGCTCCTCCATGGATCTGTATCGCTTTGGAGGCAACCCACTCCGCCATTTCGGAAGCGAAAAGTTTTGCCATCGACGCCGCAGCAGCAGAATCTTGTTCCGCATCATGCAGAGCGGCTGCGTGTAGGTACATCTGCCGGGCAACTTCGATCTTTGTCGCCATTTCGGCAAGGAGGAAGGAGATGGTTTGGTGTTCGATGATTGGTTTGCCAAAGGTTTCGCGAACTTCTGCGTATTCCTTTGCGAGGCGGAGTGCCTGACGCGCCCCTCCTACTGCCTGGGCTGCAACAGCAATGCGGCCAATCGATAAGTTGCTCAGCGCGATGGCTAAACCACGGCCTTCGGGTCCGAGAAGGTCTGACTCAGGTACTTGCATAGCGTCAAACTGAACTTGGCAGAGGTCGTTCGTTCGATGTCCCAGCTTCTGTTCTTTGCCTATGACTTGGTAGCCGGGATTGGCGGTCGATGTGACAAAGGTACTGATTCCTGATTTGCCGGCTTCGGGGTTGGTGACGGCGACGATCATTGCGATGTCGGAGGTCCCGCCTCCGGTGATGAACGCTTTGTGTCCGTTGAGGATGAATTGGTTTCCATCTCGGGTAGCTCTTGTTGTGATGGCTGATGCGTCGGAACCGGTATGAGGTTCGGTCAAATGAAAAGATCCGAGCCACTGACCAGAGCAGAGCTGGGGCAGAATCCGCTCCTTCTGCTCTGCTGAGCCGTGTGCAGCTATCGCGGCAGCCACGGGAGAATTGTTCCCGGACATCATGTTGCTGATGCCGCCGTCTACGGCCGATATTTCTTCCATGGCTAAGGCATATGAAATGAAACCAAGTCCGGACCCACCGTAACTAGGATCCACTGTCATTCCCATCAGTCCGATTGATCCCATCTCTTCGTATAGGGACCTGGGGGGTCCACCGTGCAGTTCCCATTCGCGGACGTGTGGAGCAATTCTCGCGTTCGCGAAATCCCGGACGAGGTGTCGGATAGCTTCCTGGTCATTAGTTAAAATCACACCGTGACGTTAGATCGCTGATAGCAACCTATGTCGGCGTTCTGTAGCGTTTGGTGCATGGCTTCCGGCGAAAATCGACCAACACTGCCTGCAGGACTAGACGGTCAGGGTCTTCGCATAGCGATTATTAGGGCTGAATGGAACACGTCCATCGTCGATCGACTGGTTGATGGGGCAGTAGCTGCTCTGCAGGATCTCAATGCGACAGTTGTGGGTCCGATTTCAGTTCCCGGGTGTTTCGAGTTGCCTTTGGCTTGCCGGACAGTCGCCAAATCGGGGAATGTTGATGCGATCGTCGCTACAGGTGCCGTGATTAGAGGCGAGACAACCCACTACGAAATTGTTTCAGAGGGTGCGGCTTCGGGTATCCAGGCGGTCCAGCTCGAAACCGGTATTCCAATAGCCTTTGGGGTCCTAACTGTCGAATCTGTTGATCAGGCTTTAGAACGGTCTCAAGGAGCAGGGCAACACAATGTCGGTGCGGAGGCATCTGCGGTTGCAGTAGAAATGGCTCGCCTGGTCCAACAGTACGAATGATTCTCGCAAATATGGCGTGCCTGGGAGTTTTGTTGAGGGAAATGGTGATTAAAGAGAGTCATCTTTCCGGTGCTGCTACGGTTTCTTCAGGAAGTTCAAAGAAGCGGCCGCTGAAGAGGGGAACTTATGCGGTATTACTCATGTGACTCGCACGTCGTCGAAGCAGCCGAAATTTATGATGGGTTGACCGATCGTTTCGGTGATCGCGCACCTTTCATCGAAAAGGATTACAACGGCAAACCTGGAACTTGGCTTGTTTTGCCCGGCGGCATGCAGACCTTGCCTGTGGGGCGTCTCGGTATAGCCGGAGCGCGACTAGACGACCCTGCTACGCACGAACGAATTGCGATGGGTTATGACGGTTTCAACCCAGGTGTAATGGATCCCGTGGCCCGTTTGGATGAGCAAATTACCGACGGAATAGTTGGCGAGGTCATGTATCCCAGCCTCAGTATGTTTACGTTTGCTATTCCTGACGCAGAGGTGCGCGACGCTGCGTTCCAACAACACAATGACTGGGTCCTTGATTATTGTTCAGTGGACCGTAACCGCCTGATCGGTGTCGGGTGTCTTCCCCTGCCGGACGTGGACCGAGCAATCGCAGAGATGGACCGCTCAGCAAGCCGCGGTGTTAAGGGGTTCGCTATTCCTGCGCACGTCGATCCGGCATTGCCCTACAACGATCCGGCTTTCGACCCGTTCTGGGCGAGGGCACAGGAGCATGGGGTGCCTCTGACGATGCATATCTTCACAGGACAAACGCTTGATGGAGGACTACCAGCCCACTGGGGCACACCTGGTGGCAACTTAAAGGGTTACACCCTTGCGCATACAACAGCTGTTAATACGATGATCGACATCATCTGTGGGGGAGTGGTCGAGCGGTTTCCACAGTTGAAATTCGTGATTAGTGAGTACGAAACTGGGTGGGTTGCTCACACCTTGCAACGATTAGATCACGCTGCTTACAGAACGCCGTGGGAACTTGCTGATGGATTGACGATGAAGCCCTCAGAGTATTTCGATCGAAACTTCTGGGTGACCTTTGAAGACGACACCGAAGGTATTGCTACTCGGCACGAAATTGGGGTAAGTAACTTGCTTTGGGGCAACGACTATCCCCACCACGACTCAATTTGGCCAAATTCTCGCCCGATCTTGGACGATATTTTGGCTGGAGTTCCGGGTGACGAACGTGAAGCGATGGTCTGGGGCAATGTCATGGACCTTTATGAGATCGACCAAGATTTACTGCCATCGCCCGCTTGAGATCATTGCATAAGGTGAGCTAGTACAGCTTGTGCAACCCGTTCCCCGTCCTCCATCGGACCGAAGTGGGTGAGCCCGTCCATAGTTAGTAGCTCCCCGTTGCCGAGGTGGGTCGCGATCGGTTCGGCCATGGCAGGCGGCAATTCGTTACCCGCAGCTACGGCCTCCCCGCGTGCGACAACAACGGGAGATTTCACCGCCGCCAGGGTGGAAAAGTCAGTGGGCGTCCCTGAGCTAAATATTTCCGCTTCAGTTTCGCCCGAGCAAGTTAGGACGATCCCCGCAGTCGCGGGTTGGCTTCCGAGTTCCGCGTAGGCGCGCACGGCGGCCTCCTCGCACTGCGAATAGGGCGGTTTGCTCATGAGACGCTCGATGAATTCATCCAACGACGCGAACTCTGACCTCCGACGCCGTGCTGCGATTACGAGCGGGTGATCTCCATCCGGACGTGGCTGTCCTTCGGGGACCATGACCGGCTCAAATAACCAGAGCTTCCTGAATGTTTGAGGGTTTTCAACCTCAGTTCGAAGCAGTGTGGCGCCCCCCAGTGAGTGCCCGACGGCATCAATAGTTCCTTCACCGATGGCAGCGACAGCGTTGAGGACCTCGGCAACTAATCGAGATCTTTCGACATCAAGTGGCGGATTCAGTACCCGCGATGCTCCATGTCCCCGAAAATCGAGGCCGAAACACCGACGCTGCCTGCGCAGGAAAGGAACGACTGTGGCCCACATGCCGGCGTTGAGACCGTTGCCGTGGGTTAACAAAACCGGAGGTCCCTCTCCACCGTAGTCATGGACTACGCAATGCTCACCGTCATCGCCATCAAGGATCAACATCTCCGTTGAGGCTAGCGACGTGTAACAATGATCAGCATGGCAAGCTTTAAATCCGGTGACGTTGACATTCACTACGACGAATATGGTGAGGGTTTCCCCGTTCTGCTGATAGCTCCGGGCGGGATGAAATCAGAAGCGTCGTTTTGGGAATCGACACCGTGGAATCCGATAACCCAACTCAGTGGACAGTTTCGTGTGATCGCTATGGACCAACGCAATGCGGGCCGCTCTAGCGGACCCGTTAGCGCAACGGACAGTTGGGACACCTATACGCGCGACCAGTTGCTACTGCTCGATCACCTAAACGTTGATCGGTTTCATGTTGTTGGAATGTGTATTGGTGGACCCTACGTGATGGGACTAATTGAGCAGGCCCCGGAGCGGGTAGCGTCAGGCGTTTTGTTTCAAACAATTGGGCTCAGCGACAATCGAGGGGCCTTCTTTGACATGTTTGACGGATGGGCAACAGAGCTACGTCCAACTCGTCCAGAGGTGCCAGCAGAGGCGTGGGATCAGTTCAAGATGAATATGTATGGCTCGGACAATGTCTTGTTCAACGTCGATGAGGCATTCCTCAAGACGGTCACGACACCCCTTTTGGTCCTAGAAGGCAACGACCTGTACCACCCATCGGCGTCTTCGTTGGTGGTCAACGATCTTGCACAAAACACAACATTGATTCGCGAGTGGATGAGCGGTGCGGCGATGGAAAGCGCGGCTCAACAATTCGCAGAATTTTTGGCGAATCACAGTTCTTGACTACCGTGTCCAGGACGATTGATCTTGGAGGATGTGATGGGTGACCTTGCTGGCAAGACGGCAGTGGTGACGGGAGCGAGCCGTGGGATTGGCGAAGCGAGCGCGCGAGCTCTCGATGATCTCGGAGCGCAGGTGGTTCTGAGCGGTCGAACTGTTTCAGATTTAGAGCGCGTGGCAGCCGATTTGTCGAATTCGCCGATAGTGGTGCCGGCTGATCTTTCTGCACCGGAGTCCGGCTCGCAGCTCGCAGAACTGATTCTTGACGAGGTCGCAGGTGTGGATGTGTTGGTGAACAATGCAGGTATTCCGATGCGGAGGATGCCCGAGAAATTGACTGAGGAAGATATCGACTTGGTCTTCGCTATTAACGTGCGGTCCCTTTTAACGTTGTCGATTGCTCTTGCTCCATCGATGAAGGCACGAGGGGGCGGTTCAATTATTAACGTCAGTTCGGTTGCCGGGATCCGTGGGCCTGGTGCCCGTGTGGCCTATGCGGGCACTAAGGGCGCTGTTGACGCGATGACGCGCGCGCTTGCGTCTGACTGGGGACCGGATGGGATCAGGGTGAATTCGATTGCTCCGGGGCTTATCGCGACGGCTATTTGGGAGGAAAGCCGGAATACAGTCCCCGGCTTGATCGAAGACATGGAGGGCCAAATTGCGTTAAAGCGTTGGGGGTTTGGCGATGACATCGCCGACGTGGTCGCATTCTTCGCGTCTGACAGTTCTAGATACGTCACCGGTGAGACCTTGGTTGTTGATGGAGGCTTGGCCCGTGTCACTGCCTCGGCACAGCCTCAAGTGTTGCCGGAACTCCTCGAGTGAGTTGTCATCTTCAGTTCGGGTTGTTTGATCAACTTGAGAACGATGGCAGCACTCCAATAGGAACTCAGTATCGGGAGCACCTGGAGTTGGCCCGCATGGCCGATCAGGCTGGGTTTAGCCATTGGTTCAAGTCCGAGCACCACCATGTGCCGTTGGACATAGCGCCTAGCATCAACGTGTTTCTCAGTGCGGTGATTCAGGAAACATCCAACATGCGGATCTCTTCGCTTGTGCACCTTCTTCCGTTTTATGACCCAATGCGCCTTTACGAAGAACTATGCATGCTGGACCATCTGAGCGAAGGTCGGTTAGATGTTGGATTCGGTAAAGGTATTAGCCCACCCGAGCAAATCCTTTGGGGTGTGCCGCGAGACGAGGCAAGTTCCCGAACCGAAGAGGCTTTGGATTACATCCTTGCTGCTATGGAGCTCGCCGCCAAAGAAGGACTCGGATGTTTGTTCAACTACGAAGGAACGTATTGGTCAGCAACAGACCATCCATTGGAAATTTCGCCGTATCAAGATCCACACCCGCCTTTGTGGCGACCAGGTACGTTGGCGACGGCTGCGGAAATGGGAGTCAGTACCATCATCCCCGGGCCGATGAAGTCGATTCCTGAACGCGTTGAGGCGTACCGTGAACAGCAGAAGGCAGAGGGAGCCGGTGGTCACACGCCGACGCTTTCGACGTTACGGCGAATTGTGGTGGCTCCGACAGAGGCTGAAGCGGTAGAGATCGCAGAACGAGCGTGGGCGACGTTCGACGCGAATCTCACCAAGTTGTTCCGGGAGTACGATTTGTGGCCCCCTACTATGGTGCCCAGTTTTTTGGGGGACACTGAGCAAGCGTTTGCTACTGAGTCGTTACTCGCTGGAACACCCTCGCAGATGGTGGAGTATTTCGAACGGTTTGAACAAGAGTCGGGACTCACGCACGTCACATTGTGTCCTGCGTTCGGGAATATCACAGCTACCGAAGCCCGCACTTCGCTGGAGTTATTCAGCGATGCAGTGATGCGTGGCTAGAGCTACGAGTTCACGCCATAGGACTCAACGCCCTTAGGTCTGTCGTCGGGAACAGGTCGACCAGGTTCCTGCCTCCCCATCTGGATGTTGGGTGGTGAAACTCTGCGCTTAGCAACATCAGTGGTCGAGTCGGAAAAACGCAGAGGGCGGGGCCGTAGCCCCGCCCGTCAGGCGTGCTGTAGCTGCTCTCTACTGAGAGTAGCTAGAAGCCGGATTAACCAGCTGCGCGAGCAGCGTCGAGCCAACCGTCAACCGTGGAGCGGTTGCCGGCGATCCAGTCAGCGGCAAGATCCTTGGGATCTGCACCCTCACCTTGGGCCACGTTTGCAAGCGAGATGTCCATTACAGATAGCTTGATCTGCAGAAGGAGTTCTTCGGCTGCTGGGTTGTCAGCAAGGAACTGGTTGTTTGCGGCTGCACGAATGTCAGCGGCTTTCCAACCGATTGGGCAGAGACCGTCGGCACTACGGGCAGGGCACTGGTCCTCGCCGATAGCTGCTGTACCTGGTCGTTGATCCCATCCGTCGCCGCCATCTTGGCCCATTGGGTTGGAGTTATCCAAGATAGCTTCCATTCCCAACCAGTAAGCGTTGTCGCCAGGACGAATCTGCGTGATGTATGCAGACGGTGTCCAGGTATATGCAACCACTGGGAGTCCTTCGTTGACCATGTCGACAGCTTGTGCCCACATCGGGTCGTAGCCAGCCTTCACCTGTTGCAGGTTCTTGTAACCACCGAAGGCGAGCTGGGAGTTGATGATGTTGTCGCAAGTCCAGTCTTCAGGGCAGCCCATGATGTCAACCATTCCGTTGCCAGGATTGGCATCGGTGGCGTCATAGGCCGCTATTGCGTCGGCATTGTTGTCGAGGTCCTCAAGTGTCCAGATGCCGTATTCGTCGGCAAATGATTTGGTGATCAAGTAACCCTGGAGGCCACCCGACATCATCTCTTCACCGAGTACGGTTACAACTTCGCCAACCAAACTGCCGTCTGTACGTTCCGCATCAAGCCAGCTTTGGTGACCTGGCATCCAGGTGTTGGCCCAGAAGTCCATATCGCCCTCAGCCATTGCCATGAAGGCGTTTTGTGGGCCGAGTTCCATATCAGCAGACTCAGAGACCGTGTAACCGAGTTCGCGAAGCAGAGCGGTGTAGATCTCGGCCTGCACGTAGCCGGTGCTCCAGCTTGCTCGGCCTGAGGTCACGCTGACGCCCTCACCGGGGGTCATGTTCACTGCAGCTGCCGCTTCGGTTGTAGCAGGAGCGGAAGCCGAAGCTTCCGAGGAGCTACCGGAGCTTGAATCGTCGTCACTGCCGCACGCGGCTAGCAATAAGAGCGCTGCGGCCGCTACGGCAACCGCTCGCGTTAATGTTGTCTTCTTCATAGAGGGGGCCCTCCCTAGAGTCCCAAGGTCTGCGCCCGCGAGTAATCGACTCGAGACGGCATGCTGCAGGCTAGTAGAAGAATTAGGTAAACCCGTACATCTGAGCCTCACACCGTCTTGGCGTAGACCTGTTTTCGGTCAAATTCGGACAACGTGGCGCGCACGCTGGCTCCACCTGTGACGCCAGCAAAGACCATGAATAAAGCTCCTACGCCCGAAACAAGGTTCGGATCTGCGACTCGCGCAATGCTCGCCACCCACGCTATGCCCATCGCGACCAGCCCGATTCCTAACCCGCAGATAATTGAGCACCATCGATACAAAAACTCCTCGTCTTGGGAGATAAAGCCGCTCGCAGGAATGGCAACCACTAGTGCTAATAGGCCTACTGCGAGGCCGACCCAACCAAGGCCTGCGCCTTTGTTGGTGTAGCCGTCATAAATAACGTCACCGGTCCGCTGGGCCTTAGCAATCAAAGCGGTATATTCGGCGGCCAAGCTTCCGACTTTAGCGTCGTCACCAGCCGCAGAAGCTTCATCACTTTGCGCTTCGATAGCGTCGAGCTGTACTTGAAGTTCGGGGCTAATCACAGACTCCGCCCTGGTGTCAAAGGTCCAACCGGAATAGCCGGAGATCACGATGAGAAGAAGAGCGAAACCGAGACCGACGAGTCGACCCCACCTCACGCCCGAAGCTAGGGGTCGCCTAGCTCCCATTGGTGCATTCCACACCCACAAAAGAGCAGATACCGTTGATAGTAGACATCCAAAAGTCGTGACGTAGACGCCATAAGAACGTGAGAAGGCGGTAACGCTGTCTGGTACAGCAGTCAACAGAGCCGCAAGTGCGACAACTAGGGCGGAAACACTAAACACAACTGCTCCATCTGGACCCAACCATCTGTTTCTCTGTCCTGGAGTGCGTGCCGTGGCATAAACAGCTGCGCCGACCACTGCGGTGCATAGGAGAATCATGAAGCCGAACCACGAACCCCCGGAAGCGGCAAAGCCATTGAAGGTAGACCCGAGGAGGTCTTGGTCGAGATTTCGGGCGTATGAAGATACAAAGCCTGCACCTTCATTCCACGGCAGGAGTAATCCACCAATAGCGACTATTACCCCTAATAAAGCACCACCCATTCCGAGTTGCTCTCGGGGCTGCAGCGGCTGGTAGTTAGGTTCTTCTTCGTCCTGGTCGGGCGTTACCTGAGACGAGGACTCGGGGTCGGGTAACAGTAGTTCGGGTGTTTTGGTATTTTTCCAAGCTGCTGCGATACGGCCCAACAGGCCCGCTCGGTCCCCGTCGTCTGGTTGAGTGAGGCGGTCCAAGACCACGGCAACGATAAAGAAGGCAAGCCCGCCAGAGCCTGCCAGGGCGATGTCCTGATTGGCGATCGCCCGATACAACAATCTTCCCAACCCGCCAGCTCCCATAATCGCGGCGATACCAAGCATCGAGATAGCAAGGAGCAGCGTCTGGTTGATCCCTGTCATAAGTGCCGCCCTTGCGAGAGGCAACTGGACATCTGTCAGGACGCGTCGCTCTGACGCCCCGTACGCGCGCGCGGCCTCGACGACATCTTCCGGCACTTGTCTGATACCTAGGTTGGTTAATCGAATCAACGGAGGTAGTGCGAAGACCATGGTTACCATCGTCGCGGAGACGAAACCCACCCCGAAAAAGAACACAAACGGGAGCATGTAGACGAACGAGTGTACGACCTGCATGGCATCGAGTACTGGACGAACGATGCGCCAAACGCCGTCAACGCGTCCGCAAGCGACGCCTGTTGGAATGCCAATGATCACACAGAGAATCACTGCCACTGCAATGAATCCAATAGTCCGTGCCGTTTCCTTCCAATAGTCGTCACCCAATAGTCCACAGACTGTGAGGCCTAAGAAGGATCCAATTCCGACCTGCAGGCCACGGAATGCCCATCCAGCGAAAAGAGCCGCCAGACACACTGTCATCCACGACAAACCAAGGAGCCAATCATCAACAATGATTTCGAGCATCGTCTGAAATGGCCACTTAATGGCAGCGAGTGTTTCCTTCATATTGAGGTCTACCCATATGGTGATCTGTTCGACCCAGTCACCAACAGGGATCTGCCACTTATTTAAGATCGAGTTCTGTCGTTGGTCCCAGTCACCGATGCTGCGATACCAAAGGACGCCGGCAAGTGCCACCACTCCTCCTGCAATGGTTGTCACCTTGCGATTTCTGAGGGCTCCGAACAGCATGAAGATTGGGATAGCAAAAACCCCTAGCACGGCAAGGAACTCAATCGCCGTAGCGACAGCGTCAGCTACTTGGTCGCCCTTTTCTAGATCGGTGATTTTGCCAACGGAACGGTCAACAAAATGGCCGTCGCTAGTGGCTGCGTAAAGGTGTCTCACATGTAGACCTCCCGCTCAAAGGCATCTGTTAAGGCTTCAACCCGCCCGAGTTCCTCTAACACCGCGGTCGGCTCGATCCGCCCGATGAGACGCCCGTCAGAGTCACAGCAGGCGATTGGAAGTCCTCGACCCGCGTCAGCGTAGAGCTCGTTAAGTGTCTGCTCTTTATCGGCTACAGGGACATCCGTGCGCATAGCACTTGCGAGGCTGGGGGTGCCTTGCGATTGAACCCGCTCAACATCTTCCCGCGTTACGACCCCGGTGCACATTCCGGCGCTTGTCACCACAAGGCAGTCCCCGGAGGCAGTAACGGCACGCACCACTTCTTCAAATCCGGCGCTGTCGAGGATCGGATCAGCCGGCGTCATGATTTCCTCGACCTTGATGACACGGCCTTGATCAACGTCTTGAACAAATTCAGCGACATATCCGGTTGCAGGCTCGGTAAGTATTTCTTCCGGTGTCCCGATTTGAACGATGACCCCATCTTTCATGATGCATACTCGATCGCCGATCCGCAGCGCTTCGTTTAAGTCGTGGGTGATGAAAAGTATTGTTTTATGGACTTCGTCCTGAATGGCCATCAGCTCGTCTTGCATTTGACGTCGAATTAACGGATCCAATGCGCTGAACGCTTCGTCCATTAGCAAGATGTCAGGATCTGAAGCCAACGCACGAGCGAGTCCTACGCGTTGCTGCATGCCGCCCGATAATTCACTAGTGGCGTTATATGCATAGGGTTCCAGCCCGACCAACCTTAGAGCTCCGAGGGCCGCTGTCTCTCGTTCGCTTCTATCCACCTTCTGCACCTTCAGCCCATAGGAGACGTTGTCAATTACGTTCCGGTGGGGGAATAGGGCGAAATGCTGGAACACCATTCCCATTTTCTCTCGCCGGAATGCCTGAAGATCTTTCCCCTGAAGCTTTTGAACATCCACCCCGTCGACCCAAACTTGTCCCGAGGTGACATCGTGCAGTTTGTTCACAGTTCTGATAGCTGTTGATTTGCCGGAGCCCGAAAGACCCATGACGACGAATATTTCGCCTTTTCCGATGGAAAAGGAAACATCGCTGAGCCCCACAACATGTCCTGACTGCTTTTGAACATCGTTTTTGTGCACCCCCGCTTTAGCGAGGTCGAAGGCCCGGCCACGTGGTTGTGGCCCAAAAATCTTGAATACTTCTTCGAGTCGGATGATCTCATCATTTTCCGGCATTGGGGTCACATGGCCTTTCTGTCGGGCGTCTCCAGCGTTCAAGGACCGCATAGAGGCATGGCCAACATAACAGCGGTCGCGGCCTCGAAGGGTCATTCCCAGCGATCTCAATGCAGGGAAAAGCTGGATTCAATCAACCTGGGAAGGGCATTGTCGGGGTTGTGTAGTGCCACTAGTTGGGGTGTCTGAGGTCGTTGACAGCCCGTCGGATCACCCGAAAGTTGTCGTCATCGAAGCAAACGAGAATGACATCCTGCAGTGTCGTGTGGCCAAGGTTGTTCTCGAGCCACGTCGCGATCGTTGACACCGCTATCGGAGCGGCCAACTCTTTTGGAAAGCCGTAAACGCCGGTGCTGATCGCAGAAAACGCGATCGACGTAGCACCAACATCGGCGGCTGCGTCTAGGGAGGATGTGTAGCATTTGGCGAGGAGGGTCGCGCTGTCAGCGGGTCCATGCTGCTCCCAAATGGGTCCCACTGTGTGAATAATCAACTTGGCAGGAAGGTTGCCTGCGGACGTGACCACAGCTGAGCCAGTAGCACAGGGACCTTCCTGATCAATGATCACTCGACACTCCCCAAGAACGGTTGGCCCCGCCGCCGCGTGTATGGCTCCGTCAACGCCCCCTCCTCCAGCAAGTGCACTATTCGCAGCATTGACAATTACGTCAACGTTCAGCGTTGTGATGTCACCCTGTATGACCTCAAGATGGGCCATTTCGGGGGCCTCAGCCAAGGCAAAACCCTTCATAGTTGTTGTCAGCAACCTGTTGGCATTTTTCGGCATACGGGGGGTAGCCGATAAGGGGCATGAATACACGGGTCTTCCCGGGGATGTTTGCACCCAAATACCACGAATTGCATGTCGGATACAGAGTCTGATCGGCGACCGAGTTCACGTGATCTACCCAGTTGTCCGCTGCGGTCGCCGTGGCCTCAATAGTGGTGAAGTCCTGCTGTCGCATCGCCACAAGACAATCCCGAATCCACTCGACGTGCTGTTCAATAGCCATGATCATGTTGGTCAACACGGAAGGACTGCCGGGTCCCGTGACAGTAAACAGGTTCGGAAATTCCGGAACACCCAGACCGAGGTACGTTCGAGGACCTGCGGACCAGGCCTCTGCGAGCGTATGTCCCCCTTTGCCGGTGATATTCATGTTCAGCAAGGCACCGGTCATGGCATCAAATCCGGTGGCGAACACCAACGCGTCAAACTCGAAATCTTGGGCAGCAGCCCTTAATCCGGTCACTGTTATTTCCTCGATGCCTCCCTCTGAAATATCAACCAAGTTGACGTGTTCCGAGTTGAAAGTCTCGTAATAATGCGTGTCTAAGCAGGGGCGTTTACAAGCGATGGTGTTTGTTGGCGCTAACAGCCGGGCGGTCTCCGGATCATCAACTATCTTTGTGATTTGACCGCGAACGTATTCAGCGATGCGTTCATTTGAAGTCTGATCAATTCCAATATCGGCGTAGGCACGGTAAAAGCCAAATCCTCCGTGCTCCCATCTTTCGTCCATGCGGGCATCAAATTCCGAGTCATCTGCTTGCTTAGCCGAATCTTCGTTGGGCGGGAAGATCGAGATAATTCCGGAACGTTCAACCCTGGCCGCTTGCCGCAGCTCAGCATAGTTTTCCTTGGTTTCTGCTTGAATCGCAGCGTCCAACGGTTCGTTTCGTGCAGGAACTGAATAGTTGGGGGTCCTCTGAAACACGGTCAGTTCCGACGCTTGTTCGGCGATGACTGGAATCGCTTGGACAGCGGACGAACCGGTTCCTACCACAGCGACTCTCTGCCCCGAAAAGTCAACGGTCTCGTGGGGCCACCGACCGGTGTGGTAAACGTCGCCTTTGAAATTGGCTAATCCTTCGAAGTCTGGGAGGTTAGTAGTCGACAAACAACCGGTGGCTGCTACGAGGAAACGTGCCTGGTAAGTGTCGCGATTAGTGGAGACAGTCCAAGTGCTTGTGATCTCGTCGTAGTCGGCAGCCTCGACGGTGGTGTTGAACTCTATGAGAGATTCAAGATCGAATCTGTCCGAAACGTGTTCCGCGTATTTCAGGATCTCAGGTTGACCCGCATAGCGCTCGGTCCACTCCCACTCTTGCTCAAGTTCGGGATCGAATGAGTAGGAATATTGCAGGCTTTCGACATCACATCGTGCGCCTGGATACCGATTCCAATACCAGGTACCGCCGACCCCCGTGCCTCTCTCGAGGCCTTTAACGTTGAAGCCTTCCTGCCTCAACAAATAGAGCGAGTAGAGGCCTCCGAAACCAGCCCCAACAACAACAACGTCACATTCTTCAATCGAGCCCATTATCAAACTCCCTCTTGATCTCTTGAAAATAGCCCGTCTTGAGGTGCTAGGTCGCCCTCTTCGGATCATGCATGTCTATCGGTTGTTCCCCACTGGCCCGCAGGTGGGATCTAGCATCCTGGTTTGATTCGTTTGGAGAC
Source organism: Acidimicrobiaceae bacterium (assembly GCA_002708935.1). Classification (GTDB taxonomy): domain Bacteria; phylum Actinomycetota; class Acidimicrobiia; order Acidimicrobiales; family Poriferisodalaceae; genus MedAcidi-G3. The sequence goes on along the minus strand of PAPO01000024.1, from coordinate 299,333 downwards.
AAAGTGACGTACGAGAGAGTTAAATACGAAACGCCAGCCAACGGTGTGGCACGGATAACCCTCACCAGACCTGAGGCGGCCAACGCCCAAGACTATTTGATGTTGTCCGAACTTAACGCAGCATTCGATGAGGCAGCCGGAGATGAAGCCATCCGTGTCATCGTTCTAGCCGCTGAGGGTAAGCATTTCTCCTCGGGGCATGATCTCGCTGCGCCCGAACCAAATATGGAAGATTTCCCGACCGTAGGTACACAGTGCCATTTCGACGCCCCCGGGACTGAGGGCTATATGGCCCGCGAAGCGGAAATGTACTTGGGTTTGTGTTGGCGATGGAGAAATTTGGCTAAACCGACGATCGCCCAAGTCCAAGGGAAGGTCATCGCGGGCGGCCTCATGCTTGTTTGGCCGATGGACCTCATCGTTGCATCAGAAGACGCAACATTTAGTGATCCTGTTGTGGCGTTCAATGTGAATGGTGTCGAATATTTCGCTCACCCGTTCGAAGCCGGTACGCGACTAGCGAAAGAGATGCTGTTTACTGGTAGGTCCTTGACGGCGGAAGAGCTTATGGACCGCGGCATGGTGAACAAAGTTGTTCCCTTAGTTGAATTAGAACAAGCAACATTAGAGTTAGCGACTCACATAGCTAAGCGACCTATGTTTGGGCTGACCCTGGCGAAACAAGCCGTCAATCAGACTGTCGACGCCATGGGCATGTACAGCGCGCTGCAGGCAGCTTTCAGCCTGCACCACGTTGGACATAGCCACAACATGGAGGTCCACGGGATGCGGGTTGACCCATCGGGTATTGATGTCATTAGGTCGGAGGCGTGACCGAACCTTGCGATCTAAGCGCGGTTGATGCCCGTGTGGCCATCTCCGCTCGGCAGCTTTCCCCAGTCGAGCTGACTAAATCCTGTCTCGAAAGAATCGATGAATTGAATCCGACGGTGAATGCGATGGTAACTGTTTCCGGGGAATCGGCCCTCGAGGATGCTCGCACAGCGGAAGAAGCCATAGCGAATGGCCGCGAAGAAGGGTTGCTCCACGGCCTGCCCGTAGCCATCAAAGACTTACAGGCCACTAAGGGCATAGTCACGACCTACGGGACCTCGTTCTATAGCGACCATGTGCCTACTGAGGATGCCGGAATTGTGGCTCGGATACGCGCAGCCGGAGGCATCGTGATTGGCAAGACCAACATTCCGGAGATGAGTATCGGTGCTAACACCATTAACCGGCTATTCGGGGCGACCGGTAATCCCTACGCGCCCGAGTTGACATGCGGCGGTTCATCGGGTGGTTCCGCCGTCGCTGTTGCTACCGGTATGGCGCCACTGGCGACCGGTTCTGATCACGGGGGGAGCCTTCGAATTCCGGCTTGTTTCAGTGGAGTGGTTGGGCATAGGGCAACGCCGGGAACAGTCCCACACGAGAGCCGGACAATTACCCAAACCAATTACAGCCTTCAGGGGCCGATGGGAAGAACCGTGGATGACGTCGCGTTGCTCCTGGCGGTCATTTCAACTCGAGATCGAGCAAGTCGACAGGACCCAATGAGTTTTCCGCTTGACAGTTTTAGCTTTCTTGATCTGGTGCCACCATCCGTTGAGGGTCTGCGGATTGGTGTGACAGCCGATTTCGGAGGTCTTCTGGTTTCCAATCATGTTCGGGGACAGTTCGAAGAGCGCGTTGGTTATTTGGGGGAGCGCGGTGCCGAGATAATTGAACTGTCTGTGGATCTGACCGAAGCCGTTGAAGTTGATTGGCAATTGAGGGCCGATATTTTTGCCACCCAGTACCACAGGGATATTGGTGGCTTTGATGAAAGCTTTAATCCCAACGTATTCCGGACTTACGAGACTGCCCTCTCGACCACGGTTCTCGAAATCGCTCGCGCGCGGAGAAAGCAGGTGGATCTGTTTCGGAGGTTCGACGAAGTATTTGACGGCGTGGACCTTGTTATATGCCCTGGAGTTAGTGTTCCGCCTTTCCCATGGTCCTCGCTTCATCCCACCGAAATCGACGGTGAGAAGGTCGAGAACTACATGGCATGGTTAGGTTTGACGAGTTGCTTGACCGTTGTGGGCCATCCAGTAACAGCTTTGCCGGCCGGTTTGGATAGCGATGGCCTCCCTTTTGGTATCCAATGCATCGCCCCGATGTACCAGGACGCGACCCTGTTGACTATGGCGAAGGCCCTTGAGAACGGCTTCGCAGAATCAGACCGATATGTAGCTCCGAGGCCCGATCGTGGGGCGATAGGACTGTCTGATCCGCACTGTCAAGAACTGGGAAAGGCTGCGGCGATAGCGGCGGCGCGTTAAATCTAAACGGGGGAACCCACAGCCACCGATTTGAGAACCGCCTCTACAAACAACTGCCGTGTCTCCACGAGTGCTTCATTTATTTCCCAGTCATGGGATATAACAAACTCCCCTGAGCCCGCGGCTGCCATTCCCAGGCCTAGCGCCGCCGCGGCGTCTTGTTCAGCGAATGCCTGTGCTTGCTTCAGGTCGTAGTAGTTAGATGGTTCTCCGGCGTGTACCCGAAAAAGACCTCTCCTAGGGGCACTCACAACGGTCTCTTTGACGAGTCGGATCACCCCAGTGGCAGCACCATAGGCGTTCGCCACTTCGGAATGTTCCGGGACGATGCACTCGGTACCGAGCTTCAAACCCAGTTGATCCTGATGTAGCACCGCGGGTGCCCCAACTGCAGTCACCGCCCCCGAGATCTCAGCTGTGACGTCCAGAAATTTCCTGCTGCCAGGACGGGTAGCGGCATGTGTTTGAGCCTTCAAAGCGGAGTTGAGATGGGCGACCGGCAACCCGTCGTGATCAGCGGCCGCTGTAAGGATCGTTTCGGCTATTCCTGCACTTACGAGTTTGAGGACCAGTTCAGCGAACAATGAACCGTCACTGGCCAATGGTTTACCGAACCGATCCAACTGCCGGGCAAGAAGAATTGAGCCAAGGCCGGCTGGCTCCGCTGGGTATCGCTTATCCACTCCAAGAACATGCGCAGCGTCTGTCGGAGTGAATGCTGTCATGCCTACGATCCCTAGACCGATTAAGCGGTTGAGGGCGTTGCGTTCCAATCCCGAGCTGACCACGTCCTCATAGGCGCGACCAACGCTGCTTGCCTGTAACGCTGCGATAATGGTGGCTTCGCCTGTCGATTGAGTAGCCCAATCGTGTTCAAGGAGCCAAAGGTAAATTCCGTCGCTCTCTCTTGCTACCGATCTGTTGATCTGGTCTTCCAGCATGACTTGGACCTCAGGTCGCTCGGAGCATGCGATAACCAGTGGGGTGACTCGTCTTGGGCCGATCGAGATCGCTTTGTCGTCGAGGGGCGTCGGCTGAATGTGGCTATCACCACCGATGCCTTCAGTGTGGACACGCACAGCATTCACCATGGTTTCATGCCCACCGATTCTTGCCCCAGATGGCGCTGACGCCGGCAATCCACCAGTGATTGTCGCTACGTCAGTTGTGGTGCCGCCTATATCCACTACCACTCCTTCCGTAATGGAGTTAAGTGCAGCGGCACCGGTAGCACTCGCAGCTGGACCGGACAAGATGGTCTCAATTGGTTTTGCCTTGACAAAATCGGAAGAAACGAGGGATCCATCTCCTCGCATGACCATCAGGGGACAAGCGATTTTTAGACCAACCATTGACCTTTCGACTGCTGCGATCAATTCGTGAATTAGAGGCACCAGCCGAGCATTCAGCAAAGCTGTTACAGCACGTTTTGGAGCATCAAGCTGACCCGACAACTCGTGGCTGAGAGTCACCGACTTTCCTGTCCACTCAGCAATCGCCTCAGCGGTGATGATCTCATGTTCGGGGTTGCGCACGCTGAACGACCCGACGACTGCATAGGCCTCTACTCTCGAGTCGTGTAGGAGCAGCCAATCGTTTAGCAGCGCGAGGTCGAGCGAGTCTACCTCCAAGCCGTGAGGGGAGTGCCCTCCGGCTACACGCAGAATCGGATTAGCTGGGAGTAGGTGATCCAAGCCTCTTCGTGCCGTGACGGTTTCTTCGAGACCAATTGCTACGAGGCCTGCGGGTCGACCACCGCCTTCAACGAGGGCATTCGTTGCCAAGGTAGTAGAGACTGAAACCAAACATATGTGCTCTGGGGGGACGGCACCGTTGGTCAATATTTCGGTCAGTGCGTGTGTTACGCAAATACCTAGGTCTCCGTGGGTCGTTGAAACTTTCGCTTTGGCTACAACCGTTTCCGTTGTCGGGCAGTAGACGACCGCGTCGGTGTAGGTGCCGCCTGTGTCAATTCCGATCTTAAATTGGCCGTTCCCTGGCATTCCTGAAGATTTTGCCACCGTACTAACCATAAAGGCCAGTAATCCTGCAGTTCACGCGTCCCCGGCCTAATGTCTTCAGATGCTCTTAGAAGGTGTCCGCGTCCTTGATTTCACCCAATATTTGTCCGGACCAAGCGCGACTCGGATGCTTGCTGAACTGGGCGCTGATGTAATAAAAGTTGAATATGGGCCACATGGAGATCCCAGTCGCACACTTCCGTTTGTGTCGGACAGTGGGTCGTCCTCCTACTACAGCCAACAGAATCGCGGTAAGCGATCTATTTGCCTCGATCTTGGATCGGAGGATGCCTGTGATCTGGCACGAAATCTAGCTGCCCAGTGTCACGTGGTAGTCGAAAACTTCGGTCCGGGCGTTTTGGAACGCCGCGGTTTGGGATGGGACCACCTGCAGGCCCTAAAGCCCGATTTAGTAATGGCGTCCATATCGGCCTTCGGTAAGTCGGGTCCTCTCGCTCACCTTCAGGGATTCGATTTGATGGGCCAAGCGCTCTCCGGGATGATGCATCTCACGGGCGAAGCCGATGGTGCACCTCAGTTCACTGGTTCGCCGATATCAGATTGCGCCGCGGGTCAAATGCTTTTTGGTGCCATTGGTCATGCCTTGTTCCATCGAGAACGAACAGGCGAGGGGCAGTACGTAGAAGTGACGTTGGTGGATCCCCTTTTCGCGATGCATTCGATAGCGGTCCAAGGTCATAGTGCAACCGGTGGCGATTGGAGCCAAGAACGCTCGGGTCGACAGTTCAGCATTGTGGTGCCTTCGGGTACCTACAAAGGGCCTGAAGGATGGGTCGTGTTGCAGGTCCTCGCACCCCAGTGGCAAAGGTTGTGCGAAGCGATGGGTGACAGTTCTTTAGCCAGTGACAGTCGCTTCGCTACCGCCGAGGCACGAATAACAAATGCGGCAGAGCTACTCAGTTTGGTTGAAGCGTGGATGCAGGGATTTAACAGCGATGCTGACCTCCTGTCTTATCTTGAGGAGCAGCGTATTCCGGCTGCTCCGGTCCTGAGCCCCGAAGAGGCCATGGTGCATCCGCATTTCACCGAAAGGGGCATGGTCCGCCAAGTAGTCGACCCAGCTTTTGGGGAAATTACGGTTACTGGGCTACCCGCCAAATTCAGTTCGGTCGAAATTCCTGATAACGAACCGCTGCCACCTTTCCTCGGGGAACACAATGGCGAGGTTTTATCGGAGCTTCTCGGGATGTCGGAGTCAGCAATATCAGAATTAGAACAGCGTCGAATATTGCTTTCTCAGGTTGACGGATATCCAGAGCGAAATGACACCTAGCGTCTGATGAGTAATGATCATGATGGGCCCCAAAGCAGGGACGAACCCACTTACCGCAGGGAGAGCTAACAATGGGGATTGCCTCAGTAAAGGAAATGGTCGAAGCCGCAAAGTCAGAAATAGACAACATCTCACCGGAAGAAGCATCCAGGAGGGCTACTGAGGAAGGCGCTCTAATTGTTGATATTCGCGATGTACGCGAAATGCAACGCGATGGAGCCATACCTGGAGCCATGCACGCCCCCCGAGGGATGCTGGAATTCTGGGTGTCGCCAGATTCCCCGTACACAAAAGAAATATTTGGCGAAGACAGGGAGTTCGTTCTGTGCTGCGCAGGCGGCATGAGGTCGGCGCTTTCTGCCAAGACCCTGAAAGACATGGGCATGGAGAAAATCAGTCACATCGAGACAGGCTTTGGTGGATGGCAGGCCGACGATATGCCAATCGAATCATATGAAGAATGGAAAGCTAACCGCGTAAGGTGACCCGAGAGATACTCAGTCACCTCTTCGATCTTCATCAAATGCCCACAGGCAAAGAACCCGCTCTCCAAAAACTCATAACCGGCTACTGCGAGCCGTGGTCACTACGCGCTGGCGAAGAGATCCAGTGGTTCGGGTCGAGCCACACGCCAACTTCTGGTGTCTTGGAGGTCGTGCGTCTGGACTGTGGTGATCCAACCCGGAGTGGCCCGGGATTCGCCGAAGAGCGAGTAGGGGACATCGACGCTTTCGCTGTCGACCTCGTCGAGCAACCGGTTATTCCCGGATCGTATGCTGAGGCGCGACTGCCAGGTCCCGTTACTTCCTTGCAAGTGAGCCTTTGGTTCCAACCAACACTTCTGAAACGCGATGGTGTTTTGGTGTCCCTGAGCTCTGGTAACGACATCATCGAGGTTTCAAATCGCGGTGATGTCTTAATGGGCAGGTTCGGTGAGTCCGAAGAGCGGATACGCGAACGACCACTTGAACGACATCGCTGGTATTTCCTGCAACTCGATGTTGACCTAGATATCAACTCAATCGAGATAAATATTATGTCTCCGGAAACGTTCTCGCCAGGGCGAGATCTCCTCCAGGTGGGCGAAGACACCTTAAAATTCGAGATTCCCGCACTCTCATTTACCGATCTTCTGTTCCGTTTGGCGGCGGGGCCAGGTAACAGCAGATGGGACGGTCGCATAGCTGGGCCTACGGTTGTTACTGACGACCGGACATACGAATGGGCGTTTGACGACAGCATGGATGGTTCAGTAGTTCAACCACTAGTCGGCGGTATCGATCTCGAGCTCAATCAATTACCGGCTCGGGGCGTCACAGGCCCAACATGGACTGGTCGACACCAACGTTGGAGTGATGATCCCGCTGAGTGGAACGCCATTCATTTCCACCATGATGATTTGTACGACGCTGGCTGGGATCCCAGCCACAACATTCGTCTTCCCGAAAGTCTCGACAGTGGCATCTACTGCTTCCGATTTGAATCTGATTTGGGCATTGACCGAGTTCCCTTCTTTGTGAGGCCGGCCATAGGAACCGAGTGCGCCGATGTCGCCCTCTTGGTCCCAACGTGTACCTATATGGCTTATGCCAACCATCGGATGTTGATCGAGGGGGCCGACTTCGTTGGCGCGCGTTCGAATCTTCGCCCAGAACATCAGTATTTAGTCGATCATCGGGAGGTTGGATTAAGTCATTACGAAAAGCATCCTGATGGCAGTGGTGTGATGTTCAGTTCGAGGCGTCGGCCTGTACTTCAACTCCGACCAGGAGCTGATGGTTGGAATTTCACACCTGATACAGACATCCACGCGTTCTTACTTCAAACAGAGGTAGGACACGACATCGTTAGTGATGAGGACCTTCACAACGATGGCTACTCCGCACTTGCTCCTTACCGGGTGATCGTCACCGGGTCCCATCCTGAGTATTGGTCGACTGCGATGTTAGATGCCCTAGATCAGTGGCAACGCAGTGGTGGCCGTCTTATGTATCTCGGCGGAAATGGCTTCTACTGGCGGGTCTCTTTCAGCGATTCATGGCCTGGGGCTATCGAGTTGCGTCGCGCCGAAGACGGGGTTCGGAATTGGCAGACTGGTGATGGCGAGAACTATCACGCGTGGGGCGGCGAGTACGGCGGCCTGTGGCGCCGGAACGGCCGTGCTCCTAATCAGCTCGTGGGTATCGGATTCGCAGCCCAAGGATTTGAGAAGGCCACCTTTTATCGAGTGGATCCAGGCGTGTATGACTCACGAGCGTCTTGGATTCTCAATGGGATAGATGATGAGTTGATTGGAACATCCGGGCTTGGCGGAGGAGCCGCTGGCCAAGAAGTAGACAGGTATGACCAAAAGCTCGGTTCTCCGGGCCATGCAGTCATAGTTGCCACGGCTTCCGATTTCGGTCCTGACATGTTGCGAACTAAAGAAGAGTTCGAGGGTACGGTCGCCTTCCCTACGCCAGACCCTTTCGTCCGTGCGGACATCGTCTTCTACGAAACTCCTGCAGGTGGCGCCGTGTTCAGTGTTGGTTCAATTTCTTGGTTCGGTGCGTTAGCCCGTAACGGCTACGACAACGACATCGCGCAGATGACCCGAAATGTTTTGGAGCGGTTTGTGGACCCAGCTCCGTTTGAGAACCCGACTCAAATCGGCAGCTAACCCTTTTTGATGGACGCTAACAGGTCAGCAATTCGGTTATCTGTGGGGAAGTAGCCATCGGGCAGTTCCACTGAGGGCTCCGAGGACGATGCGGGCTCCGAGGCAGTGGCCGCTGCCGGAGTTTCGGCAACAGGTTCTTCTTGGCTGGTTGCTTCGGCTTCAGTGGCAGCTTCGTTGGACGCAACTTCGGCATCTACGTCAATGCCTGCATCTTTGCGAGCTTCACGCGACTTTGCGGTGAGGGCTGCCAACCGCGGATCATCAGCAGGTGCCCCTGAGGAGGGTTCGGGCTGGGGCGCAGGTGTGCTTTTCGCTGCAGGGGCTTCCTTCACTGCGGGAGGCTGTGGTGCGGGATCGACCACGGATTGGCTAGCGGCGACTGGAACGGCGGCGGCTACAGCTGGCGGGCCGCCATTCTCTGTCTCCGTTACCGATTCACGATTTTCTTTGATGAATTCCCAAGCTGCCGGGGACACCAGTTTGCTTTCGGCGACAGACAAAGTATTGACACCGTTTTCGAACTGAACTCGATACCTGACCGTCTTAATTCCTATCGAGCGACCAACTCTTCCAGCTGTGCCTGCAGCGACTCCTGGTAGGTCTGCAATAACAACAACGCGCGCACCCTTCTTGAGGGTGGAGCTTTCAGGTGCCATGCCCAAATCGTAGACCGCGATGAGCCTCGCAACACAGTCAAAGGACGGATTTAACGCTAGAGCCACGAGAAGGTGTCCCGGCTCTATCAGTTCGGTTATGCAACGTAGTTAGACGCGTCAACGCGGAGGCACGCGACGAACTCTAAGATGCCCTCCAGACTTGGGAGGAAATTTGATGCCACGAGCGCTGGTCGTAGGCGGAACAGGACCAACTGGCCCCCATATCGTCAACGGTTTGATACATCGGGGATTCGATGTCTCCATTCTTCATACCGGGGCACATGAATCGCCTGAAATTCCCGAGACGGTAGAACATATCCATACCGACCCTTTCGATATAGGGAAGACGCGAACGTCCCTCGATGGTCGAACGTTTGATCTTGTAATAGTTATGTACGGGCGGCTTCGAGAGCTAGCAGAGTTGTTCAAAGGACAGGTAGAGAAGTTCATAAGTGTGGGCGGAGTCCCTGCCTACACCGGATGGGGCGACGCGGACGCGTTATGGCCGGCTGGGATGAGAGTACCCACTCGAGAAACGGCGCGTTTGGTCGTCGATGAAGGCCCCGAGTTCGCCGTTAACCGAAAAGTCGCAAATATTGGCCGGACAGAGGTGACGGTATTTGATAGCCATCCAACGGCAACGCACCTCAGGTACCCATGGATTTACGGTCCGGGACAGGTAGCGAGTACCGAATGGTCGATCGTGCGCCGAGTGTTAGACGGGCGAAAGCACCTAATTTTGCCAGATGGAGGAATGACTCTTCAGTCAAGGGCTTACTCGATTAACGCCGCCGAAATGCTCTTAACGATTGTTGACAAGCCGGATATAGCAGCCGGCGAGGTCTACAACGCTTCGGATGAGTGGACGCCGACCTTATTGCAATGGACTGAAATTATCGCGACCGCTTTGGGCCACGAGTTCGAGATTGTCAGCATCCCATGGGAATACGCCACTCTCGCGCAACGGTTGACCCTTCGCGGAACACCTCACCACCGCGTCACCTCAAGCGAAAAAGCAATGTTTGATTTGGGATACAAGGATGCAGTGGATCCCATTGATGGGCTATCAGCCACCGCTCGTTACTTGGCGGAGAATCCCCTTGAACCCGGTGGGTCAGCTGAGCGGTCGCTTTCCGACATCTTCAACTATGCAGGCGAGGATCGCTTGATCGATGTTTGGAAAGAAGCGATGGGCCGTGTTGGAGTGGTGGCTGGTGAGGTGGATGCGGGACTGACTGACCGCTATTCGGCTGCCTTTGATGACAGTAAACGGACTGGGTGGACCACCATCCGGAGGTAAGGTCCCACAACGACCGTCGCAAGAGTTTCGCGACAAATTAGAAGTCGTTGGTCTCGGGGGCGTTCTGGCTGAATTCGATGACCTCACCGAGCCAATCTCGTAGTGCCGATCGGGCTAGCTCGGGAATGGCGCCATCGTCTAGTTCGAGAACATTGGGAATCCCTAAAGTGACTTGGTAAAGCCGCTCAGTAAGAACGCCACAAGTTTGAAGGAGTTGTTCTCGTGTGTTTTCGCCCCCACGAGACCCCGGTGTAACACTCGTGATGCCAACAGCCTTTCCGACGAGGCTTCCCGCTCGGAACGGACGCGATAGCCAGTCGACGGCATTCTTTAGCACTCCGGGAATCCCGTAGTTGTACTCCGGTGAAAAGATCAGAATCAACTCACTATCTAAGACGGCGGCCTTTAGATCAGCGACCGCTGGTGGGTCACCTGCATCCTCAACGTCCTGGTTGAAGGGAGGCAGTCCAGAAAGATCCGGTCGATAAAGAGTGAAGCGACCTTTGAGGTATTCACTAGCGCAATCCGCAGCAGCTTTGTTTATTGAGTCCTTTCTCAGGCTGCCTACCAATATCGTGCAACTTGGCGTTTCAGCCATGGGTAGAGATTCCTCCGTCTACCGGCAATGTCACGCCCGTCAACCAAGCCCCCGCTCGGCTAGAAAAGAAGATGACCGCTCCGACGATGTCTTCTGGTGTGCCTATTCTGCCCAAGGGGGTCGAGGCGATAACACCGGCGCGGCGTTCGGGGTCGTCAAGCACGTAGCTCATCATCTTTGATTCGAAGGGTCCTGGTGCTATGCAGTTCACGTTTATCTGGTCTCGGACGAGGTCATGCGCTAGATGGCGGGTAAGCATATGGACCCCGGCCTTCGATGCTGAATAGGAGTAGTTGTCGCCAAAAGGCACCCGGACGCCGTCTATCGAACCGATCATGATCACGCGAGATGGATCATCCGCATTTGCGGTAGCTCGCAGTTCGGGCAGCAGATCTTGCGTCAACATGAATGGCGCCTTCAGATTGACGTTTAGGACCTTGTCGAATCCACTTGACGGAAAGTCTCCAAGAGGTGCGCCCCACGCGGCCCCAGCGTTGTTAACCAACAGATCAAGGTGCTGTTCTTTAGCGCGAAAGGCCTCCACGAATTGACTCCGACTGTGATCGTCGCTCAAATCGGCGGGCAACGCGGTGCATTGGCCGTACTCGCTTAAGGTCTCCGCTGCTTGGAGACAGTCTTGGCTCTTGCGCGATGTGATGTAGACGCGAACTCCGTTGCGAAGGAGGCCTTCGCTGATCATGTATCCGATTCCTCGGCTACCTCCGGTAACAATCGCTACTTTGCCCTGCACGTCGAAAAGGTCCGAAATCTTCATGGCTAGGACCGTAGTCAAACTTCGCAGGCCCCCGCTCTTTCGGTTTTCTGCCGTTTTCGGTGAACAGGGTCACTCACCAATTGGCTGAGCCTCGACATGGACCTCGGTGGCTTTGACGGTCACCCATATTTCGGTTCCCTCGTTAAGTCCTAGTTCTGCAGCGGCACCCGCCGTGATATCTGCATAAATGTCCAATGGACCCGACAAGGACACCCGTGCAACGTCACCGAGAAGTTGAACTCCTCGAACCTGACACAGCCAGCTATTTCTCGGACTACCCACGGGCCTCTCGGGGAACAGCGCAACCGATGCCGGGTTGATCATGACGGCCACCTCACCGTCGGATTCGAGACCGGTAGTAGTTATCTCTGTCCCATTGGCCGTCACTACTGACACTCCTCTGCCGACGCCTCGGAAAATGTTCCAGCCCATAAGATCCGCCACCCAACGAGATTGAGGTCGTGACTGTATGGCCGCTGGTGAGTCAAACTGAGTGATGTGGCCATTCTCCATAACCACGACTCGTTGTGCCAACGCGAACGCGTCGACAGGGTCATGGGTCACGATCAGGGCTCCAGATAGATTCTCCGAGAGGGCAGCTCCGATCAACTCTCGGGCCCTAGACCGTCCGGTGACATCGAGTGATGCCAGTGGTTCATCTAACAACACCATTTTGGGTTCAGCGGCAAGTGTTCGAGCCAAAGCCACTCTTTGAGTCTGCCCGGCGGACAGCTCGGAAGGATATCTCTCGAGCAAGTTTGAAAGCTCCAGTGTTTCTATCAGGGCCGATAAATCTTTATCGGAAGCCGCCCCAAACTGAATATTGCCAGCCACCTTTAAGTGGGGGAAAAGAAGGCCGTCCTGAAAAATCATTCCGAGGCCGCGGCGATGAATTGGCGTCACCCTGTCGTCATCCGGTGTTTCAAAGGCTTTGCCGTCAACCAATATCCACCCAGATCGAAGGGGCAGCCATCCGAGTAAAGCGTTTAGAAGGGTCGTCTTCCCGGCGCCGTTTGGTCCCATTATCGCTACTACCTCGCCATGATGGACCTGCAATTCGGCATCCAAGCGAAGGTCTCCTCGATCGAGGACGACCCTGGCATCTAAAAGAAACTCAGGAGTATTGGTCATCGAACCGGCCACCACCTATCCCGAAGCGATACCAATATCAGGAGAGACACAGCAATCAGGACGACGCTCATTGCTAAGGCAGCCTCTCGATCTGTCTCCAAAGCTACGAAAACTGCGAGGGGCAAGGTCTGGGTTTTGCCCTGAATGTTGCCGGCGAATGTGATCGTCGCACCAAACTCTCCAAGAGCGCGAGCCCAAGCCAAAAACCCGCCCGCTATAAGTGCGGGTCGGACCATGGGCAGAACAACTCTGAAGGTCACTCGAGTTTCATTGGCTCCAAGCGTGGCGGCCGCCAATTCGAATCTGGGATCTAGAGCCCTTAAAGCTCCTTCGACGGTAAGCACCACGAAAGGAAGGGCGACGAACGTGTTTGCCACGATGACGCCTGTCAGCGTGTAGGGCACAACGAAGCCAGTCACATCAGAAACCACCGAGCCGACGAGGCCCTTTCGTCCGAACGCAAAAAGAAGAGCCGCGCCTCCCACGACCGGCGGCAAGATCATGGGTAGAACTACAACTGCCCGAACGACTGAGGCTACGAACCCGTTCATGCGCGCTAACTGCAAAGCCAGTGGTATTCCCAAAGCTAGGGCGGCTAAGGCGGCCGCGACACTACTGATGAGCGAAAGCAACAGAGCATCGGTGACGACATCACGAGTCAGGAGATCGACGAGTCGCGACCATGGAACCCGCCACAGCAGAGACAAAAGAGGCGTTGCAATAAACACCAACGCGCCAAGAGCTACTGCTCGGATTCTGACCGGTAGGCGAGCCCTCATGGAAGTTCGAACCCGAGTTGTCTCAGTTGGCTTTGACCATACTGGGACGTAATCAGCTCAACCAATGCGACTGCCTGAGTCATGTTTGGTGCATCACGAGCCACGGCGAGAGAATAGAAGGTGGTAAATGCTTCGGCGCCGCTGTCGGCAAGTTCCGCAATGTCGGTCTCCGTCGCCAGGAAATCGGTTCGGTACACGAAACCAAAGTCCACCTCGCCTCTTTCGACCTTGGCAAGCACGGATCTCACATTTGGTTCCCGACTCCAGGAGCGCAGCTCAAGGCCATTTGCTGCGGCGAACTGCTCTGCTAGTTGACCACATGGAGCGGAGATAACACACGCGGCGCCCTGTAGCTCACCGGCCTTTAGGTCCCGTATCGAAAGAGTTGCACTAGCTAGCTCAGGAGACACGACGACCGATAGGGAAGTGCTAGCAAATTGGACAGGTGGCAAGAAGGAGCCCATCTCCTGAAGACGACGCATGTGGTCTCGCCCGGCCAAAATGACCACGTCCGCTTCAGCACCTTCGTCGAGTTGGGTAAGGAGGGTTCCGCTCCCCGCGATATTTATCGCAGTCACGGTTGCGGGCTGACTAGTGCTGTGATCGGAAGAAATCTGTCCAATGAAGTCGGTCATTGACGACGCAACGAACAGGCGTAAAACATTCTCTTGTGAAGTGCATCCGCTTGCCAACAAGCACGGAAGGATCAGCACGATGGCCACAGATTTGCTGAACTTCTTCGCTTGGATAGCGGTCTTAAACATTGACGCCTTCACTTCTGGATTCACGTTCGTCTAGTTTTCATCTATGGCCACATATTTAGACTGGTACGGCTGCGCAACATTCTCACTGCGCACTTCTGGGATGACAATCTTTCTAGACGCTTATATCGACCGGCCGGAGGGAGCACAAGGAACCGGCCTAACGGCTTCCGACATTACCGAAGCTGACTACATACTTATCGGTCACAGTCATTTTGACCACCTGTGGGGTGCTGAGCGGATAATTGAGAATACCGATGCAACTCTCATTGGTTCATATGAATCTGTTCGGGTGATGGAAACACTCGGAGTGCCTCTCGATCGTATGATCTGTGTCGCCGGTGGCGAAACCATTGACCTTGGGCCAGGCGTGACGGTTTCGGTGCATCCAAGCCAACACTCCTGTGTTTGGTCGCATGCTCAGATGGACGAGCCGGATGTCGTGTGTTTAGGGGACCTTGGCGTTCACTGGCATGAGCAGCAAGACCGCTTTGTCGATCTGATGAAATACCTGACTACCGAAACCTCTGAAGCAACTCGGGCGCACCTCCAAGAGTCGCAACCCGGGCATAGCGATCGCGGCGACGGGGGAGCCCTGATCTACATGATTGAAACACCGGAAGGAAGCGTTCTGTTCCAGGACACATCGGGTAGATACGACGGGATCATGAGTGAACTTAAGCCTGACGTGGCAATCTTGGCAGCCGCTGGNCGNGGCAATATCAATGGTGAACCGATCCAAGGATCTCTGGCACAGTTCGTAGCGCAGCAAGTTGATCTGGTGCGCCCTAAATCGGTTATCTTCGGACATCACGACGACTGGATGCCGGGCTTCTCAATTCCGGTCAACACCCAGCCAATNATCGCTGAAATCGAAAAGTTNCCTTTTGACGTTGTCGTTATAGAACCGGGGTATCTCGAGGGAACAGCNATCCTGCCATTGTGACGGCCGAGTAAAGTCAAGGCGTGACAAAACTCCATCCAAACCAAGTCCACGATTTTATTGTTCGNACNTGCGAATCGCTAGGTAGCGAAAGTCGAGAGGCCAACCTGGTGGCAGACCAATTGGTCCANGCGAACCTCGCTGGGCATGACTCCCACGGCGTNGGGATGCTGCCGTCNTATGTTGATGGTGTCGTTAACGATCGTCTAAAGATAAATAGTCACCCGANTGTCGTAGTTGACGCCGGCGCTCTCCTCACCNTTGACGGCAATGCCGGTTACGGGCAAGTGAANGGTTTCGAAACAATGCAAATGGGTATCGAGCGGGCNGCGACTCACGGGGTGGCTGTCGTCGGTCTCCGAAATAGCTACCACATTGGCCGCATCGGTCATTGGGCGGAACAATGCGCAGCCAGCGGCTACGCCTCAATGCACCTCGTTAACGTGATAGGCCACCCACCATTAGTAGCGCCTTACGGAGGTGCCGAAGCAAGGTTTGGGACAAACCCATTCTGTGCGGCCGTACCAGGACGTGATGGTCGNCCCGGNTTCTTGCTNGATATGGCAACGAGCATCATCGCTGGCGGAAAGGCCCGCGTCGCATCTAACAAGGGCGAGAAAGTNCCGCCGGACACGATTATTGATATTGANGGCAATTTNACCGATGACCCNGATGCTTTNGGGTACACCAGCCCTTCCGGCAAGCGCGGGGGAGCGCTCGTCGCGTTCGGCGACCACAAAGGATCTGGNCTGGCAATAATGTGCGAGCTTTTAGGNGCCGCCCTATTGGGTGGTGAAACAGCTCACCCCAAAAACCCACGNGAGGGGCGAATCATCAACAGCATGTTGTCGGTNATAATCGATCCGGGAGCATTAGGTNACGCCGAGACTTACTACGACGAAATTGAGATGTTCCGCGACTTCGTGCTCGACTCACGGCTGCGCTCTGACTGTGATCAAATNCTAGTGCCCGGTCAACCCGAGGAATTAGCNCGNATTGAAAGAGCGGATGGTTTCGAAGTCGACNCCGTGACCCTTGACCAGTTGCGGACNAGCGCAGATCGGGCGGGGCTTCCGCCGNCAGTGTTTGAGGCCCTGGTCGGCTAGCCGNAAACGANCCACCTAGAAGGTGATCACTGTTCGAGCGACTGTTCCTTCNCTCATCCAGTTATAACCTTCGTTTACCTGGTCAAGCGAGATCGTGGCGGACACCATCTCATCGAGAAGNAGNCGGCCATTGAGGTACAGGTCGATCATTTGGGGGATGTCTGTGCGGAATTGATTGGATCCCATCATCGACCCCTGCAACTTCTTTTCGCTGAGTAGATCAATACCCCGAATCTCCACCTTCGTGCTTGACGGGACCATTCCGATGACTGTGGCGGTACCACCGATTTCAAGCATCTCAAAGGCCTGTTCCGCGGTGTCTTTAAGTCCGATCGCCTCGAAGCTGTATTCGACACCACCNCCGGTCAGTTCTTTAACGGCCTCAACTACATTTTCGACGTCACCTGCGTTTATCGTGTCAGTTGCACCCATAACGCGGGCCGTTTCAAGGCTTTCCGTGTTCATGTCGACGGCAATGATGCGACCGGCTCCCGCAACGCGAGCGCCCTGAATCGCTGACAAACCAATNCCACCGCAGCCAATNACACAAACAGTNGCTCCGACGGGAACTGCTGCCGTACGCACTGCGGCTCCGAAACCCGTCGTCACACCACAACCGATCANACAAGCTTTCTCCAAGGGGATGTCCGGAGTCACTTTTACAACACCATTCTGGTGGACCAGCATTTCTTCGGCGAAGCCCCCCAATCGGGCCATCTGGTCGACCGGGGTGCCATCTTCGCGCTGTAGCCGNGATGCGTCATCGCGGTTACGCGACGTGGCNCGACCATTAGTNCAACGATGTGGATTTCCCGAAAGGCACTGGCGACATTGCCCGCAAAAGATCGACAAGCACGCCACCACAGCGTCACCCGGTTTCACATAGCTGACATCAGCCCCAACGGCCTGCACTATTCCTGCCGACTCGTGCCCCATCACTGAGGGNANTTTCGTCCTGAANAGGCCCTCCATAAAGTGGAGATCTGAATGACATAAACCGGCTCCGACAGTTTGTATCAAAACCTCTTGTGGGGCGGGTTTATCGATAACTAGCTCTTCGATGATCAGATCACCGGGTTGCTCACATAATACGGCGGCCTTCATTTCGCACCTCTTGTTCCGTTCGAGTCGAACTGAACGTAGAGACTATGCACTCTGACCAATGCCTGCGACCGATTCAGGATCTATCATTCGTTAGGGACANNGTTGCCCTTCGGGGNTGACTGTCGCCNGCAAGACCATGACGACCTGTGACAAGGATTCTGCAAGNTAAAAGGAGGGGACATGACAAANAACCTGGGCCATCTACCAAAAATCNNTGATCTCGACGATGTAAACATAAAGCGTTTGGAGACTTGGTACGCCAAGGCCTACCAAGACGACAATCTTTTTCGGACCCTGGCCAGTGATGAGCTGACNCTAGAAATGTTCCTGAGCTGGGTAAGTATGGTCTACGGGGGTTCTTCGGGATTAGACAAACAGATGGTCGAACTATGCCGAATTCGCATGGCCAACGTCAATGAATGTTTCCACTGAAGCATGGTCAAGAGCGCATCGTTGGTGCGCACNGGACTCACCGATGAGATCATCGGACAACTGGCCGACTACAGAAACTCTGACCTTCCGGACGCATGGAAGGCAGCATTGTCATTCAGCGATCACCTTGCAGGTAGCCCGAAGGGTCCAATTCCAGATGAAATGAACGACGAGTTGTCGAAACATTTTTCATCAGTCGAAATTCTGAGGCTCGGAGCTCTTTTGGCTGTTGGAAGTGGATGGCAACGGATGATTGAAGCCTTTGAGATCAGGCCCGACCATTACCAAAAAGGACAGGCTGGGCCTTGGTCNAGTTGACACAATCAAAGCGAGGTTCTGACGTAAATCCCAGAAGTGAAGGCTCTTGTGGGTAGATCTTCTGATTTNTTCGAAAATTCGACNAGNTTTTTGNNGCTTAGGTCGACGAACAANCGCTTTCAGTGGACGTTGGAGGTTACTGACNACATAGCGGGAGCGACGGGAACCCTTCATGGGGGTTGTGGATTAGCAGCTGCNGCNGCAGCTATGGAAANGGCTACTGATCGCCCGATCTCNTTNATCTCNGGTCAATATCTGGCAAGAGCGCCTGTTGGTTCAGAGGTGACTATCGAAATCGACGAACTAGCTGTTGGAAATCGNGTCACCCAGGCCGGCGCCGTGTGCAGATGCGATGGGGCAGTTGTGCTGCGAGCATCAGGAGCTTCGGGNGGCCACGAGCTTGGCGTCGACAGAGCATGGATTCNNGGNCCTCAGNTGCCACCTCCCGATNAATGCCCTATTCGCCCTCCGACGTCGGAAAGTGGACATTCATTCACCGACTACGCAGACATTCGCCTAGCAGGACAGTCTCCGGGCGACGCGGTCGTCTACTACTGGGCGCGCCTCCGAACTGGCATCGCTTCCTCTGNAGAAGGTCTCATTGCNCTGGCGGACNTGATTCCGAGTGGGATGNGGGTCAGCCTTGACATGGCGTTCAAGGGGTCGAGCTTGGATCACACGGTACGAATTGCTACTACTGAGAAAAGCGAGTGGGTGTTAATTCGGATCGAAGCCGACGCCATTAGAAATAGTATTGGTCANGGGAGAGTGGAAATATATTCNCAGAGCGGCAATTTATTGGCTACAGGGAGCCAATCGTTCGCGATTTCTGCGCTCACGGGGCCACTNGATCGTTAGGTATTAAATTATGAGCGCTTACGTGATTTACCAAGGTGACATCACAGACGAAACCGCATACGAGAAATATAAGGGCCTGGCNTCACAGGCCGTCGAGAATCACGGAGGGACGTACCTGGTGCGCGGAGGTGCATGGACGTCGCTCGAGGGGGATGAACCGGCAACGCGGACCGTGGTTATCCGCTTTGATTCTGTCGAAGCTGCCAAGCAGTGGTACGACAGCTCTGAATACNTAGAGGCTCGGCCTTTACGACAAGCAGCTAGCGACGGGTCCCTATATATCGTCGAAGCATGATGTGGCCCGCCAACTTAACCGCGACCTATCAGCGGCATTTCGTTGGCCATGATNGTCATCTGNGGCACATTCACATCATTGGGNAGCTCGGCGAGGAAAATGATGGCGTCAGCAACNCTGGAGACGCTCATAGTTGCTTCCTCTCGAGTTGTGCCGTCTGCCTGGAGAACACCTTGAGTCATCTGACGGGTTAGNGGGGTCAATGCGTTACCTATGTCAATCTGCCCGACAGTTATGCCGTGTTCGCGACCCTCTAGAGCNAGCGCCTTAGTTAATCCCGTTACAGCATGTTTGGTCGCTGTATACGGGCTGGAAAACGGGCGAGGGGTTTGCGCCGAAACTGACCCATTGTTGATAATGCGACCACCCGCTGGCGACTGTCGCTTCATNTNNTCGAAGGCCGCCCTTGCACACAACCAAGTACCAGTCAGGTTGATGTCAACGACCTNACGCCAGGACTCTACCGATAACTCGTTGATTGGAACTGGAGGTGCCCCAATGCCAGCGTTATTGAAAAGTAAATCAACTCGGCCGAAGGCTTCTACTGTCGATGTGAATANTTCCTCAACGGCCGTCGGACTCGAAATGTCNAAAGCGAGCGAANGATTGGGGTTTTTGAGTCCTGCCGACACTTCTTGTAACGGTTCCAGGCGGCGCCCGCAGATTACGGTCGTCCAGCCGTTGGTATCTAATGCCTGTGCCGCTGCAGCACCNACGCCCGTGCCGCCCCCTGTAATGATCGCCACTCTATTTTCACTCGGTACGTTCAACTTAATTTCCTTTTCCCTGTTTCTGGAGCCGGGCCCACTCGTCTCGNAGTCCAACNGTCCTATGGAACAAAAGTGCACTATCTNNGTCAGCNGCGAAATAACCAAGCCGTTCAAACTGAACGACTTGCCCGGGTGCGACATCTTTGAGGGCAGGTTCGAACTTGCAATGCCGCAATACCTNGCGAGACTCCTCNTTGAGGTCGTNGGCCNGATCNCCTGTCTCGCTGCCCGGGAGTTGGGTCTTAAATAGCCGCTCATACATCGCAACGGAACCGTCAATAGCGTTGGCCGCGTCAACCCAGTGAATTGTGGCCTTGACCTTGCGACCGTCNGGAGCCGCTCCNCCNGCTGTNTCTGGGTCGTATTCGCAGTGNACCTCTATAGGTNCACCCNCCTCATCGCAAACAACGTNTGTGCANGTCACTAGATAACCTCCGCGAAGTCGAACCTCGCGGCCNGGTGCCAGCCGGAAATACTTCGGCGGGGGATCCATCTTGAAATCTTCTTGTTCTATCCACAATTCACCGCTAAACGACACGTCTCGAGAGCCTTCAGAGTCATTTTCGGGGTTATTAACCAAACTTCGAACATCACTTAGTGGCTCACCTGCAGAATCGGTCGGCCAATTAGTGATTATCAATTTCAAGGGGTCAAGGACGGCCATCCTCCGGAAAGCAGAGAGGTTCAGTTCAGTTCGGACAAAGGATTCAAGTAGTTCAATATCGTGTCGTGCATTTGTGCGAGCTACACCAATGAAGGCGCAAAACTCTCGAATTGCCTTAGCCGGATAGCCACGCCTTCTCAACGCGCGNAGCGTCGGTAACCTCGGATCNTCCCACCCATCGACAACNCCGTCGTCAACGAGCTTCTTCAGTTGGCGTTTGGAGGTCACTGTATAAGTCAGTTCGAGTCGAGCAAACTCNGTTTGGTAGGGGGGTGGAGCATCAAGCGGCAATTGGGTTAAGTACCAGTCATACAGGGCCCTGTTATCGGAAAACTCCANTGTGCACAGCGAATGTGTCACCCCTTCGATGGCGTCACTCTGACCGTGAGCCCAATCGTATGTCGGATAAATTTTCCACTCGTCGCCCGTGCGGTGGTGTCTCTCGTCCCGAATNCGGTACATAACCGGGTCGCGCATCTGCATGTTCTCATGCTGCATGTCAATTTTGGCCCGCAACACCTTGCTGCCAGCAGCGAATTCGCCTGCACGCATTCGACGGAAAACNTCCANGTTCTNGTCCTTGGGCCGATCGCGAAACGGACTCTCAACCCCAGGCTGACCGAACCCACCGCGTTGTTGTGCGATGTCCTCAGCGCTTTGGTCGTCAACGTAAGCCAGCCCCTTGGAGATCAATAACTCCGCCCAAGTGAACAATTGATCGAAATAATCGGAACTGTGATGAACGGCAGATGGAGTAAAGCCGAGCCACTCCAAATCTTCGATAATTGCGTCAACATAACTTACGTCTTCAGTCGACGGGTTAGTGTCATCGAATCGGAGGTTGCAGTGACCCTGGTTCTCGGCCGCGACCGCGAAATCCAAACATATTGCCTTTGCGTGACCAATATGAAGGAAACCATTTGGTTCTGGCGGGAAACGAGTTTGGACACGACCTTGAAAACGGTCCGAGGCAGCATCTGCCAGCAGGAGATCACGGATGTAGTCACTCCTTGACTCATCTGCGTCTAGCTCATTTTCAGTCAACGAACCCTCATTTAGNTCGGNCNCGGCATGCCNTGCGNGGCCTTGNCAACGCTACCGCGGCTACTACGGCGAAGAAGGGTCTATTTGGCCTAAATGCTTNGGAGGCCATTTACCNGGGACGATGCCTTCCGCNAGGAGAAACGAGGAGACCTCCTCAAGATGTCCGAGGACACGCTCTGCGTTGGTNTCCCCAAGACTCAGCGCGATNGGATCGGCGTTTCGGTCTGTTTCTACCTCGATATCTTTTCTCAGCGCNCGACCCTTATCCGTNTGTCGACCNTCGGAATTGATCCATCCCAGATCGAACAGGCGTGACGCTTCATCAGACCATTCCGTTGATGTCCATCCTCGAATCTTTTGAATAACCTCCGGTGTCCCGCGACCATCAGCTGCCATGAGGATGTGCGAACCCAACCCCGAGACGTCAGCTGAACGGAGTGCTTGATTGTGACCATCAAATCTGAATTCCCGCAATAAGGTNGAGGCGTGCCACAGGGCTAGGATCTGATTGTCAGGCCAAGGCTCGGCGGCCCACGCCGCGAATAGTGGTCGATCNCGAGTGTCNAGTGCTGGCAGGGACTCATTGAGCACTNCAACCACGTGTGCGAGGTCGTCGTCCCATGAGTAACCGGCNAAAATACGATCTAACGCACGACCGAGAATACTGAGTTGCTTGCGGCGAACATCCGTTGGGGACATAACGTCCCAACAACCAGGCACAGAACGTTCGACCATTCGGGGNGCGAAGTTGAANAAGGTTGNCGTGACAAGTTCCGCAGANGCAGTNCCGAGAGGAGCAGCNCGNTAGGCNAAATATGCGTGCCACCATCCCTTAAAGCCAAGATCNGTGAACTCGGTAATCTCTGGCGCGTAGTAGCTACAGGAATGCAGGGGTTCCGATGCGGCGGCGAATCGTCTNGAATACGAGGCGGCGCCACTCATANGTTGGGCGATTGNTTCTGCTTTTCGAGTCCCCGCCTGAAATCTGAAGCTAGGGACACACGATCNACCGTGAGATCCGTGTTGTAGGTCTCCCAGATTTCACCATCAACNGATTCCATCGACAAGAGAACAATGGCCCCTTCAGNTCCGCCTCCCTCGACATGGGCCTCGTCCCCGTTGTGGGTGCTGTAAGTACCGGCTGGTCGACAGTCAGTCAACAATTCGGAGTCGGCAACATCAAATATCTGATGTTCACCTTCTAGCACCAGTGTTTTCACNGGCCCAACGTGGCGATGAGCAACACACTTCACGCCCGGATCGAACTTCAGTAGCAACTGAACAAATCGATCATCGGGATCAACCTCTAGCACGTTGTAGTAGAAACCTTCAAAACCTGGGAACTCAATCCAGGTCATGTTGTCTGAAAGTAAAGAATGAACCATCAGAGACGCCCCCACTATGGATTGACACGATGCTAGGGCAAAGAGGTATCGGTTTCTTACTTCTCAACCTGGGGCTCCTTTGGCAGCCCTAGAACTCTTTCGCCCAATATGTTTCGTTGAATCTCGTCTGTCCCACCGGC
Source organism: Acidimicrobiaceae bacterium (assembly GCA_002708935.1). Classification (GTDB taxonomy): domain Bacteria; phylum Actinomycetota; class Acidimicrobiia; order Acidimicrobiales; family Poriferisodalaceae; genus MedAcidi-G3. The sequence continues at coordinate 275,973 of PAPO01000024.1, read as the reverse complement.
AATCGACTGGGCAGGCGTCGATACGAGGACCTCTGCGATTAACCCCTCCAGCGGTGAGTCAGCGCCGTCCAACATCCCGTAGCTGCCTGCAATGGAAGTGTGAGCTGCATGACTCGCACGCGCAATAACGCTCATATTTAGTTTTGCCACCGAACCTTCAGGCCCAGGTGGCTTGCCAGCCAGGCGCGCGTCTCGACCACGTTGGGTTGTCCATGTTGCTGTGCGTCGGAGTTGCTCTACCTCAGCAGCATGCTGGCGAGTCAAAGAGTCGGAATTAAGGCCCACCCTGCGGGCTTCGGACGCAACTAGCTTCGGCCGCCCGGCCCGCTGTGGGTACCAGCGATAGGTCGAAAAATACTCGTCAGCCTCGGCCTTCGCTCTCTCCACTAAACGGCTATCCGAATCCGGGAAGCGGGGCCGCGGTGTAGCGACTGCACTCCGCTCATGCGCGAGGGTTGTCAACGCAACGCGCCAGCCGTCGCCTGAGTTGGCAATCCTATTCTCGACCGGCAGACGGGCGTTATCGAAAAACACCTCATTGAAGGAGGAATGGCCATTCATCTGATGCAAGGGACGCACTTCTATGCCGTCTTGTTTCATTGGTATCAGGAAATACGAGATTCCTTGATGTTTGGAGACTTGCGTTGACGTCCGAGCTAAGAGAATGCCGAAGTCAGCGTTCTGGGCACCTGAATTCCAGACCTTTTGTCCGTTGATGATCCATTCATCGCCGTCGAGTTCAGCTCTGGTTGTTAAGCCCGCTAGATCGGATCCTGCGCCGGGTTCACTGAACAGCTGGCACCACTTGTGTTCCCCGGTCAAAATCGGTAACAGATAGCGGTCAAGTTGATCGTCGTTCGCCCACTCCAATAATGTCGGCGCAACTAAATACATGCTGACCCCGGCCGCCACACCCACTGCGCCCTCTTCAACTAACACCCGTTTGGCGACGACATCCATCTTGAGCGGGGCATCTTTGCCGAACCATTTGCGCGGCCATGACGGGCATCCCCAGCCGCTATTAGCCAGCAAGGTCCGCCATTCGGTTAAGTTGGCCGCTGGGTCCCAATTAGCCCGAACCCAGGTACGAACCTCTTCCTCAAAGGCCTCTTCGTTCAATCCGTCACCATCCATTGAAGTGAACGAAGCTTTCTTCAGGTTTTCTGCGGCCCGCTTTAAACTCGGTCCCTACGGTGTAGGCAACTGGGCTGAGAGCCACTTGTTGTACTTCGCTGTAGGGGATGCCTAACACTTCGGCGACGTCTTCCTCACGCTGAAGGTGAACTGTCGTCCAGCAAGTACCCAGGCCGCGATTTCGGGCAGCCAACATGAAACTCCAAGCGGCCTGTATGACCGAACCCCACTTGACTGCTTGGGTCATCGCATCGACGCCATCGAGTCGCCCACTGATACACGGAACAAAAATTGCGGGAACGTCGGGGAACGTCTCGGCCAGGTGTCGAGCGGATCCCATCATGTTCAGCCAAGAACCTTGATCACCGGCGCTACCCTGCTTACCTGCGGACGCATCGAGGTATTCGTCGGTAACCATGGCTGTCCAAACTTGCTGGTAAATCAAACCGACTTCGCGGCATTGGTCCCGATCGTTAGAAACAACGAAATGCCAATCCTGGCGAAGGGATCCGGTTGGCGCCTGCAACGCCAGGGCGAGACAGTCTCGCAAAACGTCTTCGCCCACTTCTTTTTCGAGATCCAGACGACGGCGCACGGAGCGAGTCGTTTCAAGTACCTCATCTGCGCTCAACTCGAGTTTCATGATGTGGGTCCTTTGTTAGTTTCAGGCTGAGAATTGCAGCTTGGCGGTGCCAATTACTCCGGTTCTGCCGTCTTCAGCGGTGATCGCCAGATCAAGCTCCACCGTCATATCGATGTCATCGATATCTGTGACCGCACCAGTCATCGTAATGACCGAATCGACAAGCAATGACCCCCGAAAAACAGTATCGATCGTTTGAATCGACGAATTCGGCGCCCACCGGTGAATCATGGCCGCCAACAACCCTTGGCTCATAATTCCAGGCACAATTGCGGCCGGAAAGCCTTCCTTCCTGGCGGCTTCGTGATCAACGAAACGTTCAAACACGTGTTTTGCGGCCTTGCAGAAGTTGGTGACGCGTTCCATGGACACATCTGGCGTCTCAGTCGGTAAATCGTCCCCAAGTTCAACCTCATCGAAATTAAGAATCTTCGTCATGGTCAATCGGCCTTTTTGATCATTTTCCAGTCGACAGTCGATACCAGTTCGCTCCGTTCATTTCTGAATTCCATGCGCTGAACGATGAAGATCATCGTCCCGCTTCGACCGGTCTTGTCAAAAATGTCGGCAATCGCTGTGGTGGCGTTGAGGGTGTCTCCCGGGCGGATCGGGCCATGGACCTCGACCTTCTTTCCGCCATCAATCCCGAAGCCACCTCCAATTTGGGGAAAGTTTTCCGGTAGCACTCTGCCGGACATGCAATGGGTCGTGAAGCCGGGATGGGCTTGAAAGTCAGGATGGTCTGGGTCTATGAAGCGGGGGTCGGTTTCCCCACATGCTTCAGCCCAGGCGACCATGTCTCCCGTTTTCATTTCAAAGGTCGCCCAGTCGAACTCTACTCCCACCCATTCTTCTCGGACTGAGGCCAGGTGCTGCACAGACTTAGCTTTATCCATTTCTTCCTTCGATCAGAACCTAGAGGGCCGGACGCGTTAACCGGATCCAGTTGCGAAGGTAACACCTGATAACAAAATCCGCAGGAATCGGTAATGATTAGTCTTATGACTTCAAAAAATGGTCTGATTCACGAAGCTCGCATCCGTAATGCCTGGGCCGGCCGTGTTAGTGGGTGCATGCTTGGCAAACCGATTGAGCAACTGTCGATGCGCAAAGGTGCTGCAGCATTGGAGGCCTATCTTGCAGCTGCAGAGGCTTTGCCGCTTCGCGATTATGTGCCATTTCGCCCAGATCTCAACGACGCGGTCGAACACCCCGAAGCATGTAGGGGGATTATGGACAGGGCTATTCCAGATGACGACGTCAACTACACGGTCCTTTCGGTCATGCTCCTCGAAGAATACGGCCGCAATTTCACTACAGCCGACGTTGGTCGGATCTGGCTGCGTTACCTCCCCGGAGGAATTGTTTACACCGCTGAACGTGAGGCATACGTCAAGTTGTTGGAACGGGCCGGGATGCGTTTCCCGCACGGCGCTGAGCCAAAAATCGATCTAGAGGAATGCAGCGATAACGCCTACAACGCTTGGATCGGTGCCCAAATTCGTGCCGACCTATATGGTTGGATTAATCCTGGCGAGCCCGAAACAGCGACGCTTATGGCACAGACCGATGCAAGGTTGAGCCACCGGGCGGAAGGTGTTTACGGAGCGGTGGTTGTAGCGGCCGCAGGAGCCTTGGTGGCTGCAGGGTTGCAGCACGACAAAGCGCTCGAAGCCGCCGCCGCTTTCGTTCCGTCCGATTCCGATTGTGCCGCGGCGGTGCACCTGGGCTTATCTACCGCTCAGGATGCAACACCAGCGAAGATCCAAGCGACCTATGAAGGTATGTCTCCGGTTCATACGGTTAACAACCTCGCACTGGTTACGTGGGGACTAGTCCGCAACCCCGACGATTTCGGAGCTGCAATTGGCGACACCGTATCCGGGGGGTGGGATACCGATTGCAATGGAGCGACGGTTGGTGCCCTCTGGGGCCTCACCGGAAAGGAAGTCCCGGCACCATGGATTGGCCAGTGGAGTGACGTCATACAGACAAGTTTGGCCGGGTCGTCGTCCTTCAGTTTGCAGGAACTCACGGACCGGACAGTCGCATTGATTGATTAGCTCGCCGAACCCTGACCTAACGAAACTGCTTCAAAATTTCCGCCTTCTAGCGCCGTCACTAGGTCACCAATACTGTTGATGATCTGGTCCGGAAACTTGGTGGCGCACAGGCCGATCCGGCTGACGACGTGGCTGTCGCTGCCCCCGAAACCCTTGTAGTTGTATTTTGAGGCCATTTGGACAGATAGTTCGTCCTCGCCCGGAATAGATCCTCCGTTCAAAACTTCTACCGTGTGGACGCCGTCGACTTCACCCCGTTCCTTGTAATGCGAGAAGAGACCAACGCGTTTTCTTCCTGGGTGGCATGGTGCCGCGAATGCGCCAGCCTTCTTGCTTGCCTCGAGGACATCGCCGATTGGCAGTCGGACATCTGTGAAGTCGATCGCCGCCTGAAGGTCCTCATTGACACCGAAAACAAGAATATGCCCATAGTCACTTTCGACCTCACTTGCCTTCAGAATGACCAGCCCGTATTCGTCTTCTAGATCTCTATAGTCCGACGTTGCGTCGAACTGGCGATGTTCGGTCAACACAAACCCATCTAGTGGTATTTCTTTCTTTCGAATCCACTTGCAGTAATTCTCAACTTTGGCTCGCCCATCATCGGACTTAACCGAATGAGTGTGAAGGTCTAGGAGCATAAAATCGTGCGCTTAGCCAAGCCGAAAAACTGGGACAGCGAACACTTCAGCATCGTCGCGATTTTGAGAAACGTAATCGGCTACTACGCGAGCACCAACCGCTGCGTCATCAGGGTCACAATCGACAATTACTGTCAGCAGTCTTGGGCCCTCGTCCAGCTTGACGTATGCCATTACATAGGGGCACGCTTCGGCAAAACCTTTTGCCTGGTTCTGCTCGGTAATAGTGAAGCTATAAATTTCTCCTGACCCGGATGCAGTGAAATGTGTCAATGCGGAACCGTCGAGGCAATGTGCACACACGCCTCGCGGTCGGTGCTGCACTAAGCCGCAAGCTTCGCAACGTTGAAGGACAAGCTCGCCGCGACCGGCGCCCTCCCAGAAGCCTCGAGACTCCCAGCTTGCGAATGGAAGTGGATGTTCAATGGCGTTCATCGGTCTACTCCAAGGATCAGGGTAGCTCCGCTGTGCTTGTCACCTATGGTGCCGCCAGTTCCGTGAGCAAGGGCCAGCTCGGCTTTGGGTACCTGGCGAGCGTCGCATTCGTCGCGCAATTGTTTTACTGCTTCGATGACCAAGAAAATTCCCCGCATCCCTGGGTGGTTGGAGGAAAGGCCCCCTCCATCGGGGTTCACGGGAAGGGTTCCGCCGAGGGCGATACCTCCGTTGGAAACAAAGTTTCCGCCTTCACCAACAGGGCAGAAACCTAGATTTTCAAGAGTGGCGAGGACCGTAATTGTGAACGAGTCGTAGATCATTGCCAGGTCAATATCGGAATGTTTGACTCCAGCCATTTCGAATGCCCTCGCCCCTGACTGTTTCGCGGCGATAGTGAGGATGTCGCTATATCCGACGCCCTGGTGTTGCACGGCTTCTCCGCAACCGAGAAGTTGTACTGGTGGCTTCGCGAGGTCGCGTGCCCTTTCCAGAGATGTAACAACCACGGCTCCACCGCCGTCGCTGATGATGCAACAATCGAGCAGATGGAGCGGACGGGAGATCATTCGGCTATCCAGAACGTCATTGACTGTGATCGGGTTCCGCATCTTTGCTCGCGGATTGAGGCTTGCGTGTTGACGCATTGTGACCGCGATCTCAGCGAGTTGTTCGCTTGTCGTGCCATAGGTATCCATGTGTAGGTTCGCGTAGGTTGCGTAACTTCCAACTGTGGTCATCCCGTAAGGGGCCGAAAATGCTGCGTCTGGATTACGTGAACCCCCAGTCCCTCCTGTCCCGATCGCCATTGAGTTTGAAGCAGCCGTTGAACCGTAGAGCACCAATGCGACTTGACATAGACCGGCATTGACTGCTGCAGCCGCATGGGTGACATGGGCAACGAACGAGGATCCTCCGATGTTGGTTCCATCTAAATAGTCGGGGTATAAATCTAGGTACTCTGCCAAATCGACGATACCCATGAGTCCCATCGACATTGAGGCCCCGAACAGGCCGTCAACGTCGGTACGTTGAAGGCCAGCGTCGTCAAGCGCTCCTTTAGCCGATTCAGCCATGATTTGGAATTCTGTTTTGTTGGGCGAGAATCGACTGGGGTGTTCATAGACCCCTGCAATAGCGGCGCCACGAGGAAACGCAGTGGTGGTCATTTGTCTTCACTCCCTGCTGTAATCGTCTCCTCAACCAATGAACAGAATGCTGCGGGCGATTCCTGCGCTGGATGCCTGCCGACATCGGGCATCATTACTGCGGTTCCGTCAGCGAGGCTTTCAGCAAACTCTTGACTAGTACCCTTGTGGTTTTCTTCTGTGTGTTCGCCGACTACGACCACTATTGGAGAAGCAGTCTGCGAGAGGTCGACCCGATCGTTCCAATCCGCCTGAGCCTTGCGAGCGCCCAGCGTCGCTCGAGGATCGGTAGTCACCCAGTGACCGAACGCCTTTCTCATCATCTGCTCATCAGGGTCGGGTGCGTAGCCGCTCGTGTCGAATTGGCGACGGGCCTTTCCGGATGTGATTTGGCTGAGGCTATGGATCTCTTCGCTGAGGTCCACGGCGGGTCCCACGACTCCGCAGCAAATTAGCGTCAAGACCTCGATACGACCACTATTAGCAAGCTCGAAGCCAACAGCGGCCCCGAGGCCGTCAGCGATCACTACAAGAGACGAAACACCCCACGGGGCGATGAGAGATTCTACGTGGCCAGCCATTGCCTCCACTGACGTAAGGCTGTCTAACGAGCCACTCCGACCATGGCCCGGTAAATCGAAACTAAATGGCGAGTTGCTAAGAACTAACAGATCCATCAGATCACCAAATACGTTGCCATTCACACCCGCATCGTGCAGCAACAGAATTGGCTGGCCGACGCCTAGGTTTGGTGGAGCACCTGGAAGAGTTGTGGCTCCACGGTGGTGCACGAGGGTGGCGATCCCATCTACATCAAAGTACTTGTCTGGCACGTAGCGAACGGTACTGGAACTGTCATGGTCTGGGGAGCGAAAAAGCGAACTTTGGTAGAGCCGCTGCTTCAGATGTTGGCGTTCAAAACCTCTCGGAATGGACGAGCTTTGTCTATTTCGGGTTCTTTCGGTAATCCAAGAATCCGTTCCCCAATTATGTTTCGTTGTATCTGGTCTGTCCCACCCCCAATTGAAGTGAAATAGGCGTTGAGCATTGAGTAGGTCGCATCCGAGGCGTCTGAAAAGGCATCGCCACCCAGGGTTGCCTCCGCTCCGAGGATTCGGGCCTGAAGACTCCCGGCAAAATGCAACATCCGAGACATGGCGAGCTTACCTAAGGACACAACGGGTGTAGTGGTTCCCTGCTCAATAGCGGCCTTAGCTCTTCTGTTGTTCCATTCGTTAACGGTTCTCCACTGGTGGAGCCTGATCAGTTCCTGACGAATATCTGCTTGATCTGCCACGCCCCTGGATTGCGCTAACTCAACCAGGGATAGATCTGGAATCGGTGCGGGAGCTTCGCTTTCGGCATTTCGCGCCACTGGGTTGGTATCCGACGAACGGCGGCGTTGACTTGCACCCATAGCCGCCCTTTCGTATGCGAGCGCAGACGTAAGGACCCACCAGCCCTCATTCAAGGCTCCGAGCATGTTGGAATCCGGGACTCGAGCATCGGTCAGGAACACTTCGTTGAATCTTGAGTCACCAGTCGCTTGCCGCAATGGTCGAACCTCAACTCCGGCTTGTTTCATTGGCAGGAAGAAGAACGACAGACCGCGATGTTTCGGTTGGTCAAGATCGGTTCGAGCGATCAGAAAAGCGTAATCAGCATGCCTCCCACCGGAAGTCCATACTTTCTGCCCGTTGATTATCCATTCATCGCCGTCGCGTATAGCTGACGTGCGCACTCCGGCAAGGTCAGAACCTGCGTTCGGTTCACTGTAAAGCAGACACATCGAGACTTTGCCCAAGAGGAGATCGCGAAGTACTTCTCGCTTTAGTTCGTCCGGAGCGTGGGAGGCGACAGTCGCGGCCCAGAGATTGACGACGTCTTGTCCCCATCCTTGGACGTCATCGCCGCCAAACACCGAGTCATTCGAGATGACGTGTCCTGATGTGTTCGCTGGGAATGTTGCTGACCGGAAAACAGCGTCGGTTGCCCGTGCGTCATCAGAGGAAAGGCCCCGTCCGAACCACTCCTTGGGCCATGAAGGCGCTGCCCAACCTGAGTCAACCAGCTTCTCCAACCAATCCATCTTGTTTTCTGAGGGAGGATTCGCCGTCAGCCAATCAGCTGCCTCTTCGACAACTTGGTCGCTCACTTTTCGGCACTAGCTTTTATGCCTTCTAAGGTGGCTTCGATTGTGCCCTGAACAGCTGCCTTTCGGCCAGCTAAAGCCTCTTCATCCATCTTGGCCAACGATGGCGGCAATGCCATGACATCCCAGATTTCAGTCAATGTGCAGCCGTGATCCGATGCCTGGATTTGGTAGGTCCAGCGAACGAAGGGGCCATCATCTGGAGCGGCTACGAATTCAAAGCACTCTCCGGGGTTAGCAACAGTGACCTCGACCGGCACGGACCACTCAAAGGCTTTGATCCGGTTGGTACCAAGAAAACGCGATCCGACCTGACCGGGTTCACCGTTTGTCCATTCACCACCTATGTTCTCGGTGCTCCATTCGCCCATACGGCTCAGGTCAGAAACAAGTGCATATATCGCCTCAGGTGAGGCGGCTATGTCTTTCGAAATTTCGAGGTGCATGTCGTGAACAGTCATGCCATCACGCTACTCCTCGACCGCGTTGTTCGCCGCGAATTGAAAGCCCGAATATTTGGGTTGGTCGATAGCAACTTGATTGACTACCGACTCGCGCAGATAAACGTGAAGATCAGGCCGATCAAGGTCCATACTTTTATCTCTCAGTGCGTGCACCAAATCCCATCGCAACTCGTCGACGGTGCCTGTCGTTTTTAACAGGTCACTGAGGAGCACCTGCTCGCGTTCTAGGAGTGTGGGGCCGAGAGAGAGTTCGCGACTGACGACGTCGAGGGAGTTACCAGCTACTCGGGCGAGAAAGTTCGTTCGGCCGCGTGTCGCTGACATGACGTCTCCGTGCAGAAAGTCTCGAACGCTAGTTAAGAGTTCATCAAGCCTTGGCATATCGGATTGCCGGTCCGGAGAAGTCGGTTTCAGAAGCTCTACGGGGCCAGGTATCAATAGGTTTACGCAGTCCACCTGACACTCGGAGGAACGTCGTCCGATTGCCGGTCGTTCAACCGTAGCATCGGGCCCTATTCGGTATTGGTCAGTCATTCCCAGGCAGCCGATGGCCCACCAAAAACTTCCGAAAACCTCCCAAAATCTGACAACCTCTCGATCGACCGTCCAACCTGATTCCGCTTCGTATCCCTTGATGAGATCGTCGAGGTCTCCGAATCCACCCACCTGGAGTTGTCGCTCACCGAAGCGCCACGAATTTGTGCAAATCCAGCCGATATCTCGCATCGGATCGCCGATGTGTGAGGTTTCCCAGTCGAGAACGGCTTGTAGTCCTTCCTCAGAATTCACCATGAGATTTCCGTTACGGAAGTCGTTGTGAACCAAACGGTAATTACTTCCTTGCGGCAAATTTTCTTCGAGCCATCGACCCGTGAAGTCGATCATCGGTTGAGCTGTGTCCCAATCTCGATATCTACCCCAGGTTTGCTCTAGATATTCGGCCGGGCCAAGAACTGGTAGATGATCGCTCAAACCTGTGGCTTCAACGTCAATTGCGTGGATCTTCGCAAGCTCACGGCCACACTGCTCCGCCAGAAGAGGTCGGACTGTTTCTAGTTCCGCGGATCGAACGATTCGGGACCCGAGCGTTTCGCCTGACAGCCACTCCATAACGAAACCAACACCTACCTCGTCGGCTGGTTGCAGTTCATAGTAAATCTCGGGTTCGGCTACGCCGTGATCTTTAGCGGTCCGCATAAGAAGTGCTTCATTGGCGAGGCCCACAGCACTCACGTTGTCCCGGTCTATTCCGCCTGCGCCGCGGCGCATGCACAGCAATTGGTCTCCCGCTTGGGTTCTTATCGTTAGCCGGTAGGTCTCCATACTGGCGCCACCCGATAAACGTTCAACCCCAGCTAAGTCTGTGCACTCTGGCATTTCGCGAACGAGTGTGTCTCTTAGAGCGTCGAAGAAGTCGGGCTGAGACGCCATCGGTCTCAACCTTTGTTGTGTTGCGATCCGAAGATTGTCGGCGCCCCACTCCGAGACCAATCTGGTGCTCCAACTATGTGTCGACCGTCGATAGTGACGGTTTGCTCAGAGGTTCCGCCGACAACGGTTCCGCTCATGACGCCAGTGACACCATTCGCACCAATATTGGCGATCGGATAGGAATCTGCTCGGGAGTAGGTCTGCAACAACAGCGGCCGCGGCTTTTTCGAGTCGTTGGGGACCGACCCATGAATCATGCAGCAGTTATGTACTGTGGCTGACCCAGCGCAGCCGGTGAGCCACACCACCTGATCAAGATCGAGACTTGCAACGTCATCGGACCTCATTGATCCAGCCCAGTTCCCGCTACTTTCGTATTGGTCATACAGTCGACCTGTGTGGCTGCCCGGGAAGACCCCCATGGGGCCCATGGAACTGTCAACATCATCAAGGTAAACGCCGATGGTGAGGGGACTGAAATCTGTGTGGGGCCAGAACTGGATGTCCTGATGCCATTTCACTTCTTCGCCGCCGTCGGACCACTTGTAGTTGAGCTTCGAATGGTGATATCGCACTGGTCCGCCCAGGAGGGCGCAGGCAAGTTCTGATGCCGCTCCCTCAAGGGCGAAACGTCGGAAGACCTCATGATGGTCTACAGGGGAATTCAAACGTCGGATACGGGGCGCAGCAGCCGAATGGCCTGGTTCTAGGTCCAGGATTTTGTCGGATTCGACCATCTGTCGGCTGATCTCAACGAACTCAGCCGCTGCCGCTTGGAGGTCGGCGAGGGTTGCGGCGTCAATGAACGGCTCGACATGTAAATAGCCATTGGTCTCGTAGGACTCCAGTTGCGCTGAAGAAATAACCCTGTTCTGGGTACGCTGAGAGTGCACGTTTGAATGATACCTCGGTGGGTAAAGACACGTCTTATACCCGCTTCGTCCCATATGGTGGACCAGATGCGAGACTCGTTTGTGATCAGCGGCGGTTTGTTATCTGACAAACAAGGCCAGGATCCCATTGACGTCTTTGTGGAAGGCGGGATCATTGCCGAGATAGGTCCCGTAGGCAGTCTGAAGGGCAAGGGTTTGGCTGTTGATGCGACCGATGCTTTGGTCCTGCCAGGTTTCGTAGACATTCAGGTTCATTTTCGAACCCCCGGCGGAGAGGAAAGTGAAGATATTTCTTCGGGAGCAGCAGGGGCGGCGTTAGGGGGAGTGACAGCGTGCGTGATGATGCCCAACACGATTCCGACTATCGACAGCGTTCCGTTAGTGAAGGAAGTTTTGGCTATAGGACAGAGAGCTCCTTGTGAGGTGCATACTTCGGCGTCGGTGACCCAAGGCCGGGAAGGGCGACAGCTCGTCCACTTTGAAGAACTCTATGAAGCAGGCGTTCGTGTCTTCACTGATGATGGAACTGTGGTCGATGACGCGGAATTGATGGAGAGAGCTCTTGCTGCGACGTGTGACCTTCCGGGGTCAGTAATTAGTCAGCACGCTGAGCATTCGCAAATGGTTGAGGGTGGCGTGATTAACGACGGGTCCGTCGCGAGGCGGCTCGGCTTGAAGGGAAGGCCTCGAGAAGCTGAGGCGGTAATTGTTGAACGCGACCTCGCCTTGGCCGAAGCCACAAAGGGCCGGTATCACGTGTTGCATATGTCCACGTCATTGGCGGCGGACTTGGTGCGGGCGGCAAAGGTCTCAGGGGTGCGGGTAACGGCTGAAGTCACTCCCCAGCACTTAATTTTGACTGAAGAGGATGTTGAACGGCTGGGGACATCAGGAAAGATGAACCCACCGTTGCGAACAGCTGCCGATGTTGAGGCATTGCGTGCCGGACTCTTTGACGGGACCATCGATGCTGTAGCCACGGATCATGCACCCCATTCTCCCGCTTCCAAGGACGTCGGCCTAGCAGACGCACCGCCCGGGATGCTTGGCGTCGAGACGATGGCATCAGTTGTCTGGACGGAATTTGTGGACACCGGATTGATGAGCCTCGAGCGTTTCGTGACTCTGCTGTCGCTGGCTCCAGCACAAATAGCGGGCATAGGCTCGCAAGGCCAACCAATTCAGGTGGGCGCTCCGGCCAATATCGCTGTCTTCGACCCAACAATGCAGTGGACTGCTGATCACGGCAGCTTGCAAAGCAAAAGCGATAACAACCCTTGGGTTGGAGTGCCACTCGTGGGTCGAGTACGCCACACAATTTGCCGAGGACAGCTCGTGGTTGCCGACGGGACTTTGACTTAGATCGGGTTCAAATCGTTATTGGGGAGGTCCGACGTTTGCTGTGGCTTCTACGTCCGCTCTATCGTCAAGAGGACTGGCAGCCGATCGGCATCCTCAACCAAAGGTCAAAAATGTCATTTAGCTTCGCGAACGTTAACGGTAAGGCTGCTCTCGCAGCGGGTGACGATTTCTACGATCTGTTCAGGATTTCTCAGGGGCAAATAAGCGATGACCCAATGATCGCCATCCGAGACTTGGACGCACTCCATGAAATGGCAGCTCGCTTATCGGAACATGACAGTGATGGCTTGCTGTCCGAAGCTGCTCTGGGCCCGCCGGTTCCGCGACCACGGAATTCATTCGGTATCGGCCTCAACTACAAAGACCATGCTGCAGAATCGAAAATGGATCTTCCCGAGATCCCTGTTGTCTTTTCAAAATATCCGTCATGCATATCGGGTCCGTTCGACGAGGTGGAACTGCGGACAGAACGAGGAGATTACGAGGCGGAGTTAGTTGTTGTGATTGGTCGACAGGCACGTGACATATCTGAAGCCGACAGCTGGTCTCATGTAGCTGGTGTAATGGTCGGCCAAGACATTTCCGACCGACGATTACAACTCGGCGCCCGACCACCACAGTTTGGTCTCGGAAAGTCGCGCGACACCTATGGGCCTATCGGGCCGTTCCTAGTTTCACCAGATGGCCTCGAGGATCCCGATGATTTACACATCACATGCGATATCAACGGGGACCGCCGGCAGGATGCCCGGACAAGTAGCTTGATCTTCGACGTATCGTTCCTCGTCAGCTACCTTTCCGAGGTCCTCACCTTGGAACCAGGGGACTTAATCTTTACGGGTACCCCGGCTGGCGTCGGAATGCCAGACAAGCGCTTCCTTGTTGCTGGCGACGTCATCACAACCAGCATTGAGGGCGTTGGCACGATGACCAACGTCTGTCGCTAAAAGCGATCCTTTCGCTATCCCAGGTACTAGCGGTTCACGTTTGCTCTCGCCGGGGAGAACTACCAGGCACCTCGTTCTCTTAGAGCTTCGAGTTCATCCCAGTCATATCCGGCTTCCACCAAGACCATTTCTGTGTCCTGACCGAGTTGCTGAGCTTCAATTCCGGGGCGCGTCGGCGTATCCGACATTTGAATCGGGCAACCAACAATGTTGACGGTTCCGAATTGCGGATGGTCGACTTCCACTATGTATCCATTTGCGAAGGACTGTGGGTCTGCCGTCACCTCATCATGTGAACGTACAGGCGAGAAACGTTGTTCTTCCGCGCTAAGGCGTTCAGTCCACTCGGCGGTCGTGCGTTCGCTGAAGATTTCAAGGAAGTCTTGCCGCATCTGGCGACCTATTTCCTTCGTTACGAAATATTGGTTGTAACTCGGATGGTCCACCCATTCCGGCCGTTCGATTGCCCGACACATGCCCTCCCACAGATGTTCAGGGCAGCCCGCCATCGCCAAGGCCCCATCGGCCGTAGGGAAGACCCCGTACAGCGCATGCACCAATGGATGTCCTCCATTAGACCGCCCAGCGAGTTCGCCTGTCAGAAAATAGTGAGTGTATTCGGGCGCCTGCATCCAAATTTGCCCACCCAGAAGACTGACGTCTACTCGTTGTCCGCGTCCAGTGCGCTCCCGTGCAAATAATGCCGCCAAGATGCCTGTCTGTAGATTCTGGGAGCCACAGTGATCCGCCAAAAGAGTACCGGCAGTAGTGACGGGCTCACCGTCATTGCCGATCCCGGATATCACACCACCTGCAGCTTCGCCGACAATATCGGCCCCCTCCCGTAAGGCGTCGGGGCCTGTCGGGCCCAAAAAGCTGCCCGCTGCCCAAATGATCCCGGGATTGACAGCTGCGAGGTCGTCGTATCCGAGACCCCACCCATCTAATGTGCCTGGCTGAAAGTTAGAAAGGACGACATCGGACACTCCAACAAGCTTCAGAAATGCCTCATGGCCCGCTTCTGTGCGCAGATCAAGAGTGACAGAGCGCTTGCCGCGATTACATGCTTCCCAGAAGGCAGATGTGCCGAGTTCTTCGAGAACCCCAACATGTCGACCCATGTCTCCAATCTCGGGCAACTCGATCTTGATAACTTCGGCGCCCAGACCATGCAACATGGCCGCTGCCTGTGGACCTTGCACGAGAGTAGATAGGTCTAGAACTCGAATACCGTCTAACGCTCCTGACATTTCAACCTCGCATCGGGTAGAAGGTACGTAATGAATCAATGTCATCATCGCAAAATGATGACGTCACCGTAGCAATCCGGAATGGACCCATGGACCACGCGGCTCAAGAATCTGACAAACAAATAATCCTTTTGACTAACAGTGCTGCCAATCGAGGCCATGCTGAGGCAAAGGGTCACCTGGTTGAAGACATGTTGACGTCCCTAGGTCACTGCGTGGAGCACCGCCTACCACCTGACATTGAAAGTACCTACAAGGCTGTGCACGATGCCGTGGCTAGGGGTCAGCACATCATTGCTGTGGGTGGCGATGGTTTCATTCATCATGTTGTCCAGGGGTGCGCAGAGACACCGGCAACAGTCGGACTTATTCCCGCTGGTACTGGTAACGACTTTGTGTTGGGTCTCGACCTTCCTCGGGAGCTTGAGGATGCGGTGCGCGCAGCAGTCGGCCCCGCTCGACCAGTGGATCTCCTACGGTTCGAACAGCCGACTGGCGAGATCCGTTACGGAGTTACCATCGCCACCGCAGGGTTTTCGGCGGCAGTAAACGTTCGCGCCGACAATATGGCATGGCCACGAGGCTCGAGCCGCTACACATTGGCGACCCTTGTTGAACTGTTGCGCCTTCAAAGGTACGAACTGCAAATGGTGGTCGATGGTCAGGCAGTCGGGGGCCCTTGCTTGATGGTCGCCATTGCTAATACCAGGGCCTTTGGAGGGGGAATGCAAATTGCACCAGCCGCTGGTCCAACTACGGGTCATTTGGATATCGTCGTGATCCGAGATACATCACCCTTCAACCTGTTACGTATGTTGCCCAAAACCTTCAAGGGTGGACACATCGGACATCCAGCCGTAGAAATTCGAACTGGTCAAGCCATTCAACTTCAATTGCTCTGCAACGACGGATCCAACTCGATGAACCTGAGATCGGATGGCGAAGATGTGGGATCGCTACCGCAAACGGTTACTGTTGTTCCCGGAGGGTTGCGTGTTGCGGGAGTTTCCCCACCCTCAACCGTTGCCGGCGAGGGTAGAGAACGCACCGAATGACCAAAACCGCTGTTGTCTCAGTTACCGAGGTAGAAAACCGTACGTTCAGCGTATCGATGGTCGTATCTGGCGTCAGGTGCGCACTTACCTATGTCATCCTCCCGTTTTTGGCGCCACTTGCTGGGATCGGTTCAGGAGTTGGTCCGTGGATAGGGCTACCTCTTGGCACAGTTGCAATCGCAGCCAATGTGCTGAGTATTAGACGGTTTTGGTCGGGGAATCGACGCTGGAAGTTTCCTATGGCAGTAATAAATCTGTCCGTCATAGCTCTGCTCTTTGTCCTTGTAGCAGGTGATTTGAGTGAACTGCTCGGATAACAAATTGTTCTATCGCATCAACTGTCGCCCACTAGATAGAATAAGGAACCACCATCGACGTTTAGGGATTGGGTCAGGTAATAGCGGAGTCGAAACATAAATGGAGTTGTACTTCGCTGACGCCATCGGACCTGACTACGTCGAAGCTTTAGAGAGTCGGGGACACCGGTGCGTTGTTGCCACGGCAGTCACCAAGAAAGAGTTATCTCAGTACCTCGCCACAGCCGAAGTTCTGATCGTCAGAAGTACGTCCGTAACGCGTGAAATGATTGAGGCAGCGCCGCAACTCGGATTAATCATTCGAGCGGGCGCAGGGACCGACACGATAGACGTGGATGCTGCTAGCGAATATGGCATCTACGTATGCAACGTGCCAGGTCAAAACGCTGTGGCTGTTGCCGAGCTGACTATGGGTCTCATTTTGTCTATCGACAGGCGAATCCCTCACTCCACAATTGATTTCCAGAATTCTGTTTGGGACAAAACTAAATATTCAGAAGCAAGTGGACTTAAGGGACAAACGATTGCCATCCTCGGTTTCGGAAACATTGGTCTCGAAGTTGCTAAAAGAGCGAGAAGTTTCGGGCTTCACATTCACGGGCTGCACACCGCGACTAGGAGTGACGAGACTGCAGAGACCTTGAATGACCTTGGAGTGTCCTTACATGAGTCTCTACAGGAGTTACTCAAGGTCGCCGACATCGTCTCACTGCACCTCCCACTAACAGACCAAACCGAGCGACTGGTGGACGAAACCTTCCTTGACCAGATGAAGCAGGGAGCCATGCTGATCAACACATCTCGGGGCGCCCTGATAGACGAAGAGGCCATGCTCAAAGCTATGGCCGCTAAGGGCCTCAAACTCGGACTTGACGTGTATGACTCAGAGCCTGAAGATGGAACCGCGGATTGGTCACCGCAACTTGCAGCGATGGAAAATTTTGTGGGAACCCACCACATTGGAGCCTCAACTGACCAAGCCAGAAAGGCAATTGCAAAAGGGGTCTTATTAACAATTGCTGGATACGAGACAGGCCTTCCGCCTAATTGTGTGAATGTTGCTGACCGGCCATTGGGGGAATGCGCAATTGCTGTCAGACATAAGGACGAAGTGGGTGTGCTTGCAGCTGTGTTGTCGTGCCTGCGCACAGCGGGAATCAACGTTCAGCAGATGCGCAATGAGATTTTTGAAGGAACCGGCCCGACCGCCGCAGTGGCGACCATCAGGGTCTCACAAGGCCCGGATGATTCAACGGTTCAAGTGCTTCAAGACATTCCGAGTGTGATCAAAGTGGATGTGTTGACGTCGTCGTAGCAAGCGGCATCTCAATTACGCAGCTTACTTAAGGCTTGGTGCCTCCATGATTCGGTGCTTTCGATCTGATTGAAGGTGAAAATATGAAGGCCTTCGATCTTTAAAGGTCCAAGCTCTGCGGCTAAGGGGATTAACAGTTTGTTGGGATCGTAACCACCTGGAGCGAACAGACGCGCCACCGTGGACTTATTCTTTTGCAGGAACCTCAGGGACGCTCCAACTCCGAGGCGCGTACCGATGGACAACAGCTTCGCTCGATCAACCGACCCGGGAATGCCTAAATGAACTGGCAGAGTTAGACCGGCGTTGCGTTCCTCTCGGAGCCAATCGCGAATCGCTCCGGGATCGAAACACATTTGGGTTGAGGCGTGTCCTGGAACGCCTGCAGAGGCCAAAAGTTCCTGCTTTTGGTGAAGGCTTTCCGTCAGGACCTCTGCGCTAATGAAAGAATGTCCGTCCGGATAGGCGGTGACTCCTATGTGTTTGAGTCCGTGGTCCAATTGGAGAATGAATTCGAGCACCTCAATTGAGTCGCGAAACGGGCCGAATGGTTCCGGCGCGTCACCACCGACAAGAAACAACTCTGAAGCCCCAATATCCGCTAATCGATTGACTAANAGTNCAAGCTGGTNCCGNTCCGTCACCATNCGAGCAGCTAAATGAGGCACGGGNCTNANCCCACGCTCAGACANGNTNTTNCTNAANTCCCAAGTGTCTTCAAGGGTCTTNGTCGGCGAAGCAGTNACCGAAACTGANGCTNCATCNGGTAAGTAGGGGAGCTGGGCNNTGAGATTCTTGAGNGGAATCACCTCCANACGGGCTTCTGTNAATAGCNGNCGGAGGTNAGNGCTGTCCGGAACAGGGCCCCTTTGGCGACCGAAGAACGACAAGNNTNCTCCTCTAACTCANGCCGACGATNTTGCCNNCATNGTCAATGTCGATCTCNTGAGCAGCTGGGGTNTTACCTANCCCGGGCATCGTCCTCATATCGCCNCAAATAGGGTANACAAAGCCTGCGCCTACCGAAGCCCTGACTTCACGAACTGGGAGAGTCCATCCAGTAGGNGCGCCGGACAGCTTAGGGTCCGAAGAAATTGACAAGTGTGTCTTCGCTATGCANACCGGNAGGTGNCCGAAGCCGTTCTCNTCGTATCCNTNCAACTGCTTACTTGCTTGGGCTGTNAACGACACGTCTTCGGCTCCGTAAACACGNTGNGCGACCGTCCGGATCTTGTCGCGTANTGAAAGGTCATCNCTGTAGAGCGGCGCAAACGAACTCTCTTCNTCAGCGGCNTCACTCACTGCCTCCGCNAGTTCTGAGGCCCCNGCNCCGCCATNNGCAAAGTGTGTGCAGCGNGCAGACAAGGCTCCGTATTCCGCGGCGATTTCCGCTATCGCNGCGAGATCNGCTTCCTNGTCGTCAGGGAANGTATTGATCGCGACNACCGGNGTCACACCATGGATCTTCATGTTCTCNAGNTGNTTTCTGAGATTGTCNCCTCCNGCGTGAACCTCGTCAGGATTCTCGACGAGCAATTCTGCTGGNAGNGGACGCCCTGCAACAATNTTGTGATTNCCCGAGTGAGCTTTAAGNCCGCGGACGGTAGCTACTAGCACNGCNGCATCGGGGTTCAGNCCGGANTAGCGGCATTTNATGTTAAAGAATCGTTCAGCTCCCATATCGGCACCAAAGCCCGCTTCGGTAAGCAAAAAGTCNCCACTCTTGATTCCAATCTGATCNGCCACGATCGAAGAGTTGCCGGTCGCGATATTTCCGAAGGGNCCTGTGTGAACCAATGCCGGCGTCCCTTCAAGCGTCTGCATCAAATTCGGCTTAATCGCTTCGCGGAGGATCACNGTCATTGCGCCTGCNACGCCAAGTTCTTCTGCTGTCACNGGGGTGTTTGCCTTGGTGTAGCCGACAACGATGTTGCCCATCTTNTGTCGNAGNTCCTGTAGCGATGTNGCNAANGCCAANGCCGCCATTACNTCCGACGCNGCTGTGATATCGAATCCGCTCTCCCTNGGNACACCGTCGAGCCGCCCTCCNAGGCCNAGAGTCACNTTGCGTAACGCCCGGTCGTTAATATCCACGACNCGGCGCCANGTGATGTTNTGAAGNTCNANGCCCAGNTCATTGCCATGNAAAAGNTGGGCATCAAGNACTGCNGCNCACATATTGTGNGCAGCAGTNACNGCGTGCATNTCGCCGGTCAGGTGCAAGTTGAATAATTCCATGGGAACGACTTGGCTGTAACCCCCTCCGGCGGCGCCACCCTTGATNCCNAATGTCGGACCCATTGACGGTTGNCGAATAGCGATAGTTGCGGTNTTGCCGATGTGTCNAAAGGCTTGGCCGAGACCAACAGTGGTGGTNGTCTTACCCTCGCCGAGTGGGGTCGGGGTGATGGCGGATACGACCACATATTTGGCATCCGGCCGATCCTTTAACGCCTCGATCGCTTCGAGTTTGATTTTGGCGGCACCGGAGCCATAGAACTCCAGAAACTCCTCCGCGATTCCGGCTGACGCGGCAATGTCTGTTAGCGGCAACAACTTCGCGTCGCTTGCGATCTCTAGGTCGCTGGGAATGGGCATCATGCCCCTGCCTTTCTCGTCGTCAGTACCAAAGGCGGCGAATTTCTTTTCGTAAAGGGAGATCGTAGACAGTTCCGTCGTTGCAAGGCTATTGTTTCGCTTTGCGGAACAGTTCCATAATACAGAATACATAGCAGACCCCTCGGCTTNTGCGCTTTGTAGCTGGTGGCCTTGGACTGACTAACGTAGACAGCGTGNANGTAGCGTCAGCCTGCCCNAAGCGAGTGGTTAGAGAATAAAGAGGCCCAAGAGTGAGTGATTTCCCGAAGCAAGCCCAATGCGTTGTTATCGGCGCNGGAATCGTNGGNAATTGTTTGGTTGGCCATCTGAGCGAGATGGGTTGGCAGGACATCGTGCTTCTAGACAAGGGTCCTCTCCCGAATCCAGGAGGTTCNACTGGCCACGCGTCTAATTTCATATTCTCGGTAGACCATTCGAAGGAAATTGTGGACCTGACTCTNGAGAGCCAGCGCCAGTACGANGAAATGGGATTNCAGACNACCTGTGGNGGTATCGAAGTAGCNAGAANCCCTGAGAGGATGGAAGAGTTCAAACGGCGGATGACATCAGCTAAATGCTGGGGAATCCCATCGTCGCTNTTAACCCCCGGTGAAGTGAAGGAACTTGTGCCCTTTATATCCGAGGACGTAATTCTGGGTGGCTTCCACACTCCAAGNGTCAGCGCAGTTGACTCTTTAGAAACCGGAACTCAAATGCGNAAAAAGGCACAAGANTCTGGNCANCTTCAGGTATTNGCGAANACNGAGGTACTCGATATCGAAACTGCNNATGGGTTAAATAAACCAAAAATCGCCGCNGTTATNACGGATAAAGGCCGAATCGAATGCGAAACGGTGGTNGTGGCGTGCGGTGTATGGAGCCCGCGGATAGCCGAAATGGCCGGGGCNACGATCCCATTGACNCCCGCTGTCCACCAAATGGCAGACGTTGGACCTTTCGACATTCTGGTAGAGACCCAACAAGAACTGGCCTACCCAATAGTCCGAGACATGGACACNTTCTGTTACGANCGTCAAACCGCAGGGTCAATGGAAGTTGGTTCATATGCGCATCGACCAATCCTTCATCGCGTNGACGAGATNCCATCNAACGAGGAGGCAGCTTTAAGCCCGACGGAAATGCCGTTNACGGCCGACGACTTCGATCAGCAGATGGAGGAAGCCATNGAGNTGATGGANTTTTTGGGTGATGGGGAAATTAAGTATGCNATCAACGGGCTGCTCTCNCTAACACCCGATGCGAATCCCGTCCTTGGCCCCACTGTTGAAGTAGAAAACCTTTGGTCNGCCGCCGCCGTCTGGATCAAGGAAGGTCCNGGNGTNGGTCGCCTAATGGCNGANTGGATGACCCACGGTTACCCCCATCTCACNGANCCACACGGAGCCGACATCGCCCGGTTCTACCCACAACAACGAAACGTTCACCACATCGAAGCTCGCGCAGACGAGCACTTCAATAAGACCTACGGCATTGTGCACCCCCGAGAACAATGGGCAAGCCGGCGGGGCATCACCAACGGCCCAGCCAAAGCACGGACCGATGAGCTCGGTGCGTTCTATTTCGAGGCCGGGGGATGGGAGCGCCCACACTGGTACGAGTCCAATGCAGACCTGGTCGCCAAATACGGGATCAATGACAGGCAACATGAGTGGGACGCCCGATGGTGGACCCCTATATCGGACGCAGAGCACCTTCACATGCGCGAACACGCGGCACTCGTTGACCTTTCAGCATTTCAAATGTTTGAAGTATCGGGCCCGGGCGTCCTTCAGTACATCGAGCACATGGTGGTCAATAAGTGTGACCTGCCTATCGGGGCTTCCATTTACACACCGGTACTGAACCACTCAGGTGGCTTCCGATCCGACCTCACCATCCTCCGACTCGCTAACGACCGATTTCGAATCGTCACAGGGGCCTTTGATGGCGGTAGAGACGAATACTGGTTCCGTCATAACCTTCCTGGAGATGGATCCGTCCAGTTCGAGAACCGCACCAACGCCGTCTGCACTCTCGGAGTCTGGGGACCGCGAGCTGTCGAGTTGCTCTCCAGGTTGACGGAATCAGATCTCAATCAATCCGCATTTCCATACGGAACCTGCCAGGAGATTCTCATGGCCGGCATCCCGACTGAGATGTTCCGGGTGTCATACGTCGGTGATGCTGGATTCGAGCTCTACACCCCTATGCAACATGGCTTAGCGCTATGGGACGCGATCTCCACAGCAGGGGAGGCCTTTGACTTGCGGCCTGTCGGAGCCGCCGTCTACGGGACAAGCGGAAGGTTAGAAAAGGGCTATCGCCTCATGGGCTCAGAGCTTGAAGACGAATACACCCCAGTGGAAGCTGGCTTAGCTCGCCCAAAGGTAAAATCAGCCGACTTCATAGGCAAAGAGGCTTACATGGCGGCTCGCCAAGAAGACCCCTGCGCCCAGCTATGCGTACTTACGATGGAAGACCTCACTTGCGAAGCCGGTTACGAACGTTTCCCCATGGGCGCAGGTAACGAGCCGATTCTTTCCCAAGGCGGTGATCGAATTATCGATTCGAAAGGCCGAGTAAGCAGGGTCACCACTGCCGGAAATGCCCCTTCTTTAGACAAATACCTTCTAATGGCATATTTACCAACAGATCTGTGTGGGCTAGGAACCGAACTCCAGGTCATGTACCAAAACGAGTTGTATCCGGTGAAGGTCGCGGCAACAGGTCCTAACCTCGCACTGTTTGATCCGAGTAACGACCGAATGAAGGCCTGAAAGCGGCCGAACGAAATTCGAAGGAAGTTAGATGCGAATCCTCGTCTGTGTGAAAAGGGTGCCGGCTCCCGGTTCACGTATCAACATCACGAGTGATGCCCTAAATGTCGATGCAGCACATCTGGGGTTCACAACCAGTCCCCACGAAGAATGTGCCGTTGAGGAAGCTGCTCAGTTAGTAGAGCTACACGGAGGTTCGGTGTGCGTCTTAACGGTGGGGCCTGCAGAAGCGGAAGAGCAACTTCGATATGCAGCCAGCGTTGGAGCCAACGAGTTTGTACTGATCCCTAACGACACCGGTCACGATTGGGACCCTCAACGAACCTCTCATGTTATTAGCGAAGCCATCGTCGCACTCGAAGCCAGCGGTGAGCCATTTGACTTGATTCTCTTCGGCAATGAATCCGCCGATTCAGGTGGTTATCAAATCGGAGTCAGAGTCGCCGTGACCTTAGGTCGAGGTGTCGTCAACGGCATTAAAGGAATTGAGGTTTTAGACAACTCAGTGACAGCAAGCCGAGAAGTCGACGGAGGTAATGAGGTCTATTCCGTCCCCCTTCCAGCGGTCCTAGGCGTAAAGGAGGGCATCAACCTTCCTCGCTACCCGACAATGAAGGGGCGTTTGGCCTCCAAAAAGGCGGAAATAACGTTCACCACAATTGAGAGCGAACCCGGAGCCCAGGAAAAGGTCCGACTCCATCAACCCGAAGAGAAGATTAGCGAAACTGAAATTCTTGGCGATGGACCCGACGCCGCCAGCGCAATTGTGGATTTACTCGATGAACTGGGAGTTCTCTAGTGCCCGGCGTATACGTTCTCGTTGAGCACGACCGGGGAGAAATCTCCCCAGCCGCATTTGAAGCCCTTACTGCCGCCCGAAATCTTGGTCAGCTTTTAAATGAGCCGGTTTCAGCGGTATTCGCCGGCGTTTTCGATTCCATCTTCCAGACTGTCTGCGCCGAATATGGAATTAGCGATGGTGTCATTCTCGCTTCACCATTGATTACTGATTATGGGCCGGAACTCTGGGGACAGGCGCTCTCTCAACTTTGCCGCGAGCGCAAACCTAGTGTCGTTATGTCCGTTGGGACCGATAAAGGCAACGAAGTCCTTGCCCAAGCAAGTGCTCGAACCGCTAGCCCCTTCGTGGCTAACTGTATCCAGGTCCAGCAAGACGACGGTTGGGCAATCACGCGGACACAGTGGGGGGGTTCGCTACTCGAAGACGTTCGCGTCAGTACCGAACAGGTTTACCTGTCGTATGCCCACCACGCCATTGAACCCGAACCAGCCCCACTAGCTGGTGACGTAGACATTCAAACCATTGAGGTCGACCTTGATCCTTCACTCACTCGCACCCTTGTCCAAGAACGGGCAGGCCAAGCTGAGGGAGCAACGCTGTCGACCGCGTCTGTCGTCGTGTCAGGCGGCCGTGGCGTCGGTTCAGCTGATGCCTTCGCCCCACTCGAGGAACTCGCCGAGATCCTCGGCGGAAAGGTGGGCTGTTCAAGGGCAGTCACCAACAACGGATGGCGCAGCCATGCGGACCAAGTCGGTCAAACCGGTACCCGGATAGCACCAGAAATTTATATCGCTTGCGGAATCTCAGGAGCGATCCAACATTGGGTCGGCGCGATGGCATCGAAGAATATTTTGGCGATCAACATTGACCCTGAGGCAAACATGGTAACCAAAGCCGGATACGCAGTCCTCGGCGATCTTCACGAAGTGGTTCCGGCGGTCGTCGAGGAAATAAAGAAACGACGGGGAATCGCCTGACAAGCGTCAGACCAAGTGGCGCCCTAACTCCCTACACGTTTCAATCAAGCGACTCTCCAACGCCTTCTTCTCATCTTCTTTTGGAAACCGGTACGCAGGGCCGTGCACATGGAGGGTTGCTGCAACCTCTCCCGTCTTTCCATACACAGGGGCAGCGACCGAATTCAAACCCTCTGCAAATTCCTCAAATCCCCAAACGCAACCATCACGCCGCACCTTGTCGAGGCGAGCTCGTATCTCGGACGGATCCGAGACGCTCTTGGCAGAAGTCGTCGCGAGGTCGCCCCTCAAATAGTGGTCCAACGCACCTTCAGAGAAGTGGCTCAGAACAACCAAGCCGGACGGCACTAGATGCAACGGAGCGTATTCGCCTGTCCAACTCCTCACCTGGACCGCAGCGTCGGGCTCAACATGGTCCGCGTAGAAGATCTGGTCGCCTTCTAGTAATCCGATCCCAGATGTTTCCTCAACCTCAATAGCCAGGCGCGCCAGGTAGGGGTAGGCCAGGGCAGTTATATTTTTCCCCCCGGGCACATCACTAATGACCCGAGAAAGCCCCTCTCCAATTTCATACATGCCGCGAACACCATCCTGTTTGACGGCGTCTTCCTCTTCTAGGGCAGCCAACAGACGAGCCACCGTACTCTTTGGCAAGTCGACCGACTTAGAAACTTCGGTGACACCCATAGGGGTTTCCGCCAACGCTCTTAAAATTGCAAATGCCCGTCTTACGGATTGAACACCTGCCATCTCAGATCAGTACTTTTCTGTGCCACATTGTGGAACAGCCTTCCAGATTTGCCACACCAGCGCCAATCTAACGCCGACCGGACCCCGCAACCCGGTCAACATATGGGAACCCGAGAAGGGTTTACCCGCCCGCCTCGCGTTCTACACTCATGAAAGAGGCTTAGGTGGCCTTAGCCACACTTGGAGACCAGATGAAACGACAAAAAGAGCACTCGCAGCCGTTACCACGCCTCGAGACACCTCTGATTCGAGAAAAGGGTCAACTTCGTCCAGCAAGCTGGGATGAAGCGTTAAATCTTGCAGCTAGCGGCCTTCAGAAAATACTGGAAACGGATGGACCTGAGGCCTTAGGTCTCTTCAGTTGCTCAAAAAGCACAAACGAGATGAACTATGCGGCCCAGAAGTTCATGAGAGCCGCGGTCGGCTCCAACAACATTGACTCCTGCAATAGAACTTGACATGCTCCCAGCGTCGTCGGTCTGGCGACAGTATTCGGATTAGGTGGTGGAACCTCTTCCTATCAAGAAGTGCAGGAAACTGATTTCGTTCTCCTGTGGGGCTCCAACGCACGTGAAGCTCATCCCATTTATTTCCACCACGTCCTGAAGGGACTTAAGGGCGGCGCCAAGATGCACGCTGTTGATCCACGGCGCACAGCATCAGCTAAGTTCGCCGACGCTTGGCTCGGTTTAAACGTTGGCACAGACATAGCATTGGCCAACGCTGTGGCGCGCGAGATCATTGTTTCCGAGCTACACGACAAGGCATTTATCGAACATGCAACGACAGGCTTTGAGGAGTTTGCGGCCCACGTACAGACCTACACTCTCGAATATGCTTCGTCGGTAACCGGCGTCCCCGCCGAGGCAATACAGGCTCTGGCCCACAGCTACGCAAATGCCCCAACCGCCCAAATACTTTGGACCCTTGGCATAACTGAACACCACAACGGCGTCGACAATGTTCTCTCACTCTGCAACCTTGCTCTCCTGACAGGACACGTAGGGCGCTGGGGATCCGGTCTCGTGCCTCTACGTGGCCAAAATAACGTCCAGGGTGGCGGAGACATGGGCGCCCTACCAAACAAACTGCCGGGCTTTCAAGACATCACCGATGACACCGTTAGGAGGAGGTTTTCCGAGACCTATGGCGTCGCACTCAATCCCCAGCCAGGGCTTCATCTAACTCTGATGTTCGAAGCAATGGCCAGCGGATCTCTGAAAGGACTCTATGTAATAGGGGAGAATCCAGCTGACTCCGAAGCCGACGTCAGTCATTCACGGAAATTGCTAGCTGAACTAGATCTACTAATCGTCCAAGATATCTTTCTTACCAGAACCGCCGAACTCGCCGATATTGTCCTACCCGCAACCGTTGCATGGGCTGAGTCCGAAGGCACCGTCACATCCAGCGAACGCCGCGTGCAGCGCGTAAGGGCAGCAGTCGACGCTCCCGTGGGAACACGAGATGACCACACCATCATCGGTCAGATTGCAGAACTCCTCGGCGCGAAGTGGGCGGCCGACACCCCCGAAGCCTTATGGAACGAGTTGCGTTCACTCTCACCAATGCACTCAGGAATGAGCTATGAGCGTCTGGAAGAAAGCGAGGGTCTCCAATGGCCTTGTACCGACCTCGATCATCCAGGGACCCCATTTCTTCACGGCTGGCTCTGGGAAGACGATTTAGGAGGAAGAGATAGAGCGCCATTTTCCATCACGGAGCACGAAGGCCCCAAGGAACAGTTGACCGACGAGTTCCCGATTCGTCTCACCACCGGACGTGCTTTGGATTCCTACAACACGGGAGTGCAGTCGCGCGGCTACCAGTCGCCGATCAGGTCTGGACTCGAACTAGAAATTAGCCACTTGGATGCTGAAGCACTGAACCTTGCGCAAGGCGAACTGGTTCGTGTTTCCTCCCCGCGGGGTAGCGTCGAAATGGAGGTTGACATTAAATCCCACCAGGCTGAAGGTCTGGCATTCACCACTTTTCACTTTCCGGAATTAATTGACCTGAACCTCCTAACCAACGACGACTGGGATCCCAAGAGCGGTACTGCTGAATTCAAGGCAGCCGCGATCCGAATAGACAAACTCACTTCAGGCACGCCCCGTGTCTGACCTGAAATACACGAATTCGGACCCCGATTCACACGAACGGGACGCTATTGACGCTTTCGTCATCGATCCTCCCGTAAGGCATGAGGGGGAGCGCTGGGTTGTCAGTGGTTTAGATCGGACTCACGACTCGCGTCATTTGCTCTTACCGGGCCTCCATCTGTTGCAAAACCTGAAAGGGTGGATATCGCCTGGTGGCCTTAACTATCTCGCCGAAACGCTACAAATTCCCGCTGCAGAGGCCTACGGAGTCGCTTCCTTCTATGACCTTTTCCAACTAGAAGAGCCGGAGGAAGGCCCCCTCCATCACGTTTGCGTCGATCCGGTTTGCGCAATGGGCGGGTCTGCGTCCTACATCCAGGAGCTTCGCTCGAACGGCGACCGCGTGCATGAAAGCCCCTGCCTCGGTCAATGTGAACGACCTCCAGGCATATTCGTCCAAATAAAGGGCGACAGCAACCAGGACCTCACGGCCACGACAAATATCGAGCCCCAGTTCAACTCCAGTAGCTCGAATCGGCTCCTCCGTCGTTTCGGAACCAACGAGCCAGTGAATTTAAATTCCTATAAAGAGCACGGAGGATATCAAGCACTCGGAACCGCCATTGAGTTGGGTGGCGCTCGGGTCATCGAAATGCTCGTTGAATCTGGCTTAACAGGACGAGGCGGCGCTGCATTCCCGACTGGGATCAAGTGGCAATCAGTAGCTGACCACCTGAGCGCCCCGAAATACGTGGTTGCTAACGCCGATGAGAGCGAGCCAGGCACCTTCAAAGACAGAATGATCCTTGAGAACGACCCATTCGCTTTGATCGAAGCTATGACCATCGCCGGCCTTTCCACAGGCTGCGAAAAGGGCTGGATTTACATTCGCGGCGAATACGCCACCGCTGCGCAACGCCTTAGCGAGGCAATCGCTGAGGCTTATTCAGCACAATTATTAGGAAACCGAATCCAAGGAACAAGCCTCACATTCGATCTGGAAATCCGACAAGGAGCCGGCGCATACATCTGTGGCGAAGAGACCTCTCTGTTTAACTCGATTGAGGGCTTCCGGGGTGAACCTAGAAGCAAACCGCCGTACCCCACCGACAAAGGGCTCTTCGGTCGACCGACAATTGTCAACAACCCAGAGACCTTTCTGAACGTGATCGAAATTCTGAATAACGGAGTCGACTACTACCAGTCGGCCGGTACACCAGCTTCACCCGGCACAAAGCTCTTTTGTCTTTCAGGTGACATAGCAAGGCCTGGTCTTTACGAGGCTGGCTTTGGAATCAGGTTGAGAGAATTACTTTCAGACGCCGGTGGCGTCGACGGAGACCTCCAAGCCATTCTTCTCGGAGGTGCTGCTGGATGTTTTGTTGGTCCCGAGCAGCTAGACCTTCCACTCACCTTTGAAGACACGAAGGCCAACGACTTGACGCTCGGTTCTGGGGCGGTAATGGTCTTTTCAACCAAGGTGAACGTACCTGACGTTCTTGGCCGTTTGGCGGAATTCTTCCGCAACGAGTCCTGTGGACAATGCGTACCGTGCCGGATAGGGACAGTTCGACAACACGAAGTTCTGCTACAAATTGGTGCCGATAAGGCGAACAAAGACCAGCTTTCCCTACTACACGACATAGATACTGTTATGACCGATGCTTCGATCTGTGGCCTTGGCCAAACAGCGGCTTCCGCTGTCCGCTCTGCAATAACGCTGGGCCTGCTGGGAGAGACTCGATCATGAGCGATTCATTACTAACCGAAGTCACTGTCTCCATCAACGGCGCAACAGTCAGCGTCGCTCCTGGCACCACCATCCTTGAGGCTGCTGCAATCGCCGGTGTTGAGATACCAACCTTGTGCTGGGCCTCCAATCTCACACCAGCAAACGCTTGTCGCCTCTGTGTAGTGGAAATGGAGGAGTCCCGGACTCTCGTGCCTGCATGCTCGCGAGCGTGCGAGCAAGGCGCAGTAATCCACACGGAAAGCGAACGGATCGCCGTGAACCGCAAGATGGTCCTTGAATTCCTTGATACCACCAACGACTTAACGCAAAGCCCCGAGCTCCAAGAGTTGATCACTCGGTACGAAGCCGATTCCTCTCGATATACGGAGCCGAGCAAGATGCAGGACGACATCAAGATCGAGGATGACCTCTTCGTAAGAGCATACGACCGTTGTGTGCTCTGTTATAAGTGTGTCGACGCCTGCGGTGATGACGCTCAATTCACGTTCGCCATTTCAATGGCTGGCCGCGGTTTCGATACCCGTGTATCTACCGAATTCGAGACACCACTCCCAGAGTCAGCATGTGTCTACTGCGGTAATTGTGTTGGTGTCTGCCCCACTAATGCGCTCCAGTTCAAGAAAGAATTCGACCTACGCGAGGCTGGCCAATGGCAACCGGAGCACCAAACGACCACTGAAACAATCTGCTCATATTGCGGGGTCGGCTGCACCCTCGAGCTTCACACGCAAGATAACGAGATATACAAAGTAACCTCTCCAGCCGACCATTCAGTCACGGCCGGGCACCTATGCATCAAAGGTCGCTTTGGCTGGCAGTACGTTCAACCACCGACTCGACGGTTGTCCACGCCCAATATCTCTTCCTGAGGTTTCGTCTCACTGGGACAACCGCCATACTTAGCCCTCTCATCAGATCTACCGCTGCCGACAGGAGGCGAGTGCCCAAATCGAGTCGATCCTTAACCGCCTGGTCGTTGTTCTTGGGAATAGCGTTACTCCAAGCAGGTGTCGGGCTTCAACGGCCACTCCTGGGCCTCCGTGCAGAAGATGCTGGCTTCGGCGCTCTCACTGCTTCACTAGTAATGACCGCCTACTACGCCGGGTTCATTCTGGGTACCAGATACACCGGAAAGTTACTGTCAGAGGTCGGACACATTCGCACTTTCGCTGGTCTGGCGTCAACCGCATCAAGCATTGTTCTTTTCCAGGGTTTGTGGGTGAACCCGGTGACGTGGGGTGTTTGTCGTCTGGTCTTTGGCTTCTGTGTTGCCGCCCTTTACGTCGTCGCGGAATCATGGCTAAACGACGTCGCTACCAATGAAAACCGAGGGCGGTTGCTGAGCTCCTACATGGTCTTAGCCGTGGGCGCCACAATGGTCGGACAATACTCAGTCGGCCTTTCAAGCACCGCAGGATTCACACTATTTGCGGTCGCTTCGGTGTTGGTCTCGATGTCCTTAGTACCCATTGCATTGTCAAAGCGATCTTCGGCCCCCACCTCAATTCCTGAACCGATGAGCTTTCGAACCCTCTATTCCACCGTCCCGACCGGGCTTGTTGTTTGCTGTCTTACTGGCATGACGATCGGCTCGCTGGTCGGAATTGGGCCGATCTATGGCGCCTACCAAGGTTGGAGTGCTCTGCAAATAGCCAACTTCGTGGGAGCACCCCTTGTCGGATCTTTGATACTCCAGATACCGTTAGGCAGATTGTCAGACCGCGTTCCGCGGCGAGGCGTTATGACCGTCGCCTCAGCCGGAGCCGCTTCGCTCTGTTTCTTCCTTACCTTCCTAAACGGCACCGATGGCCTATCTCTGTTTTGCCTTGCCTTAATGGGCGGACTTGCGTATCCCACCTATTCCATGTCGGTTGCCTATACCAATGATTGGGTCAACGCCGAGCAAAGAATCGCCGCAGCCGCACTTCTGGTACGAGTTCACGGAATTGGATCGCTAATCGGCCCGTTGGTGACGGGCCTGATTTTGACTCGATCTCTGAAAAGCTTTTTCTATTTTCCGTTTTGTGTGCTTCTCGCCTTAACGCTCTACCTCCTGTACCGCATCTACGCCCATGACGCCCCGGCCGTAGATAAGCAAAGTCCATTCCAACCATTTCCCTTACGGGCCTCACGAATGGTTGCGTCAATGCTGTACAGGCAGCGCCCCTAATTCATCAAACTCACTGGGAGTAGTACTCAGGCCCAAATGGAGGCAATGGAGTATTGCCAAGAATCAGGTCTGCGGCCTTCTCCGCCACCATCATCGTCGGGGCATAGATATTTCCATTGGTAATCAACGGAAGCACGGATGCGTCAACGACCCGCAACCCCTCGACTCCGTAAACTTCCATACTTTGCGGATCAACAACTGCGGCGGCATCAGATCCCATCTTTGCGGTGCCGCAGGGATGCAGAGCTGTTTCGGCATCTCGTTTAACCCAATCCAAGATTTCCTCGTCAGAATTCACATCACCGCCCGGCGACAGCTCGCCACCAGTAATTCCGTCGAACGCAGCCTGGTTCAAAACCTCTCTTGCCGCCCTCACTGCTTCGACCCAGTCTCGTCTATCTCTCGCCGTGTCAAGGTAGTTGAAATGAATCGCTGGCTTATCGAATGGGTCCGCCGATCTTATTCGGACAGATCCTCGAGACTCGGAATTCATTGGACCTACATGCATCTGATAACCATGGGAGGCTTCGGCTACGGAGCCGTCATATCGCACAGCCAAGGGCAAAAAGTGGATCATTACGTTCGGATAGTCCGCATCTGATCGTGTTCGAATGAATCCACCGGCTTCAAAGTGGTTGGTGGCCGCTGGTCCGCGCCGAAAGAGCCATTGCAACCCGATCCATGGTCTACGCCAAGGCGCGAGATTCGGTTGTTGAGTAACTGGCTTAAGCGCTGAATGTTGGATGTAGACCTCGAGGTGATCTTGGAGGTTCTCACCAACTCCCGGTAGATCAACTAAGACTGGAGTCTGCGCTTTTTCCAACACTGCCCGCGGGCCGATGCCACTCACCTGAAGTAGTTGAGGGGTATTGATCGCACCCGCACAGCAAATTACGTTGTTCGATTTGTAGCGTTTCGTTCGGCGGCCACCACCCAAGATCGTCCGTTCTACCGCCTCCACGCCAACCACACGATTAGCGTCGACCAGCACACGTGTTGTGTGGGTGCGGGTCTTTATCTTCAAATTCGGACGACCCATTACCGGGTGGAGATAAGCCCGAGCCGCGCTCAGTCGGCGACCGCGAAAGACGTTTCGATCAAACGCTGCGAACCCTTCTTGTCGATAGCCGTTGACGTCGGTTGTAAGCGAGTACCCCGCTTGTTGGCAAGCGGCAAAAAAAGCATCGAAAAGGGGTCCTTCTGCTGGTCCCCGTTCCAATTTGAGCGGTCCAGAGTCTCCTCGCCACTCGTTAGCGCCCGTTAAACAGTTTTCCATCTTCTTGAAGTAGGGGAGAGTATGTGCGTAATCCCAAGTTTTCATTCCCGGCTCTTCGCCCCAGCGCTCCATGTCCAACGGGTTTCCGCGTTGGAAGATCATGCCGTTAATGCTTGAACTACCGCCGAGCACCTTCCCTCTCGCGTGGTACACCTTGCGGCCACCTAACCCGGCCTCTGGTTCACTTTGGTACATCCAGTCGTAGAAGCGGGACCCAAGCGGAAATGAGAACCCAGCGGGCATATGGATGAAGGCGTCCCAAATGTAATCAGGACGACCAGCTTCCAAGACGAGAACGTTGATCGACCGGTCCTCGCTGAGCCGGTTTGCCAATGCACAGCCGGCGGAGCCGCCCCCGACAATCACATAGTCATAAATGTCATCGTCACAACGGTCAGCTTCTGTCACCACGACATCCTCCGTCGCTCAGGACTTCGTTCGCAGCGTATCCTCGCTGTCGTGGTGAGATGGTTTAACGTCCCGTGATTGGTGCATTGTTCGGTGTCGGAGCGGCCTTACTTATCGGGTTCTCAGACTTGTTTGGTCGTCGGGTAGCGCTTCACTCGAGCGCGATCACAAGCGCTAGCAGCATGCAAGCCTTTGGCGCTGCCGCCGTTCTTCTCTCTTTAATTGCTTGGCCTGGCAGTTTCAGTGCCCAAGATTTGACATTAGGGGCGATCTCGGGTGCCGGATTCGCCGTCGGGCTCTGCTGCTACTACTTGGGACTCACCCGCGCTAGCTCCGCGATTGTTGCCCCGTTAGCTGCTGTCCTCGCAACGTTGGTGCCTTTCGGCTGGGCGATAATGCGTGAGGTTGAAATTTCGGCCGTGTCCCTTATCGGTGTGGTCCTGGCTTTAATGGGTCTCGTTGCTGTGACAGCAGGTCGCCAACGGAGTGGGTCCGTCATAACTGGAATCAAGTGGGGCTTACTTTCGGGTGTTGGGTACGGCGTCGGGCAAGCGGTGTTGCTCGATGTCGCTTCGACTTCAGGGCCTATCGCTATAGCTGGTCAACGAGTCATAGCAGTTGCCTTGATGCTTCCTTTAGCTGTCTTAACGAAGAATCGGACCGTTGCCCCCCGAGGTTCCAGGATTGTCGGCATAGCCGCTGGAATCTGCGCGGGTGGAGCGAGTATCGCGTTCTTTCAAGGTTTACGCTTTGATCCGCTTGCCACCGTGATAGGGATTTCGCTGTTTCCTGTATTCACCGTCCTTGTTGGACGACTGCAGTATGACGACGCTATAGAGAAACGACAGATTATTGGGATCATTCTTGCTGTCATCGGGACCGTTTGCGTTGTAGCCGGTTAATTAGCCGATCTCGTCTGGCTCTTCAGCCTTCCGCTTCTCAACGTACGCACACATCTCGTGGTCGGCTCTTTCATCTAACGGAGGTGCTTGATAGTCGTTGAGCATCTGTTTCCATGCACTATTAGCTCGTTGAGCCGCGCTCAACTCGCCTTCCTCAGACCACTGTTCGTAGCTATTGCTGTCCGCCAGGGTTGATCGGTAAAAGGCATCCTCAAAATTTTCAAGTGTGTGGCCGTTACCCAAAAAGTGTGCGCCATGAGGGTTCGTCCTGAAGGCTTCCATAGCTTGACCATTGGGAGTCATGTCCACGCCATCGGCGTACACCGCCATCATCCCCAACTGGTCAGCGTCCAGCAACAGCTTCTCGTAACTGAGGGCTAGGCCACCTTCAACCCAGCCGGCTGCGTGAAGAACGAAATGAACTCCGGCTTGCATCGTCGGAAGCAACGTAGAGAGAGACTCGTAAGCAGCCTGAGCATCGGGGCCTTTGGACGCCGTCAACATTCCGCCAGAGCGGAAGGGAACACCAACTCGCCTCGCCAACGCCGCCATCACATAAATGGCTAAGCCGCCCTCCGGTGTTCCGAACGTTGGGGCCCCAGTCGCCATCGACATCGAAGAAGCAAATGTGCCGAAGATTACCGGCGCCCCTGGCCGCACCAGCTGACAAAACGCCATTCCTGACAGTGCTTCTGCAAGAGCCTGAGCTGCAAGACCAGCGACAGTGACAGGGGACATAGCACCCGCGAGGATGAAAGGGGAGATAATGCAGGCCTGATTGTTCTCGGCGTAAACCTTCGCCGCACCCAACATCGTTGAGTCCCAGCGCAACGGGGAAGAAGCGTTAATCAGGTTTGTAAGGACAGTTTTCTCCTCGAGGTCACCACCGAATGCAAGTCGACACAATTCGATTGAGTCCGCAGCACGCTGAGGTGCGGTAACCGACCCCATTAAAGGCTTATCACTGTACTTCAGGTGAGAATAAACCATGTCCAAATGCCGCTTGTTGACGGGCACATCCACCGGTTCCACCACAGTTCCTCCACTGTGGTGAAGGTGGGGGAGTTGGTACGTCAGTTTTACAACGTTTTCGAAATCTTTCAGCGTCGCGTAACGTCGTCCATCATCAAGATCAGTGACAAAGGGCGACCCATAATTTGGAGAGAACACTGTGTTGTTACCTCCGATCTGCACAGAACGGCTTGGGTTTCGCGCATGCTGAGTAAAGCTTGCAGGCGCAGTTTCCTGCACTAGCTGGCGACATAAACCTCGAGGAAACTTGACCAGGTCACCCTCGACCTCGGCCCCGGCAGAACGCCACATTTCCAGAGCGACAGGAAAATCCTGGAATGCGATACCGATTTCACTCAAAATAGTTTCAGCGTTTTCCTCGATCTGACTGAGCCCACCCTCATCGAGAACTTCCACTGGAGGGAGTCTTCGTTCGAGGAACGGCTTCGAGACATCCGACTGTGCTGCGCGCGCTGCATGCCGCGCTGACCTACCACCTGACCGACGGGTAGCCACCTTAGGTTCCCTCCCGATTTGAGCGCCGTTTACGGCGCGAACTTGCAGGATTAGACGTTAGAGGACGTGCGGGCACCTGGACTATGTTTTGGAGATTCGGGTAGTCCGCGGTGGCGTGCGGAAAGCTCATGGCGTCAACAAATAAAGCCTGAAATCGTTCCTCAGTGGCTGTTTCGATCTTTTCTATGCCCTTCACGAGCTCCTCGATAGCCCGACGCTCGTGACCCGATAACAGGAGCCTTGCAGCTCCGCTCCCAGCGGCATTACCGACAGCACTGACGTCGTCAAGAGGGCAATCAGGAATCAACCCGAGGACCATCGCATACACAGGATCAATATGAGCACCGAAGGCGCCAGCAAGGCGAATCTCATCAGGCGCCTTGCACTGTGCATGTTCCAATAAGAGATCGATTCCCGCACGTAATGCAGCCTTGGCAAGCTGAATCGCTCGGATATCTGTTTGAGAGATCACGATCGATCTGCCGTCTTGGTCATCCGAACCATCAGGCCGGTGTAACACGTATGAAAATGTTCGACCCTCCGAGATCACGCGATCGGTTTGATCTCGAGTGTCGAGGATCACCCCCTCCGCCGTCATAAGACCGCTTAAGAAAAGCTCACCTACTGCCTCGATTATCCCGGATCCACAAATGCCCGTGACTCCGGGCTTCTTCAGCAATTCCGAAAATCCTGAATCGGACGACCACAACTCTGACCCGATAATTTTAATCTCAGGCTCAAAGGTGTCCTTGTTGATACGGACACGCTCTATCGCTCCTGGTATCGCTCTTTGTCCATGCGTAATTTGAGCACCCTCAAACGCAGGACCCGTAGGACTAGAGGCCGCGTACAGTTGATTCTCGTCACCGAAAACAATTTCGGCGTTAGTCCCCACGTCTACTAGGAGTTGACGTTTACTGGACTTATGCGGAGCCTCAGCAAGAACTGCGGCGGCGGCATCACCGCCCACGTGTCCGGCGATACATGGCGGGAGGTACACCGAGGCGTGAGGCCCGGGCAGACCGAGGCTCGGAGCCGAGACGACAACTGAACGGTCAGTCGCCAGATCAAACGGCATTTGACCGAGTGGTACGACGTCAAACCCTAGAAATGAATGATGCATAACCGGGTTGCCTACTAACACGACCTCCGTCAAATCTTCAGCTGACCTTTCGGTATCTGCCAACAGAGTGTTGATTAGGGACGCCACAGCCTCGCGGGCCAAACCAGTTAATTCCTTTCCGCCGTCAGGGTTCATCATGACGTAGCTGACTCGACTCATCAGATCTTCACCCAACCGAATCTGAGGGTTCATTAGCCCACTACTAGCTAGGACTTCTCCACTACTTAACTCCATGAGATGGGCGGCCACTGTTGTTGATCCAAGATCAATAGCGACACCGAGGTTGTCAACGTGGACACCCTTGCGTACCGAGTGCACCGTCGTCGAACCGTCCATCTGCCTCAAATGGAGCGTTACGGTCTCATCGGAGTCACCGACAAATCTCGTCACCTCTTTCAAGACCTCGGCGTCGAAAGTTTCAGGCACGAATCGCCATTCCCGCTGGCAAGCTTCGTTGATCGCTTCTTGGGCACCAACCGATTTGACTTGAGTAGCCCTGACAGAGACAACACGAAGGCTGCTCACAGGGTCAAGTGCCAATCCCTCTAGGCTGATCTCCTTACGAATGATCGGGGCATGTAGTTGGCTTTCCGCAGGCACATCTACAACTAAGGGGCCGTGCACCTTTGCCTGACATCCGAGCCGCCAGCCTTCTGGTACGAAACGGCGACCTTGATAATCCTGTTCCGTGGTTCCAACCTCACTGAGGTGATGAGGTTCCGACCTAAGAGCCCATTTAGAAAAGTCCCCGAATGATGGCGTGATCTGGCATCGCCCGCAGACTCCGCGCCCTCCACAGACGCTGTCCAGGTCGACCCGAGCTTCTCTGGCAACCTCCAATACTGAAGCTCCGTCCACAGCTTGGGCCTCTAAGCCTGATGGAGTGAAAACAATACGATGAACGGTTGGCATGCCGACCTCAGGTGGTTGCGGCTGAACCGCCGCGTCGGCGATTTCTGCGGGCACCCCGAGCGGAGCTCGCGACGTTCGGATCTCGATATTCCGCAATCCAGGCACCACAGTTGAGGTCAGTGCCCATCAACACATCCGCACCCATAACGGCGGCCTTTACTTCGTGGTGAAGTGGATTCATGATCGCTGACGTCATACCGGCCCCGATGGCCATCGACAGAAATGTGCCGGTCACGGCATGGCGATTAGGGAGTCCGAAGCTCACATTCGAAGCGCCACATGTTGTGTTGACGCCTAGTTCCTCCCTGAGCCGTCGAACGAGATGAAAGACCTGTCGACCTGCGTTGCCCATTGCTCCTATCGGCATCACTAGGGGATCCACCACCACATCTTCCGTTGCGATGCCATGATCACGAGCTGTGTGGACGATTTTTTTGGCAACTTCAAATCGCACATCTGGATCTTCGCTAATGCCCGTTTCGTCGTTGGAGATAGCCACGACCGCAGCACCGCTTTTAGCCACTAGAGGCAAGACGCGATCCAACACTTCTTGTTCGCCAGTGACTGAGTTGATCAGGGGCTTACCCTCGTAAGCGTCTATGCCCGCCTCCAAGGCCTCAATAATCGAGGAGTCGATGGAGAGCGGAACATCGGTAACAGATTGAACTAATCGGATTGCTTGACCCAACAAGGCAGGTTCGTCCGCAAGTGGAATGCCAGCGTTGACATCCAACATGTGCGCTCCTGCCCGCACTTGAGCCAGGGCATCCGCTTCAACACGTGAAAAGTCACCGTTTTTCATTTCTTCTGCCAGAAGCTTCCGCCCTGTCGGATTGATTCTCTCTCCAATCATCACGAACGGACGATCGAAACCAATAACTACCTCTTTGGCGGCTGAGCTAATCACTGTGTCTGTCATCAAACTCTCCGCTCCGGTGACATTAAATTAGGTGGTTTGGTTGACGACCCGGTTTTGTTGGCGTCCAGCAGCATTGGCACTCTTGAACCCGCCGTTCTGCACAAGTTCCTCGAGTAATTCACCATCGTGTTGCGCTTCCAGTTCCGCTGCGCGGGCCACAACCTGAGCGGCGATATCTTCCTCTAACTCTTCCTCTTGACGGACCCACTCTCCAACGTAAGCTGTCGTTTCGGTTAAGCCGGCGATACTCGCCGCCCGGTCTATGGCGTGTTGGAAACGCTCGGACAGGACAGCTGTTTCGCGGTAATCGCCTCGGAGGGCCACTACTTGTGCCGGTATCTCCCTCCACAAGATCACAGCGAATGAAGCGGCGCGACGGCGGGTCATTGGCTGATCGTCACTGGCACGGTGGGAAGGGAATTTCGTTCATCCTTACCATGGACCGCCTCAAAAACAGACGTCTCCAGTCGGCCCCATCCGGTGAAAATGGTTCGCAATGGGAGGCCAAGTCGACCAGCTGCGGCAGCTGCGGCCTCATGGCATTCGGCGGCATTCTCCTGGGTTAGGTGGACAACCCGGCGGTAATTGTCGAAGTACAAGCCAAAAAGCTCTGGATGTTCGTCTATACCTAAGGTTTTAAAGATCAAGCGATCGAAATGTTTGGCGAGGTAATCAGTGAGATAAAAGGTGCCGGGTTCCTCCTCATGGAGTTGATCGAATCTTCCGGCCTCAAGGTAGAACTCATAGCAATGGGAGCCTGGCAGTCGTTCGATCTGAAATTCTGAACAGAGGCGATCGATCTCCCCACCTGTTCCGCAGTCGGCGTAGCCGAGCAGCACTCGGTCAAACTCAGATAAGGCCCGCTCTAAACGCGCTCGGATCTGACCGCAAATACGTTCTGGGCGGTTATGCAGCGAGGCCGGGAGGTACTCGACTTCAACATTCTTGAGTCCATTTACGCGTAGCAAGGATTTGATCTCGCGGGCCAACGCCCCACAGGCCAAAATCAGAACTGATTGCTCACTCATATCGTTGCCCGTTTTTTTTGGACCAGGTCGGTTGCCGTTTCTGCGGCGACCGCAGCGTCTCGGCAATACGCATCAGCACCGATCGCCTCACCGAACTCTTGGTTCAGGGGAGCTCCGCCGACCAACACTATGTAGTCGTCCCGGATTCCCTGTTCGGCGAGAGTGTCAATAACGACCTTCATGTACGGCATCGTGGTGGTCAGAAGGGCCGACATTCCAAGGATGTCCGGTTGATGTTCGTTGAGGGCGGCAAGGTATTCTTCGACGTCGGTGTTGATGCCCAGGTCGATTACCTCAAAACCCGCGCCTTCAAGCATCATGGCTACAAGATTTTTCCCGATGTCATGAATGTCGCCCTTGACGGTCCCTAGGACGACTTTCCCAACTGGCTCGGCCCCCGTTTCAGCCAGAAGTGGCCGGAGTATTTCCATTCCGGCCTTCATAGCGTTGGCGGCAAGGAGTACTTCAGGAACGAAGAGGATCCCGTCTCGAAAATCGATCCCAACGATGCGCATGCCCTCGACGAGCGCCTCACCGAGGACTCGGTCAGCCGACCAGCCACGTGCAAGAAGTATCTCTGTTCCTTCAACGATCTCATCGGCCATTCCGTCGTAAAGATCGTCATGCATTTGCGCAGTCAGATCTTCATCATTGAGCGTTGAAAGGTCGATTTCTTGTTCGCCGTCAGGTAGCTCAGACATCGAAACCACTCCTGCTGACAATTGCAGTCCCAACCGGAACAGAGGTGTCCAACCGCGACGGACGAGCACCTGGGTCAAACCACATTGTGGAACAGTACCGCATCATGGATCAGTGTGGCGCCGGGAGGGCTTTTAGGATCGTTTCGACACACGTCCCCTTATCAAGATTTTCTGTCGCGCCGGTCTGCCGTGGTGTGAACTCAACTTGACCTTTACCGAGGCTTCGACCCCCAATAGTCAACCGATACGGCACTCCTATCAACTCCGCATCAGCGAATTTGACGCCAGGTCGTGCAGCGCGGTCATCAACCAAGACATCCAGGCCGGCTTGTGTGAAGGCTGCTTCGGCCTCACTAGCCAGCTTCATTGCCTCGGAATCGTCTAAGTCCAGAATGGTTATCAAGACGTGGTACGGCGCTACTGCGAAGGGCCAACATAACCCAGCATCATCGTGATGATTTTCAGCTATCGCGGCGACCGCTCGTCCGATTCCTATGCCATAGCTACCCATTGTTGGAACCTGAGATTTACCATCGGCGTCAAGAACCGAGATCCCCATGGCTTCCGCATATTTGCGGCCGAGCTTGAAAATGTGGCCAGCCTCGATACAGCGAACAACCTCCAACACGGAACCGCAGTCGATGCAGGCTTCCCCGCTCTGGACTTCCCTGATATCGACCCAAGCGTCAACAGAGATGTCTCGTTCTACCGAAACATGTCGTAGGTGCCAGTCATCCTCGTTGGCGCCGGTGACCATGCCAGTCCGGCCCTCCAATGCTAAATCGCAGAGGACCCTAAATTCTGAAACACCAACGGCTCCCAAACTTCCGGGGTTCGCCCCGAGCGAGGCAAGCGTTTCTTCGGCTGTAGCCGGCCTTATTTCGACCGCTCCAGAATTGTCCTGCAGCTTTTGCACGTTCAAGTGATGGTCACCGCGGAGCAAGGCCAACACAACCTCGTCATCCAAGACCATCACCATTGTCTTTATCTGGTTCATCGCAGGAGCTCCACCGTCAATATCTTCAAGTTCGGCGATCGTCCGAACACC
This sequence comes from Acidimicrobiaceae bacterium, assembly GCA_002708935.1. Taxonomy (GTDB): domain Bacteria; phylum Actinomycetota; class Acidimicrobiia; order Acidimicrobiales; family Poriferisodalaceae; genus MedAcidi-G3. The sequence continues at coordinate 234,950 of PAPO01000024.1, read as the reverse complement.
GGGAGTGGGGAACCGTTCCGTAACATCAACGCTCGGCGAGGTATCCAAAGGATCTAATCTGGAGGTTCCTCGCTCGACGTTGGCGCGATAACCGCAAGACCCACAAACCAATACGTCATCTTCGCCAGCAGGTGAAGCGACCATGAACTCAACGCTGGCTGATCCTCCCATTGCTCCTGACGAAGCTTGAACCGGCATTGCCGAAAGTCCGAGACGATTAAAGATTGTTGTGTATGCGCCGTGGTGTGCATCGAACGCCTTATCGAGGCCCTCGTCATCGAGATCAAAGCTGTAAGAGTCTTTCATCGCGAACTCGCGAACTCGTAATAGACCACTCTTCGGTCGCGGCTCGTCCCGAAATTTCATCTGAATCTGATACCAGAGCTGGGGAAGTTCTTTGTAGGAATGCAACGAAGTCGCTAGATGGGAGAACACCTCTTCATGAGTCATTCCAAGCGCTAGATCCGCGCCGCCGCGATCTTGGAGTCGAAACATCTCGTCGCCCATGACGTCCCAACGGCCGCTTTGTTTCCATAAAGAGGCGGGATGCATGGCAGGCAGTAAAAATTCTTGTCCCCCTATCGCGTCAATCTCTTCTCGAACGATCTGAGCGACCTTTTCGTGAACACGCAAACCGAGGGGAAGTAAACTGTAGTGTCCAGCGTGTAGCTGACGGATAAACCCACCTCTCACCAAAAGCTTATGACTAGCGGCCTCGGCATCAGCCGGCGCGTCCCGAAGAGTAGGTATGAAAGCAGCAGACCAGCGCATAGCTCCACGATAGGACACCATCAGCAATTCTCAGCGACGATTGCAAGCGCTTTCTTCATGTCCTTTTGTAGCGGAATAGCTGAAAGACAGCTACCATGGGTACCCGTTGGTCACACCGGAGACTTCGGTGGTGACGAACAGCACTTTGAACTAAGACTGTTGGTGCGTTAGTTGCATTAGCGAACGTACATTTCACTGTGCGGATATGACGGCCTTATGTGGCATCACCGCCACATGCGCCGGCCAGGCACGCAACCTTTCGCGTAAAGAAGAACGAAGTGGACGCATCTAATTCCACAATCGAATCTGAGGAACCGACACCGAATAACGGTGCTTCGGTGTCGTTATTAGCGACAATGTCGTGGGAGCAAATAGAGGAACGCGCTCGGCTGGAAGCTGACGGTGCGGCACCCGCAGCAATGGTCGCCGAACTCGAATCGGATCCCGTCCGTTGGCGGAATGTCCTCACCGACATGATCGAGGATGCCGAAGACACTCTCCAATCAATTCGGCGCATCAAGGGGCCGCAACGAAACCAAATCATCACGGACTTCGAGAGCGAATTCAGGTCCTTGACCGACGCTTTCGAACGGGCGACCGGTGAGGTCTACGACACCGAAGAAGCCGATGGAGCTGTAGACATCATTCCCGACAATGCTGTGACCGAACCAGTAGCACTTCAGCTTTCGTGGACTTCAGGCAAGGTCATCGCCTGGGCTTCGGGCGCGTTCAACCAACCAGAGTCCTCCGAAGATGTGCTCACTCGACTAATCGATGCCGGAGCTCCCGAAAATGCTTGGGAGGACTACCGCAATATTGTTTTACCAACGGGCCTAACTGCGCCGGCATTGAGCGCTCAAGTGGGGGACATTCTCGGCTGGCTTGCAGCCTTAGCTACCCAACCTTGGCTAGAAAATGTCGAAGACACACCGCTAAGCGAAGAAGATGCCACAGCTTCCGACCTGTCTGACCCACTTACCGACACCGTCGACTCCGACAACGAAGCCAACGTTAACCAAATTGGTGCTAGTACCAGATGGCTCAGCCTCATCGCCGCCGCAGCAGTTGGCCTAGTCGCACAAGGACGGACGGTCCCCAAGTTGCAACGGATAAGAAAACGTCGCAACAAGCGCAACAAGAACAACAAGGGCGAATTCATTGTTCAATGGACACCGGGGATCATCAGCAAGCGTCGACTTGAGGCATTCGCCAACTCTCTTCCAGGCGCCGTGACAGCAGCTGACCCGGGCCCAGACGCCCGCGCTGTCGTCCAGTCAGCTCTAACTGGAATGGTCAACGCTATTGTCGCCAATGCTGCCGGGAGACTTGAGGTGCCGGCACCGCCGCCGGATCCGAGAACCAAGAGTGAAGTAGCGGAAACGTTTCTCGCCAACTTAAGCGGCAGACCCTTTTCCGCTGCTGCCGACAACGGCTCAGACCTCGCTCGAAAACTCGAGCAATGGGCTCGACCAGTTACAGCGGTCGCCAAATATGCGTTGATTGTCCAGCTCGACGAACCCGACGACAGTGGCGCATGGCAGCTAAAAATCCTGTCACCAGGACCCGAGAACTCAATGGACCCAGTCGAGGTTGCAATGGTGAGTGGCTCGAATACCCGCCGCACCGAAGTAAAAGGTCAGTACACGCGACTGGAGCGTATGGTCCCTGCCTTGAAACGGCCGGGCGGTCGCAGACAAGGGGAAGTGCTCCTCGACCAGGACGAAGCATGGGAGTTAATGTCCAGCACAGGTCCAGCACTGGAATCAGCAGGATTTGATGTCCGAGTACCTGCTTTATCTCGACGCCGACAAGTGGCACAGCTTCGCCTCACTGCCGACGACGCAGACAGCATCGTCGGAGCACAACAGCTAACTGCGGTCAGCTGGAGTGCCGTATTCGGCGAAGTCGAGCTCACCGCAGCTGAGATTCAACAACTAGCAATGCAAAAGAAACCGCTCGTTCAGTCCCGCGGCAAGTGGGTTGCTCTTGAGCAAGCCGATCTCGTTGAAGCAGCCGAGGCGCTGGCCGAACGAGCAGACACCACTGAACTAACTGGCGCGCAAATGCTCCGCCATGCTCTTGGCCTTGAGGGAAGCGGCATCAGCGGGGGAGTGACCTTAGGAGGCAACAGCTGGGCCAGTGACCTGCTACGTGCCGCCGCTGGCGTTAACTCTGATCCCGACGTCCAACCCGATGGTTTCACTGGCGAGCTGCGCAGTTATCAAGCAGAGGCCGTTGGCTGGCTGCAATTTCTCGACGAAGCAGGGCTGGGCGGGTGTCTTGCTCTCGACATGGGACTTGGTAAGACCCCTACGATCTTGGCCCGCATGGGAGTTGAACCGGGTGCGGGACCTGGACTAGTCATTGCCCCTCCTGCTGTTGTTGGCAACTGGGCAGCAGAAGCGAAACGCTTTACACCACACATCAAAACGCTTGTCCATCACGGCCCGTCACGCTCTGATGGCACAGACCTAAAGAGCGCAATACGGTCTGCAGACCTGGTCATCACGACCTATGGCACAGCCGTTCGCGACATCGAGGACCTGTCATCGCTCCAATGGGATCGAGTGATTTTGGATGAAGCACAAGTAATCAAAAATCACCGCAGTGCCACTGCCAAGGAACTTCGAAAACTGCAGGCCCGCAGTCGCTTGGCGTTGACCGGAACGCCCATCGAAAACGGTCTTGGCGACCTGTGGGCAATCATGGACTTCTGCAACCCCGGCTTAGTGGGTGGACGGACCTCATTTATCGACCAGCTCAATCAAATCGGAGACGCTCAGGGGGCTGCTGAATCAGCGCTTCATGCCCTCAATGGGGTCCTTGTATTCCGCAGAACGAAAGCAGAGCCGTTAATCGCCGCCGAGTTGCCGGATCGCATCGATGAACTCGCCCAATGCACAATGACCCCCGAGCAGATTGGCTTGTATCAAGCAGTGCTAGACAAACTCGTACGGGACACAGCCGAGAGCGAACACAACACCAGTCAACAAAAGGGTCTGGTCCTCGCAGCAATTACTGCCCTCAAACAAATATGCAACCACCCACTCAACTACGAGAAGGAACCTGACAACTTGGAGCTCGCAGGTCGCAGTGGCAAGCTCACCCGGCTGGACGAGATTATTGACGCTGTTTTCGCAGCTGACGAGAGAATCCTGATTTTCACGCACTTCGCGACTTGGGGCGAACGTCTCGCCAAATACCTCACCGGAAGGACCGGTAGGGACATTGAGTGTTACCACGGCGGTCTTGCCCGAGGCACACGCGATCGCTTGGTTGACAGCTTCCAAAGTGGCGAAGGGGCTGGCGCCATGGTCCTTTCGTTAAAAGCTGGGGGCACAGGCCTGAACTTGACGGCGGCGAGTCATGTTGTGCTTTATGACCGATGGTGGAATCCAGCAGTCGAAGACCAGGCACGTGACCGTGTATGGCGCATCGGACAGACCAAGACGGTGATTTGCCATCGTCTTGTATGCCCGGGAACAGTTGACGAACGTGTAGAAGAAGTAGTTCAAGGTAAGAGGCGGATAGCTGACATGGTGCTTCCGAAATCAAGTTCTTTGGGCGACCTTGATGCGGAGCAGTTGCGTTCCGCTCTCGGTCTAGACCAAGAGGCCCTGCTCGCCGCCGATCCTGACGACATATTCGAAGATACGACAGTAGGCGCAAAATAGTGAGTAAACGACGTCGAAACTCGAGGATCCGTCGCCTAGGGGAGACCGGACCTAACTCTGAAACAGAAAAAGCTTCGAAGGAGTTCTGGCATGGTCCAGGCCTCTTGCCTGACGCTCCCTCGAAGATACAGATAACTGAAGATGCGGCTGCCGTCATTCGTAGTCTTGGCGAACCGCCGTTAACTGGTCAAGAAGAAGTCGCTGAGCACTATTTCGATGCTGTCTACCAGCGGAGCGTCACTCTCGCATCTGCTCTTGCAGCGGCTGCAGAATTAGTGGGCGATGACGAGGACGACCCGACCGTTTAATAAGCGTCAGCTATCCGGATCGAAGCCAACAACTTTTCCACGGTTGATACTGACCCAATCTCGAGCTTCGAGGTAAGGCTTGAATGTCTCGTAAATTGCTTGTTCATCGGTTGCTTGTTTCGGCCGTTGCATTTCATACAGGTGCGGGAATTCCATCCACGCAGTGACCGCATCCCACAATCGGAGTGCCGCATCCCCTGTCGGTGGATCTAATAAAACCGGGCCAAAAAATGCTTGCCCGTCAGGGAAAAAGAGAGTCGGGACACCAAAGCCTCCGGTTCCCACGACACGATCATGCTCCGCTTTAATCTCATCATGCGTCGATAGATCTTCTATTGACTGTTCAACGATTCCAGGATCAGCACCGATCTCTTCTAGTAAGTGGCGTGCTACATCAGGATTGTGTGGCCGATGCCCATCAACATGAAGGGCTTTTCCTGCTACGGCGTACCATTTGTCGAGCAGATCCATATCCAGGCGTCGCAACACGACCCCGATACGCATCATCGACCATCCATAACTCCATTCGCGTTCCCAAGGGTGCTTCTTACCCTCTCGAAGGTTGATTTCTTCAAGGCTGAAGAATTTCCAGTTCACCTTCAGGTCAAGTTGATCTCGGACATCTCGCATCCACAGGGAGGTCTGATAGGCCCAGGGGCACATCACATCAAAGTGAAAATCGACTTCTGTGGGCGGAGAGTAGCTATTCATGGCGTTCTGTCTTCCTCGTTGGGAGCACTGCTCAGCGTATTCCGATCATCCCCATACGTGCTCGATTTCCAGACGGAAGCGGAAATTTGTTGGAATGTTTAAGGAACACTTCTCGCCGTAACTCCTGAAACAATTAGGAGCCTCCGACAAACCGCCAGTGGGGGAGCGGTGTCAATCAGCCTCGACCATGTCGCAATAACTTGCCAGGCGTCAACCCAGTGCACTCTCCAGATGCGAAGGTTGTTTCACCATTAACGATGATCCGGTCATACCCCGCAGCACGTTGCACCCGCCTCCACTCACCACCCGGCAAGTCGTATTCCACATCGCCAATCCAGTTGGGGAGAATCTCAAGTTCCTCCATGTCGTAGACAAGCACATCGGCCGCAGCTCCCTCTCGCAAGGTACCCCGATCACGAAAGCCTGCTGCATGAGCCGGAAGATTGGACAGCCGATAGTGCGCTTCTTCAAGGGTGACGACTCCTTCGTCGCGTACGAGCCATGTCAGGAAATCTGTTGTGTAGGCACCACCCGTAAAGAATTTGGTGTGTGCACCTCCATCAGAAACACCCGGTATCGCATACGGGGACTCGGTCATCATCTCCGCCATGAACTCGGCGTTCGAGCCCTTATCAGGACCCAAAAATTCAACGTTCAGATCCCCACGCAACGACAGGTCAAGCATCACTTCGATGTGATGTTTCCCTTCCGTCTCGGCAATTTCACCGACTGATTTACCCACGTACTCTTGTAGATCGGCTTGCCGATTGACACCTTGAACCACCAAGCTCCGCGGGTTGCCTCCAACGCCAGCCTGGATGACTTGCAAACGCTTGTCGGCCTCTTCGGCTTCCTCCATCAGAGCTTGCCGTAGCTCTGGATCTTGCATTTTTGCGATCTTCTCTTCTTTGGATCCGGTTGTTACCGCCCGCCACGCAGGCGAGGCGTCATAAAGATTCCAATGCTCCAGAGTGAAGGCAAAACCCGCCCGACCAGTGCCGCATTGGGCGTAGATCGGAAGGCCTTGTTCCCGGCATTTTTCGATCCAGCGCAGTGGCCGCCTGTGGACTTCAGGATCCTGTCGAGCTGGGGCCACGACGTTGTGCAGGATTGGTCGCTGAGCTACACCTGCTAGTTCTTCAAGAAACGCTATATCGGCTCGAATATCACCGGTGCCTTGCGTTATTTGAATAAAACCTTCGTCACGATCGGCCAAGACCTGTGCGAGGTTCAGAATATCCTCGTCGCACATAATGTCAGTGACCATTGGTGAGCCGTCGAAATCAGCTTGGACGCTATCGGGACCGAGTCGCTGGATAGAGAACCCACATAATCCAGCGTCCATCCCTTCATGAAGGAGCCGCGCCATTTCTTTGCGTTCCACATCGGAGGCGGGGGTGCCGGCCTTGGCTTTCTCTAAACCCATCACATAAGTCATCAGCGATGCTGTGGGCATGTATTGAATAACATTGACACCCTTTGGAATTCGGTCCAAGGAATCGAGGTACTCAGGAATAGTCTCCCAATCCCACTCCATGCCTTGTTTCATGGATTCGAAGGGGATTGCTTCGGTGCGCGTCATCGTCAACATCGAACGTTCCCGAAAATCCGCAGCTACAGGAGCGAACCCGAAACCGCAGTTACCCAAAACCACCGAGGTGACTCCGTGGTACCCGGAGATAGTGCACCACGGATCCCAACGAATCTGGGCGTCGTAATGTGTGTGTAAGTCCACAAAACCAGGAGCAACGATCTTTCCAGTGGCATCAACCACTTCCTTAGCGACCCCGTCTGCGCGCCCGCCGATCTTCGAGATCCGACCATCCTTTATCCATAGATCGCCCTGATAGCGAGGTACTCGAGTCCCATCAACGATGGTCCCTCCCGCGATGTGAATGTCATACTCAGCCATACCTGCCCCCTTTGGTATAAGAACCGCCTATTAAGAAATTAGAAAGCCTCGTGTTAACAAGAGTAATCATCTGACAACATCTATGCGTGCAAACCAACCCAAGTCACTCCAACCAAACCTTTGCAGTCGCAGTGGGGGAGGTCTTGGCATCGCTCAAAGAGGGTGACGTCTTGAGCTACGGCGAAGTGGCTGAGGAAGCCGGCTACCCGCGAAGCGCCCGAGCAGTTGGCCGATTTCTGCAAGAGAATTCAGGGTTTCCTTGGTGGCGGATAGTGACTGCTACTGGGCGTCTAGCACCGGGCCACGAAGCGCGCCAAGCAGAGTTGCTGCGAAGTGAGGGCATCGAGGTACACGACGGCCATATAACTGCGATGACACGAAGGGCTCGTTAAAACCACTCGTGAACGCTCTATTTAAATAAGATCAATCTGTGGCCCGACCCAAGAAACCTAAAGCAGCCCCAAAACCCAAAAAGCCTAAAGTAAACAAGCTGCCTGAACACGTCAGACTCGCTATCGAAGCAAAGCAGTCGACAGGCGGGGGGAAACAAGGGGGTGACCGCTCCGCTGACCGCAACACTGGCTATGGCGGCGGAACGCCGAAGCGAACGGGTGGACGAGACCGTTAAAGCTCCCCATATTTAGTTCCACCGCAGCCAGCGGAGACCGACGCCTCCACTGGCGACCAGGACCTTGGTGCCCCCATCGCAATGCTGCAGGTAATCCGGGCACGCCGGCGATGACAGCGCGCCGCAGCCGAGCTCGATTGAGACATTCACCCCAGAGCATGCACCGGTGAAAACCCGATCTCAATCCGGTGGGTTGAGTGTCCCATCAAAGTTGTCAGTGTGGCTCCCATCACACATCGGTTTGGTGTTCGACAGGCCACACCTACAAAGAGCAACCATATTGTCGCTCTCCCGGACAATATTGCCCGCCTGGTCCTGCAGCACACACGCTCCCTGAACCAGCAACGGTCCATCATCGCGAATATTTACGGTCACCTCAGCCATTTACCCCTCCAAGAGTCAACGTTCCACCTGTATAGCCCTAAATTCAGGCCCTGGGCCTTATTTCGCTGCAGAAAGGGGACACGTCGCCAAGAACTCGATTCTCAGTTCACCACCTATACGTTACATAATGTACCTTATAGGCGGTCAGCTAACAGCGGAGGGTGGGCGAGGCCCAGTGGCAAAGTCCAAATTGGCGCAGATAACCCGTCACAAGGGCTGAACCGTCAAAGCGTGTGATGTAACGGCATTCCCTGGACGGGCCACTCAATCGTGAAGACGTGTCCATGGTCTGATGAAGTCACAAAGAGAGTGCGGAGATCTCTCCCTCCGAAGCAGCAGTTGGTTGGACCGGGTTCAGGGAGTTCAATAACTTCGATCGGCCGTCCGTCTTCGCCCCCAAGGACAAAAATGTTGCTCGAGCCGTGTCCCGCAACAATGATCTGTCCTGATTCATCGAAACAAAACCCGTCGGGCACGGATCTCCGTCCGATCATACCGTTGGGTTTGGGTGCTGGCGAAAGTATCCCCGGTTCCTCGATTCGGTAGCTGAGGAGCATGCCGGTTAATGATTCGCACACAACAAGGATTCGGCCGTCGGCCCGAACACCGAGACCATTAGGAAACCCGATGCCGGTTGCGACTCGAGAGGCGTTGCCATCAACATTGACGTAGCACACTGACCCTCCGGTTCTTTCCCCGCCGACAAGGCCGCTCCAAACAGGATCAGTGAAGTAGTAACCGCCGTGTTCATCGAAGCAGACGTCGTTTGGTGAGTTGAGCCCTATCTGATCGATTTCGGTAAGGTCTTCGATGAGATCTCCCCCGGAAGTGATTCGTTGCATGACACCGGGCCCATTTTCGGGGTCCCTTGCCTCAGCTGTCGAAGGTACGTCTGAGGGCCACCTTCCACCATTGTTGCAAACCACCAAGTCACCGTTCGCATCAAAGGCTGCTCCGTTGGGTCCACCACCGGTATCGGCGTAGGTGGAAATGGTTCCGTCCTCGGAAATCCTTGAGATTCGTTGACCAGCGAGTTCAGTCACGTATAGAGCACCGTCGGGTCCGATGGCCGGGCCCTCAGGAAACATCAATCCCTCAGCAAGTTGATCAATTTGGCTCACCATTAGTTGCCTCCAACGGCCACGAGCGGTGCGTCGAAAGCGGGCGAGACCTCAGCCTGGGGGTCTGCTGGGCTACCCAACTGATAATCCGCCATCAACGACAAACTCCGATCCCGTGCAGTAGCTGCTCTCTTGTGAGGCTAGCCACAGCACCAACTCAGCAACTTCCGCAGCCTCTGCGCTTCGGCCCATGGGAACGACGGATTCGACCCTGGGTTGCAGATTGTCTGGGAACTGGTCGAGCATCGCTGTCTCGATCAAGCCGGGGTGCACCGAATTGACCCTGATGTTGTGGCGGGCCAGTTCATGAGCAGCAGATTTTGTCATCCCCCGCACCGCCCACTTGCTAACCGAGTAGGAGAACTGAAAACCGACACCTTGGAGCCCCGCTACCGACGAAATATTGACTATCGAACCGCTCTGCTGTTTCTTCATTTCGTCGACCACCGCCTGCATCCCCAAAAAAACACCAGTGCAATTGACTTCCATAATCCGTTCGAAATCTTCCCTAGATGATCGAGTCAGGCGATCAAACAGCAGAATCCCTGCGTTGTTTACGAGAATATCTATAGATCTCCCCTGATCTACCAGATCACTGATGATCGCTGACCAATTCTCTTCATCTGTCACATCGAGGTGATGGAACGTCGCCGAATGACCAAGCTCTTTGGCGAGGGCTCGGCCTTCGCCGTCCAAGACGTCCGCTATCACGACGAATGCCCCCTCTTCGACAAAACGTCGAGCTTCAGCCGCTCCTTGTCCTCGCGCGCCACCAGTTATTATCGCAGTACAGTCTTTTAATCTCTCTCCCATATCTCCAGTATTAATCGAAAACGGAGACAACACCATCCACCAAAGTGATCAGACGCGTTGAACGGGCTGTAAACCGGCCTCCTGTTTCGGCCTGGGCTTCTGCTCGCGCCTTTCGCTCGACAGCTATGTTGTGACCGTGGCACAAAAGCGTTGGATAACCGAGATGGGGTTGGGTGTTGACGTTCACGGGTCTGATTACACCAAGGCTGCCAAACGGGCTGTTTCGGATGCCCTTCGCCACAGCAGTTTGAACTTCTTCGAAGCCACAAGCAAGTCACCAGACGACATGCACATTGAGGTAGTGCTCGGGGTTTCGCCGAGGGGGGAAATTGACTCAGCTGAGATAGCTAAGGAGATTCCCTATGGCACTGTCACCGTGACAGTCGTTCCGGGTGGCCTTGATGTTCCTTCTCCTAATGGCAAGGACCAACTAACAATGGTTAACGCAGCGATCCTGGTGAGTTTCGACGATTAATCACAAATCTTTTTTCCTGGCCGGACGACTTCGGAACTAAAAGATCTAGACGTCCAAGGCGTGACCGTAGTCCTTGCTGTGCTTAACAATGAAGTCCTTACGCGGTTCGACTGGAGCGCCCATCATCACCTCGAACGCCTTCTCAGCTTTCTTCGCGTCTGAAAGCGTTATCCGACGAAGCACGCGGGTTTCAGCGTCAAGTGTGGTTTCTAAAAGTTCATCGTCATCCATCTCACCAAGACCTTTGAAACGCGTGACCCGAAAACGCCGTCCTTTTTCCGTCAACTCAGACGTTCGTTTCTCCAACTGGTGTTCCGAATAAACAAACTCCTTATCCTGCCCAAGGACTAGTGCGTGGGTAGGTGGTTGAGCTGCGTAGACGTGGCCGTTTTCCAGTAAAGGTCTCATGTAATGGTAAATGAGGGTTAAGACCAGACATCTAATGTGGCTGCCGTCGACATCGGCGTCAGCTAGAAGGATCAAACGCTCGTAACGGCGGGCGGACAGGTCGAACTCAGGTCCGGATCCCCCACCGACCGCCGTGAACAAGGCTGTAGCTTCCGCGTTATCAAGGACTGATTTTTTGGTTCCTTTACCAGCATTAACAACTTTGCCGCGAAGCGGTAGTACTGCTTGCCAAGCGCTGTCGCGGGCTCTTTTTGCCGGTCCAGCCGCAGAATCCCCTTCGACTATAAGCAACTCACCATCGGGGTGCAGACGGCAGTCAGACAACTTGTCCGGCAATCCGTTGTTACCCAGTTGCGCTGCTTTTCGCCGATTGTCCAGTGCTTGCTTTGTGCTGACCCGATTAACTATCGCGTCAGCTACCTTGTCAAGAATTGCCTTGACATGAACCTTCTTGGATCCTTTTGCGGAGCCGTCAAACCATTCTTTCAATCCGTCGCGAGCCACGGCGCCCACAATCTTTTGGGCTTCTGGAGTCCCCAACTCACGCTTAGTCTGGCCTCGAAACTGTGGTTCTGGAAAGACGATCCGAACCACAGCAATCAGACCCTCCTGTGCATCTTCTTTTTGCACTTTGGCGTCGTCTTTAAGTTTTCGTAGCTTTCGAAGGTCGGCCGAATTGAGGGCTTGATTCAGGACAGTGGTAAGCGAACGCTCGAAGCCAGCAACATGCGTGCCTCCATCTGGTGTGGGGATGGTGTTAACGAAACTAACGATCCGGCTTTCATAGTTCTGCACCCACCTGAGGGCGATATCAACATGGCATTCTCGCGTTACTTCAGTTAACTTCCCGTCGACCGGTACTTTCTCGAGGAATTCAGCCACCCCCTCCACTCGCACTAAACCGGTTACTGGTTGGCTCTCCCCTGACAAGAAATCCACGTAATCGGACAGCCCGCCTTTAGATATGAACTCTTCACTGGGGCGCTTGGAGCCTTTGCGTTTGTCCGCGAGTCGAATTTTCAGGCCAGGCACCAAAAAGCACACCTGCCCGAGACGTTCTCGAACCTCGTCGTAATCGATTGATGCATCAGGATCAAAGATGTCTTTATCTGGCCAGAACCGGACCCTCGTGCCGGTTCGACTCGAAGGTACTTTCCCCACCTTTTTGAGAGCATGCCCTGGGCTGAACCGGCCATTTTTTGCGCGTTGGCCAGCTACTTGGTGTTTGAATTCCAATCGGTGAGTCGAACTCTTGCGATCAACTTCTATTTCCATGCGATCGGATAAAGCGTTAACTACGGACGCTCCCACTCCGTGGAGTCCACCTGACGCTCCATAGGCTCCGTTACCGAACTTCCCTCCGGCATGCAGCTCCGTAAAGACCACTTCTAAGGCTGTGACATCTGCTTCCTTCTTTTCGATCGGGATACCACGTCCGTCGTCAGCGACTTCGTATGAGCCGTCTGAGTGGAAGGTCACTTCAACCAGTTTGGCGTGCCCGGCTGCGGCCTCATCAACTCCATTATCGATGATTTCCCACAACAGGTGCGTCAACCCACCGGAGCCGGTGCCACCGATATACATGCCCGGCCGCTTTCGAACAGCCTCAAGGCCTTCAAGGACTTCTATCTGGTCGGCGTCGTAGGCGCCTGTGCCTTTAGCTGGATTTCCTTTGGTAGCAGCGGCCATTACAGGGCGTACTCCCCTACAAGCAACACACGACTTTCTTGGCTTGCCGTAAGCCCATCTCGACGTGTGAGTTCTAGTGAAAGCGGCATCGGTGTGCTCTCGGTCTTTTTCTCGTCCAGAGGATCCGCCACGACCGCTGCGAGGTGCTGACTTCGTCCGACCCAAGCAAACGCTGCCGTAGTCTCGAAGTCTCGCCATTTGACAGTTCGGACGCCGCCGGTGGCTCTACCTTTGCTGGGGATTTCTGCAACATCTGTTGCCTTTATCGCGCCTTCGTCACTAACGATCACGACTGCCGATCCAAACTCAACAATTCCGGCCGCTAGCAAGCTGGCACCGGGTTTCAACTTCATACCAACGACTCCTCCTGCGCCTGGTCCCTGTATAGAGATCCCCTTAGCTGGGGTTCGCAGTGCTTGCCCGTCCGAAGCAACCATAACCACGTCACAATCTTCGCTAGCAGCAAACGCCGCGCTGACACGATCATCGCCCTTTAGATTTATGGCGGAACTACCTGATCTCAGACGTTTCAGGGCATCTGAGTCAATACGTTTAGCGACTCCCTTGCGAGTTACCAGCATTATTGGATCAGTGGCTTCGCCGAATAAACCAACAACCTTTTCACCCCGACCAAGGGAGAACATTTCAGTTACTGAGGCCCCTCGACTCCCCCGCACCATCTCTGGAACTTCACGGGCTCGAACCGTCAGCACTCGCCCTTGATCGGTCACAGCCGAAACCCCAGCAAAGATAGTTGTTTCGAGGCTTTTCGCGACCACATCGTGCCGGCCTGGTTTCACATTGAACTCTTCCTCAAGTGACCGTCGCCCCAGTAAACCAGATGTCGACAACGTGACCAAGGTAGGTTGGTCCCCCATTTCTTCGATATTTTCTTCAAGATCTTCTTCGGCTTCGTCATCAATCACCACAAGATCCGATGCCTTGGTGACCTTGCTCCTTCGAGCCTCTGAGAAGTCCCTTACCAGCTCGCGTAATTCGTCTCGAACCGTATTTCGTTGTTTCGTCTCAGAGGACAGCAGTTTCTTTAGCTGAGCTATGTCTACTTGCACATCTGTAAGTTCTTCGCGCAGCCTGTCGACCTCAAGTGCTGTCAGACGACGAAGCTGCATATCCAGAATGTGGGTCGCCTGCACATCAGTTAACTTCAAGTCCTTAATTAACTGAGATTTGGCTTTAGCTGCATCTTTGGAACCTCGGATGATTGCGATGACCTTCTCAATATTGTCGAGCGCTAGCAAGAGGCCGAGGAGAATGTGCTCTCGCTCTTCAGCACGCGTTAATCGATACGTGGCGCGCCGGACTATCACATCCAATCGGTGATCGATGTAGCGCTGACACAGGGCGCCGAGCCCAAGTGTTGTTGGTACCCCGTCAACAAGCGCCACGTTATTGATTCCGAAGCTTTCCTCTAGTGGCGTGAGCCTGTAGAGCTTCTCTAATAGCGAGTGTGGGCCAACACCGGATTTGCATTCAATGACGAGCCTCAGACCGTGATGCCGATCGGAAAGATCCACGACGGCTGCTATTCCTTCAAGCTTTCCGGCACCAATAAGTTCCCGAATTTTTGCCTGGACACGCTCTGGGCCCACGGCATAAGGCAACTCAGTAACAATGATCCCCTGTCGTCGAGCAGTAATATTTTCGATTTCTGCTCTCGCCCGAATCCGTATCGTGCCACGGCCTGATTCATAGGCATCTCGAAGGGAACCGTCATCGACGATCACACCTCCCGTAGGGAAATCAGGTCCTTCGACATGCTTCATTAGGTCGTCGACAGTCGGCTTTGGCCGTCGTTTCGTCAGGACGTGTTCAATTGCTGCTGCTACCTCAGCAAGGTTGTGCGGTGGCATGTTTGTGGCCATTCCGACAGCAATGCCCGAAGCCCCATTCACCAACAGGTTCGGAAGCGCGCCCGGAAGACAAATTGGTTCATCCCGCTCGCCATCGAAGTTTGCGACAAAATCAACAGTCTCTTCGTCTAGGGCTTGAACCATGGTCATAGCAGCAGGCGTTAATCGAGCCTCTGTATATCGATAGGCAGCCGGTGGATCGTCCAGGCTGCCGAAGTTGCCTTTGGGGTCGACGAATGGAACTGCCATCGAAAATGACTGCCCCATGCGCACCATGGCTTCATAGATGGCACTGTCGCCGTGGGGATGGTATTTCCCCATCACCTCACCTACCACACCAGCAGATTTACGAAACGGAGTTCCTGGTCGTAGGCCGAGGTCAGCCATGACGTAAAGAATTCGTCGCTGAACGGGCTTTAATCCGTCTCGGACATCGGGGATCGCTCGGCTGGTCGTCACCGATAACGCATAAGGCATAAATGAGTCGCGCATTTCGTCATCGACTGGAACATCGACGATTTCGCGTGCTATTTGTTCGGGCGCCTTCGCTTTTGCCATGACTTTCCTGTTGATTTCGTCTGTTGAGCCGAGGGTAGGACGCTCCGGCCCTTATGTGAGGTCATTCATGGACAAAAAGCTGTTAGCCCTTATTTGCGTCAGCGCCGCACCATTTCGGTAACGTTTAGCTTTGTACCTTGGGACAAGCGAGGGGGCCACTTCTCCCCTGCCGCCTCCCGCCCGACTAGCCGGAAAGCCCGGAGCAACGATGAGCCGACGTATCGAGGTCGAACTGACGAGTCAGCGCGACGACGGAACTTGGACCTGGCGAGCCGCCGGCGCCAAACAACCTAAAGGCAGCCTGGACGGGACGCTTCTTTACGATGGAGCTTCCGTCGGCGACGTATGTCGAGCCGACGCAGATTTTGAGATCGATGGGATCTTCGTTACTTCGGTGTTGCCCCCCAAAGGACGAAGCGGACGCCCTGACGACGAGCGCATCGAACTCATTGGTGGCAAGAACGAGGTCGCTGGCGTTACTACCCAACTTGCACGTAAGGGGCGATCAGATCGACGTAAGGGTGGCGGCAAACGCAACAACAAGGGTTCGAAACGAGATAACACCGATAACCGGTCGAAATCAAAGAACAGAAGCAACAAAGAAGGAGAACGACGCCAACGTAAACCGAAAGCGGATAATCCCCCCAAACCCAAAGCCAAGAAACTCAAACCGGGTCGCGTTCACCGGAAGGCCTTCATTGAAACCCTTCCAGAAGAACAGCGCGTTATCGCCGATCAGGTATCTCGCGGCGGCATCGCTGCGGTTCGAAAAGAGATAGAGGCACAGAACCAGCGTGCAACGCAAGAAGGTGGGGAAGAAGTTAGGGCGGACGCATTGATCACCCTTGCCGAGGCGTTGCTTCCACAACTCAAAATCGCCGAGTGGAGAGATCGCGCTGACGCTGCCCTAGAGACCATTGACGATGTGGATATTCGGGATCTGCGGACCGTCCTGGTAGCCGCTGAGGACTCTGCCCGCGATGACGAAACTCGTGAGTTGACAGAAAAAATTCGATCTGGTCTGAATCAACGCGTTGAAAAAGCCCAGATCGAATGGCAGGACGAAATTCGTTCAGCTCTGAAAGAAGAGCGGGTCGTTCGCGCGCTGAGGCTTAGTTCCCGCCCACCAAAGGCAGGCAGCCCACTGCCACCCGACATCGCCGAAACACTGACCGTGCAGGCAAACGAAGCTTTAGGTGGAGATGTCAGCCAGCAACGATTGGGAATCGTCCTGGAAGCAATCGCCTTTTCCCCTGTACGACCCTATGTCGCGCTTGCACAAATTCCGGCAGAACCTGGTAAAGAATTGATCGACGTAATTACCAAAATTTCTGACCGAATACCTGAGATCGCCAAGCAGTTCGGAATCGAACCAGTCAAGCGAAGCCGCGGTAAGAGAAGGAACAACAAGAGCCGGCCAAAACCTCCAACCAAGGGGACTGAAACGTCCGAAGAAAGCGCCCAAGGAGATACATCGTCAATCGAACCCGTCACTGATTCTGAAGTGGAGAGCTCCACCACCACTGGTTCTGATGTTGACAGCGGACAAACCTTCACTGAACCGGAAGCTGGCGCTGCTGAGGACCTCGTGTCGGAGAGCAGTAAAGATGAAACCTCAGATCAAGGAGTGGACGAAGCTGTGAGGAACGATGATGCTATTAAAGAACCTCCCAGCTGAAAAGGATCTGATTAATGGTCGTCACCTACGAAAAACACGGCAACGTTGGTTTGTTTACCTTAAATAGGCCTGAAGCAAGGAATGCCGTGAGCCACGAAGTTTCTTCCGAACTTGAAGCTCATCTGGATAACTTCGAGTCGGATGACGATGCGTGGGTAGGAATTCTCGCGGCCAACGGTCCTGTCTTTAGCGCTGGCGCTGACCTTAAATCAGTTAGCAGCGGAAAGAGGATCGAAACCGAGAAAGGAGGCTTCGCCGGTCTCGTCCGTTACCCGAGAACTAAGCCGCTCATCGCAGCTGTCGATGGTCCCGCCTTAGCTGGGGGTTTGGAAATTGTGCTCTCGTGCGATCTCGTAATCGCCTCATCTTCTGCAACGTTTGGTATTCCAGAGGTGAAACGCAGCCTGATAGCTGGAGCGGGAGGCCTTTTTCGGCTTCCTGCCTCGATCGCCCGCAACGTAGCGATGGAGTTGGCATTAACTGGTGACGCCATTTCGGCAGAGCGTGCTTTTCAGCTGGGACTTGTTAATGAACTCTGTGAGCCCGGTGCAGTAGTAGCAGCAGCCACTGACTTGGCAAAAAGGATTGCTGTAAATGCCCCAATTGCGGTTCGCGAAAGTCGCAAAGTGGTGTTGGAGACTCAAGGAAAGTCCGACGAAGATGGTTGGGGAATCACCAAAGAGCACTTTCGAGTGGTCGTGAAGACAGAGGATTTCAATGAGGGGCCTCTCGCCTTCGTTGAGAAACGTGATCCCGTGTGGAAGGGCCGTTAGAGGTCCATCAGCTCATATTTACGCAGAAAATCCGCCAAGCCAGACGTTATCTTGAGGCGCGCAAAGTCAGCTTTCTCAGCGAAGATCAGATCTGTCGCGTCGTCGCCTGGTTTTGCGACGTGGGGATTGGCGACATCAATCTTGAAGTCAGCAATCAAATAACGTTGCCCTGCACTTTCCCGCTCAACCCAACCAATTAAGTCACCACAAGTGGCTTTAAGCGCTGTCTCTTCAATTACCTCGCGCTCAACGGCGTCTTGCCAACTTTCTCCATGTTCAACATGGCCTCCTGGTATCGACCAAAACCCGACGGCGGGAGGCTTGCCTCTTTCAATCAGCAGCAGTTTGCCTTCCCAGACGAACACGGCTCCCACACAACACAGAGGTGAACTCCGGGTACTCACATCACTCAGTATTTAAAGGGTGGTGAACCGTCAGTAGACGAGCTTTAAATCCGAACGTCTCGAAGAAATTTTTAGTAGCCCGGTTGCCGGGAAGCGCCATGGAATCGATTCCGATGCAACCTCGCTCTTTGCACCACCCAATGATTTCATTGATAAGCGCCTCCCCGACCCCGACTTCGCGGGCGGCGGGCTCTACCCACAAGTCCGAGACAATGCCAAGTATCTCGCCCGTTCGGAGGATCTCGGCTCGCGCCACTGCGTATCCGACTGCGGCCTCATCGATCAGACCTACCCAAAGGTCCTGGTCGGGGTCATTGAGGGCTGCTTCTAGGCTGGCCCTGTAGGGCTGACTTCGTGTTTCGCGCCTACTCCAGATGGCTCCGCCTCTGTTTTCGGTTTGCTCCTCTACCGCCTGCGTAGCGAACTCTTCCAAGGCACCTAAATCTTCCGCAGTCGCGAGACGAACCCCCTCCATCATCGAGTTGACCGCCGCGCGTCGAGTGCTCGCTCGGCTTGCAATCGCCCATCTTCGCCCGCAGTGAGGTCGATATAGCTGAACATCTCAGCTACTGCTAAATGGCCAGCCTTTGTAGCTATCTGTTGGTACATAGACTGGGCAATTCGCCGATAATTCGGGTGACCTTGCGGCTGGCTGCGGAGCTCGATCATGTGCAAGGCCTCGCGGGCGTTGAATTGCATGACGTATCGCACTCGAAAGGCCATCGCCACTGCATAGGAGGCTTGCTCTGGAAAATCTTGGAGGAGGAGTTGATAGAGAGCGGACGATCTTTCCATCACGCCGTCGTATCGATCGCCTAGGCCCGCACTGGATACGGCCTCGGGTACCTCATAGCCATGTTCCGGCGTCAGGGACTGCCATTCAATAGTAAGGAGTCGGTGTCGTTGTAAATCCCTAAAGCCCCCGTAATCACCGAGAATGTCGAACCGATAGTCAAGGCGTTCAAGTGCTCGTCCGGGCCGATGTCGCCGGTTAGCCCTATCGCCGACGTAACGCCGGATAAGGCCCATACGTTCATCACTAGAGAGACGGTCGACGACATCAACTAATTGCGTCTCAGGCAGGTGGCTGTAGGGGTACAGCATCGCCGCGAGCATCTTGCGCTCACCATCAGGATCCCAGTCGATAAGTTCAACTTCTTCAACCTGCCTCGGAGCCGCGTCAGCGAGAAGCGACTCAGAGAAGGCCTTCATGGCGTTCTGGTTTGTCTCAAGATAATGGGACCAAGCGATTCCTCTGTCCTCCACGTCCACGCGTCGTAGGAAGGAGGGAATGACCTTACGTAGTTCGGTAAGCATCAGATCAGCATAGGAACGTGCTTCGGGGAGCGAATGGGCGCGCATGCGCAAAAGGAGGGCCTCATAAGCCTGCCCTGTGCCGTATATACCTACATTTGAAAGGCTGGCGGCGGGAAGCAAGCCTCTGACAGCGTCGAAGGCCTTAGCTCGAATGGTTTGACGATAAGCCAGGTCCCCGATGTCACTTCCTTGGGCATGTTGTGATTTATAGAATTCTTGAAGGATTGGTACCAGTTCAGCGTACGTATCGAAGATCCGGTCCATCTCACCTACATACCGAGTGCCTAATGGTGAAGCCAAGACGTCAGGGTCGCGGTGGTATCTGTATCTGCCATCGATTCTGGTGTCGTAACTGAGATAGCGCGTTGATTGCTCCAGGTAAGACATGAGTCTTCCCCATTCGAGAACCTTGGTTAGGAGGTTCGATGCCTGCTCACACGCGAGATGCACTCCTCCTAGCTGTGCCACTGAGTCATCGCCGTACTCGACGAACACGCGCTGGTACAGTTCCTCTGCCTTGGCTAGGCCAACAGTTGCGTCAATCGAGTGGTCCCCTGAAACATCAAGGTCCTCGACGAATTCATCCAAGAACAGTCGACGCAGGCTCTTGTGGGTCCTGCTGTAGCGGGCGAACAATGCGCCCTTCACCACTTCTGGCAAATTGACGAGTGCGAACACCGGTTGATCGAGGTTCGTGAAGTAGCGCCGAAGAATATCCTCTTCGGTATCGGTGAATTGTTCTATCGCGTAGTTGTTCAAGATGAGATTCGGGTTAGCGGACACTGTGGCAGCTGAATCGTCAGCCAGACTTGATCGTAGGGCGATCCGCCGGCACAGTCGCGCACCCTCCGCGTTGAGTCCTTCAGTAAATGACTGTTAGAGCGTCTGGTCGAATTTTGAGGGAGACAGAATCATGTCGACCCTCATCAACTCCATCCAATATGGCGCGTGTAGGACGAGAAAATTCTTGGCTAAATTCTTTTATTCGTCCTGATCTAATAGCTGAGTTGGGAAGATGGTCGCCTGTAATCATTCGTTCTCGCAGCAGGAAACGTTGCCGAATTGGTAAGTCCCCGGCTAAGAAGTCCAGCCATCCGTCGTTGGGGTGTGCTCGTGGCGCGACTCTCCAACGACCGCGCCATTCTGAATTCATAACTGCTGTGACCGGACCGCGCCACCAGCTAGTTAGAAAAAAAATGTGGGCAACTGCGATGTAGTTCTGATCCCCTAGGGAGACATCTATTACGTCAATCGATACCTGGCGAGCTTCTTTGCTCTGCAAACGACGGTGTCCTCCTGCGGGTGCACCTAGTGCCCGCCAAAGGTCACCGCCGGTGAGGCCAACGACTGGGATCGGGGCTTGATGCCTGCAATTCGTTTCGACGATAGCTCGTAGTTCCTTATCGTTCGCCGCTAATTGATCAGCGCCACCGGCTTCCGCTGGGAGTCCCCAATCTTGGCCACGCTTAATGGTCATCCGAGCGCCAATCATCTTCATCGCTATCTTGAATCCGGGCCGCCGCTGAAACCAACCCCCTGTCGAGGAGGCGCCCGGCCTCAATAGCATTATTTTTTAAGGTCTGTGAATGCGTCGTTTCCGCGAGTTGACCAACGAGGTCAATCACCTGGCGGATATTCCGCACAAAGTCACCTGCCGGGGTGTCGTCATCCAGCACTTCGCTCAACTCATGACCTGATGCCCAACCGTGCACTTGACCAAAAATCGTTGGGTCGGGAATCCTGCTTTCGGGGAGGCCGCGTTTGTTTTCCTCGTAACGAATTTTGGCGCTATACCTGAGGATTTCTTCTACCTTCTGTTTGCAGGTCCGGTTCGGGAACCATGGTGCCGGGGGCTCAAGCCGGCTTCTGTGTTCATAAGTCAACACCGAGATCAGACCTGCTAATTCGGGTGGGGAGACGTCGTCGAAGACGGCCCCGTCCACGCAGAGTGCTGCCAGAAGATCCATTTCGTGGAAGATGCCCTGCAATACCTCGCCGCGTGGACTCAGTTGCCAAGATGCCGCACACTCGAAGATCTCCATGATCTCTTCGATGGCTACTAGTGAGCTTACTAATCCGCCTTCAGCAACCGCCATCTGTTCTCGGATGGTGGAAATGCGGCCTTCAGCTGTTTCAACTCGTCGGTGCGCTTTCATGCGTTCGGCTCGGAGGTCTCTATCCGGGTGGCGTACTTCTATTAAGATGCCCAATTCTGTCAGTTGCTGTTTGAGGAGTTTGGCCGCAGTGCGCTGGTATTCGCGCCGGTTCGGTGCATAGGGCTTTGGGAGCTCGAGATCCGAAAGGACCTCGGGTCCGACATCAAAATCATTCACTGTCAGCATCATTACCTTGCCCCTAGGGGTAACAACTCGCACTCGGCGTTCTCCTCCGCGTCTGCTTGTAGTCCCCAACACCAGGAGATGCTGAGTATCGCTACCGTGTACCCGGGCTATCACTGCGCCGGGTCGGAGTTGTTGCAAGGACTCCGAGACATCGGGACTGGATTTTCTGCTGTTAGTTGCCGGCTTAGTGTCGACGACCCCTAACCGTTGGAGTTCCACTTGAGCGGTCTTCAGTGATGCCTGGCCCTTTTCTAACTCTTTTGTCAATCGAACGACGTGGCCGCTGGCGCGGTATTGGGCAAATGATTTCTCTAAGAGATTCAGCGCTTCCTCGCGCTGGGCTCGAGCCATCAGATTGGCGGCCATGTTGTAGGTCGGTCGGAACGCCGACTCCAAAACAAACTCATTGCTTTGGGCTAGTTGTGTTAGCTGGCTAAAGGATTCGTAGGGGCTCCACAGGGAGTATGCGTGGCCAGTCGAATCGATACCTCGACGGCCCGCTCGACCTGTTAGCTGCGTGTATTCCCCAGGTGTGAGGACCACGTGGCCTTCTCCCCTGAAGCGGCTCAACTGTTCAACGACGACCGACCTTGCAGGTAAGTTGACGCCCATTGCCAGAGTTTCAGTTGCGAAAACCACTTTCAACAGGCCAGCCGTAAAGCAGTCTTCAACTGCTTCTTTAAAAGGTGTGACCATTCCAGCATGGTGTGAAGCTATTCCGGACTTCAAGCCATCTAACCATTTCTCATAATTTAGGAGCGCCAGATCTGCTTCTGAAATCTCTTCTGTATGTTGTTCAACAATCTGTTCCACTCGAGACTTCTCGCGTCCATCGAGAAAATGAACGTTATGGTCAAGGCAGCTTTGGACTGCGTCGTCGCAGCCCTGCCTGGAAAAGACGAAGAAAATGGCCGGCAGTCGATCTGACTCATCAAGATGGGTTATGACCTCGTTTCTGCGAGGGCGACCAACGGCGCCTCCGCGTCTTTGGGGACCTCGGCTTCTCTGTTCGGTCATCTTGCCGAGGTATCGCTCAACTTCGAAATTTCTTTCACCATTTCTGAGCGTCCTAAATTCCTGGACCCGTCGGTGTCGTTTGTCGAAAACCAGAAAATGATCGTGGAGCTCAACCGGCCGGGTTGTCTCAATGATCGCTTCACATTCGCTATGAACTTCCCCAATCCATCCAGCCAATTCTTGGGCATTGCTTACTGTCGCCGAAAGGCAGACCAAACGCGCCGACTGTGGCACCTGCATAATGACTTCTTCCCAAACAGGCCCTCGGTAGGGGTCTTGGAGGAAATGAACCTCATCTAGGACAACCAATCCAAGACTTTCTAAGGCTGGACTACTTGTGTAGATCATGTTTCGGAGCACTTCGGTAGTCATGACGACCACCTGAGCGTTAGGTCGTATCGCGTTATCACCCGTAAGTAGGCCGACTTTTTCTTTACCTAGCCAATTACAGAGATCTTTAAACTTTTGATTCGAAAGCGCTTTGATTGGAGTCGTATAAACGACCGTTTTATCTGCCATCAGAATCTTTTCAATGGCATATTCAGCCACCAACGTCTTACCTGACGACGTGGGGGCTGCGACCAACACAGAAGATCCGCTATCAAGCGCTGCGAAACTCCGCATCTGAAAATCGTCCGCTGTTACTCCACGCTCCCGCAGCAAATTTGACTCTGATGCAATCCGATCGTTGATCATGTCTTTGCGATGCCTTCTCTGCGGCGCCGCGAGCGCTCAAGCAACAACCCAACAAGAATCGAAAGTTCAAAAAACAGATACATCGGTATGGAAAGAGCTGCCAATGACACCGGGTCGCCTGAGGGCGTGATGACGGCCGCGACCACGACGATTCCAACAATTGCGTATCGTCGTGAGCTACTTAACTGTCTAGGAGTGACCACTCTCGCAAGCTGCAGGAAGACCAACACAATCGGGAACTCAAATCCAACGCCGAAGGCAATCATCATGTAGGTCATCAAACCGAGATATGCACCAGGAGAGAATAACGGGTCTACGGTGTCTCCACCGAACGAGATAAGAAACTCGAGGGCGCGTTCGAACGTTGCGTAGGCAACAACAGCGCCGCAGACAAAAAGAAGAACGCCACTTAACACGAACGGGACGGCATATCGCTTTTCGCGTCTGTCGAGAGCCGGCGTGATGAACCGCCATAAATTCCATAGCAAAATCGGCATAGCGATGAGAATCCCTACGTACACGGAGACACGTATCCGGGTTTTAAAGCCATCTAATGGCTCGGTAATAACCAGGGTGCACACCCGGTCAATTCCCTGGCCCTCAAGCACTCGGCAATACGGTGGAAGGAAAATATTTTCGAGCAACCAGTTGTAAAAGACCAATCCAACCAGGGAGGCCAGCGCTACAGCGAACATGCTGGCGATCAATCGCATGCGAAGTTCAGCTACATGATCCCAAAACGTAGCTGGAGGAGATGTTGACCTCTTCCCAAACCTCATTGCGGATCTCTAGGGTTTACATCCTGGATTGGGCAGTCGTCGGTTTCCTTCGTTTGGCGTAGAAGTTCCTGGTCGTGTGATTCCTCGACTGCCTGATCAACTACCGACGTGAACTCGGCCCGGAGCTGTGAGCTATGACGCCGCAATTCACCGAAGCCCTTTGCAATTTGACGTGCCGTTTCAGGGAGCTGTTTGGGGCCTAGAGCAATCAACGCCACTAGGCAAATAATCAGTATCTCGTTGGGCGTGAGATTCACAACAATGAGGCTAGGTCCTATGGCGCCTCGGGAGACGTCGTTGAGGCTGACTAAAGATACGACTCATTACAAGACGCCTGATACGTAGATTCGTTAGCCGCGCCAAATGGACTTCAGCACGTTCAATTTCTCGGGCTATCCCACCCAGAGCAACCGACGCCTTATCTATTGCTCTGAGTGTTGTCCGTACCTCCACCTTTACGGCCGACGTCATTCGCCATAGAAACAAAAACCCTACACAGAAGGCAAACGCAGCTATGAGAGCGAAGATGACCACATCGCCACGTTAGAGCCAATCTTGCACGGCTCGGTAGTAATGAAGAATGATGTTTTCGTGCAACAACGTCTTCCGTCGCTTCGTAACCCCGCTATTCAATTCGCTCACCGCGGAGCACGGGCCAACGCACCAGAAAATACTTTGGAAGCATTCAAGTTAGCGCTTCGACTCGGTGCGACCGGGCTGGAAACAGACGTTTGGCTCACCAGCGACGGAGTGCCCGTATTAGATCATGATGGCGTTATCCGCAGCGGCATACGACGAAAACCAATCTCGAAGATCCTTCGGGTTGACCTACCCGGACATATCCCCTCACTAGAGGATCTGTATCAAACCTGTGGTGCGAATTTTGAATTATCGATTGACCTAAAGGATGAAAGCGCGTTCATTGGGGTAGTTGGCCTCGCCCGTGATTATCAAGCCGAAGCGCGACTGTGGTTATGTCATCCATCGTGGGAACTGCTAGCTGACACAAGGCCACAAACCTGTGCCCGATTGGTCAACTCAACACGCCTCAAACACATGAAAGATGGTCCGGAACGCCGGGCTGCGGAGCTAGCAGCGGCTGGAATTGACGCCGTAAATCTTCATCACAGTGATTGGAGCGGAGGGTTAACGACGTTATTTCATCGTTTCAACCGCTACTGCATCGCCTGGGACGCACAACATGTACGCGTTATCCGGGATCTCGTACGAATGGGTATCGACGGAGTCCACAGCGACCATGTAGACCGTCTCCAAACTGGCTTTGCGCAAGCAGGCTGATGTCGACCGCTTATCTATGGGCGACCAAATGATTTGAACGGCCACAGACGAATAAAGACTTCCCCGACTAACAGCTCTTCGCTGATCGGACCAAACCAACGACTATCACGGCTGTTGAACCGATTATCGCCCATCACGAACACGTGCCCTTGAGGGACTTCAAGTTCCGCGAAATCCTGTGTCCAAACCCCCGCAGCCAAATATGGCTCTTCGAGGGGCGAGCCGTTAACGAGGAGAACACCATTTTCGGCTGACACTCGTTCCCCTGGAAGTCCCACAACTCGCTTAACAAAATCCTTAAGCTCAGTCTCATCTAAAGCTGGTGGTCGATTGAAGACGACTAAGTCACCCCTATCAACAGCTCCCAAAGTGAAGGCCAGCTTGTAGACCATCAGTCGATCTCCAACCTCTAACGTGGGAGTCATCGATTCTGAAGGTATGAAGTAGGTCTGAACGAGGGTCGCGCGAATCCCGAATGCGGCGATCAATGCCACCAAAATCACGCCAGCCCATTCGCGAATCGGTTTCCAATTCTTCTGGGACGGCTTTCTTATCCAGAAAGAAATCGAAGAGAGCCTGCTCATCGCTCCATCCCCAAAAGCCATGAGGCTGCGGCGCCTAGGTAGGAACACGCAAGCTCATCTTGGTACAGGGGTTCACCCATACTCGTGATCTCGACTCCACTCTTGTTCAGGGCCCTCGCGACATCAACTGGCTCCGCTAAGTGAGCGTAATGCCCAAGTTCTGTAACCCAAGAGGAGTCTTCTCCATGGGGAACCGGCACGTTTATTTCAACAGGAATAGCCTTTAAGAGTGATCTCATGTGGTCACTTATACCCCTATGACGTTGTCTCTCATCTACTTGGGAGGCTCTGACACAAAGTGCAACCTCAGCTCCGAGCGCGTGGAGAACTGAAGCGTGCCCAGCTAGTTCCATAGCAGAAAATCCCAGTTTAGAAGCGGTGCCTACGTGGCCCGGGCCTGCCCCGAGAAGGATCCGGCTGCTCCCGCTATCCATCAGAGCACCTACTCCAGAAGCAACATTGACTGCTTCGATTTCGCCGCCAAACGCTTGTCCAACTGTGGCAGTTGTCGCTACAAGATCAGCCGAGGTCAACTCGGCGACAAGGTCGCTGAGCGCAAGAGGCAGCGCCGCTTGGTCGGTCATCAAATACCCAACCTTTGAGGAAGACATCGCTACCGCTACGGCTCCAATATGGCTGTGCAGAACGCAAAGCAGAACTCGAGCACCTACGAGATCGGAACGTTCTGACACATGTGGGTCTACTTCCGTCTGCTCGGATAGATATCGCGCCTTAAGCACTCTCCCTTTATGCTCTTTGGAGTTAGCTTCATTTCCGTCGATCCAGTGGACGACGTGCCAGCCACCAGTTCCTAGATCAAGGTCTACGGCTGTGGTGTTGACAATTACAAGGTCTCCCTGGCTTGCAGATCCAACTACTTCAGTTAGTGCGTATGCTCGTGTCCCGTCATCCAAAAGGAGACGCTGTAGTCCACTTCTTTCGGAAACTATTTGCGCAACTCGACCAGCATCAAATCTTGGCATTATTGACTCTTACAGCGACGCTATGAGCGCATCGACTCGTTCGTCCTCGGCCAAGAACGGGTCCTTACACAGCACGGTCCTTTGTGCTTGATCGTTCAACTTCAGATGGACCCAGTCCACCGTGTAGTCGCGCTTCTTCTCTTTAGCTTGCCGCACAAAATCGCCGCGAAGCTTGGCCCGGGTGGTTTGCGGAGGATGCTCTATCGCTGTTTCAACATCACTATCGTCGAGAATGCGCTCCACTAACCCCTTGCGTTGCATGAGGTAGAACAAACCTCGATTTTGATTGACGTCGTGATATTGGAGGTCCAAAAGAGCGGTGCGAGAGTCACCCAGATCAAGGCCGTGTTTATTTTTGTAACGTTCAATCAGGTGGTACTTGATTACCCAATCAACCTCTCGGTCTAAAGTCAACGGGTCCTGTTCGATCCCGTCCATGCAGTGCTCCCACATTGCCAACGCTTGTTTTTCTTCGGGGTTGAGGTCGTTGTGGTCAGCGAAGCGCTGGGCGCGCTCTAAGTATTCCGATTGAATTTCGAATGCGCTGGCCTCTCTGCCGCTTGCTAGGCGGACTCGCCGTCGACAAGTGATGTCGTGACTTATCTCCCGAATCGCTCGAATGGGGTTTTCAAGGGTTAAGTCCCGAAGCACGACACCTGGGTCTTCCATCATCCTGAGTAGGAGAGCCGTTGCTCCAACCTTCAGAAACGATGTGTATTCACTCATATTGGAGTCACCAACGATCACGTGAAGGCGCCTAAACCTCTCGGCGTCGGCGTGGGGTTCGTCTCGCGTGTTGATGATTGGGCGGCTCCGCGTTGTGGCGCTCGAGACTCCCTCCCAGATATGTTCGGCTCGCTGAGCAATGCTGTACATAGCACCGCGCGCGCTTTGTAGAACTTTGCCGGCTCCGGTGTAGATCTGCCTCGTTACCAGAAATGGGATTAATACCTCCGCGTAATTCGAAAAATCATCCCTGCGGCTCGTTAGGTAATTCTCATGGCAGCCATAGCTGTTCCCAGCGCTATCTGTGTTGTTTTTGAATAAGTAGATAGTGCTTCCTGTAATTCCTTCCTCCGCTAGCCGCTCTTCTGCATTGTCAACGAGTCGTTCTAAGATGCGCTCACCTGCTCGATCGTGGCAAATAACCTCGTAGATTGAGTCGCATTCCGGCGTGGCGTATTCCGGATGAGAGCCCACATCAAGGTAAAGGCGGGCACCATTTGCTAGAAAAACGTTGCTTGAGCGGCCCCAGGACACCACTCGCCGGAATAGATACCGTGCCACTTCGTCAGGACTAAGTCTTCGTTGGCCGCGAATGGTGCAGGTCACACCGTATTCATTCTCTAGGCCCATGATCCTTCGCTGCACGAGCACACCGTATCGTTACTTCCTCGGATCCAGGCGAACTGGTGTCGGAANANCCGAGATAGGNNTGGACTATTCAGNCCGCNAAAAGGCCTTCNGTCTCCGCNTCGTCGAGNCTTCTAAAGCAACGTCGGCCATTGCCCGCNGCCAGCACNGCAACTTCCAGCTCNTCAGCAGAGATTGANCGATCAGGTCCNGCNANCGCTTGNACNGCAAGCCTNACTGCCGCATCGCGGTCAAGCTCTTGAGACCANCCGTCGCTCAGNCGATCTNGNACTGCTTCTGAATCTCCNCCAATNCAACACCAATGTTGNTCGTCGGCAACGGTNCCGTCNTANTGAATNCGGTAGAGCTCAGGCGTTCCGTCGGNGTCAATTTCGGCNACAACGATTTCTACTTCCATGGGCTTCATCTCATGAGTAAAGATCTGNCCAAGCATNTGGGCGTATTGATTTGCGAGGCTGCGNGCGTCGACATCCTCTCGGCTGTATTGGTAGCCCTTNAGTTCGGCGTAGCGAACGCCTGCAATCCGGAGTTGGTCGAATTCGTTATACCTACCGACGCCACCGAAGGCTATTCGATCGTATATTTCTGAAACCTTCCTTAGGGTCGAGCTGGCGTTNTCNGCGACGAGTGCTATGCCCCCTTGATGTTCAACAGCGGCCAGACTCCGGCCGCGTGAAATTCCTTTTCGCGCGTAGTCAGCTCGGTCTTGCATTAATTGTTCGGGGCTTACGTACATGCCAGGCATCGCCATATCTGCTTTTACCCTTCCGCTAGTTCTTCTCTGAAGTCAGCGAATACCGCTCCTGACTCCTCGTCGCTCAATTGGCGAAACCCTTGGTCCGTTATGACTGTCAGAACCGGGTAAATACCCCGTATGGGGTCTGGGCCGCCTGTGGCACTATCTTCATCGGCCGCGTGCCAAAGTGCCTTGACTGCAAGCGACAACGCCTCTGATTCAGATAGGTCCGATTGATATCCAAGCTTTACAACCGTGCCGGCATGAAGACTTCCTGACCCACTGGTTGCGTAATCCTGTTCTTCGTAGCGGCCGCCGGTCACATCAAACTGGAAGAGGCGGCCAGTCTCGCGAGCCTGGTCGAAACCAGCAAAAATGGGAACGACAGCTAAGCCTTGCATCGCTTGCGGAAGGTGACCTCGGAGCATCTCTGCAAGCTGGTTCGCTTTGCCTTCCAACGTCAGTGGCTTACCTTCGATCTTTTCGTAGTACTCAAGTTGTAGCTGGAATACGCGCACCATCTGGATTGCTGGTCCTGCCGCACCGGCGATGGCAACTGCCGAATGCTCGTCGGCAGGAAATACTTTTTGCATGTCACGGTGGCTGATGAGATGTCCAGCTGTTGCTCGCCGGTCTCCAGCTACCACAACTCCCCCGGCGCACCGCAATGCAAGCACGGTCGTTGCGTGGCCGGCATCGATTGTGCCCGGCAAGCTGGTTGGAAATGGGTCAAGACCATTTTGGCGCAGCAGATTTAAGAAGTCGGTTCCAGGGTCTTCACCCGGAACGTAGAGCGGCATAGAACTCACTCGCCGCCCTTTTGCACATAGTTTTTGACGAACTCTTCAGCGTTGGTTTCAAGTACATCGTCTATTTCGTCAAGCAGGTCATCCAAGTCCGCTTTCAGTTCTTTTCCGGAGTCCCCGCGTGTCTCTTCCTCTACCNCGACCTCGTCGCTTCGCGGCGCCGATTGACGTCTCTGTTCCTGTTCAGCCATGAAAAGCCTCCTACTTTCATAATTCTATTGGGTTCTCATGTCCCCAAGCGCCTTAATAGCTCAGCGGCATTGTCGCACTCATCTAACAAGTTAGCGACGTGCGCTGCGGTTCCCCTCAACGGCTCCAGCATCGGCACGCGACGCAACGGGTCGCTACCGACGTCAAAGACCATGGAATCCCAATTTGCAGCAACAATCTCGTCTGGGTATCGCTCAAGACAACGACCTCGAAAATACGCGCGAGTCGAAGGTGGTGGGCTATCTACAGCAGCTTCAACCTCGGAATCGATAGATATTCGCTTGAGTCCTATGCGCCTAGCGAGACCTTTGTCTGGTCTGAGGTCGTGGTACTGCAAATCGAGGGCCGCAAGCTTAGGGTCTGACCACTCAAGGTCATGCCTTGAACGGTACCCCTCGTAAAGGCGACGTTTGGCTATCCAGTCGATGGAATCAGTAAGTGAATCCGGGTCGTTCTCAAGTGCGACAAGAACTTCGTTCCACCGGCTCATTAGATCCTTGCCGATCGCCTCACCCCCAACTACTTCGAATCCATGACGATCTGCCCATTTTTCTGCTGCGGCGTAGTAAGCCCATTGGACATCAAGAGCTGACACTTTCTGGCCGTTGACTAAACGGTGAACCATTGCAAGATCGATGTCATAGCTCACTTGCCGGAGGGTTTGCACGGG
The DNA here is from genome assembly GCA_002708935.1 of Acidimicrobiaceae bacterium. Classification (GTDB taxonomy): domain Bacteria; phylum Actinomycetota; class Acidimicrobiia; order Acidimicrobiales; family Poriferisodalaceae; genus MedAcidi-G3. The sequence continues at coordinate 203,959 of PAPO01000024.1, read as the reverse complement.
ACTCTCAAAAACGCAGTCATCAGGCGCCATGTCGTCATCGATCATGGCTAAGACGATCGCCGTGGTCCCGAGTTTAAGATAAGTCTGTACTTCACTCATATTCGCGTCGCCGACGATTACGTGGAGTCTTCGGTACTTCTTGCTATCGGCATGCGGCTCATCGCGCGTATTAACGATCGGCCTTTTTAGAGTTGTTTCAAGGCCTACTTCCTCCTCGAAAAAATCAGCCCGCTGAGTTATTTGAAAGGGAACATCGGCGTGGGTCAGCCCAGGCGCTTCTGAACCTATTTTTCCGGCACCGCAGAACACTTGTCGAGAAATAAAAAACGGCATGACCTGCTGGACTATGCGCCCGAAGGGAACAGCCCGGTCCACCAGATAGTTTTCATGACACCCGTAGCTGTTGCCTTTGCCGTCACTATTGTTCTTGTGGATAACCAGTTCCTCTCCTTCAGGGAGGAGTTCATTGGCCTTTTCCATCGAGCGAATCAAGATTTCTTCTGCGGCCCTATCGTAAGTAGTGCATTGCAGTGCATCGGTGCATTCTGGTGTCGACAGCTCAGGGTGAGCGTGATCTACGTAGTAGCGAGCACCGTTAGTAAGTACCGCGTTGACCAAGTGGGTTTCTATTTCCGGCGCAAGTGCGTCAAATTCGTTGAAACCTCGGGCGTCAACGCCTGGGTGTTCGTCTTCAAAGTCCCAGCCTACGCGCCGCTCTAGAAAGCCATTTACATAGGCATTGATGATCATCGATGAGGCGGCAACAGGGTTTGACTCACCATCGTTGCGATGCAAGATCCCGAATTCGGTCTCTATTCCTAGAACCTTATGAACTGCCACAGCTCGACCTTAGCTGTGTTGAGGAGTTTTAGAGATATTGACCTGTTTGAACTCGTTCGATGGCTCGGCCGCCCTCACCGTCGAATTCGTCATCACCACTCAGCAGCGTGCGGATGAACACAATTCGTTCACCTTTTTTCCCAGAAATCTTTGCCCAATCATCAGGATTCGTTGTGTTCGGAAGATCCTCATGCTCTTTATATTCCTGGCGAATCGAACCCAATAAATCGTCTAACCGAATCCCGTAGCTTCCAGTTGCAATCGAACGCTTTATTGCTGTTTTCTTCGATCGTCGAACAATATTCTCGATCATTGCCCCGGACGCGAAGTCTTTGAAATACATAACTTCTTTGTCACCATTTTGGTAGGTGACCTCCAAAAACTGGTTGTGATCCTCGGGTCGATACATCTCTTCAACAGTGCGCTCGATCATGACCCTGATTGTTTTGTCGGGTTCACCGCCACCAAGTTCTTCAATTTCGATCGGATCGATCGGCAACTCTTGGGTTAGATAGGTCGAAAAGATCGCTGAGGCTGCGGTCTCATCTGGCCGCTGAATCTTGATCTTCACATCGAGGCGACCAGGTCGGAGAATAGCTGGGTCGATCAAGTCCTCTCTGTTCGAAGCTCCGATCACGATCACGTTCCTCAGACCTTCGACTCCGTCGATCTCAGCGAGTAACTGAGGCACCACCGTTGACTCCATGTCGGAACTAATTCCGCTTCCCCGAGTCCGGAACAGGGACTCCATTTCATCGAAAAACACGATGACGGGCCAACCTTCACTGGCCTTTTCTCTAGCCCGCTGAAAGATCTGTCGAATTTGTCTTTCTGTCTCACCCACGTACTTATTGAGCAATTCGGGCCCTTTTATGTTGATAAAGAAACTTTGGGCGTCCTTATCCCCCGAGGCCTCCGCCACCTTATTCGCTAAAGAATTCGCTACGGCCTTAGCGATCAATGTCTTGCCGCACCCCGGAGGCCCATAGAGAAGGATCCCTTTGGGTGCTGGCAGGTCGTATTCCCGAAAAAGGTCCTGATGCAGGTACGGAAGTTCCACTGCATCGGTGATCTGCTCAATTTGTCCATCCAAACCACCGATAGCTGCGTAGGTGACATCTGGTGCCTCTTCCAAAAGTAGTTCGTCAACTTCTGGTCGGGGCAACCGCTCAAGAACCAGGTTGGCTCGAGCATCCAACAGCAAGCTATCCCCTGCCCTCATTTTCTGTTCTTTTAGGTGATCCCCTAGATCGACTACTCGTTCTTCGTCAGCGCGGCCCGTCACTAGCGCTCGCAGACCGTCAGACAGAACCTCTTTCAGGACAACTACCTCGCCTGAAGTTCCTGGATCGCGCGACATAACCACATTTAACGATTCATTCAGAACTACCTCTGCTCCGGCCTCAAGTTCTGATCCTCGAAGATCCGGATGGAGACTGACTCTGACCTTTCGGCCGTTCGTATGGACATCGACCGTTCCATCGTCATTGGTGCCGATAAAGGTCCCATAAGCCGAAGGAGGCTGGGTTAACTTCTCTACTTCTTCTCGCAGGGTCGCTACTTGTTCTCTGGCCTCGCGAAGGGTGAAGGTCAGTTTTTCGTTCTGCGAAACCGCCTGAGCAAGCTGACCCTTGGTTTCAAGAAGACGCTCCTCAAGTGTCGTGACTCTCTTTGGCGTATCGACCAGCTTGCGTCGAAGAAGACCTACCTCTGACTCAAGAGCCCGTATTTGACTTCGGAGCGCGGACAGCTCGCCTGGAGTGCTTTCTTTGTCACTCATATCGTCTTGGCTTGGCATAACGATCCTCAGGCAATGCTGGTGTCTGGACGGGAAGCTACACGAATCCGGGCAAGAAGTGGCTCAACCAAGTAAATCCTTTCGACGGAACCTTTGAAGAAAGATGTGCCTACTCCTTCTGATCAGGGTAAATTAGTAATTGCTCCGCTTCACCTTAAGTGGAGTTTCCCCGTGGAACCGCCGAGCTGTCTTGCACGAAGAAGAAAGGCACCAACATGAAGGTCTGGATTGACCAAGATCTGTGTACGGGCGACGGTCTCTGTGAAGAGATAGCGCCTGACGTATTCACCCTCCTTGACGATGGTTTGGCTTACGTAGTCGAAGATGGCAATGTCATGTCGGATCCGGGAGGCGCTGAAGCTCTCGCGAATTTCGCCGACAACCAACTTGATGCAGTTATTGAGTCAGCAGAAGAATGTCCTGGGGAATGCATCTACATTGAGGCTTAGCTGACCCTCGGTGTGCCGACGGCTCGCCCCCTGCGCCTTATCTGAGGCATTTGCCCGTATTAACAACGCTTCGTTCATTGAAGGCTGCGACTTCGGCCATAAAGCCAGCTATCTCAGATCTGTCTAAGACGTAAGCGGCTCTCTCATAATCCAGAGAGCCTGGTGGTGCTATTGCGAAGATTACGCCCACCACGTCCCCGTTGGTGTCGACGACAGGGGCACCGCTGTCCCCTGATTTTAGATTTGCTGCGGCAAACCAGATCTTTCTCTTGGTCTCCAATGACCTATAAATGTCCTCACCGTTCGCAATAACCTTTTCAACGAATCGAATGGGGGCTGTGCGAAGCGGACCCCCTAAAGGGTGGCCGATGACAACCGCTAGTTGTCCTTCCAGAGGAGTTTGAAGCGACAGGGGAGGTATCTCGGACTCGACCCGAATGAGTGCAAGATCTCGTTCGGGATCAAAAGCAGTGACCGCTGCAGGCTTTAAGTCCTCGCCCGGTAACGCAATTTCTACTTCTTTGGCTCCAGCCACCACATGGGCATTCGTCAAGACCAATCCCGGGGAAATAGCGAAAGCTGTGCCGTTCTGTTGTTGACTGCAGGCAGTTGTTTGCACTCGAACGACTGATGCCGCTGCTGATTCGAGGACTTCTGCGGACACCGAGATCTCTTCTGGGGGTAGGCCTACAACTAAACGACCCTCCTCGGGTCGGAACGTCGAGGTGGCAGACCAATTGGCTAAAAGCTCCCCCAGAAAACCGGTTGCTGACGGGGTAATCGGTGTGTATCGCTCNACGAACTCAACAATTTTTGACTGTTCAGACTGCTGCTCCGGCCAGCCTTTTGCGGCTGCTAGCGGAGGAAGGAGCATCCAAATGAAGAGGCCCACAAATCCAATCGCCACGAACACACCGATTATCGAGTCGATCCATCGAAAGGGGCGAGGAACCAAACCCCGGAGACCTCGCGCTAAGCGTCGTCCGACCCCGTGGCCTAGTAGCGCCCCAAGAAGCACCGCGGCAGCAGCAATAGCAAGTCGTTGGTTTTGCCCCTCTATATTTAAAAGTTCGATACCTGACCCAACCCATCGAGCGGTAGCTAAACCACCAGCTGCAAATCCAATCCACGCACCAAGGCGACCTATAAGGCCTCCGCGCCAGCCAGCTATTGCTGCCAGAGCAAGCAGAACGCCAGCAACTGCGTCAAAGACCACGGCGCATCACTCAGGCTTCTATTAAACGGGCGTGTGTCAAGAAGCCCGTGTGTGCGACCATTCGGTGGTCGGGACGTACTGAATGTCCTTCTACATGCCACGTACGGTTCAGAACCTCGACTGTTTCGGTTAACGCCCATGGTCCCTCACTCAGACGTTTTCGCAAATTTTGGACCTGGATTATTGATGGGTTGTAGGCAACCAGAATCCCGCCGCTACGCAGCGACGTCTCTAGGTGTGGGACCACCTGCCAAGGTTCTGGGAGATCCAGAACTGCCCGATCGAAGCCGACATCGGTATGGGTTTCATATGCGTCATGGATCTTGACGTCGTAACGCTCCATTGCCTCGGGCCCGAGGAATTTCTCAACATTCGATTTTGCGGTTTCGGCAAAGTCNTCTCGAATCTCGTACCCAGTCACATGAGCACCCACCCTCAAAAGGGCGGTCGATAGTGCCCCCGAACCCACACCGGATTCAAATACCCACTGGTTTGGTGAGACGTCAGCCAACATAAGAATCGGTCCGAGGTCCTTTGGGTAAATAACCTGAGCACCTCTAGGCATCTTCAGGACGTAGTCATTGAGGGTCGGTCGCAACCCGACGAAGCGGGCATTAGAAGCCGTCCTATACTCGCTTCCTTCAAGGCTCCCAATGATCTCATCGTGAGAAACGGCCCCTGCATGCGAATGGAACTCTCCTCCCGATTTTAATTCGACTAGGTACCGTCGTTGTCGATTGTCGATCAGGACGATCCGTTCTCCGGCTACCAATTTCGGCCCTTTATCGGCCATCAGCCGTTACCAGTTTGCTTTCTTTGGAGGTGATCAATCCTGACTGACTCACCGGGCATCAGTTCCCTGCGATGCACGGTCCTTGGCTTCCGTTTGCTTAAAAGACGAAGGATCCTCATGGTCGCAGCCACAATTGCTAATGCCATCCAAGGACCACTCCCGCGCCGTCCCCGACCCCAACAAGCCTTTANAAAGCGANTCAACCCGATCTCACTAATCTCATCATTNATCTTCATTAGACCCTAACGATCTCCACAAAGGTGGACCGTTTACGTCCCAACCGGCGACCAAAAAGAAAAGCGATGACCAACATTCCAGAAACCAGTACCGCCCCCGCGACAACGCCTGGGCGTTGGATGGAGGCGGGAGTTTCATCCGACTCCCCGGTTAAGCGGCTGAAGCGCTCCCGTAAATCGTCCGACGTAATCTGCGAATCGGATTCACTACTGCGGTCAGTCATTAGCGTGTCGCTTTCCGTCGTGCTTCAGAGCTAGGACCGCTAAAGAAATGAACGCAGCCGAAGCGGCCACTCCCGCGAGATAGGGGATGAAACTTAGATTGTTTCTAAAGGCTGTAGTTGTTGTTTGCAAAACACGGACTACCCCAAGTAACAAAAAGACCTCAGCTATAGCGAAGCAAACTGTACCTGCTAAACCAAAACCCAAATAACGCCCCAATCCTCGTATTGGACCAAGCGTCTCTTGTTTTACGTAGGCGCGTAGGGTTGAAACAAGACCATCGAAGTCAGCCTTCAGTCCTCTGTTTTCACGTGCCATAGTGCCTACCAGCTCGGACTTTCTAATCTTCAGCATGCCAGACTCACGAGCCGACACCACCGAGACTTACTACTCAGTTCACTCGGTTGCGAGAATTTCTTCCAGACCCTGGAGCTGCTCTTCGATTATGTCCAATCTTTCTTCACAACTAGACGCTGTCAACACTCTTTGCCGGTCAAAGGGTCCAGACGGAGTCAGGTTAGCTATCCGAAAGGTCAGTTCAGTGACTTCAATACCTACGGCTACGGCCTCTTCATCGATAAGTGGTGTCTTGTAACCCTGACTTTGTGCTCCTTCGACGAATTCACACAGACGCCGCAACACCCCTCGCGCTCGAACTAATGAGTCCTCGCTGGGAGTCTCGACAATTTCTGTGACCAGAGCAATTGGATATGGGTCATCCGATTTCCACTCTTTTATGTTGATCCTTGATGTACCGAGGACAACCAAGTTTGATCTTCCGTCCGACAAACGTTCATGTTGGATGATCTCCGTCAAGCAGCCGACAGCAGCCCTCACATCTCCCCCACCGACCTCATGTCCTCGCTCAATCAAAACAATCCCAAACTGAGCTTCGTTCCTGAGGCAGTATTCAGTTAATTCTCGGTAGCGGTCTTCGAATACGTGCAGTGGAAGAATGCCTCCCGGAAGAAGCACTGTCCCCAAGGGAAACATCGGAACTTCCCTCACAGCATCATGATCAGAAGTCATCAGATTTCCAAGGCTTTCTCTGCTACCGCAACAAGGGTCCTAGTAGGAAGAACCTACCTTTAACTAGGAATCCTTAAACAGACTTGAGGTGAAACGTTTCACCTCGCATAATCTCAGGTCGTGGAGATCATTACAGCGCTTTTTCTCGAACACTTTGAAATGCGTCAGGCCGAAGGCGGCTCGGCGCGACTAGACCTCTCCGGAGTTCATTTTTCATTAACTCCCCAAGAGGCTTTTCCAATCACCATCCAGCCTCACCTAATGGTGTTACTTCGATGCCCTGAGACACACCAGGGCTTAGCAGCGTTGGAGGTAACCTTCGAAGCTGACGGCAAATCGATGGACGTTCGTAACGTCCAGCCGGTCACCGTCGAGCCGGGAAAGTTCGGTTACAACCTCGTTCAAGCAACTTTGGAAGTGGCACAGCCAAGCGGCATCGAAGCTCATTGCCGAATAGACAATGGTCCAGTGACCAAGGTGCCGCTCACTATCCTCGCTCCTTAAGGAGCCGCGCATGCCCTATGCATCGAGCCTCTCAACTCATGACGACCCAGCTATCGCCGTAGCAGAGGCAATTGGACACATACTGGACAAGCTTGGATCATCACCTGACTTTGCCGTCGTTTTTGTATCCGGCCACTTCCGAAACTGCGTTAGCGACATTCACTCTGCAGTTGCTGAATTGCTCCGCCCAAATGTGCTCATCGGATGCACCGCTGGTGCTGTTATCTGCGGAGGCAAGGAGATAGAAGACCAAAGCGGTCTATCTATCTTTGGAGGCAACCTTGACGGTCAGGTAACTCCACTTCGAATTGATAGCCCGTCCGATCTACTTCAGGAAACTGGACAGCCGCTAGCTGAAACCGCCATCCACACAATGCTTCTATTAGCTGATCCATTTTCCTTTCCTGCAGAGTCAGCGTTGGCTGAGTGCCGCTTGTTGTATCCGAAGGTCCAAATCATTGGCGGTCTTGTATCTTCGACCGATCCATCCTCTGGGAATTGCTTATTTCTTGACGGCGAGATTTATCGCGATGGCGCTGTAGCCCTCTTAATCAAGGGCGAAGTCACCATTGAACCTCTGCTATCTCAGGGATGCCGGCCTATCGGAAATCCTCTCATCATCACGAAGTCTCGGGACAACATGATTTACGAGTTGGGGGGTCAACCGGCCCTTAAAAGGCTTGAAGAAATGATCCATGCCATGCCCGAAAAAGAAAAAACGCTAGTCAACCATGGACTTCACGTCGGACGAGTGATTGACGAACACAAACTGGAATTCACTCGTGGAGACTTTCTTATTCGCGCTGTAATTGGAGCTGACCAAGAAAGCGGCGTCGTAGCCATTGGCGATCTCGCACCAGTGGGAAGCACCATTCAATTTCAAGTCCGGGACGCTTCCTCAGCGGCCGAGGATCTCGTCCAACTCTCTTCTCAAATACCGATGGCCGACGGCGCTTTGTTGTTTACGTGTAACGGACGCGGAACAAACCTCTTTGAGACACCGAACCATGATGCCTCCGAGGTCTCCACACGGATAAGAGGTGAGGCCGTTGCAGGAATGTTTTGTGCCGGTGAGATCGGACCGGTTTCCGAACAATCCTTCCTCCACGGCTTTACTGCATCAGCAGCAATTTTCCGTGACTGAACCTCCCCAGAATCACACAAACTGGCGACTAGGATCGCGGTCTGGGAGGTTCCGTGACTAGCGATCTCGAGGCTCGACAGATCAATACAATTCGCGCTCTGGCACTTGACGCGGTAAAGCGCGCAAACAGCGGCCACACCGGTACAGCAATGGCCCTCGCCCCACTCGCCCACGTGCTTTTCACCAAAGCAATAAAGTACGACGCTGGCGAACCGGCCTGGCCGGATCGAGACCGATTCATTCTCTCGGCAGGGCACGCCTCGATGTTGTTGTACTCGTTGCTATACCTCACCGGCTACGGAATCGAACTTGATGATCTCAAGAACTTTCGTCAGATGGGGTCCCGTACGCCCGGCCACCCAGAGGTTGGAGTAACTCCGGGTGTTGAAGTCACCACAGGCCCACTAGGCCAAGGTATCGCGAACGCAGTCGGAATGGCTCTTGCTGAACGGCACCTCCAGAAGCGCCTGGGACCAGAAGTCGTCAATCACACGGTCTGGACGATCTGCGGGGACGGCGACCTAATGGAAGGCCTCAGCCACGAAGCAGCCAGTCTCGCCGGTCACCAGCAACTAGGAAACTTGGTCGCGATTTATGACGACAACCGAATCACTATCGACGGAGCCACCGACTTAACGCTCTCCGATGACGCCCAACGCCGCTTCGAATCATACGGATGGGAAGTCCATAACCTGGGCGAAGGATCTGAAGATACAGCTCTCCTAGAAAAATCTCTCGTAGAAGCAAGAGAGCAACGCCAAAAGCCCACCTTGCTAATTCTTAGAAGCCACATCGGTTTCCCCGCTCCGACTGCTGTTGATACTGCGGGCGCTCACGGAGCAATTACCGACGACGCCGAGATTGCCGCGGCTAAAAAAGCAATGGGCATGGATCCTGAGTCAACGTTTCACGTCGACGATGACGTTCTTAACGCCTATCGCCAAGCGGGAACTCGTGGCTCGGCATCGCGAAAGGAATGGCTTGAACGGGTGGCTGACAGCGACTTGGACGCCAGTTGGATCGACACATTGCTGACAGGCACCCCGCTAGCTAACTGGACCGATGAGTTACCTAGTTATGAAGCTGGCATCGCGCTAGCTACTCGTAACGCCAACAACCAGGTCGTAGACGCTCTAATCGATGTGGTTCCCTCTTTGGTGTCGGGCTCAGCGGACCTCACGGGGAATACTGGAACCAACATTGCGAGTGACCCAATGACACCCAGCACACCTGAGGGTCGCAAGCTTTACTACGGAGTCCGCGAGCATGGTATGGGAAGTATCGCCAATGGCATGGCGCTGCATGGCGGCATCATCCCAGTGGTCGGCACCTTTTTAGTCTTCGCCGACTACATGAGGCCATCAGTCCGGATGGCAGCTTTGAGCTCGGCAAAAGTAATTTTTGTGTGGAGTCACGACTCGATTGGTGTCGGCGAAGATGGACCCACCCATCAACCGGTTGAACAGGTCGCCTCCCTACGCGCTATTCCGAATTTGCCAGTTATTCGACCTGCCGACGGAAACGAGGTAAGCCAAGCCTGGGAAATAGCAGTTAGTCACGCTGGACCGACTGCAATAATTTTGACCCGACAGAACGTACCTGTCCTAGAGGGCACGGCAAAACCAGGTCAAGTGGAGCGCGGGGCGTATGTTCTGATTGACGCTCCAGATCCGGCTGTGATCCTCGCAGGAACGGGATCAGAGGTGCAGCTATGCGTCGAAGCCGCGGGATCCTTAGCGGAAGACGGCATTGCTTCTCGCGTGGTTTCGATGCCCTCTTGGGAACTCTTTCATCAACAACCAACGGCTTACCAGGAGGAAGTTCTACCTTCACAAATCCCAGTCGTCGGTGTCGAGGCAGGGATTTCCTTTGGCTGGGATCGATGGGCAGACGCGACAGTGACAATTGATCAATTCGGCGCCAGCGCACCAGGTAACCAGGTCATGGAGCGATTCGGTTTCACGGCTTCGGCGGTTGAGGCAGCCGCGCGTTCACTACTTTCATGAATAACGATCGGAGACCACAGTGACTCAATTATCCGCCGCAGATCGGCAGCTCCTAGATTTACACCTACAAGGACAACAGAGTCCATGGCTCGACAACCTACGTCGAGGTTGGATCACTTCGGGAGAGCTCGACAAATGGGTAAGCGCGGGGATTAGAGGACTCACCTCTAATCCTGCAATTTTCCAAAAGGCCATCGAGGGCAGCGAGGATTACGACCCGCAGTTCAGACAACTGATCAAAGACGGGGTCGCGGTCAAGCAGGCCTATTGGGACTTGGTGACTAGCGATATTCGAGGCGCACTTAAGGCCCTTGCTCCAGTTTATGAATCGTCTAAGGGCATCGACGGTTTCGTATCTGTTGAAGTCGACCCTGCGCTCGCTCGAGACACAGCCAGGACGACCACTGACGCAAGAGCACTTCATGAACTGATCAATGCTCCTAACTTGATGGTGAAAATTCCGGGAACCTCAGAAGGGCTTCCTTCCATAAGGACCATGATCGGCGAAGGTAGGTCGATTAACGTCACTTTGATCTTTTCGGTAAGTCGCTATATCGAGGTCATGGAGTCCTATGTTGCTGGCTTGGAGGATGCCGTTGCGTCGGGCCAGGAGGACCTATCCGACATTGCAAGCGTTGCCTCCTTCTTCATATCCCGGACTGACACTGAAGTTGATCGGCGCCTAGAGGAAATCGGGACCGATCAGGCCCTTGACCTTCGGGGTAAAACCGCTGTGGCTCAAGCCCAAGTCGCTTATCAACACTTCGTTACTACTTTTTCAGGTCCGCGTTGGGATGCTCTAGCTGAGAAAGGGGCTCAGGTGCAACGCCCACTATGGGCTTCGACTAGTACGAAGAACCCCAGATACTCAGAGACGCTATACGTCGATCAACTGATCGGCCCGAACACCGTCAATACGATGCCGGACAACACCATCGAAGCTTTCATTAATCACGGATCAGTCAGCCGAACTATTGACGCGAATCCCTCATCTGCGCAATCAATACTTGAATCGGTTGCCGACGTAGGAATCGACTTAGAAAATGTCGCACAAGTACTTGAAGAAGAAGGCGTTGCTTCCTTCGTTAAAAGTTTCGATGAGTTGATCACGAGTCTCACCGCTAAGGCAGACTCTCTGATCTAATCACGAGTCAGTTGCAAATAGAAACTCACTGCCCTATCTTCTGCCCTGTGAAGAAGCTTCCGGACCAAGGCAGTGATTGTTCAATCCAACAGACGCTTGATGTCATAGGCGACCGCTGGCTACTGCTAATTCTTCGCAACCTGTTTCGCGGTGCCCGGCGTTTTAGTCAACTAGAGAATGATCTCGGGATAGCTAAAAATCTGCTGGCTTCTCGATTAGCTAAACTCGTAGAGGCTGAAATCATCGTGCGGGTCCCGTACCAAGAGCGACCAGTACGTCATGAATACCTCTTAACCCAAAAAGGGCGTGACCTATCGCCGAGCCTTGTAGCAATGATGCGATGGGGTGATCGCTGGTGCAACGAAGGAGAAGCTCCAACCCTTCTGGTTCACTCCGAATGCGGAACCCCTCTCGATCAGGTCACTCGTTGTCCGAGTTGTAATGACGCCCTAGATCCTGCACAAATCCGCAGTAGGCCCGGCCCCGGGTCGATGAAGGTAAGCCAATCATGATTAGCCCCTCAGAGGTTATGCAACAAACCGAACAGCTATCACGCCTGCCCTTACAGGAGTTGCTCCTTCGCGCCGCATCCATCAGAGATGCCGTTCACGGAACTCGTATTACCTATAGCCCGAAGGTCTTTATTCCCTTAACCATGCTTTGCAGAGATAAGTGCGGCTATTGCACCTTTGCGCAACCTCCAAGCCGTCTAGACCACCCCTACTTGGAGCCTAACGAAGTGCTCGAAATAGCCCGTCACGGAGCGCTTCAAGGTTGCCATGAAGCGCTTTTCACCCTGGGTGAACGTCCAGAACTCAGATATCCAGTGGCAAAAGAATGGCTCGCCGACAATAACTACGACAGCACTATCCATTACCTGGTCGAAATGTGTCGTTTGGTACGTGATGAAACTGGTCTCCTTCCGCATGCCAACCCCGGTGCGCTCTTCTCTGATGAGTTGGCTGCTCTGAGAGAGGTGAGCCCCAGTCAAGGCATGATGCTTGAAAGTCTCAACGAAGATCTCTTGTGTCATCGAGGCTGTCCAGACAAGGAGCCTGCGCGTCGCTTAGCTACTCTAGAGAGCGCTGGCGATCTCCAGATTCCGTATACAACCGGTTTACTGATCGGGATCGGGGAATCGTTGGAGGACCGAATTGAAGCATTGCTCGCCATCGGCAAAAGCCATGAGCTCCATGGGCACATCCAGGAGGTCATCATCCAGAACTTCCTTCCCAAACTGGGCACAGCGATGCACAAAAGCCCGCCATGCCCTCCTGACGAGTACCTCCAAGCGATCGCGATAGCTCGAATCCTCCTGCCGTCTGAAATTCACTTACAGGCTCCGCCTAACCTTTCAGATGACTTCGGTGGCTTACTCGATGCAGGTATTGACGATTGGGGCGGTGTTTCACCTGTAACAGCTGACCACGTCAACCCGGAAAGACCATGGCCTGACTTAGATCGACTGAAAGAGGTCACCGAAGCACGTCACTTCACCCTTGCGCCACGTTTGACCATTCATCCCACGTACGCTTTGAATCCCGAAAAATGGTTGGACGAAAGCAATCGCTTCCCTGTGTTAGATCGAAGCGATGCCGAAGGTCTCGGACGAGACGACCCGGGTGCCCAGATGCCTGAGTTGACAATGGAAAATCGAGATGCCGGTTCAGGTGCTGATGTCCTGGTTGCTGACGAAAACAGCACACAGTGGTACTCGGGTGGGGCAGCCCACTCGCCGCGAACGATTCTTCCAGGTAAGGCCTCGGCCGGTGGAGCGGTGAAAGAAGTACTCGATGGGGTTATGAGCGGCCAGGAGGTTGACACCGAGCAGATCATCTCCCTGTTCAACGCTAGAGGTCCAGAGGTTGTGGCCGTTGCGGAAGTCGCCGACCAACTTCGCCAAAATACCGTCGGCGATAGAGTCACTTGGGTCCACAACCGAAATATCAATTACACCAACGTTTGTACCTTCAAGTGTCGATTTTGCGGTTTCTCGAAAGGGCCACTCTCCTTAAACCTCCGGGGGACTCCTTACATGCTGACACTGGGAGATATCCAGGAGAGAGTCATCGAAGCTGCCCAACTTGGAGCTACCGAGGTGACTCTGCAGGGAGGAATCCACCCGAGTTTCGACGGTGATTACTACATTGACGTCTGTAAGGCCATTCAGGACGTCGTTCCGGAGATGCACCTTCACGGGTTCACAGCGCTCGAGGTGATCGAGGGCGCTAAGAGGCTTGGTGAGTCGTTGGTCGAGTACTTAACGCGACTTAAAGCGGCTGGACTTAAATCGCTTCCCGGAACAGCGGCCGAGATCCTGGACGAAGAGGTACGTCAAATCTTGTGTCCTGACAAGATTTCAACTGACGAATGGCTGGAGTGTCATGAGGCAGCCCATGCTGTCGGGCTTCATTCAAATATCACCATCATGTTTGGATCCATAGAGGAGCCACGCCACTGGGCAAACCACATCGTTAGAACAAGGGCGCTTCAAAAACGTACCGGCGGCTTCACCGAATGGATCCCTTTGCCTTTCGTGCATATGGCCAGTCCCATCTATCTCCAAAAACAGGCAAGACGAGGGCCGACCTTCAGAGAGACTCTATTGATGCATAGTGTCGGGAGGATCGCCTACCACGGGCTCATCGATAACGTTCAGGTTTCCTGGGTCAAGATTGGCATCGAAGGTGCTCAACAGATTTTAAAGGCCGGAGCCAACGACTTGGGCGGAACCCTTATGGATGAGAACATCAGTCGCGCTGCTGGAGCCCAGCACGGACAGGGTTTAGTCGAGAAAGATTTTCGAGAACTGGTTCAACCGCTTGACCGAACGATTCGACAACGAACAACGTCATACGCTGAAGCAGACGGTCGACCAGCTGTCGTCAAAACCACCACAATCACGGCAGACAACCCGACTGACAAAAAATTGATTCCCGTCACGTCACTTGGGGATCAAATTTAATTTCCTCTACACAGACCCAAATGTCGTCAGTCAGTATTTGTTTTAGAGAGTTGTCGATTCAGGTGTTTGGCCGATTATCGCAGCAGCCTTGTCCACCGCTCTTCGTGCTCTCGAAAGCCGCTTTTCTGCCTCTGGTCGTTTCGCGTTTACCCCATCTTCATCAATAGCAGTTTGCAACGCTGCAATTCCGAGGTCAGCGATCTCTTCTGAGATCGAGACTAAACGGGCGCGAATGTCTTCGAGCCGATCCTGCACGTCAACCATCTTTCGTCATAATGGAGTCGATTATCTCTAAAGGATGTCTGACCTCAACCCCAGCTGAGCGGAGGTGCAAAAGACACCCAGGGTTAGCGCTCGCCACCTCGGACGTCCTGGCACGTCTGATCGATGCAATTTTTCTATCTCGTACCTGCGAAGCCGTCTCCTGATGAAAAGCAGAATATGCTCCCCCAGCTCCGCAGCATAAGCCTTCATCGTCTAAGCCAACCGGCTCTAAATAGCGCGCCAATACTTGGTGTACCGCTTGGTGCGATTTTTGGACGTGTCGCAAATGGCAGGGGTCTTGAACGGCGACACGCTCGCTTGACTTCTCCATCTCAGGGAGGTCGTCGAGTCGCTCAGCTAACCATTCATGGACGTCGAAGACCCGAGTGGAAAAAGTCTCAGCTAGTTCTGTCCCAAGGAGGTGACCGTACTCTTTAAGTTGCGCACCACAACCTGCGGAATCCACCANGATTGGTGCATCTCCTGGGAAAGCGGTCATTGTCCTTTCTGCGAGGACACGAGCATCGTNACCGAGGCCAGCATGGACATGCAAGGCCCCGCAGCAGGCCGCAGCCTTACTTGGAAATTGCACACCAGCTCCAGTTGCTTCGACGACGCGTTGAACCGCTCGGTGAGTGTCCCGCATCCAGGCATCCATGATGCACCCGGTGAATAGCCACACGTCGGTTCCGCTTGCTGACAGTCGACGTTGAATAATGGGAATTTGGGGGAGCCCAAATTTCTTCGGGACCACTTTAATCCGTTGCAACAGAGAGAGAATCCTAGAGATAAATGCGAGAATGGTAGGCCGACTCAATGTCCCATAGCCGAGCCGTCTCCACCACGGCTGGTAAGAGGTTTGAGTCGCCAACGCTTCCCTGGTCGTCTCCATCATCGACCCAAACTCCACACCAGCTGGACATGCTGTTTCGCATCCTCGACATTGAATGCAGGCGTCCATGAAGTCCACGAATTCTTCATCGATGAAGCCGGTGCTTTCAGCATGTTTCATTAGAGCGATACGCCCTCGCGGTGACGCGGATTCTTCTTGCGTAACTCGATACGTTGGACAGTGCGGAAGACACAAGCCACAGGAAACACATGACACCAGGTCGTCGTGCGGGATACCGAGATCGATTTCTATCTTTTTCACAACGACACCACCTGACGACCCGGGTTTAAACGACCCTTCGGATCCAATCTGCGCTCAAGTTCGCGCATAAGTGATTCGTTGGTTTTAGATATCTGTTGGGCCCTACTTGGTTTATCGCTGTGGATAATTCCGACACCAATCTCCGCGATCCAATTTGCATCATCCGCTGAGAGATTCTTTAGTGCCTTCGGCTCGACAGAAGAACGGCCATCACTTGGTATCGGAGGTGGCCCTTCTGCTTCAGCGAGGTCAAGCAGTGCAGCTTCAGCCTCAACATCTGATGAGACCCCCTCAAGACACACCCATACTTGCTCCCCGTTCCAGAGAATCGATGATGGTCGATACAGGCGTGCGTAGACCTCGAACGGGTCGGTANCCCCGGTNAGCCATCGTGTCGTCTCGGGCATAGGTAGACACCGAAGGGTGATTTCAGCTAAGCAACCTAATTTCCCTAATGAGCCCACCATAAGCCGACACAAGTCATAGCCAGACACGTTTTTTACCGTCGGACCCCCCGAGGTCACAATCTTTCCGTTGCAATCGATATGTCGAATTTGAAGCACTAGGTCCCGTATATGTCCATACCTGAGTCGCCGTATACCGCTTCTACCTACGGAGAGAACACCACCCACCGTCGCGTTTGGGGGCATATCAAACGGCACCATCTGCCCATGTTGCGCAAGTTGTTCGGATAGCTCGGCCAATGGCGTTCCGGCTCCGCATCGAACCGTCATTTCCTCTGGCTCATGAGACCAAATACCGCTTGGTGCGACCACTTCGCGTGCTGAGCCGTCAGGGGCACCACCAACGTTCCACTGAGTTCTGCCCCCAACCACTGTTACAGGGTCACTAGTGCCTACTTCAGCCGAGAATTTGTGCACTTCCTCCGGCACAGCAGCAAGAGAGCTCACACCCAAGCTCCGTCTGGCACATGCTGACCGAAGGAATCACTGCACCGTGATCCGGATGGCAAGACCTTTAATGGATTGGCGAAGCCCTGTGGGTCAAATGCTTCGCGGACCATGTCTTGGGTCGCCATGTCATGGGCGCTGAACAGCATGCCCATGTAGTCGCGCTTCTCAAGTCCGATTCCGTGTTCTCCGCTGAGTACTCCGCCTGCCTCAATCGAGGCGGTAATAATTGCGCGTCCGGCGGCATGCACCCGTTCCAACACCCCTTTTTCATTGCTGTCGTAGGCCAGAATAGGGTGAAGGTTTCCGTCTCCAGCGTGGAAAACGTTCACTGCGATGAGGTCGTAGGCGTCAGCGATTTTGTATACCTTGTCTAGAACCTCTACCAATTTTCCGCGCGGTACGACTGTGTCGTGGAGGTAGTAGTCGGGTTTAATTCGGGCTACCGCACCGAACGCATTCTTTCGTCCCTTCCACAGCAACTCACGCTCTTCGTTATCAGCCGCTACCCGGATATTTCCAACTTGGTGTCGTTCTGCGACTGAACGCACGACTTCAACTCCGTGTTCGACTCCACCGGGTAACCCGTCAAGTTCGACCAACAAGACAGCATCAGCTTCTGTCGGGTATCCAGCGTTGACGAATGCTTCGACAATTTCTATGGCCCGTTTATCCATCATTTCCAGAGCAGCAGGTATCAGGCCGGCCGCTATGATCGCGGAAACGGTGGCGGCTCCATCACGGACATCAGGGAAGTCAAGGAGAAGAGTCCGAACAGCAGGTGGGTTTGGAGTGAGACGAACGGCAACTTTAGTAGCAACGCCCATCGTTCCCTCCGAGCCAACGAAAAGCCCGCGAAGGTCGTACCCGGGTGGTTCTGCCGACAAGTCACCTAGAACAGTCACACTTCCATCAGGCAAGACCACTTCGATCGCCGCGACGTGAGCGCTTGTAACCCCATAGGCGAGGCAGTGCGGTCCTCCACTGTTGTTGGCGACATTTCCNCCAATCGAACAAACCTGCTGACTGGAGGGATCTGGTGCGAANTGAAAGCCTCGNGGCGTTAGTTCTTTAGTCAAATCTAGATTAAGAACGCCTGGNTCAACCCACGCAATACGGTTNTCAAGATCAACCTCGATGATCTGGTTCATCTTCGCCGTAGCAATTATCACCGGATCACCTACTGGCACTGCACCACCTGCCAGACCGGTGCCTGAACCTCTAGCTAAGAATGGTCTGTCGTGATGCCGGCAGATCTCCACGATCTGGCGGACTTCTTCTGTGTCGACGGGTAAACAAACGATTGATGCTTGACCTTGCAGGACCGATCCATCCTTGCCGTATAGGCCTAACTCGAAATCACCATCCCGAGCTCGGTCACCTAATACTGACCGTAAATCATCAAGAAG
This sequence comes from Acidimicrobiaceae bacterium, assembly GCA_002708935.1. Classification (GTDB taxonomy): domain Bacteria; phylum Actinomycetota; class Acidimicrobiia; order Acidimicrobiales; family Poriferisodalaceae; genus MedAcidi-G3. The sequence goes on along the minus strand of PAPO01000024.1, from coordinate 185,876 downwards.
GTTCGCATGAGGAGATATCTGCACGATGACGAACGTATCGTAGGATGGAGGTGTGGCGAAGCCCTTAGCGTCATCTAATCCAGATCGAGAATGGTTATCTTTCGAAGATCCAAGTGAACACCGGACTTGGCTCTTCGACATAACCTTCTTGGCAAGCGCCTGGACCTGCATCTACGGAGCAGGCTGTCCGGGAGTTGCATCGGAACCAGCTCCCGAAGAAGAACTCGGCTGTTGCACTCATGGGGCGTACATTTCAGATGATCAGGACTTAAAACACGTTGAAGCACAGACCAAACAGCTCACTCCAGAACTCTGGCAATATCAGGACGCCGCAGGGGGCCTCGGTGGATCCTTATGGCAAGACGATGAGGGATGGTGGAGAACTCGGGTGGTTGACGGGGCTTGCATCTTCCAGAATCGGCCTGACCACCCGAATGGCGCCGGTTGTGCATTTCATCACTTAGCTCTCTCAACGGGAACGAAACCGATGGACCGCAAACCGGAAATCTGTTGGCAGGCCCCTGTTCGCCGGGAAGATCACGAAACGGTAACTGGACACATATACACAATGGTACGCGAGTGGGAAAAGCGTGATTGGGGTGGAGAAGAAACTGACATTTGGTGGTGGTGCACTTCCGATTCGCAAGCGCACGTAGGGGCGACACCGGTATACGAGCAGATGGAAGATGAGCTGGTAGCAATTTGCGGCACGACGGTATATGGGTGGCTGCGAGCCGAACTAGACCGGCGAAACGCAGACTCTATTTTGCTTCCCCACCCGGCGGTGAGACGCACCTAGTCTCAGACCACTAGGTCTTTTCATCTTCGTTGTCATCAAAGTCTGCGTACTTGTCCGCAAGGTCCGAATAGTCGTCATCGTACTTGTCGGCTAGGTCACCGTATTGATCGTCGGGCGCGTCTTCTTCCTCCTTCGAGAACAAGTCCGGTTCATCGAATTCAAAATCTTCAACTGAAAATGCAGCTGCATTTTCTCTCTGGAATTTACGCGCCTCTTCGTACCGGCGATGACGACCCTTCTTCACGGATGGCTCCTCGTCTCCAAACCGTCTACTCGCGACTCCCTGCTGACCACAAAGTGAAACAACGCACAGGAATCACCTCTTTTCTAGCAGATATTCTGCCCAAAAATTGGGTCGTTACCCATCGAAATTCGCTTTATTTTCCCCGACGAAGGCCGAACGGGGTTCGAGAACCAAACCTCCGCTGCTATCGAACGCCAAAGAGGCGCGCCCCTCAACTAAATCCTCGATCCTGGCCCCAACGAGCTCGGACCTCCAACCGGTAGCTAGACGAGGGTTTTTAGCCCCTCGCAGCAGATCATTGATATCGGACCTGGTAGCTAACAATGCAGGATCAAGGGCCTCATCCTTTGCAACTTGTGAAATCCAGGCCGACACCAGTGTCACAGCGGCCCTCATCTCGTTGCCCAGTTGTGGACCGTCGTCAATATCTAAAGTCGCCACTTCGTCGGCCGGCATTCGCATTCCGTCGGACACCAAACTTAGAATCTCTTGTCCGGCTGGCTCTTTCAAAGAACGTCCATCAAGTCCACGAATGGCCTTTAGTTCGTTGATGGTCCTCGGGGCACGTTGCGCTATCCCAACCAACGCTAAGTCAGACAGGACGAATCGAATGGGAACATCTTTTCGTTGAGCCGTAACTTCTCTCCATTGGGCTAAGACCGATGCAACGCAGCGTGGCTTTCCCCGCAAATGCCGAGCCTCCTTGATTCGCGTCCATGCAAGTTCTGGCGAGAGATTGGGCTTGGATCGTTGGTGGACTAACTCACATTCAATTAGCGCCCAATCTAAGCGCCCCGCCTCTTTGAGGTCAGATACGAGCCGATCATGTATCTCGAAGAGGTACTTAACATCATTTGCCGCGTAATCCTGCTGATTCTTTCGAAGTGGACGTTCAAACCAATCGGTTAATCGATCACCTTTGGGTAACCGTAGTCCTACGTATCTTTCCACTAGAGCCGACAGGGATGGTGTACTCATCCCGGTGAACCCTGCTGCCACCTGCGTATCGAATAAATGTCGGGGTCCGACGCCGCACGCACGCTCCAGTACTTCGATGTCTTGCGAGGCGGCGTGCATGACAAAAACCACATCACTATTTAAAACTTCAGCTAAGGGCGCCAAATCAACTGCTAATGGATCTATCAGAAAGATTTCGTCGTTGATCTTCAGCTGGAGCAACGCCACCTTCGGCCAATATGTCCGCTCCCGATGGAATTCTGTATCAAGGGCTACGCGGCTAGCTTTGAGTGCTTTCACAAGAACTTCAGCCAAAGACTCTTGCGTCTCTACCCAAAAGTAGGCAACGTCTTCGTTTTCTTCAGCAACAGCACCACCTGATTCGACGGTTGCCGTTAATCGGCGCCAGCGAGTCACCTAGTTTCGCACTCAATGGTGCGTTCTGAAGCAAGCCAAGCGAGGACTCCGCCAGTGACATTGAACGCGTCGATGCCCTGAGCGCGGAGATACTCACATGCTTCAGCACTTCTAACTCCACTTCGGCAAATAACGTAGACGGGGGTGTCGCTGGGGATTTCACTCACGCGATCAACGACCTCACCCAAAGGTATGAGCCGACTGCCCCCAACGTAACCTTCATCCCATTCGAACTGTTCCCTAACGTCTACCACTGCAGCCCCATTCGCAATCTGGCCTGCTAGCTCGTCAACTGAAACTTCGGGAACGCTCATCTGTGGACCTCTCGTTCAGAGGATACCTCTAGCTTCAAGTCTTACTAGAGGAAAGTGCGACTATTAAAGCATCGAATTGTTCCGGAGTATTTATGTTCTGGGTCTCTTCGGAGGTAGCCCGAACCGCTACGAAGTCGTCCTCCTTTAACACCATCTTTGGACCGCGCTCCCCCCTATCGAATCCAGACCGTAGTAGTCCCGCCGAGGATTTCTTGTAGAGGCCAATCAGGGGTTGTAACCGGTCGCTCTCAGCGAGGGCTACCGGTTCTTTGGATTCCGCACCAGCAGCCAATAGAGAACGAAACAACCGGGCCGAGACAAGAGGGACGTCGCACGGACATACCAATATGTCTCCCAACTGCTCGACAGCATTTACCAAAACGTGCAAGGGACCTTGCTGTTCCAGCTCATCTGGGATTATCGGCAAGGCGATAGAGGAGTCGCCTCCTAATGCAAATATTGACTCAACCCCTGCCTCTCTCATCGAACCAGCAACCCAGTCAACCATCGGGCGTCCAGACAACCGCAGTGACGCCTTGTCTTGCCCCATGCGTGTAGATCTGCCACCGCAAAGAATTGCCCCTGTGGCTGTCATTCCGCCTCTGGTACTCCTGAGGGATCGAGCTGCATTAGGAATTGAGCGCAGCGTTCGGCCTCATCAAGTTCTCCAATTGTCAACGCTGAGCGGTGCAGACCCAGCAGCGACCCCAGAAACCCATGGTTGGTCTCGTGCGTCCACCTGACATAGCCACTACCGCGCCATCCAGATGCCCGCAACGTGTCGAGCCCTCGGTGGTAACCGACTCTGAAATATGCGTAGGCCTCTATCGGATCATCACTCAGATTCCCTAAGGCGGCCCACGGGTCCAAAAAGCGAGGCCATTGAGCAGCGACCGCTGCAACCATGCCTTTTCGTTCAGAAGGAACGGCCGCCAGGGCGTCTCTTAAAGCTGAGACAGCACCCGGTTCATAGCTGGGAATGACAGTCTCAGGCAGACCACCCGTTGTTAGGTTAATTGGCGTCTCAGGCATAAGTTGACTCTACTATTCGTACTTCACAGCGGTTCGGAGATCTGCTGAACAGCGGCTTTTATGAGATCGGCTACCTGTTCGGGATGAGACATCGGAGCATCATGCTTGGCACCTTGCAGGCGAACCACTCGCCCACTACTTGCCTCGTCTCCGAAACTCTCGGCGGCTTTTTGCGCATGGTCTCCGGACGAATCACCCACCGCAAAGATCAGCGGAATCTGGGCATCTGCAATCGAATAACGCTGCTTTGTTTGGGTGTTCAACTCATGAACCATGAGGACCCCCTGACCTCGAAGTTTTGAACGACTGTTAGCCGGCAAAGTTCCCCAACGATCCTCACCGATCATGCGTCTAACAAAATGTTCCGCAGCATCGGCCGGGTCGATACTGCTATCCGGCGGCGGCGGCCACCAGGTTTCCCAGGTCCGTGGAGCTTCATATGACACTGCGGCACGGACGAAGGGGTTACCACGGCTGACAGCGCCCAAAGCGATGCTGCCTCCATAGCTGTGACCGAAAAGTACGGTTGGGCGGTCTCCTATTATCAGCTCCAGATCATCAACATGTTGCTCGAAGGTGCATGCACTGCCCACAGAGTCGGAGCGCCCATATCCGCGTCGGTCGTAACGAATTACTTCAGCATTACTAATCTTTCGAGAAACTCTGATCAATCCGGCGGCCCTATCCACTGCGCCATGAATTAACACAACCCGTAATGACGAGTCCGTCGATCGACTCCGGTAAACCGTCAACCCTTGAATCTTTTCTTGAAAGCCTGGCACTGTTCAGGGAACTCGCAACACCCTAAGAGTGTCCGTTGCGTGGGTAGCAGCACTTGAACCCGACACAACCACAACGGTGTCACCGCTACGAACCACACCTACCCGAGCAGCCGTCGCCACAGCTTCTTCAGCTGTTGCCGCTGGAGTCGCTTGTTCGTTGAAAATCAGTGGCCGTGTCCCCCATGACAGCGAAAGCTGATTAGCGGTGCGATCATCGAAAGTCATTCCAAAAAGTGGGACTGTCGGCCTAAATCGGGCAACACTTCGCACAGTGAAACCTGACCGACTCAAACAAATGATTGCCTCCGCATCGGTGTCAGTTGCCGTTCGCGCCGCAGCCATTGTGAGGGCATCTGTCACACGCAGATAGGCAGCATCGGATTTCGATCCTCTACGGATCGCCTGGATGTGCTCCGACCAACTCTCGTAACTAAATTTCTCATCAGCCCGCGCAGTTATCCTGGCCATCGTTCGAACTGCGTTAATAGGGTCCCGTCCGATCGCCGTCTCTCCGCTCAGCATGACAGCCGATGTTCCGTCGAACACTGCGTTTGCTATATCTGAAGCCTCAGCGCGAGTAGGTGTAGGGGCTGAGACCATCGACTCAAGCATCTGAGTCGCAGTGATCGCTGGTCGGCCAAGAGCAATACATTCTTGGATGATGTGTTTTTGTAGGTGAGGTAACTCTTCGATATCTTCCTCTGACCCCAAATCTCCTCGCGCCACCATCACTGCCCCCGATGCCTCAATAATGCCCTCAAGGTTCGAAACTGCAGCTTTTGTTTCGATTTTTGCGATAACCATCGGCCCACGCGGAGCTGGCTCGACACCCAACCGTCTGATGTCGTGTGCTGAACGCACAAAGGACAGAGCCACCATGTCAGTCCCTAGTTCAACAAAGGTATCCAACAGAGTTAAATCATGGTCAGTCGGAGAACTAAGCCTCAGGCGGTCCGACGGAATATGAATACCAGGTCGCCCCTCAAGTCGTCCGCCATGAACCACACGAGCCTTGAGGCGGTCACCCTCACGCTCTTCTACGCTGACCACGACTTGGCCATCGCCAAATGAGAGGCTGTCTCCGAGTTGGATATCTTGCAACAAGTTCGGATAGTCGACGCTTATAAAGTCGCTGCAACTCTCTAAGCCTTCAACCCCGAGAGATATCTGAGTGTCGTCGATAAGTTCGACGCCCCCCTCCTTGAAAGGTGCGCAACGAACTTTCGGCCCCGGTAAATCCACCACAATACCGACGTGTTTCCCTAGGTCCGATGCCACGTGCCGAACCATGTGAAATTTGTTTACCTGCTCGTCGAGAGTGCCGTGCGCCAAACCAATACGGGCGACATCCATTCCGGCTTCGATCATCCCGCGAAGAGTTGACTCATCCTCAGAGGCTGGACCGATAGTCGCGATAATTTTCGTGCGTCGTGCCATTACCTCCACGGTACCGAGACATCACGAAAAGGCCAGAAAGAATTCGTACTGTTCATCGGATCGTCAATAAGACCGAAGTGGCGGCTGAGTCCCCTAAAGCTCTATGGTCGACCTCGATGGAATTGATATTCGTTCGTCACGGCAGACCAGAGCAGATTCAAAACTCAGATGGCACTCCTGCCGATCCCCCACTTGCAGAAATCGGACGAGACCAAGCTTTGGCTGTTGCCTCGTGGTTGAGTGAAGAGTCAATCGACCACATCTATACGAGCCCCATGCGTCGCGCTCGTGAGACCTGTCAGCCTATTGAGAAGGCTTTGGGGCTTACGGCCAGCGTCCGTGACGACATCAGTGAGTTTGATAGGGACTCCAGTTCGTACGTTCCGATGGAAGTCCTAAAAGAGATCAACCGTAAAGCATGGGAACGCATGGCGTCTGGTGCGATGAGCAGTTCGCCAGAAACGCTTTCAAGTTGGTACACCACCACAGTGACCCAAGTTGAAGCAATCGTCCGGGTCCACAGCGGTCAGCGTGTCGTTGTCGTGTGCCATGGCGGCGTGATCAATGCCTATCTAGCACGGTGCCTTGATTTTGATATTCAGGGTTTTATGAAATTCGATGTTGATTACACGTCGGTGACTCGAGTCTTGGCTTCAGAAGCCGGGCATAGGAGCGTGAAATCGATTAACGAGACGGCGCACTTCCGTAATCAGCCGCATTTGATGGTGCGCTGACAACGGTGCCGAAATTAATTGTTTGGAACTTCTGAAAATGGCAATTCTTTGTCGGTTCTTACGTCGCCAGGGAGACCCAATACTCGTTCACCTAAAATATTTCGCATTACTTCGGACGTTCCGCCCTCAATCGAGTTCGCCCTTGAACGCAAGAACTGCTGTTGGGTGCTGGCTAGGCCCATGGCGTTCCCTGAACGTTCAATCGAGTAAGTGTCATACAACATTCCTTGAGCCCCCAAGAGCTCGACATTGAACTCATGAATGTCCTGGTTGTTTTCAGCAAAAGCGAGTTTTCCTGTCGAGCCTTCGGGGCCCGGGACTCCCTTTGCTCTGTTTTGGCTCGCTCTAATGTTCGTCAGTCGAGCAACTTCGGACTTGGTCCACAGCGTCATGAGGCGGTCTCTTAGAGATTCAGTCTTCCTGGTTTCATCCATTTCTGCCCACAGACGCACCGAATCGCTGATTGGCCCCGATCCACGAGGAGCCTGTCCGCCTCCTATGGCGACTCGTTCGTTCATCAAAGTCGTCAATGCAACCCGCCATCCATCTCCTGGTTCTCCCAATCTTTCCGAATCCGGTATCCGGGCGTCTGTAAAATAGACTTCGTTGAATTCAGCGTCTCCTGTCATCTGACGCAGAGGGCGAACCTCTACTCCGGGCTGATCCATATCGACGACGAAGTAGGACAAACCTTTGTGTTTCGGTGCTTCGGGGTCGGTCCTCGTAACGAGGCAACCCCAACGGGATACGTGAGCAAGGGTGGTCCAAACTTTCTGTCCATTGACAATCCATTCCTCTCCATCTTTGACGGCGTGACTTGTTAAACCAGCCACGTCGCTTCCGGCTGATGGTTCGGAGAAAAGCTGGCACCAAATCTCTTCGGTACTAAATAGCGGCCGTAAATATCGTTGCTTCTGATTTTCGCTTCCATGGGTATACACAGTCGGTCCACACATGCCGTATCCGATGGGGTTTCGTGGCCAGCACATAGGGGCGCCTGCTTCAACGAGCTGGGCGTTTACGTGCCCTTGAAGCTTCGGCGCCATACCTAAACCTCCGAATTCTTCGTCGAAATGAATCCAAGCGAGGCCGAGGTCGTACTGCGCTCCCAAAAAATCAACCCTTGATCCAGCAGGGTCGTGTTCCCGGAGTAGCCGTTGCACTAGCGAGTCGAGGTGTTTTTCTTCCTTAGCAGAGTCCACATTTGCTCCAGAGGTTCACGCGATCAGGCCTACAGTTTGCATCGTCGTGTTAGATAATGCGAAATTGCTCTGAAGAGAGCTGGAACATCCATCCGACTGCGCTTACTGCTGACTCTGTGATGGCTACCGGCAACACAAGGGACTCAGTTCAGACGACTCCACAATCGTGTTGCTAATGCTCTTATTTCGTTTGTGTCGCGTTGGTCGCTTCTCTCAGCTAGTTCGTCCATGTGGCGAGCCGCTTCATCAGTTCTGCCGACAGCCTCTAGGGCTGAAGCTAGCTGTTGGGCTTCGGCTATAGAAGGACTCCCGAAACACAGTGCTAATTCAAGGACGGGAATGAGATCTTTTGTCGATCTGCTCTTGAGATGGATCATTCTCAGGTTATTTAACATTCGGGACAAAATTGATTGATTGGTGACCTGGTCTAAATACTCTTCCTTGAATTCTGCCGATGGGTGTAGTCGAACGAATAGCTCTTGGGCCTCGTAACGGCTGATCATCTTTCCTTCAAACGGGTTCACGAAGTTGTTGGGGTCCTCGTGATCCCGAAGGAGGAAGTGGCCGGGCATACCAACGCCAAGCACTTGGATCGAGCACCGACGGGCAATCTCAATGACTAAGACTCCGAGTGATATCGGAATTCCGCGTCTGCTCTGGATGACCTGATCGATGTAGCTATTCCTGGGAGCGAAGTACTCCAACTCGTCTCCTGCGAAGCCGAGGTCGCCGAATAGGCACTCGACAACTCCCTCCAAAGTTCTTGTCGAGACTTGCTCAGCTAAATCGTTCAGTTTTGCTAACTCTTCATCAAAAGTGAAGGTCTGACCCTGGCAATGGCTACTAAGAGTCAATGCCCCTAGGTCTAGGGGTACGTGAGGTTTTGATAGGAGCTCTCTAAAACGGCTCAAATCGGGGTACGGCGAGGAAGTCACTATGTCCGGAGAGTAGCTTGGCGAGCAACGTTGACGGTGAACCGAGAGACCACAAACGATGCCTATCCCTCATCCTTATCTGGACACAAGCTCTCCAGTGCCAATCGCACACCGCGGTGGGGCTGGTACTTGGCCGGAAAACACGATGCCGGCGTTCCAAGGCGCAGTTGATCTCGGGTTTCAATATGTGGAGACGGACGTACATGCGACTGCTGATGGTGTTCTCGTCGCCTTCCACGACAACCAATTGGACCGTGTGACCGATCAGGTCGGCAAAATCTCTGAACTGGCCTGGAGCGACGTCCAAAAGGCCTTAGTCGACGGCAGAGAGCCAATACCCCGGTTTGCGGAACTCATGCAGAGTTTTCCGAATCTGAAGGTCAACATTGACCCCAAATCCAACAGCGCGGTGCAACCGCTAATTCGAGAGTTGAAGCAGCTGCAAGCACTCGACAGAGTCTGCGTTGGCGCCTTTTCCGATTCACGGTTGAGAAAGTTTCACGAAGAATTCGGACAAGAGATATGCCTAAGCATGGGTCCGATTGAAGTAGCGGTCGCGCGTTTTTCTTCTTGGGGCTTTCCGAAAACGAGCTTCCGGGCCCGCGCCGCGCAGGTACCCATTCGCCAAGGACCTATACCGATCGTCGACAAGCGTTTCATTTCTCGTATGCATTCACTTGGCATAGCTGTCCATGTCTGGACGATTGACGAAGTCGACGAAATGAACTGGCTCTTGGATCTCGGCGTCGACGGAATCATGACTGATATGCCAGCAACCCTTCTTGATGTGTTCAAGCAGCGTGATTTATGGCCGAAAGGTTGATCTGATTGCGATGCTCGACACGACAGTGATTCAAGAATTCCAAAGGATTGTTGGAACTAATCACGCTTTGCAAGAAGAGGCTTTAACCACTAGTTACACCACAGATTGGACTGGCAGATTTAAAGGTGCATCGCCCATGGTGCTTAGACCTGCCAACACATCCCAGGTTTCAGAGCTAGTGAAAGTCGCTCTGAGTGCCGGTCTGAGCATCGTTCCACAAGGCGGCAATACCGGGTTGGTGGGCGGAAGTATTCCGCTTCATGAGGAGATTGTTATTTCAACTTTACGCATGGATCACTGCGACCCTGTCGACGCATTAGCGCAGCAAGTCACAGTTGATTCAGGTGTGACACTGGCGCAAGCTCAAACACACGTCTCGCCTTTCGACTTGGAAATAGGAGTAGACCTAGCCGCTCGGGATAGCTGCACAATTGGTGGAATGATTGCGACTAACGCCGGTGGAATCAACGTCGTTCGTTACGGCCCCATGCGAGATCAGCTTTTGGGTATCGAAGCTGTTTTGTCTGATGGTTCGGTAATCAGTCACCTCGAAGGTCTGGAGAAAGACAACACTGGATACAACTTTCCTGGCCTGTTGGCTGGCAGTGAAGGCACGCTAGCCATCATCACGAAGGCACGCTTACGCCTACATCCTCGTCCAAGCGAGCGCTGCTCAGCCATGATTGCGTTTAAGACTGTGGATGACGCCGTGGTTGCCACATCACAGTTGCGACGCGCTCTCCCTGCCTTGCAAGCGGTCGAAGTCATATTCAGTGAAGCTATGTCGTTAGTCTCGAATCACATTGGGGCTTCGGTTCCTGTGGGCGCTGGATCTCAGGCTTGGCTTATCGTCGAAGTAGCTGCTAACACCGATCCGACAGATGAGTTAGCTCATGCCATTGACGACCTCGGGCCGTTGGCTGTAGATGTCGCAGTTGGCTTGGATACCGCAACTCGAAACGGCCTATGGCAATACCGAGAAAAGATCACAGAAGCTATCGCCACCCAAGGAACACCTCACAAGCTAGATGTGACGCTCGGGGCATCTCGGCTTTCTGAGTTCGTGACCGAGGTTCCTGCATTGATTTCTAGGGTTGACGGCCAAGCCACAACTGTCATGTTTGGTCATTTAGGAGATGGCAATGTTCACGTCAATATTTTGGGTGCCGGTGGGGATGAGCCCAATGAGGGCGTCGATGACGTCGTTCTGAACTATGTAGCTCAACTCGGCGGAAGTATCTCAGCAGAACATGGAATCGGAACAGCCAAGCGAGAATTTCTCCATCTCAATCGATCTGAAGCTGAGTTAGCAGCCTTTCGTGCGATCAAGAAGGGTCTTGACCCGCGAGGAGTCCTCAATCCGAATGTACTGATACCACCCGAGTACTCGTGACTGATTACGGCCCCTCAGTGCCTTTCGCTACGCGCTACGCGCGAAATGGGATGGTGTGCTCAATCGATCATTTAGCTAGCAGCGCTGGGGTATCGGTGTTGCGTAAGGGAGGGAATGCAGCTGATGCTGCTATCGCTACCTCTGCCGTATTGGCGGTAACAAGCCAACATATGTGTGGTGTCGGTGGGGATCTCTGGGCCCTTGTTCATGTGCCAGGAGAACCGCGTCCTTTTGCGTTAAACGCAAGTGGCCGTAGCGGAAGCGGTGCTGATCTAGATAACTTGCACGAAGACGGCTTTAAAGAAATGCCATTCCATAAGGATCCCAGAAGTGTCACTATCCCTGGGTGCGTCGATGGCTGGCTTGCTCTTCACCAAAGATTCGGTCGACTTCCTTTGGATCAAATTTTTGCTGACGCAATTGATCTTGCCATTCAGGGTTTCCCTATAAGTGCTGAATGTGCCCAAGCAACGAAACTCTTGGAGCACATCGATAACACCGAGGATTATTTCATCAACGGGCTGCCGCAGACCGGGGAACTCATTCGGCGCAGCAGCCTTGGTGAAACTCTTGAGGGCATCACCCACGGCGGCCGCGAAGCTTTCTACGGAGGAGCATTTGGGGAGGAATTTGTTGCCTTCGGCGACGGTGAATACACCAGCGAAGACCTGCAGGACATCCAGGCAGATTGGGTCGAACCGCTCGCAGTTGAGGCTTTTGGTCAACGAATTTGGAGTTTGCCACCAAACTCCCAGGGATACCTATGTCTTTCGTCGGCGTGGATTGCTAATCAGCTGGAAATACCGGCTGATTCTTCTGACCCTCTGTTTTGGCACTTACTGGCCGAAGCATCTCTGCAAGCGGGCTTTGACCGGCCAGATGTGCTCCACCAAGACGCGGACGGCGACTGGTTGCTGGATCCGGAGCGTTTGCAGCCACGGGTATCTGCTATCAGCCCGCTCCATACTTCGAGGTTGCCGACAGGCGTGAACGATGGTGACACCATCTATTTAAATGCCGTGGATGCGGATCGCATGGGAGTGTCATTAATCCAGTCGAACGCATCAGGGTGGGGCGCCTTGGTTTTTCTCCCAAACCCCAGAATTTCGCTGCATAACCGTGGAATTGGATTTTCGCCTAATCCCGATAGCCCTGCCGCATATGGACCCCGTAAGCGTCCGCCCCATACATTGGCTCCGACAGTGGTGGAAAATCTCGACGGAACCCTGCGCTCTCTGGTTGGCACAATGGGTGGCGATTCTCAGCCGCAGGTGGTGTTACAACTGCTAGCTCGCTTGTTTGTAGCAGGCGAAGACCCGGGGCAGGCTCTCGCTGCCCCACGTTGGCGATTCGCTGCTTCCTCTTCGAACGGGTTCAATACCTGGGCGGAGCCAACGGAAGTCATCCTAGAGATAGAAGGTCAGGACCTGAGCTTGATTACCAACTTGGAGCGATTGGGGCACATTGTTAACTCATTGCCTGCCAACAACAGTGCCTTTGGTCATGCGCACATAATCAGCGTTGAAGGAAATGTGTTGTCCGGTGCCGCCGAGCCTCGGGTTACCGCCTCGGGCACCGCTAGCTACTAAGTAGACTAGTTCAGCGGTTTTTCCAGTTCACTTCCCCTTTTCCTAGAAATGAACTCATCGCCTGTTTGCTGTCTTCGGTCCCCGCGGAAAGAATCTGAGTACGGTTTTCCATGTCTATACCGGCGCGCAAGCTCGGAATCTCAAGGTTGGACCACATCACTTCTTTCGTCATCCAAACTCCGAAGGGACTATTGCGCGATATTTCCCTAGCGACCGACAGACACTTTTCCGCTAGATCTTCATCCGCGACGACGTTAGTAACGAGACCTATCCGGTTGGCTTCCTGTGCATCGATCACGCGTCCAGTCAGCATCAGTTCCCACGCCCTAGACGCGCCGATAAGGCGTGGCAGCATCCAGCTGACCCCAATATCGCAACCGGAAATTCCAAGCCGAACGAAAGCAGTCCCGAATTTCGCGGAAGCGCCGCAGTAGCGGACATCACTAGCGCAAGCTAATGCGAATCCACCACCAGCCGCAGCGCCGTTCACTCCAGCAATTATTGGTTGTCTTACATCACGCATACGATGAACCAACTCGGCTATGTATTGCTGCACGGCCATTCCCTGTTGTTGTTCTCCGAACTCCTCAGTGCCCGGAATCTTGCCGAAGCCTGTTAAATCGAGACCCGCACAGAAACCTCGGCCAGCGCCTGTGAGGATGACGACACGTGTGGAGTGATCGTTGTCGATAACGTCCAACGCTCCATGCAAATCAGCAACTAGGCCATAAGTCATTGCGTTAAGTCGCTCGGGCCTGTTCAGGGTTATTCGAGCTATTCCATCTTCAGGAACATCAATCTCAAGATTGTCATATGTAGTTTCCATGGGGCCGCCTCTTTCCAGAGGCAACCGACACTAGCTCGAATTATGGATCTCTTAAGAGCCTTCGCCCTCGGCAGCGACTTCAATTCGACCTGACCCATGGGATTGAGCGTTACGGCACGCAGATTCAGCTGCGTCTAGGAGATCTTGTGCGTCCATGGCGTGAGATGGATAACACGCGACGCCAGCTGAGAGGGTCACAATGTCACGAGAAGGTGATTCGGAGTTCGCGTTTCTGACTCGATCTGCAGCCCACACCGCTCCCGCTTCGGACGTGTCATCTAGGAGGGCAACCAGCACACCACCGCCTAAATCACAAATAGTGTCTGATTCGCGCACGGTGTTAATAATCACCCTCGAAGTCGATCGCATAGCATGCTCTCGCACATAAGGCGCGAAGGATTCGAACTCATCCAGTTCGAAGTAAACGACTGATATTGGCTTTAATGTTCTTCGGGCCAACGCCATTTTGCGCTCAAGTACTACAGAGAGGACGCGACCGTCCGGTAAACCGGTGACCGAGTCAGTTATTGAGTCCATGCTCGCTTCGGGTCCGCGCATCAGATTTTGATCTCTCGTTTCACATCAGGTGACAAAGGATGTGAAATGCAAGGGTGCCAGAGTGTGGCCAGAAGGACAAGAGGGGAGGCAAACCTGAAGGCCAGTATTTATGAAGCGCACCTCTCCTTCTGCTCGGGTCAGGACTATGGTCCCTACATGCTTATTGCTCGACACCTCCGCGAGGGCAGCATCCGCGTTGCTTCAGTCGTTGATGACGAATTAGTTGACCTCGATACCGATCATGATGACCTCCCTCANCTCTTGGCTGCTGGGGTAACCCTTGAAGAATTGGCTCTGGGTGCACGGACGGCANTATCTGATGCACATCTTCTAGCCCCTGTAGGTGCCCCGCCGGCAATTCTGGCTGTGGGCTTGAATTATCGAGCGCACGCCGAGGAGGGTGGCAGAGAAGTACCCACCACACCNGTGATATTCACTAAGCATCACAACTGCATAATTGGTCCTGGCGCTGGTATCCATATCCCGACGATCGCCCCAGAAAAGGTTGATTACGAGGGTGAGTTAGCCATCGTGATCGGTAAACGGTGCAGACACGTCCCGCNTGATCGCGCCCGAGAGGTAATCGCTGGCTACACGGTCATGAACGACGTAAGTGTCAGAGATTGGCAACGGGCGAGCCCAACNATGCTGATGGGCAAATCTTGGGANACTCACGGCCCTATGGGTCCATGGNTGGCTACAAGCGACTCGATTGATCCACACAACCTGCAGCTAACCACTCGAGTTAACGGCGAAATTCGTCAGGATTCAAATACCGACGACTTGATCTTNGATTGTTTTGACATCGTGCACCATCTTTCGTCAGCCTTCACCCTCGAAGCAGGCACTGTCATTGCTACCGGAACACCTGCCGGTGTAGGGCTGTACTGGGATCCACCCAAGATGCTTGTTGAAGGTGATGAGGTCTCAATCACCATTGAGGGAATCGGCACACTAACAAATCCCGTTATCTCCGAACCTGATACTCAGCTTCTGTGACTCTTAACGAAACAGGNCTTCAGGGATGTCGACAATCTTCGCCCTCAAATATTCACCTAAGGCCTTTGCCTGAGGGTCCTGCCTAGTCGAAGCGGCGACTCCTTCCTCTAAGAGCCCATGGAAAATAAAGTTCAGACTCAACAAGTTGGGGAGGAGGTAACGATCAATATGTCTTTCATCTGCCTCNGGCATAAGCGTTTTTAACCTATCGATGGACAGGAANTCAGCTAACCAAACGTACGCTTCCGCAGAGCGAGCAAAGATCCCCAGGTTCGCGTTCGGGCCCTTATCTCCAGATCTAGTCCCAAACAATGCTCCTAAAGGTGACGACCTAGTTNCTCCTTGGGGAAGGTCTGGCAATGCAAGCTCTGGGGTACNGATCTTCTGACCATCAAGTGGTGGNGTGCTGTCGATCACTGTNAGTTTGCCGTCGACGACGACCTCCATTGGGACGAGGTCCGAATCAACCAAAGTTGGCCAATACACACCGAACGGTTGGCCTGCCCCCGGGCCTCCTCCTGTCCCAAACATGCCGGGAATTGAGCAGAGCCCAATTTCAGTTCCGGCATTCGAGAACGCTCTTCCCACCTTCCTTTCGTCAGGATCTTTAACAATGATCTTGTAGACCGCCACTGCCTCTTCATTCGTAGCNGGATTCTCTTTGTTAGTGGGTAGGAATTTACGCACGACTGTTTCGTAGTCTTCAGGCNCATATGGGCAGCTGTTCCAAAACTGGCGTTCAATTAATTCAGCTTTTGCTTCGATGTCCAACCCGGTCAGACCGATAGAAATTTGGTTTCGAAAACCACCTTGGTAGTTCATCGCTACTTTGAGTTGCTCTGGTGCAGGTTCTCCTCGCGTGCCTGAGATTTTCACCCGGTCTTTATCTACCTCTTCGACCTTTATCGTGTCGAAACGACTAACTACGTCTGGGTTGAAATACCGCTCGCTCTGAATTTCGTAAAGAAGCTGAGAGGTAACTGTCCCAACCGATACTTCCCCTCCAGTGCCGTCATGTTTACCAATTATTGAACTGCCATCAGCGAAGACCTCTGCCCACGGAAAACCTGGATACGTTAAATCTTCGATCTCAGTGAAGAATGAATAGTTTCCGCCTGTCGCTTGACCTCCGCATTCAATGACATGTCCTGCAACAATTGCCCCAGCCAATTCATCCCAGTCGTCCCTTTGCCAGCCGTGGTGCCAAGCTGCTGGGCCAGCCACCACCGCAGCGTCTGTCGCCCTTCCGGTCACTACTATGTCGGCTCCCTGGTTCAGCGCCTCGACGATTCCCCAACAGCCGATATATGCGTTTGCTGTGACAATGCGCTTTGCAAGGTCACCTAATGGTTGTCCGGTATCAAGGTGCGGGAAATCNTTCCCCGAGTCCATGAGCTCNACTANCCGCGGAGTTAGGTCATCACCGGCCACATAGGCAATTGAAGGGTTAAGGCCTAATCGGTCCGCCACTTCCTGGACTGCGTCAGCGCAACCTTCCGGGTTCAAGCCACCGGCATTGGTGACGACTTTGATCTCTCGGTCAAGGCACTCACCCATGACATCTTCCATTTGGGTTACAAANGTCCGGGCGTAGCCTCCCCCTGGGGCTTTAGCTTGAATCCGAGACAAGATCAGCATCGTTAGTTCTGCCAGCCAGTCCCCCGTCAGCGCATCNATGGGCCCACCGTGAACCATTTCCTTGGCCGCTGATAATCGATCTCCGAAAAATCCGCTGCAATTAGCGATTCGGATTGGCTGGTCGCTTGAGGCTGNCATTTTGTTTCTCCTCCTAGATATCTCTCCCTTACGGTAATCGAATCAANGGAGATCCNCCTAAGTGCGGAGATGCTCCAACACAAACACATGTGTTCTGACAGAATGGCTCCATGGCTAACCCTGTTCTGCTCTTNCATGGTTTCACTGGTTCGGTNGAGTCCACTTGGGCGCCGACAGGCATCATCGAACTTCTGACTGATGCTGGGCGCGAAGTAATCGCCTGGGACCTTCCCGGTCATGGATCGGCTGAAAAGCANCATGACCCAGCTGCCTACGCAGATATGGAAAAAGANCTGGCCGCTCGACTTCCCGAAGGGCCAGTGGATGGCGTTGGGTTTTCGATGGGCGCTAGGACTCTTCTTTGTATGGCTGCTATTGCTCCTGACAAGTTCGGAAAGCTCGTAGTTTCCGGCGTGGGAAGAAACCTGTTCGAGCGCGACGAAGAACAGGCGGAACGAATCGCTAAAGGAGTNCAAGGAGAGGCTGACGATGANGANGTNCATGCTCAAACCTTTGCTCGCTACGCTGCAGAACCAGATCAGGACGGCGTTGCTTTAGCGGCTTTCATGCGNCGAAAACATCATCCTCTTGGTGAAAATGAATTTGCCCAGATCACTCANCCCGTCAGAGTGGTGCTTGGCACTGAAGATTTCGCCGGACCGGCCGACCCCTTNTTGAACGCTCTCACAGACGCGACCTANACCGAGTTNCGAGGCTGCGACCATTTCGCTACGCCAAAAAACTTTGGATTNATCGATGCCGTNCTGGAACACCTCGAAGCCTTTTAGTTTTNCTACCTAACCCCGCTGTCNNTAAGGCATTACCAAATAGAGAAGTGGATCCACGGTGGCACCGTTCAACCAGAGTTCCATGTGGAGATGGGCTCCTGTAGACACCCCGGTTGACCCTACAAAACCAAGAGANGCTCCTACCTCTACTTCTTGGCCGGGTTCAACCTCTGAGCTCTTTAGATGGCCATACACTGATGCGACTTGTCCTCCATGATCGACGATGACTGTTGTGCCGTATGCGGTTAGATCCGTGACCGCTACGACAGTTCCACTCGCTACAGCCAATGCTGCACCTCCCGAGGTCCTATTAGGTCCTATGAAGTCAACGCCGTTATGGATTGAGAGATCTCCCCAAACCGGATGCCGACGCCACCCGTAGCCAGAGGTCTTCACTGGTTCAAGCAGCGGAGACGCTAGGGACTGTAANTGCGGGGGCTGGTAGCTCTGACAGGCTTGAGAGTGTGAAATGAGTTTCTGAATATAAGCGGCGTCCAGCGCAGCCGAATNTTTTGAAGGCGNATCGCTTGGTACCTCGGCAGATGTTCGCAAAAGGACCGCTCCAACGCCTGAAACTGACATGTCAGAAACTGGCCAAGAGTCACAGGTAGCAGCCTTAGCNAGNGTGGAGCTTCCAAATGCGGTGATCNGACCATTGGAGTGCACTAATGAGTAACCATNTCCATCAACCGTNGGGATCATTCCTGCGAAAGGATCTCTAAANCCTCGACCTGGTCCCGAGCCGTAGAAGCCGGCGTCACCGAAGGTGAAGATCCCTCCGTCGTCGGCGAGAAGCCAATAACCCAANCTCGATTTTGTTGAGAGCATNCCTACTATCGGTCTGTTAAGTACCAGATTTCCNGTTGATCCGTAAAAGGCGGCATCGCCGAAGGAGAAAACGCCGCCATCTGCGGCAACAAGCCAATATCCGGCGCCAGTTGCAGAAGCAGCCATGTCGACAATGGGACTGTTAAGAACGAGTGCTCCAGTAGATCCGTAGAAGGATGCATCTCCGAAGGAAAAGATGCCTCCATCGCTAGCGACCAGCCAATAACCATTTCCTGTCGCAGTTGATGCCATGCCTACCAGTGGTTTATTTAGCGTCACTGCGCTCATNTCGCCNAAATGACTTGCGGCTCCAAAATTCAGGACCGAGCCATCTGACGTTGCTATCCAGTAGCCGGTCCCATCAGGTCGGGAGGTCATCGCTGTGACCCCAGACGCCACCGATAGTTGGTCAGGCTGNCCATAGCTAGAAGCACCACCTGCGGTTTCTACCTTTGCCGCGTTGGCTGGACCTCCAACCAAGAGCACTGCTANCGCAAGCAACGATGAGAAAAATATCTTCAACACGAAGCGTCAGTTTGCCGGGTTATTCCTCAGAAGTGAAGGACCCATGTAGTTTCGTTTGCGTGGCGAACGTTCTTGTTCTTGAACCTTGGTACCAAGGCTCTCATCGAAGTTGGGTTGAAGGCTGGCGTTCAAATAGCAGACACACCATTGACGTAGTCAACGGTTCCGACTCAGGCTGGCGTCGNTCTCTTGTNACNGCNCCAACNCGTTTTGCTGAAGCNATCAACGAAANGCGTCAACCCATTGACGCACTAGTAGCTAGCACTCCAATAGACCTCGCAACCGTTTTCGGCCTTGTCCATCGGTCTAAGCGACGACCACCAACTCTTCTTTACATGCATGAAAGTCAAATCGGATACCCACCAGGCCCAAAGGGTGGCCAACCTTATCGGGCGATGATTAACGATTGGAACGCTATAACGANCGCNGACNGTATAGCGGTTGCNACTCAATTNCATGCTGACTTATTGGTAGAAAAGATGCCCGACTTCGCCAACGGGCTCGTNCNTGGCTCTGGGTCGAAGATCAAATCAATACTCAATAANGTNCACGTTTTACCTGTGGGGATTGATNCCTCAGGACTTCGCCCGATAACCCTTGGTGGACCGATCAGAGTTTTGTGGAACCACCGTTGGTCCCATGACAAAAATCCGGGNGAATTCGTNCATGCCNNAACTNTCTTGGCCGCCGAAGGGCACGAGTTTGAACTCTACGCGCTTGGTGAGGTTGAACCTGGTGGCGAAAAAGCNTATNGNCGCCTAAAGAGTCATCTTGCTGATCGCGTCCTTTTGTCGGGACGACAAACGTATGACATCTACCGCCANGTCNTATGTCGCAGNGACGTNGTCATTTCGACNGCANAACATGAGTTCTTCGGCCTTGCTGTTGCTGAAGCTATTGCNGCTGGAGCNNGGCCTCTGCTCCCGGATCGACTCGCCTATCCNGAGATNGTCCCCGANGNCTTNTCCTCGNAATTTCTTTANCGTGGGTCGCTGGAAGACTCNCTTCGTTNAACNCTGNNTCAATCTAGAGANGANGTTCATCGCTATAGNCAANAAACTATGGAATACGTTTCAAAGTTCAGTTGGCGAGATGTGACGCCCCAATACGATTCACTNATTGACGANATGTTGGCANCCACNTCATGATNCTCGTCGACACNCCAATCTGGCCGTGGAGAGGTGGGTTGTGGGGCCACATGGTGTCGGATNTTTCATTTCATGAACTCCATCAGTTTGCCCAGCAANTNGGTAAGCGTCGCATTGGGTTTCANGGCGACCATTACGATATTGATCAAGTCGAATATCAGCGGGCCGTTGAAATGGGCGCCNCAANNATCGATAGTCGNGAANTNGTTCGACGCCTCCGAGATTCCGGGTTAAGGCGNAGAANTAAACGNCCNCAATGGGAGATCGCCTACCAGTCAAAGGACANTCANTCTTTCGATNCNCTGATCGAAACAGTCCAAAGCACTGTNANCTCNGNNGCTGACTGTTCCCGCCTTCTTNACGTACTNAGGTCNGCCAACTCTAATCCNGAGGTTCGNGANGNANTGATCGTCCAACGCNCNGGAGCTTCTGCNNTNGTNTTNGAATTTGATGAANGNCCTGAACTAGANACANCNGGTCTTGACNTNTTTGTTGAGNATNNNTCTGAGGACACAGNCGTCTTCGAGTTGATNATCGGCAATTGTTAGCAATAGCCGCAATTTTNATNGAGATTCATTCTGTCTCTTCTNCTTCGNCCCCTTCNTCATCNANCAGNTCTGACTCGATGAGTTCATGGCGTCTTATGTAGGTCGANACAAAGGCNTGGACAGTNGCTGCAACNGGNACNGCAAGGAGGGTTCCCACGACGCCTAGCANGGANGCNCCCAAAATCACGGTNCCGAAGGCAACTGCTGGGTGNATATTCATNGTCTGTGANGTGATCCGCGGAGCAAACAAGTAATTTTCTAACTGTTGATAAATGGCTATTGCTAACAACACCCAGAGCGCACTAATTGGTTCGTTTAGTANGGCGATCAGAATGGGGAGCAGNCCGGCTAAGTANGTNCCTGCGACCGGGACGAATTGCGACATGATGCCNACCCACAAAGCCAACGGTACNGGTGAAGGCACTCCCAGAAGAGCNAAGATGAGCCAGTGGACTAGGAAAGCGGCTAAGCCCAGCAACGTTCTCGANTAGATGTAGGCGCCGGTCTTGTCGATCGCTATTTCCCAACCTTTCAACATCAGCGCCTGCCGTTTAGGGGATAACGCAGAACATAGGAGGCGACGGAGTTTCGGGCCGTCAGCAACGAGGTAGAAAGTGAAAAGTAGAACGGTCAATGTTTGNAAGATCAGTGACATCAAAGCCGTTCCTATGGANACCAAATCTCCNGCGATGTTAGAAGCCANTCGCGCAGCGCTACCCCCACTTGAAAACTCNGCAACTAGAGCGTCCGTCTCTAGGACGATCCCAAATCGAGCTTCCAGCCATTCCTCTATCTCACGTATGTAACCAGGCGCTTCCGCTGTCAACTTGGTGATTTGGTCAGCGAGTACCGAACCCATCGCATACAGAAAGCCACCGACCGCTAGGAGTATTAGGGCGAACATTGAAAGTGTTGCGGGTCCACGTCGCCAACCTCGACGAGCTAGCCAGTTCACAGCGGGTTCAATTGCAAATGAGAGNAACAAAGAAACGAGGATGACNATAATCAANGAGCGCACTCGAAAAAGCATCCANACGAGGGCNGCTACGAGGGTCGCTCCTCCAAGAAANATGGCGGTGGCTCGCGGCACCCATTGAGGCATCTTCTCTGCNCGTTCNGTCATNGTGAACTCATAATGTCTAGGAGGTTGTTATGTATTATCCCATTTGATGCGATGCCGTTGATCGAGTCAGGGCCGGCGCTTAAGTCGAGGTTCGCTTCNCCATTAAAGTCNGTAAATTTNCCTCCGGCTTCTTCCAATATCACCGGCATTGGTGCGAGGTCCCANGGNGAACAGATGGGNTCGATCATTGCGTCGGCTTGTCCGGTCGCCACTANGTAATATCCNAACGCNTCTCCCCAGGTTTTCATNAGAGCCTTTGACCTTTTTAAGGCCACAAGGGCAGAGTCCGAGAAGGTGTCATAGCTGCTTGTGTTCACTAGAGCTCCATCNAGCTCNGAAACCGTACTTACTGAACAGNGTTNGCCGTCATGCCANCATCCCATNCCGCGCGCGGCCGCAACTGTTGAGTTCAGGNCGGGCANATGTATNACGCCCACNAGGGGGCCNGAGTCATCGACAACGGCAAGNAGNGTGGCGTANAGAGGCACCCCTCGCACAAATCCNCGAGTCCCATCAATGGGGTCAATGACCCAGGTCNTNTTGCCCGGTTCGAATAATCCACCTTCTTCTTCACCTACTACCGAGTGACTCGGGTGCAGTCGTTGGAGCTCATCTCGAATGAATCGTTCCGCNCTTCGATCAGCNTCAGTTACCTCGGATCCATCTAGTTTGGATTCNATTTGCAGACCTGAGCGGCGAAACCAGTCNAGCGTCAAAGCGCCAGCTGNTTGTGCCAANTCGCTGGCCTCGGTCAGTAAGCGTTCNAGAGAGACGGTCACGNCTCACATGCCTTTACTNTCATGNTCNTCACTCAAANTTCGGNGNGCGTTTTTCAAAGAANGANGTAACNGCCTCTTTCTGNTTTGGNGNACCNATCAANGCTCCGATGTGTTCNCGCTCCGCNGCAAAGCGTTCTGCAGTGGAGCGTTCNGGNAATCCGTTCAGGATCGTTTTCATCCGTCGAACGGCCTCNGGNTTCTTTCCAGCGATCTCTCCAGCTAACTCCATCGCTGAGGCATGAGGGTCATCGNTCACCCGCGTAGCAACGCCAAGTTCGACGGCTTCCGCTCCGGAAATCATTTTGCCCGTGAAATACATTTCTTTCGCCACATCCAAGCCAACCACAGGTGGCAGCAGCACCGAAGCCCCCATGTCTGGTACGAGGCCCCACCTAATTTCTAGAACCGACATTTTGGTGTCTGGGTGAACGATTCGTATGTCAGGTCCCATCGCTATTTGAAAGCCGCCCCCTAACGCGTGGCCTGATATGGCTCCAATCACTGGGACCTCTAATTCTTGCCATACCCAAGCGGCCTGTTGGCCAAGGTGGGTGATCCGACCTTCTAGATGATCTTCAGATNCCTCGTTTTGATNATCTTTCTCATCGGTTCCCATTGCTTGGAATGATGAAAAGTCTAGGCCGGCACAAAAGGACCTGCCTTCGCCACTTAGCACTACCGCTCTCACCTCTGAACGCCTTTTGAGATTTTCTCCTGCGTCTACAATCGCCCGNAACATTGCGTTGTCCAGCGCNTTCAGNTTTTCTGGTCGGTTCAGNCGCACGTCAGCNACACCATCNTTGATGTTCACCGTTACTCGCTCAGACATCANTACCCCTTCATNAGGTCNNAACAGTGTGCCCACTGCGGCNCTGTCGGATCAATTGCTAAAACGAACTTAANTTAACCAAGGCCAGCGCCGANNCNTTTGNAGTGGTTCNGGTGGGCCTTGNGTCCCGACTGGGAAGGTCANCACTGGAACTGTNAACTCTCTAGCTATTCGTTCCGCNGGAAATANNACNAGCCTCGANGTGGCTCCTTGNGGNCGTTCCGCAAANAAAATCACCATGTCAGCCTGAACNTCAGANGAAGTTCGCACGACAGCGCCTGTNAAGCTNTCATTGCGTAANGTCCGGAACTCCACTTCTACGTCCTTGGTCGCGCANTGNGCCANTAGCTTTTTNACTGCNTCTGATTCCGGTTCTTCAGGCTGNTANACAACCAACCGAGATCGCCACCGAGCAGCAATATCGATNAACCATTCNGGTATCTCTGCCTTCATCGACGAAGCAACCAAGACCCGACTAGGTANATCAACTTGNGTCGGGTCCGTNGGTCCAGTTTCNGCCTCACTACCTGAGCCTTGAAGGTCCTTCGCAACAAGNANNGGTCCNACAAGTTCGAATAGGACCACNGACCCNAGTACTACGGTCGCAGCTTCTGCTCCGGGNGGNCCTANNACTTCGCTTGCTAAAACCGCTAACCCAACAGCAACTCCTGCTTGGGGCGTGAGNTTGACGCCNAGNCGCAGAGCAATNCTCCAACCTAAACCTCCAAATAAGCCGCCNATCAGGCCGCCGATAATCTTCGCCCCGACTCTTACGCTTATNTAAACNACCCCAACGACNCCNACACCNCCAATGTCGTCAAGGTGAATGGATGCNCCTGCAAGAGCGAANAACAGNAGATACAGCGGNTGTTCGATAGTTCGAACAGTCCGAAACAAGCGCAGAGAAAANGCNTCGGGAGATACTGAGGCGGCTGTTGCNCCTGCCATCAATGCCGCAAGNGGGAGCGAAATGTTTAACCAGTCNGCAACNGCCCAGCCCAGAAGTATGTGAACAAGAACGAATAAGAGNAGTTCTCCNGACGTTTCAATTTGAAAGCCAAGNCGAGATATAAACCAGCCNCCTAAGAGACCGAGGACAGTTCCGCCGATACCNAATTGNATGAAATCAANTACAGCTGCAGATATATCGGCATCTTGGTCNGCCAAGATGGTNGCTATCGGCAACACAGCTGCGAAAGTTGTCGTTGCTAACGCNTCTGAGACGGCATGGGTGCCCACTACTCCTGTTGCATAGTCTCCTTTAGCTTTTACAGAACTAACGATGTGAGCAATTGTCATCGGTGCCCCAGCCCCAGCTAACGCGGCCAACACCAGCGCTACTGACCTGTCGGCCCCCACTGCTCGAGTGGCCCAAAAAACCAGGACAGCACTCAANACGTATTGAGTTGCCCCTGTTGTCAATGTCCACTTTGCNGCTCTCAGAGCCCTCGTAGACACCCGCTCNCCGATGACGAACATCAAAATAGCTAGCGCTATCTCCGTCAGTGGCCGTAAAGATGAAAGCTCATGTTCGCTTACCAGTTCAATTCCTGATGGCCCTAGTAGCGCACCCACTATTAAAAAGCCGACTAACTCGGGGAGGTGTCGTCGCGCCAGCAGCCGGCTGGCTAAATAGGCCAGCCACGCCAGAACAGCGAACGCTCCAAGAGTTTCTGTCATCGCAGCGACGCTACCGCCCGTTGTGGCATCTACATGGACTTTGGGTCGATTTTTAGGATCCGACTACAGGCTCGAAAGATGGGTCTCGCTTTTCGACGAAACTCGCAACGCCTTCCTTGAAATCCGGCCTTTTCAGTGACTCAGCCATCACACGGTTAGATTCCTCTAGGGATTCCGTTCGCGCCATATCCAGTTGGCTCCAAATCTGGTTCTTCATTTGGGCCATTGACCATGGTGCGCTGTAGCGACCCAATTCTCGTGCGTACTCCATTGTGGCGTCGACGAGTTCATCTGCCGGCAGCACTCGACTTACGACTCCCATATCTTTAGCCTCTTCTGCCAGGAAGACCCGTCCAGACATCAAGATGTCAAGAGCGTTAGATGGCCCAACTACGCGCGGCAACATATAGGAAACGCCGTGTTCAGCGATCAGGCCGCGCCGAGCAAATGCGCTCGTAAATTTCGCTCCTTCAGCAGCGAAACGAATGTCGCACATCATTGCGTGCACGAATCCAAGACCGGCACACGCTCCGTTTATCGCTGCAACAACCGGCTTCGGAATAGTGAGTGCATAATCATGTCGCTCATTGCGCAGCTTCGGCGCCGATTCTTCTTCTCCGTCACGTGCCCCTATGCCCTGCAGCATGTCCATGTCAGCGCCGGAACAAAACCCTCGGCCTGCACCAGTAACGACAATTGCTTTGGCTTCAGCTGATTCGGACGCTCGGTCAAGCGCATCGAAGTACGCCGAACCCAACTCACCTGTCCAGGAATTCAGACGTTCAGGACGATTCAGTGTGATCAGGGCCACACCGTCAATCTCGTCGTAAAGGACTACATCACTCATATCAGGCCCCTTTGGCTAGAGACCACACCATACCTGTTGGAGCCACCTTGCTTCAGCGGTAGTTACGAAGCGGCAATCTCTTCGATTTCGACGGTCTCCATTACGTCACCGACTTCGATACTCAGAGCTACGTCCATCCCGTTCGACACGAAACCAAACAGGTTGTAGGAGGGCGCGAGTTTCGACCGGCAGTCGTCAATGCAAATGAAGAACTGGCTGCCATTGGTATTGGGCCCGGCATTAGCCATGGCGACCGCTCCTAAAGTGTATTCACCAGTCACTGGTTCGTCATCAAAGCGATATCCAGGTCCGCCGGTCCCTGTTCCTTCCGGGCATCCGCCCTGTACAACGAAGTCTGGGACGACGCGGTGAAAAGTCAAGCCGGTGTAGTAGCCATCGCGGGCTAGGTTCACGAAGTTGTTGACTGTGTTCGGCGCTAATTGAGGGTCAAGGTCCATCACTATGACTCCCTTGTTGGTTTGGAGAGTCACTCGATAGGTCGCTTGTTCGTTGATATTCATCTGCGGTGCTGAAGCCATGGCAGCACCCTACCGTCAGAACAGCAAAAGCTGTCAGTCGGTTGACCTCAGAGTCATACCCGCTAGTTCACCGGTGTGTTGGCCGTCTTCCATGAATACCTTTCCGTTCACGATTGTCGCGTTGTACCCAGCGCCGCGTTGGATGTATCGCCCGGCGCCTCCTGGAAAGTCGTGGACGTATTCCGGGCCGGTGAGGGAAAGTTTCTCAAAATCGATGACATTTATATCGGCGTATGCCCCTTCAGCTATTCGGCCTCTGTCGACCAAGCCAAAGAGGTCTGCTGTATCTGATGTAATTCTCCGAACGCCTTCTTCGAGGGTGAAAAATTCGGTGTCGCGGACCCAATGGCTGAGGAAGTAGGTGGGCTGACTTGAATCCATGATCTGTCCGACATGAGCACCGGCGTCAGCGAGGCCCATGACTATGGCTTCGTCTTCCATCATCGTTTCGATTGCGTCGTAGTCTTGATTAAGGATTGGGAGAGACAGCATCACAGATCCGTTTGAGCGGTCGGTTTCAGCCAGGAAGTACTCAACTGGCGTGACGCCGGACTGAGCAGCTTTTGCCTCCAGAGTACCGTCTACCCCCACCCGATAATCGGGGTCTTCTGCGTCCAGTAGGTAGAGCCGACTCAGATCCACCATCGCGCTGCCGCCGCCGTGGATTTGTTCAGGGTTGTTGGCCTCTTCAATAAGCAATTGACGCGATTCTGGATCCCGGATGAAGGCAAGTCGTTCTGAGAGATCCATGTCTTGCATGGATTTCCAGGTCTGGCCGGCGCGCGCCCATGGAGTGCGGTTTTGGATTCCAAGAACAACGCCGATCGGGCGGCAGGTGGTCTGGGGCCTAAGTTCCGCGCCATTAGCGTTTTCCGAAGCTACTTCGGCTAGTGCTACGTCGCTCATATCTGGGCGGACTGCGTTGTAGACCAACCCGAAGGTTGAGGGGCGGCCACTGCGACGAGTGATCTCTCCGAGGGTCTGGATTTCGTGTTTGAGTCCTGCCCAGTCCGCCCCTGCTTTTTCGAAACGTGGAGCCGACTCGAATACTCCTCTGCCGTGACGGCCAAGGACGTCAGCAAAGGCGAAGAGCTCATCGTCGTCGGCAAAGGTTCCGGGAATGGGTCGGCCATCTGGTGTTCTATGCAGCAAGGTCCGCGAGGTTGAAAATCCGAGAGCTCCTGCGCCTATTGCTTCGTCAACTAGATCACACATTTTTGCGACTTGTTCGGCGCTAGCTGGCTCTTCGTCGAGGCTCTCTTCTCCCATCACATTCCATCTCACGGCAACGTGGCCGACCATTCCTCCGACATTTATACCCTTCGGTAAGCCATCGAGGAATGAGAGGTATTCGCCGTAGGTCCGCCAGTCCCATGGCAATCCTTGGAGGATTGCTTCGCGGGGAATGTCTTCTACTGATTCCATCATTTCCGCTAGGTGAGAAATGTCTTCGGTCTTCACAGGAGCAAACGTCACTCCGCAGTTACCCATGACCACCGAAGTGACTCCGTGCCAACAAGAACTTGAGCCGATTGGATCCCAGGCAAGCTGCGCATCTAGGTGAGTATGGATGTCAACGAACCCGGGTGTCACTATCTTTCCTGTGGCATCTATTTCCCGGACGCCTCGACCTGTTACCTCACCGACCGTGACAATACGGTCCTCCTTGATAGCCACATCTGCCGTTCGGGCGACCGCTCCAGTGCCATCGACGACTTTGCCGCCCCTAATCACAATGTCAAACTCGGTGTCGGCCATCGAGACCCTCCGTTTAGTCTTTGTAACCTCACGTACTCGTTACAAAATGTCGTGCATAGTTCCTCCCCCAGACTAACCGGTCAAGCAAAGCGACACGTTGAGCTGAACAGATGTACCCTCGTCGTTACAAACAAGATCCAGCAGCGTTCCGTGACGGGAAGCTCCTCAAGAGGTAACGAAGTGAAGATGGCAAACAGAAAGATCCACGTAAAGAAACTCGGCGGCCTTCTTTGCGCCTTGACTTTCATAGCTGCGGGTTGCTCCCTGAGTAGCACTGCGAGCGACTCGACGACCACTCTTCCAAACGTCACGACGACGGCACTCTCCACAGATGACACAACCACAGACGCTGCGGCATCAACTTCGGGTGATATACAAACCGCAGCTGAAAGGTACGGATCTGAGACAACGACTCCTCCGACGCTCACCAACGCTGACACCATCACAACTGCTGGTTTAGGACCTGTTCGGATCGGACAGACCCTGGCAGATGCCGAAGAAGCAGCCGGGGTGACATTTAACGCAGCCTCAACCGGTAGTGAGAGCTGTCAGTACTACACGCCGGCGGCCGGAGCCACTGGTGCTTCGTTCATGGTTGTTAACGGAGAAGTCGTGCGCGTCGATATTTCAAGTGGTCCGATAACGACAAAATCTGGATATGGGATCGGGTCAACAAAAGACGCTATTAAGACTGCATTCGGGAGCAAAATCCAGGAATCATCTGCTGGTGACTCCCTGACCTTCGTTCCGGTTACCGATGGTGACAATCTGATGAGGGTCATCTGGGAGCTTGATGCCAGTGGTGTCGTGACCTCATTGCGAGTTGGCCGAACGTCACACGTGACCCCAAAGATCGGTTGCTCGGACGGCTAACAGTGTGGTCAGCTGTCGACTCTGCCCCAAAAGTTGGTGACGACGTCGATCCATAGTTGAGTCGTCAACGCTAGCGAGTCAACATCAACGCGTTCGTCGTGACCGTGAAATCGATCCATGAAATCAGAGGAGTTCACCCTGTCGCTGAATAGTCCAGCTCCGTAAGCTACCGACCCTCTATCCCGATAGAAACGGGCGTCTGTGGCCCCGACGATTAATGAAGGGATCAATGGGGCGCCAGGATGTGCTTTTTGCATCATCTCCTGCAGCAGTTGCCACATCGGTGTGTCGGTTGAAGAAAAGGTAGCCGGATCATCGTGAATCGGCTGAACTTCGACCTCATTGAACAAGTCACCAAGCGCTTCTCGAAGGTGTCGGTCCACTTGGTCACTGTCACCTGGGGCCGTCCGAATGTCGACATCTATTTCGACAGAGTCAGGGATGACATTCGTTTTGACACCACCGTGGACGACATTGGGAGAGAAGGTCGTATGGCTACAGGCATGTAGATGTTTTGCTAGTCCAGGCGACTCCAAATTCGAGATTGCATCCCAGACCGACTCTGGGTTCAACAGTGCATCTTTGGTTTCGTCGTCAAGTTCCAGCGTCGAAACCTGATGTTGCCACATTTCTGTCAACTTGGCGGCGGGGCGGTACTCCCCCAGTCGTCTGATAATTTCAGCAGCTTTCAGGACCGCATTATCTGAGCCAAACGGCATTGAACCGTGTCCAGGTGTTCCCTTGACGGTCAGCCTCCGCCAACCCAAACCCTTCTCTCCGGCTGCCAACGTGATCTTTTTACCGTCGGGCGTTTCAGTTGGAAGGCCACCAAACTCGGTCAAGACATAATCAGCTGCCATCGCATCCCAATGGTTCTCGGCCATCCACTTAGCGCCGTAGGTTCCACCCGCCTCTTCGTCGGCAACGCCGAAGTAGACCAGATCTCCTTTAGGTCTGAAGCCACTACGCGCCAAATGTCGAAAGGCAACGGCCATCGATGAGGTCAAGTTGAGCATGTCAACAGCGCCGCGCCCCCAAACTTCTCCATCGATTAGTTCACCGCCGAAAGGATCACGACTCCACCCTTCTGGACTCACTGGAACCACGTCCGTGTGTCCCATAAGACATAGGGATGGTGCCGATGGTTCCGTCCCTTCGATCCGAGCAACCATCGATCGCCTACCTGGAAGACAGTCGAAGCGTTCAAGCTCGACTCCAGGCCCTTCTAGAAAGTTTTCCAAAAGGTCACTATTTCGGATTTCCTCCCCGGAATCACTCTGCCCAGTGTTGACACATTCTTGACGAATTAGCTGCTGAAGCAGCTCTACGGTTTCATTAGTTAGTTGGTCGTCGGTATGGCTGAGATCACTCATACACGAGATGCTAGGGAAGAAGTGACTAGGCAGCCAACATCACTCAGTACTACCTTCTCCTTATGGCCGAAATTTCCTCTCTCGAAGAATTCCGTGAACAAACCGCCGCATTTATCGCCAGGGCTGTTGACTCCGGTGATGCCTGTCCAGCGTATGGAGCAATTCTGCCCCCTCACTTACACCAGCAAGCGATGCATTGGCAGCGCTTTTGTTTCAATGAAGGTTGGGCGGGAGTGCATTGGCCAGTGGAGCACGGCGGAATGGGCTTGAGTCCGCGACACAACATCGTCTGGCACGAAGAGTGTGCGATTTCTGAAGTCGCTCCCTACCTCAACCTGCAAGGGATCGTTCTTGCGGGAGAGGCGATCCTGAGGTCCGGCACCGATCAGCAACGTGAGCGCTTTCTTCGTCCTACTCTGAGTAACGAAATTTTGTGGTGTCAACTATTTAGTGAGCCCGGAGCAGGTTCAGATTTAGCAGGCCTTCAAACCTCAGCTGTCAGGGATGGTGACCATTTCATCCTGAATGGGCAGAAGGTCTGGTCCTCCAATGCCCAATTCGCTCAATACGGCATCCTCATGGCGCGGACCGATTCAGAGCAGCCAAAACACAAAGGCATAACTTTTTTTCTGTTGGACATGGAGTTAGCCGGTATCGAAGTTCGACCTATCAAACAAATGACGGGAGACAGTGAATTCTGTGAGGTGTTCTTCACGGACGTTCTGTTGCCAGCCGACTGTGTTCTCGGTGAGGTTAACGCCGGCTGGGGCGTAGCTATGGCAGTACTTCAGGATGAACGTGGAGGGGCAGGAGCTGCTGGTGTCATCAGTCTGCGACGGCGGCTAGAGACAATGGTTGAAAAGGCTGGTGCTGTCGACTCGGTGGGATCTGAGGAGGTGGTCAGGATTCTCAACAGAGGTAAAGCTCTCCAATCGTTGATGGAACGTCGAGGTGGAGACCCATTAATTGCTCCGATTGCCAAACTAATGAACAGTGAGCTTGGTTACGACGAAGCTCAATTAGATTCATTGCTGCAAGGTTCGGAATCAATGTTGAACTCTGCGTCAACTGACAATTTGCTCTATTCGCCAGGTATGTCGATAGCGGGTGGCTCTAGCGAGATTCAACGCAACATAATTGGTGAGCGAATCCTTGGCTTGCCCCGCGAACCTGAGATCGCCGGGTAGTGACCGCCTCAGCAGATTTTGTGCAACAACTCTTATTCTTTAGCTAAAGATCCCCAACACCCCGTCCGCCCTCGCTGGCGTGCCCTGGGACGAAGTACTGCTAGCGCCCGAATAGGCATCAAGTCCAAGTGCCGCCCGAAAATCAGCGGACTCATCAGCGAGTCCCGCGTCCAATTGAATACCGGTCACATCTGCGATCCGGTTTAACCCCTCAAACGCAGACACCGTAGCTGCAGCTTCGATGACTCCAAGCTGCCCGAGTTCAGATTCAAGTTCTTCGCGAACCGTGGCAAGGTCGCTGTCTCCTCGAACGGCCGATTCGGCGTACCGAACAAGGAGTTCCCCGTGCTCTACTTCAGCGCCAGCTTCTAGCTTTTCTATGTTCGCTTCAGAACTGATTGCTTCGCTGCTCGCACGGAGCAGTGATACGTGCGCAGCTGTTCAGTAGAAACATTCATTTAACGCTGACACTGTCGAGGCCAGGAGCTCAACTTGAGGCCTGGAGAGTCCCCGATCCCAAACCAGGTCAGCGAACTGGGATCCGCGGCTGTAGTGACTTTGAACAACTTCACGCCACAAAATTTCCGTGTCTGGCACTAGAGAAGCTGCTCGCGACACGTTTGCCAAGGATTTATCAACTGTTTGACTTACCCAGGCGCCAACATCGCCTACTCCTTCTGGTCTGACGCGGCTAGGTATGCCGGCCCTAGCATCCGGTAAGTCACGTAACGGCAGATCCAGACAGCGGTTGAAACTATCGATCACATACTGGACACAAACGACGGTGGCCAGTTCCACGTATGCCTCTTCGGTCATTGAATCAATCACCTTGGACGCCCATTCTTTTGATAGTCGTCCTGGGTCAGTACTCAACCTGTGCACCAAATCAATAGCCTCTGAGGAAAGATTTGACACTGAGTCGTGTTCCCCTGAAACCATCATTGGGGTGAGCGCCTCAGAGCGTTCCCTGCAGAGACTGCACTCGAGTGCTTGTCGCGCTTCAGACATCGCCTGAACTCGCTCGGCGCCGGTCCACCAGGTGCCGCAGTCACCTAAACGCCGCCAAAGCTGCTCGTGCGTAGCTGCGAGGGCCTCGTCTAGTTCGAGGGCAGCTTGAGCGCTCGTTAGTGTCATGGGTGGAAACTAGTCGCAGATTGGTTGTAGCTGTCAAGCTGGTTTGCTAAATCGCTACGAATACCGTTATAGCTGACGGTAACTCGCTTCAATTTCTTTGACTGCTTCATCGCTAAACGCCATAGGGAGAAGATCACAGTCCAGCCACAGCTGGCGCTGATCCATGTCGTGTCCTGTACCTCGAACACCTGATACGCCGTGTGGAACTACCCACCCGGAGTTATCCCAGTCAGCAAGGTCAAAAGCGTAGCGAGCAACCGATGCTGCGTACGCCCTTTCGCCTCTTTCCGGTATCACGCTTCCACAACGAACTGTGTCGCTATCTCCGGGGCAAGCATCGATTGGGGGGTGCAGGTGCTGTGCTGAGCGAAGTATCGAAGCTAGCGGGTGCGGTGAAACCATTCTATGGAGGCGACCCCACGTCCAGGCTTCTGTATCAGAGCCAAGCCTCAACTGGAGCTCAGTCAGTGTTTCATCTATGCATGATGAGAGCGCTTGGTCCAAATCTTCGTCTGTTTCTAGTCCGGGCACTAGGGTCCAACGGTTTTCCACCAACAAAACAAGGGCGGCATCTGCAAGCATTCTGCTTGCTGCTTCAGGGGACGGCCAACCAGGGGCACCAGTTTGTGGATTCGAGACTCCAAGTCGCTCCCCAACACTTTCGCACCACCGACGGCGCATAACTGCGTAAAGAGATGCTTCTACAGAGCTGTCCGAAACTTCACAGTTCCACCCGGTAAGCGAACGAACCAGCCAGCCACCTAGGGGGTGAGTGAACTTCGAAACACGCTTCACAACGGCATCAACTATTTCGGGTGCCCGAAGAGAGACAACATCACTGTGGATCTTCTTCATATCCGACAGCGAGGCATTCGATAGTTCTTCTATGAGTTGTGAGATGCGGTCATATCTAGCGGAGCCAGCGAAATCGAGCGATATGTATGGAGCACCATCGGACGGCCGGTTATTTGCAGTCACTATGTATCCATCAGGTGGGTCACTGATGCCGGGGAGCTCATCGAACGGGACTGCTTGTAGCCCTGTCCATGAGTTAGCCGCATCACCAACTACAGGGGTCCACCGATTGGCTACCGGACGCTCAATTACGCGTCCCCTAATTTTGAATGAAATGTGACCAAGCCGATCCGCGGTGAGCATGTTGTTCACGGGAATCACCCAAGGCTGTACGGCTGTTTCAAGTTCCTCACAACTAGAGGCTTGCAACATCGGCAACAAGGCATCGAAGGTTGTGTCCTGGCCAATTGTTCCAGTCCAGGCGATAGACAGGGCGACTTTGTCAGCAGGGTCTCCGATAACCACGGGGCCGCGTTCTGTTGAGCCGCAATAGACATCAAATTGCCCTTGGTCGCGTATGGATAGAGATACGCGTTCCCAATCGATTTTCTCTAGGTCGGTCGTTTCCACAAACAGATCGGTATCGTCTGCCATCCCGTGCGTGATACACCACGCGACTTCGTCATTGTGACCGAAGTGAGGAAAACCGGGAACTCCTGGAAAAGCCAGTCCTATGGCGTTGAACTCTGGGCATTTCATATGAAATTGGTGGTAGACGTTCGGAAACTCAATGCCTCGATGGGGGTCTCCAGCCAACAAGGGTTTACCTGAAGCCGTCCGGGATCCGTGAATTGCCCACGAATTAGACCCGCCATCGATATCAACTAAGGCATCAAGCAGGTTGGAGTTAGCAGTGAGAACGTCCGGTAATCCTGATAGGAGATCGAGACTAAGACCGTTCGTCGGAGTAATCATTGAAACGTCATTGATGTTGCCTTGCATTGCTTCGACTATCTGCGGGCCACAAGTCGCGAGGAGATGTCCGCGCCATAGTTTGCGATGAAGAGTTCCCATGAAGATGTGGCGGATTTTGTAGACGGCTAGGCAGTGCCACGCTTCCCAACTTGCGGGGAGTAGATCGTGGTAGCGATATTCTTCGGGGAGTTGGTCTTGATGTTCTCCTAACCAACGGTTCACTCCTAGCGCATACGCCTCTGTTATCTCTTTTGCTTCAGTGCTCAAACCAGCCCAGTCGGCTTTAGACTTTTCGGCTAACCCCAGACGCCTGAAAAAGGCGTCCTCTTTGGCCCCTTTGTGGCCAACAATCTCGGCCCAACGTCCTTGGGCCTTGAGTCGGTCCGAGTCCATCTGCCAGATTCGGTCATCGGCTGCGACCCACCCTTGAGCTTCGAATGCGGATAGACGGTCGGGAGCTTGCACATGAGCTACGCCCCAGTGATCTCTGCGTAAGTCGATGGTCACCCGAACGCCGTCTTCAGTGCCATCGCGCATTCGCCAATCAAGTCCTTTGCTCCTTGGCAAACGTTGAACATTTGGAACAGGGTGTGCGGTTGTCCTTCGAAAAGCGAATGCTGCACCGGGACACCAGCTTGAGATAACTGGACTGCGTAGGCGTTCCCTTCGTCACGTAACGGATCGGCAGAACAGGTGGCGATGTATGCGGGGGCGAGGCCGCTATGGTCATCGGCGGTCGCCGGAGAGAAGCGCCAGTCGTTCCGAACTTCATGCTCCGATGCGGAACCCAAATAGTGGGACCAAAACCACTCGATTACCTCAACAGTCAGCAAAGGTCCATCTACGTTTTCGGTAAATGAGTCGTGGTGTTTTGACGCATCCGTAGCTGGGTACACCAGCATTTGAAGCTTGAGATCGATTGACGCATCGCGTGCCATGAGGGCCGTGACCGCGGCTAAATTTCCGCCCGCGGAGTCCCCGCCAACTGCTAGGCGTGCGGTATCTATTCCGAGTTGTTCGCCCTCGGTCGCAACCCACTGGAGTGCAGTCCAGGCGTCTTCTACAGCAGCGGGGAAGGGTGACTCTGGAGCTAATCGGTAGTCGACCGCAACAACGATGCACCCCGCGTTCGCGCAGAGCAGGCGGCATTCTTTATCGTGCGTTTCGAGGTCTCCAATTACAAATCCGCCGCCGTGGTAAAAGACCAACGCCGGAAGGATTTCTTCATGGGATGGCCGATAAACCCGCAAAGATATTGAGCCGTTAGGGCTCGGGATTTCGATGTCACTGGTTTCGTTCGGTAGTTCGGGCCCTTTTCCTAAGATATGGGCCATTGCTTGATAGCGATCTCGGACAAATTCAGGGGTCTGCTCGGGAACCGGTGGGCCTTCTGCGCGGGCAAGCTCAACCATTTCAACAAAGGCTTTGGTATCGGGTTGAAGAGTCATGATGGAAACCTTATTTAGTGGTTGGCACCGAGGGTGCGTTTATCTATTTAAGATCCTTCGCAACGCGCCTTCTAATTCTGGGTCTCCAAAAACAAACCCAGTTTCTGAGAGGACTTTGGGTTGGAGACGAAATGAGTCAAGTAACAGATTCTTTCCCATTTCCCCCAATGCCGCGGTGATCGCAAACCCGGGTGCCGGTATCAACGCTGGTCGACGAAGAACTTTTCCCAGAGTGACCGCGAATGTTCGTTGGATCTCCGGGTTAGTCGTTGAAATGTTCACCGGTCCAGAGACGTCATGGTCAAGTAGATGCAGAATGGACATCACAGCGTCATTGAGGGAAATCCAACTCCACCACTGACGCCCACCGCCGAGCGGTCCTCCTATACCGAGTCGGGTAATCAAGGCCAGCCTGCCTAAAGCTCCGGGTCCGTTAGCTAGAACAACAGAGAAACGCGGCACTGCTGTGCGGATTCCGATATCCGCAACTGGTTTGGCTGCATTTTCCCATTGTTGACATACCTCCGATAGGAAGCCTTCTCCCGGACCAGCGAACTCATCAAGAATCTCGCTACCTCTGTCGCCATAAAATCCTGCTGCCGAGGCTTGTACCAGACAACTGGGGGGATTATCTGCGCCACCGATCGCGTTGGCCAGGAAAGAAGTAGCCTCGACTCGGCTGGCTAGTATTCGACTTTTTTTGGACTTGGTCCACCGACCAGCGATGGATTCGCCAGCAAGATTGACCACAGCATCAACTTCATTAAGGAATGTTGGGGTTACCGCCTCCCACGAGATTTGATCAGGCGCGGGGCTTCGAGATACTCCAATTACTTTGTCACCCCGTCGTTGAAGCTCGCTGGCTAGCGCAGATCCGATGAGACCGGTAACACCGGTGATTAGAACATTCATGTCAGTACTGGGTTTCTTGGGTTGTCGACCATTCGGGAGTAGGTCCCTTATTTACCGGTGAAGTTGCCTTTACGGCGTTCTCCTACGGAGGCGATTCCTTCTTTTGCGTCGTCGGTGACGGATAGTTCTGCTTGGAGGCGAGCCTCTCGTTGCGTAATCTCCCTTACTTGATCTCCAAGACCAAGCCTGAGCGTTGACTTAATTGCACGCAGCGCTAAAGGCGCGTTATTTGCTATTTCTGTCGCAACTTCGAATGCTCGGTCTCGCACTTGCTCATTTGGCACGCACTCATCTGCAAGGCCAATTTCTACTGCCTCTTCTCCTTTGTAGCGCTTAGCGCTGTAGAGAACTTGGGCAGCTCTTGAGGGACCCAATAAATGGGGAACGGTGACACTCATACCGAACCCTTGATGAATCCCGAGGGAAGCAAAATTGGCGGAAAATCGAGCGTCTGGGCAGGTGATTCGAATATCGGGAACCATCGCTAAACCAAGTCCACCACCGACGGCCGGGCCATGAATGGCTCCAACGATTGGGATAGTGACGTCAAATAGCCGGCCCGACCCTTGGTACAACGCGAGTGTTGCGTCGCCTCCAACTACCTCATCGTCACCACCGCCGACGCCATCACCTGCGAAATCAGCACCTGCGCAGAAGGAACGGCCGTCGGCAGCGAGTACTGCGCAACGGATCGACATGTCGTTTTGCATTTCATCGAGTGCATCGGCGATGTCATGTATCTGTTTGAAATTGAGGAAATTGTGGGGCGGGCGATCCATGATCACTGCTCCCACATTGCCGTGTGTTTCAACTCGAAGACCATCGGCCATTGCGTTCTCCTAAAGGTGCTTTCAGACTGCTATTCGGACCATCAAGCAGTCACCCTAATCCAACACTTCGTTAAAGCCATGGGGAATCGAGCGAGGAGCTACTAGCTATTCATCTGGATGCAATGAGACACCGCGGTATGTTGGCGGTAGCACGTTAGGGGATGTTATGGATGAGAACGAAGAACAACAGGTACATCTGCGAACAGAACGAGTTGATTGGGATGACCTTTTGGGCAGGCTTCAAGCTCTTCTGCGGATCAGAACCACCCCCATCGGGATGAAACTATTTTCGACTGTGGAAGAGATGGAAGCGGTGCCTCGTATTCGTAGGCCGAACGCTATCCATACGACCGACCAAATAGTTGCGATGGCGAGCCGCCTAAATTGGACAGTGGGGATAACCCGCGATGATCTAGTCGGCGATCAATGTGGTGCCGTCATCGGGCTTCATCCGCAGGACGATGAGTGGCTCTCTGGGGAACGAATGCAAGGGGTCTGGTTCGAGACCCTAGACGACAGTTCCGCTCACCAAGAAGCTATGGATTGCGTGCCCTTCGGCTCTTTTTCGGCCATGGCGGTGTCGCCTCTCTCGGCTAAGCGACTTGATCCTCCTGACATTTGCATGGTCTACGCGACTCCCGCTCAAATGATTTTGCTAATCAATGGTCTGCAGTGGCGCGACTACAAGAAACTTGAATGGGGGTGCGTTGGGGAATCGGCGTGCGCTGACAGTTGGGGTCGCGCGCTTGCTACCGGAGAGCCGAGTTTGTCAATTCCCTGCTTTGCAGAACGACGGTACGGCGGCGTAATGGAAGACGAGTTGTTGATGGCATTGACCGCTCAAGATCTGCTCGTAGCTATAGAGGGTATGGAATTTCTGGCTCGAAACGGTCTCCGCTATCCGATACCGAATTACGGTATCCAAAGTGATGCACGCGCCGGGCTCGGCGCGAGCTACGACTGAAGCACCTACAAGGGCATGGAGGATCAGTGAGTAATACCTTTACCAAAGCCGGTTTCGATCTCGGAATGGTCACTACTAGGGGTGACGAGATGTTGACGTTTTATCGGGACGTCATTGGACTCGAATTCGAGGCGACCATCAGCATGGAAGCTTTGGGGGTCGCAGCCATGCACCGCCTGTGGGCGAACGAAAGTTT
This sequence comes from Acidimicrobiaceae bacterium, assembly GCA_002708935.1. Taxonomy (GTDB): domain Bacteria; phylum Actinomycetota; class Acidimicrobiia; order Acidimicrobiales; family Poriferisodalaceae; genus MedAcidi-G3. Next base: position 146,980 of record PAPO01000024.1, on the reverse strand, counting down.
GCTCAAGATCGTTGTGCCAACCAAGGATGTCGACGCGGGAGCTGACGGCGGAATGATGGGCGCAACTGGAATGCGCTATTTCACTCTTTCTGTAGACGATGTTCAGGCTGCGTTGGATGCGTGCGTCGCCGCTGGCACGGTGATCATTTGGGATCGACGTGAAGCTCGACCTGGGGTCGTTGTAGGGATGGTCGAAGACCCCGATGGCAATTGGGTTGAATTCATCGAGAAGTAGTTGATGCNNGTCAACTAGATCTTGTNGATTTCCNCCAGCACGATTTGGGCCNCCGAGCGCGGGTCAAACGGGTTNTCAATCCTNAGATCCGCGTACNGCGAGCTAGGCATTACAAGTGATGNGTGCATTGGNTCNACNGANGTATTGAANTGTTTTTCGACNCTTTCTGCATNCCGGCCCCGNTCTGCCACNTCGCGCTTGAGGCGNCGTGCNAGCCGCATATCTCGTGGGGCGTCNACAAANATTTTGAAATCTAACCTCTCNCGACACTCCGTTACCGCCAGTAGCAGCATGCCGTCCACAACGACNAGCGGGGCGGCNTCNACCCGNTGGCTTCCACCNGGTCGAGTGTGNGTNGCCATGTCATATTCGGGNACATCCACCGATTTACCNNANGCGAGGTCATCCATGTGGCTAANAAANAGTTCGNTGTCCAGGGCNTCGGGATGGTCGTAGTTGATTGCCGCTCGCTCTTCAGGCGTGATNTGTGANAGGTCNCGGTAATAGTCATCGAAGCAAAGCAACGTCGCNGANGTGTGNGCNTCCAANAACGCCTTCGCCAATGTTGTTTTTCCTGCGCACGCGCCGCCNCNNAGTCCGATGAGCACGNTAGCGAAGTGTCTCGTTCCACGGGCCTTCGTCTGCNCGNGGCTCTTTAGGNAAACCTAAAATTCGTTCACCGATTATGTTGCGTTGAACTTGGCTCGTTCCNGCATANATGGTGCCGGANCGTGCNGCCAAGAAGCTNTTAATCCAGGCTGANGTNGTATTAGGAGTACCTGCGTCNGCNGCACCNAAGCCCGCCGCGTACGCNGAGTCGCCNTCCATGANCATTGCGTCCGNACCGAGAATGTCCAAGGACAGTTCNGTAACAGCCCTGTGGTATTCACTCCAATTGAGTTTCCCAATAGAACTCTTCGGACCNGGCGGCTCTCCGTTTAGAAAGGACGTCAACACTTGCTGACCCAACCAGCGCATTATNTCAACTTTGCTGTGNCACCAAGCCAAACGTTGNCGAATGCTTTTATCTTCGGTNCGNCCCCTCTCCTGGGCCATGTCCACCAGGCGNTCTAATTCCGACCTGTACCTGAAGTATGTNGTNGTNGCCCCNAANCCTCTCTCATATCCGAGAAGCGTCATNGCGACCGCCCACCCTCCGTTNACCTGACCTATAACGTTTTCTTTGGGNACTCGNGCGTCNNCAAAAAACACTTCATTGAAATGGCTGTGTCCAGCAATNTTCACTATGGGGCGAACCTCGATTCCTGGCTGATCCATCGGACAAAGGAAAAAGGTGATGCCTTGGTGNTTTGAATGTTCTGGAGCGGTGCGACCAAGCACGAATATCCAGTTCGCCAGATGTCCGCTGGAGGTCCAGATCTTCTGGCCGTTCAGAACCCACTCCTCACCNTCTANTTCCGCCTTACACCCAAGATTCGCTAGATCGGACCCTGCTCCGGGTTCTGAGTAGCCCTGACACCAGAGGTCTTCACCNTTAAGGATGCGCGGTAGGTAATGCTTCTTCTGTTCTTCGGTNCCCCACTCAATAAGTGTGTTACCAACCATCCCTATTCCGAAGCCATCGTTGGAACCACCGGTAGGTAACCCTGCCTTGGTGAATTCTTCAGCAATAATTACGTTCTCATTGGCTGACAGGCCTGGGCCGCCGTAGTCAGTTGGCCACATGGTGGCGAGCANCTTGTTGTCNGTCAAAATNCGGCGCCATTCGCCTACGAANTCNGCTTTTGCNTCNCCGGTTAAAGAGCCGATNCCCTGCCAGTTNGCAGGAAGATTTTCNCTTATGAATTCTTGAATTCTGTCNCGGTAAGACTCTGCTTCTTCTGAATACGTCGGCTGCATATACAGGACAGTACCTTGATCGGCGAGCTAATGATTATTCAGGTGCGGCTTCATCGTCTCGGGNCGTCGCCAGCTTGGTAATCACGCGATCAAAAAATTCGTCATCTTGTAGACCTGGCACCATCAATTTGTTGTCGATTACCCAACTTGGAGTTCCGCTTGCCCCCCACGCGTGTGCGCGTTCCATCGAAGAAGCCACAGCAGNCCACAACTCATCNTTGTTGACNACCCGTTCAATCAATTCTGCGGGNACCGCNAGGTCNCTCGCTAGNTCGGAAAGAACTTCGGGNTCTTCGATATNTTTCTCTTCCTCCCAGATAGCTGCATAGAGTCGATCGTGATAAACGTTNNNCTCGTCNGGCGCNACATGTTCCACNACCAGAGCTGCCTGGTGAGCTTTTCTAGTTGGGTAGAAGCGACTCGGAGGGTTCAAAGTCACTCCNAGTTCTTCAGCGAGTGGCTGCAGNGCAGAAAAGCNNCTCGAATTTTCATTTCCGCCCGCNGGAATTTCTGGGTGNAATTCATAAGGAAGCCANGAAATTTCAACGTTGTGNCGTTCATTCAGACGAACCGCCCGGGCTCGCGCCAGATGGCACCACGGTCAAAGAAAGTCCGACCAGACAATAATTGGCAGCACCATANAGAACGACGGTATACGTTCGCAGACTATGGATTTCNTTATTCCCACNGACATTCAGCAATTACTTGGNGAACTTGATCAATTTATAGAAGACGTCATCAAGCCAATCGAANCTGAAGATGACAACATTAGGTTTTTCGACCACCGTCGGGAAGANTCCAGGACCGACTGGGAACGAGACGGTCTNCCCAACGCCGAATGGGAGGANCTNCTTGGNCGGATGCGGAGTGANGCAGATGCTGCCGGCTTCTTAAGGTGGCATCTTCCNAANCGTTTCGGNGGTCAAGACGGAACGAACCTCGGCATGGCTATCGTCCGCGAGCATCTAGCTCGAAGAGGCTTNGGNCTNCACAACGANCTACAAAACGAGAATTCGATTATCGGNAACTTCCCAACTGTTCTNATGATGGAAAAGTACGGTTCCGAAGAACAGCAGCAGTATTGGATACCCAAGATGCTTGAAGGGACTGCNCGTATCGGCTTTGGGTTAACTGAGCCNCTTCACGGTTCCGATGCGACCTGGATGGAGACAACCGCTGTCCGNGATGGNGACGAGTGGATTATCAGNGGGGAGAANTACTGGAACACNGGACTTCATCANGCAACACATGACTATATTTTCGCCCGAACTTCTGGTTCTCCGGGCGAAGGGCAGGGCATCACTTGTTTCATAGTCCCCGTTGATTCACCTGGCTTCGGTGTTGAGGAGTTCATGTGGACCTTTAACATGCCTACAGATCATGCCCACGTGAGGCTTACTGATGTACGAGTCCACAATGACGACATACTCGGTGANGAGGGNCGNGGTCTNCAAACTGCTCAATTGTTNGTTCACGAAAATCGGATACGTCAAGCAGCTTCTTCGGTAGGGGCGGGACTCCATTGCATCGATGTTGCTGTCGACTATGTCAATAACAGAACGACCTTTGGAAAGCCCCTNTCNCAGAATCAGGCAATTCAGTTCCCNCTAGCAGAGTTGTATACAGANGCNGAAATGATCAGAGCCCTCATTTGGAAGACNGCATGGGAGATGGATCAAGGCATTGACCANATGGAGATCACGGACCGTGTNGCAATGTGTAACTACAGGGGTAATCGGTTCTGTTGTGATGCTGCCGACCGCGCTATGCAGAGCTGCGGCGGAGTCGGCTACGGGCGGAGCATGCCGTTCGAACATATTTATCGNCATCATCGNCGATATCGGATNACCGAAGGTGCTGAGGAGATCCAAATCCGAAAAGTTGCNGGAAAGCTATTCGGTTACTCCGGGCGCGCCAAGGGNTAACGCTTNNTCGGGTCNNAAGAAGTGCNNCCACCTTNNGNGGTGAACNGCGGTAGNTCAGTTCAGNCGAGCTGTGGCGTTACCTGTCAACACAAACTTTTCGTCNTGGTTTGTCGTTGAGATNGCCAAATCAACAAGAGTCTCACCATTCTCTTCTCGGACNTCAGCTACTTCCGCTCGTGCTGTNAGNGTGTCNCCTGGCCAAACCTGNTTAACGAAACGTACGCCGTAGTANGTCAGGCGCCCATCACCNACNTAGTTNGTGACCATTNTCCCTGTCATTCCCATNGTAAGCATCCCGTGAGCNAACACTGTTGGNTATCCAGCNACCTCTGTGACGAATTTTTCNTCGCTGTGGACNGGGTTGTANTCACCNGAGGCGCCCGCGTATTGCACAATCTGAGTCCGCGTTAAATCNTCGACAATCACCTCAGAGTAGGAATCACCGACATTGAGTTCTTCTGCATTTAATCCCATTCTCGCTTCTCCTACTGCTCTATGACTTTTTCGGTNACTACACCGACGCNNCGCGCNGTTACTACNAGNTCACCGTCCTGATCGCGATACTCGGTNATACTTTCNCTGAATTTCAGCACCCCAGCTCGCTTGGATTCCTTTTCCCANCTTTCGCCAGGCTTAGTTTCGGCACTGAGAACATCTCCTGGCNTCAAATGCCGGTGGTANGTGAAATGCTGCTCNGCGTGCANACCTCCTGCTGACGATCCAGATTTTTCGTCTTCCGACTCAGAATCCTGCTCCGCCTTTTCNTTCACCAAGGTGCCCGAGGCTGTGCCTCCGCTACCAAACCATTTCTGGCCATCTTTCGGACGTAGNAAATAATCAGGATCGAATTGTGCGCTGGCTTGNGCGAAGGTAGGTGGAGCAATTATNGACCCAACTTCTGTGCCAGCCGCGTGGGACTCGTCTGCATAAATCGGATTGCTGTCACCAATTGATCTGGCGAACATCAAGATGTGCGAGGCCTCAACTGGGAACCGTTCAACTGCCATNCNTTTCCCCTTTTCTTNAATAAGACTTANTTGATCATGACATTTTCAGAGNCTTTTGTCGCCNCGNTCTACCNGAGAGCTGACAACATCATCTCGCGAATGCGGTCAGGGGCTTCGATCATCATCATATGACCAACTCCCTCTAGGTGCCGCAGGTCAACTTCTTGGAAACCTGCTACAAGNTGNGCAGTCGCTTTGGGTGGNGTCATTTTGTCTTCNCTTCCGACGATCACGGTGANCGGGCAAGTTATCCGTCCAGCAATGTCGCCAGCNTCATATGAGTTACANGCGNNGAGNTCGTTGTGAATAACACCATCAGCTGCTCGCTCCAGCAGCGCCTGACATCCGCTNCGCATCCAAAGTCCCGGGGTGGGGTTTCCAGCAACATGTGCTCGAGTGCCNTGAGCCCATGCGGTCATAAGTTGCGGTGCGAGGATTTCNTTACGTTCAGCAGCGCCTAACAGTTCAGGGTGTACCGGCATNGCGGCNGCTGCACCCATCAAAATGAGTCGCTCTACTGCGTCAGTGTGTCGNGCGGCGACTTCAAGTGAAATCAGACTTCCCATTGAGTGTCCAACGAGTCGGACAGGCCCCGTATCCAGTTCGTGAATTAAGTCGGCCACCCAATCAGCCATTTCGGAGATTGTTGACAGAAGTTCACCTTCTGACCTGCCGTGTCCCGGCAAGTCCACTGCCATNGGCGCAAANCCGTGGTGNGCCANGTACCNGGTTTGTTGACTCCAAACCGTTCGGTCCATGCCTGCTCCATGNACCAGGAGGACTGGTGGCTGAGATTTGTCTACTTTGACNCCACCCGTNGCCAGGTTTACTGTCACTTCTTGAACTTTGACTTCCATGACTTAACCCTTCTGCGACGCTCGAAGAGCTCTGGCNAGATCGGCGATTATGTCTTCTGGGTCTTCNAGTCCGACCGAGAGACGAATTANGTCTTCNCCCACACCGGCTGCCGTTAGATCTTCGGCNCTCAACTGCTGATGGGTNGTNGACGCTGGATGAATTACCAAAGTTTTGGCATCCCCTACATTTGCCACATGCGATGCNAGTTGNACGNTTTCAATNAACCTTCGGCCCGCTTCTCTNCCTCCTGTGATTCCAAATGAGAGAATCGCTCCNGCNCCTTTCGGNAACAANTCCTTTGATAGTTCATGATCTGGGTGACTACTCACAGAAGGNTGACTTACCCAGGAAACAGCATCGTTAGCTTCTAGGAACTCTATGACNGTCGTNGTGTTTTCGACNTGTCGTTTCATCCNCAGCGGCAAGGTCTCCACTCCTTGNANAAGGTGGAAGGCGTTAGCNGGGCTCATCGCTGCCCCAAAATCGCGAAGCCCCTCTGCCCGAGCTCGCATNGAGAGAGCTTGATGCCCGTACTCTTCNACGAAACTAATNCCGTGATACCCATCGTAGGGNTNAGATAGTGTCGGAAANTTGTCGCTGGCGGCCCAGTCGAANCGTCCCCCATCAACNACCACACCTCCTAGGGCAATGCCGTGNCCTCCGAGAAATTTGGTGACNGAGTGCATNACAATNTCGGCCCCTAATTCGATCGGTTTCATCANGTAAGGAGTGGTGAAGGTGGCATCCAACATGAGGGGCAGACCNTGCTCGTGAGCGATTTCAGCAACTGCTGGCACATCGAGCACTTCNATTCCTGGGTTNCCGAGAGTCTCCGCGAANAGCACTCTGGTGTCGGGNGTTATNGCNGAACGCCANGCATCATGATCTCGNGGATCNACGAACGTNGTCGTGATGCCGAAACGCGGCATNGTTAGGTTCANCATGTTGTGAGANCCGCCATAAATATTNCGACTCGCGACAACGTGATTCCCAGCGCTCATTATTGTCGCGCANGCTAGNTGAAAAGCTGCCATCCCNCTTGCTGTACAAACGGCACCAACNCCGCCTTCNAGAGCNGCTAGACGTTCTTCAAGAACAGCGACCGTCGGGTTCGAAATTCGACTGTATATATGGCCAGGTTGCTCAAGATTAAAGAGACCTGCAGCCTGTTCGGTATCCACAAAGCTGTAAGAAGTTGTTTGGTANATGGGAACACCCCGAGATCCAGTAGTTGGGTCGGGCTCTTGGCCGGCGTGAAGTGAAAGTGTGTCGAATTTCAGGTAGTCCGGTTCAACCATGCTTTGATCCTTCGTAGTTGCATAAGAATGCTACGCCTGAACGGCCCGATCCTCAACGGAGACGCCGATGCTCGTTGTGATACGNGGTGGTGCTTTTAAGTTCGTTATNNACGAATTNCTTCCAGTANTTACTCGACAGAGGTAGCGTCAATCGAATGCGCGCTNCTGATAATGCTGACGGACCAGTGATTGTNACCGGCGCCTCATCAGGCATTGGNCATGCCGTGTGTCGNCGCTTGGCTGCTNTCGGTAGGCCGATAATAAGCGTCGACATAGANGAAAACCCGAAAGAAGTGGCCGTTGAGCAGCACTACGCGTGCGACTTAAATAACGAATCCAACGTNGCGGAACTGNTCACTGACCTAGTCGNGGATTTTGATCTCTCATCGGTCGCNTCATTAATNAACGTTGCAGGGGTACCNGGNACTCAACCTGCATCAAAGGTTTTCGAAGTCAATGTTCTTGCGGTGAGGCGCTTCAGCCGTTTCGTGGCCTCANACTTNACTGCCGGGNGCAGCATTGTGAANATTGGCTCAATTTCCGGCAATGGGTGGCAACAACGNATCGACACGTATCGATCATTGCTTCAGTTAGACGANGNNGANGCCCGTAACTGGTGGNGAGACANGAANACATCGGTCGAAATTGACCCNTACAGCTTTTCAAAGGAAGCNGTAATCGTTTGGAGCATGCTTCACGCTGGGGAGTTGCAGGGAACGGGGATCAGATGCAACGTCGTAAGCCCTGGTCCTGTCGAGACCCCTTTGTTGCCAACGTTTCGGGAACAAATTGGAGACGAACGAATCAATTGGGTCCTGAGCCACTCCGGCCGAGCCGCGAAACCAGATGAAATAGCGCAAGCCATAGAGTGGCTTGCCGTCGGCGAATCAGGATGGGTAAATGGGCATCACCTCGTCGTTGACGGTGGCTACACGTCAGGCTTGTTGTCTGGGTGGATTGACCTTGAGGATGCTCCGACTCCCAAGATCACCCACGTCGACTAGGTGGCTGCACTCGCTTTTTCAACCGAATTCAATTCGAAGATCGCTCTCGTGTTCGTTGAAGTGCGGTGCCCGACCTGGATGTGGGCCGGCCCCTTTAATTAACTGACCTACTTGGGTCAACGGACCCCACCCTGGAGAATCACTGTGTTCACAGACCAGATCATTAGCTAGCGACAATTCACTTCCTACGAAACCCTTAGTTTCAACTGCGGTGAGACCTGTGGGTTCAGACCAAAACCAAGTGCCTCCCTCTTCGATATAACAATGAGTTTCATCTGGACCTTTGTGGTCAAAACCACCCTGCTTGACCGTTGGCCTGCCTTCATAGTCAACGAATTCTGCAACCTGGGCTGCTGCCGTTGTTTGCGCAAGAGAGGTATGGACCGTCTGGGCCTCACCTGTTCTGCTGCGGTGATACATCGCAGTAACAACACCAAACGCAGCAATGATAGGTGTCGCTGCGTCGTGAACAGGCACAGTCAAGAAGACGGGGTCGCCGTCGCCGCCCTGTGCTCTCATCATCCCACCGAGGGCCTGCAGTAACGGGTCAAAAGCTGGCTGATCCGCTCGTGATTCATCGAACCCATAGCCAGGGCTTTTGACTAATACCAAATCCCGTTGGACAGCTCTAAGTTCTTGAGCTGAACAGCCGAGCCGTTCCGCCACTCCTGGACGGAAGTTCTCGACAACCACATCAGAAGCAGCGACCATTTTGTAAAGAAAATCGCGTCCTGGTTCTTCCTTGAGATCAAGCATCACTCCGCGCTTACCCTGATTCCACCCGTTGAACATTGGACTAAACGTGCGGAATGGATCGCCGGTTCTAGGTTCAATTTTGATGACGTCGGCTCCCAACATTGCAAGATGGCGGGTAATCACAGGGCCGGCAATAAAAGAAGCGAGATCGATGGCTCGAGTGCCAGCTAAAGGTGGTCCCCCTTGGCCAGATCCTCTTTCAGGCTCATGGTGTTCTCTCATCACCTCGGCGTTATTAGCTCCTAGCAAAGGAGCCGGCGTCATCACTTCCGCAGGGCATGCTTCTAAATGCAGCGGTTGTGTTGGCATTGAAAGTGGCCCCAGTAGCGGATGCTCGATGGTGCCGATCACGCCGTTGCTCTTGGCTAGGTGGGAAGCCAAAAATTCTGCTCGAGTCTGGATTGGTTGGCATGGCACATCGTGAGAGCGGAGTCTCTCTATCCATTCATCTCTGTTTCGAGTTCGAAAACGTTCCTCGACAACTGGAGTTATGTAGGCCAAAGGGTCCGGCTCTATAAGACCCCATGGTGGATTTGGTAGAGCTGGATCTTCTAGTAGGTCAAGCCGATCTATGGCCTGCAGCATGGCTTCATAAAATCGGTGGGTCCCACATGCGACAAAAAGCCAGAGATCATCCGCAGCTTGAAACGGCCGATAGACGGGCGCCCTACCTGCTGGTCCAAGTGGACTTGCGCCATCTCTCTCCGGCGCAGTCTCGGGTGACCAGAAGTCGCCGATTTGCATCACTCCAGAGCCCGCCAGTTCGGAAACTTCATATGTCGGCGCCGAGCCGTGAACCTGTCTGGCGTATAACCCTGCAGCTATAGCTAACGCTCCCAACATTCCAGCCCCGTACGAAGCCAAGGGCAGCACCACATGCACCGGCCCTTCGGTCCAACTCACCTGATTCCAAGCGATTCCGGTTGCCGCAGCCACCTGCTCCCAGGAGCCTCGTTGGTCAGCTAACGGCCCACTAGAACCCCACGTAGGCATCGAAACAATGATTGACCCTGGGGCAAGAGATCGAGCGCGCTGTACCCTGCTCGGCTCATCAACCACTATCACGTCCGCTGACCGAAGCAGATGGGTGTCGTCGTCAAGAACGACTGAACGCTTGTTTCTGTTCAGAGCCTGAAATCCCGGCTCCCCGCGGTAGTAATCGCCAGATCCGCTCTCCGATTTAATGACGTCAGCACCCTGATCCGCAAGAAAACGGGTCGCGTAGGGCCCGGCAATTCCCTCAGCCAATTCGACTACTCGGATGCCTGTATAGGCACCGGATTTTCCCACTAACTCCCCCATCTTCGAACCAGGCTTCAACGCTTAACGTTAGTCAACTCCGAGGGAAAGAAGCCCAAGTGAATGCGTACTCTTTTACAAGGTTCTAAGCTCAACGTTATGACCGATACCGCTGAACCTACTCAAACCATTGACCACATGATTCCATCGGCTCCGACTTTCGACTCAATCGAGCAAGAGCGGCAGCATCGCAAAGAACGACTTGCATCGGTTTTCAGGGTTTTCTCTAGGTTTGGTTTTGAAGAAGGACTCGCAGGTCACGTAACGGCTCGAGATCCTGAGTTAGAAGATCATTTTTGGGTAAATCCTTTCGGGGTTCCATTCGGACACATCAAGGCGTCTGATCTACTCCTCGTTGATCACGATGGAAACGTCGTTGAAGGTCGCCACCCCCTCAATCAGGCAGCTTTCGCTATCCACAGCCGAGTACACCAAGCGCGACCAGACGTCATCGCCGCCGCACACACTCACTCCCTTTACGGTAAGACTTGGTCCAGTCTCGGACGCCTACTAGACCCATTGACCCAAGATGCGTGCGCCTTCTACGAAGATCACGCCCTTTTCGATGACTTCACCGGTGTTGTATTAGACACCGACGAAGGAGATCGTATCGGTGAGGCGTTGGACGACAACAAGGCTGTAATCCTGAAGAATCACGGTCTGTTGACGGTTGGCCACACTATCGATGAAGCGGCATGGTGGTTTATCACTATGGAACGGACATGCCAAAGCCAGCTGTTAGCTGAAGCCGCGGGCACGCCAATCCCAATCAGAGATGAGGTGGCTAGAACCACGTCTGAGCAGGTAGGAAGTCACCTTGCTGGATGGTTTAGCTATCAGCCGATCTACGACAAAATTCTTGCAGAAAATCCAGACTTTCTCGACTGACACCTTCGGGCGTTGTCTATCAGCCGACCGAAATCAGCTGACCCAAATCTAGGAGAGTAAAGCGGATGCCCTATCGCGAAGTTCCGTTTTCAACACTTTGTTAGAGGGGTTCAACGGCAACTCATCAATGAGCCAAAAATAACGCGGCACTTTGTAATTGGCCATCTCCTTCTTGCACCACACAGCTAACTCGTCCATATCTGGTGGACCTGTTGGAGCGGCGACAACAAAGGCTGCCCCAACTTCACCCAGACGCTCATCGGGCACTCCAATTACCGAAACCTGCCCTACAGCAGGGTGTTCAAGCATGGTGCTTTCTATTTCGGCTGGGTAGGTGTTGAACCCGCCATTGATAAACATGTCTTTCTTCCGGTCTGTGATGTCGATATAGCCCTGGGCATCCATAACGCAAATATCGCCGGTTCGCATCCACCCATCTTCGTCAATAGTCTCAGCGGTTTGTTCAGGCTCATCAAGATAACCTCGCATAACCGCGTAGCCCTTCACCAAGAGTTCCCCGGGCTCTCCTTGCTCGACCTCCTGGTTGTCATCATCCAACAGCTTCAATTCAATTCCGGGTAAAGCCTTACCGCTGGTGTTTGCCACCACATCTGGAGGATCATCAGCAGCGCAGATAGTCACCAAGCCATGCGTCTCAGTCATCCCGTAGGCGGTGACTACCGTGTCGAAACCTAAACGCTCCCTCATGTCGACCACCGTTTCAACNGGGATNCTCGCGGCNCCTGTNACTGCAGAACGCAGGCTAGACGTGTCGTAATCCGCCAGATTCTTGTAGTTGATCANACCTTGAAAGATNGCNGGAGGTCCCGGAAAAACGGTGACCTGTTCATCNTGAATTCGCTGAAGAACACTGGGAACGTCGAAGATTGGATGNGGCAGCATNGTCGCTCCGTGTATGAAGCACGGGTTAATGGCACCGTTGAAGCCGAACGCGTGGAAGAACGGATTAACGATCAACATGCGATCTCCTTGACGCATCCCTAATTCCCTCGCGTAGTGGCTAAATCCACGAATAATNGGCCCTTGCTCAACCATTACTCCTTTGGGNACCCCAGTAGTTCCCGAGGTGAACATNATGAGACCCAANTCAGANCCAGAGACTGCNGCCGCTCGNCTTTCCGCTTCNTCAAAGNCGACATCAGTATTTCGGTTGAGGAAATCNTGGAACGACANGGTCCCTTCCAGNACNTCCCCTCGAAGGACCACNATGTCGTCTATAGAGTCNACCTTTTCACCAGAATCTCTCANGTCTGACACGTAGTCATTNCCTAAGAATCCGACNACAGTGAANAGAAGCTTGACNTTTGCCTTCTTTAAAACGAATGCAGCTTCTCTTCCNTTNAATCTCGTATTAACGGGAACAAGAACAGCNCCTACCCGAAACACAGCCATCGCTGCCACCACCCATTCCCACGAGTTGGGGGCCCACACGGCTACTCGGTCNCCTCTCTNTACACCAGATGCCACCAGAGNNCCGGCNGCNTCTCTTATTTGCTGTCCTAATTCNGCNAAATCNAAACTGACATCTCCGTCGGAGATAGCTTCCGTTGAACCNAACTCTCTNGAGGCCCGATCTACCAGAGCCGGAAAATTGTCAGGAATTGCTCCTACCATTTCTATTCTTTCCCCCTCATATGAGCATTTATAGAACAGNTGCGATTGCTTCACCGTTTATGAACTGAAAATAGCCGTCNGGGTTGGCTGCCCACTCACGCCACCCTTTAGATATTGCTTCTAGTTCCTCCCAAGTCGCATAACCGTAATCAATAGCCTGAGTTGGAAAGCTAGTAGTCAGGCAGCGATCCGCCCACGAAAGACCCCAGTTTTCTCGTTCCTCTTTCGTAGCGTAAACACCGGCTGTTGCCGAGCACTCGACCTGATCAAGTCCCGCCCGATGNAACCAAGCCAACAGATGTCGACCTGCGTCTGGCTCCGCTCCGTTGTGCCGAGCAACAAGGTGNTATATGCGTCTCCATTCGTCAATCATCTTTGATTCTGGACTGCATGACATNGTGTAGTAATCNGCATCGCGTACNGCCACATGACCACCCNCCNTGGTAACTCNTGCCATTTCTNGGATNGCTAGNANCGGNTCAGCNAGATGTTGCAGNACCTGNTGNGCATACGTCACNTCNAACGAATCGTCCGGANACGGGAGCTCATAGACGGAAGCCTGTTCNAGTGAAACGTTCGAAAGACCNGAAGCGTCTAATGCGCNTTGNGCNGTCTGNAGGATTTCCTCGCCTACGTCTATACCGATTACTGAACCTTCGACCNNCCACTCAGCTAAGCCCACGGTTATCGACGCNGGACCACATCCCACATCCANNATTTCGGATTGTGGAGANATNAANGGACGAACNAATTGAGCACAAACANCNGCNGTTCTCTTCGCATGCTGATTGACGGCTGCAGGCTGATGCCCATGGGTATAGACGTCACGTTTGACCATGATCCAAACNTAGAAGATTCANAGTCAGTCGTCACTTGTGAAGGATGGCNAAAGCCTCGATTCTTCTTGACTACGGTTACCGTATGTCAAGCTCANCCAATAGNAGGTCAACCCTTACCGGCTGAAACGTAAGGGAACAATCGGCGCTGCCATGCATCAACCTCTGACCCCCGACTATTACCACTATGAATGGACCGCCATTGACTCAGCGTTCTGCTCCAACAACGGCAGCGCCGTCGTCACCTGGCACGACGGAAAACAGCTCACATGCCACCCATTGTGGCTAAGGGAGAATGCGCCGGGACCCGGTGGGATAGACCCCAGATCAAAAGAAAACGACCTCAACATTGTCGACTTAAACCTCGAAACGCGCATCGACAAAGCCTTTGTCAAAAATGGGGCCTTGGTCGTTCACTTTGAACCGGAAGGCCGTCAAGCCAGCTTCCACCCTGGATGGTTACGACACATAGCAGACGGCCACCATCAGACTTTCGCCTTATTACCTCAGCCCCATGTTTGGACGTCCACCGAACTTATCGAACCTCCAACCCATGACGGACCTTCGGTCCTAGCCTCCGACGAGGCATTAGCGAACTGGCTCAAAGACCTCATCAAATACGGCTTGGCGCGCCTCACTTGTTTGCCCACCGNCCATGAGATTGTGGAATTGGTCGGAAACCGNATNGGAGTGCTCCGTGACTCNAATTTCGGTTTGACNTGGCACGTCAGNGTGGATATCGACCCNAANTCAACAGCTAACACNAACCTGGGNCTCCCAGCNCATAGTGATNTACCNTCNCGAGAAACNCCCCCAGGCTTNCAACTACTGCATTGTCAAAAAAATACNGCGAGTGGCGGCANNTCNACNATGACCGACGGACTGGCTGTGGTGAATCACCTNGAAATGAACGAGCCTNAAGTGCTGGANATGNTGACTTCTCGCCAATGGACTTTCTTTAATCGNGACGAGGGCCAGGATCACCGATGGACTGGGCCAATCATCGANCACAGGAGACGGACGGGTGCCNTGGACNTTCAGAGCTTTTCACCCAGTNCGNGGATTNCCGGCGATGCCTGAAGAAGANATANGTGACGCGTACGCCGCTCTCCAACGCTTCGGNTATTTGACNAANTGTGACAAATTCCAGATNCGTTANGNNTTTNCTCCNGGAGATTTNGTGGCGTTCGACAATCGCCGTNTCTTGCACGGNCGAGAGNCATTCGACACGACGGCCGGTGTAAGAAAGTTGAGAGGAACCTACCTTGACTCAGACGAGGTCTACTCAAGAATGCGGGTTCTACGGCGTCACCTATCAAGCAGCAAGCCGTCACGAACCGTTTCTGTGACCGAGGAGAACAGCAATGCCTGAAGTTTTCATAACTTGTGCAGTCACAGGAGCCGGGGACACCGTCGGAAAATCCGACAAGGTTCCCTTCACTCCCGAAGCCATCGCAAGCGATGTCATTGCAGCAGCCANCGCNGGTGCGGCTATAGCCCANATACACGTGAGGGANCCGATCACAGGAGAGCCAGATCGCCAGATCGACTACTACCAAGAAGTCGTNGANCGNGTGAGAGCCTCANAGACTGANGTNATCCTNAATCTAACTGCNGGCATGGGCGGTGACCTTGTNATNGGTTCCGTCGAAAAGCCGNTACCACTTGACCCAAATCAGACTGATCTNGCCGGGGCNACAGAACGNCTAGATCATGTTCGCCTCCTNCACCCAGAAATTTGCACTCTTGANTGCGGAACNATGAACTTCGGNGAAGGGAATTATGTAGCNACGAACACCCACGACACTCTTGCCGAAATGGCTCGNCAGATAAAGACACTTGGCGTACGACCTGAAATNGAAGTTTTCGANACCGGGCANCTGTGGGAAGCNAAAGCTCTCGTTGATCAGGGCCTTATCGACTTGCCTGTNATGGTTCAGCTATGCATGGGAGTTCGGTGGGGAGCNCCAAANGATCTGAACACGTTCATGGCCNTGGTCAACAANGTTCCCGAGGGNTGGACCTTTTCGGCNTTCTCTCTNGGCAGGGACCAACTNCCTTACGTGGCNNTAGCTGCAGTGGCCGGAGGTAACGCTCGCGTCGGATTAGAAGACAANCTCTACCTCGATCGCGGCGAGTTGGCTACCAANCAGACGCTCACGGCNAGAGCTAAACAAATCCTTGAGTCCATGAANTTTGANGTGATGGGACCAGANAGTGTCCGTGAGAAATTAGANCTTACGAAGTGGGTTCCGTGAACNAAGGNTCTCCGCCACAACANGTGTCAATAATCGGCGCNGGAGTNATAGGAGCAGCNTGGGCTGCTCGTTGGNTNNTGCGAGGATCCGACGTTGCTATCTANGACCCATCCCCAGAAACCGAGCGAACAGTNACAGAAGTCCTNGAAAACGCCAGANACGCGTGGCAACGATTGGANACGGCCCCAGAAANCGAAGGTTCTNTAAGTTTNNCGAAGTCATTAGGGGACGCAGTCGACGGNGCCNAGNTGATTCAAGAAAGCACACCNGAANATTTANATTTCAAAAAATCAATANTCNCNCAAATTGAGTCTTNCGNCGACAACNCAGCCTTNATCGCATCTTCAACATCGGGCCTTNTNCCTTCTGCNCTTCAANACNAAATGACCNACCCCGATCGGCTAGTGGTTGGCCACCCCTTTAATCCCGTATATCTNATCCCTATGGTGGAAGTNGTNGGCGGAAAACAAACTTCAGATGGGTCAATANCGACAGCCATTTCCNTTTATGAAGCTGCAGGAATGAACCCCCTGCACGTNCGAGTNGAGATAGACGCATTNATCGCTGACCGTCTACTNGAGGCCGTATGGCGCGAAGCCTTATGGCTCGTGAANGACGGANTAGCAACNACANAAGAAATNGATGACGTTATCCGTTTNGGCTTTGGGCTTAGGTGGGCACANATGGGTCTCTTCGAGAATTACCGGATAGCTGGNGGTGAAGGAGGAATGGANCACTTCATCAGACAGTTTGGNCCGTCTCTTNATTGGCCATGGTCAAAANTGACAGACACACCCGAACTGACCAACGAGNTAGTGANNCGCATCAGCGACCAATCCGACGCCCAATCAGGTCATTATTCGATTCGCGANCTTGAGAGAATCCGCGACAANAACCTCGTCGACATGATGCTGGCNTTGGAGAGNAACCAGTGGGGAGCCGGNCTTGCTATTTCNAAACTCCGANAAGNACCCTGACTATCTCCTTATTCTTCNANCGAAATAGCAAACTCGGGGCAGTTAGCANCAGCAAGCCGAGCCTTTTCCTCCAANTCGGCNGGAACCTGNCCNTCACCNATTTCCGTNGCATAGCCGTANTCGTCGACATCGAAAAGTTCCACAGCGAGNGAAAAACANCGGTTATGGCCNTGACATTTNTCGNNGTCAACTTTTANCCGCATTTACGACCCCCCAAGAGCAGCTTCCTNAATTACTAAGCTACCGCTATTTAAGACCCTAACTTTNCAGCNNNAGATGAAGGCAGGACCTTATCGGCCGCTAGATCNGTATCGACTNNCAAATCCTTCTAATATAAGGACAGCACAAGGAGCAACCCGTGGCCGAAACTGAAGCACCTGCAACACCTGATCTCGAGACCGACCCGACAAAAGAGTGGCACAAAACTGCCTGTGTCCTATGTTCCGCTAACTGCGGCCTTGAGGTTCGTATCGACGGGAGAGAAATAGTTAGGGTTCGCGGGGATAAACAACACCCATCAAGCAAGGGGTACACCTGCGAAAAAGGCCTGAGGATTAACCACTACCAAAATGGACGCGACCGTCTAACAGCACCACTAAAAAAACTCGAAGATGGGACTTTTGAAGAGATCAGCTGGGATCAAGCGATAAAAGAAGTCGCTGATCAACTGGTCGGTATCCGAGACGTCTATGGCGGAGACAAAATCATGTACTACGGCGGCGGGGGCCAAGGCAACCATTTCCCTGGTGCCTACGCTCGCAGTGTCCTTCAAACTCTCGGCGTCAAATATCGCAGTAACGCTCTTGCTCAAGAAAAAACTGGAATGTATTGGGTTCAAGGCAAATTTTTTGGTCGCCAAGACATTGGGGCGTCACCCGATTTCCATCACACAGACTGTGCCGTATTCATCGGCAAAAACCCTTGGCACAGTCACGGGTTCCCCGAGGCTCGGAATGTTCTGAACGCTATAAAAAATGACGATGAGCGAAAGATTGTGGTCTTTGATCCTCGCGTCTCTGAGACAGCGAATATTTCAGACCATCATCTTCGAGTAAAACCAGGTACCGACGCTTGGGCATTAGCGGCGGTGCTGGCAACAATGACCCAAGAAAGCCTCACAGATGACAAGTTCCTCAACGAACAGTGCGTTGGTTGGGAGGATCTGAAGCCCCTACTCGAGGAAGTCGATATCGCCGAATACGCTCGGAAGTGCGGAATCCCTGAAGACGAATTGAGATCCGCTGCTCGCGCAATGGCCAATGCAAGGTCACTCGCGACAGAAGAAGATCTTGGTATTGAGATGGCGCCTCACTCCACACTAAATAGCTGGCTACAGCGACTGTTGTACTTGCTCACCGGTAACTTTGGCAACGAAGGTGGGATGAACATTCCGAATAGGTTGGCCCCAATATGTGGCCATAGCGCAGAAGGTGCAACCGAACCCGTAACTGGGACCCCGCTGCTTTGCGGGCTCATGGCGTGCGCGGCAATCCCTGATGCTATTGACACTGACCACCCTGATCGATTTAGGGGGATGATCGTCGAATCCTCAAACCCTGTCCATTCCTTGCCCGATTCAAAACGCTTCCGCGATGCCTTCGCCAAACTCGACTGTTTGGTGGTGATCGATGTAGCGATGACCGAAACCGCCCGACAAGCAGACTATGTTTTGCCCGCCTGCTCCCAATACGAAAAAGCTGAAGCTACCTTTTTTGCTGGGGAGATGCCCTCTAACACATTCCACATTCGCCAGCCTATTTTCGAACCCCTGGGCGACACGCTCCCCGAGGCCGAAATCCACGCAAGACTTGTCGAGGCAATGGGTGGAGAGCCTGAGGGAGTTCAAGAACTGGCCGACGCAGCGGAGCAAGGACGCGAAGCATTTGTTGCCACGTTCACGCGACTCTCCACGGAAAACCCGGACATCGGAGCAAAGCTCCCTACAGCTTTGTATCGCTCTCTTGGACAGGGGCTGGGAAACATGAGCTCAGCTGCAGTTATGTTCGGTTCTGCCATGCAGGCCTCAATGCGATTCCCAGACGCAATCAGGGCTGCAGGAGTCAAAGGTGACGGCCTGGAGCTTGCCAGCAATCTGTTCGACGCTCTGATCGACGCCAAATCAGGGATGGTCTTTAGCACCAGCGACTATTCCACAAGTTTCGATCGGATCAAGACACCTGATGGCAAAATTCACATCCATATAGAAGAACTAGTGGACGAGTTGAGAGGCTTGGCATCCGAAGAGCCAGCATCCCCTACAGATGCTTTTCCTTTTGTTCTGAGCGCCGGGGAGCACCGAGGTTCGACGGTAAACGACGTGATCCGAGATCCCTCATGGCGAAAGAAAGACAAGGACGGCGCATTACGAATCAATCCGGCAGATGCCGACCGGCTAGGGGTAGTTGATGGCCAAAGAGTACGAGTCATTACGAAGCGCGGTGAGGCAGAGGCGCCCGCGGATATCACCGAAAGCATGATGGAGGGACAAGTAAGTCTGCCTCATGGTTTTGGGATGGAGTATCCAGATGAAAACGGTGAACACAAAATCCACGGTGTTTCTGTGAATGAGCTAACTGACCTGGAAGATCGCGATTGGTTGGCGTTAACCCCTCACCATAAACATGTGAGAGCACGCCTTGAGGCGGTTCCTGGCTAACTAGCCTTACTCGTACCCTTCCCACGTGTCTGAAGTGGGTAGCGGCGAGCCTTCGAGTAATGCTGCGTGTCTTTCGCGTATCTGTTTGGGAATATGAGCCCTGACATATTCGACTTGCTGTTCCAAAACGAGATCCACTAGCTCCAACCGGTCCGGTGTTTGTTTCCAAGCAATCGGGACATACACCGGCAGTTCAAAGCTGCGCAGCCTATCTAGACCTGAGTAAATG
The DNA here is from genome assembly GCA_002708935.1 of Acidimicrobiaceae bacterium. Taxonomy (GTDB): domain Bacteria; phylum Actinomycetota; class Acidimicrobiia; order Acidimicrobiales; family Poriferisodalaceae; genus MedAcidi-G3. The sequence continues at coordinate 127,259 of PAPO01000024.1, read as the reverse complement.
GCTTTTTGATACTCAAACCGCTCACTCCAATCCCAGTGCGGGGGAGAAAAGCCAGTGCCGGGATCAAGCACTATTCGCTCTCTGATGCCCCAGTGCCGTGCTCTTTCTAGCTGCAGATCGAACCAATCAAGCATGACCTGGACGGGGTCTCCTTGTACGTGCTTTAAATGCCTGGGATCGGGACCAAGCATGAACGGAAGGACCACCTGCACCTCGCGCTCTGCCGCCAACTCAATCATCTCGTCGCTCTGAAGTGCATCTGATGCGTTCAAGACCGATGCTCCCGCATCCAAGGCGTTTCTCGCAGTTTCGACCTGCCATGTGTCGATAGCTACGTCGACCCCAAGGGAGAGCAGGCCGTTAAGGACTGGTTCGACCACCTGCCATTCTTGTTCTGGAGCCACAAAGGCTGCATCCCCATGAGACGCCTGAGCACCGACATCTAAGTGATCAGCTCCCTGAGTTAAGAGGAGGCTCCCATACTCGCGAGCCTCGTCTTCGGTAGAGACAACTGAAAACTTCGCTAGGGAATCGGGAGAAGCATTCACTACTCCGAAGATTTCCATAGGTGGAACCTACCCTCGCAACGCATTCTGATGATCTGATACTTCGACTTTTGTTTTATAGATCAAGGTTGAGAGAAGCCCGACGGCCATCACCGCCACGCCCATCACAACAAGTGTTTGACGCAAACCAAAGCGATCCGCGCAAATACCAAGTGGCAATGCGGCGACACCGAAAAAGTTGAAACCAAGCTGGAGGAGTGACTGCATTCTGCCGTGATACTCCGGCAAACTACTAGCCAAGGTAAGAGTTGCATTCATCGATTGAAACGCCGACGTTGCGGCACCCAACACGAACATGACAAACATTGCAGTCAGAAATGTTGGAGCAATACCCGTTGCGGCGATGCCAGCTCCAAATCCCAAGACAGCGACGTTGTGTATCTTCCAGGCAACGACTCCTTCGGCTCTTCCTGCGATAAACAAAGCTATTGCGAGGCCACCGCTCGCTCCGACGGCCGAAAGCCATGCAAAACCGCTGTCACCCGCAGCAAACAGATCTTCGGCGACGCTTGGGAGAAATGCGACATACGGGAAGCCCAAAAGCAGCGCGAGCGCCGAAGTCCCCAAAAGGAGAGGAAGAGGCCATGACCTGCGCGCATATCTCACACCATCCACGAGGTCATTAAGGGCAGATGGCCTTGACGAATTGGACTGTGGTTCGCCGGGAGGAAGGCCAAAAAAGAAGATGCTGCCTACAACGGTGATACAGGTACTCACCCAATAGACAGCACCGATACCCAACTCCGGAAAACCAAGGATGACACCCGCGATAACTGGGCCCACAACTCGGTTTAAATTCATCGAGATCTGCGACAACACCACTCCGTTTGCGAGGCGTTCGGGCCCAACGAGTTCAGCTGTAAAGGCCATCCGAGCCGGCAAAAGACCACTGAAGCCTGCTGACTGGACCGCCGAAGCAAGCAAAAGCATCCAGAAGGTAATGAACTCAAATTGAACCGCCAGCGCNATNCCTAACGAAGAGACCAGCAGCAGGCCGTTGGAGATAANCAGGATGGAGCGTTTGGGGAAGCGGTCAGCNGCTACACCTCCAAGGGGGGTAGTTATTAATCCCGTTAAGCCGAAGGCGAGACTTACTGCGCCTAANGCAGCATTTGAGCCTTCGAGGTCTTTNGCNAGAACGCCGCGAGCAACCATTTGAGCGAANATGGCCAAAGAAAAGAGGTAACCGCCAGCCCACAANCGCCTAAACGACGGTATCGANAGACTGTCGAANGTACCGCTCACTTTTTACGCTTGTGATTACAGAAATGCACTGAGGTCGCGCACGGCACCTGTGTCTGCACTCGTAGCCATCAAACCATACGCCTTTAAGGCCGCAGATACTTTGCGAGGTCGCTGCATCTCAGGTTTCCAACCCAATTCGTCTTGACGCTTTCTTCGGTCAGCCAGTTCAACCTCATCGACGTCGAGGCGAATTGACCGATTTGGGATATCGATATGAATGATATCGCCGTCCTTCACCAGCCCAATTGTGCCTCCCGCTGCAGCTTCAGGGGAAACATGGCCGATTGACAATCCTGAGGTTCCTCCTGAGAAACGACCATCGGTCAGCAAAGCACAAGCCTGTCCGAGGCCTTTCGACTTCAGATACGACGTCGGGTACAACATTTCTTGCATCCCAGGACCACCTCGCGGGCCCTCATATCGAACTACNACAACTGAGCCTTCTTTAACTTTGTCGTTCAAAATGTGGTCAACTGCTTCGTCTTGGCTTTCAACGACATGCGCCAAACCCGAAAAAACAAGGTTTGCATCGTCGACACCAGCCGTCTTTACGACACAGCCATCCTCGGCCAAATTGCCATACAGGACCGCAAGTCCACCATCTGCGCTATAAGCATGGTCAACAGACCGTATACAGCCCTGTTCTCTGTCCAGATCTAACTTCCCATAACGCTCAGACTGACTAAACGCTACTTGTGTCGGAATTCCAGCAGGACCAGCGCGATAAAAACGGTGCAGCTCCTCATCGTCATTTGTTGCGACGTCATACTTCACNAAAGCTTCGAACAAGCTTGGTTCGTGCACCGTGGGCACCTCGTTGTGAAGAAGGCCAGCACGATTTAGTTCCGCCAAGATTCCCATCACCCCACCGGCTCTGTGCACATCTTCGACGTGAAATAGCTCTGTAGCTGGCGCTACTTTGCAGATATTCGGGACCTTTTTCGATAAGCGATCTATGTCCGACATCGTGAAATCCACTTCGCCCTCTTGCGCGGCCGCAAGCAAATGCAAAATCGTGTTTGTTGACCCACCCATCGCAATATCAAGACTCATTGCATTTTCAAAAGCATTGAAACTCGCTACGTTCCGAGGCAACACTGAAAAATCATCTTCTGTGTAATAACGCCGGCATGCATCGACTATTAGTCGGCCAGCCTGCAAAAAGAGTTCTTTGCGATCAGCGTGCGTGGCAACAACAGTTCCGTTGCCGGGGAGTGAAAGCCCTAGAGCTTCGGTCAGGCAATTCATCGAGTTGGCAGTGAACATTCCAGANCAGGAGCCGCACGTCGGACAACCCGCACGCTCCATTTCAGCTACATCTTCGTCACTCACCGAATCATCGGCCGCAACAACCATGACATTGATCAGATCAACTTTATTTTCCGCAAGTTTGGTTTTACCTGCCTCCATCGGGCCGCCNGAAACGAAAACGGTCGGAATGTTAAGTCGCATTGCAGCGTTGAGCATTCCAGGAGTGATCTTGTCGCAGTTACTTATACAAACCAACGCATCAGCGCAGTGCGCCTCAACCATGTACTCGACNGAGTCTGCTATCAGGTCGCGACTAGGAAGGCTGTACAACATCCCGTCATGACCCATCGCAATGCCATCATCAACAGCAATAGTGTTGAACTCTTTGGCAACACCGCCAACAGCTTCAATCTCTCGCGCTACCAGTTGTCCAAGATCTTTTAGGTGCACATGACCTGGCACAAATTGGGTAAACGAATTCGCGATCGCGATAATTGGCTTCTGGAAATCCTCGTCAGTCATGCCCGTCGCACGCCATAGGGCACGGGCTCCTGCCTGATTGCGACCGGCGGTTGTGGTGGTGGAACGATACTGAGGCATTCCCCCAGCCTAGAACTATGCGGGCCAACAAGGGAAAGAAATCGCAACAGCNCTAGAAAGTTTTAGTTTTAGTGCGTCTATTCCGGCATCAACTCAAGCAGTCTGCGCATNGCGGGATAGTGACGCCAGTAGGCNGCACGATCACCTGTGCGGGTGAGGTCACCTACCCAGTTCGCAGATATCTTGGTCGTCGCATCTGTGGGTCCTGCGAGGAGATTCCGCCAGGTCGCATCAGACGCCTCGAAACCAAACTCGTTGTCCCCCTCCTTCACCACATTGGCCGTTTGCGTCACCGAAACCAGCTGCCCTGACTCAATTCGGTAAATAACCGATTGACCACCGACTCCTACGCGAAGCGCCCCGGTCCAGAACTCGGTCGATCGGCGAAATTGCTCATCGTCGCGACACAGCTTCCCCGCGTTAACAAATCTCTGAACCAGCGTTTCCACNTGGCAANTCACGACATACGCATTCCATTGCTTATAGCCATCGTTTGTCCTGTCATTCCAGAGGATTCGTCGCTGCCTAAATACACGGCAAGGTTGGCGATTTCCTCCGGTGCGAGGATACGACCCATGGGTGTTCGTTTAGCCAGTTGCTTTCTAAGTTCTTCAGATTCAGCGCCGACCAAGTCAGCAAACCCATCGAGCATCGGTGTGTCTACAAAACCAGGACAAATTGCGTTACAAGTAACGCCGCTCGCCGCCAACTCAAGAGCCATACACCTTGTCAGTCCAACTGCTCCNTGCTTTGAAGCGTTATATGGGGCCTGGCCCGGTGACTCGAATAGTCCTGCCGTCGAAGCNATGTTGACTATGCTCCCACTTCCTCTTTCGATCATCCCGTTGAGGAATGCCTGGCTAACGCGAACGATTCCNACGACGTTTACCTCAAAAAGCTGCGAATACGTCTCGGGATCGATGTCTAAGAACCGTCCTGCCGCATGGATGCCAGCATTGTTGACAACGACATCTGCGCCTCCNAGCGTCTCGTGAACGAAGTCCGCCATCGCAGTCACTGAGTCTCCATCNGAAACGTCNCACACGATTGGGTGCACAGCTCCGGGCGGNGCCTCGGTAGCGGTTTCTTCTAGGTCCTCAATACGTCTGCTCGCGACGACGCATTGAGCGCCTTCTCGGGCATAGGCCAGAGCTATGGCTTTCCCGATGCCTCTTCCTCCGCCGGTTACAACTGCGCGTTTACCTTCTAATCTTTGACTCATCACTTCATTCTGCCTGTATTACGGAGACGATGGAGGCCACCCAGGGACCGACATCGTCTGACCAACCTGGTCTGGGACTTCTAATTCCTTGTGGCTCGCCCATATTTCCGTCAACCGAGAATACGCGCTTTCGTCCATTTCTGAGACTCGACGAGTTTCCTCCGACACATGCAGCGACATCACCTCACATGTGGCAGCGATGAAATTCTCGTCCACGTTCCACATAACTTGAATCGCGTGGACTCGCTTCCAATCAAAACCCAATAGTTGAGTAGTAACTCTCAAGTTGGCGCCCTCTTGCACTTCGCGCACATACGTCACATGGTTCTGTGCCGAAAACGTAGTCACGGCATGTACCTCGCGATGCGGGCGNCCTAGCCCAATGAAGTCCATCCAGGACTCAATTGCGTCGTCGAAACAAACCACATANAAGCCCGCGTTGAAGTGACCATTGAAGTCAATCCACTCGGGTTTNACTATGTCCGAATGTCCATCNAATGGACTTTGCANATCATNCACGCTCTGCTCTTGCCTCACCATTGCATCTCTGGGTCGAATACCATCGCACTCTCAGCGTTCAACAATTTCGTGTTGTCTTCAGTTAGCACGATTAAATCAAAAGCACAGAGTTAGATTGACTNTATAACAGGCTCTCCGGAGAATGATCGATATGCGATTCACCCCAACCGAACTAACCNAAGAAGAACTGGATCTTCANCANCAAGTCCGCGGTTTCCTTCTAGAAGAATTACCACCTGGCTCACACGAACCCTGCCTGGGGATGGCAGCCAGGAAAGATAAAGACTTCTCTCTCAAGATGGCTGATCGNGGTTGGGTTGGAATGGCCCTACCTAAAGAGTGGGGNGGCTCTGACCGCACCGCCGTAGATCGCTTTATNGTGGTCGAGGAAATGCTCCGATGGGGNGCCCCNGTCGGACATCATTGGGTCGCAGATCGCCAAACAGGAAACGTGATTCTGAAGTTCGGCACCCAAGAACAAAGAGAGCGATTTCTGCCTGCCATCTGCCGAGGTGAACTCGGATTCTCGATCGGCATGAGCGAGCCAGACAGCGGTTCAGATCTTGCTTCGGTTAGCACGAAGGCCGAAGAAACTACGGGCGGTTGGATTATCAACGGCACAAAAATATGGACGTCAGGAGCTCACGAGAATGACTGGTTTGTGTGTCTTCTCCGCACTTCACCAATGGAAGACGGNAACAAGCACGCTGGGNTNTCTCAGCTTCTGATCGATCTGAAATCGCCGGGGCTAGAAATTAGCCCGATTCCATTTCTCGACGGTTCCCACCANTTCAATGAAGTCACCTTCAATGAGGTTTTTGTTCCNGAAACNAACGTGCTTGGAGACCCCGGCATGGGCTGGCATCAGAACACCACAGAAATGGCCTACGAACGCGGTGGTCCCGANCGNTGGCTGTCNCCTTTNTCGACNGTCGAACAGTTGCTCCGCGAAGCCAAAGGCACTGAATTGGAGGCGACCGTTGCTGACCTATTCGGTGAGTTGGTAGCACGCTGGTGGGGCATCCGAAACCTATCTCTCTCCGTTGCNCGCCTTATCGATACTGGGGAAGCTCCATCGGTGGAGTCTTCTTTGGTTAAAGAGATGGGGACACGCTTCGAACAGGAGGTCATAGAGAAGCTCGTTCACTTGATTGACCTCGAATACTCCCCCGAGTCAGAGTCACTGTTTGAACGACTTTTGGCGCAATGCGTTGTGACATTCCCTGGCAACACCATTAGAGGCGGAACCATCGAAATTCTCCGTTCAGTCGCCTCAAAGGGATTGAAAGGNTTGCCGGCATGAGNGAAACATTTGGGGTCGACTCCCTAATCACGGATACCGCTGATCGGCTTTTCTCCCAAATCTGCGATCACGAATCAGTTCAAAATGCGGAACTAAACGGCGAAGCAACCGAGATCTGGAATGCCTTTGCCGAAACTGGNTTCCCNTGGATATCGATTGATGAAAAGTTCGGTGGATCAGGAGGAACGCTCCTCGATGCGCTAGAGGTCCTGCGCCTAGTCGGGTACCACGCTGCTCCAATNCCTGCCGCCGAAACCGGAGTTCTCGGCGGCTGGCTTCTTGCTAGTTCGGGCCAGCAACTACCGGAAGGAGTTGTAACTGTCCTTCCAAGCGGGAGCGAAGATCTCCTCGTCACGAGGAACGGTGATCACCTCACTCTTACTGGTCGCGGCCTCCGTGTGCCTTGGGCTCGAGCAGCCGAAATCATCGTTGTACCTATACAAGTCGAAGAGCAGACCTTCGCAGCGACAGTCGATCCCGACGACTGCCAAATCACCCCCATGACCAACATGGCAGGAGAGCCTCGAGACACCGTCGATTTCAATCAAGTCGAAGCCTTTGCTGCCCCACTGCCGTCTGATGTCAACCTTCAAACATTCCGATTCCGCGGAGCCTTGTCACGGACGGCCTTAATGGCTGGAGCTATTGAGAAGATGAGCCAACTCACAGTGTCCTACACCAATGACCGTGTGCAGTTCGGTCGCCCNGTGGCAAAATTTCAAGCAGTGCAGCAACATCTAGTGTGGGGTGCTCAGGATGCGGCACTCGCTCGAATGGCAGCCGAAACTGCCGGCCGTGAAGCTAACCGGGGGGACGGCGCATTCGAAATAGCATCAGCTAAATTGATCGCAAATCAAGCAGCTGCTCGNGCTACGAAAGCCTGTCATCAGGCTCATGGTGCCATGGGCATGACCCAGGAATACCCACTTCACCATTTGAGTCGCCGTCTTTGGTCTTGGCGCAAAGAATACGGAGGTGACGCCGAGTGGGGTGCGTGGCTAGGCCGCGTTGCGGTCTCTCAAGGTGCTGATGGCTTNTACCCCTTGATAACTGGTGGATCTGCTGCCCTGACATAGATTGATGAAGCTTCGGTCGCAACGACCGCCGATGAGATCTAGCATCAGGACATGACTGAATTCGGTATATACGGTGATCTCCATGTCTCTCTTGAAGGGCACGTTGCGACGGCAGAGATACGCCGTCCCCCAAATAACTTCTTCGACCTCGCCCTNATCGACGGCTTAGTTTCGGCCTTCACTGACCTAGACGAAGACGACAATTGCCGATCGATAGTTCTGTGCGCCGAAGGTAAAAATTTCTGCGCNGGGGCTCAATTCCATAATGACGGCANCCGNGGCGGCGAGATTACGGCCAAAAACCCGGATGGCTCCCCACGTCATCTCTACGACGCAGCATTCGACCTTTTCAGCTGCAAAACGCCAGTAGTGGCAGCTATTCAAGGAGCTGCAGTCGGTGGAGGTCTGGGCGTTGCATGTTTCGCCGACTTTCGCGTCGCNGCGCCCGAAGCACGCTTCACCGCCAACTTTGCTCGGCTCGGGTTCCATCATGGGTTTGGATTAACAGTCACGCTCCCTTCCCTTGTCGGTCAACAAAAAGCCCTGGAACTGCTNTATACCGGAGCGCGAATNAACGGAGAAGAAGCAGCTGCGATTGGGTTAGCTGACAAGTTGGCGCCACTNTCTGAACTTCGGTCAGAAGCCAACGCNCTCGCCATCGAAATCGCAACTTCAGCTCCGCTTGCTGTCGAATCAATTCGACAAACNATGAGAGGGCATCTGCCTAACGNAATCAAGGCNGCCACCGACCACGAAAANGAAGAGCAAGACCGTTTGCGAACAACCGAAGATTGGCGAGAGGGCGTTAACGCTATGAATGAGCGTCGTGTCCCAAATTTCTCAAGGAAATAAAGCCCCAACAAGGGGGTCCGTTTGACATGAGTGACTTAACNGAAGATCAAATTCGTTCTGCTCTGGAATCAATCCTGGANCGACGCACAGCTGATACCCGATTAACAACGATGGGTGCAGGATCCGACGATCTCGAAGCGGGCCGCCGTTATCTCGCCGATACGGTCGCCGACGGCTGGCATGTCCCCACTTGGCCGGCTGAANACGGTGGAAGAAAGGCCTCCAGCAGNCAAAACGCTCTNATTGGGAGCATCCTGCGCGAATTCATAGTCCCGGATCTCTATCCATTCGCAATTGGGTTAGGCATGGTCGGCCCAGCGTTGTTAGCTCATGGAAATTCGTCCCAACAAGACAAGTGGCTAAAAGCGATCGCCTCTGGGACCTCGATCTGGTGTCAAATGTTCTCTGAGCCTGAAGCTGGGTCTGATCTGGCTAATGTCGCTTTACAGGCGAAACTAGACGGCGATGAATGGGTNGTTGAAGGGCAGAAGACTTGGACTAGTAGAGCTATGTGGGCTGATTGGGCTATCTGCCTCGCTCGAACCGACCCGGCTCAGCCCAAACACAAAGGGCTCACGATGTTTGCGATGCCGATGGCAATTCCCGGAGTCGAAATTCGACCCTTAATGCAAATGAACCGNGACGCACATTTCAGTGAAGTATTNGTCGANGGAGCACGTCTAAGCGATGAATGGCGCATAGGAGATGTGGGTGAAGGGTGGCGCGTAGCTATGACAGTGCTCGCGCATGAGCGCGCTGGTGGCGGAAGCCGAGGTGGCGGTGACGGNAGCACCAGGGGAGCTCATATNCCGAGTTGGATAAGCGATCTTCAGGCNTTGCCTACCCCGCAGAACGCTATTTGGGATGATGCTGTTATGGGTCTGTACTCGCACGATGCTGTGAGCCGCTGGACAATGCAACGCGCATCTGACGAGGCCCGTTCCAGCGGCTCGCCTGGGCCCGCAGGCAGCGGAGCAAAATTGCGGACTGTGAAGTCNTACAAAGGNCGTGCNTATCTAGCNAACCAAAGTTCAGGGGCCTANGGAATGCTTGANGACGGNCATGGTTACATCGAACTGATGACTGCGCCTTCGATGTCGATTCGCGGCGGNACCGATGAAATACANCGAAATATCCTTGGCGAACGAGTGCTTGGACTTCCCGGAGAACCTCGANTGGANCGCGATGTGCCGTGGAAAGAAAGNCGNCGCGGNCTTATCTAAGTTGAGCGTCGCTCGCGCAGCAAAACTTCCTGAGCAATGGTTGCNACGTGACGTCCGTCCGCTGCGAACAAGTTNCCTACNGTCATCCCACGAGANCCATTGAGNCCATGACAATCCCAATCATANAGATGCCATTCATCGGCCCGCGTCGGTCGATGGAACCACATCGCGTGATCTAGCGANGCCCCCATGAATCGTTCTTGATANTCCTCTCGNGGAGCTTGAATCGGGTGCAAAGACCGAGCCGCATCAAATTGGACAGCGTCAGAAGTAAACGCAAGTCCACACACNTGNAGTCGCGGATCACTNGGAAGCTCATCTTNGAGCCTGACCCACCCCATNGACCTTCCGGCACCTGGGGGACTATCNAAAACNCTCCGGTTCATGATCACATTCATATGATCGCCNTCGCGAGGNCGACAATCTTCGGGATCNGGCGCAAGCGGCATACGCGCTGTCTGAATTTCGGCGTCCTCTTCTAGCACGTGAAACGAACACGAAAGATTCAGAATCGCTCCTCCGCTCTGTCGCGCCACGACGGACCGCGTGCAAAATGACCGACCATTTCGAAGACGGTCAACTTCATATCGAACAGGTTCGACCAGGGTGCCTCCACGTATGAAATAGGCGTGAACAGAATGAAGCGCAAAGTCCTCAGCAACCGTGGCAAAGGCGGCCTTTAATCCTTGAGCAATTACCTGACCACCGTAAATTCGACCCCACTCATAATCGGCACTTACCCCTACCCAGGTCTCGGGACCATGCTCCTCCAACTGCATTAATTCGCTGAACGTTGTCGGGTGTGTCGCCATAGTTACTGAGCGTAACTCCCTTAACTCAATCTCAAACGGTGACCACGCTCTCCTTTTTTGTTATCCAAACTCGGCTCATCTTTGGATCCGCCTGAAAGAGAACGGGCACAAGCGCTGGTACCCCGACTACCGTCTGGTCGGTGAATCCCCTCAACAATTCTCAACTCCATGCCGCTGATGTCCTTTGGGACCATTATCAGCGAGGCGTCGACATCTCGGAAGAAGCCTTTAGCGATCTAGATTTCGGCGATGGGCTCGCTATTCAAAATGAGATCCGCCAAAGACGTCTTGCTGATGGCGCAACTCAAATCGGTTGGAAAGTCGGTCTGACCTCTGACCGGGCTCGAAAGCAGGTGGGAATTGATGACCGGCCATTCGGGCACCTAATGCAACTTTTCGATAATGGCCTATCTCTTCCAGCCTCATCGGTTAATGGTGCAACGATCGAACCAGAGATGTGTTTCACCATCGGTGAAACAATTTCAGGACCAGACGTAGATCCAGCAACAGTTGCTGACTGCTTAGAGAAGGTCTCTGCCGGCTACGAACTCAACGAGCGTCGCGCTGTTGTCGGGGGGAATCTCGCAATGTTGGTTGCCGACAATCTCACCAACTGGGCGATAGTAGAAGGGAGCGGGGTGCCAATAGAAAACATCGACAGCATTGACGACACGGAGATTGTTCTCTACCGGAACGGAGAAGAATGTTTTCGGTGCCTCCACAGAGAAGAAGTCGATAATCCGTTTATCTCGATTTCTCGGCTAGCAGCTACTTTGCACCGCTTTGACCTTCAACTGGAACCGGGACAAAAGGTAATTACTGGCGCCTACACGAGGCATCAAGTTGCAGCGGGCGAGCACTGGCTCGCTGAATATTCGAATATTGGCCAGGTAGAAACGAGTTACACGTGAATGCGCAACTACCTATTCCGGATAAGCCTCTCAATGTCCTCGTCACCAAGACTCTGACTTTGTCGGAGGTAAGTGCTGAAGATGAAGCAATGATCACTGCAGCGGCGGGCCCCGGGGCGGTCGTAACAATTGTCGACAGCCCCAAGGAAGGAGTGGACTATGCCGCCGATGCCGATGTGATCTTGGGAATTACGCCGAAATGGCTTTTCGAAGCAGCACCGAACCTCAAATGGGTTCACGCAACTGCTTCTGGGGTGGACATGTTTATGTACGAAGACTTCATAAACAGCGACGTCACATTGACCGGCGAGAAAGGTTTGGTAGGAGGTCATCTGGCCGACACCGCTTTTGGTTTGCTGCTTGCTCTGACCAGAAGAATTAAAACGGCAATCGAGCTCGGCCCAGAAGGGTGGACCCTCGAAAATCGCGAAATGATGCGCTTTTCAGAAATTGAACTTGAAGGCCTAACCATGGGTATCGTTGGTTTTGGTGGGACAGGACGTCACCTAGCGCGTAGAGCGGTCGCTTTTGGCATGAATGTTCGTGCCATCGATGCCTTTCCGGTGCCGCCAAGCGACGGAGTCACCGAAGTTGAAGGCATGGAAGCTCTCGACGAGCTCGTAGAGGTGAGCGACGTTTTGGCGGTAGGACTTCCACTAACTGAAGAAACCAGAGCGATGTGTGACTACGAGTTCTTTCGAGCTATGAAGCCCACTGCGATTTTCCTCAACGTGACGCGGGGAGAAATTATTGATGGCCCAGGCTTGGAACAAGCGCTGAGAGAAGGGATAATCGGCGGTGCAGCGCTCGACGTAGCGCCAATCGAACCCTTGCCTGCCGACAGTCCTTTGTGGAGTTTCGATAACTGCGTGATGACACCGCACACAGCTGGCGCTAGCCAACATCGAGGCCGCCGAAATCTAGAACGCTTCTGCCGTAATTTGGTGGCTTTACGGGAGGGGCGTGCCCTCGAAGGTGTTGTAGACAAACAGGCCGGCTTCTAAATACCGGGCAGCGTGAATGCAGTAAACGAAAGGTAGTCCTTATTCGGGGTTGAATTCGACAGCCTTGCTCTTTGTGAGGTCTGCAATTTCATCTTCACTAAAGCCGAATTCGATTAGCACTTCTTTCGAATGCTGCCCTTTAACGGGACTCGGCATTCGAATTTCGGAGGACACTCCTTCGATGTTCGTCGCGTTTCTGATTACGTCAATGTCACCAGCAGACCTATGCGTGACTGGCGCTGCCATCCCAAGATGTTGAACTTGTGGGTCAGAAAATGTCTCAGCCACCGTGTTGACCGGTCCACACGGAACGCCCACTGCATTGAGGCGCTGAACCCAATTATTCCCAGTGTCTTTAGATAATTCTTGTTCGATAAGTCGGTTCAGTTCCTCTTTGTTGTCGCGTCTCGCTGAACTCGTCATGAAATGTGGATCCTCCAACCACTGAGCAACTCCCAATTCTCTACAAAATGCCTCCCAGAGCCGTCCTCCGGGCGCCGCTATATTGACGAAACCGTCGGCAGTCTTGTACATACCCATCGGTCCGAGAGTTGGATGGTCGTTACCTGCTTGCGGTGGGTTGTCCCCAGCGATGGTCCATCTGGCTGCTTGAAAGTCGAGCATTCCGATCATGGACTCGAGGAGAGATGTGTGCACCCATCGACCTTTGCCTGTTCTTTTGCGTTCATGAAGCGCTGTCAAGATTCCTATAGCAAGCTGAAGCCCAGCCGTTACATCACTAATGGCAACACCGGCCCTGACTGGGCCATGGTTGGCATCTCCAGTAATACTCATTAGGCCGCCCATGCCTTGGGCTATTTGATCCACCCCTCCGCGGCCGCCGTATGGGCCATCCTGACCAAAGCCCGATATCGAGCCAAGAATAATTTGCGGGTTAACTGACGACAGCGTCTCGAAATCAAAACCCAATTTATGTTTGACAGGACTGCGCATGTTTTCTACAACAACGTCAGCAGATTCGACCAATCTATGGAAAGTCCTTTGCCCTTCAGGATTCTTAAGGTCTATGACTATTGAACGCTTGTTTCGATGAAGATTCAGATAGTCAGGGGACATGCCTCCATCAGCCTCAAACCCTTCGCTGGGGGCATCTATGCGCACAACGTTTGCGCCCCAATCCGCCAACTGTCGCACCGCCGTTGGGCCCGCACGCGCAATCGTTAAATCGATCACGGTGATGTCGGTCAAAGGCATTGATTCTTTCATGGAGGCTTTACCTGGGGTCCGACTGTGCACCGCGTACAAGTTGGCCTGGGCGGAATCCCGTCAACTCGCCTCTAGATGCTACTTCGGTACCACTCACGAAAGTGTGGGTGTAGCCGATGGGTCGCTGAACTAGCCGTTTTCCACCAGCCGGGAGATCACGAATAAGTTCGGGTGAACCCACCGATAGCCGATCGAAATCAACGATGTTGAAGTCAGCCTTATAACCAGGTTGCAGCAGACCCCTGTCTAATAATCCGTATGTCTCCGCTGTTCGGCGAGTTTGTTTGTTTACTAAGAATTCCAGTGGCAGTCGCTCCCCACGAGTTCTGTCACGACCCCAATGCGTCAGCAGATATGTCGGATAGGAAGCATCACATATCGTTCCAACGTGAGCACCTGCGTCTCCAACCCCACAGATGGTGTTGGGGTCAGTCAACATTTCAAACACCTCGTTCAAAGACCCTGAGCTGTAGTTCTCAAATGGGTACAGCAATAGGGTTTCGCCGGACCCGCTGGCAAGCAGATCAAGGGCCAGCTTCCAGGGGCTTTCACCCATAGCTTCGGCGCGAGCAGCCACCGAGGTTGACGGCTCCGGTTCGTAGTTAAGTTCATCCCCTAGTTCGAACGCCCTAGTAAGCGCGTAATTCATCCAGTCGCTAAAACTATCTCTCGGTCGTTCATCTATGAGCTTTGCCCGCAGTTCTTGATTTTCTCGCAAAGTAGCGGCGCGCTCCGCAAGCGGGAGATCAGAAATCGCTTTGTAGGCCTGGTGGTTACCAAAAGGATTAACAGTCGCTTCCAGTCCCAGCAGCACTCCAATAGGTCGGCATCCGACCTGACCGGTCATAGAAAGACCTTCGTTGTTGGCCTGCCCGATTTGAGCCAGCGTTTCCCGCCACAGCTCTGGTGAATGGTCAACCTGAATGATGAGAGCTGACAGCGGCCTCCCTGATATTCGCGTTGCCGCTTCTAACGCTTCGAACTCCCCCGGACCAAAGTCACTATTGACCTGCAGGACTCCAGTACGAGAGGCCTTCATAGCGTTTGCGATCGCAGCCAATTCTGGATCTCCAGCCGACAAAGATGGAGTTAGTCGACCATCCGCAGCTTTGTGTTTGGTTGTTCGACTCGTGCTGAAACCAAGTGCACCAGCTTCGAATGCTTCTGTAACTAATACTTCTAGCTGTGCGAGTTCATCAGCGCTTGGAAGTTCGCTATGGTCAGCTCCTCTTTCTCCCATAACGAAAAATCGAAGGGCCCCGTGGGGAACTTGGCTTCCCACGTCCATTACCCGCGGCATGCTCTCGAGGACGTCAAGGTACTCGGGGTATGTCTGCCAGGTGAAATCAATTCCTTCTGCCAAAACAGTGCCCGGAATGTCCTCTACACCCTCCATAAGATTAATCAAGAAGTCTTCGCTCCCCTGACGCACAGGAGCGAACCCAACCCCACAATTACCAAAGACCGCAGTTGTGACTCCATGCCATGAGGAAGGAGTCATCTCTGGGTCCCATGTTGCTTGGCCGTCGTAGTGAGTGTGAATATCCACCCATCCCGGAAGTACTAATTGGCCATCGGCATCAATTTCTTGATGAGAGAGGCCGTCGACATTGCCGACGTCGGTCACTACACCATCTGAAATGGCGAGGTCCCCTGCGAACTCCGGGGACCCGCTGCCATCGACGATGCGCGCGTTTCTCACTACTAAGTCATGCATGCTTCGAAAGCGTAGCCAGCATTATTCCTGTCTATTTGAAATATCTGTGATCCTCTTCACCACTTTTGATTCAAGCCTTTCAGTACATGAGAGTGATTCTCTGCGCTAAGGAGCAGAGTGATGCGATACTCAGGAGCATCTATCCCTGTCCCCAAAGTGTCATCCACTGCGATCGGAAGAGAGCTCGGTAAAAATTGTGCCCTGGCATGAAGGTGTTCCAAGTACACGGTTCGAGGTGAATTGTGAAGGTCAGGAGCACACCGTCGTTTGGTCCGGTGGAGAGTTGCTACTTCTAGATCATCCGAATATCGGTTCCGAGAAAGCATTGATCGCTCTGGGAGGCACGAAACCGGAGTGTCTAAAGGTTCTCGATTTGTGGGAATTAGCAATAACTGATGGTGGCTTTATCGAAGAATGGGCCCCTTGGTACAAGGCAGACCCTCAGAGACGTTGGTGGTTAAAGACAGCTCTTGAACGATTACGGTCTGAAGGCGTTCAGGACTTCCTGTACGACTTACCGCGAGAAAAAGCCCTCAGAATGGGTGAGGTTATAACCGTTCTGCCTCACGACTTTCTTGATCGGGCAATGGCCACTGTGGTCGATGCCGGGGATAAACGCGGATGGGATTTTGCCCCATCTCTCAACCGTCACTTAACAGAAGCCACCAAGCTCCGAGCCCGCCGTTCATTGGTTCAAGCTTTAACCAACCAGAGACCATCGGTGCCAAATCCAGCCTTGATACCGTTCAATTGCGTTGTCGAGCCCTTGAGAGTCCCTTCAGTCGATGGTCGACTTTCCGGCAGAGATAGTCACATCAAAATTTGTCTACACCCTCGTTGGTTGAGTCGAGTGTGGGCGCGTGGAGTCTCTGTTTATGGCGGGCGTTTTACCGTCGATGTGACCGAACAAGGCGAAGTGTCAGTATTGAGGCAAATTGAGTGGCTGGAGGCGGAAAGTGGGCTACATCCCCACCTGATAAGCCATCAATTGTGAGGAAGACCCCAGTCGATACCACTTCTACCTGCCTCAAGCAGAGCAGCGTTAGCACGAGAAAACGGCCGACTCCCAAAAAAGCCTCGATGGGCGCTAAAAGGAGAGGGATGGGGCGTTTCGATCACATAGTGGTGATTAGAGTCGATAAGAGGCTTCTTCTTCTGAGCAAATGCCCCCCACAAGATAAAGACGACGCGTTCTTTCTTCTTATTGACCATACGGATGACTTGGTCCGTGAAAGTTTCCCAGCCGCGATTCCTATGTGATCCGGCTTGACTTGCTCTCACCGTAAGAACAGCGTTTAGCAGCAACACGCCTTGACCCGCCCAGCTTTCAAGATTGCCGTGGCTTGGAGGCACCAACCCGATATCCGACTGCATTTCTTTGTAAATATTTTGTAGAGATGGGGGAACCGTAACTCCACGACGAACAGAAAAACACAAACCATGCGCTTGCCCTTCGCCGTGGTAGGGGTCCTGACCTAAAATCAATACTTTGACATCTGCATAAGCGGTGAGGTGGAGCGCCGCATAAACATCCTCCTCTGGTGGGTATACAGCACCGAGTTTGCGTTCTTGTTGAACAAAGCCTTGCAACTCAGCCCAATATTGTTCGGCAAATTCCTGACGCAACAACGGGTTCCAATCCGTTAACACTGATCAATCCTCAAGAAAGCTCAGCCGCTGCCTGTTTGCTCAACTCGATGGAAACCCCAATCCGAGTCCGGTAGTAGTCAAGGTCAACTCCTTCTGAGGATTTCTGGCCTTGCATGTACCGGGCATAAACCCCGTGGACAATGCAAGCTGTCTTGAAATGATTAAAACTGATGTAATACGGAAGGTTTGTTAGATCGCAACCAGTTTTTGTCGCATATCGCTCAATGAGTTGGCCTCTATTGGCGAAACCCTCAGCGAGTGTCGGAGCATTCTCTTTGTTCACTAACTCATCGCCCGGTTCAGCCCAGGTATTTAACGCGTAGGCGAAATCTGCCATCGGATCGCCGAGCGTTGATATCTCCCAGTCCAAAACCGCAGTTAGCTGGCCTTCTTGATTTAGGAGGCAGTTATGGAGGCCATAATCTCCGTGCACAACTCGTGCAGGTCCTTGTTCCGGACGTCGCGACTCGAGGAAATCATGTAACTCGTGTAGGACAGGGTCATCATACGAAGCACCCTCGGCTGATGCCTCCCAGCTTCGATACCAGGTTCTGATCTGCCTGCCCACATAGTCTTCCTTTTTGCCTAAATCGCCAAGACCAACTTCGTCTGGGTCAACTGAATGCAGGGAGGCCAAGACGTCCATAAAGGAAGTTCCAACGTTGGCGCGTGCGTCTTCGGTCAGGTACTCCACGGCATCCTCGAGTTCAAACAACGCTTTGCCATCAACTTGGCTCATCACGTAAAAATGGGCCCCAGTTACTTCTGCACTCTCGCAATATCCGTAGGCAATCGGCACCGGGACAGCGGTTGGTCCTAGGCCACTAATGATCGAGAATTCGCGACCCATATCATGAGCTTTTGGCAGCAACTCACCCATGGGAGGTCGGCGAACAACAGCGCGACTTCCGTTTGGGTCTGTGAGAGCGTAGGTCAAATTGCTGTGTCCACCCTCCAACTGAATCCATTCGAACGGCGGTTCAAGTCCTTCAGTGTTTTCTTTGATCCAATTCTCTACGGCCTCGACGTCGTATCCGATGATCTCCTCGCGGTTAGTCATGTCATCCTCGTTCGTTCTGAAGCTGTCGTAAGACAATATGCGACATCTCCCGCACTTCGAAGCTGAATCTTCGCTGTTCCGTTCGTAAAGGCCATCACAACTCTCCTCTTAAGACGGAATGGGCGTGTTTTGCCATGCCAGGAATCGCCACTCACTGGATTCTTTTATCCAAACGCAGGTGTATCTACTTCGGAGTAGAAATTCCTTTTCCCGAGCAACCACCGTTATTTCGGCTGTCCCATTAACGAGCGCTAGGTCATTGAAGATTTGGATCTCTACATCACTGTTACTCACATCTCGATAATCGAAAACACCATTCTCGATCGCCGACATGTAGGAATCCTTAGTGTCCACTGCTGCAGTTGAGTGGGTGTATCTCAAACTCGGGTGGAGCAAACTATCCAATGTTGGCAAGTCGACTTCAATCATTGCGCGCCATCGACGCTTCTCTAACTCTTGAATCACTTCAGTCATTCCAGAAAGCTAGCTATTTTTGGGGACTTCAGTAACGCAGACTTGAGAGGAACCGCTCAAAACCTGGAAGAAGAACGAACCCCGGCTTCGGCTATGAGTTGGTTTTGTGTATGACCTCACAAATATCACTGGACGATGTAGTCACGCTCGACTCTGTAGTCGAAGCCAAGAAAAGGCAACGCCATCAGCCGCCTATTTGCTGGGATGATTAAGGTTCGTTTCAATCAACTAACAGGTATAGGAGAAGAACAGTGAGCTACACCTCATTTTCTATTGCTGCTCCAGGTCGCGCTTATGACGGCGTGACGGTGGGAAGCGACCGTTGGAACGAACTTCTCGGTTCACAAATGGCGATACTCGAAAACGCTGGCACAGAACAGGTCTTAAGTGGATATGCGGCTGCGATTGGTAAGTTCGTCAACGTCAATAGATACGCAAGCGTCGAGGACTCAGAAACTGTTATTGCGAAACTCTCGGCAGCTCAACTAATCGAAGTAGAGGCGTCAGGGCCTTTCATTGAATTTGAACGTTGGTTCGAACTCATCGGCTAAAGAAACCGCGAGCAAGTAGGTGGGGTGATCTCCAAGTAAAGAACTTGCCTAGGGCAACGTCAACTTCGGACAACCCGGCCTGCCAACGCGCCTTTGTGTTCGCCGTTTTCCATGAACACTTCACCATTAACAAGAGTTAAGTCATACCCAGATGCTTTTTGCACATAACGACCAGCACCATTCGGGAAGTCATAAACGAATTCGGGCGCGTGTAGCTCTAAGTTGTCGAAATCGATGATGTTTACGTCTGCGTATGATCCGGCCTGTAGCGTTCCACGGTCCTTGAATCCGAAGAGTTCTGCACCCTCAGAAGTCAACATTTTTATTGCCTCTTCCACGCTCCAAGTTCCGCTATCGCGCGTCCATCTCGTCAAAAAGTAGGTTGATTGGCTCGCATCTTGTATTTGACCCACGTGTGCGCCTGCATCCCCGATACCAAGAACCACGGCAGGATGCTTTAATTTCGATTGGATCGCATCAAAGTCAAAGTTTAAGAACGGGTAATTCCAAAGGCCACGCCCCTCACTCTCCAGGGCCATATCTATGAAAGCTTCTGCCGGTGAAACACCTCGTCCTTCTGCATGCGCTATCAGTGTCTCTGACTCGTCGGCCTCGTAGTCGACTCGGCTGCTGTCCAATCTGTAAATACCTGACAAGTCAAGCTTTGAAGGTGTCTGCTCTGCGTCAGAAACAAGTTGCGCTTTAAAGGACTTATCACCAAGTTTTTCGAGCTTTTCCTGCCAAGACAAGTCCCGCATCTCTCTCCACGACTTTGAACAATTATCGAATGGAGTTCTATTCGCCACGCCGAACAACACACCGATTCCACGACTCGTTGTCTGTGGGTAGATCAATGCCCCATCGTCGTTCGCTTGCTCTACTAACTCCAACCAATATTCCCAGGCGGAAGGGTCGGATCGGTTCTGCACAAAACCGAATGTCACTGGTCTGCCAGTTCGTAAAGAAAGTTCCTTCATCCACTTGACTTCTCGCTCAATGACCGAACGATCTGCTACGCCGACCATCCCATGTGACTGCCGATCGTTGTCTACTGCTGCCTCAAAAATTCCTTTCCCTAAACGACCCATAACTTCGCCGATAGCAAGGAGCTCTTCTGGATGCGCCCAGGTGCCCGGGATTTCTCTTCCATCAGGTGTCTGATGCAGGTACGTCCGTGATGTCGAAAACCCTAAGGCTCCACCTTCAATGCTTTCTTCAACTAGATCACACATGAGTGCAATGTCTTCCGCGCTTGCGTGATGATCGTCGATGGAGCGGTCGCCCATGGCCATAAGACGCACTGAGCAATGCCCCACCATTCCACCGACATTTAAGCCCTTTGGCATCCGTTCATAGGAGTCGAGATATTCCCCATAGGTGCGCCAATCCCATGGCAGGCCCTCCAATATCGCCTTAGCCGGGATGTCTTCAACAGATTCCATCACTTCAGCTAGGAAGCCGCGATCTTCGGGTTTGCAAGGTGCGAAAGTAACGCCACAGTTACCCATTACCGCTGAGGTCACGCCGTGCCAACAAGAAACACTCCCAATGGGATCCCATGCGAGTTGTGCATCGAGGTGGGTGTGAATATCCACAAATCCAGGAGTAACGAGGCGACCAGAGGCATCGATCACGCGCGATGCTTCGCCTACACACTCGCCGACTTCCACAACTCGATCCCCAACAATGCCGACGTTCGCTACACGACGATCTGCTCCACTCCCGTCAACCACTGTTCCGTTTTGGATAACTAAGTCGTACATGATCCACTCCCCCTAGGATTCATTTGCACACATAATAGAAGGTCAATTGAGGGACCCGCTGACTCAAGGCTTGCGCTGCTTCCCAACACCGACCAGGGAGCCGGTGAATCAACGCCAACCCAACCGTTGAAGGCCGTGTGACAGTCGTTAATCAGCTGAGAATTAGTCAGCTATTTAGAACGGCGAACATCTCACCGCTAGCCCTCAACAAGTTCAGGCTGGCTTTGTCGCTACCACGTATTCGATGAGCACCTGAGTTCTCACACCAAGCCCCGGTTCTTCCAACTCAGAAAGTTCCTCCCGAATCGAGCGTTCGACCTCTTCAGCTCCCCGTTCTTGAATGGCCATCCATGCTGGCCCTGCGGACATCCACGCCCTTACTTCGTGCTCGATATCAGCTCCCTCGAGATCAAATTGAACTGATTGCCGCCCACCTGGGATTAGGCCTGCAGCTTCACACATTTCTTCGGCGCGACCTTCGAACCCGATTGCACCCAACTGTTTGGACCAGTCAATTTCGTGTTCTGACAAACGTCGTATCGCATGGAATGCCTTACCAACCTGGCTACCTTCTCGGCCCGCCGAAAAAAAACTGAGGCCCAGACAACCTCCAGGTTTGATAACTCGCGCCGCTTCATGCACCGCCTCTTGGTTCGGTCCCCAGATTCCACGACAACTCGTCGCCACGTCAAAACTTCCATCGCTCCAAGGCAGCGCGTTCATATCCCCATGACGTATATCTGCAGTCGGAGTGCGTCGCTTAGCTAGTTCGAGGAGTCGATCGGAGGCATCTAGACCATGCGCTCGCGCCCCCCGTCTAGACGCCATGTTCACCATGAGACCAGACCCACACGCAATGTCTAGATAATCCATGTCTTGTCCTACGTTGGTCGCTCTCAACACCGCGTCGAATTCGGGCCACCATCTTGGTTCCATAACTGTTGCCCAAACCCTCGCTTGGTCACCCCACCCCTTGTCAACTTCTTTCCAAGTCATCAAGCTCACCTCACTCGTAGCGCAGTTCCGACGTCAGCCGTCCATTTGTGTTGAACTCTAGGTGCTGAAGGGGCTGACAATGACTACTTTCAACAATCCGCCGGAGCTAGCGTCTGTCTATACAGACCCCAACGAAATGCCTTGGACCGCTTCAGAATTCGCTGGTATCGAACACAAGGTGTTGTGGTCGGATCCCATATCTGGCCGTTCTACGATCCTTTTCAAACTGGAGCCAGGGGCAGTGGTTCCCGCTCATGAGCACACCGACATTGAACAAACTTGGGTCATTTCCGGTTCGTTTGAAGACGATGAAGGGAAGGCCCTACCCGGTCACTACATATGGAGGCCAGCCGGCAACCGGCATGAGGCTCGCAGCGTGGACGGCGCGGTGATCTTGGGTTTCTTCCTCAAGCCAAACAAATTTGATCAGGGTTCAAAGTTCTATACCGAAGAGCAACACCACTAGCCGCCAATCCACCCACCATCAACACGCAACTCGGTACCCGTAGTAAAGCTTGAGTCGTCCGAGGCCAGGAACAATGCTGCCTCAGCTACCTCTTCAGGTTTCCCAAATCGTCCAAGCGGGTGTCTAGACAAGGACCTCTCGATGTATGGAGTTGGATCTTCAAACCGGGCAAAGGAGCGTTCCAACAATGGAGTCTCGGTCGCTCCCGGGAGGATGCAATTGACTCGAATACCTTGCGGAGCGTGGTCATTTGCAGCCGTGCGACACAGGCTTACTATCGCGCCTTTCGAGGCGATGTAGGCTGCATTAGATATCCCTCCCGAGACGGCAAGTTGTGAAGCTATAGCGGTGATCGAACCGCCGCTCGACATCCGCGGAATACTCGCTCTCATCCAGAGATAAGTGCCTTTGACGTTCACAGCAAAAATGTCGTCCCACTCTTCAGGGAGAGTGTCAGGAACCGTCTTGCCAACTGAAATCCCTGCAGCTGTAACAAGTACGTCCAGTGACCCAAATCGTTCGACGATGTCATTTGCTATCTCGTCGGCTGCTTCGTGATGAGAAACGTCTGACTCGTACCAGGCACAAGTTCCACCGTGTTGTTCAGCTATTTCAGACGTAGCTGCTGCAGCTTTTGCGTCAAGGTCGATTGTGACGACAGTCGCCCCTTCTTCGGCAAATCGAACGGCCGTCGACCTCCCGATTCCTGAACCACCACCTGTTATTGCGGCAACGCGTCCTGCAAGTCTCTTCATAGTTAGATCGTAGGCTGCGTCCGCAGTGCCGGCTATTCCAACGTTTCGCGACGCTACGATGCCTAAAGAGGTCTGCGATCTTTCGTCACCGATTCTCCCTGAGGGCACACCATGACCGACAAGAATCTTCCTGAACCTCCCGAGCATTTATCGTCAGACGACTTTCGCGAGCATGGGCATGCTTTGATCGACTGGATCGCTGACTACTGGGAAAACGTCGAAGAACTTCCAGTGGTGTCTCGCGCAGCCCCTGGCGCAATTCGTGATCATCTGCCTCCCAATGCTCCCGAAACAGGCGAACCATTTGAAAACCTTATTAAGGACCTTGATTCGGTGGTCATGCCAGGCATAACCCATTGGCAGCACCCGTCTTGGTTCTCTTTCTTTCCAGCTAATGCTTCGCCGCCTTCCGTCCTAGCTGAACTGGTTTCAGCCGGGTTAGGTGTTCAAGGAATGCTTTGGTCAACGTCGCCGGCGGCTACTGAAATCGAAAGTCATGTGCTCGATTGGTTGGTCGACCTGTTGGATCTGCCTACCTCCTGGAAAACCACAGAACAAGGTGGTGGTGTGCTGCAGATGAGCGCCTCAGACTCAACCCATACTGCACTTGTTGTAGCCCGGCACCAAGCAGCCAAGTTGGAAATCAGCCCCGATTCGATGGTTGCTTACGCTTCAACTCAAACGCACAGTTCAATCCAAAAAGGCGCAACGGTAGCTGGGTATGGTCATATAACACTCATCGATGTGGACGAAGAGCAGGCAATGCGCCCGCAAGATCTCCGTGCTGCGATCGATCGTGATCGAGCAAACGGGCTCAACCCTGTCTTTGTTGCTGCGACAGTTGGAACGACCGGGACAACTGGAATTGATCCCATTCGTTCGATCGGAGAGATCTGTCGTAACGAAGATTTATGGTTACACATAGATGCCGCCTACGCCGGCAACGCGATGCTTTGTCCTGAGTTCAGACACCACCAAGACGGTGTAGAGCTCGCCCATAGCTACACATTCAACCCACACAAATGGTTGATGGTTAACTTCGATTGCTCTGTTTTTTACGTGGCAGATCGCGGTCCCCTTATCGACTGCCTCAGCATTTTGCCGCCATATTTAAAAAATGAGGCGAGTGAGTCTGGTGCTGTTATTGACTACCGTGATTGGCACGTGCCTCTCGGCCGTCGTTTTCGAGCCCTGAAACTGTGGTGGGTTATTCGAAGTTATGGGGCCGAGGGACTTCGGTCGATGATCCGCTACCACGTAGCTCTCGCCGAACAGTTAGCGAATCGCTTGGAAAGCGATCCCCGCTTTGATCTCGTGGCGCCCCACCCGTTTGCTCTCGTCTGCTTCAGGTGCACGGAAAGTGATGAGGCAACGACTCGATTAATCGAGGCAGTTAATGCAAGTGGTGAGGTTGCGTGGACTGGTTCCGAGCTCGATGGGCGTCCCATGATTCGGGTATCAATTGGTCAACGCGCAACCGAGCAGCGACATGTTGATGCTCTTTGGGCTCTGATCGACCAGCTTGCTTAACCTCTTTTGCACACAAGTAGCTAGATGGCGAAACCGCCTGTTTTGGTTTCGAGGTACTCGCTAATTCCTTCGTGACCACCTTCACGCCCGACACCAGAGTCCCCCATCCCTCCAAATGGCACCGAAGCTGAGGTCGGATTTACGTCGTTGATACCAATGATCCCAAACCTGAGTGCCTCGAAAGCACGCATAGCAACCGATATGTCGCGCGTGTATACGTAAGCCGCCAACCCGTAATTAGTGTCATTTGCTAGCTCGAGCACCTGTTCCGGATCGTCATAACCAATTACGGGAGCTACTGGCCCGAAAGTCTCTTCCCGATAGATCGTCATCTCAGGACGCACGTCCGTTAACACTGTCGGAGCGAAGAAGTGGCCGCTCGCATGCTCTCCTTCTGTTAGGCGTGCGCCTCCCACCGGTACTCCAGCGCCTTTCTCTCGAGCGTCTTCGACCTGTTGCTCAACCTTTGATACGGCGGCATCGTTCACTAAAGGACCGACACCGATGCCGTCTTCCATTCCATTGCCGGTCTGTAGTTTGCTGACTCGACTGCAAAGGGTTTCTTCGAATTCGGAACGCAGGGAGTTGGGCACATAAAGACGGTTTGGACTGATACACGCTTGGCCGGCGTTCAAAAATTTAAGAGCAGCTGCACCCTTGGCGGCATGCACTGGGTCGGCGTCAGGAAAGACTATGAACGGGGCGTGTCCACCCAGTTCAACCGAAATTCGCTGCAGATTGGCCGCTGATTTAGCCGCGAGAGTTCGTCCAACCGCAGTGCTGCCAGTAAAGGTTAGTTTCGCAACTCTGGGATCTCCGGTGAAGACGTCTCCTATCGGCACCGGATCGACAGCCGTAACTAAATTGATGACGCCTTCAGGGAACCCGGCGTCGATGAATACTTCATAGGTTGCTTTCGCACAAAGAGGTGTCGCTTCAGCTGGTTTGAGAACCAGGGTGCAGCCAGCAGCTAACGCTGGACCCATCTTTCTAGTGAGCATGGAAATCGGGTAATTCCATGGGGTTACGGCAGCTACAACTCCTACGGGAGCTTTCACTGAAAGGAACCGCTGATCTGCTCGTTGAGAAGGTAGCCATTCGCCAGTCACTCGTTTGGCTTCTTCAGCGAACCAAATTAAAAAATCCGCTGCGTACTTAACTTCCGCCCGAGATGCCTTCAACGGCTTTCCTTGTTCCGACGTCATGAGCTGGGCTAGTGCTTCGCTCCGTTCCGTCATCAGTTCCCATGCCCGATACAGGAGCCTCGAACGTTCATAGGCTGTCGTGCTCGACCAAGCAGGAAAGGCTCGACTTGCGGCGTCTATGGCTGCCGTTGCATCACTCGCATCGCCTGCCGGAACTGTGCCAAGTACTTCACCGGTGGCAGGGTTTGTGACGTCGAAGGTTTCGCCAGATCGTGCCTCAACCCACGCTCCATCGATAAACATGTTGACCTCCGCTACTTTCGACTAGTTCAGTGTTTCTTTTCGCAGCCTAGAAGATCTTCTACCTTGGGCCGATTTGCTCAAGAAACCGATTATTTTCCTCAGGGGTGCCGATAGTAACTCGCACGCCCTCGTCCTCAAATGGGCGCGTAACTATGCCTTCACCTTCAAGTCGCTGAAAAAGTGGACCAGCTTCTTTCTCAACCGGAAGCCAAAGAAAATTTGCCTGACTTGGAGTGACGGGCCAACCCAACTTACCGAGTGCTTCCGTAACGCGACTTCGTTCTTGAATGACCTCGACTACACGCTCTTCGAGTTCTTTCTCAGCAGCTGCTTCAAGGGATGCCAGCACTGCAGCCTGGGCTAATCCGTTGACGAGAAACGGAAGCGCTACCTTGTCGATGGCTCCGATCACGTCAGAATGGCCGAGCGCGTACCCGACACGAAGATTCGCGAGGCCGTACGCCTTTGAGAAGGTCCTGAAGACCACAGCGTTATGGTGCCGAGGCAAGATATCGGTGACAGGGTTGCGTACTGATTCATCAGTTACGAACTCGAGATATGCCTCATCGATTATGACCACAACATCATCACTCAACGCATCCAGCAATTTGTTGAGGTCGTGCGTGCTGCAGACTGTGCCAGTTGGGTTATTCGGAGTTGACAGGATTACGAGCTTTGTGCGTTCAGTAACCGCTGCTTCAACAGCTTCTAGATCGAATGCCTGGTCTTTGAGTGGGACTGTGACCGCACGTGCTTCTGCAATAGCGCTAAATACGGGGTGGACTTCAAAAGAACGCCATGGGTACACAACCTCGTCACCCGCGCCAACGTATGCGGTGAAGGCTTGTTGTAACAATCCGACCGAACCGCAACCAACAGTTACTTGATCCTGGCCGACGCCTTGTTTCTCCGATATCGCCGCCCGCAACGCCTGACCTCGATGATCGGGATAACGGTTCAAGAGATTGGCACCATCGGCGACAGCTGCCAATACCGACGGCAGAGGGCCATGGGAACTCTCGTTTGAAGCAAGCTTGATCGCTTCGCTTAGTTGGTGATCAGCTGCAGCTTGCGCCGCTGATTTTCCTGGTTTGTACTGCGGGAGGCTGTCCACTACCGCACGAGGTCGTCCACTCACCAGTACTCCTCCTGAATCGGTCCGTGACAGCCTAGGCGCTTATTTGGTTAAGGCTTCAAGAAGTTGCAGATGGGGTTCTGCGCCGCCTGCCGGATTCAAGGGAATGATCACCATCTCTGTCGCTCCAACATTGCGATGTTCGCTCAGGCGGAGCGAAATAGTCTCAGGGTCTCCCCAAGCCACTAACGCATCGATCAGCCGGTCGCTTCCGCCGTCCGTGAAGTCGTCCTCAGTGAATCCGAGCTTACGCCAAGCTCGATGGTAGTAATCAAGACTGACGTAAAAAGCAAGCGCCTTTCGAGCTAAGCGCCGAGCTTCGGCTGGGTCTTCAGTTAATAGGCACATTTGTGTCACATTCAGCGCTACGTCGGGACCGATTCGCTTCCGCGTTTCCGCAGTGTGGGTTGGGGTTTGCAAGAATGTGCTGACTCCATCAACTAAATCTCTGACAGCGGTGAGCATCTTGGGCCCGTGCGCGGCAACGTGGATTTCGAGCTCGTAGTCGCCTGGAATCGACAGCTCGGCTGAACGGACTGCTTTGACATACTCTCGTAGCTTTTGTACGGGCGGCTCCCAATCATGCCCGCGGGCTTGCGCTAATCCGGAGTTGGAAACTCCGAGCCCTAAAACGAACCTTCCGGAGGAAAATTCTGACAAGGTACGAGCGCCTGCTGCAGCGGCAGTTGCGTCGCGCGCGTATACGTTCGCTATTCCTGTACCGACGCGAAGGTGCGTTGTGGAGGACAATAGATGGGCTGCTGTGGCAAATGGTTCCCTGCCAAACAGCTCGGGCAACCACAACGTATCGATACCTATTGATTCAATCTGTTTCCCGAAATCTTTCAGCGAGTCACCGGGCATCCGGTCGGTGTTAAACATCATTCCTGTTGAAGATTGTTCCCGGTCCACTGGAGTACCTGCTTTACCTCGGAAGCTTTTTCAGTTCACTATCGAGAATATCTGCATACTGCTAAAACCTATGGGAAGTTCATTGGCTTCAGTGACTGCCCAGAAGCTGCGGACGACGACATCATTCTCATACGTTCAATTGTTTAGGGAGCAACCATGCTAAACCGACCCATCGAACCAGCCTGGTTCATTGCCGTTGGGGTTGCCGTTTCATGGCTTGGCATCCTCATGAAAAGCATCCCTGTAATTTTCACTGGCTTCGGGATGTTCATCGGGTTCTCGCTTTCTACCGCGTTGAATGTGTTAAACGAATCTAGATTTGGTCCACCTCATACCTGGGGCGACGACGGCGAGTCACCGCCACAGCCGACATAGGGATTTGATAGCTCGCTCTCCATCTTTAATTCGAGTTGGGCGCCCTACCTACTAGGTTCTTCTCATGCCTATCTTGAAACCCTTGTCCCGAACATCGATCCGTCAGGCTTTGTGATGCGTTTCGGAGCCTTTCTTGCGCCGCACCACCCGATAGGCGAAAATCCGATGCTTCAATTTCGCCGGGACTTGGATCTGGTGGTTCAACTTGAACAGTTGGGCCTTGATGAATTTTGGTGCGGTGAGCACCATTCGTCCGGCTGGGAGATGATTGCAAGTCCTGAAATGTTCTTGGCTGCCGCAGGAGAGCGCACCTCTCGCATCAAACTAGGCACAGGAGTTGTTTCACTGCCTTATCACCATCCGTTCAATGTCGCTCAGCGCATCGTTCAACTAGACCACATGACTGCAGGGCGAGTTATTTTCGGCACAGGGCCTGGTGCTTTACCCTCAGATGCTCATACGTTCGACATTGATCCAATGCTGCTTCGTGATCGCCAAGACGAAGCTCTCGGAGTGATCTTGCGTCTTCTCCGTGGCGAACCTCGGTTCTCTTATGAGACCGACTGGTTCACGATGAAAGATGCTCAGCTGCAATTACTCCCAGTGCAAGAGCAAATTCCTGCGGCCACCGCGTCAATGGTTTCTCCTTCCGGCATGACTTTGGCAGGCAAGTACGGCATTGGAGTTATTTCCATCGGTTCAATGGCATCAGAGGGTATTACTGCGCTCGGCACACAGTGGGGTTTCGCTGAAGACGCAGCTCTTGAATCGGGATCGACAGTTGACCGAGCAGACTGGCGAGTGCTTCTGAACTGGCATTTGGCTGAAACTAGAGAACTTGCGAGAAGTCAAGCTCGGGAGGGCCTTCAACGCTGGCACAACGAATACATCGTTGGAACGCTCCAACGACCGGGGACTGTCGCCTACGACGACCCCGATGAAGCCTTAGAAGCAGTCAGCGGTGGTGCTGCTAAAGGTGTCGTGCAATCGGCCGTAGTGGGAACGCCCGACGATTTAGTCGATTTCATTCACAAGATGTACGAGATCACAGGCGGTTTCGGAACAGCAATAGGATTCGTCCACGACTGGGCTACTCCCCGAGACACATCAAACAGTTGGGACCTGGTCGCTCGTTACGTCATTCCGGAAATAAACGGCTACACAAAGAAACTACGGGAATCTCAGCAGTTCGTGTCCAACGAGCGGACGGCCTTCAACCGAGCTGGTGAAGCGATTCTCGATAAAATCATGTCAAATGAAAAGGCAGCCGACGCTCTTAAGATCACGGCGAGTCAAGGAAAGACCAACGCCGCAGAAAATTAAGCGCCGGTTGCTCCGACGAGCCATGCTGTAGCGATGCCTCAGCCTCCGCTCCACGGCCTTCGTGTTATCGAAACCGCAACAGGAATATCAGGCCCCTATGCAGGCCGGCTGTTAGCAAGCCTCGGGGCCCATGTCATCAAGATAGAGCCCCCGGATGGCGACCCTGCTCGCATCCAACAAGTCGACGACACACCTTTGGGTGACGGTGAACTGAGTCCTCTTTACATTCACTTAAACGCAGGGAAGTTAAACGTAACACCTGACGATATTGAGCCTTCATGGGCCGACGTCGTGATTGCCGGGGACGTACTCGCTGATCTGGAGAACTCGAAATGGGATCCGGCTCGCCTCCGCTCTCACGACACACGCTTAGTCACCACAACAGCCTGGGGCGCTGACGCACAAGATCCGGGCTGCATAGCCGATGAACTATTAGTACAAACGGCCACTGGATTTCTCGGATTCAACGGCGACCAAGACCTGCCCCCTCTGAGGCTTCCTGGCTGGCAAAGTCAGTATGCCGCTGGTGGACTTGCTTCCGCCATGGTGCAACTAATCGGCCGGACTGACGCTTCCCATATTGACGTTTCGTGGTTAGGAGCCCTGCTAACTGCGACAGAACTCTGTTACGGAGACGCACTTCACTGCCAACGGGTTCGACCAAAAGTCGGAGCACACCCACCGACGGCCTTTCCTTCCGGCGCCATCAAATGCAAGGACGGCCATTTTGCACCCGGCTCAATCCGGCCTATCGACTGGGAAATGCAGTGTCTCTTCTATGGGTTGCCCGAGTGGATAGATGACCCTGAACTTCGCAACAGACTTAAGAGACGTCACCATATCCCAATGATTTGGGACCACATCGAGCCTTGGTATCTTCAAAGAGAAAAGCGAGAAATTTTCGAACTCGCGCTTAGTTCTCCTTGGGCGGCGGGGATGGTCATGACTCCGCTAGACACTCTTTCGGATCCTCACTTGTCGGCTCGTGGATACCTGGGAGCAATCGACACACAAAGGGGTGCGACCATAGGCCCGATACGTCCGTTCATAGCTCCGGGTCTCCCTGTGCCCGACCAACGTGTGCGGGTTCAGGCATCAGATCCGGCTCCGGTAGAAAAGCCGCGTACTCCATTGAACCTTCGACCTTTTTCGGACCTTCGCCTAATCGAAATGACTATCTCTTGGGCCGGTCCATATGTCGGCAATATTCTCGCGCCGCTTGGCATCGAGGTCATAAAAATCGAATCAACCGCGCCATTTGATGGCTTCAGAACGCAAAGGCCATACGACCACGGAATGCGTCCGGGACAAGAAGACCTTGTAAACGACAACCGATTTTACGAAGCAGGTGGGCTATTTAACGCTGTCAACAAAGGGAAGAAGGATTGCGTCATTAATATCGCCACCGAAGAAGGCCGCGAAGCGTTTCTTTCTTTAGTCGCGAATTCCGATGGCCTTGTCGCAAACTTCTCCGCTCATGTTTTGCCGCAACTTGGCTTAGATTTCGCCACGCTTCAAAAAATTAACCCTCAATTCGTCGTTGTCCGTATGCCGGCGTTTGGTGTTGACGGCCCCTATAGCGACGGAGTGGGCTACGGATCGATAATTGAAGCCATGGGCGGAATCGCTCATCGTCAAGGCTACGAACACGAAGAAGCTCGAGTATCAAATATCTATTTCCCGGACCCAACCGCTGGTATTCATGCCGCAAACGCGTTTCTAGCTGGAGTTTTCCACGCAGACCAAACCGGTCGGGGTATCGAAATCGACTTAAGCCAGCAAGAGGCAATGTGGCAGCATTCGGGCGAAGCGATAGTGCTCGCATCGCTCGAGGGTCGCAATATAGGTCGACTCGGAAATCGTGAACCCGGTGAAGGACTCGCAACTTTCGTTCCTACCAAAGATCAGTGGGTGGCAGTCGTCGCCTCTAAACCGAATCAAGATCTAGGACTAATTTCACAACTAATTAGTCAAGCGAAAGACTTCACCGCCGAAGAGCTCTTACACAAAATAGTGAGCGCTGGCGCCAAAGCACAAATATGTTGGGATCCTTGGACTGCGCCAGGGCAGCTTCCCCTTTCCGATCTATTGGACGTGGTCGACCACCCCGTAACAGGACCAATGCGACATCTCGGATCGCCTTTCACCGTTGACAGAAAACGACCTCGACCCACCAGCCACGCACCACTTTTTGATCAGGACACCGACGTCGTACTTGCCGAAGTCGGGAACCTCGACCAAGACACCATTCGTCAATTGAGGGCTGATGGTTTTATAGGCGGCACCCTGCCTCCGCCAGCCGAACTTGGGTTCGTGTACGACTGACACCACAATCGGGCCCTTTGCTGGCACACTTGATCTTTCGTGCTTTCCCCTCCCCGATAATTCGATATCCATGACCGCTTCTGAACCTGGTGAGACGCGAGCCGATCTCCGTAACGTCGCAATCATCGCTCATGTCGACCACGGAAAAACAACGCTTGTTGATGCAATGCTTTGGCAATCAGGTGCCTTCCGCGACAATGAGGAAGTACAAGAGCGTGTGCTTGATTCGATGGACCTCGAACGAGAAAAGGGCATCACGATCTTGGCCAAAAACACTGCTGTACGGTGGCGCGACCAGGCGGATCATGAAATCAAAATCAACATCATCGATACCCCGGGCCATGCCGATTTCGGAGGCGAGGTAGAGCGGGCCCTCACTATGGTCGACGGAGTCGTCCTCTTGGTTGACGCCTCCGAAGGACCTCTCCCACAAACTCGATTTGTCTTGCGTAAAGCCCTTGCGCTGGATCTCCCAGTAGTACTGGTCATCAACAAGATAGATCGACCCGACGGCCGAATTTCAGAAGTCATTGATGAGACCTACGAACTATTTTTGGACCTTGACGCTAAGGACCACCAGATCGATTTCCCCATCGTTTATACCGACGCTCGGAAAGGTACAGCAACAACAAGCCTTGAATCCCCGGGACAAAATCTAGAAGCACTTTTCGAAGTCCTTGTCGACTCGGTCCCCTCCCCTACCTACATCTCGGACCACCCGCTCCAAGCTTGGGTAACGACTCTCGACGCCAACCCCTACGTAGGCCGGATAGCTATCTGTCGGGTGCTGCACGGAACTCTACGACGAGGTGAGGAAGTGGCCTGGTGTCGGGTCGATGGCTCAATTGAAAGAACACGAGTTACAGAGTTGTACACAACCGAAGGGCTCCATCGAGTTGACGTCGACGAGGTTGGGCCGGGCGAGATCGCTGCCGTCGCTGGGATCCCAGAAATAACCATCGGAGAGAGCCTGAGTGACCCACTCTCTCCCACACCACTTCCAGTCATCACTGTTGATGAACCGAGTCTTTCAATGACGATCGGGATCAACACATCACCCCTAGCAGGTACCGAAGGGAAAAAAATGACTGCCCGACTCATCAAGAACCGTCTCGAAAATGAACTCATCGGGAATGTCTCGCTACGACTACACGACACGGACCGACCAGATGCCTGGGAAATTCAAGGGCGAGGTGAACTTCAACTGGCAGTTCTGGTCGAAATCATGCGCCGTGAAGGTTTCGAATTAACAGTAGGTAAACCTCAGGTCCTCACCAAAATTGTTGATGGGGCGTTACACGAACCCGCTGAACGTGTGACCATCGATATTCCAGAAGATCACGTTGGAGCGGTTACCCAGCTGTTGGGTGAACGTCGCGGTCGCCTCGAACAAATGGCTAACCATGGAACCGGTTGGGTTCGCCTTGACTATCTAATTCCGGCCCGTGGCCTAATAGGGTTCCGAACCGAATTCCTAACCGAAACACGAGGCACCGGCCTCTTGCATCATGTGTTCGATAGTTACGTTCCGTGGAGTGGCGACATTCGTTCACGCCACACAGGGTCAATAGTTGCGGATCGCCTAGGGCAGGTAAGCGGCTACGCAGCTTCATCTATTCAAGAAAGGGGGTCATTATTCGTAGGCCCAAGTGTTTCGGTGTACCAGGGCATGGTGATCGGGGAAAACCCCCGACCAGACGATCTTGATGTCAACATCTGCAAAGAAAAGAAACAGACGAATATTCGCGCTGCCGCCGCCGACGACGCTGTGCGGTTAAGCCCCCCGCGAATTCTGTCCCTAGAGCACGCTTTAGAGTTCATAGCTGACGACGAATGTGTCGAAGTCACTCCAGAAAGCATCCGAATCAGAAAAGTCGAATTGGATCCCGGCATCAGGCTCCGAACCAAAAAACGGAACCGGGCTTAAGAGAACTACTTCGCAGCAGTAAGTTAGCTAAATGGACATAAGCCCTTACCAAATTTCAGTTTCAGATGAAGTTCTCGAAGATCTTCACGATCGCCTAGCTAAAACTCGTTGGCCAGAGAAAGAGCTTGTAGAGGACTGGTCACAGGGAATTCCGCTGAGTTACGTGCAAGAGATGTGTGACTACTGGCTGCATAGCTATGACTGGCGTCGACGAGAAGCGGACCTCAATCGATTCAATCAATTCACCACGCCCATAGAAGGTTGTGACATTCACTTCGTTCACCAACAATCACCACATTCGGATGCTGTGCCCCTCCTCCTATCTCACGGCTGGCCCGGGTCTTTTGTCGAATTTCACAAAGTTATCGAACCACTAACAAACCCCACAGATCATGGTGGTAAGGCTGAAGACGCCTTCCATGTTGTTTGCCCGTCACTGCCGGGCTATGGCTTTAGCGGAAAGCCTCCTACCTCAGGTTGGGGCGTGGAGAAAATGGCTGACGTGTTCACCGAACTTATGGTCGGGCTGGGATATCAGAAATTTGGTGCTCAGGGTGGCGACTGGGGCTCAGCAATCACCACTGCAATTGGTGGACGTCACCCCGCCAACTGCATTGGAATTCATCTCAACATGGTGATGCGAGGAAAGCGCCCCAAGGACCGAGAACCCAATGACGAAGAACAAGCTGCGCTCAAAGCGGCTGCCCACTACAGAGATTGGGATTCGGGCTACTCAACTCAACAAGGAACCCGACCACAAACACTTGGATACGGTTTGACTGATTCTCCTGTCGGACAACTCGCTTGGATTCTCGAAAAATTTTGGGCATGGACCGACAATCAGGGTCACCCCGAAGACGCTCTGTCTCGAGACGAAATGCTCGACAACATCATGTTGTACTGGGTCACTAGCTCAGCGACTTCTTCGGCACGGCTCTACTGGGAAAGCTTCGCATCAGCCGGTAACCGACCACCACCACCAGCTCAAGTCGACGTACCAACTGGGGTCGCTTGCTTTCCTCGAGAAATTATCCCACCAGTGAGGTCTTGGAGTGAGGGGACCTATACCAACATTCAACAATGGACCAAAATGCCGCAGGGAGGGCATTTCGCTGCCTTTGAACAACCCGAACTATTCGTCGAGGACGTGCGGTCCTTCTTTTCCCAGATTCGTTGAGGGTTAGATGCTTCGTGGATTAAACATGGACCGCCAGCTCTTGGTATCGAGTTTGATCGATTACGCGGGACGAAATCACTCCGCTACTGAGGTCGTTGCCACTGATTCCAGTGGCCGCGTTCATCGAACTAACTGGACCCAGGTTCATAGTCGAGCTCGACAAGTCGCAGGTGCTTTGAAAGCCGGAGGAATTGAGCAGGGTGACAGAGTTGCCACCATTGCCTGGAATGACCACCGACACCTCGAGGTTTATTACGGAATAACGGGCATAGGGTCGGTTTTACATACAGTGAACCCCCGCCTGCGTGAACAGCAAATCGCCTGGATCGTCAACCACGCAGAAGACCAAATAGTTTTCGTCGATCCAGATTTCTTACCAATAGCAGAAAAAATTGCTTCGGAGACAGCTTCAGTTCGCTGCTGGGTTGTCCTAACGGACGAACTACCGACGACTTCTCTCGAAAACGCTGTCGCCTACGAAGAATGGATCGAAGAGAGCTCACCAATTGAAACATGGCCGATTCTAGACGAATGGAGCGCCGCTACTCTCTGCTACACATCTGGGACAACCGGTGATCCAAAGGGCGTCATGCAAAGCCATCGGTCCATAGTTCTGCAAACTTGGGCGACCTGCACTGGAGATGGACACGACGTAAATTCGAGCCAGTCAATACTTCTTGCCGTCCCAATGTTTCATGTGAATGGCTGGGCAATTCCATTTGCCGCAGCGATGGCGGGGGCCAAATTAGTTTTACCCGGGCCTGATATGTCCGCTGAAGCGATCGTGAAACAAATCCAAGACGAAACAGTTACTTTCTCTGCTGGCGTTCCAACGATCTGGCTGTCTGTCGTCCAACATTTGCAAGAAAGTGGAACAGACGTACCGTCACTGAATCGCCTGGCAGTAGGAGGCGCAGCTGCTCCTCGTTCGTTGATGGACACCTTGGAAGATGAGTACGGAGTCTTCGTCTCCCATGTCTGGGGTATGACGGAGATGACCCAAGGGTCTGCTGGCAGATTTACTCACAGAGTTGAGGGGCTGAATCGGGATGAGAAAAGAGGCCGTCAAGCGATGGCAGGTCGTGAAATATATGGCGTTGAACTTCGTCTCGTCGACGAGAACGGCGATGACGTTCAACGCGACGGCACAACTCCAGGCGAGCTGCTAGCTCGTGGGCCCTGGGTCGCAGGCTCTTACTTCGAATTAGACGATGACTCCACCCACATATCTGCATCGAACGGGGTTTGGTTGAGAACCGGAGATGTGGCGACGATGGATACTGAAGGCTATATATCAATCGTCGACCGGGCTAAAGATGTCATCAAGAGCGGCGGAGAGTGGATCAGCTCCATCGAACTTGAAAACGCTGCCGTAGGAGCACCTGGGGTCATTGAGGCCGCAGCGGTCGGTATGCCCCACGATCGATGGGGTGAACGACCACTGTTGATAGTTGTCCTCGAGCCAGGAAAAGAGCTTGACCCAATCGAGGTTCTCGAGTCCGTGAAACCACATGTGGCGTCATGGTGGTTACCTAACGACGTGGTAGCTATTGACGAGATCCCTCATACAGGGACAGGAAAAATTGATAAGAAGGCCCTCAGAGAACAATTCAAAGATTTTCAGTGGCCAAAGTAATGCTTATCTAAACGTCACTATTTGTCTTCGCTACTACCCCGACAACACCAATTTCAACGATCGATGTTCTAAACTACTTAATTGGCCGTGGCGCTATCTGTCGACATCTCGTCGGCTCCCCCTTAGCGGTTATGAATTCGGCCTCTGCGTGATTTAGTTTCGCTTTAACTGGCAATAGGAGTAAACATGGCAGGAAGCCGCACAACTTTCGAAAAACTCCAACGCGATAGAGCTAAGAAAGCCAAAGCAGACGCGAAACGCGCCAAAAGAATGGGCAAAACCCCTGAAAGCGGGCCACTCGTATATGAAGAGGACGCGCCAGTCATCGATGATGACGCAGCCCAGCTCGATGGCAATCTGGATCAAGAAATCTCAGCTGCTGACCTTCTCCGCCTTGTGGAAGAGCTCCAAGCAAAATTTGATGAGGATGAGATTGACTTCGACGAGTACGAAGAACGGAAGATCGAACTCCTTGCGCGTCTGCCTATGGAGTAAATCGATACTCAGTTCTTTCGGTGGGCCGAAACTGCGTACGAACCACCGGTAAAGGGCTCCCTTTGCCAAGTGCTCCATCGACCCGCAGGTGATAGGCCCAGCCGCTTCATGAGAGCGTCATAGTCCTCGAGGCCAATACCACCGGTATCTAGTGAGAACCCGGCCACCACAAGCCCACCTGCGCATAGGTGGCGAGCTACTTGATTGATAACTAGCTCTTCGGATCCAGAAAGCACGAAGATCATCACATTGCCTGCCAGAACTGCGATGTCAAAGGTCCGGCCTAAGTTGAAGTCATTTAGGTCAGCTTCTACCCAGTCCAAAGTTGGAGCCTTCTCGGACGCCACCGCCAACATCTCACGATCAAGGTCGACACCAACGCAATCGATACCACGCCGGACCAACTCAATCGCCACTCGCCCAGTGCCGCAGCCTGCGTCAAGCACAGAGGCGGGCTTCAATCCTGAGATGAAATCAGCCTCTCCATGAATGTTTTGCCCAGAGTCGGCTAAACCTTGCCAGCGCTCGTCATAGGCGAAGCCCCGGGGAACATTTCTCTGTTGACTCCATTTACTTTCAGACAAGAATGTGCCTATTTGTCCTGCCAGTTAGGGTCGCGCTTTTCAGCGAAAGCGGTTGCCCCCTCGAAAGCATCTTGCGAAGCGAAGACTTCCTCTAAAGCAGGTCGTTGAAAGCCCCAAAACTCATCTTCGGAGACACCGAGAACATCTTTAATGAGTTGCTTTGATGCCCTAACTCCCATAGGTGCATTCTTCGAAATTCTTTCTGCGAGCTCCAAAGCAGCTGACAAGGTTTCGCCCTTAGGAACTACCCGATTTACCATTCCGTGTTGGTGCGCCACTTCAGCAGAAATCGGATCTGCAGTAAGAGCCATCTCCATAGCCAGGCTGTATGGCAATTGGCGAGGCAATCGCAATAACGCTCCGGCACCGGCGAATAGCCCTACGCCAGCTTCGGGGATACCTAGCTTCGCCCCTTCCGAGGCCACGATAAGGTCGCAGGAAAGAGCAACTTCAAGGCCTCCCGCCAGGGCAAATCCTTCTACCGCAGCGATCAACGGCTTTGCACAGCTTTTTTCTGTGATGCCTGCGAAACCTCGATCACCGACGTTGGGCATCGCGTCAATACCGCCGTCAGCAAATTGTTTCAAATCCATTCCAGCACTGAATCCTCTGCCAGCACCCGTCAAAACCCCAACTCGGA
Organism: Acidimicrobiaceae bacterium; assembly: GCA_002708935.1. Taxonomy (GTDB): domain Bacteria; phylum Actinomycetota; class Acidimicrobiia; order Acidimicrobiales; family Poriferisodalaceae; genus MedAcidi-G3. Next base: position 88,509 of record PAPO01000024.1, on the reverse strand, counting down.
CTTCCTCGTCGTTGTCCATAGCTTCTAGGGCTTCACCTAGAGCAGCTGCTAATGCAGTGTTAAAAGCATTCATATCTTCGGGGCGATTCAAAGTGAGAATCTGGATGTGGCCACGCTTCTCAGTTATGACAAGTTCTTCAGACACGACATCTCCTCTGTAGTTGGCTGTTGGTGGTGACGCTACAACTGAATGATGCTTAAGATCACGTCGCTTAGTGTTTAACCAAAGAAAAGCGTGCTTGAGGGAGAGCTACCCTGAAAGGGTCCTTAGGAGGCAGAGTGAGCGCCATCGGCGATCTATTAACTCAGTTGGAGTCAGCAGACCCAGATAGCGCTCCCTTTTTCGTGCGCCAATTACTGCAAGAAGAAGGACTAGCGGAGCTCCGCGGAGCGGAGGCTCTGAGAGCAGCGAGAGCTCTGTCTATCTTCGCCGGACCGCAACAACTACCCATAGCCGGCGAGCTTGCAGGAAGAGCTCACACTGCTGATGTTCCTGGAGCTGGGTCTTTGTTTGCCGAATGCGCAGACAAAGTGGCGCTTATGACTGGGCGTCCCCAAAGGTTCGGGACCGTGGTCCTTGAACATCAGGGTGATCTGGTCATGGCCCCGCTTGACGGAGTTGCTGATGACGAAATGCGTAAATCGTTCGGCTTACCTTCTTTAGATGAGATGCGCCAGACCGTCACCGGGCAGAACAAGTTGAGAGCCCGGGAACGGTACGAAACCGAAGGGCTACCAGCGGGTCAGCGATTTTGTCGAATCTGGTCTGAGCCCAGCGCCGAGGAAGTCCGCCAAGGTCTAGAACAGTTCCCGAACGGAGCTTGGTCTGTCGGTAATGATCTGACTCTCGCGTGTCGGTCAGATGCTGCAGGAATCATCCCTGGACCAGTCTTTGAGCTTCCAATGTGGAACCTTGAAGATGAATCTGGCGCTCAAACAGACCTTTGGTGCGTTCAAATTCGTGTTGATCGGCTCGATGAGGCAGTTTTCGGATATGGGTTTTGGAGCCTCGACAATAACGGAATGCCAATTGGCGGCAGAGGTCCGGTGGACAACCGTTACAGAGGAGAACTCGCTCCCAAGGAGATGCCAAGCAACGAAGATGACGCATTGGACGGCTTACTTTCTACACACGAGTTCACAAGCACAGCGCTCCGTGAAAATAGGCGAATAAAGGTTTACCTTCCTCCTGACCACCAGCTGCATTCTCAACTTCCTGTCGTCTATTCAACCGATGGCAACATGATCGAGCCCTACATCCGTCGTATTGATGCAGCTATTTCATCCGGGCTCATTCAGCCGTTCTTGATTGTTGCGCCCCATGCGGCACCGATGGATCACACTGGCAATGAGCGCGCACTTGAATACCTGCCTGGTTTTGATGATCAACGCTTCGACCGTCATCAGCGGTTCTTCGTTGACGAGATTTCACAATGGGCTGAAAACGAATTCTCTGCGTCGACCGATCGAGAGTTTCGCGCGATCTTCGGATGTTCTGATGGCGCAGGACACGCTCTAGCAACTGGATCAATGCATCGAAACCGATACGGCCACTGCATTGCCTACTCCACTGGTATGCCCCCTAGCGAACAAATGCATTGGGATCCAGAGGGCGCTCCTTTTGTCCACCTTTGTGCTGGCACTTTGGAGCAAGGTTTCCATCAGGCGACCGAGGCCTGGGCTGCATGGCTCCACTTCCATTCCTCACCTCATCATTTTACGGAGCGAGTCTGTGGGCACGATCTCATCCAATGGATAGAAGAATTTCCGCAAGCAATAGCTCGAGCTTGGGGATCACCTAACACGGAGAACTAAGAGCGAAGTAAATACCGCTTGATCTTCCCCGTCGCAGTTTGTGGAAGCTCGTCAACTATTTCGACCCATCTGGGGTATTTGAACGGTGCTAAACGCTCTTTAACGTGTTCTTGTACCAAGCTCCCGAGATCAGCCTCCGCCGATGACGTTTCGGGAACCACAAAAGCCTTAGGTTTGACGAGTCCCTCCTCATCGTCTGCTCCAACAACAGCTACTTGCGCTATTTCTTTGAGTTCGAGGATGCAAGACTCAACTTCAGTTGGACTGACCCAGATTCCTCCTACCTTCAACATGTCGTCTGACCTTCCTAGACATGTGTAAGTGCCGTCCGGGTTGCGGATATACGTATCGCCTGTAGCCAGAAACGCGCCCGATAATGCTTGCCGCGTCTGGTCGGTTCGGTTCCAATACCCGACCATCACCGATTCTCCTTTTACGTAGAGCCTGCCGGCTTCTCCGTCTTGCACTTCTTCTCCACTCTCATCGCGAAGGGATACCTCGTACCCTTCCACGACGGTCCCGCTGGTTCCTGGCACGGAGCAACCCGGCCTATTGGAGATAGCAATATGGGCAAGTTCAGTTGTTCCCAGACCATCCAAAATTTCAACATTAAATCTTTCTTTGAATCGCTGATGTATGTCAGGTGGAAGTGGTTCACCCGCGGAAACAGCAATCCTCACCGATGCGAACGTGTTGTCGGGTACATCCGAACTCAACAATTGACCGAACGAGGTCGGAACCCCGAAAAAAATTGTTGGGCGATACAAAAGCACGTGAGCCGAAATCTCTTCAGGTATCGGTCGACCTGGGTTAAGAACTGATTGGGCGCCGGTCCCCGCTGGAAAATATCCTGCATTTCCGAGTCCATATGCGAAGAACAGTTTGGCCACCGAGTAGACCACATCATTACTACCCATCTCTAGTACTGCTTTCGCATACACGTCGGTACAAAACCCGAGGTCCACATGCCGGTGCATCGCCCCTTTGGGAAAACCGGTCGTACCAGATGTGTACAGCCAGAACGCGATGTCATCGTCGACAGCTGGAAACGGTTCTCCCAGATCTACTTCTTCAACTAGATCTGGGATTTCTTCATCGACCTGCATCCATTCAAGAAACGGCTGGTCAACAGCGGCTTCGTTCATCGCGGCGCTGAAAACAGGAGAGTACGTCACTCCAACAGCACGTGAGTCTTCTATAAGGAACTTGTAATCCTTCGCTGTGAGCATCGTCGAAACTGGGACGGGTACAGCGCCTATCCACATCGCGCCCCAAAACCATGCCAGAAATGCTTTGGTGTCGGTGCAGCACATTACAACTCTTTGTTCTGCAACCACACCCTGCTTCGAAAGCAGCCGCGCTACAGCTTGCGCCTCTTCCAACAACTCATGCCGAGTTGTCGTTGCCCCAGTTGGAGCATCCGTTAACGCAACCGCATCCGGCGCAATAGCCGCCGGATCAATAAGGAACCTGTGTAACGCATTACTGGTCAAGAAAATTCCCTTCTGCTAGCCATGAGTTACAGCCTCTCACGTGTTTAGAGTGTGGGACGAAAATGCGAAAGGCATATCAAGAGTTGACCGCGATATCCAGAAAAGCCACTCCCTTAGGTTGACAACGTGACCACTTTTGATATCACGCCTGACAAATTTCGACATTGGGTCTTCTCAATCGACGGTGAAATAGCAACCTTGACGCTTACTGTCGACCCGGCGGCCGCAACATTTGGCGCATATGAATTGAAGCTAAACAGCTACGACATAGGTGTCGACATCGAGCTAGCAAATGCCATCCGTCACATCCGTCTTACTCACCCGAACGTGAAATGTGTCGTAATTACGAGTGGCTTAGAAGGGACGTTTTGTGCTGGTGCCAATATTCGAATGCTGGCAGCCGCCGACCATTCCCACAAAATCAATTTCTGTAAATACACCAACGAAACAAGATTGGAGATCGAAGAAGCCAGCGCCTTAAGTGGGATCAAGTTCCTAGCCGCCATCAATGGAGCCTGCTCAGGTGGCGGTTATGAGTTAGCGCTCGCTTGTGACCATATTCTTCTCGTCGATGACAAAAGCACTTCCGTTTCCTTGCCAGAAGTTCCGCTACTAGGAGTTCTTCCCGGAACTGGCGGACTGACTCGCCTCACAGACAAAAGACACATCCGACGGGATAGGGCTGACATTTTTGCAGCGAAGGCAGAGGGCATCTCCGGCCAAGAAGCGTTGGACTGGGGCTTAGTCGATGAACTCGCCACTCCGACAAACTTCGACGATGCCGTCGCCCATCGAGCAAGCGAACTTGCAGCCTCTACCGTCCGGGTGGAAGCCGAACCTGTTCATCTCTCCCCGATAGAAGTACAGATTGCTGAGGATCGTATCGACTACCGCTGGGTCAAGGTAACCCTGTTCGCCAGCCACGCAGAACTGAAGGTGTTCGTAGACGCTGATCCTGAGTGGCTACTCCGAACTGCCCTTGAACTGGATGACGTTCTCTGCCGCCTTCGATTCGACTATCCCGACATCGGTACATTGATCTTGCGGACAGAAGGCTCTATTGACCATGCGACGCAGATGGATTCTGGACTTTTTGATTCGACGACAAATGGCATCGCTGAGATCCAGCTTCTGTGGAAAAAATGTTTAACAAGGCTCGATTTGACTGCCAAGACGCTGGTCGCTGCCATCGAACCTGGCTCCTGTTTCGTCGGAATTCTTTTCGAATTGGCACTTGCGGCAGATCGCATTTTTATGCTTGACGGGCGCTTCGAAGACCACGACAGCCCTCTACCAGCGGCGTCAATACTTCTGACCTACACCAACTTCGGAGTAATGCCGATGTGGAATAACTTGAGTCGATTGAATTCTCGTTTTTGGGGTGACCAAGAAGCTTTGGAAGCCCTTTCTTACTCCAATGCAAGCATCTTGGCTGACCAAGCAGCACAACTGGGGTTAGTTAGCGTTACCCCGGATGATTTGGACTGGGATGATGAACTGAGACTCTTTATTGAGGAAAGATCTAGCTTCTCAGCAGACGCTTTGACGGCAATGGAGGCGAACCTAAGGTTCTCTGGCCCTGAAACTATGGCTACAAAGATTTTCGCTCGGCTTTCAGCTTGGCAGAATTGGGTATTTACTAGATCAAATGCAAGCGGACCGCTGGGAGCACTTCAACGCTATGGCAGCGGGTCTCGCCCCGAATTTGATAACCGACGCACCTAAAGACAGCACCAAACACACGACCAGATGACTAAAGAAATCGATTATTCAGAAAAAATTCCCAACAATGTCGATCTCGTTGGCGACAGGCGCCTCCAACGTGCACTGGAAAGTTGGCAACCTCGATTCGCTAATTGGTGGTCTGAAATGGGACCAGCCAACTTTCAAGACAAAGAAATATATTTACGCACGGCAGTAGACGTTGGCCAACAAGGTTGGGCTCACTTCTCTCACGTCACACTGCCCGAATATCGCTGGGGCATATTTCTTTCCGAGCCGGAAACTGATCGGCGGATCGGGTTCGGCGAACTTAAAGGGCAGCCGGTCTGGCATGAAGTGCCTGGTGAATTCAGAACCGAACTCAGGCGATTAATCGTGGTGCAAGGTGACACAGAACCAGCGTCCGTCGAGCAACAGAGATACTTAGGTCAGACAGCTCCTTCGCTCTACGACTTGCGGAACTTATTTCAGATAAATGTGGAAGAGGGGCGCCACCTGTGGGCGATGGTGTATCTACTTCATGCCTATTTTGGTCGGGACGGGCGAGACGAAGCCGACGCTCTCTTGGAGAGGAACTCCGGCGATCCCGACCATCCTCGCATCCTGGGTGCTTTCAACGAGAAGACATCGGACTGGTTGTCTTATTTACTCTTTACTTACTTCACAGACCGGGATGGCAAGTATCAGTTGGGAGCTCTCAAAGAGTCAGCTTTTGACCCGTTAAGTCGAACTTGCGATTTTATGTTGAAAGAAGAGGCCCACCACATGTTCGTGGGCGCTTCAGGTATAGGTCGAGTCATTCAACGGACCTGCGACGTTATGAATGAACACAACACCGATGATGTTCGCAGCTATGGGGTTGTTGACTTACCAACTCTCCAAAAATACATAAACTTTCACTTCTCGGTTTCTCTGGACTTGTTCGGATCTGAAACCTCAACGAATGCAGCGAATTACTATTCAGCTGGATTAAAGGGAAGGTTCGCTGAGGATTCCTATAAAGATGATCACTTACTGGTCGATGAACAGGACTCAATAATCGAAATAGTGGATGGCCAGTGGACTGAAACGACTCGACCCGCGATCGCGGTTGTAAACCAGCAGCTAAGACGCTCCTACATTGATGACTGCGCAAAAGGTCTACGTCGATGGAACCGCATCCTCGAAGAAAACGGGGTTGACCTTCAGCTGGGACTCCCTCACGAGGCATTCCACCGACAAGTTGGAGTGCATCAAAACCAATTTGTTACTCCCGACGGTGAAATAACTTCCGAGGCTGAGTGGAATGAGTTGGCGCCTAACTTCCTCCCAACTGATTCAGACCGAGACTTCGTGCTCTCCTTAATGCAGCCGGTATATGAAGCTGGTCAAATGGCGAGTTGGATTTCAGCTCCCACAGCGGGAATTAACACTCAGCCCGTTGACTACGAGTATGTCCGGCTCTAACCGCTACACCCTTTGGTAGGTCCAACCAAGGGGTTTGTCGCCGTCATAGGGCATCGATCCGTGGAACTGTCGCTCATCATTATCAAACACCAAAGGTATAAAATGGCGATCTCCTTCCCACATCGGAAGGTCCGCTGAGGCTCGGAGGCCCGGGTTAGGGTCACACGCTTGCAAGAGCCGTTCCAGTTGGACCCAAACAAGCGAGCCTTCATCGTTACTAGACAAGAGTTCCCCTTCCCAAGCATCTGCAAGAAAAACAAAGCCCAACCACTCCTCACGTTTGGGACCGAAATTTGACCAACTGATGGTGCCCCTCAAAGAAAGCGAAGTGGCTGTCACGCCGGCCTCTTCTGTAAGTTCGCGAAGTGCTCCGGCTATCACTGACTCATCTACTTCGAGTTTTCCCCCGAGGCCGTTGAACTTTCCGTAATGATCATCATCAGGTCGGGCATCACGATTTATCAGCAGAACACTATTACTGTCGCGATCGAGGAGATAGATCAGGGTTCCAATGATCGGACTAAACACCATTACCGGCAAAGTAGCTGCAAATTCATGCCTAGTCGGCCAATCAGCGACAAAGACTCATGACTGATATTCACGAGATATCGGGCCTTCGCCTAGCTGTTGAGACGACGGGGGCGATCGGAGTTGGGCCGACCATCGTCATGTTGCACGAGGGGCTGGGGTCAATCACCCAATGGCGCGACTTTCCTGACCGTATTCACGTCGCGACAGGTTTACCGGTTGTCGCATATGACAGAAGCGGATACGGGCGATCCGAATCAGGCCCAGCCCAGTACGGACCAGATTTCATGCATCGCGAGGCTTTGGAAATATTGCCCGCTCTTCTTCAAAATTTCGAGATAAGCCAACCGATCCTCCTTGGCCATAGCGATGGAGCATCGATTGCATTAATAGCGGCCGCGTCCGACCTTTTAGATCCAGTCGGAGCAATTACTATCGCCGCACATATTTTCGTTGAACCAGCCGGGCTGAACGGAGTGCGGGTCGCGAAAGAGCGACGCGATCAAATCGTCGAGGGCATGGCACGCCATCACCATCAGCCAGATACTGCGTTTGATCGCTGGTCCACAATTTGGTTGGACCCAAGTTTTAAGACCTTTGACATCTGCGGAATTCTCGGCGACATCTCTTGTCCTTTACTGGTATTGCAAGGAGACCAAGACGAATATGCCACCGCGGAGATGGTTCATGGAATTGTCCAGAGGGTCCCACAAGCAGTCGGTAAGTTCATTTCACAGTGTGGACATATCGCACACAAGGATCAGCCCGATGTCCTCATTGAAGAAATCGTTTCGTTCCTCTCAACGCAGGGCATTACCCCTATTAGTTAAGAGACCGACAATGCTGCCAATGCATCACTGGACAAACGACCGGGTGCTTCAAGTGGACCAAAGTGAGTCAAACCCTCGTAATCAATCGTTCGAGAATTATCTAGGGCTTCTGCCGCTGGTTCTCCAAGATTTCCGAAACCATGGTCACCACTCTTACCGATCACAACTTTTGCTTTGCAGTTGCGGATTTTGTCGTTCGTCGACACTCGTTCACCGTCATAGACCCGAGCTTCTTCGGAACCTCTGCACCGCAAACGCACCGTGCCGTCTTCTAGATCCTCGAAGACATTCGCGACATAGCTATGCAGTGCATCGGACCTACAGGTAGAAAACGGTGGTCTGCTGGCAAATCTCTCCAGGGCTTCGGCTCGAGAGCCAAAGACCTCGCGCCTTTTTTCGGCTCCCGAGATCAGTGGGTTCTGGCCCGGTGGGAAAGCTTCACCGGGTCTCCACATAACCGGTTCATAGCCATACATGCGCCGTATCAAACCGGGCCGGGAAGCATCCGCTAACAGAAGGGTTGCGGCGCCTACAGAATGACCGACACAGTCAAGTTCCCCTGTCTTGATTTCAAGATGGTCGACCACAACTAATAAATCCTCTGCAAGGCTCGTCCACTCATAGTCGCCATCGCTAGGTGGAGTGCTCCATCCATGAGATCGCAAATCCGGGGCCCATATTGTGAATCGGTCAACGAGACCGCTGACAAATGGACCATAGGTGCGGGCATTGAAACCCGTAGCGTGAACGAAGAGTGCCGGCGGTCCCTCTCCTCCGAGACAATGGAGAGCTATACGTCCCCCGCCAGCCGAATCGAGCATTTCTGGCTCCGGAATACTGCCCGGGATTTGTTCATTTTCACTCACCCAATCGACCATAGGCGCAGACGTGGTAACCATGTCGGGTATGAGTGAAGACAATTACGACATCGAGTTCTTTTGGGATCCTATTTGTCCTTTTGCTTGGGTGACCTCCAGGTGGATAGAGAAAGTCGCTGCCCAAACTGACTATTCGGTTGATTGGCGATTTATCTCGTTGCGGATACTTAACAAAGAGAAGAACTACGACACTGACTTTCCAGCCGGCTACGAACAAGGACATACCTCGGGGCTTCGTTTTCTAAGGGCGGCGGCACAGGTCCGAGAAGAAGAGGGACGCAGTGCCATGTCAGCTCTGTATGCGGCATTTGGTACCCACTATTGGGAACTAGATCAACAACCGGGTTTACGAAAACAACTGGGCACTGTTGAACACACGGAAAGGTGTCTCGCAACCGCGGGCCTACCGACCAGGCATGCCGTGGCCGTGGATAATTCTGAGTGGGACGACGTAATTGAAAACGAAACTGAACTGGCTCTTTCCCGAACCGGCCGAGACGTAGGAACTCCGATCATCTCGTTTCAACCACCTACAGGCCTGTCTTTTTTTGGTCCCGTTATTTCAAGAGTGCCGAGTGACGATGACGCGGTTCCCCTGTGGAACGCTGTCATCGAGTTAGCCAGCTTCCCGGGCTTCGCAGAGATGAAGCGATCACTCCGCGAACCTCCTCAAATAAACGTCCTAGGAACGCTCGAATCAGCTCCGGTTATGGAGGACTGGGAGGCTGGTTCCCGTAAAGCACACAAACCCACTCCGTAACAAGGAGGCGCTCTTTACTCTCGGCCTAGTCTGTACCTATGACTGAATCTCCTGGCGAACTGTACGGAACCGGGGCGAGAGCCATGCAAGACCACTTCGATGCGCGGAGGCTGGCAGACCGTCTCAACGAAGTAACCGTAAGCACGTCAATAGATGATCAGACTGCTGCATATCTGGAGCGAGCTAGCTATTTCTTCTTGGCGACCGTAGATGGCGAAGGTTTTCCCGACGTTTCTTACAAAGGCGGTCGCCCTGGGTTCGTCAAAGTTCTCGATCACCAAACCCTGCGGTTCCCGTCCTACGACGGAAACGGTATGTACCGGTCCTTAGGGAGCATCCAAGAAACCAGCAATGTCGCATTGCTGTTCATCCGACAGAACGCAAAAGCCAATCGAATTCGAATTCACGGCACCGCCAGCATTCTGCTCGACGAAGCAGCGCTATCAGACTTCGATGGAGCCGAGGCAGTGGTCGAAGTTCAATTAACCAGAATTTTTCCTAACTGCCCCCGTTACATCCACGATCTCGAATCGGGGACCATCTCCGAATTCGCTCCAGGCGGCTCAGTTGCACCACCCGAGCCTGACTGGAAACAGTGGGACACGTTTGCCGACGTCCTACCTAAGAGATAACAACGATGAAGGTATTTGCCACCCTCCCACAAGCCGACTTAAACGATATTCCCGAAGCAATTCAGCGCATCGAGGCCGACGGCTACGACGGAATTGTCGCTCTTGAGAACAGACACGATCCTTTCCTACCTCTGGCAGTGGCCGCAGTCCACTCGGAAAGGCTGGAACTAGCAACCGGGGTCGCTATCGCCTTCCCCAGAAGTCCCATGAACGCTGCCAACATCGGATGGGACCTACAACAAGCAAGTTCTGGCCGTTTCGAATTGGGCCTAGGAAGCCAGGTCCGTGGCCACAATGAGCGTCGCTTTAGCGTTAAGTGGTCGGCTCCAGCTGCACGAATGCGGGAATACGTTGAGTCCATAAGAGCCATTTGGAACACGTGGTTAACCGGCGAACCTTTGAACTACCAAGGCGAGTTCTACAACTTCACTCTCATGACTCCCAATTTCACGCCTGAACCTTTGACCGTTCCATTGCCTAAGATCACTATGGCTGCGGTCGGACCTGCGATGCTGCGAACAGCGGGCCGCGTCTGTGATGGGGTAAGGCTCCACGCCTTCTGCACGCGCCCATATCTCGAGGAGAAGGTGCTGCCTCAATTAGAGAAGGGACTCCAAGAGAACTTGCTGACTCGTGACCGTTTTGAAATAAGCGGCGGAGGTTTTCTTTGTACCGGACCAGACGATGAATCGGTAGAGAAAATGATGGACTGGGTTAGATATCGAATCGGCTTTTACGGGAGCACCAAGGCATATTGGCCAGTTTTTGAACAACATGACCTCCTTGATCTAGGCCAAGAACTCAATCACCTATCCAAGAACAACGGCTGGTCCAAAATGGCAGCTCTGGTGAGCGACGACGTTGTCAGACTCTTCGCAGCCGTTGGAAGACACGATGAGATAGCTGCCGCTGTCTCGGAGCGGTTCGGCGGTCTCACCGATGCAATAGGCGCAAGTGCATCACCTGAAATTCCTGCGGACCTGCCGCCGGACGTCATTCAAGAGATCCAAGCGATCTAGTTCTCAAACGGATCTAGCCTTTTGCTTTCTCCAGAGCTGCATACGTTGCCGCTATAAGATTAAATGCACGCGAATCGCCAACTAGACCAGCGGCCATTCTGTTCATTGAGTAGGAAATGGTTACTCGTTGATCTAGATCCATCACCCCCATCGAACCTCCCCAACCGAACCAATAAAGAGTTCTCGGACTCGGAGTGAGTGGGACTCGCTCATGATTGATACCGAAGCCCATACCGTAAGGAACCCCTAGTCCCAGCACTAGGTCACGTTCGAAGGTCTGACGCTCCAACGCGGCCTCGATGGTTTCGTAACTAACTATCGTGACCCCATCGACTGTCCCGCCGCACGCTATTGCAGAATGAACGCGAGAAATAGACCGAGCATTTCCAATACCACCCGCAGCAGGTATCTCCGCCTCTCTCCACTCATCGGTAGCTGTTTCTGTGCCATCAAGAACACAGCTGCCAAAGGTCTTTGCTGCGACGGAATCCGGTTCAACCTCAACCAGTTCGTCAATACTCCGATCAGGGGGGTCTAACTCAGCTACGCGACTTCCTTCCGAAGTAGGTAAGCCAATGTAAAAATCGGCTTCAAGAGGTTCACTGACTTCTTCCTTGAAAAATCTTCCCAACGTCCGTCCATCGACCCGGCGCAGAATTTCGGCCTGAAGAGTGCCCTGGGTCAACGCGTGATATCCCGGTGCCGTGCCCGGCTTCCACCATGGTTCCATCTCCGCCAATAAAGACGCACAAAGCTCATGATCGTATAGCTCGCGAGCCGCAATGACTCTTGGGAACCCCGAACATCCGGTCTGGTGAGTCATGACGTGGCTCACCAGCACTTCGTCTTTACCGTTTGCTGCAAACTCAGGCCAATACTTCGCTACAGGATCAGAGAATTTGATCAAATTACGATCCGCCAGCATAAGCATGCAGATAGACGCCATCGTTTTTGTTGTGGAGTACACATTAACGATTGTGTTTTCTTGCCAAGGCTCTCCTGCAAGGTTCTTGCTGCCCGCCCATAGATCGACGACAGGCTGACCATCAACCGTTACCGCAGCACTAGCCCCGAGTTCTTCACCTGAGTCGAAATTTGCCTCAAATGCCTCTTGAACCAACAGAAAGTCTTCTTCACAATTTCCCTTAACCTCGACCACGACGCTCCCAAACATCCGACATCTACTTCAAAAGGTACTCCCCTAGGTACCAAGACTGTCAGTGCCTAACGACGTTCATGTTCTTTTAGGTCATGAGTCCGCTTACGACGAACGCTATACCCGCGAGTAGGAGCCAAGAAATAAACCCAGCGTTAAGCGGTCCACGACCCATCGACACCAGACTTCTCAACTTCACTAGGGCTCCTACTCCAACCATCGCCGCCGTGAGAAAGATCTTCCTCATGTCATCTAGTAGTTCGAGGGTGCCGATCGGCAAAATCTCAATCGACCGGGCCACTACGGCGAGTATGAAGCCAACTACGAACAGGGGGATAGCTTTTACGGCGGCCGACCTCTCGGAGTTGGCTCGACCTCGAGTTTTCATACTCACAAATACAAGGATCGGTCCCAGGAGCGCGACGCGTCCAAGTTTGATAACAACCGCTGTTTCCAGAGCTTCATCTCCTCGCATCGTTGCCGTCGCAACCACTTGAGCAACATCGTGAATCGCTGAGCCTGCCCACCAACCAAATGTTTCGGGCGCGAGGTTGGCAATCGCTCCGATAACTGGGTAGCACGCCATCGACAGGGTTCCAAAAAGTGTGACTACTCCGACTGCGTAGGCCACTTCTTCTTCCTCTGCCTTCGTTAACGGCTTTACAGCCGCTATCGCTGAAACACCACAAACTGCGTATCCGACTCCAAGAAGTCGTCCGAAGTCTGGCGATAAACCGAATGCTTTACACACGCGGCCAACTCCCCACAGAGTCAGCGAAACCAGGGTGACCACCATGAGCGCGTCCAACCAGTTCATGCTCTGACGAAGCTCGGAAATACTTAACCGAAACCCCAACAAGACCACGCCCACTCTCAACAGGCGTCGTGAGGAAAACGTCAAGCCAACCTGCGCGCGCCCTGAACCGAGAGAAATGTTTCCGAACCAAAGTCCGAAACCCAATGCAATGGCTCCAGCTGACAAATTAGTGACAGCGTTAATCCATAAAGCCGCTGTGGTGGCGCCGGCAACTAGCGTGAGGCCCGGAGCACTCTGTTGAAGCCACTTGGGAAAGCTACGGAGTACCTGAATCAGAGAGTTCATACAATTTCCGCAATTCGGAACGACAGGCCCTTCCTATCAAAACCTGGCGGATCTTTCTGGGACAGCTTCCCGATTTTTAATGCCGGTCATGATTGTTCAGTATCACAAAAGCCCGAAGTGAAATATGTTCGTCAGGGTTCTAGAACAGTTCGACTCAGCGCTGTACGGTCAAAGAAGTGGCCCTCCCCCAGACCATATTGATCAGAGTGACTGGCCAAGACCGGCCGGGCATAACTACTGAACTCTTGACTCTTCTGTCTTCCCTTGACGCTGAGTTGCAAGACATCGAGCAAGTCGTAGTCAGGCGTCAACTCACTCTGGGTTTAGCCGTCTCTGTCCCAACGGGAAAGGATTTGGCTAAGGAAGTTCTCTTGTTCGGTTGGGAACGAGATTTAGATATTGATTTTGAGGTCATCGATTCCACCCCAACTCAGCACGTTAAGCGGCACGTCGTTACGGCATTGGCCTCTGAGCTTTCCCCGAGTTCTCTAGCGCGAACCAGTGGTGCGATTACGTCGAGCGGTGCCAACATCGATCGAATTCATCGCCTCTCGCGATTTCCGGTCTGGAGTTACGAATTTCTAGTTGAAGGTGCAGACCCAGAAAAATTAAGAGCATCGCTCATGGACGTAGCGGCACAAGAAGGTATCGATATTGCAGTTCAGCCTCATGGCTTGTCTCGACGCTCTAGCCGTCTAGTAGTTCTTGATGTCGATTCGACCCTCATTCGCAATGAGGTGATCGATTTATTGGCCGATGAGGCAGGTCATGGCGAGGAAATAAGTCGCCTAACCGAGCAGGCCATGCGGGGTGAAATTGATTACTCCGAGGCACTGAAACAGAGGGTCCAATTGTTAGCCGGCGCAGGGGTCGAAATAATCAATCGCTCTAAATCACGAATGGTACTTACCGCAGGTGCCAGGACTTTCATTCGAACGTTGAAACGCCTCGGATACCGGGTGGCGATAATCAGCGGAGGCTTCACTCACTTCACAGACGAGTTAGCCAAAGAACTGGGCATCGATCACTCGTACGCCAACAAACTCGAGGTTGTCGATGGTGTCCTAACCGGGCGGATTGAAGGCGACATTATTGATCCCGAAGCCAAGGCAACCCTCCTCGAAAATATCGCACTCAACGAGGGCATCTCTTTGGAACAAACTGTCGCTATTGGCGATGGAGCTAATGACCTACCGATGTTGCAAAAAGCAGGGCTGGGAATCGCGTTCAACGCTAAACCTGTATTGGCAGGGGCGGCCGACACTTCTCTTAATGTTCCGTACCTAGATGCAATTCTTTTCATGCTCGGTGTGAGTCGAGAAGAAGTCGAGGCCGCAGATGCATCTGATCTGGAAGCCCAACGTCGTATCGCGTAGCTAGCGGTTCCGCTGTGTGGGACACTGCAAGCATGAATGACACCAACAGTTCATTAGTAGTACGAACCGATCATGATGGAGTGTCCACTCTCACTCTGAATCGACCCGAAGCGCTCAATGCTTTGAGTCCTTTGCTATTTGAACAGCTCAGATCGCTCCTATCCGACATTGCTGATTCACCAGATGAAATCGGAGTAGTGATCCTTACCGGAGCCGGCCGGTCGTTCTCTGCCGGAAACGATCTAAAGGCGATCGAAAAGGGTGACAAGTTGGTCAACCCATACCAGCAGGCGGAGACACTTGACTTAATCGAACGCATGCCTCAACCGGTAATAGCTTCGGTACGCGGTCATTGCTATACAGGTGCATTGGAGCTGGCCTTAGCATGCGATTTGCTCATTTGTGCTGATGACGCGCGTTTCTGCGACACACATGGGAAATGGGGCATGGTTCCCACGTGGGGAATGACTAATCGCTTGCCGGAGCGAGTTGGCCCCTTGGTTGCTCGCGACATCATGTACAGCGGACGAGTCGTCGAAGGAGTCGAGGCAATCCAAATTGGTCTCGCTAACCGGTGTGTACCTGAAGCCGAACTTGAAGCGACCACTAACGACTGGGCCGAAACTGTCGCAACGAATTCATGGCACACATTGCGAGAGGAAAAAAAGCAGATGCGGTTACTTGCTGAGATGACCCGAGAAGATGGCCTCAAATGGGCGAGAGAAAAAGGACCTGGCGTCGCCCCTGACATGATCGAGCGGATCCAAGAAGGCTTCAAACGCTGATACGGTCCTATCTGAAATGTCGAGGAGCGCCAATGCCTAAAGTCACGATCTACCACAACCCCCATTGAGGTTCGTCCAAAAACGCCTTAGCGGTCGCTGAGGAGGAAAACGTTGATGCAAATGTCGTCCTCTATATGAAGTCACCGCCAGATCGCGAGACTTTAGAACACATTGCCTCTGTCCTAGAAGACCCAGTAGAGGACCTAGTGCGCAAGGACTCGAAATTCAAAGAATTGGGGCTAGACCCCGATGACTATGTGGATAACCCCGAAGCCGTCGTGGAACTCCTACTTGAACGCAAAGCTTTGATGCAGCGCCCGGTTCTCGTTAGGTCCGACAATGCGATAATTGGCCGCCCAAAGGACCGCATAGCGGATTTTCTCAAGTAGTTGCTCTCAACGTAGTACCGCACTCACAACTGATCACACCCTTGCGAGTGCGCCACGATTAAGATGACGTTTGCTGCCAACGCCCAGTGGGAGAGTCTGGTTAACCGCTATTGCGGTTGACCGGCGCCGAAGGAGCAACCGCCCCGGGAAACTCTCAGGCCTCCGGACCGCAGGGAAGAAGCAACGCTGGAAAGAGAGCCGGCTTCGGCTGGCTCCACCGAAGGGGAAAACTGCGCTAAGCGGCCAATCTCTCAGGTTCCGGGACAGCGCGGGGCATGAAACTCGACGCGGGCTAGTGAGCTATGAGCGAACCTTCCGAAACTCGAATATCCAAACAGTCGCCCCTGCATTCGCTGCATCGCGACCGAGGAGCGAAATTTGCGCCGTTCGCTGGTTTTGAATTGCCTCTCAGTTTCGGCGGCATCCTCGACGAGCATCTAGCTACGCGTTCCTCCGCAGGGCTCTTTGATGTCAGCCATATGGGGATCGTTGATCTCGTTCCCAAACCAGGGACCTCACTGCCTGAAGTCATCGATTCGCTGGAACTTGTCTCACCCGCTTCCATCCAAGACCTCGAAGTGGGTCGTCTGAGGTACGCGCTCTTAACTAATGACCAAGGAGGTGTCATCGATGACCTCATCATCTCGAGAGGCAACACCCAACTTCGATTGGTTTTAAACGCCTCACGAGTGGAGAGTGATCTTCACTGCATCGAAACAGCTCTTGGCGATTACACGGAAATCCATATCCGAGAGGACCTCGCTCAAGTGGCACTCCAGGGGCCAAAAGCGGTGACAGTTCTGTCAGGCTTCGACTCAACAATCGCAGATCTGACCTTCATGGCTTCGGGCCAGTTCTCAATTGACGGAATCGAATGTGCTATCAGCCGTAGCGGTTACACCGGAGAAGACGGCTTCGAGCTAATCGTTCCGGCTGACGATGCTGTGAAACTCGCAGAAATGCTCCTTCATGACGAGACCGTCAGCTCTTGTGGTCTAGGGGCCAGGGACAGTCTGCGGCTTGAAGCCGGACTATGTCTTTACGGCCATGAACTCGACGAAACCATTACTCCAGTGGAGGCTCGTCTCGGATGGACAATCCCCCGCCGCCGACGCGACGAGCCTACTTTTGCTGGCGCCGAGGTCATACTTGCTCAATTCTCAGGTGGCACTGACAGAACTCGAGTAGGAATTTCCTCTCTAACTAAGCGGCCGATCCGAGACGGGGCAAAACTACGAACTGACGAAGGCCTGGAAGTCGGAATTGTCACCAGCGGAGGCTTCGGACCCACCTGTGATCGACCAGTTGCCATGGGCTATGTCGACCCAATCATTTCGCACTCTGAAAGCACTTTGGTTGCTGAAGTACGGGGCAAAGAGGTCCCTTGCCAAATCAGCGCTCTGCCATTCGTTCCCCACAACTACAGCCGAAATTGAGACTTACACATGCAAGAACTTAACCCTCAACCCGACTTTCTCGTCCGGCACCTTGGCCCAAGCGACGACGAAATAGCTTTGATGCTCTCAGCTACCGGTTATCTCAGCCTCGAGGAGCTGTGCACTGCCGTTGTCCCCGCTGCAATCCGCACACACGAACCACTTAATCTTCCGAATCCTCTAACTGAAGTTGATGCCATTGCCCAAATTCAACGAATAGCAAGTTTGAACAAGCCAATGAAATCATTGATAGGGCTCGGCTATCACAACACAGTGACACCCGCCGTGGTGGTCCGTCGAGTCCTCGAGAACCCTGGTTGGTACACCGCTTACACGCCCTACCAACCAGAAATAAGCCAAGGCAGGCTGGAAGCTCTTCTCAACTACCAAACACTGGTTTGTGACCTTACCGGGATGGAGATATCTAACAGTTCGTTGCTGGATGAAAGCACTGCTGCAGCTGAGGCAATGACCATGGCGAGGCGGCTAACAAAAGCTAGTGGACAAAAATTCTTCGTCGATTCGGACTGTTACCCGCAAACCATCGATGTGGTCCGAACTCGTGCCGAAGCGTTGGACATCGACATACAAGTTGGTAACGCCTGGCAAGATCTCGATCCCGCCGATTGCTACGGAGTTTTAGTCCAATACCCGGGCTCTTCAGGTGACATTCGCGATATCAGCCACATCGCGGAAGCAGTCCACGGAAATGACGGAATTCTTTGCGTCGCTTCGGATCTTTTGGCCCTCTGCCTTCTGACCCCTCCCGGAGAATTGGGGGCTGATTTAGTCGTAGGAACTTCACAACGTTTCGGGGTTCCACTCGGCTTTGGGGGTCCCCACGCCGGCTACCTTGCGGCACGAGAAGAACACAAACGAGCTCTCCCAGGTCGGTTAGTTGGTGTCTCAGTCGACAGTGGAGGTCGCCCAGCAACACGATTGGCACTGCAAACTCGTGAGCAACATATCCGTCGCGAAAAGGC
This sequence comes from Acidimicrobiaceae bacterium, assembly GCA_002708935.1. Classification (GTDB taxonomy): domain Bacteria; phylum Actinomycetota; class Acidimicrobiia; order Acidimicrobiales; family Poriferisodalaceae; genus MedAcidi-G3. The sequence continues at coordinate 70,159 of PAPO01000024.1, read as the reverse complement.
CACGAGCAATATATGCACAGCTCAGGTTTTACTTGCAGTCATTGCATCTATGTACGCCGTTTACCATGGCCCCGATGGTCTGAAGAAGATCGCTCAACGGGTCCACAGCCTTACTGCCGCCCTCGCCGCAAAACTTGAATCTGCTGGGTTCACTATTTCTAATCAGGCATTTTTCGACACTCTTACCATTCAGGTTCCAGATGAGGCAGCAGAAGTTGTGCAACGCGCTCTCGGAGAGGGAATAAATATTCGGTTCGTTGACTCAGACAGCGTTGCTGTGACCTTCGACGAAACCTGCGATGCGGAGACCCTTGATCACTTAGTTCAGGCATTCTTAAACGACAGCGAAAGCCCACAAACCTTTGACGCCCAAAAAGGAATACCTCAACGTCTAAAACGTTCTTCCAGCTACCTGGATCATCCAGTTTTTAATACCTACCGCTCAGAGACCGAAATGCTCCGATACATCCGCCGACTGTCTGACAAGGACATAGCTTTGGACCGAAGCATGATTGCTCTCGGTAGTTGCACAATGAAACTCAATGCCGCGAGTGAAATGACACCGATTACTTGGCCAGAGTTCGCGGACATCCATCCCTTCGCACCTCTAGACCAAGCAAGGGGTTACATGGAACTAATTGAAGAGCTAAGCAACTGGCTGCTCGCGTGCACTGGATATGACGAAATTTCGCTACAACCTAATGCTGGCTCGCAAGGAGAGTTCGCTGGCCTTCTAGCCATTAAGCGTTATCACGAGTCCCGAGGCGAAGATCAACGAGATGTCTGCCTTATTCCTTCCTCAGCGCATGGGACTAACGCTGCTTCAGCGGTTATGGCAGGACTCAAAGTCGTCGTTGTCGAATGCGATCATGATGGCGATATCGATCTCAACGACCTACAAGTCAAAGTTGCTGAGTATGAAGATGTTCTTGCCGGGATAATGGTCACATACCCGTCGACACATGGGGTATTTGAGGAAGGGATCGTCCAGATCTGTCGAACAATCCACGAAGCCGGCGGCCAGGTCTACGTTGATGGAGCAAACTTAAATGCCCTGGTCGGACTTGCCGCACCAGGACAGTTCGGAGCAGATGTAAGCCACCTCAACCTCCACAAAACCTTCTGCATCCCTCACGGAGGAGGGGGGCCGGGAATAGGCCCGGTCGCGGTAAGAGAACATTTAGCTCCTTTCTTGCCCAATCACCCGCTGGTCCCCGAGGCTGGACCAGTAACCGGAAGTGGAGCCATAGCAGCAGCTCCATGGGGGTCTGCAGGAATCCTCCCTATTCCATGGATGTATATAGCGATGATGGGAGCCGAAGGGCTGCAGCGCGCCACGGCAGTCGCGATTTTAAATGCCAACTACATCGCACTGCGGCTAGACGACAGCTATCCAGTTTTATATCGCGGACAAAACGGATTGGTCGCCCATGAATGCATCTTGGACCTGAGACAGCTATCAGAGGTCGTAACCGTTGAAGACATAGCAAAGAGACTGATTGACTACGGTTTTCATGCCCCAACGATGTCCTTCCCAGTGCCGGGCACATTGATGGTTGAACCAACCGAAAGTGAGTCAAAGCAAGAGATCGACCGCTTTTGCGATGCCATGATCGAAATCAGAAGAGAAATTGCACGAATCGAATCAGGTGAATGGCCCGCCGAAGACAATCCTCTCGTAAATGCTCCACACCCAGCCGAAGACCTACTAAAAGACGATTGGCGTCATCCGTACACGCGACAAGAAGCCGCCTTCCCGCTCCCTTCAAGCTCTGCGGACAAATACTGGCCACCTGTAAGCAGAATTGATGGCGCTCACGGTGACAGGAATCTCGTCTGTAACTGTCCAAGCCCGCGTTCCTTCGAAGAACTACCTAGCTAAACAGCAACTATCCAAGGCGCACGACTAGCTTCGTCACATGGCTCTAACAGACCCCAGCATCCTCGAGATGCCAACTTCTTCAGAGTCGGGGGCAATGCCTTGGTACCCCCACATCGTCGATTGGGTAGAAGCCGAACTGGCAGACCTGTCAGACGACCAACTGGATTTCCACGACACCTCGCCCGAAAAAGAATGGATGTGGTGGTCCTGCAGAAGACAAGTCTCTCATATCGCATGGGATGCCCTTGTGTTCACTAAAAGACGAGCGGGCCACCTTCTATGGCCCAACGGTGACATTCCCGACCCAATTAACTGGGCCGAGCATCAGATGGGACCTAACAACAAATGGGACCGAGTTCTCGATACTGATTTATTCTCGCAAATACCGGACATCTTGAGCCATTTAAACTTGGGGATCGGTTGGCTGACAAGACTCGTCGAAGAACAGCCCATAGAACTGCTCAGATCGGAAACGCAAACGGTTAGAGGCACCGAGTTTTGGAAGTACGTAATTACCACCCTTCCGAGAGGGGCAAGCACCGACGATCCACAGGGCAGCAGTATCACCTATGACCTAGAGGGCTCCCTTTGGATGGTTTTTTACGAAATGTTGAGTCACGTTCGTTCCATCCAAAGACTCAAACTTCATCAAGGACTGAAACCCGCGCTTGACTTACCAAGAGTTGGGTACCTAAGACTGCCCCACTATTGGGGAGACACGGACGTGAACGGCCCCGGGATGGCAAGAATATGAAGCCCAAAATCATCATCGACTGCGACCCCGGACACGACGATGCTGTAGCGATCATGATGGCCGCCAAGTTGACCGAAATTCTAGGAATCACGACTGTGTCAGGTAATGCACCGTTGGACTTAACCACCGACAATGCTCTTCTCCTCACAGAACTTGTTGGTCTTGACGTTGAGGTGCATGCAGGCGCCGAAAAACCCATTTTATTACCGCCAAGACATGCCGAAGAGGCCCATGGCAAAACAGGATTAGATGGACCATCCCGGCCAACAGTCACACGCTCTGCCAAAAGCTCAGATGCAGTGCGTTTCATCATTGACACCGTTCGCGACAATGACGACGTGTGGCTGGTGCCCATCGGACCTCTTACAAATATTGCTTTAGCCGTGCAACAAGCACCCGACATAGTCGAGCGCGTTGCCGGCATATCGATCATGGGTGGGAGCGCAACAGTGGGTAACGTCACCGCCACAGCCGAATTCAATGTATGGGCTGACCCCCATGCTGCCTCAATTGTTTTTAGCGCTGGTATAAAACCGTTTCGAATGGCTGGGCTTAACCTCACTCATGAATTCGGTATTGATGAACAAATCATCGCAGACCTCCGAAGCATCAATAATCAAGTAGCAAGTTTCGCTGCCGATCTTTTCGACTTTTATCTCATGTCGTACCAGAAGAGAACTCGCGGGCAGCGGGTCCCTCTGCACGACCCATGCGCTGTTCTTGCTATAACTCACCCGGAATTATTTGAGTTCGAACTTCGGAACGTAACCGTTGAAACCGAGGGAGCGCACACACGGGGCATGACGGTTGTGGATCAACGCGGATGGGGAGATCAACCACTCAACTGCGAAGTTGCTTACAAAATTGACCGCGATCAGGGAATGCAAATTTTCCTTGAGACAATGAGCACATATACGGTGAACTAGTCCTTGGGTACTACCGTGGTGGCGTGACAAGTTTGATTCGACTGACCCAATACAGCCACGGCGCTGGTTGAGCTTGCAAGCTCGGTCCCAGTGACTTGGCGCACGTGTTGCGTCACTTGCCAAATCCTAGTCATCCCGACCTTCTGGTCGGCACAGAAAATAGCGACGACGCTGCCGTGTGGCAACGCTCAGATGGGAATGCTCTAGCTGCCACAGCCGACTTTTTCACCCCAATAGTTGATGACCCAAAACTCTGGGGTCAGATATCCGCGACTAACGCCGTCAGCGACATTTATGCCATGGGAGGCGAGCCATTATTCGCACTCAACCTGGTCGCGTGGCCGAGGGAGGAACTTGCCTTGGAGATCCTCGGCGATGTCCTCATCGGAGGTCAGATGGCTGCTGATGAGGGCGGCTGGGTCGTAGCCGGCGGTCATACCGTTGATGGACCTGAACCAATGTACGGGATGTCTATCGTGGGCGAAGTTGCACCTGAAGAACTTCTTACCAATGGCGGAGGTGAAGCGGGTCAAGCTCTGGTCCTAACAAAGCCAATAGGAACAGGTTTATTGGCAACAGCTTTAAAGCGTTCCGACCCTGAAGCCATTTCACAAGACGGTTCATTAAATGAGGTTTACCTTGCGGGCGTTCGAGAAATGACTCGCCTCAATTCCTCGGCGGCCAAAACTGCCTCTCGAGTGGGGGCCTCAGCAGCCACAGACGTTACGGGGTTCGGCCTCCTCGGTCACCTCTATGAGCTGGCATCAGCGAGTGGGTTATCTGCCTCAGTCGAAACAACATCGGTTCCACTTCTACCTGGCACTAATGACCTGGTTGAAGGTGGTTTCGTGGCTGGAGGCACCGAAAGAAACCTAGATTTTCTTGAACCATTTTTAAGTGGCGGATCCTTTACTGAGCGCCTCATTCTCTGCGATGCTCAAACCTCGGGAGGCCTTCTATTCTCTTGTGACGCGTCCGCTGCTGTCGATGCTGTTGCAGAACTCACAGAAGTGGGTCACTTCGCAGCGGTAATAGGTGAGTTGGAGCCAGGAGACCCTGGACATATCGCGCTGAGAAACTGACCTATGGACGATTCCAAGAGCAAGGTGGTCAACCCATCGTTGTACGAACAATTAGGGGTCCCAGTTGGCAGTACTCAAGAGTCTCTACAACGTGCCTATCGACGACTAGCACTTGTCCATCACCCCGATAGACAGTCTGGTGATTCGGCTGTAATGCGCCAGATTAACGATGCCTGGTTCGTCTTGTCTGACCCAGGTCGTCGAGCTGAATATGATCGCGTCTTGAAAACTGCGCCATCTCCGAAACAAACCCGATCTCGGTTCCCTCCTCCCCAAAAGCTGAACAGAAAGGCCGCTTGGTTCGCTGGAATAAGACTCCAAACATTGAGACTCGGAGACGAAGCAGCGCGAAGTGCTACCCAAGCGTTATCCAATCGACACCAAGTTCCTCGAGCGGCATACGAGGAACTCGCACTGCCAATAATCCAGGTTCTCGGTGAAAATATAGAACTCAGGGTTCAGCTATCTCGCGAAGCAGGGGCAGCGCCTCTGGACTTAGGATTAGCTTCGGCATTAATCGGCCTAAACGCCTACTGCATCCCCTTCCTGCGTCGTTCTTCGGCAGATGGGGTGCGTGACGACGATGTCCTTTGCGCTCAATTGATTGACCGGATGTGGGACAACCTTGCGCACGGAATCAACAGGGATGTCGAAATTAAACTTGGCGGCAACCCGAGAGCTCTGCGGTCGTTGACTGGTAGACGTATCTGATATGGCCACTGCGATATATCCCGGATCATTCAATCCGCCGACAGTGGCGCATTTAGCTATTTCGGAGGCGGTGATAGCCCAACACGAAATAGAACAGGTCGTCTGGGCGGTCAGCAGAGTTGCTCTAGCTAAAGAGGATGTTTCTATTCCGAGGTTCGAACATCGCATCGCAATATTGGAAGAGGTAGCCGCTGAACATGAATGGCTACAAATTCGTGTAACAGACTCTCAACTATTGGCAGATATGGCTGTTGGTTACGACTTGTTAGTAATGGGAGCTGACAAATGGCACCAGATACAGGATCCAATTTTTTATGAAGGTGATACAGCGTTGCGTGATTCGGCCCTCGCAACGTTGCCTGAACTTGCGATCGTCCCTCGGCAACCATTCGAAGCGCCTCCCACCCAAGAACTCCTTCTTCCACAAAACATGAACTCGGTGTCTAGCTCAGAAGCACGCGACGGGCTCACTTCGCTCATGCTTGGACCAGCAAAAAGATTCGACGAATTGACGGGGGCTTGGACCGACACCGAGAGGTACGAACTTTGGTTAACCGGAAAAACTGACTGACAACCCTGCGAATTACACATACCTTGGCTCATGATGAATGAAATTCTCGACGTTGACTTATTGGCTTTCGAACAAGGAAGCACCAAAGAGCGTCTCGCAGTAGTAGATGGTGTCATGCGGAGTCTCGCTACAGGGTTCGTCTACACCAAACATGACCTCTCCGAAGCAATGCTCGACGACACTTACGACGTTCTATCGAGGTTCTTTAATCTTCCCTTGGAGGCCAAAGAGGAATACATAGCTAGCGGCTCCAGAGGCCAAAGCGGTTACACAGGCTTGTTGGTTGAAACAGCAGCAGTGTCTCACACCCCAGATTGGAAGGAGATGCTGAATTGGGGAGCACCTCTACCAAATGGGCATCCGCTGCGTGCCCGATATCCGCATCGATATGGTGACCCAGTCTTTCCTTCCAACCACCTTCCCGAAGCTGCTCAAATCTTGTCGACTTTTCACGAAAACCTTGTGGAACTCCAAACTCGCTTTTTGCGAATAATCGCTACCGGCATCGGCGTGAACGCGAGCTTCTTCGACACCATGCTGAAAGATGGGTCCCATCTCACCAGAGCTATCAACTATCCACCTATGAACGAAGCCCCAAAAACCGGGGATGGCGGTCATGTTTGGGCAGAAGAACACGGAGATATCAATCTGATAACAGCTCTACCAAGAGCTACTAGTCGCGGACTTCAGGTCAAGATTGAAGACCGATGGGTCGATGCAACACCACCGGACGGATACGTCATCATCAACACCGGTATCATGCTTGAAAGGTTGACTAACGGTCTAATCCCCGTGGGATGGCATCGAGTCGTCGCCGATCCAAATCAAAACGAGGGGCGGCTCAGCGTCGTTCAGTTCTGTCACCCGACCCCCTGGACGATTCTGTCTCCAGTTCCATCAACGATTTCGACCGAACGTCCCTGCAGCTTTCCTGCAATGTCGGCCGGAGACTGTTTAGACCAGGTGCTTTGGGAAATTAACCTAAGTTCCGAATGATCAGTTGCGCGGACATCAAAATTCCAGCAGGGCGTTTTCTACGAGTTCCGTCAACGCTGGGTGCGTGTAGAACTGACCAGAGGCCAACTCGTCTACCGTCTGTCCGAATTCCATGCCTTGCACCAACTGCTGTATCAGGGTCGATGCCTGGGGACCGATAATGTGCGCACCCAATAGCTGTCGACTTTCAGCATGAGCGATTAACTTGCAAAAGCTCTCCGAGTCTTCCATTGCCCAACCATATGCAGTCGCTCCGTACTCTTTAAGTGCAACGACGAACGGCACACCCATCTCGCGTGCGTCATTCTCTGTAAGCCCTACAGACGCCACTTGTGGATGCCCGAAAACAGCGTGAGGAACAAACGTGTCGTCGACACTGTGCATCGGGGTATCGACTTCCCCGTCGGCAACCAAAAGGTTGTGACGCAGAGCTCTCACTTCAGCGTTTGCTAAGTGCTTCAGCTGGTGGGTATTAGAAAGATCACCAAAGGCCCAAACCCCCGGCACTGTTGTTCGGAAGTACTCATCAACCAGCACCCGTCCATCTTCGCAAGCAATCCCGCACGACTCAGCTCCAATTAGATCACCATTCGGCACTCGACCCGCTGCGACCAGAATGAGGTCGGTTTCGATGACTTCGACATTGTCATCGACCCTGACCTCAACTCGCAGGATTTCATCCTCTTGCGCGACTTTTATGACTTCTGCTCCGCATCGAACATCGAACCTTCGGCTCATTAGTTCGGTAAACCGTTGGGCAATATCTTCATCTTCTCGGCGCAACAGCCTGTCTCCCCGATTGACCATGGTCACCTCACAACCGAAGGCCGAGAAAACATGTCCGAGCTCTGCAGCTATATACCCACCTCCAAAAATGAGCATTCGTTCAGGAAGAACTTCGAGACGCATCACTGTGTCCGAGGTGTGGAAGTCAACATCCATGAGACCTGGGTAAGGCGGCACAAACGGGCGGGCTCCCGCGCCCAGAACTACATGCCGCCCTGATATACGGCTCACTCCTCCATCTTCACCAGTTACCTCAAGGGTCCGTTCACCTATGAGGTGGCCTTCTCCTTTAAACACAGTGATGTTGGGGCACTCAGCACCTAACCGGTAGCTCTCACCGCCTTCCACGATCGGATCAATTCGTCCAAACACCCGGTCGCGAATTGCCGACCAATTCACTCCCGTCAGCTCAGCCTGAAGTCCATAGATCTCAGCTGCTCGAATTGTCTCCGCTACATCGGCTGCGTAAACGAACATTTTCGATGGGATACAGCCAACGTTGAGGCAGGTGCCTCCGAACAGACCTTTCTCAACGATTGCTATCTTCCAATGACCAAACTCGGGGCCAGGGATACTGTTGCCTGATCCCGTGCCGACAATTACGAGATCAAACTCTTCGGTAGCTTCATCGCTCATAACCGAGAGTCTCGCAGGCATTTACTCATCATTCTTTCCGCCCTAGCCAAATAGACCCAACTTCGACCGTACCGCGCACATCTAGTTAGAAGTTCTACGAGCTACAGAAGCGCTTGATAAACCAACGCCTTCATCTCGGGCCTAATTGGGTGTGTGCTCGAGGGCAGCAGTTGCGTTAAAAATATTACGGTTAGGTCCTCGACAGGGTCCACCCAAAATGCCGTGGAAGCTGCCCCACCCCACGCGTATTCTCCTTGCTGGCTCAAGACCTTGGCCTTCGCTGGATCGACCACCACGGAAAAACCCAATCCAAACCCAACACCGTCGTATGCCGTTTCTGAAAACAACGGTCGCCCGTATTCAGTCAGGTCCACTCCTCCCGGTAGATGGTTGGAAGTCATAAATTCCAAGGTCTTCCGTCCGATAATCCTCTTACCGTTTAAAGCCCCCCCACTCCTTAGTGCCTGGGTGAAGCGGTGATAGTCACCTAGGGTTGAAACCAGTCCGCCTCCGCCCGAAAAAGCTTCGGGTTCGCGAAGGTATCGAGACCGTTGAGCATCATCCAGCAAAGTTGCCTGTTGAGTTTCGCCATCTGGGTAATAGCAAGAGGCAAATCGTTCCTCTTGCCCGCCCGGCACCGAAAACCCAGTGTCCACCATACCTATGGGCTCGAAAATATTTTTTTTCAAATAGGCATCAAGACTTAGGCCGCTCATTACCTCAACAAGGCGTCCCAAAACGTCGGTCGAATATGAATAATTCCATTCACTCCCTGGGTCGAACAAAAGAGGCAGCGAAGCCAGGATGTCGCATTGACTTTCTAAGTCACCTGGACTTTTCGTCCAGTCGAAACCGGCTCTTCTATACATTTCGTCTACATGATGAGCCATATGGAAGTGGTAGGTAAGTCCACTTGTGTGTGTCAATAGGTCATGAACCGATATGTCTCTAGTTGCGTCACGTGTTTGAGGCTGGAGTGCGTCCCCACCAGCAAAAACCTGACTACCCGCGAATGAAGGTATCCACCGCGATATTGGGTCTTTCAACTGGAACAGACCCTGCTCGTATAGTTGCATTATGGCGATCGAAGTAATGGGCTTCGTCATTGAATAAAAACGGTAAATAGTGTCAGCTTCCACCGGCAATGCGCGTTCCATGTCGCGCGCTCCGTACATGTGTCGATAAACGATTTCCTCACCGCGACTGACCAATACGTTTACGCCGGGGAGAAGTCCTTTGTCCACATATTTGTTTAGGTGGGTACTTAACCTACCTAGGCGCTTGGCGTCAAAGCCCGCTTCGCCTGGGTCCACCTCAACTTCGAGTGCTGTCATCAGGTCGTTCTCCGGTTAGCGGGCGGTGCTCGAAACCGTAGGCTACGTCAGCTGATCAAGTTTTGACTGCAAATACCTTTCTACCTCTAGAGTGCCTCGATGACAGAAACGCAGACTGACCGCACCTTCACGACAAGGTTTCTTCTGATTCGCCACGGAGAATCCAACGTCATGGTCGACGGTGTGGTCGGTGGCCCCAACACTTGTTCAGGACTCTCTGCCCGCGGGAAAGAACAAGCAGCTTGTTTGGGTGAGAGGTTGGCTAGTGGAAACGAAAATTCAATCGATGTCGTCTATTCATCCCCACTTCCTCGAGCCATCGAAACCACCGAGATTGTCCTGTCTTGTGCTTTGCAACAACATGAAATAAACATTCATTCTGACCTCGAAGAGTTCCGACTAGGCGAAGCCGACGGCCTGACCTGGGAGCAGGTCAGAGAGCGATATGACCTCGGCAACTTCGAGCAACGAGACCCATTTGTCCCGATAATCCCCGGTGCTGACAGCAGAGCAGGATTCCGTCACCGAGTGGGCCAAGCATTGAGTCAGATCGGAAGCACTCATGTGGGCTCTACCATTCTGATCGGGTGCCACGGCGGTGTTATTTCAGCCGCAATGGCGATCGCCTTTGGGCTGGGACCGAACCAGTGGCATACGGAACTTGCGCCCAACGTCACCTCCATCACCGAATTAGAGGTCGTTTCTGGTGGGGAGCGAGGACGAAGGTGGATGTGTCGGAGATACAACGACACGTCCCACCTCCATGGGACTGATTTAGATCCGCGCGACCACCTTTGATCACCAGAGTTTCTAATCCCGCGAGAAACTAATTTTGCCATCGTCAGTCAGATCCCAGGAATCTTGATCGATTCGCAGTCATCAATGCTTAACTAGGTCTCAGATATTGATTTCACGCTGTATACCAGGAGGAAGCATGCTTGTAGAGCGCATCGAAGGAAAATGGATTGACGTGTTCGCTCGCGTGTTCGAAATGTGCGCCGTCGATAAGACCCAAACCGCAGCAATCCTTTCTGAAACTCAAAGTCGAAACGTCAACGTAAATTTGGCGGAACTTGCTTTGGATCGATTAGGTATCCGCCCAATTCACATAGTTCTCCCCACGTTGCGTCAAAACTCTCCCGTCCCCGTCAGGTCGACGGGAGCGTCAGACGCGATCGCCGGTTCAACAGCTGTCATAAAGGCACTTGCTTCAGTCGACTTCGTCGTCGACTGCACTGTTGAAGGTTTACTGCACGCTCCCGAGCTGCCAGAGATTTTGGCCGATGGCAGTCGGGTGTTGATGGTCTCGAACGAACATCCAGAGGCCCTTGAGAGATTGATGCCGACAGAGGACCTTGAACCTAAAGTCAAGACGGGAATCAAGAAGCTGATCAAAGCAACAGAGATGCATGTGACATCGGCCGCTGGAACCGACGTAGTTGTAAACCTAAGCGACGCTCCTTGCGGCGGCGGTTGGGGCTACACAACCCAAGCGGGGTCGATCTCTCATTGGCCCGGCGGCTTGTGTTTAGCCTTCCCCAAAGCCAACACAGTAAATGGCGTAATCGTCATGGATCGAGGTGACATGAATTTGACGTTCAAGCGTTATATCGAGTCTCCTGTAACACTTACGATCGAAAACGACTATGTGGTTGATGTCGCAGGCGAAGGTACCGATGCGTCTCTTTTCCGCAGCTATTCAGATGCATGGGGTGACCCCGACGCCTACGCAACTAGCCACATTGGATGGGGCATGAATCCTGGGGCTCGCTGGGACACCTTGCCTTTGTATGACAGAAGCCAAACCAACGGGACTGAACAACGAGCATTTGCAGGCAACTTTCTTTATTCGACAGGGGCCAACGAACACGCCGGTCGACATACGCTCGGCCATTTCGATCTTCCCATGCGAAATCACACCGTGGCCTTAGACGGCGATCCTGTCGTCATAGAAGGTGTGTTGCAAGGTGATTTGGTATAACGGCACTTCTCATGTGGAGTAACGGATCGGATCTCGCATCATGGGTAGACAAGTGGGCTGACCACCAACCCGACGCGCTCGCTGTTGAGTTCGAAGGTGACAAAACCAGTTACCAGCAGCTCTCCACAAGGATTGCATCAATAGCTGGTTGGTTACACCTGCATGAAGTCGAACCTGGCGATCGAGTTGCTTGGCTAGGACCAAACCACCCGCTAGCAATCGAGTTACTACTCGCTTGTTCCCGATTGGGAGCGATCTTTCTGCCTCTGAACTCGCGCCTGCTCATCGCTGAACATCGTTGGATTCTTCAAGACGCAGGGCCCAGGCTTGTTGTAGCTCACAAGGACTTCGCCGAACATGCAGCAGAGGCTGCGGAAGAGACACCAGTATTTTCACTAGCTGAGGTCTCTCAATCTGAGCCCATCGAGGTAACTCCTAGATCCGGTCAGCCTGATGACCCTGTTTTACTTGCATACACCTCCGGAACTACTGGAACGCCCAAGGGAGCACTCCTGTCTCAAAGTGCGCTGGCGGCCAACGCTGTCAATGGCGCCCATGCCCACGACTTAACTTCCAATGACCGCTTCCTGACTTTTCTGCCCCTATTTCATGTCGGTGGACTCAACATTCAGACACTCCCCGCATTAATGGGAGGCGCATCAGTTCTTCTACACAGTTCCTTCGACCCCGGGCAGTGGCTCAAAGATGTCGAAAGGTGGCAGCCCACTTGGTCTCTGTTCGTTCCGGCGACTTTAAATGCCGTAACCAATCACCCAGCATTCGCGGAAGCGGATCTATCGTCCCTCAAGGGCCTCATGGCGGGGTCGTCGACAATCCCAGAGGCGGCAACTCGACCCTTCTTCGAACGCGGAATCTCTGTAGGTCAGGTTTATGGAGCTACCGAAACCTCTCCAACCGCAGTGGTTTTGAGAATCGATCAGGCTGCTCAACGACCTGGCTCTTGCGGTAAAGCTGCAACTCTTTGCGACGTTCGCATCGTCAACGATGAAGGCGTTGACGTAGCGGCAGGAGAATCTGGTGAACTATGGGTGCGCGGACCAAATGTTTTGACGAGTTATTGGGGCAATCCCGACGCCACATCTGAGTCAATAACCGACGGTTGGTTCCACACCGGCGATATCGGACATATGGATACCGAGGGTTGGCTCTATATCGACGACCGCAAGAAAGACGTAGTCATCTCTGGAGGAGAGAATATTTACCCTGCTGAGTTGGAAAACGTACTTGCAGAAAGTGATCTACTTTCGGAGGCAACAGTCGTGGGGGTGAGCGATAGCCGTTGGGGTGAAATTCCCGTAGTCGTAGCTGTCGCCGCTGAGGGTTCCGAACAGAATAGCGAAGCTGTTCTTCAACTTTTCGATGGGCAAATCGCTCGCTTTAAGCACCCAAAGCGGGTGATCTGGACGGAGCAGCTCCCGAGAAACGTGATGGGCAAAGTATTGAAACACGAAGTCCGTGTTCTGATCGCTGAGAATGAAACTGCAACTTAAGCCGAGACAGGGCCAACCTCAGAATTAGTTGCTTCTGATTTGAATACTTTCGTATACCAAAGGAAAGCTTTATGACTACGCCAAAGAAAGTTGCATTCATCGGTTTAGGAGTTATGGGCTTTCCGATGGCCAGGCATCTATCAGAAGCTGGCCATGTCGTATCCGTCTATAACAGAACGGCATCAAAATCTGAAGCTTGGATTCAAGAAAACAAAGGGACCTCAGCGGCAACTCCGCGACTCGCCGTTGATGGCGCAGAAATAGCCTTTCTCTGCGTCGGCAATGACGATGATGTTCGCTCTGTTGTGTTAGATGACGACGGGGTACTTGCCGGTATGGCACCTGACACGTTGATTGTTGACCACACCACAGCTTCGGCCAAGCTTGCAAACGAGCTCAATGAACTCTGCGCTGCGCACGAGGTCGGATTTCTTGATGCGCCTATATCTGGAGGGCAGGCAGGCGCCGAAAACGGCACCTTGACCGTCATGTGCGGCGGCCATCAGCGATGGTTCTCTCTTGCCGAACCAATAATTTCTGTCTACAGCCAAGCCTGCAATCTGATCGGCCCCAGCGGATCAGGCCAACTAACTAAAATGGTCAACCAAATTTGTATTGCGGGCCTACTGCAAGGACTCTCAGAGGCTCTTGAATTCGGTAAGCGCAGTGGGCTGAACCTCGAACTCGTACTTGAAACCATCAGCAAAGGAGCAGCTGGCTCATGGCAAATGGAAAATCGTGGCTCCACAATGATTCGTAATGAGTTTGATTTCGGGTTCGCTGTGGACTGGATGAGAAAAGATCTGGGAATTGTTATCGAAGAGGCAAACCGTCTTCGGACCGCCGTGGACATCACGAGACTGGTCGACTCTTACTACGCAGAAATTCAAAGAGGCGGAGGTGGTCGCTGGGATACAAGCAGTTTGATTACGCGACTAGCGGTGGAGTCGTCATAGACGATTGTGCATAAAGCTGATCCTCTGACTACGGTTGCTCGGCGTGATTCATAGCGATCGAATATTGATGGGCCCCGGCCCGAGTAATCCATACCCAGAAGTAATGGAAGCCTTCAATCGGCCTGTCCTTGGACACCTAGATCCGGAATTCATATCGCTTCTAGACGAAACGAACGACCGTCTACGCGAGGTATGGCAGACGAACAACGCATTAACTTTTCCAATTAGCGCCACTGGCTCTGCTGGTATGGAAACCTCCTTTGTGAATTTCATTACCCCGGGCGATGACGTAGTAATCGGTGTTAACGGTGTTTTTGGGAACCGAATGTGCGAAGTAGCAACTCGTGCAGGAGCGACAGTCACCCGAGTCGAGGAAGATTGGGGACGCACCATAGATCCCCAACGCCTCTTAGATGCCCACCCCAACCCATCGATCATCGCACTCGTACACGCAGAGACCTCAACCGGGGTGCGAAATGACATCGCCGAGTTGGGAGCAAACAAAGGTGATTCTTTGCTTTTGGTTGATTGTGTGACTTCTCTTGCGGGAATACCAGTGCTAATTGATGAATGGAACGTCGATATCGCCTACAGCGGGACCCAGAAATGCCTCGGCGTTCCACCTGGCTTATCTCCACTAACTGTTAGCCACAGAGCGATGGAGAGGCTCGTTGAGACTCCGCAAAGCTGGTATCTCGACCTCAACATGATTAAGGAATACGTATCCGGGGACGGTGCTCGTGCTTACCACCACACGGCGCCCATCTCGATGCTGTATGCCTTACATGCCGGCTTAGGGGTGGTGCTATCCGAAGGGCTCGAACAAACCTTGGGCCGCCATCAATCTTGCGGCGATGAGCTCCACAGTCGTCTACCAGAACTTGGCTTCGAGTTATGGGCTCAAGAGGGGTATCGGCTCCCCGAACTCACGACAGTGTCTATCCCTGAAGGGCTCGACGACGTTAAGAGTCGCCAGCACCTACTAGATCGTTATGGCATCGAAATCGGTGGCGGGCTCGGACCAGTTGCTGGAAAGGTGTGGAGGATTGGTTGCATGGGTCACACAGCACGGATGCGGAACGTAACACTGTTGTTGGGCGCTCTTGAAGAATTAACAAACGCGGGTCATTAACGCCACCAGGTCCCTCACTTTTCTGCTCTGCTTATCGTGCTTTACTCTGAGTCAGCTTCCCATGGAGCAGGCCCATCCATGGGTGGGTCGACACGACCTTCTAACCATCCATTGAATTGGGGTTGACGCTTTTCGATAAATGCTGCAGCACCTTCACGAGCATCGGGTAGATGGTCAGTAACGGCCGTCTTCGCAGCTATCTCATCAAGCGACTGATCCCATGTTAAGTCTGCTGCCAAAAGGATCGAGCGCTTCAGCATTCTCATCGCGACTTGTGGCCCGTCGGCTAGTTCTCGAGCTAATGACAGAGTTTCATCCATCAGACTGTCATCATCGACAACCTCATGTACTAGCCCCAACTCATGGGCTGTTTCACCGTCAACAATTCGTTTACGCATCATGAAGTCGGTTGCCTTCGCCACTCCCAAATGTTGCACTAACAACCATTGGCCACCTTCATCAGGTAACAGCCCAAATCTGAGTGTTGCACTTCCCAATTTTGCTGACCTCGAAGCAATACGGAAATCGCAGGCTAAAGCAAGTGAGAAGCCTGTTTGGATGGCGAAGCCATTTATTGCTGCGATGGAAATCTTGTCGAGATTCCGAACTGCGGTGTTTACCGCCTGAGATATCGTTCGCAAACCGTTGTAGGTGCCGGAGGGGTTGTGGTGCCCATGATGAATCTGTGGCACTTGGACGCTGTCTCCGCCGTAACCCTTTAGGTCATCTCCCGCCCAAAACGCCGAACCTTGCCCCGTGAAGACAACGATCCGGATAGCGTCGTCCATTTGAGTTTGTGTCAGCAACTCAACTAAATCCCTTTTCATTGCAGCAGTAGATGCATTCAGGCTCTCTGGACGGTTGAACGTCACTACGAGAATTCCAGGTTCCTCAACCGTTGTGAGAAATCCGCAATATTCGCCTTGTTGAACCGACATCTTGAAACCCCCGGCGTCTCTGATAGTTCACTCCTACGAAGAAGCTACTTCCTGGCAACCTTGCACGCCCTTTGGTTGCTACGGTCGTCCCGATGAACGGGTCTGCTGATGCACCATTCAAAGTATTTGAGGACTCGCTTATGCTTCGCTTCGACATCAGCGGATCCCAAGGAAAACTGACGCACTACATCACCCCTTTCGTCACCGATGGGTTGAAGCTTTACGTGTTTGACGAGCCCAGCCATAACCCAGATAAATTCATCCAGATGCTCCTAGATCAAGACGTGTTAGTGAGCAGTCGCCTAACGGGTAATCTTCGCGTACAGGGCAGAGGGAGGCTCCCAACACGAGACGAAGAGGACTGGGCTCGACCCGCCTGTACCGAGAAGTTTCTCTACGACCAGGCCTTACAAGATCTGGCTCTTTTGGGTCCTTTAGTTGTTCTCGATAACTCGCTCACCAACTAGCTCAACGCAGGCTGCTCGCCCGCCAAAGTAACCCGATACATCTCTCTCTTGCTTCCGGCATAGTCGTTGATGGCGAAGTGCTGCGTCGCTCGGTTATCCCATATCGTCAGGGTCCCCGGAGTCCACCGAACGCGGCATGTGAAAGCGATTTGGCGACTGTGCTCAAATAAGAACTCCAGAAGGGAATTGCTTTCAGTATTGGTCATCCCTTCTATCCCGACCGTGTACACCTCATTAACAAACAGTGACTGACGTCCTGTCAGCGGATGGGAGCGCACCAAGGGGTGTGTCTGGTGCACAACCGCCGACTCATCACCATGTATGTCCATCGAAGAGTCTGGATCAGGACGTCCAAAGGTCCCCTGGGGCCCATAACTCCGTTCTGCTGAATGAATCCCTTTCAGACCACGAAGAATCGACTGCATGGGTTCTGAAAGACTTTCGAAAGCCAAATATTGGTTGGTAAATGCCGTATCTCCTCCTACATCTGGAACCTCCAACGCGTAGAGCAGCGTCGCGCTCGGTGGTCGCTGCTGGAAACTCCAGTCGCTATGCCACCCACTTCCAAACAGCGGTCCCGTTTCTTCAGCCTCACGTATAACTCGCAACACGTTTGGGTGACCCTCAACCGGTGTAATGAAGGGAGTCTCACCAAAATCACCGATGCTCGCTGCAAAACTTTCGAAACCATCGATATCTAAATCTTGGTTTCGAAATACTAGAACCACATTTTCTGCAAGAGCTGCCTCGATCAATCGTGATTCCTCTGTACCGATGCCAGATTTGAGGTCAACGTCTAAGACCTCTGCCCCGAAGGCGCCGGTAAGCGGTTTAATTTCCATACCTACAGAAACTAGCGCTGCACGAGCCGCCGTAGTGCGCTAGGCAAGAGGTATGAAGGTTTCTATCGCATTCGGAGGTCCCGCTTCAGGCAAGAAGCGTGACTGGGACATCCAAGTTGAATTCTTACGCGAAGCCGAACAAATGGGTGTGGACATAATTTGGTCAGCCGAAGCATGGGGCATGGATGGTGTTAGCACTCTGGCCTACCTCGCAGCTGTAACCAACGAAGTTCAACTCGGGACCGGGATCCTACAAATCTCCGCTCGCACTCCCGTCATGACCGCTATGACGGCGCTATCGATGGCTGCTATCAGTGAAGACCGATTTATTTTAGGACTCGGCGTAAGTGGACCCCAAGTAGTTGAAGGATTACATGGGGTCCCATTTCATCAGCCGCTGACCCGACTTCGCGAAACGGTAGACATAGTCAGACAAGCATTTGCTGGTGAAAAGATTAGCTACGAAGGCTCCCACCACCTACTACCTCTCCCGGGAGGTGAGGGGAAAGCCTTACGTCTAGCTCAACCAGCCAACGAACAAATACCAATTTGGTTGGCGACCCTCGGCCCAAAATCTCTCGAATACACAGGCCAAGTGGCTGACGGTTGGGCAGGAACATCCTTTGTTCCCTCCGGCGCTGCTGCCACGCTCGGGCATGTCCAACAAGGAGCTGCCGCAGCAGGAAGAGACCCTTCCGCCATCGAGTATCAGGCGGGAGGAGCTGTCCAGTTCGGTGACGAAATAGAGCCGCTCCTGGCCCCCAGGAGACCCGGGGTTGCATTCACCTTGGGAGCTATGGGCTCCCCAACAACAAACTTTTACAATGACGCATACAGGCGTGGCGGTTTTGAAATGGCGGCGCAACAAGTCCAAAAATTGTGGGTTGATGGTGAACGCGAGCAGGCTGTCGAAGCGGTACCTGACGAGTTGATCCTGCAAACCAACTTTTTGGGCTCAGTCTCTGAAGTCACAGAGCGTGTCCGCGCCTATCGAGATGCTGGTATTTCAGTTCTCCGCGTCCAACCTGAAGGCGCCGACACCCAGGAACGCCTGGATAGCCTCGGTGGAATCGTAGACATCGTCCGATCTTTGAACAGCGACGACAAATAGCCCCAAAGCGCCTTTCATCTGTCACAAACAGCGTCGATGCCCGAAGTAATTACTGTTCACCTACCAGCACTCGGCGGACAGAAGTCAGATCGACCGTTCTGTAGCTAGCAATACGCAGCGACCACGAATCCACATAATTTCGGCCCTCCGACTGAAAGAAAGTCGTCATGGGACCTTCCTGTTCATAGTTATCAACACCAGAAACTACTTCTGCTCGACCATCAACGAAGATCAACTCAAAGACCATGAATTCGAATCTACCTCTTAGCTCCTGTGGTTAACCAGTGTCGAAAAGCTGTGAATTTTTAGTGGAAAGACAATCTATTTCCACAGATAAGATTTCTAGGTGGTTACTGCAATAGTCTTATTTTTGTCCACAGTTTGTCCGAATAGTGTTTGAGAGTTACCGATGAGCGACCATTCAAAAGCTTTTACTGAAGAAGACCTACGAGATCGTTTAACTCCGCTTCAGTACCACGTCACCCAGGAGTCTGGAACCGAGCAGGCCTTCACAGGTGAGACTTGGGATCAAAAACAGGATGGGACCTATCACTGCGTAGTTTGCGACGCTGACTTGTTTTCAAATGAATCTAAATATGAGTCTGGGTCTGGTTGGCCAAGTTTTTGGCAGCCACTTTCCGAGGCTGTCGTCGATACAGAGATTGACACCTCCCATGGAATGGTCCGTGTCGAAGCTCTATGTCATTCATGCGGAGCTCATTTGGGCCACGTTTTCCCCGATGGCCCTGAACCGACGGGTGATCGCTACTGCATGAATTCAGCTTCTATGCGGTTCGCTCCGCAAGAGGCTGAGTAGGCCCACAGAGGTTTTACCCGGTCGCCCGAATTCTGTCTTCGGCTGACGGGAACAAGTCGATAATGGCGTTATCTAATTCTTCCTTGACTCCAGCAAGAGGAAGTACGTTAAGCACTCCCTGACCTTTGTGGATCAAATCAATAATTTCTTCACCTGACACAAGCAGAGGTGAGGAACCGTTAATTACGAGATTGGCAGAAGCAACATCTGCGCCAAGGTTTTCTCGCAAATAAGAAAAGACATCGCGCACCATCTCAAGCCTGATGCCAGCGTCAAGCAAAGTCTTGACGACTTTGAGTTCAAGAAGGTCCTGGTATGAATAACTGCGCCTACTTCCGCTTCCTTGCGCGTCGGCCAATGAAGGGCGAATGAGATCAGTTCGTGCCCAATAATCAAGCTGCCGGTAGGTGATACCCACTAATTCAGCCGTTCGTTTTCCAGAAAAACCTGCTGCTACTTTGCCCTCAGTCAAGGTTGTGCCTCCGTCTCGACTAGCCACCAAGCTGATCACATTCGTGAAACTACGTCGGTGTGATGCCACAGTACGAGCAAAAGTACGACCAAGCAACCACCCTTCGCGCGATAATTCGCGCGTTACGCGCGAAAAACTGCAATATTTCAGAAAGCTAAATCAGAAATCATCGGGATTGACATCATCTAAAAACTGTTTGAACTCATCAAGCAGCTCATCCGGATCATTGTCGGAACCTCCATCGGGTGAGTGTTCCTCAATAACTTGCCCGGCTTCAGCAAGAACATCTTCTGAAGCATAAATTGGGGTCTCTGTGCGAACAGCAATCGCTATTGCATCACTAGGCCTAGCGGAAATCGTACGGCTTTCACCCGCGACCTGAAGCTCGATTTCAGCAAAAAAAGTTCGCTCGCGAAGCTCCGTCACCACAACTCCGATAACAGTGGCCTGCAGCTCCTCCAACATCGTGACTAGCAAATCGTGCGTCAGTGGTCGGGCCAGACGAATTCCCTCAATTCCTCGATGAATAGCGTGAGCCTCAGGAGTGTCAATCACAACGGGCAGCACCCTGCCCTGCCCTTCGGTTTCTCTCAATAACAAGAGTGGACTGTTGGATGGCAACTCAACTTGAACCCCCAGCAACTCCATCTCAATCATGCTCAGACCTTAGTTGGGATGTTCGACACTAACCCGTCTTCAAGTACTCGAAGAAACGAGATAAAGCAGTTTGAACTTACCGATCTGCAATTCGTCGCCATTGGTAAGCGATACTTCGCTGTCTCCTAGACGCTCCCCATTGAGGTACGTTCCGTTCAAAGACCCAACATCGCGAATCACGTGTCCGGTGCTATTTGTTGATAACTCAACGTGACGTCGCGAAACAGTGATGTCGTCGAGAAATACGTCACTATCAGGGTGGCGGCCGACGGTAATCCATTCAGAAGTAATCGCATAACGGGTGCCGGCCTGGTGTCCGCTCGCAACAACCAGTGCCGCGCCTGTCGAAGGAATTTGGAAGTCGACACTTTCGACACCATCGCCAAGTGGCTCAAGTGCCTCGGTGCTGGCCTCTTCCGCAGAGTTCATTGGTCGGCCACAACTGGAGCAGAACCGTGATCCGGCGGCATTCAAATGTCCGCACGCTTCACATGATTGATTCATTTATCACTCCTCGCTCTCCTCAACAACAAACGATTTGTAGCTCTCGGCATCCATCAATTCGTCAAGTTCAGCTTCGGCGCTAGGTTGAATCACGCAGATCCAACCGTCACCATAGGGATCCTCATTAACTAGTTCGGGGCGTTCTTCTAGAACATCGTTGACCTCTATGACCTCCCCCGACACAGGGGCGAACACATCAGATACCGACTTCGTCGACTCAATCTCAGCGAAAGCAGAGTTTGCCGTCACCACCAATCCAACCTCAGGAAGTTCCACATACACCACATCCCCAAGGGCATCTTGAGCAAAATCGGTAATACCAACACGCGCTAAGGAACTTTCCATGCGCACCCACTCATGGTCACTCGAATATCGGAGTTCAACAGGCGAATCCATACGCCCAACCTATCCCACCAAGAGAGGTGGTGGACCTACCGTTGTCGACCAGCGCGGCCATGTCGCAGCGCCTCTCTGGCCGCAGGAACATATGTCAACCCGGACCAGTAGTGAATTGGTAGTCCAGCAATAACACAAACCCAAGCTCCAACGGCAAAAAAACTTGCCACAAACACATCGCTCTCCCCCGCCAAGAAAAAGGGGAATGCGAACATAAGCAGGAAGGTGCCGGTCTTGCCCCACCATGTCACTTCGATTTTTCTAGCGCCAAGAGCAGCTAGCAACAATGCGGCCACAGCTACCAAACCCTCCCTGACGAGAGCCAACCAGGCGATCCATCCAGGCACGGAACCGTCAACCCAGATAGCAAAAATTCCCACGAGCAGCATGAGTCGATCCGCTGTCGGGTCCAAGATCTTTCCGAGTTCACTGATCTGGTCGAATCTTCGAGCGATATAGCCGTCGACCCAGTCAGACGCACCTAAGGCGCCAAGCAGAAGGGCTGCTGCCCAACGGTCTTCAACTGAAAAAAGCAGCCACAAAAATACAGGGATACAACCGAGTCGAATAAGACTGATCAAGTTTGGAACCGTGAACGGTCGCCACGGTAACTGCTGCTCAGACATGCTCTGCATCGTAGGCTTCATTTCATGGCATCCGTTTTCACAATGATTATCAAAGGCGATTTACCCGGCACTTTTGTCTGGGAGGACGATCGCTGCGTTGCCTTTATGTCCATCAACCCACTCGCGTATGGGCACACCTTGGTGGTACCTCGAGACGAAATCGACCAATGGCTTGATGTTCCTTCCGACCTACGACAACACCTCTTCGAAGTAGCTGGCCGAATCGGGGCGGCGCAAAAGCAGGTATTCGGCAGTCAACGCATCGGAATGATAATTGCGGGGTTCGAAGTACCGCATATGCACATTCATCTGATTCCCGCTAACACAATGTCAGACATGGATTTTTCCCTAGCTTCCGACTCCGTCGATACCGCAGACCTCGAAAAGGCAGCGGAGTCAATCAAATCGGCGCTTGAAAGCTAAGTTCAAATATCACCAAAGAGTGTCAGTCGGAACAGGAAGTATGTTCTCAGGCCGATCATATTGAGGATTTCCTACTTTGGGATCTACTTGGTGCACGTCAAATGCCTCGGTCGACTGCCCCATGATTAGGTGTTTAAGAGCCCCAACGTCATCCATGGCCGGATCCAACCAATCACCCCAAACAGAAGTGGTGAGTGTTAGCGGCATTCGATTATGTATGTCGGACATAAAAGTGTCCGATTTTCTCGTCAAGATGACCACAGAAGCTCGACCTTCCAACGGTCCCGGTTCCCAAATCCCTGCCATGGCTAACTGCTCATGATCCGACTTGTGGATATAAAAAGGTCGCTGGGGAGCACGTTTTGGCCGCCCTTGCCATTCAAAAAATCCGTCAGCCGGCACCAAACAACGTCGATACTTGAAAGCCTCGGAGAATGTGGGTTTGACATCAACAGTTTCGAAACGAGCGTTGATCAACAGCGGCGACGGCGACTCGGCGTTCTGCCACTTGAGATCTAGGCCCCACCGAAAAATTTCTATCGTACGTTCCCAGGAATCGCCCGTAGCGACAACTCCATACACCTCTGCAGATGGAGCAACGTTATAGCTCGGAGTCAGATCGTGATTCGAGGGCTGAGTCGAAAAGACAGTCTCTAATCTCGACATCGGAGCAGTAGAAACGAACCTTCCGCACACGCTCTAAGCACCTACACCACGTTTAAACATAAGTGGAACCCTTCATTCCAGTCCGGTCCTGTCGAATTTCTACGTTTACCAATGCTGGCTTGCCAGAGTCGAACGCCCGTGTAATAGCTGGCGCTATTTCCCCTGGCGCTACAACATGTTCGCCATGCCCACCTAAAGCTTCGACAACCAGGTCGTATCTAGTTCGGTTCAACTCAACTGCTACAAGACGGTCTTCTCCATAGAGCATCTCTTGCGGTCTCATCATCTGACCCCACGCAGCATCGTTGCCGACAATCCCGACAATCGGAAGGTCGAAACGGACTGCAGTATCAAATTCGAATCCATTGAGGCCAAACGAACCATCTCCATACACAATGAGGACACGTTTGTCGGGGTGAGCTTTCTGAGCCGCTAAAGCAAAGGGCATCCCAACTCCAAGTGTTCCCAAGGGTCCCGGATCCATCCAGGTGCCATTGCGTGGTACCTGGATGACTTTGGATGCCTGGGCGACAATGTCACCACCATCTCCTATGACAATCATGTCATCGGATACACAGCTAGCTATTTCACGACACAAACGGAGGGGGTCGATTGGTACCTCCTCACTATCCATTTGATCGCGTCGAGCGTTATCAAGTTGCTGTTCACGTTCACGCAGCTGATCCCGGTATCTCGAGACATCAACCGGCACATCTCGATCCTCTATTTCTTGAGTCATCAATTGGAAATTCATCCCGATGTTGCCGACAAGTCCAAGGTCCGCCGCTCGATTATCACCAATCAAAGTCTCATCTATGTCCATTTGAATAATCGCAGCTGCGGGTGGAATTGACCGACCAAATTTCATCCGAAAATCTAAAGGAGTCCCTGCGAGGATCACTAAATCTGATTTTTCAAGCGCTTCCTTTCGCGTCAGAGAAAGGAACGAAGGATGTTCCCAAGAGATCTCCCCCCTAGCCATTCCATTTACAAAGCACGGGATGCCTGTTTTCTCCAGAAAATTTGCTAGGTGCTCCCCTCCCTCGCTCCACTTAAGTGAAGTTCCGGCCATGACCATTGGTGTTGCGGCCTTGGAAAGTAAATCGACACTTTCCGCTATGAGATGCCTCGGTGAAGTCGACGCAACCCTGTAGTCACGGAACTTCGGAACTCGGATTTCTTCTAGATCCACTTCTCCATGAAGCACATCCATAGGGATCTCAAGAAACGCTGGGCCAGGAACTCCGCTAAGAGCGGCACGGATGCCTGCCTCCATGTATTCGCCGATCCGCGAAGTTTGATAGCAGGCTTCAGCCCATTTAGATATTGGCTTTATCAGCGCAACATGGTCCATTTCCTGCAAAGAACCGCGTCGTGTGTGACGAAACGGTCCTTGCCCGCCGATGACCAAGATTGGCGAATTAGCTCGCCACGCATTCGCTACACCCGTAACGCCGTCAGTGACACCCGGCCCCGCAGTAAGAACTGCGACACCAACCTTTCCAGGGTGGAGACGAGCCCAAGCATCAGCAGCATGAACAGCAGCTTGTTCGTGTCGGACATCGACAACTTCAATACCCTCATCGAGGCACCCGTCGTATATCCCCATGACGTGGCCGCCAGAAAGAGTGAACACGCAGTCCACTCCGGCGGCCTTCAAGACTTTGGCCACCAATTTTCCGCCATGCGCCATAGCGCTAACCCTCCCCAACTCTGTTCTCAGCTGACTATAGAACTGTACGCTGACTTGGATGCGTGTAACTATTCCTGCATCTTCCGCGAATATCGGGCCCGGTTTCGACTGCCTGGCGGTTGCCCTTGACTTGCCCTTTCACTTAGACGTAGGTGAACCTCAAGGGGAGGCCACAAAACTCGACGAGAATCACCCTGCCACTAAGTCTTTTGTGAGTAACGGCGGGGAAGGACCCTTGTTCGGGGAAACTTTAATTCCGCCAGGCAAAGGACTCGGGTTTTCAGGCGCGGCTCGCGTAGCTGGCCTGGCAGCAGCTTCATTACAAAGATCCGGTTCAATCCACTTCGCTGACCTACTAGCGCGATCAGCAGAACTTGAAGGGCACCCGGACAACGTCGCTGCTTCGATCTTTGGCAGCGTCACGGCTACTAACGAGAACGTTGTCGTTCGCTTGAAGTGCCCATCTCAGTTGGATGTAGTGGTATGGATCCCTGATGAAAAAACTTCTACGGATTCTTCGCGAAACCAGCTGCCGACTTCGGTCCCATTCGAAATTGCTACTCAAGCCCTAGGCAGAAGTTCGGTTTTGGTTGCAGCAATTGCTTCGGGTGATCTCGCAGCGATGCGGCAATGTTGCATCGACGATCTTCATCAACCGACACGTCTCGCAACTGCGCCTGAGTCAGCTCGGGCTTTACAGGTTGCTCTCGACAACGGCGCGTCCGCTGCGTGGCTTAGCGGTTCGGGACCAACAATCGCTGCCTTTGTTAATAGTGCTGAAGCGCAGCAACTCAGACGGGTCCTCCCAGATTCCGGCCACAGCAAGATTCTGAAAGTTGCTCCACACGGTATCTACGTCAGCTAACGACTATGTTGACCATTTTTTCAGGAATTACGATCACCTTGCGGATATCTTTTCCGACCAGTAACTCCGTGATTCGCCCGTCGGCCAGAACCGCTTCCTCGATTTCTTGAACATCGGCATCGGTCGCCACCATGACGCGACTTCTTACCTTGCCGTTTATCTGCACGGGGATCTCGACCGATTCTTCTATGAGTAATGTCTCATCTGCCTCGGGGAAGCGTTCGTGGACTACTGATCTCTCGTATCCGAGGCGCTCCCATAGCTCTTCAGCAATGTGCGGCACCAAAGGACCGAGCATCAGCACAAGGTTGGTCGCAACTTCTCTCGGAACAGGTTCAGCGGTCCTAGTTAGCTCATTGTTCAATTCGGTGATACGGGCTATGGCTGAGTTGAACCTCAAGCCCTCCATGGCATCGTCGACAGCTGCGATCGTTCGATGCGTGAGCCTTCGTAAAGCATCTGTTGGTGGGGCGTCAACGACCGTAGTCGCACCCGAATTTTCGTCAATCAAGTTTCGCCAAACCCGTTGCAAAAGCCGGTGAGAGCCGACGACTGACTTTGTTTCCCAAGGTCGATCTTGATCCAAAGGTCCCATGAACATTTCGTAGAGTCGCAGTGTGTCCGCACCGTAGGCAGAGTACATATCGTCAGGAGTTACCGAGTTCTTCAGAGACTTCCCCATCTTTCCAAAGCTTCTGGAAACCGGAGCTCCGTCATAGAAAAAGTCGCCCTGATCTTCGGTTACTTCTTCCGCCTCGACATAGATACCTCTGTCGTCTTGGTACGCAGCCGCCTGAATATACCCTTGGTTGTAGAGCCGTTGAAAAGGCTCTGGACCGGAAACGTGTCCGAGGTCGAACAAAACTTTGTGCCAAAAGCGCGCATAAAGAAGGTGGAGGACAGCGTGTTCAACTCCACCGACATAGAGGTCAACCCCTCCGACCCCACCATCGGAACTACTCATCCAGTAGCTCTCAACTGCGGGATCTACAAACTTTTCTTCATTGGTCGGATCCAGGTAACGCAGGTAGTACCAGCAAGAACCAGCCCACTGGGGCATGGTGTTTAATTCGCGTTGATAGCTGCGTTGCCCATCTCCAAGGTCGTAGTCAACTCTGGCCCATTCTTCTGCGCGTCCGAGAGGTGGCTCCGGATCAGATTCTTCATCAAGGGCCCGTGGGGCCCAATCCATCAGTTCTGGGAGTTCGACTGGAAGTTCATTTTCGGGTACCGCTAATGCAAGTCCAGTGTCATCAAAAACAATTGGGAAGGGCTCGCCCCAATAACGCTGACGAGAGAACAGCCAGTCTCTCAGCTTGTAGGTAACAGTGCGCTTTCCATGCCCACTGTCTTCCAACCATTCGATCATCGACTGCTTAGCGTCTTCTATGTGTAGTCCATTCAGGAAGTCACTATTTATCGCAGGACCGTCGTAGACGTAGGCATCACCTGAAAAATCTTCCGGTGGTTGCACAGTCCGAACGATTTCAATATCGAAAGCTGTTGCGAAATCCCAGTCTCGTTGGTCTTGGCCTGGGACACTCATGACTGCCCCAGTTCCATACCCCATCAAGACATAGTCGGCGATAAATATGGGCACCTTGTTCCCGTTTACCGGGACTACGCAGTGTGCACCTAAATAGACNCCTGTTTTGGAACGATTTTCTTGCCTTTCTAGNTCACTCAACTCNGATGCCATCCGNCGGTATTCCTGAACTGCCTCNCGCGGAGACGAAGCGCCNCCNGTCCANGCTNNCGGTGTGTCTTCAGGCCAAACNTCAGACAAAAGGCCGTCNACTAAAGGNTGTTCGGGAGCNAGCACCATAGCGGTGGTCCCAAAAAGTGTGTCTGGTCGAGTGGTGAAAACTTCAATGACAGCNTCAGACGTAGTCTCAAAAGCAATTTCNGCNCCTTCNGATCGACCAATCCAGTTCCTCTGCATCGTTTTGATGGAATCGGTCCAATCAAGGGTTTCTAAATCCTTTANTANCCGNTCCGCGTAGGCAGTAATGCGCATCATCCACTGCTTCATTGGTCGCCTAAAGACAGGATGGTTTCCTCGCTCGCTTCGNCCGTCTGCAGTCACCTCTTCATTAGCTAAAACCGTCCCTAAGGCCGGGCACCAATTGACTGGTGCTTCTCCTAGATAAGCCAAGCGCCATTNATCGAGTTCTTCGCGACGCTCCACCTCATTCATCTCAGCCCAAGACCGTCCGTCTTTAGTTGAACGTTCGCCTGTCGAAAGAAGTTGTTCTAGCTCTGAGATAGGCCTGGCGACATCAGTGCNTTGGTCATACCAGCTTTGAAAGATCTGCAAGAAGATCCATTGCGTCCACCGGTAGTACTCAACGTCAGTTGTTGCTATCGACCGCTCCTTGTCGTGACCCAATCCCAGACGATCCAACTGGCGTTGCATGTTGGCAATATTTTTTTCTGTGTTGATTCGTGGGTGTTCACCTGTCTGACGCGCGTGTTCTTCTGCTGGAAGACCAAAGGCGTCATATCCCATCGTGTGTAAGACGTTGTAACCCCTCATCCTCTTATAACGGGCAAAGACATCAGTCCCTATATAGCCAAGTGGGTGTCCGACATGTAAGCCCGCCCCTGACGGGTACGGGAACATGTCCATCACGAACAACTTCTGCTGACTCCCGNCCCCCGAGGTTGGGGATTGATCCGAGGACGGAAGGTTTGATACTCGATACGTTTGCTCTGCGGCCCAGCGCTCTTGCCAGTTGGTCTCAATCTGTTCTGCTAACTGTGCGTCATACCTGAAAACAGGACGCGAATCATCCATCTCGTTACCTGGTGGCGGAGAAGATGTGTTCACGGGGCTTAAGGATGCCACGTAGCAGCCCAAGTGGGGCATTTACTAGCAATGGATTAGTGCGGACATAGTTATCGNCTCATTCGATCGAATACCCTTCTGTCATGGCTCGCGACGACTCTGAATCCAACCTTGAAGATCGCGGGTACGAATCTTGGGAAGCTGCGGCTAGTGCNGCTTTAAAGGGCAGAGATCTNGCAGATCTGACAACTCGTACTTTCGATGGGATCGAACGAATTCCTCTTTACACACAACAACGTAACGGGACAGTCCGAAAAGAAGATGACCTCCCTGGAGGAGCCGCATTCGCCAGGGGGAGTCGAGCTTCCGGAAACGTACTCGGATGGGAAGTTCGTCAAAGTCACTTCGCTATGCGCCACGACGTAAACGCTCATATTCTTTCCGACCTTGAGAACGGAGCGACTGCAATAACTTTGAAGGGAGCCCCCGACGAAATCGGGATCTTGGAGTCCATAGTTCAGGGTGTTCATCTTGACTTAGCACCTATTCACCTGTCGCCGCAGAGTTCCCTCAAACAAGCTGCTGCACTCTTAACGGTTTGCGANAGNAAATCCGATGATCCGGATTTACTCCGTAACAACTTGGGTCTGGACCCCCTAGGCCGGNTGGCCCGGACNGGGCATTCAGTTTTAAGTCTTGACCAAGAAGTAGAGAGATGCGTCGAAATGGCTGCAGAGGTCGCCTCGCACTATCCACACATGACGCCCATTTCAATCGATGGGTCTGTGTGGGCGGGCGCTGGAGCGTCAGATAGTCAAGAACTTGGCGCCGTCTTATCCGCNGGTGTCCTTTGGGTTCGCGCGCTCCTGGCGGCGGGTTTCGATATTGATGAAGTGCCCAACAAAATGGAGNTCACGCTTACGGCTGGGCCTGACCAATTCATGACCACAGCGAAGATCCGAGCAGCTCGNGTTTGTTGGGCTCAAGTCATGAGCGCATGCGGTGCAACACCCACAAAAGCCCCNATCGCCATTCATGCAGAGACCTTGCAAGCGATGATGACCAAGACTGATTCTTGGGTAAACATGCTTCGAACAACTGCTGCCTGCTTCGCGGCCGCTGTCGGGGGTGCAGACTCCATCACTGTGGCTGCCTTCGANAGTGCGACTGGTCTTTCGGACGACATAGCACTTCGACTGGCACGAAATACACAGTTGATTCTTCAAGAAGAAACAAAGTTGTCTTCGGTGATCGANCCTGCCGGTGGAAGCTGGTACGTCGAAGAGCTAACTGATCAATTGGCTTATTCTGCTTGGAGGGTCTTTCAGGACCTTGAAAGCCAAGGGGGGCTTGGATCTGCCCTACTGGCTGGCCACTGGCAAGAGTCCTTAGCCAAAACTCGGTCCGAGCGCCTCAAAGCAATAGCGAATCGTTCCATGGCACTAACCGGTACTAGCGAATTTCCTAANTTAGATGAACAGAAGTTGGAGCGCGAACCCTTGCCTGAGGACCTCCACGTTTCCGAAGGTNAGCAAAGATGTGAACCGCTTCCGCTGTTTCGGTGGTCTGCTCAGTTCGAACAAATGCGTGATGCCGTCGATACGTCTCCGGACAAGCCTGTCTTGTTCTTGGCAAATTTGGGNACGCCCGCTACNCATACGGCTCGATCGACGTTCGCGATGAACCTCTTCGAAGCCGGGGGAATCCGAGTCCTCAACAACGAGGGTTTTGAGAACACAGTCGACTGTGTTGAAGCTTTCGCTGCTAGCGACATTCGTTTCGCTTGTATCTGTTCATCCGACAGCACCTATTCAGAATCGGCCGTCCAAACAGCGCGCGACCTGCGGTCTGCGGGAGCAGAACTTGTCTATTTGGCTGGAAATCCGGAAGTCCTGCCTGAGGCTGCAACTAATTTCGACGGCTTCATCTATCTTGGTTGCGACGTCTTCGAAACCCTCANCCCTATTCATCAAGCCCTTGACTAGGTANGTCGAACAATGACCCAAGTACCTGACTTTTCAACCATTGACCTCGACCTGGCCGGTGAGGCACCTCTCAAGAGCACTGACTGGGANGAGGACTTCCTNCTTCAGACTGGCCAAACAACGGACGCATTTACCTGGAACACGCCCGAAGGCATCGATATCAAGTGNTTGTATACGCCCGCGGACCTCGATGGCGACATGAGACATCTGGACAGCTTCCCCGGCTTCGCTCCCTTCCTGCGCGGNCCCTACCCGACTATGTACACAAATCAGCCTTGGACAGTGCGACAGTACGCAGGCTTTTCGACAGCTGAAGATTCCAATGCNTTCTACCGNAGGAACCTAGCGGCCGGCCAAAAAGGTCTGTCGGTTGCCTTCGACCTTGCAACTCATCGGGGGTACGACAGCGACCACGAACGAGTTAGTGGTGANGTCGGAATGGCTGGTGTTGCCATCGATTCCATCTACGACATGCGAACCCTCTTCGACGGCATCCCGCTCGATCAAATGAGCGTTTCCATGACGATGAACGGCGCTGTACTTCCAATACTGGCTCTGTACGTCGTCGCTGCTGAAGAGCAGGGGGTTTCAACGGACAAACTTGCTGGCACCATCCAAAACGACATTCTCAAAGAATTCATGGTGCGCAACACATACATCTATCCTCCGCAGCCCTCNATGCGAATCATTGGTGACATCTTTGAATTCACCAGTCAACATATGCCCAGATTTAATTCCATTTCTATCTCCGGATACCACATGCAAGAGGCTGGAGCGACCGCAGATTTAGAGTTGGCTTACACCCTCGCTGATGGCCTCGAATACTTGAGGACCGGCAAACAGGCCGGGTTAGAAGTCGACGAGTTCGCACCGCGTCTGAGTTTCTTTTGGGCAGTTGGCATGAATTTCTTTATGGAAATCGCCAANCTCCGAGCAGCCCGGATCATTTGGGCCGACCTAGTTGAACAGTTCAATCCCTCGAACCCAAAGTCAAANTCACTAAGAACTCATACTCAGACCTCAGGGTGGAGTCTCACTGCCCAAGATGTCTACAACAACGTCGTTCGAACCTGCGTCGAAGCAATGGCGGCAACTCAAGGCCACACTCAGAGCCTTCATACCAATGCCTTTGATGAAGCACTGGCTCTCCCAACCGACTTCAGCGCCCGAATAGCTCGCAATACGCAACTATTTCTGCAACAAGAGTCGGGCACAACGAGCGTCATAGATCCTTGGGGCGGAAGTTATTTCGTTGAAAAGCTCACTCGCGACCTCGCCGATAAGGCCCTTGCTCATATTGAGGAGGTCGAACAAATGGGTGGAATGGCCGCAGCTATCGAAGCCGGAATTCCCAAAATCCGAATCGAAGAAGCGGCAGCCCGAACCCAAGCCCGAATCGACTCAGGTCGGCAAGTTGTGGTTGGGGTCAACAAATATCGTGCGGACCGTGAAGATGCGGTCGATGTCNTACGGATAGACAACGCTGAAGTTAAGGCATCTCAAATNGCCAAGCTGAAGCAGTTGAAAGAGGAGCGGGATCCTGACCAAGTTGAAAAATCCCTTGCAGCTTTAACCAAAGCAGCAGACACTGGAGAAGGAAACCTCTTGGCCTTGGCTATAGAAGCNGGGCGAGCTAAAGCAACGGTTGGAGAAATCAGCCTTGCTCTTGAACTCGTCTACGGCCGCCACAAAGCCGAAATTAGATCGATTAGCGGGGTGTACGGCAGCGAAGTGGGAGAAGAAACCANCACAGTTAAAGCAGTTAGAGACCTCGTCGATAAATTCTCTGAACGCGAGGGCAGACAGCCACGCATTCTTGTCGCCAAGATGGGCCAAGACGGCCACGANAGAGGCCAAAAGGTAATCGCTACTGCTTTCGCTGATCTCGGATTCGATGTGGATATAGGACCTCTGTTCTCAACACCGGCCGAAGCCGCGCGTCAAGCGGTCGAAAACGATGTTCATATAGTCGGNGCCTCGTCGCTCGCCGCAGGCCACCTAACTCTCATACCCGAACTNAAGGAAGCATTAGCAGCNGAAGGTCGCGACGACATAATGATCGTTGTCGGCGGTGTTGTGCCTTCTCAAGATTTCGATGCGCTTATCGACGCCGGGGCTACTGCCATCTTCCCTCCGGGAACTGTGATAGCTGAAGCNGCTGCAGAACTACTGGAGAAATTAACCAACACTGCCCCGAACAGTTGAGGGCTCATAGNTGTGGTTGATACGCCACCCATTGCNCTGAAAGCCTCACCGTAAACATTCGAGCCNTCNCCCCACGCCTTGGCCTTCAAATCGACGGATTCCGCCTCAGAGACCTCTCTGGAGGCAAGACAGATCCGCTACCTGGCTTCTGTGTCAGCTCTAACAACCAAAAACACGGCAACACCTAGCGTTTCCGCCGAGCATGCTTGACCTTCTTTTTGGCGCGATTGGCTCGGTATACAGCACTCGACGCAGCCTTGGTCGTCCCTCGACCCAACGTTGAGTCCGCTTCCTCCAAACGCCCTTGAAAGCGTTTGTGAATCCAAAGTTTTTCTCCTGCTATCTCGACCTGCGACCAAAATTGGCTGCGCACTTCGAACTTGGAGGTCCGCGGAACCCGACGAATGAGTTCAACTGGTTTAGCAGGCCGCCATCCACGGGCTTTCAGGAGCAAGACATCATCCAAAGTGATCGCTATCACTCGATAGCGAGCGGTGGTCAATACAGCCACGACAGCAAAGACAACGATGGTGATAGTCGTACCCATGATCCATGACCTGGGATCCAAAACTAAAACCGCTNNCANGATGAAGACTGCAAAGAACAGCATCGTGAATGGGTGAAGACCCCCTTGTGCGGGCAGAATCCACTTGACCTTTTCATCAGCCTCAAGAAACTTCTCAACTGGGTGGGGCCTACTTCCCTTTTTCTCCGCTATTCGTTTAGCTAGACCCATGATCTCCTGCTTTACTGCTGGCTTCTATCAAGTTACTTGCGAAGATGGTGTCCGTCAGAGCCCAGAATCAAATAAATCAGCTAGAAGCCACTTGGATACGGGGATGTACCCTCATAGAGGTGGATCCGATGCCATCAGTTCCAGACCTCATCCAAGGCGTCCAGTCGGCTGACCGGGCGTCATTAGGGCGGGCGATAACGCTAATAGAAAGCATCCTGCCTGAACATAGGGAGTTGGCACAAGAGCTACTCGCTGAACTCCTGCCTCACTCTGGCTCCGCGCACCGAGTTGGAATTACCGGGGTTCCAGGGGTTGGNAAAAGCACCTTTATTGAGACACTTGGTAAAACGCTGACACGAAGAGGACATCGTGTAGCAGTTCTAACNGTCGATCCAACATCCTCGAAAACCGGGGGATCAATCATGGGCGACAAGACTCGCATGGCCTCATTAGCCAACGACCCATCTGCATTCGTTCGTCCTTCGCCAACCGCTGGAGAACTGGGTGGCGTNAACCGAATGACCCGAGAAACCATATTGCTCTGCGAAGCTGCCGGATTTGATGTTGTTTTGGTCGAAACAGTTGGGGTCGGACAAAGCGAAACAGTTGTAGCNGACATGGTCGATTTCTTCCTCGTATTGATGCTNCCNGGAGCTGGAGACGAGCTGCAGGGAATCAAAAAAGGAATCNTGGAGTTAGCGGACATGATNGCGGTCAACAAAGCTGATGGCGATAACGCNCAAGCTGCAGCTGCNGCCGCACGGGAATACGAGGTCGCNCTCCACCTAACAGCTCCTAGCTCNCCTCTTTGGAGCCCCCCAGTCCTCACCTGTGCCGGTCTAACGGGCGCAGGGGTTGAGGAATTATGGGCACAGGTCGAAGATCACAGGCGCCTCCTCAGCGACGCTGGTGAGCTTGAACGTCGCAGAGAAGAACAGAGTGTTCGATGGATGTGGTCCATGCTCGATGATCGGCTCATAGAAGCCCTGCGAAATCATCCGACGGTCAAAAGTCTTTTAGGAAAGATGGAATCACAAGTCAGATCAGGTCAAACCACGCCGGTGTCAGCAGTAGACAAACTGATCGAAACCTTTTTAGACAACTGATAACCACGTCTAGAACGCGTAGCTAGCTAGAAGTCCTCATCGAACGCGACATCGCCCTCAACGCCATGTTGGTAGGCAGCCACGGTCCTTTCAAAGAAGTTCGTAAGTTCTTGAACGTCTTGAAGTTCCATGAAGTCGAATGGGTTCTTGGAGCCATAGCGTTTTGGCAACCCGAGTTGCGCGAGACGCTGATCTGCGACGAACTCTAGATAGGTACGTGTATCGGCCGTTGACATGCCTGCTACCCCACCGGATAGGACGTCCTCCGCGAATTGACTTTCCACTTCAATAGCGTCATCAAGCATTTCGACAATCCGGTTCGATAGATCCTCGTCAAACAACTCAGGCTCTTCGTCTCGGATCGTTTTTACGACCTCGAAAGCAAAATTCATGTGACACGATTCATCCCGAAAGACCCAATTGGTTCCTGCTGCTAAGCCGTTGAGTAGTCCCTTGCTACGCAAGAAATAGACGTAGGCAAACGCAGCAAAGAAGAAAAGTCCTTCAATGCAAGCAGCGAAACAAATCAAGTTCAAAAGGAACTGCTTGCGCTCCTCACGTGTCTGAATTTCTGTCAGCTCTTCCATGCTGCTCATCCATTTGAAGCAGAATTCAGCCTTACTTCGTATGGACGGAATATTTTCTATCGCAGCGAACGCTTCTGCTCTTTCATCATGGTCGGGTATGTAGGTATCCAACAACGTCAAATAGAACTGGACATGTAAAGCCTCTTCATACAACTGGCGACTCAAATACATCCGCGCTTCAGGACTGTTGATGTGCTGATAGAGGTTCAACACCAGATTGTTGGCGACAATTGAATCGCCAGTAGCAAAAAAAGCGACTAAGCGATTTATCAAATGTCTTTCGGCTGGCAGCAAATTCCGGTCAAGGTCGACAACGTCATCTGAAAAATCGATCTCATCAACGGTCCACGTGTTTTTAATGGCGTCTTGATACATCTCATAAAAGATGGGGTACTGCATAGGACGCAAAGTTAAATTGAAGCCGGGGTCAAGGATCTTTCGGGGCGCCCCGATAGCCCTATCTTCTGTCGATGCTTGCTCTTTTACGGGTTCGGGGTTAGCGAAACTCTCATCTGGTTCTGTAAGGGCCATTTGGTGTCATTTCTCGGCGTGGGTTGAGTGTGATCCTGTAACTGATTTATTAATCGCAGGCTTCGCATGATTCTGGATTCTCCAACGAACATGCGATGGCCTCCTCATCGGTGAAGGGCGACGGCTCAGAGGCACCATCAGTTGGAGGTCCGTCTGTCCCGAGGCCGTCGGAGCCAGTTGTCGTCTGGTTGATTCGAGTTGCCGGCCGAGACCGCAGGTAATAGGTCGTTTTGAGACCGCTCTTCCACGCATGCATGTACATGGACGACAACTTCCCAATGCTCGGGCTTTCCATAAAGAGATTCAGAGACTGGCTCTGATCAACGTAGGCACCTCTGCTGGCCGCCAAATCAATTAATGCTCGCTGTGGCAGCTCCCAGGCCGTTCGATAGATCTGACGTAAGTCGGCTGGGATCTCGTCGATGTCTTGTATCGAGCCTTCATCTCGTTTGATTCGCTGAGCCATGTCTTCGGTCCAAAGGCCACGATCTTGAAGTTCATTTACGAGGTACCGGTTGATTTGAAGAAACTCACCTGAAAGAGTTTCTCGTTTGAAAAGGTTAGACACCTGCGGCTCTATGCATTCGTAACAACCGGCGATCGAGGCGATTGTCGCAGTCGGTGCTATCGCTATCATCAGCGAATTCCGCAGACCGTGTTGGCTCACTCGGTCTTTGAGAGCAGCCCAACGTGTTAGATCGCTCGGCTCGATACCCCATAGATCGAACTGAAGATCGCCATGCGCTGCCCGGGTTTCAGCAAAGCCATCATGGGGGCCACTCTCTGCAGCTAAGTCGCAACTCGCAGACAAGGCCCAGTAGTAGATCTCTTCGCTTATCTTGGTTGACAGCGCCAGAGCTTCAGGGGTATCGAACGATATGCCGAGTTGGAAGAAGACATCTTGGAGTCCCATAAGGCCAAGCCCAACAGGCCGCCATTTGCTATTGGAGGTTCCCGCTTCACCCGTTGGATAAAAGTTGATATCTATAACCCGGTCGAGGAAAGGCACAGCTGTGCGGACAACCTCACCCAAACGATCGAAATCAAAAGCTCCATCGCGGACGAGCCGACCAAGATTGACTGACCCGAGGTTGCAGACTGCTGTTTCTTCTTGATTGGTAACTTCCAGAATTTCTGTACAAAGATTCGACAAGTGCACAACATTGCCTGGCTCGCCGGTCTGGTTACATTTCAGGTTGGAAGCGTCCTTGAAAGTAACCCACCCATTGCCTGTTTGGGCCAAAGTTCGCATCATGCGGCTATAGAGCTGCCGCGCCGGAACCTGACGTTCATAGAGTCCCGCTTGCTCCGCAGCAAGATATGCCTGCCGAAATTCCTCGCCATATAAGTCTGTTAAGTGCGGAACCGCCTTGGGGTCGAATAAAGACCATTGCCAGTCATTTTCGACTCGCTCCATGAACAGATCCGGTATCCAGTTCGCCAGATTCAAGTTGTGCGCTCTACGAGCAGTGTCTCCTGTGTTGTCTTTAAGTTCCAGGAATTCGTCTAGGTCAGCGTGCCATGTCTCAAGGTAAACGCAGGCTGCTCCTTTGCGTCGACCTCCTTGATTGACCGCGGCAACAGAAGAATCGAGAGTCTTAAGCCAAGGCACAATTCCATTGGAGAGCCCGTTGGTCCCACCAATCAAAGAACCCTTAGATCGAATGCGGTGCCATGCAACTCCAATTCCGCCTGCAAATTTGGAGAGTTGCGCTATATCGGTATAACGCTTGTAGATACCTTCGAGGGAGTCCTCTGGGCTATCAAGCAAATAACACGACGACATCTGAGGGTGCGCCGTTCCTGAATTAAACAATGTCGGACTCGACGTCAAGTATTCGAGGCTCGACATAAGTTCATAAAGCGTGGTCGCTTCCTCTGGCGTGCGGGCCAAGCCACAAGCGACACGTAACAAGAAGTACTGGGGAGTTTCTATAACAGTCCGGTCGGTCGGGTGCCTCAATAGGTAGCGGTCATAAACCGTTCTCAGGCCGAAAAATTCAAACAGATGGTTTCGTTCTTCGAGAACCGCGTTATTTAATTTACGGGCATGTATCTGAACGAACTCGAGGACACTTTCGTGGATCAGACCACACTCAGCACCCAACTCAATGGACTGACTGAAAGAGTGAACATTTTGGTTCTGAACCTCTTTATCGATAAAGGTACCGAGTAGCCGAGCCGCTAAACGAGAGTAGTTGGGCTCTTCAACGATGAGAGCCGCTGCAGTTCGTATTGATAACTCATCCAACTCAGTGGTCGTCGCGCCGTCGTGAAGGCCAGAAATCGTCCGGGTTGCGATGCGCATTGGATCAACGCCGGGCAACTCTGATGAGCAGCGCTCAACGGCTCGAACAATCTTGTTGACGTCAACGGTCTGTTTGCTGCCATCTCGCTTTTGGACCTGCATCCCAACCGCTGAGGTGCCGTCGCTCATTTCTTCGTTTTTGCTGGTCTGCGCCTGGTCTGTTATCGCCACTTTCGCTCCTCATCTACCACTGCCGGTTCCCCCGATCCGACCTACCCGCCGTAGACCCGACCCTCACTTCAAATCACCTGGCCTATTTGGGCCCTAGGTACTCCAAAGCGAAGAATCAAATCTTCGACCCAGACAGTTTAAGTTCCGGACTTGTGATTACACCCGTGTAGTTACAACGTTGTCAAGCATCTGTACCGGTCTCTTGGGCCGCGCGCAAGGACAAAAGGCCATTGATTTTTTTTCAGCTTCTTTATTCGAAGAGCAATAGCATCACCCTGCGTGGTCAAGTAATGGTTGACCTTTACAGCCAACACCGCATAGAGGTCGCCCGATAACGTTCAGGGTCGAGGTGAGTGATGTGAAAGAAATTGTTGTAGTAGGTGCGTCGCTGGCCGGAGTACGTGCTTGCCAAAATCTTCGCCGTGAAGGCTTCGAGGGTGCCCTGACCCTTGTGGGTGAAGAAAAGCACGTTCCTTATGACCGGCCCCCTCTATCTAAATCGATGCTCACCTCAGACCAAGATCCCGGTGACCTTACGCTTGTCTCGAACTCCGACCTCTCTGATCTTGACCTAAACCTCGTTCTCGGCGAGCGTGCCACTGGCCTCGACACAGACCGACAGGAAGTCACGGTGGGTGGTGACACAATTCATTACGACGGACTCATAATCGCTACAGGGGCACGCGCAAGAAAACTTTCGAAATCTGAGGACATCGATGGAATTCACGTGCTTAGGACGGTTGACGATGCGCTGGCTATTCGCTCCGGTCTTAAGTCAAATTCTGCAGTCGTGATCGTCGGTGCCGGCTTCATTGGATCCGAAGTCGCGGCCGCCGCAAGAAAACACGAGTGTCAAGTAACAATCATTGAAGCCAATGAAGCTCCACTAGTGCGGGGACTAGGGCATCAAGTGGGAAGCGCTTGCGGGCAACTTCATCAAGCCCATGGTGTCGACCTGCGACTCGGGACCGGAGTTGTGAATGTGCACGGCCGCAACGGTATTGATGAAATCGAACTTACAGACGGCACTTATCTCCCAGCGGAACTTCTGGTGGTAGGAATTGGAGCTACGCCCAACATTGAGTGGCTAATTGACTCGGGATTATCCCTTGACGACGGCGTCGTGTGCGACGAACACTTGAATACAGGCATTCCTGGAATCTATGCAGCGGGAGATGTTGCCAAGGCACCTAACGGGTGGCTGGGGGGCAGAGCTCGACGAACGGAGCACTGGACGACTGCCACCGAGCACGCTGCACTAGCGGCCAAAAACCTGCTGCACCCGGAAGACAACAACCCGTATAGCTCGGTGCCTTTCGTATGGTCAGATCAATACGAAGATCGTATTCAGGTGGCGGGCGACACAACTGATTTCGATGCAGTAGAAGTCCTGACCGGATCAATGAACGACGGAGCTTTCGTAGCTGGCTACCGACACGGAACTTCACTGGCTGGTGTGATGGCACTCAATAGCATGCGACACTTTGTTCAGTACCGGCGTCTCCTAATGAACCATGGCAGTTGGGTCGATGCAGTCGGTCTGGCTGAAGAGTTGGGAGAGTGATCAGTGCAAATAGATCAGACGTTCACCTGCCCTTCTCACCTCTTCTACGAAGTGCGCTCCCGATACGAGTCTGAGTTCTTTCAAAGGTTGAATATTGGTTACCTTGAGGGGCGTGGGTACGGGTGTTAGCGGAACAATCTGAGCTCACTTCAGTTGCGGTCTTCTGTGCTTCTTCCAGAGGTAACCGGCCCGAACTTATAAGTCTGGCTAGAGCGTTAGGCGAGCACCTCGCTACGGAAAACATCACCATAGTTTTTGGCGGGAGTAATGCTGGCCTCATGGGAGTTGTGGCTGACGCTGCTATCTCACAGGGGGGCCACGTCATCGGTGTTTACCCTGAGAACACCTTTTCGCGAGACGTGAGACATCGAGGGGAAATCGAGCTGCATTTAGTTTCCTCGATGCACGAAAGAAAGTCTGCAATGTTCAACCTCGCTGATGCAGCAGTCGCTCTACCTGGGGGCTTGGGGACCCTAGACGAGGTCATTGAGTTGCTCCTCTGGACGCAACTGGGCATCCATCAATTACCACTCGTACTTCTCGATGTCAGTGATTTTTGGGGCAAATTTGTCGGATTTCTAGACGACGCAGTTTCTTATGGGCTGCTCAATAGCGAATTTCAGAATTCTCTTCGAACAGTGACGGACCCCAGTTCGGTCATCGAGGTCCTCGATCAACTCATGCAAAGTCGCACATGACACATTCGTAAAGTGGAAGCTGAGACCTGACCTGCAAAAGTGACTGTGTGGTCCGCCACCTTTGGTGGCGGACCACATCACTGTCGGGCTGAGAGGATTTGAACCTCCGACCCCTGGTCCCCCAGACCAGTGCGCTAACCAAACTGCGCCACAGCCCGTAACGAGGCCACGATACCTCGGCCACAGCGTGGATCCGCAAGCGTTGGAGACTCAGAGCAGTTGCTGCGCCGCCCACAAAATCCCTTGCAGCGCCCGCCATCCCAAATAGATCACTGCACCCGCGACGACGACCCAGAAATGCCATGGAACAGCGGCTCCTCCCGGGGGATCGGCGAGCCAGGTGTCGCAACTAGGGCAATGCCCATCGGCGCTTAAGAGGCCAATGTCGAAATCTCGGTCACAGTTGTCGCACCAAGTCATTCAGCACGCACCGATTGCGTCGACTTAGCTGCTTTACATTCACTCATTTAAGTCGTCTATCCACGGCGCCGTAGGCGAATCTTTATCGGTGTCGCGCCGAGGTCGAACTCTTCACGCAGTCGACGTTCTAGGTATCGGACATAGCTGGCAGGAATCTCTTTGTTGGTAAAAAGAGTGAAGGTCGGAGGGTGGGTTGCGCCCTGAGTCGCGTAGAGGACTCGCCCTCCATGTGGAGCTGGCTGGGATGACTGCGCCAGCTGGATAACCTCGTTTACCTTTCGGGTGGGAACTCTTGTTTCGTATGCGTCTATCGCTGCTTCTAATGCGGGAACCAGCCGGTGTACGCCACGACCGGTTAGGGCGCTGACACGAAGTACGGGTGATTCCCCTAAAAAATGAAGCCGCTGTCCTACTTGATACATGACTTCATCCTTTTCCTCTTGGTCGACAATTTCCCATTTATTCATAAGGATCACTATGGGGCACCCTGCAGCATCAACTCGCTCGGCCAAGCGTTGATCCTGCGATGTAACGCCCTCAGACGCGTCGATAACTAGTAGAGCAACGTCGGCCTTATCGATCGCTCGAAGTGCTCGCAGGTTGGAGTAATACTCAGTGTCGTCGTCTACTCGAGCCTTGCGGCGCATACCGGCGGTATCGATAAACCGCAAGGGACCAAGTTCTGTCTCGACGACTGTATCTATCGCGTCGCGAGTGGTTCCGGGCATGTCGTGTACTACCGAACGATCATCACCAATCAACCGATTAAACAACGTCGACTTGCCCACGTTCGGCCGACCAACAATGGCTACTCCTGGAACTCCGTTTGATTCAACTTCGTCGCTGTCCCCAACATCTCCGCCGATGTCGTGCTGCTCATCGGGCAGCATCTCGATGATCCGATCAAGCAGGTCACCTGTATTTCGACTGTGGAGGGCAGAAACACCCATGGGATCTCCTAAACCCAAAGATACGAATTCCCAAATATCAGGGTCGCGGAGGGGGGTATCTATTTTGTTGACTGCGAGAATGACTCGCGTATTTGACCGCCGCAAGATTGATGCCACCCTGGCATCTTCTTCGGTTATTCCAGTGGTGCCATCAACAACTAGAACTATTAAGTCCGAATCTCCAATCGCTTTCTCACTCTGAGCCGACACTTTGTCATCAAGCTCATTGCCGGAAGGCATCCAGCCGCCGGTATCGACCAGCTGAAAGTGGTGCCCCAACCATTCAGCTTCAAGTGCTTTACGATCTCTGGTTACCCCGGGCCTTTCTTCGACGATCGCTTCGCGTCGTCCGAGAATTCGGTTGAACAACGTCGACTTACCGACATTCGGGCGACCAACCACCGAAACGACAGGTAGCTCACCTTCATCTCTCATCGAGCCGTTTCCTCGTCTGTCTGGTGAATTGGCTGGCGAGATTCAAGAGCTGCGCGCAGAGCAGCACCATTGGTCGCAACGACTTCGACATGTTTGGGCAAGTCTGAAGGTCGAAGCCCATCTAAGAACCGCCCATTGTTCAAACAGACATCGGGGAGCAAGTATCGGTGACCGTAAGGTTCTGTCTCGAGAACTTGCTGCACATCCTCTCCAACCATAAGACCGCTGACTTTGATATTGCCCCCAAAAAAATTGTTAGTTACTTCTCGGATTCGAATGTCGTTGCGTTCTAAAGAATCAACCAACGGTCTTAGGACTTTGGCTCCGTACTCCCCCGTCAAAATGGCAATTGGGGCATTCGGTCGGGGTTTAATGGCCACAGATACCAATTCATCTGTTCTGTCTGAGGCCTCAGACGAAATCTCTCCTCCTCGGTTAGCTCCAACAGCGGTCCGAACTTCTCGGTAACCCTCGGCAGGTGCGCCGTCAACCCATTGAAAGAAGCCAGACTGGGCTCCAACCTGTGAGGTTGCCATGCCTGAAAATTCTGATTCAAAACTTCTCGCCATGCCAATTCCATCCTCATGCATCGCGAATTCGCCGTAGGTTTCGGCTGCGGGGAATTGTTCATTGGCTAGGAGGTAATACTCATCTGCTGCATATGCGAGTCGGTGACCGACGGTTTCCAGAAAACGTTGTTGCCAGGCCTCAACGACCTCCAGAACCCGTCTTGCTTCGTCCTTCGTGTGAGGTCGCATCGAAGATTCAGTGTTGTAAGAACTAACTCCCAGAGGCACAACGGCTAGTGAACTTAGCTCTGGAAATTGGTCGAGAACCCCTAACAGCGTGTCGTCTAAGACGTCCCCGTCGTTAACACCTGGACAGACGACAACCTGCCCATGAACCTCAATACCGAAGTCGAGCAACGCTTTTAGCCACCGCAGGCTATAGCCGCCTCTTGGATTGCGGAGAATTCGGCTACGAACGTCAGGGTCGGTCGCGTGGATTGATACATACAGGGGCGATAGGCCTTCGGAAACGACTCTTTCCAGGTCTGCCTCGGTGAAGCGAGTCAAAGTGGTGAAGTTCCCGTAGAGGAAAGAGAGTCGATAATCATCATCTTTGAGGTACAAACTGCGCCTCATACCTTTGGGGAGTTGGTAAATGAAACAAAATTCGCAGTGGTTGTCACAGGTTCTAACTCGATCAAAGATTGACGCGTCCACCTGGGCTCCGAGCGATTCTCCCGCGTCTTTCATTACTTGGAGCTCGAATTCGAGGCCACCACGTTGAATGGTGAAAGTCGGGTCGGCTTCATCGACCAGAAAATGCCATCGAATGACGTCGCTAGGGATTTCTCCGTCAATCGCGACAATTTCGTCACCTGGAATCAGCCCCGCTGATTCTGCAGGGCTGCCGGTGACGATTTCGGCAATGACGGGCAACGACATGCTTCATAGGATACGGGTGAGTTTGCTCTACACCCAGCAGACAGCGTCAAGCCGGTAGCCTCAGAATCGTGAGCATAACTAGAGTTCTACTTGCTTCACCGAGAGGCTTTTGCGCTGGGGTCGAAATGGCGATCAAAGCGCTCGCATGGATGGTGCGGTCATTCGACCCGCCGGTTTACTGCTACCACGAGATTGTCCATAATCAACTAGTCGTGGACCGGTTCCGAAGTCTCGGCGTTGTATTCGTTGATGATGTAACAGAGGTTCCTGAAGGGAGACCTCTGATGCTCTCAGCACATGGTTCAGCACCTGAAGTTGTCGCTGAAGCACGAAAGCGAGGTGGGTATGTAGTTGACGCTGTCTGCCCTCTTGTAACCAAGGTGCATCATGAGGTCCGTGTCCGCTCGGATAAGGGTTACAGAATTGTTTACGTAGGACATCAAGGCCATGAGGAAGCCGTTGGGACAATGGCCGTTGCTCCGCAAAAAATAAGTCTGGTGGAGGAAGTGTCGGATGTAGCGGCCTTACCTGAGTTTGATGAACCAATCGCCATGTTGGCTCAAACGACGCTCAGCCATCGAGACTGGGAAGATGTCTTGNAGGCGACAAAGGAGAGATTNCCCGATGTTTGGATGCCTGGNCGAAGTGATCTTTGTTTCGCTACGACCAATAGACAATCCGCTCTTGCNTCGATAGCTCAGCGATGCGATGCNGTCNTAGTTATAGGTTCGGCCAATTCATCGAACACNATGGCTTTGGTNAAACTTGCTGAGGCTTCAGGCTGTGCTCAGGTNTTCCGGGTTAACTCCGCAGATGAACTACCACGGGAGTTGCATGGCACTATCGGCGTCACCGCNGGCGCTTCGGCTCCCGAAGAGNTNGTTAATGCGGTCATCGATCGCTTAGCACCCAATNTNGGNGTGGAAGAGGTNCGCATAACTGATGAGGATGAATACT
Source organism: Acidimicrobiaceae bacterium (assembly GCA_002708935.1). GTDB lineage: Bacteria > Actinomycetota > Acidimicrobiia > Acidimicrobiales > Poriferisodalaceae > MedAcidi-G3. The sequence goes on along the minus strand of PAPO01000024.1, from coordinate 25,532 downwards.
TCCCGCCNCCCAGAGAACTCCGAGAGCTTCTGTCGGCTTTAGAGACAACAGTTCATGCTCTTCTTGCCGTTCCNAGNAACTCTCGNGTGNCTCCATTAGATCGTGAAATAGCCGCAAGCGANGTGCTTGCCTCTCTNGCCGATTGAAGGTCNCGCCCTTATTCAGNCAANTCATTTTCNGTCGGGTCGTACNCGTTGNATGTGCCGCAGACAATCTGNGCTCGGTCAAATAAGTCCTGTATCTCTTCGCGAAGNTTTTCCGTNGTTTNGCGCACGTCNTTCCTAGAAAGCCGACCCTTCTCATTGAGNGGTGGGGGTGNCATGGGNNTTCCAATTATGACGTGGACCCGTTTGGGGTANAGGAACTTCGCTCCTCTGGGCATAGCTTCAGCAGTACCGCCTATTCCNACGGGCACTATTGGCACCTGAGTTTTCGCTGCAAGGTAGGCCGCNCCATCAAACAACGGAAATATTCGAGGNCCNTCCTTGCGTTCTCCTTCGGGAAANGCCACCACAGGGTCGTTACCGTTCTCTAGAACNCCCAGAGCTGTCATCAANGCTGCGCGGTCTGCACTTCCTCGACTGACCGGNAAACAACCAATAGTTGTGAAGAGCCANCCGAAGAACTTGTTNTTCCACACCGATTCCTTACCCATAAAACGTAACCGTCGCGGAATNCTGGCNTGGAGNGGNGTATCGATGTAGCTCCNATGATTTGGGGCCCACACGCAGGCCCCATCGGGAATATTTTCTANGCCNTCNACCGTNANTCGGTTCCATATTTTGAAGACCCCCCAAAGCAAGTATTTGAGGAGTCGATACATGAGATGGTTGTACCAATGCGTTTTTTGTTCTAATGCCAAATTNCGNGATGACATCAANCCTCCACCCTCAAACGAAACATNTCGGCTAACTCTGAAACCACCGCTTCGNCCGACATGTTGCTGGTATCNAAGATCACAGCTCCGGGNGCGACTTNTANTGGCGAGTCGTCTCTCGTGGAATCAACGTGATCTCTTCGTTTCAAATCTTGCANGACGTCATCGAGNGTTTGATCTGCCGTTTNTTGAAAACGTCGCNTCGCCCTTACCTGCAGGTCTGCTGTCAGGAATACCTTAAATATGGCGTCCGGAAATACTTCTGTCCCAATATCTCGACCTTCCATCACCCCTCCNCCTAGCTCAGTTGCCCACTCTCGTTGGCGAGGAACNAGAATTCGTCTTACGTCGGGGTTCGCTGCTACGACACTTACTAGGTNNCTCGCCTCAGCNCTTCGAATCTCNTCTGTGGCATCGATGCCATCGACNATTGTTNTTTCNNTAATTTNTATGTCCACAGTCTNTGCCAGTGNTGCTATTGCTGCTGAATCTGAAGCGTCNANCTGTTGNCGTAANGCAGCNACNGCCACTGCTCGGTACATAGCGCCNGTGTCGAAATGGGGAAGATTNAGTTCGACTGCTAATGCCCGAGCGACTGTCGACTTTCCCGAACCAGCCGGACCATCGATNGCAGCTACCGNTACAGCTTCAGTCAGAGNAANNGNGGTGGGCCTTANCTNTTCNAGGACCGANAAAAANTTCGGGAANGTTTTNGNTACGCANCCTGGATTCNTTATTTCGATATGAGGCACTCGNAGCCCGAGTAGNGACATCGCCATCGCCATGCGATGGTCGTCATATGTCTCGATACTCGNTCCCTTCAGNTTCCATTTATCNGGTTTGATGATTACGCCATCTGNTGTTTCGGTNACTTCAACTCCNCATTTCGTTAGCTCTGAGACGANCGCTNNAATTCGGTCGGTCTCTTTCACCCGTATGAAACCGATTCCTTTAATTTCAACTTCAGATTCAGCAAACGCNGCAACNGAAGCTAANGTTTGCGCAGTGTCAGAAAAATCTTGTANGTCAAAGGTGCCTCCATTGATNNGGTCGCCTTGGACTTCTATCGAATTTTTNCCCCAAGTGACTTTCGCTCCAAGCTTTTCAAGTACATCCACAAACTGGNTGTCGCCTTGNCANCTNTCTCGGTGAAGTCCATCAACCTTTACTTTNCCTTGGGTNATTGCTGCTGCCGCAAAAAANTATGANGCCGCTGACGCGTCCGGTTCNATNTCNATATCCGCNCAGCNGTACNGCNCTTGCTGGATNACATAAGTTGATTCATTGGGCTGTTCGACNACGNCTCCAAAATCGTNCATNACTTTGACTGTNAGATCNANATANGGGCGGCTAACNATTGTGTCGGTTAATTCAATTGTGAGNCCCCCTGNATAGAGCGGGGCAGCCAGCATCAAACCACTGATGAANTGGCTACTCGTCGCNCCAGAAATTTCGACNCNNGCGCCGTTGACGCCTTCAGCANCGANCTCTATNGGTAATTCGCCTGGCGCCCGAGTTTCGGTGAGGGAGCAACCAAGTGAACGTAATGCTTTGATCTGTTCATNGAACGGNCTGGAACGCAGTTGGNCACTTCCATCTATNGCCACATTCCCTTTTCCNGCCACGAGAACCGGNAANAAAAACCGTGAGGTTGTTCCAGAGGACCGACAGTCAANAACNNTGTCTTGAAACCTNAGATCACCACCGATCCCCTTGACTTCCANGCTGGTACTTTCNNGATCCGCCTCAATCTCGGCCCCCANGGAAATAACAGCCTCNAGCATGGCTTCTGTATCGTCTGCNAAAAGAATCCCTGATAAACGGCTGGTTCCTTCAGCNAGNGCTGCGCAAAGCAAGGCCCTGTTTGTCTGACTCTTNGAACCTGGAACNTCAGGTACACCNNTTATTGGNCCACCAAAAGGTNNCATCACGTGNNCGTCNNTCATGCAAGCTCTCGCGTNGTTGGTTTNTAGCCCTGCCCNGCAAGCACTGCGAGGAACCNCTGAACTTCGGCTCTTGCTATCACTAGGACTANAACACCCTGAGCNCCCTCNGTGGAGTGAGCAACTTCGATATCTGCNACGTTNACGTCGCAGTCGGCAGCCAACATGGTGATGTTCGCTATTTGGCCTTTGCGNTCTGGNATGGGGATTCTTATTTCAAGTAGATCTTGAGGCCTCACATACCGAGATGGAAGATTGGTTCGGGCTCGTCTCGCTTGTGACAGAAGATCTGTTAGGCCATCGCGGTCAGATTCTGCGACAACATCTCTAATGTGGCTGATCCGGTCNGCAAATTCNTCGAGNACCGTGACAATGGCNTCTCTGTTTTCTTCGCAAATATCGAGCCAAATGTCTGGATGACCAGCCGCTATTCGAGTCATGTCGCGGAACCCACCGGCCGCTAAACGAAGAAGCGGNGCATCGTCCAAAGCCCGGTCGTCAGCTAGGCACATGAGACTGGCAGCAGTNAGGTGGGGNACGTGTGACACGATGGCGACGAGGGCATCGTGCCGNTCGGGGGTCATCGTGACAACGTCACACCCCATTGAGGAGAGAACAGTTTGGAGTTCTCTCAGTCCCAGGTCTTCTGTGCCTTCGGTCGGGGTTAGAACCCATACTGCGCCATCGAAAATTCGTTCATCTGCCCCCTCGATACCATCCTGCTCGGAGCCAGCCATTGGGTGCCCNGGNACGAATCGAGGATCGTTGATGNTGCGAGCNACACCCGTCTTGACGCTACCTGTATCGGTCACCATCCCTTTGGTTTCTCGGAGCGCCTTCTCAATTTCGACCTCAAGAGAACCAGCCGGGACGGCTACGAAAGTTAATTCAGCCTCTTGGTCGATTCCCGTTGCATCGATAACGCCTAGCTTTTTCGCCCTCTCAGCCGTTTGAGCATCTATATCCGTTCCAGTTACGTGCCACCCAGCACCGCGAAGAGCCAGTGCCACCGAACCCCCTATGAGGCCTGTTCCCACGATCTGACCGCGACGTGCGTTGTTGTTCATGACAAAACCAGACCCGTGGGCAGATAGATACGACTTACTAAAGAGATGGTACCGAAGCCTCCGCCACATCTTGAAGCGAGATTACGAATTGGTTGATGCCTCGTATAAAGAGCGAACCTCGTCTCGAGTCAGGTTTCTCCATTCTCCCACGGCAAGATTTGGGTCCGTTATCGGCCCTATCCTGATTCTGACCAGTCGAAGCACTGGATGCCCGATTTCCGCACACATTCTGCGTACCTGACGATTACGTCCTTCGTGGATAACAAGCCGCAACGCTCCGTCCTGCGGCATTGAGACCTCAGCGGGTGCGGTCAGCCCATCTTCCAATTCGATACCGTCACGTAATCGCCGGAGAGCAGACCGGCTCGGCACTCCCTCCACATGAGTTAAATACTCCTTTGGAACTCCGAAACTTGGGTGAGTTAGTCTCTGGGTCAAATCACCGTCATTCGTCAGAATGATGAGACCTTCACTATCAGCGTCAAGTCGGCCCACCGGAAAAACTCTCGCATAACTTGGCACCAGATCTACAACCGTTGCTCGCCCTTGCGGGTCTTGAACTGTCGATACAACGTCGCGCGGTTTGTTAAGTAAATAGTGGACTAGGTCCGGATCCCTGAGGACTGGGATACCGTCTAGCTCAATTCGGTCAGATTGACCTACCTTGTCGCCAAGGGTAGCTACCTGCCCATTAATGGTGACACGTCCGGCTTCAATCAAGTCTTCACTAACCCGTCGACTAGCAACTCCCGAACGCGCTAGAGCCTTTTGGAGTCGCTCACGCGACTCCTCGCTATTCACGTGGGAGAACTCAGATCCTCAGAACCTGCGTCCGTTTCAGGTGCTGCGCCGTCTTCATCATCACCGCGCAACACCGCTTCTAAGGTCTCAGCGACCTCTGCGTCTGGAACAAAGTCACTTAAGTTCGGCAATTCTTTAAGGCTGTCGATACCAATACGTTCAAGAAATAGTGTCGTTGTGCCATACATTGCAGCGTTCCCGGGGCCCGGGTCGCGTGCCACTTCTTTTATATAGCCGCGTTGCTGCAATGTTCGAGCCACACCATCAACGTTGACTCCCCGTATTGACGCAATCTGTGCCCTTGACACCGGTTGCTTATATGCGACTATCGCCAAAGTTTCCAGTGCAGCAGCAGACAAACGCGTCGTCTGACCCTCGAGAACAAAACGCTCAACATAAGGCGCTTGCGCGTCGGCAGTTTGGTACCGAAAGCCTCCCGCTACTCGAGTAATAGTGAAGCCACGTTCCTCTTGGGCATAACTATCAGCCAAGTATTCACACAGTGCCTCAATCGTCTCAACACTCACTTCCAACAATTGAGCCAAAACAGTTGGAGCAACTGGGTCTGAAGCGACAATCAAGATTGCTTCCAAAGCTGCTCTTACGTCCGCCGGAACAAGGGTTGGATCCAAGTCGGGGAGCTCGCCTTTTGATGGATCAGCGTCCATCAATGACCCCTCGGTTTCCAGTTGAGCAGCCAAGACTTCGAATGTGTCTGCATCTTCGCTAGCCGTCATAAGATCCGCCGCCTAACGGAACCAACAACTCTGACTCACTCCCGGTCCAAATCAGCGTGATGTCACCAAATCGTTCTCTTTGGTCTATCTCAATGTGGCCTTGCTTAAATAACTCAAGGACCGCCAAGAAATGCACGACTACCTCAATCCGGTCAACTAGTCCACCAGTTAGTTGCCTAAAACTGGCCCTTCCGAGGCTCGGGAGTTCATCGATAAGTTCAAACATCGCGTCGGTAACCGAAGCTGTGATGGGCGCTATGTGACCTATGTCCACTCGCTTTATCGCAGCCGGTGTCATAGCTCGAACTGCTGCTACTGCTAGATCTTCAGTATCAACTCCGATCAGCAAGTCCGGGGCCAAAGACAAGAGCTTCTCATCAGGGCCAACAGTTCTTGGATAACTAAGTGAAGCACTGAGACTCATTTGTCGCAGAACCACCGCAGCGGTTTTGAAGGTCTGACATTCCAGGAGCCGAGCCAGAAGTAGGTCTCGTTCCTCCCATATACCGAATTCTTCATCAAGATCGCCGTCTTTGCGGTCTGGCAATAATCGACGGGTCTTTAATTCCACCAGAGTCGCGGCTATCAATAAGAATTCGGTCGCTAGTTCCAGATCGATACCTGCTCCTGCTGAAGCCTGGTTCTCCGATCTTCCGATAATCCTGTCCATCTCCGCTAGGTATGCGTCGACAATGCTGGTTAACGACACTTCATAAATGTCGACCTCTTGCTCCAAAATAAGACGGAGCAGGACGTCGAATGGGCCCTCGAACACCGTTGTCTGTACCTCATAGGGCATTTCATCACGATAGCGGAGCAAATCACATTGATGTAACACGCTACGGCGCTCTTTTAGGTCGATATTTGGTCTTGAGGTCTTCCTCTGCGGTTTAAGGCGTTAGCTGAGGTACCGTCAAGTCCATGACGAGAGTGTTGTCTGGCATCCAACCAACTGGCGATATACATCTGGGCAATTATCTTGGAGCTTTACGGCAGTGGGCACTGGATCAACACGAACATGACAGTTTCTATTGTGCGGTCGACCTTCACGCCGTGACGGTTCAGCAAGACCCACAAGAACTCCGTTCGAAAACGATTGAGACCATGGCCACGTTGGTAGCAGTCGGCTTAGACCCTGAAGTGTGCACATTGTTCGTTCAAAGTCACGTGCCCTACCACACAGAACTCTCGTGGCTTCTTGAATGCACTGTCTCCTTTGGCGAGCTTCGCCGAATGACCCAGTTCAAAGATAAATCGACCAAACAAGGTGACGCCGGCCAAGAACATGTTTCGGCGGGTTTGTTTACCTATCCCGCTTTGATGGCAGCCGACATTTTGATCTACGACGCAGATCGGGTTCCGGTCGGAGATGACCAACGGCAGCACCTAGAACTTACTCGTGACATCGCTGAACGCTTTAACTCTCGCTACGGCGAAACGTTGGTCCTTCCGTCAGCTGCTATCCCGAAGATCGCTGCGCGTGTGATGGACCTTCAAGAGCCGACGAACAAGATGTCTAAATCAACAGACTCAGCTGCAGGGTCTGTAGGTATCTTCGAGGACACGAGTTCAATAGCAAAGAAATTTAAGCGCGCTGTTACTGATTCGGACAACGAAGTGTTGTTTGACTTCGACAATAAGCCGGGTGTTTCCAATTTGTTGTCAATTCTTGGTGCCGCAACTGACAGCGATCCAGAAATCCTCGCGAACGATTACGACCAGTATGGCCCACTGAAAACAGATGCTGCCGACGCTGTAATCAGCGTCCTTGAACCTGTCCAACAGCGTCGATCTGAGCTTCTTTCAGACCCTGCAGAGCTTGATCGAATTATTGCCCGCGGTGCCGAAAAAGCATCTGAAGTGGCCGCTCAGACAGTACATAGAGCCAAAAGTGCTATGGGGTTCTTACCGCTCAAGTAACCAGGCGAATTCTCAGGTCAGAGCTGTGTCCGACCTTCACTTTTAATTTTTCCTCCTCGGAAGACTGACACTTCTGGGATATTCGAGGTCGTCTCACTCGACCGCCATTTCCTAAACCCGTAAACGAACACTGCAGCGCCAGCAACCGTTACAAGAGTGCCGGCTTCTGCTGTCATGCCCGCTATGCCTGATCCGAGGAAAATGATTGCGAAACCGCCTGCCATCGTGCGCACATGTCTGTTGGAAAGTCGCAAAGGAGGCCGTCTGTTGTTATTACGCTCTTCGATAGTTTCTATCCTGCCGTTCTGGAGTCGGAAGACAAGCAGGGCTGCTTCGTCGGTAGAAATGTCGGGAGCCATTTGCGCGACCGCATGATCTTCTGCTGCTCGAACCGCTGTTTCTATGTCTTGAGGTGCCGGGGAACCGTTGGCTACACGTTCGGCTGCTTCCGGATCTCTGTCGATCAGCCAGTCCCGAAATGGAACAAGCGCTCGGTCGATTATTAAACGTTGTTCTTTTGAAAGCTGCCCGCGAGCCTTTTGTCGTGCTTTCGAAGTTTCCTCATCTACCGATTGCAGTTTGAAGGTCCCGACCCTGTCCCCGTAGGTATCGAGAATCACACTCTTCAGTTGTTCTGTTATTTCTGTGGCTTCCATACACCCTTCTTACACTGCCAAATGATCTGCGCGCGCCAAGACGTCTGCCTTGGCCTTGTCCACTGTCCATTCACGTCTCGCCAGATGGTGTTCAGCTGCCCACCGAATCACAAAGTCGTCGCTTCCAATGCTGTGAAGAAGACCAGCACCAATGCGTGGGTAATCGATAAACGATGCGACGTTCGAAAGGAAGCTTCCATCTGAAGCCCACCGACTAAGTCGGTCTTGAGTTGCAAACGGCTTAATCAAAGCTGCCGAGACCCTAACCACAAGTCCGGACCCAACTGCTATCTTGCCTACATCATGCAGCAAGCCCGCTACCAGGGCTGTTTGATCTCCGGGTAATTCGGTTCCAACTCTTTGGGCGACCGAGATTGAGTGAATCTGGTCAGCGGAAGACATTTGTGACCAAAGTTCAAACTCGACATCTGACAGATGCCCTCTAACCCAAGCAACCTGATCTCGTCCGGGTGCTCTCGCTACGACTGTGGACAAGAAGCGCCTTACCAAGTGGTGTGATTGGTCGCCAAGCACGGTACCGAACCTATCGGTCTTTGAGCCGAACCTCTGCGCGAGGGTGAGCCTGTTGGTAGATCTTCCGTAGCTCATCTTCCCTGACTGCTGTATACCTCTGCGTGTTCCTAATCGAGACATGACCTAATAGTTCCTGCACGTATCGAATATCAGCACCATTGATCAGCATGTGCGTCGCACACGAATGACGCAAGACGTGCGGGGTTAATTCCTCTCCGAGTCCAACTTTGTCACCGTAACTACGAACGATCCTCCAAGCCGACATGCGAGAAAGTTGCGTACCTCGGTCTGGTCCTCCCACGCTAAGAAAAACAAATTTGTCCGCATCTCGGAGTTTCTTGCGTTTCTTCTTATCTTTGTGATCACTAGATCGAAGACTTAATACAGCTTGTCGACCAGCACCACTCATCCACTGCGATAGAGAGTCGGCAGCCTGGGAGCCAAGTGGGACGATCCGTGGTCGTCGGCCCTTGCCGAACACCGTCAGCAGCCGACCATCAAGATCAACACCGTCTACCTGCAGCGCAACGAGCTCCCCGACTCGCAGACCACAACCGTAAAGGACTTCAAGAATGGCTCTATCTCGGTAGGTCACCGGCCCATCACCTACTGGGGATTCAAGCAGTGATTGAACTTGTTCAACTGTCAGTGCCTTCGGATTGCCATCTCGTACCGTCGGTACCGCTATTTCGGCGCTGGGGTCCTCCGTTATCAAATTCTGTTCGGAAACGAGATAGCTGAAGAACTGGCGGAGGGCTACAACCTTTCGAGCGACTGTCGCCACTTCGTGGCGCTGAGAGTTACGGAGTTGGGCTACGTACCTAGCTATGTGATCTTCCTTAGCTGTCTGCACCCTGACATGGACCGGATGTAACCAGTCAAAGAAGTCTTGTAAGTCCCGCCCATAGTCCTTTTGAGTTGATTCCACGAGACCCTTATTCGCGACTACCCAAGTAAGGAATTCTTTTCTCCAGTACCAATCGAAAAGTAGACCCCGCGTTTGAGGGCCATAAATTCCATCCACGACTGCGCCCGCTGAAACTTGGAAGTCCTTTAGAGCCTTTTCAGTCGACTCATCAAAAACACCATTGTCGGGTAGCTGGTCTTTGAGGACGATCAGCCACACAGGTCGCGGCTTGGTGTCACTGTCGCGACATTGCAGATTGTTCAGTTTTTTCTGCAGATCGCGAACGTCATCCCCTTGATCTCCGACACCGAGCTGAGCGACATGCTGCTGCTCTCCTAGCCGTCCTTCTTCAGTCGGAGTCATTCGATTACGACGCCAATCTCTGTTGGAGTAATAAAAGGCCCGCGACAGTCTTTGCGTCTGTTATGTATCCGGTCGCAATCATTTCGGCCAGGTCCACAAAAGCAACTGTTTCAACCGTCATCGATTCTTCCTCGACGCCGTCAGCTTGACGCTCAGTCCACGAAAGGTCGGTAGCCAGATATATAGAAATGGACTCATCAGCGAACCCAACAGCAGTCACTAACGTCACCAGATGTTCAAGAGTTTGGGCGACGCATCCCACTTCCTCTTCTAATTCTCGGTGCGCTGTTTCTATTTCTGATTCTCCGTCTTTGTCGCGAAGTCCGGCAGGTAGTTCTAAGAGCCAACGATTGAGAGGGGTGCGAAACTGGCGGACAAGGAAAACGTGTTCTCTGTCTTCGTCAAGGGGTACAACAGCAACCGCTCCTCGGTGTCGAATGATGTCTCGTTCAAAAACTTCGCCTCTTGAGTCAGACCACGTAGTCGCAAATAAATCAAAGGCGTAGCCAGCATGCACTAGTTGTTCGTCGATGAGAGAAAACTCGGGGTCGGGTGAGCCGACCACGGGTCAATCCACCGACTCTGCGCTTGACTCCAGGAGCTTCGGATTTCGTCCTTCAGCCCTGGACAGAGCTGCTTTGACTAGACCCTGAAAAAGCGGGGCAGGGCGGTCCGGGCGGCTCTTGAATTCGGGATGTGCCTGAGTGCCAACCCAGAATGGATGGGTCTCGAGTTCAATAAATTCCACTAGACGTCCGTCGGGAGATAATCCACTGCACATGAGGCCGTTCTCTTCCATTGGAGCCCGGTAATCATTATTTACTTCATACCGGTGTCGATGACGCTCGTAAATCAAAGCTTCACCGTACATTTCTGCTGCCTTTGTACCTTCAAGAAGTCGAGCTGGATATAACCCAAGTCTCATGGTCCCACCCATGTCAGTTACGTCCCTTTGTGAATCCATCAAGTCGACAACAGGGTGGGCCGTTGTTGGATCGAATTCGCGGCTGTTGGCACCGACGAGGCCTAACTCGTTTCGACAGAACTCGGTGACCATGACCTGCAGACCCAGGCAGATACCCAAACAGGGGATCTCGTTTTCTCTGGCGTAGCGGGCAGCAGCTATTTTTCCTTCGATCCCTCGTTCTCCAAAGCCTCCTGGGATAATCATTCCGTCTAGATGAGCAAGTCGGCCTCCGGCTAGGAGACCTTCCACATCTTCAGCTTGGATCCACTCAATTTCGATATCTGCGGCGTGCTGGTACCCGCCATGTCGCAATGCTTCGACCACCGACATGTAGGCATCAGGAAGACTTACGTATTTCCCAATTATTCCTATGCGGACCTTTGATGTGGATCCTTCAATCCGGTCAACTAACGAGGACCAAGATTGGAGGTCCGGTTCTAGGTTTGAAATACCGAGAATTTCACATACGTATCGATCAAGACCTTCCTCATGAAGTATCAAAGGAACCTCGTAAAGGTTTGACGCGTCAGGGGCGTTTACTACCCCCGATAGCTCAACATCACACAACCGTGAGATCTTTTCTCGTAATGCCGTGTCGATAGGTTCCTCACTTCTCAACACCACCGCGTCAGGTTGAATTCCACGACTTCGCAACTCGGTGACGGAGTGTTGGGTGGGTTTAGTTTTCTGTTCACCTGACGGACCGATAAATGGGACCAGGGTGACGTGCACGTAACAGACATTGCCTCGCCCAGCGTCTAATCGCATCTGCCGAATTGCCTCTAGGAATGGCAATATTTCGATGTCTCCGGCCGTTCCTCCGACTTCCGTTATGACAATGTCGGTGTCGGCGGTTGCTAAGCGCCTGATGCGTCTTTTTATTTCATCGGTGATGTGAGGAATTACTTGAACTGTCTTACCTAAATAGTCTCCATGACGTTCCGCTGCCAACACAGCTTGGTAGATAGAGCCGGTGGTCGCGTTCGAATCTTTGGTTAACGGTTCATCGATAAAGCGTTCGTAATGGCCTAAATCTAAATCTGTTTCACCGCCATCGTCTGTTACAAAGACTTCCCCATGTTCAAATGGGTTCATCGTGCCGGGGTCGACATTGATGTACGGGTCGAACTTCTGCATAGTGACCCTGAGGCCTCTCGCTTTCAACAACCGTCCGAGGGAGGACCCGGTTATGCCCTTGCCAAGCCCACTCGCGACCCCACCGGTAACGAAGATGTGTTTAGTCATGGTCGAGGTCCTGCTGCACTGAAACAGAATTTAGCGGTTCCGCCCTCCAATGTTGTTGACCATGAGCAACAGTTTTCGCGCAGCACAACATTGAGTTCGGGTCCGATGGCAACTTCAAGTTTTCGGTTGCCTTGTACCTGCACGGTCGACGCGACTTAATAACGCGTTGTCGGCGATCACCCGGCTGAAAGAGGTTTGTTCACTCGCAAGGTTGAAGCCCGCCAACAACAGCAAAACAACCCATTGGACTGTCGATGCGCTGACCAAAACCGTTGAAAATCCGAGGATTGCGCCTGTCGCGTTAACCCCGGTGTCACCTTGCATATGTCTTTCCATAAGTTCCGCTGGCATCAGGCCAACGCTTACCCCGACGACACCTGCTGCCCAGACCAAATGCACAGCTGAGTACGAATCACCCCAAATGAAAACCGAGATCAACAGAATTACGAACCACAACAAAGAAATTTTTGACGAACGCGCAGGAGCTCTATCGAACAAATTTAAGAGATTGGCACTTAACGCAATTATTGCCGCACAACGGGTCATCTCTACTAAGCCATCGCTGATGTCAGCAATCAACACTGCAGCCAGGGATACAAGAACACCTCCAACTAATTTCACAAGACCAGTAGATACAGCTCGCTGGGATACAGCGGAACGAATGTGTCCTTCAAATCCGCCGCCACTGTTCCCTCCACGAGTGTCGTCAACCCATCCCAATACTCCAAAGGTGAGTACGAGCATCAACACCGCTACAACATGGGAGCCATATAGCGACGGTCTGAACCCCCAATACAAATTAACGACGATTATGACCTCCAACGCCACGACGAAAATTCCTGAAACGGCAACGATGAGAACCCCGCGGTAGTTCTCTTTCTGCAGGCCCGGGAGCGCTAACGCCGGGCCCAGGCGTCCCCAAGCAAGCAGTGCAGCGATTACAGCTATTACAAAGACACCAATCGTCAGTACCACTGTTTGATTCTCCTAATCGCTGCTCGCATAGTTGACTCTAGAGTGCACCGCCATCCCAAACGAGACGCGGACGCTCGCATCAGGTCTCGTAGTTGTCCTGCTCGATGGAGAATGCCCCTGATGCCTCTACCGGTCGGAGTGTGAGAAAGCTCTAGAGGTATCTCTACGATTCGTCCGCCGGCCACATCAACGTCCATCGTGAGGCCCACCTCTAATCCGAATCCACCTGCCAAAGTTAGTGAACGCATTAAAGGGCCATTAATAGCTCGCTGGCCCGATAAAGGCTCAAGGAAACTCCGGCCAGTCGACTCGATCAGTAGTTCTGTTGCTGTGAGTTTCGCGAAACCAAATCCTCTCGATCTTCCTTCATGAGGGAATACAGCGATCGCCATCTCGGCCCCGTCTTCCAACAACGGTTGTAATAGCTCTGCGGCGTGGGTTGCCGAACCGCCAAGGTCAGCGTCAACTAGGAGGTAGTTGTCGGGGGCACCTGAAGACGCAACACCTGCTGCTACAGCTCCACCTTTTCCGACATTTGACTCTAACTCGATCACTCGGGCTCCGGCTTTGTTGGCACTTTCACCTGTGCCATCCACCGACCCATCATCGACAACTAGCACCTCACCAATAGCGCCGCTCTCCAAAAGAGCCGTTACCGTAGCTGAAATCGAGTCCACGTTGTCCTTCGCGGGCACTATCGCTACCACGTGAGTCATCTAGGAAACCGCTCCTCAGCAGTAGGTAATTCACCGTAGTGGCCTACAGCTGGCAGACGACTAAGTCCGACTAAGAGCCCAAGGCGATCTTCCAGAGAGTCAATGTCATCAAACGTCGACCAACCTTTCGCAAGATCTGAATCGTCGCGGATTCTGTCAACCACTTGTCCTCTTGTTGCATCACTAATTTGCAGTTCAATCAGGGCTCCGACCCCAGTCCCTCTGCGGTCAGTTATTTCTTGGATAAGCGGAATTATGAAGTCTTGGTGTAAGTCCGTGTGCTCTGAATCATTCACGAAAAGTACCCTGTCGGCCGAATTAGAAAGCTCTTCAATAGTTACTGCTGACTGATAACGATCGAAACGTATCAAGCCAAGGTCACTCAATCGCGCAATGACTCCATTGGTCGACCCGATCTCTTTGTCAGTCACTTCGTTCGTCGCCAACAAAGAAGCAGCCAAACGACTAATCGTTGCCTCGGAAACGGCAACCGAAGTCGATTCAACTGCAAATATCTCAGCTAGTGCCGACGATATCTCCGGGTCGTCGAAATTCATTGCCGGTCGTATCCATAGGGTTCCCAGATATTCACCGTCGGAACGCGTCAGAACTTCACGAATTTCTGACATGGCCAAGCGGTCTACGCCAGTTGGAGCCAACATGACCCACGAGGTTCCTTCTAGATGGCCTCTCGGCATCAAGTTTTCGATCGAATTTAGAAGAAGGTTGTTGGTCGCCCTATCCATCTCACTTTGGTCTCGAATGGCATCTATCTCTTCTGTAGAAGAAGTGCGGAGATCTTCAAGCTGCTCATCGTGGCGTTGCCTTTGTTTAACTCCTTCAGCCCGAAGTACGTCATTGTCTTCTAGCGAACTGGTCTGGTCAGCAACCGCCTGATCCTTGATGCGAATAGCTTCATCTCGGTCCAATTTAAATTCGTTCACTTGGTCTTCGAGCTCGTTTACCAGTATTGAATCGACAAAGGTTGAACCCAATGCCAGGCCGATACCTAGCGCTAAGAAAACGGCCACCACACTGACAATGTGATATCGGAGATTTATCACGTATTCATCACATCCCTAAGTTGAGCCAGAGGGTTCGCAACAATAAACGAACGGGTTCAGTTACCACCGCAATCACAGCCAGGGTGAAAATAGCTGAAAGGACAAGTAGCGCTAAGTCGCGTTTACGAACCTGGGTGCGGTAGAGACGGCCCACGCCCTTAGCGTCAACGAGGATTGATGAGACCTTCATTCGGGTCAAGAAAGTTGAGGCCATCCCTCTGCGGCCTTTGTCGAAGAAATCAGCCATCGAAGTGTGTGAACCGACCAACACAATTAATTCTGCGCTTTTCTCGAAAGCAATGCGCATGGCTATATCTTCACTCGTGCCAAGACCTTCCACAATCGCGTATTCGAACCCAAGACGTTCTAGTCGCGTTGCTCCGGGTGCCTCACCTCCAGGGTAAGCGTGAACAAGCAGTTGCGCCCCACAGTCCAAAGCATCCCTGGATACGGAGTCAAAGTCACCCACGATGAGGTCAGGAGTGAGGCCTACTTCTAATAGAGCGTCAGCGCCACCGTCAACTCCTATTAACACGGGACGCATTTCGCTCACGTAGCCAGATCTTTTCAGAGTAGATAGATCTTCTCGATAGTCAATACCTCGCACAACTACTAGGACCTGTCGTTGGGTGATGCTGCTGACAATTTCAGGAAGTTCCAGGTCGTCGGTGATGAGTTCCGGTTCATCAGCGAGATATTGAAGTGTGTTGGTCGCGAATTCGCCTAGTTGTCCACGCACTGCCTCTCTTGCCAGTTCAAGTCGGCGCTCCAAGTCATCGATTGTTGGTTTGACCCCTTTGCCTTTTAGTTCGCCGTCGACAAAAACTCTGTTGTTGACGAGCGAGACAGTTTCGCCTTCTCGGATACTGTTAAAAGCGCTCACCCCGACTCCATCGATTAACGGAATCCCTGATTTGAGCAGCACGAGAGCCCCGAGGGCCGGGTACCTTCCAGACAGACTCTGCGATGCGTTGACAACAGCGGCCACGCGAGCTGACACCAGCCCTTCAGCGGCCACGCGATCTAGATCTTCGTGGTTGATAACTGCGATATCTCCGACTTGTAGGCGCGGAATAAGATTTTTGGTGCGGCGATCCACACGCGCCGGCGCTTCTAAAGCTCCACTAGTTAGGTTGATGCCGCGACGCCTGAGTCTCATGGGTGACTCCGGTCAAGACGCGCTTGTTCCAGCAACTCAGCTGCATGTTCGTTTCCGCTTGCTGAGTCAGGTTGCCCTGCGAGCATGCGCGCAAGTTCTCGAACTCGATCGTCACCTTCAACTTTTGTCACAGTTGAGACAACATTGGAACCGTCATCATTTTTGTCGACGACTAGGTGGTGGTCACCGAAAGCGGCTACCTGCGGGAGGTGGGTAACGACCAATACTTGATGACTTTCTCCTAACCGTCCTAATGCCTTACCAACGGCTAACGCTGCACTTCCTCCGATACCAGCATCGACCTCATCGAAAACCAGGCTGGGTGGTCCCGAGGTGAGTACCAAACGCAGGGACAACATAACTCGCGCTAGCTCGCCGCCTGATGCCACCTTTGCCAAGCCGTGCCATTTGCTGCCGCTATTGGCACGAAACATGATCTCAACATCGTCAGCCGGGTCCTCTCCTCTAACTTCAACCGACAGTCCAGCGTTGTCCAGCGCCAATTCGGGAAGATATCGACTTACTTCTTCAGCAAACAGAGGTGCGGCGCTTCGCCTTGCTGTCGCGACAACTTCTGAACTTGTTACTATCTGCTTTCGTGCCTTAATCAGGTCAGCCTCGAGTTTTGCAGCGTTGGCTTCATGGTTTTGAAGTTTCTCGAGTCGTTGCGACGCTTCCGACTGGTACTCAATGACGGCCTCGATACTGTCACCATATTTCCGCTGAAGGTCAATCAGCAACTGTCTGCGCTCGCGAACATCAGCAAGCCTTTGCGGATCATCTTCGATTGAATCAACCAGGTCACGTACCAACGCAGCGACATCTGTGACTTCGGCTTGTAAACCTCGCAGACGGTCAGCTAGTTCCTTATATGGGGGCCGATCGCTCAGACTGGCAATGATTTTCCCCAGAGCATCGATGAGGCCATCGTCACCACTTATTGACTCGCGTGCTTGGCTTCCATACTCAATGTGAGCGCTTGCATCGGCGAGGAGTTCTTCTAGTTCAGCTAGTTCATCAAGTTCCGTCGGGTCCTCCAACTTAGCTCTTTGTATTTCCTCAACCTGAAATTTCAATAAATCGATCTCATGGGCACGGGTTCTGGTGTCTCCTCCTAATTCTTCAATCGCTTCGATCAGTCGTCGTTCAGCGTTCCGAGCCTCATTGAGTGCTGCGAGATCAACTTTTCCGTACTGATCAAGCGCTGAGCGTTGCACCTTCTGTTGTAAAAGCGACTGGTGTTGATGTTGGCCGTGAAGGTCAACCAAGGTCAACCCGATTTCCGTCAACTGAGCCATTCCTGCCAGCCCCCCATCGAGATAGGCCCTGCTGCGGCCTTCTGTAGGTACAACACGTCGGAGTATGACTTCACCGCCGTCAGAGGTTTGAAATCGGCCTTCAACCGTGGCTTGTTCTGCCCCATTGCGCACCATGGATGGATCTGCCCTGCCGCCTGTCAATAGTTGTATGGCTTGAACAACCATCGTTTTCCCGGCACCAGTTTCTCCCGTAAGTACTGTTACGCCCGGGCCTAGTACGAGGGATGAGGATTCAATTACTCCCAGGTTCTGGACAGAGAGTTCCAGAAGCATTAGCGATCCTTCAAACCGAACTTTTGTTTCAGTACCTGCTGAAACCCCCCGGAACCCGAGGTCACTAGGCGCGCAATGACCTCAGAACGCGTGGCGATCATGACGTCACCGTCTCTTAATGCAGCGACACTTCTGCCATCAACAGAAAGGTTTGCCTCTCGTTCTCCCACTACTGAGATCCTGATCTCCGTGTCGGGTCTTAATACCAGTGAGCGATCAAACAACATATGTGGTGCAACCGGGGTCAATTGAAGTGACCAGTGCGTGGGAGCAACTATGGAACCACGAGCAGAGAGGTTGTATGCGGTTGAACCAGTTGGAGTTGAAACTATGAGGCCATCTCCCGCGTACGTCGCGAAGGGTGAGTCATCAATCGTTACTTCGAGGCGCACCGTATGACCCTGCGATTTCTTCTCGACCACTGCCTCGTTGAGTCCGATCCAAGTACCTTCGATCTCACCATCGAACCGTTGAACACGGCTCTGAATCATCAGACGTTCTTCGACAGGCAGATCCCCCCGCAACGCCTTATCAACAGCCGTTTGTGCTTCGTCTGCTTCAAACTCCGTTAAGTAACCAAGGTGGCCAACATTGACACCAAGAACAGGGACACCGGCCTGAGCAACCCGTTCAAAGGTCCGAAGCATGGTTCCGTCACCGCCAATACTGACTGCTAAATCAGCATCAGCAGCAAAGTTCTCTGTCGAACAGCCCAGTTCAGATCTTCCGACTGCTGAAGCTCCAACTTCATCGATACGCACCTTGTTACCTGATTTTTCTAGGTAATCGGCTAGCGCAGCCGCCACCTCAAGTGATTCGTTTCGTTCCGGGTGCACCATCATGGAAATCACACTCATGGGCTACCTACTTGCTCTGCTTCTTCAACTACCTGATCTATCGATTCAAATTGGGTCGACAGTTCAATTCCCCGTCGACAATGGAGGAAGAACTCTGTATTTCCACTAGCGCCGCGAAGTGGTGAAACCATCACACCCATCACCCCAAACTTCGCTTCCGAAAAACACTCTGATACTTCCTCGATCACTCTGCGCCAGACCTTGGGGTTACGAATTATCCCCTGACCCCGAGCCGCTTCGACTCGTCCTGCCTCAAACTGTGGCTTTACCAGCATAAGTAGGTCCCCCTCCGGTTCACACAAACTCGTCAGTCTCGGACATACAACTTTTAGTGAGATAAATGAAAGGTCAGCCACCACGAGAGGTGCCGGGCCTCCAATTTGAGAGATATCCAAATGCCTGACATTGGTACGCTCAAAAACTTTGACCCTGATGTCTTCGCGAAGACCATGATCGAGTTGCCCATAACCAACGTCGATAGCAACGACTTGCGCTGCGCCTCGTTGAATGACGCAGTCCGTGAATCCACCTGTAGACGACCCAACATCAATTACACGTTTCCCATTAACATCAACTTTGAATTGAGTGAGCGCTGCGTCAAGCTTGTCTCCTCCTCTTGACACGAATCTTGATTTAGCTCCTACAAGCGCGATGGGGTCGCCGGCGGCCACTAGGTGAGCCGGTTTGTTGGCCACTGCTCCTCTTACAAGGACTTCGCCAGCATCAATGAGTTCTTTGGCTCTGCTTCTAGTTGGCGTCAAGTCGCGTCGAACCATCTCAAGGTCAAGTCTGCGCCTGGTCATTCTGAAGATCTCAGAGTGTTAAACGTCACCGTCTGCACACAAGTTGAAGCTACCAGCCGAGTAACGAGATCTGAGACGACTTCAAAACCCAACCTTTACTCGGGATCTAAGATCAAACCGACCAAAGATCGCAGATCATCTGCGACGAAGTTAGGGACCGGCTGGCATCGCGTTGCCTCTTCGGGAGACGTGACCCCAGAGAGCACTAGCCCAAAGTCGAAACCAAGTTCCGCTGCAAGTAAGCCGTCAGTGGTTGGTAAATCCCCGACCACTATGTTGCCTGAACTGCCGCGCTCTACGTCCAACCAGCGGAGTGCGAGATCGGCGATAGGCCTGTGAGGTTTCCCCGCAACCATCGCCTCCGTTTTTCCGGCGGCAGCCACGGCTGCAGTTAGCGATCCGTTGCCTGGCAGGAGACCTTGTGGCGTTGGATAGGTAGGGTCGTTGTTGGTTGAGATGAGACGCGCTCCGTCGTGAATGGCCTGAGCAGAGACGGCCAGTCGGTGAAAATCAAACTCACGATGGAACCCCACTATCACCACATCGATGGGTTCTTTTGAGAGTGTTTCGTCGCTTGGGTTAAGCGGCAGAGCTCCACGTTGTTCAACAGCTTCAACTACCCCGTCTCCGGCGCAAACCAAGACTCGTTCGCCTACCTCAACTAATGATGCAGCGGCCATAGCGGAGGTGAGAACTCGATCTTTTGCCTCTATCCCGCAAGCTTCAAGCTTCATTTCTGCTTGCCTCTTGGTAAGGGCGGAAAAATTAGTCACAAAAAGAATTCGCTGACCAGCGGAATCAAGGTGTTCTATGGCTTCTGCCGAGCCGGCGATCGGCCGGTCAGCTAGCCATACGACCCCATCGAGATCGAGTATCCAGGCGATACCGATTAGACCTGCCAGGTTCCGCGGGAACGAAGCAGCGAACTCAGATCTCCTGAACCTTTATCATTCTGGGCCATCGCTAGTTGAGCGGTCGAGGAAGTAGCGTATTCGATTCTTTCAATAGCCCGAAAGACTCCAATCGGCGTCGGTTCGAATGGGCCTCGGGAAAGACGACTCAACATAAATGCTGTCGATGGGTCCGCCTTTGTCTCATCGTGCACTAAAAGAGCAGCCTCACCTACGTCCGCTACCGCCACTACCTTGGCTGCTCCATTCTCAACTACAACACCAAATTCGCCGTCAGCGCCAAACTGGATGGGTTTACCCTGTTCGAGTGAAATCAGATTTCCATCTCGATTCTGTTTCTTAGTTATCCCTTCAAAGGCGCCATCGTTGAAGACATTGCAGTTTTGGAAGACCTCGACAATCGAGGCGCCTTTATGCGCGTGGGCCCGACGGAACATCTCCATCATGTGCTGGCGATCCATGTCGTGTGTGCGCGCAACGAATGACGCCTCGGCACCCAACGCTACAGATACCGGATTGAACGGTGCGTCCAATGAACCCATCGGTGAACTCTTGGTGACTTTTCCGACCTCGCTGGTCGGAGAGAACTGGCCCTTGGTAAGGCCATAGATCATGTTGTTGAAGAGAAGGATTTTTAAATTAACGTTTCTTCGTAACGCGTGGATGAGGTGATTCCCACCGATGGACATCATGTCTCCGTCACCACCAATAACCCAGATATCTAGATCTGGGCGCGCCATGGCAAGCCCGGTAGCGATGGCAGGAGCTCTGCCGTGAATCCCGTGCATGCCGTACGTATTCATGTAGTACGGAAAGCGGGCTGCGCAGCCGATACCTGAGATGAAGACCGTCTTCTCGCGATCCACTTCTAGCTCGGGCATGAGCATCCGCATCGCGGTCAGAATGGAATAGTCGCCGCAGCCAGGACACCAACGAACTTCCTGATCAGTTGCCCAGTCGGCTGGTTCTGTACGCGTAGGAGTATCAGTCATATCGATTACCTGTAATCCTTTAGGAGGCTTCCATAGCTTTGAGTGCCGCAGATTCGATTTCGGCAGTCGTGAACGGAACTCCGTTCATTTTGTTCACGGGTTTGATATCGAGCAGGTATTTAGCTCTAATTAAGTTGACCAGTTGTCCGGCGTTCATCTCGGGACAAATAACAGTTTCAAATTTGGAAAGAACTTCTTCTAAGTTTTTGGGCAGAGGGTTCAAGTGCGTTAGGTGCACATGGGCTGCTTTCTTCCCGGCTTGCTGGAGTCGGTCGACGGCGGCGTCGATGGCACCCCAAGTTGAACCCCAGCCCAGCATGCAGAAATCGGCATCCATGTCTCCGGCTACTTCTGCGTCTGGGACGTCGACCGCTTCGATCTTCGCTGCACGGAGATCAACCATCTTCTGGTGGTTTTCCGGGTCATAGCTGATGTTGCCTGTGCCGTCTTCTTTCTCTATGCCGCCGATTCGGTGCATCAAGTCAGGTGTTCCAGGAATCGCCCAGGGGCGAGCTAGTGTCTCAGGGTCTCTTAGGTAGGGCAAGAAGATTCCCTCGCCATCCTCATTGGTTCCGTTGAACCCAGTGTGAAAATCGACACCTATATCTGGCAGCGAGTCGATATCTGGAAGTAACCACGGCTCGGAGCTTGTAGCTAGGTATCCATCACTCAACAACATAACTGGCGTTCGATAGCGGAGAGCGATCCGGCAGGCTTCTATGGCGGCATTAAAGCAGTCGGCTGGACTACGAGGGGCGATGATCGGCATCGGCGACTCGGAGTGCCGTCCGTACATCGCCATCATCAGATCTGCTTGTTCTGGTTTGGTAGGCAGGCCAGTTGACGGACCACCACGCTGAATATCGATCACGATGAGGGGAAGTTCAAGACTTACCGCCAATCCCATACCTTCACCCTTGAGAGCCACGCCGGGCCCTGAGGTCGTTGTGAAGGAAAGCGCCCCGCCAAAGGCTGCGCCCACGGCTGAGGCCACTGCCGCTATCTCATCTTCGGCCTGAAAGGTTCTTATACCAAAGTGCTTTAGCTCAGAAAGGTCGTGAAGGATGTCCGAAGCCGGCGTGATCGGGTAGGACCCAAGGAATATGGGGAGCCGGGCTAACTGGCCAGCTGCTGCACAACCCCAAGCAAGTGCGGTATTCCCGTTGACGTTGGTGTACTCACCTGATGGTAATTCCGCTGGCTTGATTTCGTAGTGAGATTCGAATAGCTCAGCTGTTTCCCCAAAATTGTAGCCAGCGTGAAATGCGGCCTCGTTGGCTTTGATTACGAGCTCTTTGCCACGGAATTTGGTGTTAATAAATTCCATGGTGGGTTCAACTGGCCGGGTGTACATCCAGGAAATAAGACCTAATGCGAAAAAGTTCTTGGACCGCTCCGCGTCCCTCGGCTTGACGCCGTGTTCTGCCACAGCGTCTCTGGTGATTTGACTCATCGGCACCGGATAATTCCTGTACCCATCCAGAGTGCCGTCTTCTAACGGATTGCTCTCGTAGCCAGCTTTCTCGAGATTGCGTTCGTTGAAGGCATCTGTATTAACAATGATCGCTCCGCCTTGGACCAGGTTTTTAAGTTGAGCTTTCAGAGCAGCCGGGTTCATAGCCACCAATACAGTCGGTGCGTCGCCGGGCGTCGTAATAGCGAAATCGGATATGCGGACCTGGAAAGCCGACACGCCGGCAAGTGTTCCCTGAGGCGCGCGGATCTCAGCTGGAAATTCTGGCAACGTCGCCAGGTCGTTACCTAGAGCCGCAGAAATACTGGTGAACTGATCACCGGTCAATTGCATGCCGTCGCCGGAGTCTCCAGCGAATCGAATGATCACCTCGTCAAGTTCTTGCAGAGGTAGTTCTCGAGGTGCAGTATCGGTCACTGACCCTCCCAGGGGATGGTGGTCGTCCAAAGCCGAACTTTATACGTGTTGAGAGACAAATACTCGCCAAAGGGCGCGCAGTTCATCTAGCTGACTCACGCCACTGTGATTGAGTGATTGAGGTAGACCTCTTGAATCGCGTTCAAGAGATCGACGCCTTCTTGCATAGGCCGCTGGAAAGCCTTACGTCCAGATATAAGACCAAGGCCACCGGCTCGTTTGTTGATTACGGCGGTCGTCACAGCTTCAGCCATGTCGGTTGACCCGGAACTAGCGCCACCACTGTTGATCAAACCAACTCTACCCATGTAGCAGTTAGCTACTTGCCATCGACAAAGATCAATCGGGTGGTCAGAAGTCAACTTTTCGTAGACGTCCGGGTGGGTCTTTCCGAATCCTTTTATGAGATTAAAGGCGCCGTTATTTTCTGGCAGCTTCTGCTTGATGATGTCAGCTTCGATGGTGACGCCAATGTGATTCGCTTGCGCGGTGGCATCGGCGGCTACGTGATTATCTTGGTCTTCGGTATCTATTGCGCTGTTTCGCAGATAGCACCACAACACCGTAAACATCCCTAGCTGGTGTGCCCTTTCGAACGCCTCAGCGGTCTCCTGGATCTGACGGCCGCTTTCTTCGCTGCCGAAGTAAATAGTGGCACCAACTCCAGCAGCACCCAACTCATGTGCCTGGTCTACCGAACCAAACATTATTTGATCATAAGTAGCTGGGTAGGTGAGTAACTCGTTGTGGTTCAACTTGACGATGAACGGAATCCGATGCGCATATTTTCTACTGATAGCGCCCAGCACCCCGAAAGTAGTGGCTACCGCGTTGCATCCCCCTTCGATGGCCAACTCGACAATGTTAGCTGGATCGAAATATATGGGATTGGGCGCGAAAGACGCAGCCGCTGAATGCTCTATTCCCTGATCAACGGGCAGAATCGACACATACCCGGAACCAGCAAGTCTTCCGCTGTTGAACAAAGCTTGCATATTTCGCATCACCTGAGGCGATCGGTCGGTTGCAGATAGAACTTCGGTAACGAAGTCCGGACCCGGAAGGGTAAGTAGATCTTGGGCAATCGTCTCGCACTTATGGTCGAGAAGATAGGTCGCTTGATCTCCAAGTAAACCTTCGATGTCGAGGCTCACGGCACGACTCCTTAGGTAGCTGATTAGTGGTTCAAATTGCGGTATTCGGACCGCAGTAAATCGTAGCCGCGTCGGATCGAGAAAAGGTTGAGGCCAGCTCTAGAATTTCGGCAACTGGATACCGGTGGCTACGACAACGAACTAAGTCGATCGGCAACATCCGCATATCCCGGTTCGACCTGTTGGATTCGTTCAAAACCACGACGGGCTCGCTGATGATCACCAGCTCGTTCATAAAGGTCCGCCAGCGCGTACCAAAGGCGCACGTGATGATCACGCGGCTTTTTAGTTTTTACTGGTCCTCGCTCTAGTAGCCGTATGCCACCAGCTACATCTCCAGTGTCGGCCAAGGTGCCAGCCATGACTATGCGCCCTTCCGTGATTATTTCTGCTTCGGGGCCAGCTACTCGTAATTCGTCCCAAAGTTTTCGAACTGACTGCACCTCGCCGAGTGCTCGGTAACAATCAGCCATGACTGGAAACTGGTCAACGTCGCCAGTGACATCCGTGAAATGTTGGAGCCGTTCCAATGCATCACTCCATCTCCCAAGTCGATAGAGCGTAAGCCCGTATAGCTCATGCAGTTCAGGGATTTGAGGGTACTTCTTGATTATCGGCCGCAGGATGTCATCGACTTCACCGAAGCGATCGGCTAGGAAATGTCCCCCTGCTTCACCGACTCTTCGTAATAGGCGGTCACGCTCTACTTTGGGAAGGTTCTGAGTATGGGTAGGATCGAGTTCGACTTTTGCGCCTGTGGTTCTTTTCCGGTTAGGGCGAGTCGTCCGAGACTTAGTTTCATGACGTTCCCACTTGTCACCGTCTCGATTCGGAGGCGGGCCGACCTCATCAGATTGGGGACGAGGACCTCCTGGATCGATACTTGCGTTGTGTGCCCCACGACGAGCCACCCCTCCCCATTGCGAGCCCCGCGCCTTCTTACCGAAATGGCGTTCAGGTTTCTCAACTCCTGGGCCCCTGAGTGGGTTACCAGAATCTCTATCGGGCCGGTCACTTCTGGATCCTCTACCGCGATCATTGGTTGAACGAGGTGGCCCACCTCTACCACGCCCTTTATTGCCCGCGGGGGGCTTGGGGCCTCTTCGACCTGCGCCACTTCGATTATTCACGGATCTCTATGTTACGGGGCAAGTCGCGTCAAATAGGGCTGGTCGCTCTCCCTCAGTCACATAATCAAACCAAAGGGCCTCGCCGCACCGATCAGACCAGTAACTGGTTTGTCGGGACAACGAGGCCCTTGTTAAAAAAATTCTGGCGGCGACCTACTCTCCCAGGGGGTCTTCCCCCAAGTACCATCGGCGCTGGCAGGCTTAACTTCCGTGTTCGGAATGGAAACGGGTGTATCCCTGCCGCCATAACCACCAGAAATATGTTGCGCTT
>PAPO01000023.1 GCA_002708935.1 Acidimicrobiaceae bacterium | reverse complement strand
ATATGCATCAGGCTTACTGCTACTCGTTTTAGGCTGCCGCTAATTTCGACCATTGCGTCATGCGCGCTAAGAGCCTCAAATTTGTTCTCTGCGGTTACGAACGGGTGGCCGGTTAGTTGCGCTATTTTCTCGGCAACCGCCTCGTCGTAGCCTTCGGGTGCATTAAGACCGGTCCCTACAGCTGTCCCACCCAGAGCAAGCTCTCTCACTCTGTGCAAGCTGTCCGAGATTGCCTCGGTTCCGCGTTGTAGCTGCATCGCGTAACCGCTGAACTCTTGGCCCAGTGTCAGCGGAGTGGCGTCCATGAGGTGAGTCCTACCGGTCTTGGTTACCTCCATAAAGTGCTGCGCTTTTGCCGTCAGTGTGTCGTGGAGGAGGGAAATTTTCGGCAATGTCTCAGAAACGATTTTTTCGTATGTGGCCATATGCATCGCTGTTGGGAAAGTGTCGTTAGAACTTTGACTTTTGTTCACATCGTCGTTAGCTGAGACCAGTTTTTCGTCACGAAAATCGCCGCCCAGAATTTCTGTAGCTCTATTGGCTACGACTTCGTTGACATTCATGTTTGATTGCGTGCCGGAGCCTGTTTGCCAAACAACCAACGGGAATTGGTCGTCGTGGTCTCCGGAAAGTATTTCGTCGCACGCATTTGCAATCGCCTGAGCTTTTTCTTTTGGAAAGTCAGTCAGCTCAGCGTTGACGAGAGCCGATGCCTTTTTTAAAACAGCGAAGGCCCTTACTATTTCATTGGGCATTAACTGTCCACCAATCTCGAAGTTCTCGAGACTGCGTTGTGTTTGAGCGGCCCAATATTTGTCGTCTGGGACTTGAATTTCGCCGAGAGTGTCTTTCTCTATGCGGAACGCGCTCATGATCGTTGATCCTCACTGTCTCGCGGGGCAGGAAATACCCCGATCCCACTAGTTTGCCTAACGGTCACCCGTTATCGATTCTGAATCCTAGATCTTTGATGACTTGAACGACCTACTAATGAGAGGGGTTTTCTTGTCGAGCGAGGGCGAGGCTATTACTAGTGGCGGAAGTGACCTTGTGTCACCGAAGAAAGGTAAACCAGATAGAGAAAGCTATTCCCGCCAAGGCCAACACGATCATGGTGACGATGCTTGACCTAGGTAGCCGACCATCACTGTCGCTTGGTAGTCGACGTCGCACGATTTGAAGTAGACGATCAGCCCAGGCTACGTCTCTGCTGAGGATCCCTAACCCGACGGCAACGACTAGGAGCCCTGGTCCAGGTAGAGGCATCAAGATCACGCCGAGAATCGTCACGAATACACCAGATGTCATCCGGAATAGTCGCGTGATCGCACCCCGTCGAGCCTCTTCGCGAGTTTCTTCTCGGTAGCCGGTATCAAACTCAGCCTCTATAGCTGCCTCTTCGAAGCGGTTTTCTTCGTCGTTCACCAAGTATCCCTCTCGCTTCACGACCGCACGGCCTATCCGCAGACCCCTAGTCTGATTCATGGAATCATCAGACTGTAGGCGGTCTCAAGTCAAGAGTGGGGAAGCTATGGCCACATGGAACGTTGGGAATGTCGAAATTACCAAGGTGTTAGAGATGGAAAAGCACTGGCCTTTTTCTGCGTTGCTTCCCGGTGCCGATGAAGTCGTAGATGACTATGAGTGGCTGAGACCTGACTTCGTTACCGAAGAAGGGAGAATGAAACTCTCCATCCACGCACTAGTCGTTGAATCGGAAGGCTTGACCATCATTGTCGATACATGTTGCGGAAATAATAAGCAACGGCCAGGCGCAACCCCATTTGACAACCTTCAAACGGACTTCATTGGTGAGCTTGGGAGGTGCGGCTTCAAGCCTGAAGATATCGATGTTGTCATCAGTACCCATCTCCACGTCGATCATGTCGGCTGGAATACTACGTTGGTCGATGGCAGTTGGGTACCGACTTTTCCTAACGCTAATTACCTCTTCTTGAAAACTGAACTTGAACATTGGGCTAGCGAACCTCAGCACTATGGGCCTGTATTTGAAGACTCGGTGCAACCAATACTTGATGCAGAGTTGGCAACGATTATTGATACAGACCACGAAATCACTAGCGAAATTGGGCTTGAGCCCACGGCAGGGCACACTCCAGGTCATGTCAGCGTGACTATTAACTCTGAAAACCAATCAGCGCTAATTACTGGGGATATGACTCATCATCCCGTGCAGTTCGCCAAACCCGATTTGGCTTCATCGGCAGACTGGCGTCAAGACATGTCTACAGCTACACGGTATGAGGCCTATAAGCGTTGGAGCGACGGACGGCTTGTGATCGGCACTCACTTTGCTGGAAGGACTGCGGGGACGCTGATAGCTGAAGAAAATGGCTGGCGATTCGAAGCGATCTGAAATTGGGATCTCTGGCGGGAGTATCGACGCAGAATTGACAGCGGTAACGAACAGTTGGTAGTAGGCCGTTACACCAACAAGTTGAGTCGAAGAGCAGCGATGGTGTCTGAATGGATTCCCAACTGTTCAATTAAAAACTGTTCAACGCCACCATGGGTGTTGTCGAGGTGGGCCAAGGTCCGCTCCATTGCTGGTCGCGGAGCTGAGAGAGCGGGCCGAATCGCGTCGATGTTGGCTCCCGCTTCCTCCAGGCTTGGTCGGAGGTATTCGATTCGACGTTCAGATCTCAGCGCGTTTGTGAGTTCATAATCATCGAGCACAAGGTCTCGTTCAACACCGCATAATTCGAGTATCAATGCGGCGGCAATCCCTGTCCGGTCTTTGCCGGCGGTGCAGTGAAACAACAATGGCCAGCAGTCAACGTCGGCTGCTATCTCAAGAAAATTAACGAATTGATGTCCAGCATTTGAAAGCATTTCGATGTAGCTATCGGCTACTTCAGCGACAGTTACGGAAGTGATTTCTCCTGAACGTATTCTGTCGACGAACTCCGTCTGCTGAGCGATTTCGTCGCCGATTGGGAGTGGGGCGTGGGTCGTAACGGTGGCCCAAAGACGCGACACGTCGCGCTGTGCTTCTGTAGAAGTGCGAAAATCCACCACCGTGCGTATGCCGTAGCTAGTTAATTCCTCTTGGTCGTCTTCAGTTAGGTCACTAAGGCGATCCGATCGAAAGATAGCGTTTGTTCGAATGCGTCGACCTTCACGAGTCGGATAGCCACCGAGGTCGCGGCAGTTCATCGCCCCGGTTAACGGGAGTACGGCAGCGTCTCGGTTCATGATTGTGGACGTGGCTCTCTGGGTAACCCGAGAATTCTTTCTCCGATGATGTTTCGAAGGATCTGGGTGGTGCCACCCATGATTGTGTATGCGGGTGCATATATGAGGTTTCGCGACACTCTGTTACTCAACATCGACTCTGCACCAGCGACGTAACCGAGGAAGTTAGCCACCCTCTGTTCGAATTCTGTGCACCAAGTTTTTGTGACAGCTGAGTATTGAGCAAACGGATTTTGTCTCAATACGTTGCGAAGCACCATGTGGCGCCCGATCTTGTACCCGGTTTCTATGTGGGCCATCTCTTGTCGAACTAGAGGACTAGTCGTGTCTGCTCGTTCTTTAGTGTCTAGGTATAAACGTTGGTTTGAGGCAAGGCGGTCAATGCCGCCGCGCTCATGTTCGAGTTGGCGCATCGTTTGACCAAAGCTGTTGTTGAGTTCGCCGACAAGATTTTCTCCAGGTACCAGTACATCGTTGAAGAACACTTCGTTGAAATGGGAATCGCCGGATGCGTCTTTGATGGGTTTTATGTCGATACCCGGTGATTTCATGTCGACAATGAATTCACTCATGCCTTTGTGGGGTGGAGCCTCAAGGTCAGTGCGGCATATCAAATAACACCAGTCAGCGGATTGGGCGCCACTCGTCCAAATCTTTTGACCATTGACGACCCAGTTCGAGCCGTCTTTGGTTGCTTTGGTGCTGATGCCGGCCACGTTTGATCCAGCATCAGGCTCAGACATACCTATGCACCATTTGGATTCACCTTGTCGCATCGCCGGCAAGAATCGTTCCTGTTGTTCAGGAGTCCCGTAGGCGAGTAGTACTGGACCGATTTGTCTATCTGGGAAGAATGACCCGGCCATGGGAGCGCGTCCTAGCAGCAGTTGCTCTGTTACTACGAATCTTTCAATTTCAGGACGTCCGTCACCCCCTTTGTCGATCGGCCAGGTCATGCCGATCCAACCTTTTTCAGCCAGCCTCAGGGTGAATTCATCGCTGTAACCAACTAGCCAACCATCATCGGTGTTGAACAAATCAGATGTTGCTTCAGCGACCCATTGGCGAGCTTCAGCTGCTAGGTCATCAAATTCTTGTGGCCATGTGTAATCCATTGAGTTTCGAGCGTAGCTAAGACCCTTGGCTTCCGGCGATTTTGGTTGGTTGATTACCGCTAACCTCGCCCGAATGCGAGCAGTGGTGATAACCGAATACGGCAATGAGGACGTTCTGAAAGTCCAGGAGGTGCCGGAGCCAAGCCCGGGACCCGACCAGGTGGTGGTCGGTGTCACGGCGTCAGCGATGAACCGAGCTGACTTACTTCAAAGGGCTGGTCAATATCCAGCGCCAGGTCCCAAGCCGGAGCATGAGATACCAGGTTTGGAATATTCGGGAAAGATTATGACCGTTGGTTCGGAAGTCTCAAACTGGTCGGTCGGCGATGCAGTGATGGGCATAGTCTCCGGCGGCGCAATGGCTGAGATGGTGGTTACCCATGAACGAATGCTTCAAGCTGTTCCTCACGGCATTGGAGTGGCTGACGCAGCGGCGATTCCCGAGGTCTTTATGACTGCTCACGATGCGCTTGTCACTCAAGGAACTCTCAGTTCGGGTGGCCGAGCGTTGGTCCATGCGGGGGCATCTGGCGTTGGTACTGCGGCGATACAGATAGCAAAGGCTCTCGGAGCGCAGATAGCGGTGACGTGTTCGTCAAGCAAGGTCGCCGCATGCCGCGATCTAGGGGCGGATTTAGTGGTTGATTACACCCAGCAAGATTTTGCAGAGGCTGTAGAAGGCTGGACTGAGGGCTTGGGAGTCGACGTTGTTCTCGATGTCGTTGGTGGCGATTATCTGGCGAAGAACCTCCAGTGTGTGAAGGTTCAGGGTCGGATAGTCCAAGTTGGTGTTATGGGTGGGCCGATGGCTTCATTTGCGCTGGGCGCTTTGCTGCCCAAGAGAGCTTCTTTGATAGGGACTGTGCTGCGTTCAAGGCCGATTGAACAAAAGATTGAAGCCAATCAACGTTTTGTGGCAGAGCTGTTGCCACGGTTCGATGATGGGAGCCTAAAACCCGTTATCGATTCGAGATTCTCGATAGACGAAATATCGGAAGCTCACGCGTACATGGATACAAACGCAAATATTGGGAAGATACTGATTGACGTCTGAGGTAATTATTCAGACGAATTAGCGGTTTGAAATCGCTACGTAGTCGCGCTCACCAGGTCCTGTGTACATCTGTCTGGGGCGATAAATCTTCTGCTCTGGGTCGTCAAGCATTTCCTGCCAGTGAGCAAGCCAGCCTGGTGTTCGGCCGATGGCGAACAACACTGTGAACATGTCCATAGGGAAACCCATTGCCTCATAGATCAACCCGGAATAAAAGTCGACATTGGGGTAGAGGTTTCGATCGATGAAGTAGGGGTCATTCAAAGCCACTTCCTCTAACTTCATTGCGATGTCTAAGAGAGGGTTCAGTCCTGTGACTTCGAAAACTTGGTCAGCAGTTTTCTTGATGATGGTGGCTCTCGGGTCGTAGCTCTTGTACACCCGGTGACCGAAGCCCTGAAGAAGGGTCTCCCCGGATTTCACCTTTTCTACGTAGCCAGCGACATTGTCGAAGCTTCCGATTTCATGCAGCATGTGGATTACAGCCTCGTTGGCTCCACCGTGTAGAGGTCCGTAAAGACCACACGTTGCTGCGGCAACGGCCGAGTAGGGATCAGCGTTGCTGGAACCCACGGTCCGCATCGTCGTGGTCGAACAATTTTGTTCATGGTCAGCGTGAAGAATCAGGAGTATGTCTAAAGCTCTTGTAAGAACCGGATCTGGCTCATAAGCAGGGTCTGCAACGTTCCACATCATTCGAAGAAAGTTTCCCGTATAGCCGAGATGGTTGACGGGGTACTGATAGGGAAGGCCCAACCGGTTCTTGTAGGCGAAGGCCGCCATCGTCGGCATTTTGGCTATGAGGCGGTGGGTCTGTATTAAACGATTATGTGGGTCGTCTATGTTTTTTGCCTCAGGATAGAAAGTAGACAAGGCCGCTATTGTCGAAACAAGGGTCCCCATTGGGTGGGCGTCGTAACGGAAGCCTTGCATGAATCGAGCGATGTTTTCATGCACATAGGTGTGCATGGTGATGTGGTGGACCCACTCCTCAGCCTGGTCTTCTGTTGGAAGTTCACCATTGAGCAGTAAGTAGCAAACTTCCAGGAAGTTTGAATGTTCGGCAAGTTGCTCTATTGGATACCCCCGATAGCGAAGGATGCCGTTTCCACCGTCAATGTAAGTGATTTGGCTGTTGCAGTTGGCGGTAGACATGTAGGCCGGGTCATAAAACCACATTCCTTTGTCAAGCTCGCGAAGAGCTGCCGAGGAGATCGTGCCATCCACAATTGGCACTGTTACTGTTTCTCCGCTGCGGTTGTCTGTGATCGTGAAGGACTCTTCGGACACGATTATTCCTCTACATTCTGTACGTCTTATATGGCCACAAAGGGGTCAAGCACTCAGGTGCGCCGTTGCACAGCTTGATAATCCCCGCTGGGACCGTACCTCAAGTTGGAGGCTTTCGCCTCTTTCAGCGGCTCAGTTTTCTCTGGTGTTTCCTGAGAATTACTTAGATTCTGTGCGTGAGGTTGCATCAAGCGGATCAAAGTGGCGAATTATCGTGCCTTCGTCGGGGCAATTGTTCTCGTTTTGAGCTGAAGAGCTCAACGAGGTCAACTAGTTCTTTTCTTGTGTCAGCTGGGTCAATTACTGCGTCAACGAATCCTCGTTCTGCGCCAACATACGGGTTCAAGTAAGTCGCTTCGTATTCGTCTACCCAAGTGGCGATTGTCTCCTCGGATTCGCCGCGTTGCAGAATCTGAGCGGCCTGGGTTGCTCCCATTACAGCGATCTCAGCGGTGGGCCAGGCAAGGTATGCGTCATTGCCCATGGTTTTTGAGTCCATAACGATGAAGGCTCCGCCATATGACTTTCTCAGTACCAATGAGATCCGCGGAACTGTCGCTCTCGCGTAAGCGAAGGCCATCTGTGCGCCATGTCGAATCATGCCTCGCCACTCGAGGTCCTTGCCGGGGTAGAACCCAGGGGTATCAACCAAGGTAATTATTGGCAAATTGAATGCGTCACACATGGAAACGAAACGCGCCCCTTTTTGGGAAGCTGGTATGTCTAGGGTTCCGGCGATTGCCATTGGTTGATTGGCAATGATTCCGACAGGTCTGCCGCCCATGCTCGCTAGCCCCGTAACGAGATTCTCGGCCCAGCCGGCGCGCAGTTCCAGGAAATCACTGTCATCAACAATTAAACTGATTACCTCGCGAACGTCATAAGAACCTGTGGGTGTATCGGGGAGAAGGTCTCCGGCTTCCGGAGTTTTTCTGTCAACAGGGTCTGCAGTCTCGAGGAACGGTGCCTCGTTCCGATTGTGGTCAGGTAAGAAGCGGAGAATGTCGCTGATTGTCGCAAGCACATCATCGTGTGAAACAACAATGCTCGCCGCCCCGGTGTCTCGGTAATGGACAGTAGCTCCCCCCAATTCTTCAACATCGACGTGCACCCCGGTCATCTGTTGTACTGGAACCGGCCCGCTCACGAAAGCGTAGGCATCATCTGCCATCACTACTATGTCGGCGAGTCCTATAAGCAGAGCGGTTCCTGAAACTGCTGGTCCTGTTACTCCCGCCAGGATCGGGACTACTCCGGATGCCTTTGCAAGTACTCGCGCAGCTCGCCCCCATCCATCAAGAGCGGCTACGCCATGGTTTGCGTCTGCACCTGATGAAGCGAGCAATAGCACGATCGGGAGATGTTTCTCCAAGGCCAGGGTCGCGGCGGCGGTAAGTGTGTCGCCATCTTCTGGGGTGAGTGCTCCTCGATGCTCGGGGTCTTCGGCTCTGATGAGCATGACCGAGCGACCATCAAGGTTGTGTACTCCAGCGACGGCGTGGGCCGGGGTGCCTTGACGTATCTGCAGCGTGCTGGGAGTCGTCACATGATTGAGCGTAGGCGAGTTAGGTGCACTATTAGTGCTGGGAGGTCTAAACGGTCTTAAAGAGCGGTTAAACCTTCGATGTTCGGCGCTTGATCTCGAACCACGCGTCTGAGGACATCTCTAGTTGCCGAAGCCGGTGCGGACAACATGCCTCGTCGACGAATAGCTAATCCGACACGACGTCGGGGCATATCTTGAAGGGTGAGCACCGCCCACCCGCCGCGACCGATCCATGATGGTATGGCTGTGACCGGAACGATGGCCGGCGCATAACCTTGAAACGCCAAGGTTGCGGCGAGTCGGATGCCGTCGAGTTCAGCGATGGTGCGGAGTGCGACATTTTCTTGCCTGGCCTTGGCGTCAATTAACACTCGAAGGTTTGAACCTGGAGGGCTAAGCAACAGGTCATGTGTTGCGAGTTCGCCGATGTGGACTGGTCTATCTCCATCAACGGCGAGGGGATGTCCGTCTGGTGCTATTACGACTAGTTGCTCTTCGAATAGCGCGGTGGTGAATAACTCGTCGTGTTGGAGCGGTGTGTTGATAACGGTTAAGTCCAGGTCGCCGTGTTCGAGGAGTGGGATTAGAGCGGTCGTGGTCGAATCTATAACGGTGGTCACGACGTCTGGAAAACTACGGCTGAGTTCATCCAACAAAGGTGGCAACAGCCAACGCCCGGTGGTGCCGATGATCCCGATCCGTACCTGGCCGCTAACTCTTGACGTCATGGATGTGACATCGTCACGAAGAGCGGCGAGTTCCGTGTTAATCCGTCGAGCACGTGTCAGTACGGCTTGACCCTCAGGGGTTAGTTCGCCAGCACTTCTATCTACCAGTATTGCCCCCAGGTCATCTTCGAGGCGCGCTATGTGAGTCGAAATGTTGGATTGGACGGTGTCTAGTGCGCGAGCTGCGGCCGAAAAGCGGCCGTGTTCGGCTACCGCGGCAAGAGCATCGAGCTGTTTGAGTTCCATGAATTCAGGTTACCCGAATACCCATAGCTATCTATTTTTTAGATCAAAAGTATCTATAAGTTCGGCTTGATGAATGACCGATGGGTAACTAAGGTGAATTTCGTTGAGATCAACGGCTTCCCCCAAAGTCGCTCGACACAATGATCGCCCCAAAAGGTGCCCCCCACCTAGGCGGTCGGCCGAGGCGGATTACCCCTTCCCCCTTACGGCTCTTGAAACCGGCCCGCCCCCCGGGCCGGTTTCCTCATTCAGGGCAGAAGTTTGGGTACTCCGTCAACTAACTAGTGCGCTGAAATTTAGATAGATGCCTTGATGATATTTAAGGCAGATCCGGCCTTAAACCATTCGATCTGTTCGGTGCTAAACGTATGGTTGGTTGAGAACGACCAGGTTCGACCTTCGGGAGTTGTGACTTCGACCTGGACCTGTTGGCCGGGCGAAAGTTGATTCAAAGAAAGCACTGCGATGCGGTCGTCCTCACCAATTTGTTCATAGTCGACAGGATCAGCAAATGTGAGAGGAAGCATGCCCTGCTTCTTCAGGTTTGTTTCATGGATCCGCGCGAAGGAACGTGCGATTGCTACAAGCCCGCCGCGGAATCTTGGTTCCATAGCAGCATGTTCACGGCTCGACCCCTCACCCATATTTTCGTCACCAATGACCACCCAACCCTGATTGGCTTCATGGTATTCGCGAGCTATTTCTGGAAAGGTCTGGGTTTCGCCCGTTAGCTGGTTTTTTCCGTGACCCACTTCGTAGCCATCGAAAGCATTGACCGCCCCAAGATAAAGATTTCCCGAAATGTTTTCGAGATGACCGCGATATTTCAACCACGGACCAGCCATAGAAATATGGTCAGTAGTGAACTTTCCTTTGGCTTTGACGAGGATAGGAAGGGCCTCATAGTCATTACCGTCCCAGGCTTCAAAGGGCTCCAGTAGCTGAAGACGGTCAGAGGTAGGGGCGACCTTCACTTCGATGTCGGAGCCTCGGGCGGGTGGTGCAACAAAAGTGTTTTGCCCGGGGTCGAAGCCTTGTGGAGGCAATTCGATACCAACTGGAACAGACAGAGCCACCTCGTCTCCCTCATCATTCGTCAAAGTTTGAGTCAGGGGATCGAAGTCGATGGTTCCAGCAAGAGCCAACGCCATGACGGTTTCGGGTGAAGTGACGAAAGCAAGTGTCGCTGCATCACCGTCGTTTCTCTTGGGGAAATTGCGGTTATAGGAGGTGACGATGACATTAGCTTCGCCAGCGGTATGTCCCTCCTCGGCGCTTCGATCCCATTGGCCTATGCATGGCCCACAGGCATTTGCCAGAACGGTCGCCCCTAAAGCCTCGAAATCGGCTAAGAGGCCGTCGCGTTCGATGGTCGCCCTAACTTGTTCTGAGCCCGGTGTAATGAGGAGCTTGGTTTTTGCGGTCAGTCCATTAGCTGCTGCCTCGCGGGCGATGCTGGCCGCTCTGGTGATGTCTTCATAGCTCGAGTTAGTGCAAGAACCAATGAGCGCCGCACTGATAGTTGAAGGCCAGCCGTTAGCTTTGGCTTCTTCACCCAAGGCGCGCACTTCCCTAGCTAGATCAGGTGTATGTGGTCCGTTGATATGAGGACTCAGGGTTGACAAGTCGATTTCGATTACCTCGTCGTAATAAGCCGCAGGATTTTCAATTACTTCGTCGTCTGCTCGAAGGTGTTCTGCTACTTCATTAGCTAAATCGGCGACGTCTTCGCGTCCTGTCGATTTCAGGTAGCGGCTCATAGCCTCGTCGTAACCAAAGAGTGAGGTTGTAGCGCCGATCTCTGCCCCCATGTTGCAAATCGTCGCTTTCCCAGTGCAACTCAACGACTCCGCCCCTGGACCAAAATATTCAACGATTGCTCCGGTCCCGCCTTTGACGGTCAAGATCTCGGCGACTTTCAAAATGATGTCTTTCGGAGCGCTCCAGCCTGAGAGTTCTCCTATCAGATGAACTCCGATTGCCTTCGGCCACCGAACGTTCCATGCGAACCCCGTCATGACATCGACCGCGTCGGCTCCTCCGACCCCAACGGCGATCATTCCGAGTCCACCGGCATTAGGAGTGTGGCTGTCAGTGCCAATCATCATTCCACCGGGGAAAGCGTATTGTTCGAGCACGACCTGGTGGATTATTCCGCTCCCCGGCATCCAGAATCCGGCTCCGTATTTCGCACACACGCTTTCAAGGAAGTCGTAGACCTCTTCATTGCTGTCATTTGCAGCTAGAAGATCAGTTTTCCCATCCTCCCTTGCTTGGATGAGGTGATCGCAATGAGTGGTTGTGGGTACTGCTACTTCGGGCAGGCCAGCGGTCATAAATTGAAGCCAAGCCATCTGTGCGGTGGCATCTTGCATCGCTACCCGGTCGGGATTCAGATCAACGTAGCTGNCGCCNCGGTCTAGTTGTTGATCTTCCGATGCGAGGTGATTGATNAGAACCTTTTCCGCCAATGTGAGTGATCGNCCCAACTTCTNNCGTCCCATCGCAGTGCTGTCAGCGAGGTTGGCGTAAACGTTTGCGATCAGCTCTATAGGGGTGCTCGCGGCTACTGGCATTTAAGTTCCCTCTTCGGTATCCGTGCTGGTGGGCGCTCTAAAGAAGATACGCCCTTTAGCGTACTTCGCCACTAGCGGTTCGACTTTAGACGTAGGGCCAGCGACGTTCGNCGTCGTTNCGCTTATCGTCTTTGTCGCTTAATGCCCAACGGCGACGCCANGGAGCACCGTCGGGTCCTTGGATCCCAGGGCTTTCTTCTGAGTGTGAACGTTGTCGCGCGGCGAACCAGTTGCCCGTCGCAGTTTCGTCAGCGAGGGACTCGACTGCTGCTTGGAGTTTCCTCGTGAATCGCCNGTTGTTGTCTTCTTCCGCGAATTGCAGTGGCCGCCCGAAGTTGACTGTGGCTTTAGACCTCTTCGGCCAGTTACGTCCTTTTCGCAAAATATCGAACGTTCCTCGGATATGCACAGGTACGACAGGAACTCCCGCTTGTTTCGCAAGGAATGCAGCTCCCGGCCGGAACTCTTGTCCCCATCCGTCAGGTGATCTGCCACCCTCGGGATAAATCACCATGCTCCAACCACTTCGCAGCAGNTCAACTGCCTTTTCNATCGTGTTTCGATTAATGGAAGTGCGCTCTATAGGTATTGCACCTATAAACAATGCNGAGATCGCGGCNGTTGTCCTGTTGCCGAAGAAATAGTCAGCTGCAGCACCGACGAAGGCCTTATGTTTCCAAGGCGGAGGCATAGAGGTCAACATCAACAATGTGTCAGCGTGACTTTGATGGTTCGCNGCAAAAATGGCNGGGCCATCAAGGTCATGNAGGCGGTCAAGTCCTCTGATCGTGGGATTTGCGTAGTAGCTAATCACTCCCTTGCCGATGGTAGAAAGGGCTATGCGTCTAGTCAGCCTCGACGCGTATCTACGAGCCCAATCGGTCTCGTAGTTTCCNCCCGTGTTAGAAGGCAGAGGAACTTCACCTTCGGGTGTTTCCGCTGCTTTGAGCGGAAACTCAACCTTTCTCACAACGCGAGAAATAGAAGGTTTGGCTTTTCGGTCCGTCAGATGACTGATTGGGTTTCTGCGATTCGGGTCCGTCATTTTCGTTCCTCGAACTAGACGACGTCGGCCATAAGGACAGGTGGGTTATGCAGATGGGTCAGAGTCGGGTCACGACCAACGACATCAGTTGCCATCTCAAGAGCGTCGCGCATAGTAGTAGCCGAGCGAAAGCCCATTCTCTTCGTCGCNCGTTGGTCNCCGCCCACGATTATGACCTGACCAACATGTTGAAGCGCATGTGAGCACCAGTACCACATATAAAACGGATGCACACCGTGGTAAGCGTAAGAGGTCCGGTAGAGGTGTCGGTACCACTCATCTTCTGCGTAGCGCTTTTCATANTTGTGTTCGATCTTGTGTGGATCGGTGGTGTCNGCNAGAACNTCTTCAAAGAAGTCTATGTAGCTCGGGTGGTGAACAGGATGAAACTCCCAAGGTGTTGGGTGACTCATTATCACAACGCCACCTTCACGCACTAGGGGCTTGCCTTTGTACAAATTGAAGAAGTAACCCAAACCAAGGCAGGCGACGAGAATTGGGTTCATTATCGAGTTGACATTGTAAGGCCCGAGGTAGGGGAGCCCCATAGAGAGAATGTCAGTTTGTCCTTCGACTCTGACTAGATGTTGCCGGTAGACGTTGGCTGTTGTCACTTTGTGGACTTCTTCAACTTCGCCAGCTTGGATCGAAGTCAAACCATATGGNGCACGTATCCCTTGAAAAATGGAACGCGCTGATTTTCGAGGGATCTTGTCCAGAAACTTCTTGGTGCCCAACAAAAGCATGCGTTCTTTGGTATTCATCTCCCATTCACGTTTTTGTAAGAAATCCCACGGAGTNGGAAATGTGTCGTTGTTGAGTGTCGTTTCGATTTGGAANATCTTGACGCCGGCGTCTCGGATCAGTCGACCNTGGCGCCAGTTCTTTGTGTGAAGTTCGCTGTTCTCTTGATCCATGAAGGACTTGGATCGCTGCATCGTTTCAACGTTGTGGTGGTGGCGTATCGCCGAATAGCCCGATANTCCGGTAGCGACGCTCTTATGTCCTCCGTCCATNGAAACCAAATTGATGTTGACGTAAATGATGAGATCGGACTCCGCTGCTCGCTTAGAAATNACCACCTCTTCNCCGTGGTCTGTTTCACCCAAGTGTGTTAACGCTTCAGGGTCCTCAGCATCGAAGTTGTACAGCTGGCCGGTAGGGGCGAAAGCGTCGTAGACGCGGTCGCCTAATGCGTGCCGCAATTCNCCTTCNGTCATCCTTCTGTGCAGTGCCAGAGCGGCTATGAGGTGAACGTCATCNACGCCGGCGCTNGCCGCAGTGTCGAGAACCTGTTCGATTATTCGACTTCTGATGTCGGGTGCCTGCATTTGGGGCAGCGGCAGTGAAATGTCATCGAAGGCGATAGTGAGTTTCATTCCCGCCGTGAGTAATGCTGCAAGGGGAGGAGAATCACCTAGGGGGTTATCCAAGGCATGGCGTATTGCGCCGTCNACGTCTTCGATTGGTTCGATTGGTTCGTTGGGGTAAACAACACGACTTCCAGAGGGCAACTTTTCGAACCGAAAACCTTCTCCGTGATGAAAAACTATTGGCGGGGTAGTCCGGTCAACTTCAAGTACGAGGCCTTGTCGAGCAGACATCAACGAGCTCCTTCATTGGTGGTTAGGAGCTTCGGGCGTTGCCCCATTGGAAGTAATGGCTTAGGAGCCCCAGCCGTCTTCGGCCAATCTTCTGTCAACCACCCCCGTTTCTCNGCGATGGTTACCAANCGGGTNTCGGGATTTACAGCAACTGGNTAGCCGACAGCTTCNAGCATTGGAAGGTCAGANGCGGAGTCTGCATACGCCACACCTTGTGAAGGATCTAANCCGTTTTGTTCAGCCCAATCCACCATTAGTTGTGCNCGAACTTCNCCTGTGGGGGGCACNTCGAGCATCTCTCCAGTGAGTTTTCCGTCTTTACGGTCAATTCTCGCTGCGATTATGTGGTCGAAAAGAGGGCGGAGCGGTTCAACGGCGATATCTAATGCACCGGTGATTAGNACTGTCCNGTGTCCTGCCGCCCGATGTGCTCGTACTCGGCGGAGACCAGCGGGGAACGACTTGATCAGAATCAGGTCACTTAACATTTCTGCTGCGTCCGCNTCAAGCTGCCCGAGCGGAGCGCCTTTGTAGCGCTGGTAGAAGTAGCGAAGGAAATCAGTTCGATCTCGTTTGTCGCGTCTCCAAAGTCCAGGTGTTTCACTCAGGGTTCGAAGAGTGAATTCAAATCGCTGTTTCGGGTTCAAACGTCGAGTTGCCAGCCATGCGTAGCTTTCGACCACNTTGCTAGCAATCAGCGTGTTTTCCAGATCGAAAGCAGCGAAATGTCGATCTTCATCCAATACTGCTGAGCGAAGTCGTTCGGATCGGCTTGGACCGGTGCGTTTGTCGGGGGTTGTCTTTACTCGAGCCTGTATCACCACCGTAGGTAGATGGACCTCGGTGATGTAGTGATGCCAATCGATGATCCTCGGGTCGAACCCAAACTGAGCCTGGTCTTCGGGTGACAGCGACTCCCATAACGAAAGCGTCCGTTGTATTCCGTATACCGCTTCACACTTTCCGTAAGCACCGTAGATGTCGACGTAACCTTTGATTTGGTCGAGGTTTTGGCGACGTTCCGCGAACTTGCTTGTGAAACTGTTCTCACCGCGAATCGGTAACCGATTGATGACTTTGGCAGCTACGTCAAAGGCCTTGACTACTCGATGGAGTTGCTCCTCTAGGCCGCTAGACCCCGCGTATTTCCATTCGGTACTCGCGGTGGGGTGTCCCTTAGCGTCGTAGACGGGATGTTCACGAAACCATTCCATAACAGTGTTGAGCAGCTTTTTGAATTGGAGTGGGTTTGTGGATCCTGAAGCTACTTGGAATACTTCAGGGTCCGGTTCTGGGCCTTTTGCCGCAACGGCGATGATGGTTGAAGCAACCATGTCAACAGGAATGACGTCAATAATTCCCTCTGGATAGCCAGGGAAAGTATTGAGTTCGCCTTTGGCGAAAGAAACGATGAGCGGTTCAGCCATCCGAAAGCCGCGGATCCAGCCTGGTGACGGTTCTGACCATGCTGACTCGATTATTGAAGGACGAACGATGCTTATAGGCACATCCCCGTGGAGTTCAACGAGCGCTGTTTCGCCTAAGGCTTTTGAATAGGTGTAGACGTCGGGCCAACCGAGTGATGTTGCCCGGCTCCGTCCGGCTTCCACCATTTGATCGTTGACCCAGGCTTCTCGAAGCTGTTCCGTCTTTGCCGCAAGCATCGGTAAGCCGGCGGCACCAAGTTCCTCTCTGGCACCTTTGCGAAAGCTGTCAAGTTGTTCGGGTATTCGGCTTCGAGCATCGAGATCGGCTCGAGTTCTTCGGGCGGCTTCGACTTCTTGTCTCCAGTCGACGTTTACCTGGAAAGGAGTGCCAGCGAGTAGCTCCTCGTTTGCTGCTCCGCGCCGATTTCCGGCTACGTAGCAGGTTGAAACAGCTACAAGATGGGGAGTGACGTTCGCATCACTGAGTAATTGGATGATGCGGTTGGGTCCAAGCAAATTGATTTCTATTGAACTGTCGAGTGGGCTATCGAAGCTGACCGTTGCGGCAGAATGAATGACAATGTCACAGGATGTGAATAGTTCCCGGTCTTGTTCGCTGAGCCCCAGACCATCATTTGTTACGTCGCCGGATACGACAGAGACTCTCCGATCGCAAGTTTCGGCAAAGTCATCCCCCCATTGTGATCGGAGTGCGTCGAAAGCGTCGTTGCGAAAGATTTCTCGTTCCACTCGACGTTCAGCGCTGTTTCGGCGTGTCGGACGGACCAAAAGAACGAGTTCACAATCTGGAACCCCGCGGAGCAGTCGCTCAACCAGTGCCGTGCCCAAGAAACCGGTGCTGCCGGTTATGGCTAACCGTTTGCCCGAAAGGGACTCACTGATCACATCAATAGTTCTATCAGAAAACTTACCAAATGGTAAGTCTATGTTTGATTTCGTTCTAGAATGTGTCCGTGCCCGTTCCTACCCGCGAACGCATCCTTGACTCATCTTTGGCTGCATTTGGATTGCGGGGGTATGACTCGACGTCNTTAGACGATTTGGCATCGGATTTAGGAATCACCAAACAGGCGATCCTNTATCACTTCTCTTCGAAAGAGCACCTGTTGACTGCGACAATTGAACTTGCNGTTCGCGAACTTGGTTCTGCTCTTGCCGGAGCAGCTGACCCGCAGGCACGAGGATTTCAACGTATTGAAGATTTGGTTCGGGCGACGTTTTCGCTGGCCGCGCGCCGACCNGAAGTGCTTGGTTTGGTGCGNTTGGTGACGCGTCAAGGNGGAACAGCCTCAGGAGAATTAGCTTCGGCTATGAGTGTCATGCTTGGTGAGGCGGTGCGTTTCGTAGAGACGGAAATGGTTGCTGGTCGCTTTCGTCGACACGACCCTCGTATGTTGTTGCTTGCTGTGTATTCGGCGGTGGTCGGCGTAGCCACCGAACCCGAAGTGATGCGGGCCCTTGGGCTTGAGCCGGATTTACGTTCGCTTGTGAAGGCTCGACGAGAAACNATTGAGTTNCTGAGAGCAGCGTTGATCGCTGATTAGGGGTTCGCNGGCTGTAAGTCAGCGAACAATCGTGCACACGGAGCGACNGACCGTCCACCGCACGAGATGCCGAACTTTACGTAGACACTGTCGGCTGGACCGTGTTTGGCGAGGTCCTTGCATGCTCGNGCGTCTTGGTTGCCACAGAGTTCCCATAGCTGATCGAGTAGTTCATCTTGACCGGGCGGATCCATGGTGGCGNTCAGATCATCNAGTGATGGCGGTTCACCGTCGTATTCAAGGATCAGAGTGCAATAGGTGGTTCCTCGGGCTCCACAGCTTGTACCGAACTGAGAATAAAGNGATCCGCTTGCAGCGNTNAGTCGTAATTCGCCGCAAGCTGAGGTGCTGCCTTCCGANCAACGAGTCCATAACTGNTCCAGATTCTCGTCGTCGCCGGGTGGTGGGGTCAGNGGNTTGAGATCTCCATCNGGTTGGTCGATTCCCAAAAGTAGAGAACAGTCCATGTTNCGACGACCTCCGCAGCTGAACGCAAANTGTTCGTACTNGCTCNCGCGAGGTGCTGAGTAGAAGAGGTCGTCGCAGGCTTTAGCTTTTCCTAATCCGCATTCCAACCAGTACTGGTCNAAAAGGGGNTCTTCGCCTGGAGGGGTATCACTTGGACTGAAGNCAGCCGGGGCTTGTAAGAGTTCTTCTGAGACTTGTGGNTTTTCGTTATCGGTCGGAGGNAGAGCGGCTGAGTTNTTTGCGGTTAATCGACACAACTCAGTGGCGGTATCAACGGCGATCTCCTCCTCAGGACTGAGGTCGCCGNCGAGGTCGGCTAGGTTCAAATCCCAACCGGTGAGGAGACGANCTTCGACNCAAGCGCGCTCTTGTTCGCTGAGGTCGCTCGTAAATTGTTCGACTTGACCAGAGTTATTCGTTCCATATGAGCATGCGGCTGCAATGAGTGGAAATACCCAGAAAGTGACGCNNCGCTTCATTAGGCCAACTTGTGTGAGATTGNCCCGACATCGCGTAAGGCTGTTCCATCGGCACCATCGGTTTGGAATGTCNCTGCTGGGCTTTCTACTGCCTCTTGGATCANTTCAGTTAGCAATTGGTCAAAGGAGATGCCTTCGTGNGACCAGAAGTACCAGCTAAGCGACCCGGGGATGGTGTTGATTTCGTTTACCCAAAGACCGTCTGCGTTCCAAAGGAAGTCGATGCGAGCCACGGATCGAACCATGGCCAATTGGACTACCTGATCAGCGATAGTTCNGAGTTCTCCTTCGATNTTNGGAGGTAGCTCCGCTGGAAGTTCTCTGGGAGCGCTGGCCATCCCTTGAGANCCGGTCAGATACTTGTCGGCGTAGCTGTATATACCACCGTCTTCTGGACGAAGTGGACGTTCNACAGCGCTCAAAGTTGTCTCTGGGTAGGTTCGAACTGAAATGTTGAGGTCAATGGCGTCGCTGAGATAGNTCTGTATCACCGCTCCGTGACGCANTAGCGGTTGAGTTTGTACCAGTGCCTTGGCGGTTGTGAGATCATCGACCACTTCGATGCCTATTGAAGATCCACCGAACCTGGGTTTGATGATGAATGGGCCGGT
Organism: Acidimicrobiaceae bacterium; assembly: GCA_002708935.1. Taxonomy (GTDB): domain Bacteria; phylum Actinomycetota; class Acidimicrobiia; order Acidimicrobiales; family Poriferisodalaceae; genus MedAcidi-G3. Next base: position 14,244 of record PAPO01000023.1, on the reverse strand, counting down.
TTCGTCAAGAGCTAAGTCGTCTGTGACGAGATGCAATGGCAAGCTTGCTATTCCTGCTGCCTCCATGGTTCCAGAAAATGCCAGCTTGTCCATTCCAATAGCGGCCCCNTGCTGACTTGGGCCTGTGTAACGGATGCCAGCTAAGTCNAACATTGCTTGGAGGCTGCCGTCTTCGCCGGGTCCACCGTGGCAACACACCACTACAGCGGAGATGTCGATGAGACTTTGTTTGTTGCGTTTACCGAGCTTGTAGAAACCACCGTTATCACCAATTTTGATTGATATTGGTTCTGCTGATCTTGGTAACCCATCGGCGAACTCACTTGGTTCGATGTCAGCGGGAACTTGGAACCAGTTCCCTGTCTTGGACCAGTAGAGGGCCACCACGTCGTTCCCGGCATCGGACAAGGCTCGGACGGCCTGCAACCCTGTAAGGATCGAGATGTCGTGTTCGGGAGATGGGCTGCCGAAGCAGACTGCTGGACGGTTCATTATCTCCTATGAAACCGTAGATGGCCTTCGGACGGGTGTCACCCTCGGATTCTTGGTGAGGTTTGTGNTCATGGGTAGTGATCAGGTAGATCGTTCTCGTAAAGCACCGCATCGCCTGCTTTGAGGTTTTCTCGGACCCATTTGATCGCCTCATCACGGTTCGGCAGCACGTGAACCCGAGCAGTNCCGTCCCTTGCTCCGTTCGCGAGAGCNGNCTTGTTTGTTCGACCGACAATNATGAGNTCATCTGCGATAAGGCTGGCGTCAACGCCGAANCGCCTATTNTCNGANGCCTGTCGATTTCCGAGTTCAATCATCCCCGGGGTCACTACTGCTTTGCGGTTGGCACCCGTTCTGGCCAGTGTTTCCAATGCNGCNGCAGCCCCTGCCGGNTTGCTGTTGTANGTGTCATCAACGATGGTGACACCTGATTGGCCAAGGAGAATTTGGCGCCGGTGATCTGCGGTTGGGAGGTTTGTTAGAAGGTGAGCAATTGTTTCGTCAGGAACATCTAGNGCNGTGGCGACAGCGACAGCACACGCAACGTTGCTGGGGGCGGCGTCACTTTCTAACCCTGCAACGATTATCCGATTTGAAACCGTTACCGACAGCCCGTCGTCGGAAGTAACAAAAATGTCCGCAGTCGAATCTTTGGCNGAGCACCTCAAGACATCGATACCAGATGCCTGNAGACGATCGGCTTCGGCCGCTAATCCGTAGGCGTCGACGTTGATGACCGCTGTTCGGCTGGTCGAAAAGATCTCACTTTTTGAAGCGACAACCGTATCCAGATCTCCAAAACGTTCCAGATGTACTGGTCCGATCGCAGATAACACNGAGATTGACGGCTGTATCCAACTCACTAANTCGGCGATTTCNCCGGGGCCATATGTGCCCATCTCNGCAACGAAAATCTCGGTGCCGTCGGTGAGATGTTCGTTAACGGANCGGGACAGGCCAGCGCTGTTGTTGAAGCTTGCTGGNCTAGCTACAACACTGCGGGTTTCAGACAAAAGATGACGGACATATCCCTTAATNGTGGTNTTGCCGTAAGAACCAGTGATCGCGACGCGAATTGGATTGACACGCTCCAAAGTGTTCGCTGCCTGCGTCACATACTTTCGGGCAAATCTTTGTTCAATTGGTTTCAACACAACCAANGCAACATCGATCAAGGCCGGAACGAGGANCACAACGACGGCNTAANCGACTGACCCGGCACCTAACTGTCGTAGCGCTAGAAACAAGACAACGGCAAAGAGCACCNTTNCAGCGGCCACGGTACGAAGTCTGCGGGTCCAAGCNAGAGAACTGGTGCGACCTTTGAGTCCTAGGCCCAGCGGTCCGACACATACGATCAAGGCGGCAGCGAGACAGGCGAATGGAAACCAAGCAGATGCAACGACAACNAATGCTGTCATNNCAAANAGCAGCGGGTTGATGACTCCNAACCTCCACCAGCGAACAGCAAAACGTGACGCGGACCAGGCAAGATAATGCTCGCGTTGCGCAACTCGAAGCCACCGCGTACTTGAGAACAACGAAGCCGCGAAACAGGCCACCANATAGCCGTCTGTCATAGTCACGAGAGGGCANCCAAACGGCGATCGATTGCTTCACGCAAGGCGAACGGAGCTGTGGTTGGGACAAAGTGGTCGATACCACCCAAGAGCGTCAACCTNGCATCNGCNAGCAGAGCTTCGGCTCTCGCTGCGATTTCGGGAGGGGCGGCATCATCGCCGTCACCCCAGACAAGGTCCACTGGAGCTGATATAGACCGCAGTTGCTGTTCGTAAGATTCGTTGACGACGGTCACCAAAATGTCNCGCATCACGCCCGANGCAGCTCGATAGTCAGCACTGCCGTATTTGTCGCGTANACCTTCTAAGAATCCGTCGCTGACGAGACCCCATCGGTGCAATAGGCGTCCGAAGCGATACCGCAACGCGGGTCGACCTCGGCGATGCGCCCGGTGAAGGAGCGGCACTCCGGTCAGAACTATNCCTCCGATGGCAGCTGGCCGTTGTTCTGCCAAATGAACNGCAACNCTTCCGCCGAAGCTGTGTCCGACCAGAATCACCGGGGTGTNGCAGATATCAAGAATCGGGGCAACAAGATTTGCGTACATGGATGCCCCNCCCACCTCGGAGGGGGCTGGTGAGACACCAAAGCCGGGTAGGTCAACGCTGACTGCGTCTAGGCCCTCCAAGCTCGATGCAAAATCTTGGTGNGATCGGCCCCACCCATGTAACGCGACAACCCGCGGAGGAGCGGTCCCAAAACGGGTTCCGAATAACGACCCGTCGGCAAAGCTAGATAGCGCCACTTAATGATTCTGATCGAAGTTCGGCCATCCGGGGGCGCGGTTAACTGGTTTCGGAACGATTAATTGCCGATAAGAGTGCGTGGAAGCTCGCTGTGACGATATTGGGGTGCAACCCGACGCCCCAATGGACACTTCGGTCCGCTGCTTCGATTTCAACGTAGGCAGCTGCCGCAGCGTCAGCCCCGGTGCCTATCGCATGTTCTTGATAGTCAACAAGAGTGATGTCTAACCCACACCCATCAGCTAGNGCTGTNTTAAATGCTGACAGTGGTCCGTTACCTTCACCGGTGATCGTTGTTTGCTCACCCGAGACACTCAATGTTGCGGTCACCGTAGACAATTCCGACGACTCGGAATCAAAGTTGGATTTGTGACCAAGGTATGAAAATGGCTGAGTGAGGTGAAGGTAAGTTTCGTCGAAGGTTTTCTTGATGGTCTCAGGGACGATCTCGCCCCCTTCATCTGTGATCGACTGAATTACTTGACTGAATTCGATTTGTAGTCGCCGAGGCAGGTCTAGCCCGAAGTTGTTCTTCATCACATAGGCCACNCCCCCCTTACCTGATTGGCTGTTGACGCGGATNACATCTTGATAGGTGCGTCCGACGTGAGCGGGATCGATAGGGAGATAAGGAACTTCCCAGACCTCGTAGTCGTCTGAGAGTGCTTCAAAGCCCTTCTTAATTGCATCTTGATGACTGCCAGAAAAAGCGGTGTANACCAAATCCCCACCGTAAGGGTGACGGGGGTGAACTGGTAACTGATTGCAGTATTCNGTGATGCGTCGGATGTTGTCTATGTGGCTGATATCTAGTTCAGGGTCCACTCCTTGGCTGAACAGATTCATGGCCAAGGTGACAATGTCGACGTTGCCTGTTCGTTCACCGTTTCCGAACAAAGTTCCTTCAACGCGGTCAGCTCCAGCCATAACTCCGAATTCAGCCGCGGCGACCCCGCAGCCTCGGTCGTTGTGAGGGTGAAGGGAAAGAACGATTGCCTCTCGATTGGTNACCGTGCGGTGGAAGAACTCGATCAGGTCACCGTAAAGATTNGGTGTCGACATCTCNACAGTNGCCGGCAGATTCAANATAATNGGATCCTCAGCAGTGGCACCCCACTCTGCTGAGACTTGTTCACATATGTCGACAGCAAAATCTATTTCGGTTCCCGTGAANGATTCNGGTGAATATTCGAAACGAATATTTGAACCACTCGCTTGTTCGCGNAGTTCTCTGCATTGGCGGGTCCCGGTGAGTGCGATATCAACGATTCCATCTAGGTCAAGGCCGTAGACCACTCGTCGTTGAAGGGTGGAAGTCGGGTTGTACAGGTGAACGATTGCATTTTCTGCGCCTTCGATGGCTTCATATGTTCGGGCGATGAGTTCGGGGCGGCTTTGAGTCAAGACCTGGATCCATACGTCGTCGGGAACCAAGTCTTCTTCGATCAACATCCTGCAGAAATCAAAATCCGGAGCCGAAGCAGAAGGAAATCCAACTTCGATTTCTTTGAAGCCCATTTCCACTAAGGCTTCGAACATCTGCTTCTTTCGGGGGACGTCCATGGGATCTATGAGTGCCTGGTTGCCATCTCTGAGATCTACTGAGCACCACAAAGGGGCTTCGCTAGTCACCTTGTCGGGCCATGTGCGATCGGANAGCTCCGGCGCATATGGGTAGTGGATGTACTTGCCGAAAGGCATTGAACTGGGCTTTTGTTTACTGATGCCCTTCACGTCTGCCATGGGTTCTTCCTCCGTTTGTGCATTGTCTCGCCTCGATCTGTTCATCTCGCCGTCNGCTGCCCCGAAAAGCAGAAGAACCCCCCGGCCTTGCGGCACAGGAGGTTATGGCGAGGGCCTCTATGTATAGCCCTCGCCTACGTGAGAAGAAGTAGTCCGCGTAGCGATCCGTTCACGGCAACAACGATAGCACCGGAATTGTTTATTGGTACAAACGGGTGCTCGAAGACACGCGATCTGAAATTAACTCTAAGCGGCCTTAACTTCGGCTGTGAGCCTGGATAAGAGCGTTTCTTTCGGTCCAGATGTTGAGACCACTGCGGCATGTACCCCCAAAGAGCGCATCGTCTGCCGAAGAATCGTGACACCCAAAGGCATGTACTCAGATCTCTTAGAACTCATGCCCGGGAGGGCTAGCCGGGCCGAGATGGATAGCTCTGAGAAGGTCTTTATCAGATGACCTAGATCGGAACAATCAACACCTAACCCGTTGAGGTTTTCGGGTACTTCGGACCGGCGAATGGTGTGGATCAGTTTGGTCATTGCGAGTGGCATTCCGCCGACGATCACGAAAGAAGAATTCCCGGATTCCTTGATAGCTGTTGCTGCTGGTTTCAGGCTCTCGGCGATGTGGTGTTCAAGGCGGATTCTTGTAGAAGTATCTACGTAGCCGTCGTTGGACGCCCGTGGCGCGAGCACGCCTGTTCCTAGGGGGTAACTGAAATTGTGGGCCGGGGTTTTCCCACCGAGGCTGCCACTACTGATACCTAGACTTCCGCCGCTGAGCGCGATGGTGGTCAAGTGGTCGGTGTTCGGAAAGTGGTTCGCGACAGCCTGCCAAGTGAGCGTGTTTTCTTCTTCGGGCANCAAGATTTTGATTTGGCAGCCGGCTTCTCTTTCTATGTGCGATGCGACGGCGANGCCGTTCGCNGCNAGGCGGAACGACTCCGTTGCGACGGCGATGACTCTTTGACAATTGTGGGCTTTGGCGTTGGTCATGAACTCAGCGGTCACCCTCGTTGCGGCCGCGATGTCGCGTTCAGTGAACGACCCGTTTGAACTCACAGAAGNACCAAGNNGAAGGTGATGGCTNCTTCNGTCTATCTCCTGGCCCGTGTTGACAGTCAGCCGNAAACTGGTGCTTCCCATCTCTATCAAAGCGGCTCTCACGAGCATGAGGCTAGGAAGATTGACAGGGCCAGTGGTGGACCCGAGGTTTAGTTATCTCCAAGACAGCTTTAGGTCAATTCGAAAGAGAAGTCGGGAAGTACCTGGACGGAACGTCCGACGTGTTCTTCGACCATCATTGATTCCATGAGCGCTGAGTCGCTTGTGCCCGCCCACTGTCGTCCATTGGGNGTNCGCACTGAAGCTAAACCGCGTTCAGGGCCGTCTGCNCCGTGCATCACGGTGTACGCCTCAATAGTGCCGCCNCCAACATGTTCGGCNTCCAACTCGACNNNCGGATGCGCATCTATTTCTGTCTGNCAGTCCTCATGTTGGAANCCGTTAGNGGGNGGAGTTGTGCTGTACAACCCAAAGGCATGTTTGGTTATGTAGCCACCNTTAGCTGAGCACAGCCCGATGGCTCCNGCTTCTTCTCGTAACACATTGGCCATCGTTGCGATGGANTGGGTGACGTAGTTGTTGAGAGGACCACCAGCAAAGGTGAGGCCACCTGTTTGGGTTAATTGGCGGTCTATNCCNAGNTCCATNTCNGTGGCGGCTATTTGCACAGCNGATGGGAANCAACTGTATAAATCGACGTGATCGATATCGTCGGGNGTNACACCAGCTAATTCCATCGCTTTCTTTCCGGCCACNCTGATAGCGGGTGAGGAATGAAGNTCAGCTCGGTTCGAAACAAAGTTTGTATCTGCNCCATCNGTTCCTGATTGCGGAAACAGCCAACGATCGTGGGCAANNCCANCCGCTTCAGCNGCTTCAGCGGAGCAAATGATTAAAGCCGCCGCCTGATCNAGATCCCAATTCGANTTCATTGCTTTGGTATAGGGAAAACCGACGAGACGGTTAGAAGGTCCAGGATTTCTAATCTCTTCGGCGGTCATCGGGTTCTGAACCCACGAATAAGGATTCGCGCAAGCTACGCGGTTGAAGGTNTCCCACAGTTCGCTGACACGGTCCCGATGTTCGTCGATGCTTTCCCCTCGAGAAGCCCGGAAAGCNGACTCGAAGATCGGATAAAAGTTGATAGGCATAGCGATTCCGCGTTCAAGTTCCACGGGGTGACTCATTGTCACGTCTTTGCCCAANACTTCGTCTGGTTCGACTCCGACTTGATCGGTGTAAGGGATTCGNTGACCGGCACGCTTTGCTCGTCGTCGACTCCAGATTCCTTCAGCGCCAACGATAAGAACGATTTCNGCTTCNCNGTTNTGAATTCGTAAACAGGCTTTATTGATCAAAGATTGCGGTGTGTTCCCACCATCGGTTGAGATGCCAGTGCGACTGTNGTTTCCGAACTCTTCTCTCANCAGAGCTGCAGGATCGGGATANGGCCATGCTCCTTTNACAACCCAGGTATCTGTCGCTCGATCCAACAAAGTTCGGGCGCCTGCGTCATCGGCAGCGGCTTCAAGGGCTACCCGCATCATCGCGAGGGGCTCCAAGGCTTCCACCGGGTTGTCGGGCCGTTGCTTCAGTTGGCCTGTGCCAACTAACACGGGGGTACGGGGGTCAACTGAACTCATTGGTTTACCACCTCAGCGATCGTGCGGAGCAGCGGGACGGGGCCGCTGACTTGAAGAGTGGTGACCACCGTATCGTTCCAGCGCTGTAGGTCGTCCGCGATCTTGTCGATCGGGCCGACGAGAGCGACTTCTTCAACCAGAGACAATGGAATGGACGCGGCTGCTTCGTCCTTGCGGCCACTCAGGTAACACTCTTGGACCTCGTCGGCTACATCCTGGTAGCCCATGCGACAAAAGACGTCGTAGTGGAAGTTGGCTCCCTTAGCGCCCATACCACCCATGTACAGAGCCAACATCGGNCTCACCTTGTCCGCTGCTCGTTCAACGTCAGCATCTGGAACAATCGAAACAGGGCAGACCACCTCAAAATCGTTCTCATCGGGGATTCGGCCATCGGCGCCGATTCGTGANTTCCCTGCCTTCGTGAAGCCATCATTTAACGCATCGGCATAGAACTGGTTGTCTTTCGGAGCGAAAAAGAGAGGAAGCCAACCATCGCAGAGTTCAGCTGACAGGGCGACGTTCTTCGGCCCTTCAGCACCCAAATAAATCGGGATGTGTTGCCGTAAGGGATGCACAGTCGATTTGAGAGGTTTCCCTAATTCGAGACCACCAGGGAAGGGCATCTGGTAATGGTCACCTACGTAGGAAACCGGTTTTTCACGCTCGCAGATCTCCCGAATAATGTGCACATATTCACGAGTTCTGGCCAGTGGCCTCGGGTAGGGCTGGCCATACCAACCTTCGACGACCTGGGGACCGCTCACCCCAAGTCCNAGAATGAAACGACCNTTGGTGAGGTGGTCCATGGTGATAGCCGCCATTGCGGTAGCAGCAGGTGTACGCGCCGACATTTGAACAATGCCCGTTCCGAGTTGAATGGTCTCGGTTCGGCTTCCCCACCACGCCAAAGGAGTGAGAGCGTCACTCCCATATGCTTCCGCTGTCCAGAAGCTATGAAAGCCAAGAGCTTCTGCTTCCAAAATTGTTTCTTGGGCATCTGATGGTGGACCTGCTGCCCAATACCCGGCGCCTGTTGCCAGCTTCATGTGTTCACTCCCAGTCTTGGAACGCTTTGTACATATATCTCTTCCAAGGTGCTTCTAGCACATATCGCCTCCAATGACGGTGGTAGCAGGCCGAGGTGGTTCTACCCTCAAGCTTGTGTCGTCACCGGAACAAGTAACTGCGGAAGCGGACAGGCGAAGAACATTCGCGATAATCAGCCACCCCGACGCGGGCAAAACCACTCTCACAGAAAAATTCTTGCTCTACTCGGGCCAAATTGCCGAAGCAGGATCGGTGAAAGCGCGTTCAGGACGAAAATCNGCGACGTCTGATTGGATGGAACTTGAACANCAACGAGGCATATCCATCACCTCNACAGCCCTGCAGTTCGATTACCGAGANCGAGTACTAAACCTCCTCGACACACCAGGACACCGCGATTTCAGTGAAGACACCTACCGAGTACTCGCAGCTACNGATGCGGCGGTAATGGTTATCGACGGGTCAAAAGGNATTGAGGCTCAAACTTTGAAACTGTTCGAAGTTTGCCGACAACGTGAAGTNCCCATCCTCACCTTTGTCAACAAATGCGACCGGCCAGGTCGACCTCCACTCGAACTCATAGACGAAATCGAAAATATGTTGCANCTACTACCGACTCCGATGTCGTGGCCTGTCGGNGTNCCAGGAGATCTGAAAGGGATCGTTGACCGCAACTCAAACACCTTCATCAAATACGACCGCACCGCCCATGGAGCCACTGAGTCAGAAGAACAAAGGTCNNCAATCGACCAGGTGGACCCATCGACCAACGGTTGGCACGAAGCCAGCGAAGAGTTAGAACTACTCGAAGCACTTGGAACCGAAATCGATCTCAAAGGATTTCTTGCAGGTGAAGTAACTCCAGTGTTTTTCGGATCAGCGCTCACCAATTTCGGGGTACGGCTCCTACTCGATGCCGTTGTCGACTTAGCACCGTCACCGGCTCCCCGATACGACGTACATAACGCCCCCAGACTGGTCGAAGCCCCCTTCTCGGCGTTCGCATTCAAAGTGCAAGCCAACACAGATAGAGCTCACCGCGATCGAATCGCGTACGTTCGAGTGTGTTCGGGTCACTTTGAACGAGGAATGAACGTTACCCAAAGCCGAACTGACCGCCCGTTCGCCACGAAATATGCCCACACAATGTTTGGTTCTGACCGTTCAACAGTGGAAGAGGCTTGGCCGGGGGACGTGGTGGCTCTCGTTAATGCCAGCGATGTACGCGTCGGAGACACTTTGTATGCCGACGAGGCGGTCGAATTTCCGCAGATTCCTTCGTTCGCACCAGAAATCTTTAGAAGGATTCGAGTCACCGACACGAATCGTTTCAAACAGTTTCGACGCGGTTTNGTGCAACTTGACGAAGAAGGCGTNATCCAAGTCCTCAGAGACGAAGACATGGGTGATGTGGAACCGGTACTAGCAGCGGTAGGCCTCATGCAGTTCGAAGTGGCCACGCACAGGCTCGAAAACGAATTCGGTGCCCCAGTCGAACTAACGAATGCACCATATTCAGTTGCTCGACGTACCGACGTCGAATCGTCCGANGAGTTACGAAGACTCCCTGGAGCGACAGTTCTTTCGCGAAGCGACGGAACGTTGCTTGCGTTGTTNGAGAACGAGTTTTATCTGCAACGGATCAAAAACGAAAAAGAACACCTCACCCTGGAACGAGTGTTGGCCGAACAAGAATGGCTNAGCGACGGCACCAGCTGATGCNGCTGGCTGNTTGTTAGTCGGTGGGCAGCTGATCTGGCATCAGTGGACTCCTGCCGATCCGATATGACGAGAGAATTCGGTCGTCACACACTCTGCACAGGTACACGACTTGGGTAGCGACAATAGATAATTGGCTGCCCCGAGACTTCTCCACAACAGCNTTAACCGCGCCCTCCATGTCGTCTCCGTCGCAACGGTCACACGTGGGGATTGCGTTGGGATCACGTTCCCATTGCTGGTCGCAACGTTGACATGTCACTTCAATCATCTCGCCGTTTTGTCGACCGAGGAGATCTTCAGTTTCACCGCACGCAGGACATTGCAACTCTTCCACGACATTACGGTAGTCCCACAGCGCTAGGTTCCCGTGTGGAGGCTCTTTGGTCGTGTCGATTGATCATTACGCAACGCTTGGGATAGACCCACTTGCCGAACATGAAACGGTGCGTCAGGCATGGGTCGCTGCTGCTCGAACTCACCACCCTGATGGCCTGGGGGAGGTCACAGAAGCTGAGCGTCGAGCCGCTGAACGTCGCATGCATGACATCAATGAAGCATGGCGGATACTGGGTACAAAGGAGCTGAGGTCCGCGTATGACAAGGAACGCGAGCGAACCAAGGATCAGTCAGCTGCCGTTGAGGAAACCTGGGATGAGGACTGGTTTGATGCCGAAGCCGAGGATCCTCCAGGGTTTGAAGTCGGCAACCCGTTGGTTGCGACGGTGCTGCGTATCTTGCCGTGGTTTGTGGTTGGCGCGATCGGTGTCGGCATCTTCGTGTTTTCGGCATTCGCTACGAATAGTCGCCCCGAACGTTGGAAAAATCCTGATATTCGAACGGTTCCCGAAGAATGTGTGTTGATCGGAGACAGCGGGAGAGTCGAAGGCGACGCGGACTGTGCAGACGTGACGGCGCGACGGGTTGTGGCTGGACCCATCACAAAAGGTTCTCCTGTGAAGTGCCCTGTCGGGACTGACAAGGTGGCCACACGTGTCGAATGGGAGTTCTATTGCTTGGTGCCCTCGCCGCAAAGCGGAGACGGCTAAACAACAACCTCTTGTTCGTACAACCGGGTTACCTCACCTGGTGTAAAGCCTGCTTCTAACAGAATTTCATTGGTGTGTTGACCGTGTTCGGGTGCCGGTCCTTTGACCGACATTTCGGAGCCATCAAGACCAAATGGTGGTGATACCGTCCGAAAAGGAAACTTTGCATCAGGGACGTGCTCGAAAGCCCTCAACGCCTGTGATTGGGGGTCATCTATGACCTCTACGAGGTTTTGTATGAGACCCCACACCATCCCAGCTGCATCGAGTCGTTCAGCCCAAACGCCCGAATCAGCGGAACCAAATATCTCGTCACACAGAATCATCAACTCTGGGCCGTGTTGCGCCCGCGTTTCAGGATCCGCAAATCTTGGGTCTTCAAGCCAGTCGAGCCGTCCCATCGCCCCACAAAATCGGTCCCAGTAACGATCTGCAGGCATCGTGAGCATGATCCACCTGTCGTCTGAGCAGCGGAATCTTCCAACGAGCGGTGACGGCGTTTCGATTCTCATGATCGGTCCGGGGACCTCTCCCGTGGCAAGACCCACCGAAAGGTCAGAACTCATCGTCCAAATAGCCGTGTGTACGAGCGCGACGGAGATGTCTTGTCCCTCGCCGGTCAGGTCGCGTTCTCGAAGGGCGAGCAAGATCGAAGAAAGAATCGCTAAAGAAGTTGTGTGGTCCCCTTGGCCGGGACGACCCGCAGGTGGTGTCTGACCCGGTTCGCCCATTATGTTCAGCACGCCTCCGCGACTGAAAAAGGCTGTGTGATCGAAAGCAAGTCGATCTTTATCGGGACCGCTGTTGCCATAGCCGGTAAGAGTGAGATGGATCAGTTGAGGGTGATCTTGTCGTAGATCCGACGCTCTCAATTTGAACTTGGATTGACGTTCTGTGGTCAGGTTGGTCACGAAAACATCACATGACGCAGCAATTTTATGGGCGACCTGGATTCCATCTTCGGTTGTCAAGTCGACGACGATTCCACGTTTTCCGCGATTGTCTAACTCCCACCACGGGTCCGGTCCGTCGGGCACTGTCACAAGACCTCTCAGTAAGTCACCGTGAGGGGGTTCAAGCTTGATGACGTCGGCTCCAAGGTCGGCCATCATCGCGCAGGCGCTCGGGGCCGCGATCATCCCTGCGGCATCAAGTACCCGCACACCAGCCAATGGTCCCCCCGGATTAGCCATAATGCGTTCTACGGCTGTCCGTAAAGGTCACGTAACTCTCGTTTGAGAACCTTTCCAGTCGCGTTGTGAGGAATTTCGTCGATGAAGATCACTGATTGTGGGACTTTGTAGCGGGCAAGGTTTTGTCGACAGTGGTTGATTATTTCCGTGTCAGATAACTCTTCGTCTTCTTTGAGAACAACTATCGCCCGGCCTACCTCAACCCATTTGTCATCGGGAACACCTATGACGGAAACCTCGCCAATGGCGGTCAGTTGATAGATGACGCTTTCTACTTCTGCGGGATAGACGTTCTCACCTCCGGAGATATACATGTCTTTCCAGCGGTCAACTATGTAATAGAAACCATCTTCGTCTCGGCGAGCAGCATCACCTGTCTTCAGCCATCCGTCTTCGAAAGACTCTTCGGTAGCTTCAGGCCAGTTCCAATAGCCAGGGGTGATGTTTGGTCCTTTACACCAAAGCTCACCAGTCTCGCCCACGTCAGCTTCGCGGCCATCTTCGGTGACAATCCGAACGCTGGTATGCATTGCTGGGACGCCCGCCGAACCGATCTTGATAGAGCACTTGTCTGCAGGTAACGCCAGCACCAAGGGACTGGTTTCAGTCATTCCGTAAGCTTGCTGAAGAGGTAACCCTTTTTCTGCCCAGGCTTCGATTAGTGGGACTGGGGTCGGGGAACCTCCAACAGCGGGAGCTAACAGAGTCGGGAAAGAAGCTGACGCGAATTCAGGTACTTGGCTCATGAATAGCCAATTTGCGGGCACCCCTATGGTGTGAGTGACACCTATTTCTGGGTCGCTGAGAAGGTGAAGTGCTTGGCTTGGGTCGAAGGTTTTCATCACCAGGTTTGTTCCACCGAAATGAAACGTGGGGTTAGCGAAAACGTTGAGTCCTCCGGTGTGGAAGAGGGGAAGAAAAGCCAGGTTGATCATGGACTCGGCGCAGGTGTAGTACTCGACGCTGTTTACGGCGTTCCAGAATGTCATGCCCTGGGTAATGATGGCCCCTTTAGGTCGGCCTGTTGTCCCGGAGGTGTACATGATCGTGAGGATGTCGTCGTGAGTGCAGTCTTCGCTCTCCAACAGAGGGCTATGTGTGGCTAACACTTCTTCGTAGGATGCGGCATCCCCAATAGATGGACCCCAAGTAATCCTGTGAGCGATGTCGCATAATTCAGCGAGTTTCGTTGCGTTATCGGCGAACTGATCGTCATGAATGATTACGTCCGGGCCGGCATCCCCGACGATGTATTCCAGCTCGGGGATTGATAGACGCCAGTTCAACGGAACAAAGATGGCGCCCAGTTTCCAGCACGCAAATTGAGTCTCGAAGAAATTGGTGTCGTTTTCGGCCAGGACAGCTACTCGGTCGCCGCGTGTTATGCCGAATTCATCTCGTAGAGCTTGCGCCAGCCGACTATTACGTTCGTTCATTTCCCGGTAGGTGAACTTGCGCCCGCTCGCCAGGTCGTGCACGGCTAGTTTGTCGCCGCGGACAAGCGCGTGATGGGCTATCCAATCATATGAAGGCGTGGTCATGGGGCAAGAATCTAGCGTGATTTGGTTTGTGCGCTCTTATCCACAATTCGAAAATAAAATACTGAAATTTACTCAAATTGGTTGATAAACATACCTGATTGACTTGATTTGAAAAATTAGCTGTGTTATCTTTTATTTCCACGTCGCCCGAAGGGCGGCTTTTGTAGTTTTCGGGCCGATTTGACGTCAACGAACCTCTGCTGGTGCGCTGCTACCACGGTGAACGACGTCACCCCGGTAAATCTGACGCTATGGTGACCGCTTCCGGGCGATTGGCTCAGTTGGTTAGAGCGCTGCCTTCACACGGCAGAGGTCAGTGGTTCGAATCCGCTATCGCCCACCCAGATAAATAAACATGAGGCAAAGACGTCTCTGGTTCGGTTGAAACTCGCATAGATCGTGCGGATCGGAAGTACGAACTT
>PAPO01000022.1 GCA_002708935.1 Acidimicrobiaceae bacterium | reverse complement strand
GGAAATGGACTGAAGTTCTACACGACATCGGTATGAGACTGTGCGACATTGCCCACCAAGACTTCGTCGTACCCGCGACTTCGGTATCCGACATTCTTGAAGCTCGGGACCGTGGCAAGGTGGCGTGGGTCGCCACCCTCGAAGGTGCAGCCCCGATTGAAAATGAGCTTGACCGGCTCGACATCCTCTACGGCTTCGGGGGGCGTTCAATCGGTGGGACCTATAACGAGGCCAACCACCTCGGTTGCGGCCTACGCGAAAACAATGACTCAGGGTTAACGAATTTCGGACGCAGAGCCATACGACGCATGAATCAACTTGGGATGCTCATCGATTGTTCGCACTGTGGTGACCAGACCACACTCGACGCGATAGCAGCCAGTGAGAAACCTATTGTGTTAAGCCACATTGGAGCACGAGCGTTGTGGAACACCAACCGAATGGCCCCCGACAACGTGCTCCAAGCATGCGCCGAAAAGGGTGGAGTAATAGGTATCGAAGCAGCGCCCCACACCACTCTCACCACAAGTCACCCAACCCACGACATCGAGTCCGTAATGGAGCACTTCGAATACATCGTCGACCTCGTCGGAATCGACCATGTCGGATTCGGTGCAGACACAACCTATGGCGATCATGTCGGGATTCATCAACTGTATGCAGCTGCTTTCACATTCGACGAGTTGGATCCGACCCAAGAAACTCAGACACCACCCGAGTTCGAACATGTTGACTACGTGAAAGGCCTTGAGAACCCCACCGAGTCGTCACACAACCTTGTCCGCTGGTTAGTCAAACACGGGTACAGCGACGACAAAATAGAAAAAGTCATGGGCGCAAACGCCTTGCGAGTACTCAACGCCGCTTGGGTCTAGTTTCGTGTTTAGACGACGTCACCCGTAGATTGTTCCTCGTAGGTGAAACGGCCTTTAAATGAGACACTTCTCGCCTCAGGTAGGGTCAGCGCAAAACCTAAGAAAAGCACCACCCAAGCCAACCCCGGAACAACGAGTAGGACCCTGACGTCAACTACTTCAGCGATCTGGCCGAAACCTAAATTCAAGAGAGCCATGTGTCCCGCGGCGATCATGATGTAGAACGACATAACCCTGCCGCGAAACTTGTCTGCCACAACCCCTTGCACAAGCGTCGCCGATAGTGCCATATAACCGGCTTGGCTGAGGCCAGCGAGAACAGCTGCCGGGAGCACAAGGTTTCGGCTCGTAGCGACTCCCAACAACACAATCGACAGCCCCGATGCAATACCGGTCGCAACGAAACTGGCAGCTCGCGTAGATGCTTTATGGATCTGAGAAACCCCCAGGGTCCCTACCAAGGCACCTCCACCTAGTGCAATAAGAATCGACCCGTACAAACCCTCTGAGCCGCCGACCTTGTCAGATAACGCGGGCAGCATCGCATCAAAGGCCATCGTCAAGGAACAGTGAACACCAACCATCCCTATCACCGTCAATAGTCGGCGGTCAGCTCCTATGTAGCGGAGGGCAGCTTTCAAGTCTGCACTCAATGTCATAACAGCGGCAGCCACCGCTCCCTTGGGTCCTTGGTCTCCTGTAAGTCCCGTTTCGGTCGCCATGCGCGAAGCTTCGTTGACTTCGCTTCCCACTTGGAATGCGCAAAGCAAAGCAACCGCTAAAAGAACTGCTGCCACCGCGAACACAGCGCTTACACCCAATGTGCTTAGGAAGGCAGCCCCAAAGAGCGGGCCCGCCAATCGAGATCCATGCTGGGATAGACCACTTAAGGCCACTGCGTTGGTCAAGTGCGGTCGCGGAACCGAAGTCGCGACCAGAGCTTGACGAGTCGGCACAGTAATCGCTTGGGCAGACCCTGTAGCAAACGCCAACACACCTACGTGCCAAACCTGGGCGAGATCCAAAGCAGTGGCGAAAGCTAAAACTGTGGCACCCAAAACTCCGAACATCCCACCAGCTATCAACACTCGTCGGCGCTGTATCCGATCAGCCATAGCCCCTGCAATAGGGCCAACCACCACGAACGGAATGAAACTTGCAAAAGTGACCCAACCCACTGCTGCGGTGGAACCACCACTTAAGTCATGCACCAACCACCCTCGCGCCAACACAAGGGCCCAGCGTGAGCCGGTGCTAAAGAACCCGTTAGCGAAAAGCCAACGAAACTGCACCGACCGCATGGCAGGAAACCGACCTATCGAATGTTTTGTCGATTTCCCCACTCGGCAAAGCTAGCCCGTCATTGCGTCATGGACCCAGCGAACCTCCGTTTCTGCGTCAAGCCCAGGGAGGGCGCATCCGGAATATCATTGAGATATGGCTGATTTTCATGTCAATGGAGAGCGATTGTGGAACACCCTTCATCACCTCGCAGAAATCGGGGCAACAGAAGCAGGAGGCGTAGCGAGGGTCGCGTTGACCGACGCAGACAAAGCCGGTCGAGATCAATTCGTTGAATGGGTCAACGAACTTGAATGTTCAGTGCACATTGATCGGATGGGCAACCTTTTCGCTCGCCGAGAAGGCACGGACCCAAACCGTGATCCAGTTGTTATAGGAAGTCACTTAGATAGCCAACCAACCGGAGGTAAGTTCGATGGTGCCTACGGGGTAATGGTTGGACTCGAAATCTTGCGTGTACTCGCCGACCACGAACACTTCACCGAAGCACCCATCGAAGTGGTTTCTTGGACCAATGAGGAAGGTGCACGGTTCCCTCCAGCAATGCTGGGTTCAGGTGTCTTTGGCGGTGAATTCTCACTAGAGGATGGCCTAGGAGCTACAGCACAAGACGGGACGGTACTGGTAGACGAACTGACCAGGATCGGTTACTCAGGAAGCGACCCTTGCGGGAGTCGACCCGTTGGCTATTACCTGGAACCGCACATAGAGCAGGGACCTATTCTTGAGGCAAGCGACATTTCTGTTGGAATCGTGACTGGGGTCCAAGGAATCCGCTGGTACGACGTGTCGATACGAGGAGTCGAGTCGCACGCAGGAACAACTCCAATGGACCGCCGCTCTGACGCAATGCTCAGTGCAGCTCGACTCATTACAGCCGTTGACGAGATCGCCAAAAGCCGGTCCGAAGGGCGTTCCACAGTTGGAGTCATTGCCTCCACACCCGGTTCGAGAAATACCGTGGCCGGCACTGTCGATTTGAGCGTTGATCTCCGACATCCAGATCCTGAAGAACTTTCACGAATGAACGACGAGTTGGTTCAATTCGCGAAGTCTATGAATCCTCCGGCGTCTGTTAAACAAATTTGGTACTCGCCACCAGTGGAATTCGATGGAGACATTGTGAACGCAATCCGAGACAGCGCCAGCCAAGGCGGTTTCGAATCTGCCGACATCGTGTCGGGAGCTGGTCATGACGCTGTCTACATCAACCGTGTCGCGCCAACCGGAATGCTGTTCATCCCCTGCGAAGACGGACTTTCACACAACGAAGCGGAAAACATCACCCAAGAACACTCGACGATCGGCGCGGAAGTGACCCTGCAAGCAGCGCTCCGTCTCGCAGACAGAGACACAGCAACAGGGCACTGACCGTTCACCCCGGCGACAAGACACGAAAAACCCGCCGTCATGAGGGGTTAGCCACCTGACTGGATTCTGGCCAGGCCAAGTGAAGTAATGTTGTGTTGAGGGGAGGCAGAAATGGTGGTGGAACGGCTACATCATGTTGCGTATCGGTGCACTGATGCGAAAGAGACGGTCGACTTTTATGAAAGATTCTTGGACCTCAAGCTCGCTACTTCGATTGCTGAAAATGTTGTTCCTTCTACCGGTGAACGGTATCCACACATACACGTCTTCCTCGAAATGGCTGATGGTGGTTCGGTAGCCTTCTTCGAGTTACCTGAATCAGATGAAATGGTCCCCGACCCAAACACCCCAGACTGGGTTCAGCACCTCGCGTTGAAGGTAGAAAACTACGAAGCGCTCATGTCTTATAAAGACCGCCTGGAACAAGGTGGACAAGAGGTGCTCGGACCCATCGACCATTCGTTTTGCAAATCAATTTATTTTCACGACCCGAGTGGTCACAGGCTCGAATTGACCACTGACGCTGAAGATGACGAGCTTCGTGCCAAGTTGCTGTCCTCGGCCCACCCAATCTTGGATCACTGGGATCAGCATCGAGTGGCTCCTGAGGTTGACGCTCTTCACCTGACGGCAAGAGATGGCTGACTAGCTGATGGCAAGCTGCCGCTAAAGACTCAGCTTCGGCGCCCTAGCCCGAAAATTTAAGATCTTCTACCACGAGTGCCCTAAGGTCGTTCAATTAGAAGGCAGAAATTCGAGCGACCTGGCCCGAATCGAGACTCAAAAAGGTGAAAGTCATGCAGATGGATGCAGAAGACTATGTAGATCTTCTCTCAGCGAGAGCAGCAGATGCCCGAGCGATGATTATGTTCTTCGCGGTCATTCATACAGGGCTACTTGTGGTGCTGGGATTTGCCGGCAACGGGTTGGAGGACTCTGGTATTCAACTTGCCCTAGCCGCAGTGACAGTCCTCACCTCGTTATGGACCGTGTTCTTCATGGATGACTGCATGCAGGACCTGTTTGCCATCGCTAAGGACCTTCCCGAAGATTTCCAGGCCAGCAACATTGGCCGTCGATTCGCCGCAGTACCAATGCCCGTTTTTAGGGTCGTGAACTTCGTTGTCATCGCGCTGATCGTGGTCGCAGAGCTTCTTGCCATCTACTAGCAACAATTTGAAAAATCCTTGAGACCTACTTAGAAGCGTCTCTCTTGGCGAACATAATCGTCGATATAGCCTTCAAACTCAGATCAGCGTTTTGGTTTGTCATCTCATAGTTGACCTCGATCAGACCCAAATTTGGTCGCGATTTACTCACTCTCATATCCAATATGTTGACCTCTAAGGTCAACACATCGCCCGGGCGGGCGGGCACTGGCCAGGACAGTTCCCGAATACCAGGCGAACCGAGAGCGTTTTCTCCTAGGAAATGCTCAGTGTTCAATTTCATCATTAAGGAAAGGGTGTGACAGCCCGACGCGACCAATCCGCCGAAGATCGTGTCAACTGCTGCCTGGGGGTCGATATGAAAAGGTTGAGGATCGAACTGCGTCGCAAAATCGATCATCTCGGCCTCAACCATTTCAACGCTGCCTAGAACGAATGATTCTCCGATAGAGAAGTCTTCAAAGCAGCGTTCTTTGCAGGGAATCTGGGAAGACATGTTTTCTCCTTGAGTCACATCAGAACGCGCCGAAACAACTTGGAACCGTATTCCAACACAGCGGATCTTATTGTCTTGGTTCAGGAGGCCTCATTTTTGGGCAGAATGTGGGCGTGGCTTACCGACCGACTCACGACGGAAGATGTCCGTGGTGACAGACAAAAATCCAAATCCACGGTGGCCTTCAGTGTTCGAAGTAGCTCCTTATTGCGACCCAGTAGAGACTGGGAAACAGGCAAGGAGAATTAAACGGCCATGGTTGGCGTTGCTTTTTATTGGATTAGCTTCCATGGTTGCCCAAGGGTTCGGACGGTTCACGTTCCCGGTTCTTCTAACGGCCATCGATCGTGAGCTACTGGGTTCCTACACATTGGCGGGATTCTTAAGCAACGTCCCATTGGTTGCCTATTTACTCGGTACGGGAGTCACCTCATATCTTTCGACTCGCACCGACCCCAGCGACTTAATAAAAATTGGAGTCACACTGTCTGCCATAGGGCTTGGTTCGATGGCAGTCAGCCCTAACTCGGGCACCCTCGCCCTTGCCCTCTTTATCGCAGGGTTCGGAGCAGCGTTGGTGTGGGTTCCTGCTCCAGGCATAGCCGCATCCATGGTCGGACCAGCACAAGGTGGCCTCGCTATCGGACTTGTGGGCTCGGGGATCGGTACCGGAGTCATGCTTGCCGGACCTCTAACATCAGCGGTTCGCACAGCCACCGGGAACGAGTTCGCGTGGCGCCCTGTCTATGGAGTCCAGGCTGCAGTGGGAGTGTTCGTCCTACTTGGACTGTTAGTGGTTCTGAGTCGCAGCGGCGAAACAACCGAGACCGAAAAAGTTCCGATATCAGTCTTGACCACCGTCCCCAACTGGCGACTAATAACGCTCAGCTTTGTGATTTTCGGCATCACGTACTCGTTGTTCTTCTACTTTCTTCCCGCCCAATTAGTGGCTTCGGGCTGGAGTGGAGACACAGCGCGTTTAATGTTCGCGCTGCTGGGATTAGCCAGCATTTTCGGAGGAGTGGTCTTCGGACGGATTTCAGATCATTTCTCTCGCCGAACCACCATGGGTCTCGGGTTTGTCCTAATGGCGACAGCACCGCTCCTCACCCTCGTCAACAATGGTGCAGTGGTCACAATCGGCGTGTTCGCGTTCGGGCTTTGTATCGCTGGAGTCCCGACCACCATTGGGGCCATGTTGGCTGATGCTCTCGACGGCAGATCTTTTGTGACCGCATTCGGCACCATCACTTTTGCTTTCGGACTTGCTCAACTCCTCGGACCACCATTCGCTGGGTGGGTTGGCGAAAGAACCGGCTCCTTCCAAATTCCCTTCATCGTCGCATCGGCAGCAGCGCTTTTCGGAGCACTTGTCAGTATCCGAATGAAAAATTCTCGCGGCGCTTCGAACTCCCCGTCTAATTTTGGTTGACGCGAGCGAGGCAACGACTCTTGCTCGGCGGCTTCAAATGAACAGAGTTGTCGAGTGCAAAATCGTAGAAGTGCAAGAATATGACAACACGGCCATGTTGCTTCAAACATGTAAAGCGCCGTCAAACCACTAGAGCGGACCGGAAAGCCCGAATTCACGAGCACCCAGAAAGGAAGCCCGTTGAATAGAGCCGAATATCGAATCATCAAAGAAGTAGACGTCCCGGCCAAAATGAGGGACGGCACAACGTTGTTCGCCGATGTCTACAGGCCCGACGCCGAAGGCAAGTTCCCCGTCCTTCTCCTTCGACTTCCCTACGGGAAACAATTCATTAGTGACTTCGGTGATCACGAATTCTTTGTCCCCAAGGGATACATCGTCGCAATCCAGGACACCAGAGGACGGTTCGCTTCCGAAGGCGACTTTACGCCACTAATTGACGAGCCATTTGACGGATACGACACAGTTGAATGGGCTGCAAAATTGCCGTGGAGTGATGGCCAAGTTGGGACAATTGGCCAGTCATACCTTGGGGCCACACAGTACCTAATGTCCTGGACCGCACCTCCGTCTTTGCGGTGTCAAGTGCCTGTATCAGCTGCCGCAGATTTCCACTCGGGATGGGTGTACGACGTAGGGGGCGCACTCGTTCACGGTTGGATGATCCCGTACGCCATATTTCTTGCTCGGAACACCATCGACCGAATGGGACTCAAAGACGACCTTTGGCCTCAGATCCGCCCCCACCTTGAACGATCAATCAATTTTGCGAACCCGCTAACAGCAGAGGCCTATCGACGACTTCCATTAATGGATTGGGCGGACCTACTTGACGAAGTCGCTCCATACCTGCGCGACTATCTCGATAACCCAGACGCCGGACCCTTATGGCACAACATCAACGCCGAACGAAAATTTGGAGATGTAGACGTGCCAATGCTTCATGTCAGCAGCTGGTACGACATCTTCAGTCGTGACGGCACCATCATGTACAACGGACTAGCTAAGGGAGCTAAGAGCGCGGAAGCTCGAAGCGGTCAACGCCTACTTTTAGGTCCTTGGGGCCACCTGTTCCCCTACACCTCACCAACCACAAAAGGCGCAGGTGAAGCAAACTTCGGTGATTCCTCACTGCTTGACCTTCACGAATATGAGCTGGACTTCTTAGACAGATGGCTCAAAAACGAGAACAGCAACTGGGATGAAAGACCACCGATCCGGCTTTTCACAATGGGACGAAACCAGTGGCGAGACGAACAGGAATGGCCGCTGACACGAACGCAATGGACGCCTATGTATCTCGACAGCGACGGCTCGGCCAACACAGCCGACGGCGATGGTGTCCTCACAACGAAAGTGGCAGCAGACTCACCACCAGACACCTTCCAATACGATCCCGAAGATCCGGTACCAACTACCGGCGGGAACCTCCTGGTCCTGCCAATCGGCGCTTACGACCAGCGCGAGGTAGAAAACAGGCCCGATGTCTTGGTCTACACGGGAGAAATTCTGCCAGATGACCTAGAAGTAACCGGACCCATCAAAGTCGTGTTGTTTGCTGAATCTTCAGCTTTGGATACCGACTTCACTGCGAAGCTGGTCGATGTTCACCCCAGTGGATACGCGCAAAACATTATCGATGGAATGATTCGTTGCCGGTACCGACAGTCGCGCGAACATCCAACGATGATGCAGCCAGGTCAAGTCACCGAACTAGAAATCGATTTGTGGGCCACCTCTCATGTATTCCTGGCCGGACACAGAATCAGACTTGATGTCAGTTCGAGTAATTTTCCGCGTTTCGATCGCAACTTAAACACCGGAGGTGATCAAGCCCGAGATACAACCTGGAAGATCGCCACACAAAAAGTTCACCACAACGGCCGGTATCAGAGTCACATCATGTTGCCGGTGATTCCCTAGACCGAATAGCAAACAAGCTGCGTCAGAGAAACCGACCTAGCGGAGTCGAAGAACCAGACACAGCAGCCGGGTGGCCGCAGTAATGTGGTGTGGTTAAGAGGCAGGCGTTTCAGTAGACAAGATTTTGGGGGCATCGATGAGCGAACTTATTCTTCGCGGCGGGACTGTGATTGACGGCACCGGCCGACCTGGCGAGATAGCTGACGTTTTGGTGCAAGATGGCGTTATTGCCGAAATAGGTAACCTCAACGGCCGTTCTGCCGACCGCGAAATTGATGCCAGCGACCGCGTTGTTAGCCCGGGATTCATAGACGTACACACCCACATGGACGCCCAAATTGCATGGGACCCATTAGGTGAAAGTTCATGTTTCCATGGGGTGACAACGGCAGTCATGGGCAACTGTGGTTTCACTTTGGCCCCAGTGCGCCCGGATGAACGGCATCTCGTCGTGCGCAACCTCGAACGTGCGGAGGACATTTCAGCGGACGCCATGGCGGCGGGCATCGATTGGTCGTGGGAGACCTACCCCGAATACCTTGACTTCGTCGACCGAACCCCGAAGGGCATTAATTACGCGGGATACGTTGGTCACTCCGCGTTACGCACATGGGCAATGGGAGAACGCGCCTTCGAAGAAGAAGCCAACGAAGACGATCTCAGTCGGATGGTGGGTCAACTGCGAGAATCGATCCAAGCAGGCGCCATGGGCTTCACCACATCAATTTCAGTAAACCACGCCACCTCAGATGATCGCCCGGTCGCCAGTCGGATTGCCCAATGGGATGAGATTGACGCATTGGTCACCGAGATGGGGCGACTCGGAGCAGGCATATTCGAATTAGCGAATCACCACCACCTCCGATCCCGAGACCCAGTAAAACGCGAGGCCTACATCAGTCGCCTCGCAGATTTAGCAATCCGAACCGGTGTCCCTGTCACCTACGGCATGTTGGCCGCAGGTCAAGGTGACAACGGTTGGAAACCGGTGATCGAATTATTGGACCGAATCAACAACGGCGGCGGTCGTTCATGGGCACAGGTACATACTCGCTACTTCGGCGTTCTGCTGTCGTTCGCGACCAGGCTTCCATTTGATGCACTACCCGTGTGGGATGAACTGAGGACACGCTCTCTGGATGAACAGCGAGCTGCCCTCACCGACCCCACCACTCGGAGACGACTAGTTCAAGAGGCAGAAAATGGTGATTACGGCAGGTCGATAGGCGCAGAGGCGCGCAAACCTGAGTGGGAACACATCTATCCGATGGAAAGCTCAGCTCTTCCACCTTTCGACTCCATAGCTGACATTGCATCACAACTGAATCAAGACCCGATGGAAGTCTTCATCGATCTGGCCCTCAAACATGATTTGGATATTTTCTTTATTCAAGCTGCAGCCAACCAAGACCAGGATGTGGTGTTAGAGCTGATGCGTCACCCATATTCCATACCAACCTTTAGTGATAGCGGGGCCCACGTCACCCAGATCATGGACTCGTCCTTACAGACTCACATGCTCGGGCATTGGGTGCGGAACCAAGGAGCGTTTACCTTAGAACAGGCCGTGCATCGAATGACCCAAGTCCCTGCCCAAGCCTGGGGATTCAACAATCGCGGAGTGCTTGCTGAAGGTAAAGCAGCCGATATCAACGTGTTCGATCCTGACACGGTCGCTCCGGATTTACCTGAACTCGTTCATGACCTCCCCAGTGGGGCACCTCGTCTGCGTCAGACAGCGACAGGTTTCACAGCCACGATCGTGAACGGGGAAGTACTGGTAGAAAACGGAGAGACCACCGGGATGACACCAGGCCACCTGCTACGAGGTCCACTCGCGCAGTGAGTTCCTCTCAAGACGTAGCTCTGGCTGAGGCGCATGAGCGATATCGCTCGAAACGACCGAGGAGCGCCGCCGCCGACGGTGAAGCTAGGAAGGTTATGCCAGGTGGAAATACACGTTCTGTGCTTCATTTCGAACCCTTTCCCTTCCGGGTAGCGACAGCCGAGGGTCCGCATCTCGTCGATGTAGACGGCAACCAATACGTTGACTTACTTGGAAATTACACGGCAGGTCTCTTAGGTCACAGTCCTACAGCTGTGCGTCGAGCTGTTAGCGCGGCTCTTGAGACAGGTTTTTCTCTCGGGGCTACACACACGGTCGAGATAGAAGCGGCGCGGCTCCTCACCGAACGATTCCCATCTCTTGAACAAGTTCGATTCACCAACTCCGGTACCGAGGCGAACCTGATGGCACTCGCGCTAGCAAAACACCACACAGGACGCGAACGTATCCTCGCATTCAGAAACGGTTACCACGGGGGAGTGCTGGCGTTCGCTCCGGAGTCTTCACCAATGAATGTCCCTCACGATTTTGTGGTGGTTCCGTTCAACGACTTTCAGGCAACCGGTGATGCCTTCGCAACAGCCCCAGGCGAAATTGCCGCAGTCATCGTGGAACCCGTGCAAGGCGGGGGAGGATGCATCCCTGCCGCACCCGGTTTCCTAGCCGAACTTCGTCAGTTATGTGACCAAAACGGGTCCATCCTGATCTTCGACGAAGTGATGACATCGCGCCTCGCTCCAGGCGGTGCTCAGGAATTGATGTCGGTCCTACCGGACCTAACCACATTGGGGAAGTACCTGGCTGGAGGTTTGACATTTGGAGCGTTTGGTGGACGAGCAGATTTACTTTCGGCTTTCGATCCTCAACTCGGGGGAGCGTTAAGTCAGGCAGGCACCTTCAACAACAACATCCTTTCCATGACAGCTGTGGTGGCAACTTTGACTGAGGTACTTACCCCTGAGGTGATTCGAACCGTGAATGAACGAGGTGATCGGCTCCGCGAGAGCCTCAACGAGATCTTCGAAGCCAACGAGTGTCAGTTCCAAGCAACAGGCGTTGGATCAATGGTCGCAATCCACGCCGAGGAACCGGCGCTCGAACTGTTCTTTCACGAGATGCTCAATAACGGTTGGTATATAGCGCGTCGCGGATTCATAGCCTTGTCACTCGAAATTTCAGACGACCTAATCGATGGGTTTTTGTCAACGGTGCGAACTTGGGCATCGCTACAGCACTGACCATGTTGTTCTAAACCAGGTTCCTTGATGCTCACCAGGGTTTGCGATATGAGCGAACCAACGCTTTCTTCGGTCAGGTCAGCTTCTAAAGGGTCCGCTAGCGCAGCGAGGCGAAAGTGCCGAACTATTGAACCGAGTCTCAGATACGAAGGTCAAATAGATCAAAAAACGCGTGACCGTATTCCTCGGCCGATGACACCAACGAGCCGAGTTCAACGAACTCTTCGTCGCTCATAGCTTGGTGTCGTTCACCAATTTCTTTGCCACCCCAGCCACACGTATAACGAAGCTGGTACTCCGAGCTACTCAGTGCCTCATAGATAGTTTCAGCGAATGTCTCTGCTTGAACTGAGGCTTGAATCCCTGCCGTGTAGAACTGAAACATCCTGTCGTAGTGATCCTGGTACGCGGTAGGAACAGGGTTGCCTTCGTTTTTGGGCAGTATCGCAGTGCGTGTAACGCCGGGTTCCACAATATGAACGCGAATGCCGAAGCTGATGAGTTCCTGAGCTAGAGCTTCGCTCATTCCTTCCAAGGCGAATTTCGATCCGACGTACACGGTTTGGCCGATGTGGCCGATAAGACCGGCGATAGACGACACCTGGAAGATGTGACCGGTGCCGCGTTCTCGCATCCCAGGTACAAACGCTTTCACGCAACGCACTGGGCCCCACACGTTGACGTCCATCACCTCTTTTGCCCTGTCGATATCGATGTCTTCGGTCACTGAATTCAACGCGACGCCGGCGTTGTTGACAAGTACGTCAAGTGCATCTCCGTTCGCTTCGATTTGGTCGGCGCAGCCAACAACGGAGTCGTTGTTGGTCACATCGATTTCTATTGTTGAGAGGTCGTAATCCTCAGCTAGGTCAAGCAGTTTTGAACCTTTTTCGAGATCTCGCATGCCGGCATACACCTTGTGTCCCTTTTGGGCGAGAAGCAAGGCAGTTGCGCGTCCGAGACCTGAGTTAGCGCCGGTCACTAGTGTCACAGTCATAGCTGAACTCTAGTGCTCACCAAATCTTCTTGGGTCTGGTTCACCTTCCCTGCCAAGGTAAGGGAATCCTGTGGTCGAACACAGCTTTGTATTTGTCATAGGGAGCTGAGAGGGNGAGATCTATGTCCGAGTTACGTTTCTCGATGCGATAGCTACCACCGGTGCAGCCTTTTCGACCAGTGGGTCCGGGCTGTGTAAAACTGATGCCTATGGAGTTCGAACCTCTACACGACGACTTTGGTGCGCGCGTCAATGGCATCGACTTAACCGATGAACTTACTAACGAAGATGTTGCTGCGTTACACGCAGCGATAGACGAATACTCTGTTTTGTTGTTTCCACAACAAAACATGACCGATGAAGCTCAGATGCAGCTCACTTCAGCGCTCGGTGAACCCGAAGAGAACCATGTCACCTTCGGACGNACTGGTGAGATTGTTTACATAGGTACTGTTGGCAACGTCATCGACGCCGAAACCCAACATGACGAATCTGCTACACATACCCGTTCCATGAAGGGCAANAATTTGTGGCATTCAGATTCTTCGTTCCGACGAGTGCCGTCCTACGTGTCAATTCTGCANGCCTATGAAGTCCCCGGCGAGGGCGGCGCAACTGAATTTGTGAGCCAACGTGCTGCCTATGAACGNCTCAGCCCAGATAAACAATCAGAGATCAACGANCTTCACGTGCTCCANGATTATGTGTTCAGCCGCACCAAAACAGCACCGGTCCATGACAATCACGCAGCCTCATTACCTCCGATTGAACAGAAGCTGGTTCGAACCAACCCACACAACGGGCGACGCAACTATTACGCCGGATCACATGCTCGTTCAATCATTGGGTGGAGTGGNATAGANAGCCGNCGCCTCATCGACGAACTTAACGACTCNGCAACTCAAGCTGAGCATCGGTGGTCACAGAACTGGCAACCNGGTGACACTATTTTTTGGGATAACCGCTGCATCTTGCATCGAGGTACCGGCTACGACGCTGACCGTTATCGGCGAAACATGCGCCAGACCAGAGTACGAGGTACCGGCCCAACCCTGGACGAATAAANTCATTATCAAAAGCTAGGGAATAGGCGGCGAATAGATCTGCGGGCGTGCACTGTAGAACGCCGATGAACCGGTACCCTCGGTACACCTCGGAACAGTGGTTCGGTGCCCCCCCTCCCACCGCTTTAACCGCCGAGAGCAAGGACCTTCCGTTGGCTGCCACCTTCGCCGAACTCGGCGTGCCATCTTCAGTGACGCGCGTCCTCAGTAGTCAGGGGATAGATGAGCCATTTGAGGTGCAAGCAGCCGCTATCCCAGATGCGCTGGCTGGACGTGATATTTGTGGGCGTGCACCNACTGGTTCAGGTAAGACCATCGCGTTCGGAATTCCTGTCATCGTGCGCACCGCTGGGTCCCGACCNAAAGCACCAGCAGCTTTGGTGTTGGCACCTACTCGAGAATTAGCTGAACAAATCGCTGATGAGCTGCGACCACTCGCTCAAGCACANGACCTTTGGGTGTTATCCGCATACGGCGGNACCAACATCAATCGTCAAATCGACCGCCTCAAAAAAGGTGTCGACATTTTGGTCGCATGNCCNGGACGCCTCCAAGACCTCCTTGACCGCAAAGCGTTGACGCTTGAATCAGCTCNGACTGTTGTCATCGACGAAGCGGACCGCATGGCCGACATGGGGTTTTTGCCGGACGTTCGGCGCATATTAGATCTCACCCCTTCGGACCGGCAGACGTTGTTGTTTTCGGCGACGCTGGACAAAGACGTCGCTGCACTCACTCGCGACTATCAGTCCGACCCGGTGCGTCACGAAGTGGGACCAGAAACTCCCGACATTCAACTTCTTCAACATCATTTCTGGTCNGTCGACCGAAGTGANCGAGTCAAAGTCGCTGTGAACCTGATTAGANGGACAGGGAAAACGGTGGTGTTCACTCGCACACGTCACGGAGCTGACCGTGCAGCGAAACAACTTGGACGAGAAGGCCTTGAGGCAGCTGTCATCCATGGGGCGCGAACTCAAAGTCAGCGTGACCGGGCGCTAGCTCACTTCAGCGACGGCGAGGCGCTGGTTCTTGTCGCTACCGATGTGGCNGCTAGAGGNATCCACGTTGATGGTGTTGAATGTGTCCTCCATTTCGACCCTCCAGAAGACGGCAAAGCGTATGTGCATCGAAGCGGACGAACCGCTCGCGCTGGTGCCAGCGGAACAGTTGTGTGTTTCGTTGACAAATCACAACGAAAAGCGGTCAAACATCTNCAACGCGAAGCTGGGATTGATGTCCAAGTCGTGGACCCCGACCTGGACACATTTGGAGATGTTCGACCTGTCAGCCGGAAACCACAAAAAANAGGTGGCGATAATCGGANTTCAGCACGCCCACAAGGNCNNAAAAGCGCGGGGGGTCAAAACCGAAGCAACAGTGGTAACGGCAAACGCAAACCCCAAAACAAAAACGGCGGGCAACGNAACGGACAGCACAAAAAAACCGGANCAAACGGNAAGTCGGGTGGTCAAGGTAAGCCCACGGGTAAAGGCAAACCTGGCGGCAAAGGGAAGCCCGGNAAAAGAAAACCTNCTCCNGGCAAGAAGGGCAAACCCCAGNGCACNAAACGCGGCAACGGTTACCCGAAANCCAAACAAANCCCCAACCGCAAAAAAGCTGCCCAGCAACGCCGCCGTTNAGANCAAACTTGTAGATGGTGCTTCCTGACCNCCACGTCTGAGAAACTTTTCTGCCGGTAAGGTGCCGCTATGGAGAAACTCCGAACCCCAGATGAACGATTCGAGAACTTAGTTGATTGGCCCTTCGAACCTCGTTACGTGAATATCGACGGGGAGCTTCGTNTTCACTACATCGACGAAGGAACCGGCCCAACGGTGCTGCTGTTGCATGGCGAACCAACTTGGGGCTACCTGTATCGAAAAATGATCCCGACTCTCGTCAACTCGGGTTGCCGAGTCATCGTCCCAGACCTCGTTGGTTTCGGCAGGTCAGATAAACCAGTGATGCGCGATGACTACACCTACGGACGACACCTTCGTTGGCTCACTCAAACCATCAACGAGATCNACACAACATCACCATTGGGCCCCATCACATTGTTCTGCCAGGACTGGGGCGGCCTGTTAGGTCTCTGCCATATGGCTCAACACGCCGATATGTACCGAGGGGCGGTCGCGTCAAACACCGGTGTCCCATTAGGTCGAGANATTGGCATGACCGACAAAGATCCNTTTGCCTTATGGCGCCAATTNTCTCAAGACATCACCCCATTCTTGGCATCGGAATGCGTCGCTGGCGACGATTCACCGCTGCCATCAGTACCGGGTTTCCAACTCACCGAAGAAGAAAAACAGGCATACAACGCCCCGTTCGTCGATGACACCTACGTTGCTGGGGCACGCCAATTCCCGGTATTGGTCCCAACATCAGGCGTACATCCCAGCGCCCACCTATGTCGAGAAATATGGTCCCTCCTCGCCGATTGCCACGTCCCATTGACGACAGCTTTCGGGGANAACGACCCGGTGACAGGCCCGTTGCAGGGTTTNATGTCAANCAGCGTGCCAGGGGCAGCCGATCAGCCACACATAATCATCGAAGGGGCAGGCCACTTCATCCAAGAACATCAACCGGACCGATGCGTCGAGACCATCCTGGGATTACTAGATCGCACTGGGTAACCGCACCGTCCACAACTAGTAACTATCGTTAAGATAGTAAGACCACGATGTGCTGAGGCATTCGAGAAAGTAGACCAAAATGGTGGAAACAGCTGGCAACACAACCATCGACATTGAAGCTAGTCCCGAATCGGTCTATGCGATTTTGACCGATTTNAGCAGAATCAACGAACTGAGCCCAGAGTGTTACAAAGCAGAATGGGAAGGCGACGCGACCGAAGCGGTTGTTGGTGCCAAATTTCGGGGATACAACGATAACGGAGGCAACAAATGGGATGCCGGTTGTGTTGTCGTGGGCGCCGACCCCGGAAAAGAATGGTCATTCGAGGTACCGGGAGATGACGGTCGCAGCACCGTATGGCGCTACCAAATAGAAGCAACACCGAATGGGTGTCGGGTCACCGAAAGTTTCGATTCACCAGTTCTTGATGGCGAGTTTTTCCAAAAAATAAACCGACACAAACTGCTGCTAGACAACATCGCTCAGAGCTTGGCGAACTTGAAAGCCGTTGCGGAGGCCTAAACAGCGACCAGCTTTATGTCGTCTTAAATTGATTGACGATGACCACTAACGGAACGCGCTCGAAAAGGAGCGCTCTGCCCGCAGTGTTCCAAGTCGCACCTTCGGACGCAGACACCAACCAGGCAACCTCAACAGGTGAGGTTGATCGATGGCGAGCACGACTGGTGTTTCTGTCGACGGCACTTGGAGCTTTCCTCGTCACCGCCAACGTCTCAACCATGAACGTCGCATTCCCAGACCTCGAGCAAACCTTCGTTGACACCAGCCGAGGTTCGCTGACCTGGGTCCTCAACGCCTATACCATTGCCTTCGCAGCCCTTCTGATACCAGCGGGACGTTTAGCTGACAGGTTCGGCCGTCGACGCGTCTTCATGATCGGTCTCGCAATCTTTGCGGTTTCGTCAATGCTTGTCGGAGCTGCACCAAACTTTTCTATTGTGATCGTTGCTCGCCTCATCCAAGGTGTCGGAGGAGCGTTACTCACTCCAGCGTCATTAGGGCTGTTATTGGCGGTCACTCCTGATTCTGCACGAATGACAACGGTCGCCAAGTGGGGTTCGCTCACAGCGCTCGGGGTAGCAACGGGCCCAGCCGTTGGTTCCCTTATCGTTGACTCATATGGGTGGAGGTGGGCGTTCCTGCTGCTACCACCGTTTTGTCTGCTGGCGTACTTGACTGGCAAAACTACGTTGCCTGGCAACGCACCCAATGACGAAGCCCCCTTCCCTGACATCGTCGGAGCGCTACTCCTAGCGACCTCTATGGCCTTGCTTGCGTTTTCTATCGTTCAAGTTGGGCCCTGGGGATGGACCTCGCCGGGGGTCGTCGGCACCTTACTGCTGTCTCTCGTCCTCTTGGTCCTCACCTTTGCGAAAGGTCTCAAACATAAAGCCCCGGCCATACCGACACACCTGTTTCGTATTCAATCGTTGAACATGGCGAATCTTGCGACAGCGATCCAATCAGCGGGACTGTCGGCTTCGATACTTGTGAACGTTTTGTGGCTCACCCAAGGATGGGGATACTCGATACGCACCGCTGGGCTCGCAACGGCACCACTTCCGTTGTTCGTAGCGTGCTTGGCGCCTTTCGTTGGGAAACTTGGAACCCGTTACGGGGTGCGAGTCATTGCTGTGCCGGGATCATTCTCATGGGGGATAGGTGTGCTGATGTACGCCTTATTCGTAACCGAAACCCCGAACTATTGGGGCTTGTGGCTGCCGGCTTCACTTCTAGTTGCAATCGGCGTAGCAACAACGTTCCCAATTATCAGTGCAGCTGCGGTAGGTGAAGTTCCACCCGAAGACTTCGCGGTTGGCGGATCCCTCAATCAAGTCGGCCGACAGTTCGGTGCCACTATTGGCGTAGCAGCCCTCATCACGGTGGTCGGTTCAGGCGTCGATATCAGCGCTTACCACAACGCGTGGTTTGTGACCGCTGCTACGGGACCGCTCGCGGCGTTGGCTGTCTTCTTCATTCGTGAACCGAACTCAAACAAATAGCCGCCAGCCCACCAGCGTGTCAGGTTAAACGGAGAGTTCAGCGGCCGGTTTATCGATTGGCTGGCTCCAACTTTCCACAGGGATGTCGGTGCCGATAACTAACCGATGCGTGGGACTCACCAACTCCTTATGCAACCATCCCGCAGGTGCACGAAGTCGACACCCCGGTGTGGCGTGATACACGGTGCCATCTTCGGTAGCAACATTCGCTTCACCTGACACCAGCCAAATTGTTGCACTGAACTCATGCCAGTGCAGGTCCGTGTCATGTTGGGTGTCGGTGTCAAACGCGAAGGCGTGAAGACCCAGCTTCTTAGCTTCAGCGAACGCTTCCTCTTCAGTGATGGGATCACCCTGGACGAACTCGAACTCCATACTCATTCAACTTTCAGTTTCGTGCTTCCATAGATTCTGTCAGCTATTAGACCAAACAGGAAGAACAGACCGCGATGCCGAGTGTCTCACCCCGCAGATACTCATTGTCGGTATGCGAATACCAGGACCAAATGAACTAACCAGTCACGTACAAGTCGAAATACTTCGACGTTCCATCGCAATGGAGACACCCGGTGCTTCGGTGACGGTGTCTGTGCGGCTCACCAGAGAAGAAGCCCTCATGATGCTTGATGGCTACTTGAGACAAGCCAACGCCGCATAAATCCCAACTAGCCAGGTCCAACGTCGAGTCGGGCCTGTGGGTCTTTCGTCCACTCCAAAAGTGACCCGTCATAGAGCGAGATGTTTTTGTATCCGAGCGCATCTAACGCCAAAAAAGCGGTACTCGCAGCGATTCCTCCTCCGCAATATGTGATCAGCCGCTTGAATTCGTCTGCTCCGGCGTCACGAAAAACAGTTTGAAGTTCGGAACGTTCACGAAGCGCACCTGTAGATGGATCGATAACTGACATCGCAGGGACACTGACGCTTCCCGGAATACGCCCAGGTCGACCATAGTGTTGTCCGTCTCCTTCGAACTGTTCGCGAGATAACGCGTTGACCAAACCAACCGCGGGGTCATCAACTGCAGTTGTTACAGCCTCTTTGTCAGCAATCCACTCAGGAATCTCACTCGCTTCAAAAGCGCACGGTGAACGATCAGGAACGACATCTGTGACTGGTCGTCCCGCTTGCACCCAAAGGTCGTAAGTGCCATTGAGCAGCCGAACATCGTTGGCTCCTGCTTGACGAAGTGACCACCAACAACGATGGGTGACCACATGCGTGTTTGTGCCGTAAAGCACCAAGGTCTGATCGTTGGAAATTCCCATGGCCCCTAACAGGGCATGGACATTCGTCGCAGCGAGAGCCGCGAACGGGAACGGACCAGCGGGATCGGAAAGGTCATCGACCATATGTAGGTAGTGGGCGCCCGGAATGTGAGCTTTGTCATAGTCGGTACGCATCGAAAAAAAGTCAGAAGGGCCTGGAGGTTGAGGGCGAAAACCGGCACGTACGTCGATAATCGCTAACTGTGGATCAGCTAAATGGTCTTCGAGCCAACTAGGACTGACAAACGTGCGACTGTAATTGTCCATGTATCTCACCTAACTAGGTACCAGTGGTTGAGGACTGTACATTGAACAACTCTCATGAACCTCGCAAAAAACATCGTCGGATGTTTACTCGGTCTTCCATTTATATGGATAGGAATCCAACATTTCGTTAATCCCAAAGCTTTCAACGAGATTGTTCCCCGCTACCTAGCAGCGCCGTCTTTTTGGACCTATGCCAGTGGAGCGTTGGAGATACTTCTTGGTTTAGGACTCATGATTCCAGTGACCAGAACGATTTCTGCACGCCTTCTAGTGGCCTTGGTGTTGGTGATGTCGCTAGCGAATCTAAACATGTATTTGAATGACATTCCGTTTAACGGCAACCTTCTCAGTGCGACCGGCCACGCCATTCGTTTGATCATCCAAGTTTTCTTGCTAGCGGTTTTGCTGTGGCTTGGGGCAATCTTCTAACTCATCCTCCCGACACGTTGAAACTTTGACTGGCTGGAGGCGATTACCCTTCGCGTTATGGCATTGATGGAATGGGCAAACCTCAAAGCGCACGAACTGCGGGCACTCGCAGCTGACGATGCGGTCGTGATAGCACCGGTTGCGGCTATGGAACAACATGGACCGCACCTGCCGGTACAAGTAGACAGTCGCTTAGCTACCGAGGTGTCACACAGAGCGGCAGAAAAAGCTCACGATGAGCAAGCAACTGTGGTTTTGCCGGTCGTTTGGGCTGGTTTGTCTGAACACCACATGCCGTTTGGAGGGACCATTACCCTTGACTACGAAACACTGCTCTCAATGTTTCGATGCATCGTTGACAGTGTCCAACGCCACGGCTTCAATAAAGTCGTTATCCTCAATGGCCACGGCGGCAACATCGATGCCTGCAAAATGATCGCCCAAAGTCTGTCGCTGGAACTTGACGAGGTAACGGTGGTCGCTGCGACCTACTGGTTGGAAGCTGCTTCTCGACTCGCACTGATACTTGAAGATCAATCCAACGTCTTACATGCCGGTGAAGCGGAAACATCAATGATGATGCAGCTAGAACCCAACCTTGTTGACGACAGCGACCTAGCCTCGCATCGAACTCCAGCTGATCTAAGTTTTTTGTTAGCAGGAGAAGGCTCATTTCGTTGGCGTGACTTAGCAGCCGTGACCCCTAACGGTGTCCTCGGTGACCCCACTTCAGCTAACGCGGCTAAAGGTGAACTACTTCTCGAAGCTGCTTCCGACGCGATTGCTGATCTCATCACTAACCCAGCAACCTGGGCACCGACAACGGACTTACGTGGAGACTCAACGGGCGGAGTTCCGTTTCACCGTTAACGCATGTACCTGATGTCTCGGTAGCAGTTAGATTTTGTTACCAGATCACTAATTCAGGCATCTACAAGGAAGGGGTAGTCGTGGAGGTCGTCAACGAAGTCATACCAACCAGTCGTGAACGTATTGAAGAGATGATGGAACCTGGCCCTGAAGGGCCGATTTTCATGGTCAACCTTTTGAAATTCAAAGAGCAAGCCGAATATGAAGACGGTCGAGAAACCGATCTCACCGGATATCAGGCATACCAAATATATGGACGTGGTGTCGCGCAGCTTCTACCCAGGTATGGCGGTGAGGTCTTCTTCATGGGGGATGTAACCATGCTCTCTCTCGGTCAGGTGGAAGACCTTTGGGATGAAGTGGCTATCGCCAAATATCCGAACCGAGCGGCCCTGTTCGAAATGACGACTTCCGAAGAATGGCAAGCGTTGGCTGTGCACCGCGCCGCAGGATTAGTAGGGCAGCTCAATATCGAAACCGTTGACCCACGACCCTAAGACCTTCGTTATTTAGCTCTCTAACATCGTTTGATAATCAACTTCAAGTTGACGTTGCAGGAGATGATGAAAGTGCCGCAACTTTGTTTCCTGATACTGAGACAACAGGGTGTGTCCACTCGCAAGATTCTTCAACCCAAGTTGAACCTGAGGCAGATTGTAAAGATCTTGATTGAAGACTTTCGCGAGCATCCCTAGCTGAGGAGCGAGCGTCCAGTCATCGTCTGCTGATAACCACTGAACCTTTGCTGGTGGTGGTCGTTCGTCGGTTAACGGCGAAGGCAAGAACAGCATGCATTCGAAGAGACATTCATCCGGGTTATCTCCGTTGGGTCGAAAGCGGTACTGAATCGGGTTGAGGCAGCCCCATGGATGCCAGTTTGGGAACACAGAAAAAAAGATCGCATCAATGAGTTCGGCATCACAGATCGATTCAACGTCCACTTTGTGGACGGCGTCACCTAAAAGAGAAATTAGTTCTGCACGCTTACGTTCAGCCAGCTCCGACCGCTCTTTAGCGAAATCGGATCTTGAGCTACGAGGAATCGGGACATCTTCGAACTTAGGCAGTTGTTCACCACCAATCCATAAACAAAGATGCGGATCAGCATGAGTCAACTTCCCTTCGACCCATTCGCCGTTAGAACGAAAAGTGCTTACCTCGCCGTCAAGATCAGTGACGTCGACGTTGCCGGAATCAGTTCGCTCATATATGTGCCCACTGAGCGGATGGCGAAATCTCGTGTAGAGCCTCCCATCAGGATCAGGGTCCCACTCAGGGACTGTCGCTAGATGCGGACTAGTGACCTGAGCAGGAGAAATAGCACGGGAATAACTGCCATAGGCGTCATATCGACTGTTTGCGTCGCCGAGCGATTCCATAAGTGTCGGATGCGTCGTTACAACGTGGTAGGACTCCATGAACGCTTCTTGACAAACCTTCCAATTACATCGGACGACCTTGGCGACATGGACTGCTTTGTAACGACGTTCCAAAGGCAACGTAGTTTGGTGTTCAGAAAAATCACCCAAGAAATCCATTAACGGTTCAGCGGTGAGGTCCGGGTTAAGGAAAATAAATCCGCCGTACCTCCCAATTTGGGCCTCGGGCAGACTGCACTGCTCAGGTTTGACGTCCGGAAAATCCCATTGGCAGGGGATCTCATGTAACGCTCCGTCAAGCTCCCAGGACCATCCATGAAAACTGCACCGAAGGATAGAGGCGACTTTCCCAGGTCGTTCACGAAGTTTCCGCCCCCGATGAAGACAAGCGTTCCGGTAGGCCTTGATGTCGTCGGGGTCTTCGCCGGTCCGAACGAGTAGAAATGAGAGTCGAGCGATGTCGTAGACCACATAGTCCCCGACATCACAAAGTTCGTCTTCGTGGCAGGCCAACTGCCACACTCGCGACCAAAGTTTCTCAACTTCTAGATCATGGAACTCTTGAGAAAAGTACACCGAGGTCGGTATACGAGAAGACCCTGAAGGCATAGGTGACTCAGCCAGAAGGTGGTCAGGGACTGAGCGAGAGTCACTGTCAAGAAGTTCTTTGTAACTGATTCCTGCAGACCGGTTCGTTCCGCTGACAGTCTCAACCATTTCCTGCCGCTTCCTTAGCTGACACGACTACGTCTATTCGCTGTGGACCCCGCAACACGAAGCTCGGTATATACCTCAACTCGGAGCGGTTGGTTACCTGTATGTTGCTTAACCGCTCACCTAATGTTTCCGCGACAATACGCGCTTCGAGGCGAGCGAGACCTGCGCCGACGCAGTAATGCGGACCCTTACCAAAACTCAAATGTTTGCCTTGACCTTCACGTCCAGGTTGGAAGGTATCTGGGTGTTCCCAGATTTCTGGGTCCCGATTCGCTGCCGCATACATCAAAACAACCTTTGAACCGGCTGACAGTGTCGTCGACCCGATCTGAGTGTCTTGGGATACGACACGAAACATCCCTTGAGTGGGAGCCGCTAAACGTAACGCCTC
Source organism: Acidimicrobiaceae bacterium (assembly GCA_002708935.1). GTDB lineage: Bacteria > Actinomycetota > Acidimicrobiia > Acidimicrobiales > Poriferisodalaceae > MedAcidi-G3. The sequence continues at coordinate 11,023 of PAPO01000022.1, read as the reverse complement.
GTCGGCGACGTCTTTACCGTAAAGGGGATCTTCAGCGAGGCGCGCCCACTGCTCAGGATGTTCGTCAAGTAGGAGCAACATTTCCCCCAACAAATGCGTTGTGGTTTGGTTCCCAGCAACCAGCAATTGCTGGATGATGCTCAACATTTCGGCGATGTTGAGTGGAGCCGAATCGAAGCCCTCCGCATCGTCATTATCGATCTGCGCGTTCACAAGATCAGTCAAGATGTCGTCCTGCGGGGTCTTGCGACGCAATTCCAGCTGATCAGCGAAATACTTTTGATATTCGATCACTTCTCGATCCGACGCGAGACGCTCGTCAATAGAAATGTTGGTACCAATCCCGGCGACAGAGGCATCGCTCCATCGTTTGAAGTCGCTCAAACGATCATCGGGAACATTTAACGCTTTAGCTATGACCGCAACAGGGAGCGGCACAGCGAACAACTCCACGAAATCCAAGGATTGACCAGTAGCAGTGCCGGAGATGAGTTGATCAATGAGTTGATTAGCGAGCTTTCGAATAGTTGGCTCCAGTGAAGCGATGGCTTTCGGAGTGAACGCTTGACTAACTAAACGGCGGTAGCGAGTGTGTTCGGGGGGATCGACAGTCAACATTGTCCCGACTCTCTCGAAACCGCCCTCTTGTTCGTATAGTTCTTGAGCTCGTCGAGCGTATTCGGAGTTCCCTTCCATACTTCCGGCATCGAACCTGGATGAGAACAATGAGGTGTTCATAGCGCAGGCCGCAACATCTTCATATCTCGTAACCAAATAGATAGGTGTACCCAGAGCATCTGTTTCAAAGACACCTTCCTCATTTTGCATCTTCGCGTAATACCCATGAGGGCACTGTTGGATCTCAGGGTCGAAAAGATTGAAATCGTCTAGATCTCTCTCAGAGGATCGCAGCGATGCATCATGAGGGGAATCACCAGGCACAGGCATCAAATTTCACGCTCCCCCCCGAGGCTTACCGCAAACTGTGTTCATCAGCAGTCTCGCGCGAGACCACGGCTGTTCCAACACCTGATGACCTAGCAGCGCTCCTCGACCAACACCCGGAACTCATTTTCGAGGGCGAATACACAGAAGACTCCGCCGTTCGATAAGAATTCTCGTTTCAAGGATGCGGCTGAAGACAGCTTCTATTGAGCCCAGCACATCGTCGTATATGGGGCTGCCGCTCCGTCTTTGGTCCCTTGGGGCCAGGACTCGTAGTCCTTAAGCGTGAAGGCCCCCATGAGGCCCTTCAAAATACAACCACAGATTTCTTGTGGTGGTCTTGCATTGGCGTCTGCCTCGGCCGCGTCTTTGACAATGACGGCGCAAATATCACGCCAGCTATTTTGGTAGTCCTCAGGCCACTCGTACCCTTGTTTCGTGCTCTCAGCGACGTGGGTAATGGCTTGCACGTCTGCATTGATTTGCTCAACATCGGCTTTCAACTCGTCGAACTCTTTTGAACTCACCGAGTCACTTGAGGCACAGGAAGTCGCAACGAGAAGCAGCACGCAAAAAACAGACTTGTACATGGAGCAATTGTGGCACGGAGTGATTCAACGACGCATTTATTGGTCTTCGATTTCTACAGCGACTTCAGTCGACTCCAGCGAATAACGGAAGTCGCAATGGGTTGCTCCGCCCATAATCGTTTGATTTCTCTGAAACGTGATGTCGGGGTTGAAGCCCTCAACCATGGTTCCGTCGCGATTACACGACAACAATGCCCCTAACTCGGGGATGTCCAGACTGCGGTACATCTCTGCGTACTGGCAGCGAACAACATCAAACGCAAAGGTTGTTTCTGATTGTTCTCGCACTTCTATTTCTAAGGCCCCACCTTTCGTCCAGTTCTCCATGGAGTCAGCGAACTTTGCTAAGTCGTTACCTCCCATAGCGTCGGCCAGGACTGCGCCTTGACCTCGAGCCACATCCACCACGGTTTCGCGAGCGAGTTCCACAACTCGATCTTCTCCGAATTCTTCAGCGAAACGTTCGATTAGGGGGGCCACGATACGGGCCTCGATCTCGCGTCTTTTTAAGACCCCAATGTCGTTTAGGGTGTCGGCTTTTGAGTTATCTGGCGTGCTCTCCATAGCTACGAGAGTAGATCACAGCGTTTGTCGCTTCTCACACTGCGAGACTCAAACGATGCTAAGCAACGACGCCTTCTTGGCGTAGTTCGCTGATTTCTTGAGCGCTGTAGCCAAGGTCGGTCAATACAACCTCAGTGTGTTCGCCGAAGAGAGGAGCTCCCTCGTTGACTAATTCGGGAGTTCCGCTCATCCGCCACGCGGGTCTGGCGCTTCGAATTGGACCCATCGGAGCGTCACGATGTTCTGGAGCTGAATTCCGGGCCACTGCTTGAGGATGTAAGTGAAGTTCGTCACGAGGAAGTACTGGCCCTACCGGAACATCATGTTCGCGAAAAGCGGCCAATGCCTCTTCGTTGGTCAACTCGCTGATGTGGTTGGCGAGAATGTCTTGAAACTCGTGAAGATTTTCGCTGTCCAATTCAGCGAACCGGGGGTTAGCAGCCAAATCAGGCCGTCCGATGGCGTAACAAATTCCAGCTGGGGGCGTCATCAAGGGCATGACGACTATCGCGCCGTTACGTGTTGGATAGACCCGGTAATAATCCGCTGGATACAGACTCGGACCGTCGGCGTCTTGGGTGATGCTGTGTTGCATCATCGAATCGGGCCACATGAACGCAAGGTTGGCTTCATGCATACTCACCTCAACGTGCTGCCCACGTCCTTGAGGGTCACGTTCACGAGCAAATAGCGCAGCCAGAATAGATTCCGCCAGGGCATGGGCAGTGATCTTGTCCGCCGGGAAGTGCCGGGTCAGGTCGAGTGTGTCAGTAACCGGGTCACGTTGCGCGTCGACCATTCCAGTCACGGCTTGAATCACATAGTCATATACCGGTTCTCCGGCCATAGGACCATCACCGCCGTAGCCGCTAATCGATGCATAAATAAGTGACTTATTTCGCTCCATGCATTGATCTGGGTCAAGACCAATGCCTGCTGCCTTACCTGGGCGCATGTTCTGGACGACGACGTCAGATTGATCTGCGAGTTGCTGCAAAATCTTGCGACCAAGATGATGCCGACCGTCAACAGCGATAGCCCGCTTCCCTCGATTGGTGTTGTAAAAGTAAGCAGTCATCTCGTTGCGTGCTTCCCCAACTCCTCTCGTGAAGTCCGGCGCGTCTGGGGGCTCAACCTTGATGACGTCGGCACCGAGGTCGGCCAGCAACATCGTAGAGAGCGGGCCCGACAAAACGCTTGAAACATCAAGCACTTTGACACCAGCCAGGGGAGCAGAATTAGTCATGTAGTAATACTGAAGGAGTCTTCAGCGAGAGCCGCTGCCGCTAGAAGACGTTGATCGCACCACGACTGACCAACGAGTTGAACACCAACAGGCAAACCAGACGGTCCTTGCCGCACGGGCAGATGGATGGTCGGAGCCCCAAGGGAGGTCCAAACCCGATTAAACACCGAATCCCCGGTGGTCTTCAGTGGGGGAGCCTCGCCGGGTGCGCTTGGAGTTAACAGGGCATCCAAGTGATTTGTGGCCATGAACTCTTGGTAGGCGATTTGAGCCGAAACCAAAACTGTTTGAGCCGCCTTGTAATCCTCGTGATCAACGCGGGCTCCGTTAATAAACATCTTGCGGACCAGATCACTGATGAGGTCAAGATTGTGAGTTCGTTCCCAAGCGAACACTCGGACAATCTCATAATGAAGAATTGTGTTGGCTGCATCGAAAACGAGTTCAAGGCTGGGTAGGGGATCTATATCAATAACCTCGACACCTGCTGCTTCCAAAGCTGCGCAGGAAGAGTCGATAGCTTCGAGAGTTTCAGGTGCTGCAGCCTCCCATTGATGGGATAAATACCGACCTACCTTCCGATTCAACTCTTGAGGTGAAGCTCCCGCCCCTGTCATAGCTTGAAACATTGTGGTCGAGTCAGCGACATCTCGGGTGAACCAGCCAAGGGTGTCAAAAGCATGTGACAACGTAGCGACACCAGCGAGAGGCACCAGCCTACGGGTTGGCTTAAAACCGACGACGCCGCAGAATGCGGCAGGCCGGATCACTGAGCCGACTGTCTGTGTGCCAAACGCGGCACGAACTTGCCTGTCAGCTACAGCAGCGGCTGAGCCACTTGAACTGCCTCCCGGAGTGCGGCTTGGGTCGTAAGGGTTTGTCGTGATGTTCGGGGTGAATAAGGCGAATTCCGTAGTCACTGTTTTGCCGGTTACAACGGCCCCAGCTTCACGGGCCACCGCGACGCAGGCTGCGTCGCTAACTGGTTGGTTCCCTCGGTAGATCGGCGAGCCGCGTTCTGTCGGTAAATCGAAGGTGTTGATGACGTCTTTTACTCCGACAGTCCAACCCGACAACAATCCCTCGGGTGCGACCTTGAAAGCTTCAATGATGTTGGCGTCGCTATGACGTGCAGCCCACGCGCGAACAACCGAGTCACGTGCCTGAACTCGCTCCAACTCTTCAGCCAGGTCGTTGTTGGGATCCATTAGACAATCATCGCTCACGAAGAAGGGTCGGCGCTCATCTTCTCTTTGAGGTGAGCCACTTTCTTAACTTTGAATCCTTCCGATGAGTAGCTTCAAGTGTTCTCTAGCGACGATTCGAGCATCAGCTACTGGAAAGAAAATATTTAGCTGAAGTTAGTTCCGCCGTTCACCTGCAACGTTTGACCAGTGATGTGGCGAGACGCTTGTGAACTTAAGAAGACGGCTACATCAGCTATTTCTTCAGGCGTCGCCATAGCTCCCAGAGGGACAAGGGCGCTCGCCGCAGCGATCTGCTCTTCTGTCATGCCGTCGCGAGGTTGAGCAGTATCGACGATCCCCGGAGCGATCGCATTCACCCTGATGCCGTGGGGCGCCAGCTCGGTTGAAACAGACCGAGTAAACCCGATGATGGCACCTTTACTTGCGGCATAGTGAGTTCCTCGAGCAGAGTTCCGAAAGAACGCAACAGAGGAAAGGTTCACCGCCGTCCCAGGCTTGTCGTTCTCAATGAGTTCGTGCGCCATCATTTGTAGACAACGGAATCCGCCAACGACATTTATGTTCTGAACGTGATTCCAATCGTCGTCGGTTAGCTCCAAAAACGAACCTCGTGGGAAAATCCCGGCGTTGTTCACCAGAAGATCTATGCCCCCCAAAGCGCTGCCAACTGCAAAGGCCTTCGCACAATCTGACCGAACACCGACGTCGCCTTGCACCACTTGAGCCTCAGATCCCGATGACCTAATCGTCTCAGCAATGCGTTCGGCCGTGTCTTGATCGTCGAGATACTGAACGACAACCGATGCACCCTCGCGGCCAACAGCTTCAGCGATTGCTCTACCGATTCCTTGTTGAGCACCGGTGACTAGCGCCACCCTTCCTTGCAGTATTGCCATTGCGCCAGATTAGTGAGTTACGGTCGCGAGCGTTCACGTCGCGACGAAGCTGAGACTCATCCTTGACGAATGAACGATAATGATTGTTATGGATTTGGTTATAAGGAACGGAACCGTCGCAACTGTTAGCGGCGGAGCAGTATTAGACGTCGGCGTTGAGGGCGGCCAGATAGTTCAGCTAGGCGGCACCATGTCCGCCAAACAAGAAATAGATGCTGAAGGCATGTTTGTATTGCCCGGAGGTGTCGACCCTCACGTTCATTTGACCCCACCAAGAACTGGACCAGGTTTAGACAGCTGGGCCGACAATTTTGAAATTGGTACTCGTGCCGCGTTAGCTGGAGGTGTTACCACGGTTGGCAACATGTCCTTCCCCCGCAAGGGTGAACAGATGAGTGAAGGACTTAAACGAGACGTTGAAGACGGCAACAACAACTCACTCACCGATTTTTTTCATCACCCAGTGCTTTTGGACCCTGACCTAGAAGCCCTCGAAGAGATACCTGAGCTAGCAATGGCCGGACATCCCAGTGTCAAAATTTTCTTATCCTTCAAACGGTTCGATCGCAACGTTGATGACTTCCTGCGAGCAATGCGCGTCGCCGCGCAAGCAGGATCTGTCGTGTTGCTGCACTGTGAAGATGCAGCGTTGATGGGTTGTTGTGGTGAACTTGTTCGCGAAGCTGGCTTAACCGCGCATCGCCATTACCCAGAAACTCGACCGGTCGTAGCCGAACGCATAGCAACAGAACGCGCGGTGGGGTTTTGTGAAATTAGCGGCGCCGCCACATATGTTGTTCACCTGTCGAGTCAAGCAGCACTCGATGTTTGTCGATCAGGGCGGGCTCGTGGTTTACCGCTGTATGTGGAAACACGGCCGATCTACCTCCATCTTGAACGGGCCCGGTTCGACGAACCCGACGGAGCGAAATACGCTGGCGCGCCACCTTTGAGAGAAGAACATGACCGAGATGCCCTCTGGGCAGGCGTCGTTGACGGTGCAGTGAGTACGGTCGCTACCGACCATGCTCCCTGGACGCTGGAACAAAAACTCGACCCCGCTTTAGGCCCAGCAGAACTGCGTCAAGGAATGGCGGAGTTAGAGACCAGCCTGCCGATGCTTTGGTCTCTTGGCGTTGCCCTTAAAAGAATTTCACTGAACAGGTTCGTCGAAGTGACCAGCACCAACCCAGCCAAACTATTCGGAATGTATCCACAAAAAGGTTGTATAGCGCCGGGCTCCGATGCCGACCTGATCGTGCTAGATCCCGAAGAGAAACGGATCGTAGATGGAAGCAAAATGCATTCGGCGGCCGGGTATTCACCCTACGACGGTTGGGAAGTAACCGGATGGCCCAAATTTACGATCAGCAGGGGAGAGATCGTCGCCGAAGGTTCCACGGTTGATGCTGCGCCTGGACGGGGAATACTGGTTCCGAGACGACCCTTTGAAAGGCCCTAGCGGAACTCAGATGTCTAATGGGGGTGCGATGATCGGGTCTTGAAATGTTTGGACCTCGACCAGGTCGCCGACCTTGATTGTTGAACCAGATGGAGCAACACGACAGCCCATCCCAAACAAGGCGTTACCTTCCGTCATTGTCTTCCAATTGCCTTCCAGAGTTGGAGCCTCGCTGCACCATCTGTGAGCGCGTAGTACAACAGCGGGTTCGCGTTGCCTCTCACCAGACTCTTGGTCGATTTGTGGAACGGCGCATCGGGGCCAAGGAACTTCAGCTGTCAAATTGGCTGCGCCGATAGTTAGGTCACGCCAACTATCTTCAATCCAAGGTTCGCCGGCATCAACGATGACGTTTGGCCTGAACCGCTCCATACCGAAAGGCTGCAAAGCTCGCTCTTGAAGCCAGCGCACAGATGCAGAATTAGCCAGCAATACAGGCGCTAAATCCACAAATGTGATGTTTTGTTCGAAAGAGTCGATAGACGATGGAGCGCGATGTTTAGAGTCATCGGTTACAGCCGCGAAACGATGGATTCCCCCTAAGAAATCGGAGATCCATGCGGCTGCCTCATCACCTCCATCGACGCCATTAACCGGTCGCTTACCTACCAAAGGTAAGACGGTAACTGAAGATGCATCTTGGGTACTCAAGGTGACCGAGTCACAACCAGATGCCGACAAAATGACGTCATCTTCATCTAACGCAGTCTCAATAGTCGCCAATGAAGGATGGTTTCTTTGTGTGACGCACCCGCCTTCAGCATCAACGATCTGCCACTGACGGTCATGAGCCAAACCAGTAGTAACTATTGCGGCCTCATCGACCTCTATGCGTCGACATGACTTGACCGGGTGAATGTGAATTGCTTCGACTCGTATCTCGCTCATTACCTGACCGTAGCAACCATGATGCCAGCACGCCCTTATCTAGAAGAAATACGCCAACACGAACGAGTAGATCTGGGCGACTTCTACAACAGGCTTGCACGTCGGTCACCGACAACATTTACCACTAGCGTTCTTTGCCAATGAATGCGAGCTCACAGATCGACAGATGGATCAGCAAGAAGCTGCATCCCATCGGTGAAGCGGCGTACCGGAATCGTCTCGTCGAAACATTTGAAAAAAATGGGGCGCTGGTACTTATCGGATTCTTTACCGCCGACTTCGTCACACAAGTTGTCGCAGAATCAGCAGAACGTGAATCAGAAGCTTATTTCGCGAGTTCAACGCACAACGTCTACCTAACAGACACCGACCCTACGTTGCCCCCGGACCACCCATTTAACCGCCAAGTTCTCAGCAGTAAAGGTCTCATCGCAGACGACCAAATAACCCGAGAGTCTCCACTTCGAACAGTCTACGAAAACCAGGAATTCACGGAATTCTTGTGCGCTTTACTGAAAATCGACCAAATCTACCCATATGACGATGACCTCTCGTCAATCAACGTTCATTTCGCCCCTGCCGACAAAGAACTCGGCTGGCATTTCGACAACTCATCGTTTGCGGTAACAACCCTTTTACAGGCGCCCGAAAATGGTGGACTGTTCCAATACGTACCCGAAGTGCGCGATGCCGATGCTGGCCAGATGGCCTACCCGCGAGTCACCAACATTCTGGACGGAAACGAAACAGTGAACTCATTGACATTCGCTCCCCGAGATCTGGTCTTATTTCGGGGCCGCAACGCCCTACACCGCGTTACACCAACCGAAGGCCCGACGACTCGCATACTCGCGGTCTTTGCATACAACGACCAACCCGGTATCGGACTGTCAGACTCAGCATTAGAAACCTTCTACGGACGAAACCAATAAAAAAGGCCTGTTGCATAGTTCTGCATCGGCGCGCAAAGACAATGGCCTTCCACGCGACGGAATGACCACTTGGGTAACATGACGCTTAATGATCAAACGTTAAGTTTGAGTGCCTGGAGGGGGACACAATGCGAGGGGAGTCGTGACGGCAGTCACGGGCGACGTCGAAGAGACTGATCCCGGAGACCTTGAAGTCATAACAAACGCGATCAAGCAAGTAGGTATCAACGCAGGATCCACACTCGTAGGAGTCGCGGCAGCCGACGCCTTCAACGAGTATGTCCCAGAAGGGCACCGCCCAGGTGACTTCCTTCCCGGCGCCCAAAGCGTCGTGGTTTGTGCGTCACTGGGTCCAACCAACGCAGCCTGGCAGAGCCCCAACAGACGTCTCATGGAGATCACCGGCTATGACTTCCGCGAGAACGTTTCATCGATCGTGGTGGCTGAATACATCGAACAAAATCACGGCTACCTGGCAATGCAAGCGCCTGCACTTCCAACGTCAGGCCAACAACCACCATTGAGCATGATGCTGTCAGCGGTTCTGGCTGGACTTGGTACACGATCAATCGCTGCAAACATCATCCTCAATCCCACCTACGGGATCATGTTCTTCGCGGCAGCTATTACCACCATGCGTCTCACTCCCGACCACCAACTCGAAGAAAACGTGTGCCCCGCCAGATCATGTGTCCGCATGTACGAACTGGAAGGAAAGACTCCGTGCATGGCGGTCTGTCCAGCCGATGAAGGTGGATGCCTGGATGCCACGATTGAAGATGGACAAATAACAAGCAGCTTCTTTGATCGCGAACGATGCTCAACCCGAGCAATGAACTTCGGCATTCGCGGACACATCAAACAAGTCGAAATTCTCACCGGGATCGACGATGCAGATGAACGACGCGAGCTGATTTATTCCGATGATTTCCGACGAAATATGTCCTCAATCGGGCGCTACAAAGAAAGCGTCTCACAGTGCTTTGAGTGCATGCGGGTGTGCCCTGTTGGGCGCTACAGAAGAAAGTTGCAGTGATGGAAGAACTCGATTGGCTATCAATCAAGTCAGGTCTATTAGATATGGCTCGAAAGCGGGGAGCAGAAGTCGCCAGAGTAGGTGACCCCGCTCTTCTTGAGGACGCAGAACCAGGGTTGCGTCCCTCAGAATTATTAGCGAACGTGAAGTCAATGATCGTGCTCGGCGGAGCCGCACCTCGTGCAGCCGAGTGGGAAAGCACCCGCGTTGAAGTAATGGAAACAGTCGGTACAGCGGACCGAATGACAGCTCTAGGAAGCTCGCTGGCTCGACACATCGAAGAAACCTATGGCTATTACGCCATGAACGTGCCGACCGCCACCGACCAAGACGACAAGGCCTTCCTCGACTTCAAGGCCGCTGCCATTGCCTCAGGTGCAGGAACAGCGAGCCTTGCGGGTCCAGTCCTCGACCCAGATCACGGCTTTTTGTATCTCACCGTCATCCTGACAACAATGCCGCTACCAGCCGACGGACCTTTAGAAGAGCCCGCATGTCCGGCACCTCAGTGCCTAGATATGTGGGAAGAAAAAGGAACCACCCCGTGCATGGCTGTATGCCCAATAGATGACGGTGGTTGCATAGGAGGCGAGATCGACCAAGGACTCGTCATCAAACGACGATACGACGCGGAACGATGCCGAGATCGCGTTTACCACTACTGGACACCTGGCTACCAAGCTGCCCTGGAACGAGCCTTAGACGAGCCCGACTCACGAAAACGAAAAATGATTCTGTACGGCAGCTTCTTCACCCGAACCATGTGGTCGATCACATATTCAGGAGTCAGCCAAGGACAGTGTTTCGAATGCATCCGAGCGTGCCCGGTTGGCTCAGAACAACGAGCGTTGAAATGACCCGTCCAACAGAACGAGGAGAAATAAACGGCTTTCATGTCGTGGACCCAGACCTCTACGACCGCTACCGAGCAGAAGTCGTGGCTCTAACCAACTCATACCAAGTTGACATCAACGAATTTCTACCTGATGACGGGACCCGAAAACGAGGTCTCTCGGATGCGGAAATTGCTGAACGTCTAGGACTAGATATTCGCGATGTCACCGAGATACGGGTCGTCTCCGAACACGACGAATACCCGATAGAAGAGTACGAAGCATCTGCCCGATTCAAAGACGCGGCCGCAGCCTCATACTTCGAAGGCGGAGTCAAGAATTTATACAAAGGTGACCCCCCACCGACACGAAGATGAAAACGGTTTCACCCTCCTCTACCTCACGTGACCTTGGCAGATGATG
>PAPO01000021.1 GCA_002708935.1 Acidimicrobiaceae bacterium | reverse complement strand
GCCATCATCGCGTCGTCCGCNGTCAAAACGATTCGNCCTGCNGCAGCTCCCGGTGAGNCTCCGAGTCCGCTCGTCAGAACATCGCGTTCNGNGTTCTCAAAACCTGTGTGGAGGACCACCTCAAGCTGGTGGGGTGATATTNGNAGCAGTGCNTCTTCTTTTGAGATCGAAGGGNCAGGCCCNGAAGCCTGCTCTACTGCGTTGTTGATGGCTGCTGTTATCTCAGTTGCAGATTCCGCTGAGCTCATTGNGNAGGCACGATGAGCGAGCAGCGGATCTCTCCTAGTTCGCGATCTAGCTTGCTCCATGTCTCACAGTAATCGTGACTGAGATATACCTGTCCGTATACCGACGTCGCTGCGACAACCCCTGGAAGGTCTTCGTGGGTTGCCAACCAGTACATCGTTGCTTTAGGAGTTTCCGGTAGTTGGGCTCTTTGGAACGTCGCCCCACCATCTCTACTTATCTCTATGGCTCCTGTTTGACCTGGNATGTAGTCACCNACACAGACAATGAGGAAGTCNTTTCCCCACGGGGCGCGAATGCATCGCGAATAGGCGAACTCAAATTTTGATCCCTCAAATGCTTCAAATTCGTGCCAAGCCCAACTTTCTCCGTCNTCGGTGCTACGCCCAAGACCGAAGGGNGANGTGACGAGAAGTTCGGTGCCGGCACCGTTATGTCTGATGGTGAAGCCNTGAACNTCGTTGTAGAACTCTGAAGGCCCGAGGTCCCCAAAAGACTCCCATGTAACCCCTCGGTCGCGACTGCGATGCANTCCATCAATTTCGACTGATGCGTAGACCGTGGACGGNTCATTCGGGTCNACAACGACGTTGGTGGTNCGCGGNACNCCNATTTGNCANCGGTCACTNATAGTTGTCTCNATTTCAGAAAATGATGTGCCTCCGTCATCGGAGACAAATATTCCCGGTCTGGTGCCCGCATAGATGCGTTGCGGATCNTGGGGGTCAAAAGCNAGNGACCAAATTGGTCGATCTGTCAGGTCTGCTGTTCGTTCCCAATGACTTCCACCGTCACGNGACCGGTANATGCCGTCTCCATCAACCGATGCGAGAACATGCTGAGCATCTCCAGGNTCNAGTGCTAAAGCTCGCACGTTGGATTCAGGGTCCATTGGTCCNTGAATTTGCCGCCATTTTTCGCCGCCGTTGTAGCCGACCCAAAGACCGCCTCCGACTGTGCCTAACGCGATGGTGTAACTCATCGTTGCTCCCCTCGCTAACAGGCTAGTTGTCTNNGNGTCTGNTTTACAGAGCTAACTGTTGAGTNAAGTAATTCACGAGCTCGCTGGTCGGNACACGTTCTTGGTCCATNGAGTCGCGTTCGCGAACCGTCACAGCATCATCGTCCAATGAGTCGAAGTCGATTGTGACGCAATANGGGGTACCGATTTCGTCTTGGCGGCGGTATCGCTTTCCGATTGCCTGAGTGATGTCGTAGTCNCACATGAAGTGTGGNTGCAGCATTTCGAGAATTTCTTCNGCTTTGGGNAGAAGGGTGTCTTTTTTGGAGAGTGGCAAAACCGCGATCTTGTATGGGGCCAGACGTGGGTGGAGTCGAAGNACCGTGCGNGTGTCNTCGTTTACTTGTTCTTCGTCGTAGGCAGCCATGAGGAACGCCATCATGGAACGGGTAGCGCCNGCTGCTGGTTCGATGCAATGAGGAACGTANCGTTCGCCNGTTCCTTGGTCGAAGTATTCGAGTTTTTGACCTGAATGCTTTGCGTGTTGCACGAGGTCGAAATCNCCACGGTTGGCGATTCCTTCGAGTTCACCCCAACCCCATGGGAATAAGAATTCGACGTCGCTTGTACCTGATGAGTAGTGGCTAAGTTCGTCGTCGTCGTGAGGTCGTAGACGGATTTGTTCTTCAGGAATTCCGAGGTCCAAATACCACTGGTGTCGCTCTTGCATCCAGTACTGATACCANTCGTTTGCTTCGTCAGGNGGAACGAANAATTCGAGTTCCATTTGNTCGAACTCACGGGTNCTGAACACGAAATTNCCGGGAGTGATTTCGTTTCGGAACGATTTACCNACTTGAGCNATCCCGAAGGGCGGTTTTTTTCGACTTGTTTCAAGGACGTTCTTGAAGTTGATGAACATTCCCTGCGCGGTCTCNGGNCGCAGGTACACGTCNGCGCCGGAACCTTCGACTGGTCCGGCTTGAGTTTTNAACATCAGGTTGAATGCTCGTGCTTCGGTNAAGGTTCCAGATTTACCGCACGACGGNCAGGTGTCAGGGTCGTCTAACTGGTCTTCTCGATGCCTGGTTTTGCATTCNGTGCAGTCNACCAGAGGGTCNCTGAAGTTTTCGAGGTGTCCTGAGGCTTCCCAAACTTGGGGTGGNCTCAAGATGGCGGCGTCGAGGCCTACGACGTCGCTTCGAAGTTGCACCATCGATCGCCACCATGCATCTTTGACGTTTCTGAGCATGAGGACTCCGAGAGGTCCGTAGTCGTAGGTACTGCGAAAACCTCCGTAAATTTCTGCTGAAGGGAAGACGAAACTTCGTCGTTTGCAGAGATTCACTACTTTGTCGAAGAGCGTTGGATCGGGCGAAGCCATGGCGCCGAGGGTACCGATGACTTACCCTCTCTGGCCACGCAATTGTTTGACTATGTTTGCGGTCCAGTTCTANGAGGCCTNTTGGGCTTATTGGGGGATTTATGCGTTTAGAAGGAAAAGTGGCTGTTATTACCGGCGGCGGCAANGGTTTGGGTCGCGCGACGGCCCGACGATTCGCCTCTGAAGGGGCCAAGGTCGTGGTCGCCGANATTGTTGATGAGTTAGGTGAAGAAACAGTTCAAATGGTCGCAAACGACGGCGGAACTGCCTCATTCATCCACTGTGACGCTGTCAGCGCCCAGGACAATCATGCGATGGCCGCTCATGCTCTCGAAAACTATGAGGCGATTGACATTCTGGTGACNGCGGCCGGNGTNAGNCATCCCGGATATAANAGTGGTGACCAGGANGCAAGTTTGAAGTGGTGGGCGAAACGTNTGGATTATTNCGAGAGTCCGGCNGACGAGTTANTGGATCTCGATTTGGATGACTTTCGTCAGGTNATGGCAATCAACTTGGATGGAACACTTTTGGCTGCGCAGGCGTGTGCAGCNCCAATGGTGGAAGCNGGNAACGGCGGNTCGATAGTGACGATTGCTTCCATCGCCGCGAAACATCCTGACGCGGGTCCGCTTCCGTATGTGTGTTCGAAGTCCGCTGTGTGGATGTTGACCAAAAAGATGGCNCGTGTTTTGGCGACTTCGGGTATCAGAGTCAACGCGATCGGGCCTGGCTACATAGATACTCATATGACCAAAATGATCGAGTTCATTCCTGAAGAACGGTTGACCCAGTTCTTCGCGAANATTCCTATGGGACGCAAAGGNGTGCCTGACGAGATAGCGAACACGGCGTTATTTCTGGCNAGTGACGAAGCNTCGTATTTCACTGGAGAAATCTTGCATCCCGACGGCGGNTACTTCACTGAGTAGTGGCAGCGAAGTCGGTTAAGGTTTAGTTGTTATGTTGCGAGATCGAACAGTTGCTTTTCTTTGCCTAGCGTTGACCGCGATCATTTGGTCGACACCAATCACGTTTTTTGATACTGAGTTCGAAGGNGTGGACAATGANCGCATGGAGTGGTCGTGTCCCCGTCCTATCTTGTCGCCTTCTCCTGACGTTGTTGACTTAGATGTTGTGCGTGCTGAGTTAGCCGAGACGCCNAACGGAACTATCCAAAGCGAACATCCGCAATGCCGGTTACTCAACGGAACCCAACTTGTNTTGGGGTTGTTGTCGCTTGCCGGTGGGCTTTGGAAAGGGCGAGTGTGGTGGTTGTCGACNTCTGATGCTCGTGCTGAAAAGAAATTTNCGAGACTGCANGCGAAGACGTCTGGGAANCCAAAAGGAATGCTCGATTAATTCAACGGTTNTTGATTTGGGTTAACTAAGTAGTTCGGTGCTACGCAGTCGTCGTTCGATATGAAATTCCCAGAGGCGATGAGCAATGGTCGATACTTCGTCTGTGTGCGGTGCTTGTTGAACTTCCAAAACCGTTGCCAAAGCTCCNCCCAGTGTTGCTCTCATCAACTCCAACGCGGNGGACGAAACTCGNCGACCTCGCTGGTGAGCNGCACATGTCACGCCGCCGACCCTGGGATCAAAGAATTCGAGGTCTGTTGCCTCTCCCCCGATAACACATTCGTCAAGTACTGGAGCCACCCCTTCGTGTGCCAAAAGTTTCAGCATGAAGGCTGGGACCACGAGTACCGGATCGCTTCTTTGTAGGGTTTCGAGGGCTCCGCAAAGCATCCGGTAGGCCTCTTGGTTCGGTTGTTTGTCTTGCACCACTTGGTCGACAGCTTCGGCGATCGTTAACGCTTTGCCGAGGCGGTCGAGGTCTTCTCGTATTTCTGGCCAGTGGTCTCTNGTTTCGGCTTGGGTCACGATGTCAAGGTCTCCGCGGCCTTGATAGAACTGCAGNTCGAGGTGNCGTAAAAGTTCGAGTCGACCTCCGTAACGGCTGCGTGTCTTTCGCACACCTTTTGCGACTGCTCNAACTTTCCCGTTGTTTTCGGTGATGACCGAAACGATTCGGTCGGCTTCACCGAGTTTGTNGGTTCNCACNATGACGCCGCTATCTCGGTAGTGCGCCATAATTCGGATCTACCTNTTGAGGCCGCCGAAGCGACGGTCGCGGGCTTGATATTCAAGGATTGCTTGGTAGAGATCGGCGCGCCGAAAGTCGGGCCACAACGTTTCGGTAAATANCAGTTCGCTGTATGCGACTTGCCAGAGAAGGAAGTTGGANAGGCGATGTTCGCCTGAGGTTCTGATCAGTAGGTCCACGTCGGGCATGGTTGGTTCGTACAAGTATCGGGCCAATTTTCGTTCGTCGATACGTTCGATCGGGACACCGTCTTCCAACATGGCTTTNACGGCATCGATGATTTCTGCTCGNCCTCCGTAGTTGAAGGCGATGGTGAGAGTCATTTCGTCGTTGTTTTTTGTGAGATCGACTGCTTCTTCCATGCGTCGGAGAACTCGTTTCGGAACTCGCCAGTTTTTTCTTCCTGAGAACAGAATTCGAACACCCATTTCGTGGAGTTCGTGGGAACGGCGCACCAGGAGTGATTCGTTGAAGTTCATAAGAAACTTCACTTCTTCGGGCGGTCTTTTCCAGTTTTCNGTGGAGAAGGCGAANACGGTGAACCACTGGACTCCGATTGCTTTGGCTCCTTCGATCGCGTCGAAGAGCGCTTCTTCACCTGCTGTATGTCCTTCGGTTCTTGGGAGACCCTGTGCTTGGGCCCATCGCCCGTTGCCGTCCATCACACACGCGACATGTCGTGGGACTGCCGATAGGTCGAGGGCTGCGGGAATCACATCTGGCAGGTTAATCCGGTTCATGGAAATCGAGGAGCCGGTCGAGTGACTCTGTTCGCCGTTGCCAATCTTTTTCGACTTTGACGTGAAGTTCGAGGTGCACTCCTTCTCCATTGTTGGCGAGCTGCTGNCGTGTCGCNATGCCAACTTGTTTGAGTACTTCTCCGTTTCGACCGATGACCATGCCTTTCTGTGATTCACGTTCAACCAATATTTCGCAACGTATGCGTGGCAAGTCCCATTCGATTACCCGCGTCGCGATGCTGTACGGCAGTTCTTCCCGAAACATGGCGAGGAGTTGTTCGCGGACGAGTTCAGCAACGAACCAAGGTTCTGGGAGATCAGTTACTTGATCTACTGGGAAATACGCCGGACCTTCGGTCATACGACTCTCGAGGTAGTCGACGAGGGCTTCAACACCGTCACCTGTGGTCCCCGAAACTGGGAAATATTCCTCTGCCTCAAACTGGGACGATTTCGCGAGCTGTTGCACGACTNCGTCTTTTGAAGCTTTGTCACATTTGGTGATGATCACCACCGATCCTGGTGGNAGCCCTTCAGCTACGACCTGATCTCCTCGACCGATNGGAGCGGTCGCGTCAATGACGAGACATGCGACATCTACGTCAGCCAACGCTGCGCGNGCNGTTTCGTTGAGTCGTTCTCCGAGTTGTGTCACTGGTTTATGAATTCCCGGTGTGTCAACAAAAACGATTTGGCTTTCCTCGCGATGGAGNACACCCATGATGCGGAGCCTGGTGGTCTGTGGTTTGTCCGAGACGATACTGACTTTGGTCCCAAGTATCTGGTTGATGAGAGTTGATTTACCGGCGTTGGGTCGCCCAACGAATGTAACGAAACCAGATTTCATTCTGATGCCTTGACCCGAGCACCGATGAGGTTGATTCGTCTGTTGTCGATCTCTCTGGCCGTTAACTCCCATCCCTCATAGAGGACAGTTTCGCCGACTTCGGGGACATGACCTAGTAAGCCGAATACGAACCCGCCGACTGTGTCCCAGTCGCCGTCTCCTGTTGCGATCCCAGTTAATTCTTCGAAGTCGTCAACTGGTAGGCGGCCAGANAACAGCAANGTCCCGTCATTTTCTTCTTGGACAAGTGATTCCTCCCGATCGAATTCGTCGACTATTTCGCCGATGAGTTCCTCGAGGATGTCTTCGAGGCTCACCAGTCCNGCTGTNCCNCCGTATTCGTCNACGACTATCGCTAGATGCGATTTTGATGCCTGCATCTCNCGCATCANTTCGACAACTCTNTTAGATTCGGGAACGAAAACAGCGNCTCGGATGAGTGAACTCATGTCAGTATTTGTNGGGTCTTGNAACTGGGCTGCAACGAGGTCTTTCGAGAGCGCCAACCCGATGACATCGTCAACGGTTTCCCCCACAACGGGGAGTCGAGTGAAACCAGTATCTACGNCAACGGTGAGCGCCTCTGAAACAGATAGTCCTCGAGCGAGAGTCACCATGTCCGGTCGAGGCACCATGACTTCACGCACGATGGTGTCNCCAAGTTCGATGATTGATCCGATCAGATGAGCTTCATCNTCTTCGATCAGACTCGCTTCAGCGGCGGCTTCGGCAAGAGCGACNAGTTCGTCTTCNACGACAGCNTCAAGGAGTTCTTCTCTCGGTCGTGGACCGCATCGACGTACGAGTGTGATGAGTGGACGTGNGAGCCACTGCAACGGNACAAATCGGGCGATGAGCCGAGCCGGTCGCGCTAACCACTTGGCCATATCGTCATTGGCTTCGATGGCCCATCTTCTAGGAATCGCCTCACCAAACAAGAACAAAACAACGGTGGCAATAGCCACAACAAGCAAGGTGCTCCCCATCGACTGCCCTATGTAGACAGCGAGTGCTATCAGAGCGACTTGGAACACAATTCGGAGGATGGTCACGGGAGTGAGCAGTACCTCTCGGTCAGCTATGAGATCGGCAAGCTGAAGTTCATCCTCGCTGGTTTCGTCTAATCCCGCGGCTCGCGCGCGGCCAAGGCGAACAAAGGTCACTTCGATCAACCGAAATATGACGAGTGTCACCACAAGGACGACGACCAAAAGGGCAACGAGGGCGCCTCCCATCAGAGGTTCCTTCCAGCAAAGCCAGTCAGATGATCTCGTTCTCTTTCCTGCATTTGGTGCCGTTCGTGGTCATCGGCATGGTCCATACCTAACACGTGCAATATCCCGTGGACCACAAGTAGATCAAGCTCGTCGGTCAATGACCCTTCGTGACCCGGGTAGGAACCTTTGTTCGTCGAGCAGTTGTCCGCTGCGACTGATGGACAGATGATCACATCGCCGAGCAGTAACGGTGAACTGGCAGGGTTCGGTGTTTGCGTTAGATGCTCATCGATAGGGAATGCCAACACGTCAGTTGGGCCTTCGTGTCCCATGTGTTGTTCGTTGAGCGCTGCGATCGAATGCGGTGAAACGAACGTTATGGATAGTTCGCTGATCTGGGTCACTCCTTCTGCTGTTAGTACCGAGATCGCAAGTCGCCGATATCGTTCCATGTCGAGTTCGACGTCACTTTGTTCGTCGAAGACGTGCACATCGACGTGTGTTTCGTTTTCCGACTTCGACACAGCTGTCGACGACTCTGAAGACTCAAACTGTGTCACGGGTTCTGCGGCGTCGCGTCGCGTCGCTCATAGGCGTCCACTATTGATTGCACAATCTTGTGACGGACGATGTCTCGGCCGCCGAGACGAGCGAACGCCACATCTGGAACATTGCTGAGGATGCCTTCGACATCTCTCAGACCGCTTTTGCCTCCAGGTACATCTATCTGTGTGACGTCTCCGGTCACCACCACCCGAGACCCAAATCCGATGCGGGTCAGGAACATTTTCATTTGTTCTGGGGTCGTGTTTTGAGCTTCGTCAAGAATGATGAAGCTGTCATTGAGCGTCCTGCCACGCATAAAAGCTAACGGCGCTACTTCGACTGTGTTTTTGTCGAATAGGCGTTCGGCTGCCTCAACGTCAAACATGTCATATAGAGCGTCATAGAGTGGCCGCAGGTACGGGTCGACTTTGGCCATGAGATCTCCAGGTAAGAAGCCCAACCGTTCGCCTGCTTCAACCGCGGGACGAGTCAAAACGATACGACGAACTTGTTTGGCCATGAGAGCTTCGACGGCCAGCGCAACCGCTAACCAGGTCTTGCCGGTACCAGCCGGACCGATGGCGAAGGTCACAATATTTTTTCTGACCTGCTCAACGTAAGATTTTTGTCCGGAGCTTTTTGCCCGAATGATTCGACCGTTTGGCGCTTTGAGAATCCGGGTGGACAAAACTTCGCTGGGACTTTCATCGGATTTCACCATGTCAATCATTCGGGTGACCTCTGCTTCGCCCAGTCGTTGACCACCTTCAAGAACTTGAACTAATTCAGAGAAAACCTGGCCGACCATTGGCGCTTCAGGTCCATCGACAGTGATCTCATTGCCCCGAACATGAATCACAGCTGTGTCGAAAGAATCCTCAACGATGCGCAGGTGTTCATCTCGTTGACCGAGGACGCCAACCATCAAGTGGTTCCCTGGTACGTGAATTTTGACTTGGGTGTCGCTCAAATCCGCTCCTGCGACCGCGAACTAACAGATGAGGCTAGCGCCGGTGGCTGTTGTCGCGATGGGTAATTGTGAAACGAAACCTCGCAGCGTTCGGGTTCCTACTCAGAACAGGCTGATTTAAGGGGCAATTGATTCAGTCGTCTCGGAGGTGCCGTTTTAGGAAATCAACCTGCAAAAGCAGCAAATTCTCGGCTATTTCTTCCTGGGGGGTCATGTGCGTCGTGTCTGACAGCGGCAGTACTTCGTGAGGGTGACCAGCGGCGAGCAGAGCAGATGAGAGCTGGAGAGTGTGTGCAGCAACAACATTGTCGTCCGCTAAACCATGTATGAGCATCAGTGGTCGCTTCTGGTCATCGTCAACGATCGTCAACAAAGTTCGCTCGTAGTTCTCGGGTTCTTCGTCGGGATGACCCAAATATCGTTCCGTGTAGTGGGTGTCATATAGCAGCCAGTCGGTGACTGGCGCGCCTGCGACTCCGGCATGAAACACGTCAGGTCGACGAAGTACCGCAAGAGCGGCTAGATACCCACCGAAGGACCATCCTCGAATCCCCACTCGAGAGAGGTCCACCTGTTCGGGGTAGATCTCTCCGATTGCGAAAAGGGCGTCGACCTGAGCTTGGAGTGTGGGTTCAGCTAAGTCTCCTCGGACCATTCGCTCCCAACCACCTCCTCTTCCTGGTGTACCGGGGCCGTCGGTGACCACCACACAAAAGCCTTGGTCAGCGAGCCATTGCGAAACCAAGAATGCGTTGCGACTCTTTACGACTCGTTGGGCGTGCGGTCCCCCATATGGGTCCATCACAATCGGAAGTGGTCCTTCGACTGCTGTTGTTGGAAACAGCACAGCGGTGTGGGTGGCGAGCGGTCCTGTTTGATGAAATGTCACTTGGGGGGTCAGCAGAGGAGCCGCAGCGAAGTCATCTACATGCCAAACCATGTCACCGTTGTGGACAGTCGCCGCTGCGGATTCTTCAATCGAGCTGTGCTCGAACACGATGACGGGTGAGGAACTCTTTGCCTGCGTCACCCCGAGCCCATCGGTAAGGCACTCACTGCTGTCACCGTCGTAGGACCAAAGATCGACGATGGTTGGATCTACCGAAGCTGTATAAAGAATCGTTGTTTCGTCGACGGCCACTAAGGAACGTACCCATTGATTGGGCGGTGATACTGGCTGCTGGTTGAACAGCAGGGCCCGATTCTGTTCGTGTTCTTGGATCGTTAACCATCCATCTCGCCAGCGTCGCGGCGTTCCTGGGACAATTTCGACCCAATCGGGGTCAGCTAACTCCCAGACCATGCGGGTCTGACCCGTGTCTTCGACCATTTCGAGTACCTGCATGGACCGTTGGTCACGGCTTTGAACAACCAGGGTTAACGGCTGATCGTCATCCCAGGTCACATCGACCAAGTAGGGGTGAGTTGACCGATTCCACACAACTTCCAGTCGGGACGAATGTTCGGTATCAACGACGTAAAGCTGAACATCAGCATTGGAGGTACCAGCCGCCGGATATCGAACAGCGCGTGGTTCTCTAGCGGGGTCGTTGGGAGCGGCGATATGCCAGAGCGACACATCATTTACATCAACCCGAGTGACTGCGAGTTTCTTACTTGTCGGATCCCACCAGTGACCTCGACTGCGGCGCATCTCTTCGGCGGCTACGAACTCTGCGCTCCCCCAACTCACAGTGTCGCTGGCTTCGGCAGCGATCGGTTGGGCGACGACCGCGCCGTCAGCTGAAGCTAGATACAAACCGTCGTTGGCTACGAACGAGACGAGTTGGCCATCTCCAGATAGTCGAGGATCAAAAGCACCCCCGGAATTCTCAATTACAGCAAACGAACCAGACGAAGTGTCAACCACAAACAGTTCCCCGCCAAGAGCAAAAGTAGCTACAGAACCCGACCGGTCGGTGGAGTAGGCAGTGATCCCACCGGCGCTTTCTCGAGCGCGTTCTCTTCTTGCCTGTTCAGCATCTGGAAGGTCACCTTGAGTTTCCGCCACCATCTCGCGGGGGTCAGCTATCAGTCGTTCGTTTCCTGTCTCTGTGTCGATTCCCCATAGCGAGTTAACAGTGTCTTCGGGTCCGGAACTGCGTAAAAACAAGACCGTGGCGCCAGCCTCTGTGATTGTGAAGTCGCGTGGTGACCCTAAAGTGAAGCGTTGAGTGCGCGCATATTGGCGCGGAAAGCTGTCCGGCACACTGATGACGGTACTCCTCGTTACCCTCAAGGGCGTGTTGTTACCAGATCCTTCAGCTTTCAATGAACTCCCCGACGACAAAAAGGCTTTGTGGGCGAAGTACGGGTCGGGACCCGATCCGTTGTTCGTTCAACTCATCGGCGTGAATGTCGAAGAGGTCCGGCGTGATTATTGTCGGCTGTCGCTTCCATTTCGAGATGATCTTCTCCAAGCAGGAGGCGCTATTCACGGCGGAGTTATCTCCACCTTGTTGGACACTGCCTGTGTTCCCGCAGTTGGAAGCGGTTTCGACAAAGCGCGTCCTTACAGCACTATTTCTATGAACGTTCAGTTCTTGTCCGGAGCCTCACAAAGTGATCTCGAAGCTGTCGGCTGGGTCATTCGACGCGGCAAGTCAATAGCTTTTTGTAGTTCTGCGGTTCAAACAACCGACGGCAAGCTTTTGGCTACCGCAGCGTTGACTTTCAAGATTTAGAGCACAGACTTCTAACGGTTAGGACTCAGTCAGCGTTCGCAGCTGATAGCACGTCCGTCGCTGTTGGGTTAACCATCACTGTTGCGCCTATTTGTACCGTTGGAACAATTTCGTTTCCGTTGGCGTGGTTTCGAACAAACTCAGCGGCGTCAGGGTCTTCCCATATGTTGCGATAATGAATTGTCAGATCGGTATCGGCAAGCTGATGTTCCAAAGCCATACAAAACCCGCAACCTGGTCGCCAAAAGACGGTGACCTCATGTTGTGTGGTAGTCATCGGCCCACCGCTTTCAGGCTTTCGTAAATTTTTTTGCACTCAGGACACACTGGGAATTTCTCTGGATTGCGGTTCGGTACCCATTTCTTTCCACAAAGGGCCCTCACAGGGTTGCCGGTTACAGCTGAGCGTGTCATGTCGGTCTTGTTGACGTAGTGGGCGAAACGTTCGTGGTCGCCATCGTCGAGTTGATTCTCTGATCGTTGATCTAGGACAGTGCTCTCAGACATTTCATCTCATACTCTAGGCAGTTCAGTTAGATATGGTGCGGTGCGGGAGCTATTCCGCACGCAAGGGGGGCAAGTGGCTAAGCGGTCTGACAGAGTTGATTCTGCCGCAGGCTGGGTAGTCGTAGCTGCCACAACAATCACCCTGTTTGCTGTCTTCGGCGTTGTTTACAGTTTCGGCGCCATGTTCACCGCCATTCGGGACGAATTTGGTGTCGGCAAGGGCCAGGCGGCACTGTTTTTCTCGATTACGACTTTTATCTATTTCATTCTCGGAGTTTTTACCGGTCGACTCGCAGACCGGTACGGGCCTCGGCCGCTTCTCCTTGTTGGTGCTGCGGCGATGGGCATCGGTTTATTCCTCACTTCTCTCGTGAACAACATCGTCGTCGGCTACCTGACCTATGGGATAGGCGCGGGGATAGGCGTCGGATGCGCCTACGTTCCGATGGTCGCTGCGGTGGGTGGATGGTTTGAACGGGACCGCACAAAGGCCATGGGCGTTGCGGTAGCTGGAATCGGCGTCGGAACCCTTGTCGGAGCTCCGTTAGCGAAACAACTCGTGATCTCTTACGGCTGGAGAACGACCTTTGTCGCTCTCGGTGTGGGTTCGGCGGCCCTTTTGGTTGTGGCATCACTGGGGGCTAGGCGACCCCCAGGAGCTGGAACTCAAGAAGCGCCACCTCCTTTGCGGTTACTACTTCACGACCGGAGGTTTACGTGGCTATACACGTCAATGACCTTTTTGAGCGCGGGTCTTTTTGTACCCATGATCTATCTGGACGACTATTTGGAGGCACAGGGCAAGGGTGGGGGCGCGTTACTGATTGGGATCATTGGAGCGGCTTCGGTGGTAGGCCGTCTCGCTCTTGGCGCGGTGGGCTCCAAAGTTGACTTAATGAGGCTTTACCAATGCTGCGTCGGGGCGTTAAGCGCTAGTTACGTTATTTGGATCTTCGCAGGCGCCAACTACGCGGTGCTGGTCATCTTTGCGCTGTGCATGGGCACTGCATACGGGGGTTGGATCGCTTTGTCACCTGCGGTCACAGCACATCTTTTCGGTCCGCTGGGGTTAGGCGGCGTTTTGGGTGCCCTGTACACCTCAGCAGGCATCGGTGGATTGGTGGGACCACCAGTTATCGGTGTTGTCATTGACGCGACAACTTACGAAACCGCTATCGCCCTGGCTATCGCGCTTTCCGTTCTATCGCTTCTACTTCTTAGAACAGCAACCCAGGCAGCCGTGTCGACCGTAGTTGACACGGTGCAGCCAGCCGAGGAAGAGCTGCCGGCAGAATCAACGGCGAGCGCTTGGCTGATTCCTTCTCCTGAAGGGGGAATGCGCCTTATTCGTCGATGAGTACTGGCGGGTCGTCCCAACCAACTGCTGCAGCGCCTTCCAAATACCATTGAAGCACCGAGCCAGCGTCGGTCACCGACTCGACGTTTCCGTCTTCGTCAAGATTGAGGTTCGCTCCATATATCTGAAACCAGACGTCGGTCACTTCGACGTTGTCTTCTGGAACGAGAAGGGTGTGAACCGATCCGGCGGGTTCGTACAGGAACGATCCGGCACGATTCACGTATTCACTTTCTTTGTAATGCCAGCTGCCGCTGATCGTGTATGCATACACCTGGCCGGTGTGACGGTGAGTTTGCACCGCCGTGCCTGGCTGAAACCTGGTCCGAACAATCCACAGACCTTCACTAATTTTCGCTGTCAGTAATTTGACGTCGTTTCCACGTCCGCTATCAACCCAAGGTAGGTCGTCTTCACCGCGGTGAACCGCACTCGGTTCAAGTTCAATCATGGTCATCGTGTTCCCCTTCGTCTTAGTTGATGGTAGTTCTCACTGCTCTGGTCCGAAGATCAAATCAAAGACCTCATCCGCTTTGCGTTCATAGTTGCGGTGAATCAACAGTTGCGGGTTTCCGTCAATTGCCCAACGGATACCTCTCGCATCGAGCTGGCCGGTCAACTCGACGATTTGGTCGATGCTCAAATCGTCAAGTTCATATGCGGGACCGTCCGTCGCAGCGATATCAAAAATGTCGATCTCTTCGGACACGAGACCGGCCGCCATCAGCACTTTCGCTTGGTCAGACAACGTCTCATCGTCGTTGTCTTCTATTAGTTCACCTTCAAGAATTTCGTCGTCATCCATGACAGTGATTATGTCGGGCTTTGACCTCTAGTCTGCACATATGGGCATCGGTAGATTCGACTCACTATTACTGCTGTCATTTGGCGGGCCCGAACGCCCGGACGACGTGATGCCGTTCCTTCGTACCGTAACCAAGGGGCGTGGGGTGCCTGACGAACGCCTAACGGTCGTCGCTGAGCAGTACGCCCTGTTTGGGGGGAAGAGCCCAATCAATGATCTCAATAGGGAACTTCTCCGATCGCTCCAAGGAGAACTAGCTGCTAGAGGGCATGACATACCAACCTTTTGGGGTAACCGAAACTGGGATCCGTTTGTTTCTGACGTCGTTGAAACACTGCATACACAGGGACACAGGTCCGCGGTTTGTTTGGTGACATCTGCTTTCAGTTCTTATTCGGGTTGTCGCCAATATCACGAGGACTTGGACAGAGCACGCTCACTAGTACAAGACGCGCCTGAGATAGACAGAGTGAGGGTCTTTTGGAACCATCCGGATTTTTTGGGCACCGCTGCTGAACTCCTTGCTGAAAGTCGCGACAAGGCGGATCTGCCGAAAGAGACACCGGTACTGCATACAGCTCACAGCCTGCCATTATCGATGGCTAGAACATCTGACTACGAGAGCCAACTCAGCGAAGCTGCCCGTATCGTTCATGAACTTGCCGGTATGGAAGGGCCAAATGAAGTGGTGTATCAGAGCCGCAGCGGCCCGCCATCGGTTCCTTGGCTTGAACCGGGCATAGATGACCGACTTCAACAGTTAGCGGACGATGGGATAACCGAGGTACTCGTTCACCCCCTTGGTTTCGTTGCCGACCACATGGAAGTTTTGTTCGATCTGGACACTCAGGCATTAAAGGTGGCAGAGAATTCGGGGATGAAAATGGTACGAACTCCCACTGTCGGCACACATCCAAGATTCGTTTCCATGTTGGTTGACCTTGTAGAGGAAGCAGCGGGGTTGCGTGCAGATCGGCCCACCTTGGGTGATGCGGGTCCTCGCCCTGACATCTGCTCTGTCGATTGCTGCCCAGCGCCTTCGCGTCCACCGCGTTGAGTTAGCCAGCAGCCTTGAATCGGTCAGCTACCGGTCCAGATTCGCCCGAAATCCAGTGGCTTCGGCATCGTAATTCATAGGTGATCTGGGCGATGGAGCCATCATCGATGAGGACAACATCGCCGTCATATACCTGGACTCCGTCGTGAAGTCGTGCATTGTGGGTGGCTGCTTCTCCGCACCAACATCGAGCCTGTACTTGAAGCTCCATTCGTTCATCGGCGAGCTCGAGTAGTCGTGCCGAGCCGGGAAACAACTTTCCTCGGAAGTCTGTTAACAATCCAAACGCGTAGACGTCCACATCGAGTTCGTCGACGACACGAGCCAACTGTTCGACTTGTAGATCTGTATAGAACTGTGCTTCATCGCACACCAAATAGTCCAAGGCCCCATGGGCGGCCTGGTGATTTTTGGCGAGCACAACGAAATCAAGTTCTGGGTGAACTTCAACTGCCGGAGTTGACACCCCTAATGCACTCGAAACATGTGCCCCCGCTCGGTCGTGCATGCTGCACAACAGTCCAGTACTGGTTGCGGAGAGATTGTGATGAATCTGTAACGCTAACGTCGACTTCCCCGACGACATGGTTCCAAAGGAGAAGGTAAGACGTCCCATGCTCAACAAATTACACAGATGTGATACGTCATGAGGACACTTAGCCGCAACCGCTCGTGCTGCCACAGGATCGACAGCTATAACACGTACCTGCTCGCACCATTTGGTCACCGCAGGTAGAGCACAATGGAGCGTCACTCAAAGTTCCAGGACCGGACGAAGGCGGGTCCGGGATCGGTTCAGCCCCAATAGATGTTTCTACGGTGACTTCTTCGAAGCCTGGAAGGTGTTGCTCTACTCGCTCTTCACTGGACAAAATGCCCAGTTGTCGCCGGTCCTCAGTTGACAAGTAATCCAACGCTAAACGACGGAAAATGTAATCAACCAGGCTGCTCGCGATACGTAACTCTGGGTCGTCCGTGATTCCGGCGGGTTCAAATCGAACGTTTGTGAAGGCCTCAACATAGGACCGCAATGGAACCCCGTACTGAAGCCCGTGGCTTACTGAAATGGCGAAGGCATCCATGATCCCGGCGAGGGTTGAGCCTTGTTTCGCCACAGTTAAGAAGAGTTCTCCCGGTCGCCCGTCGTCGTATTCTCCGACTGTCATGTAGCCATGGCAGTCCGCAACGCGAAACGAAAAGGTTTTCGAACTGCGGGTGCGAGGAAGTTTTTGTCGTTCGGGTATCGATTGGGCTTCAAATATCGCAGCATTCACGGCTTCACCGATGAAATCTTCGTCGTCTCGCACTGTCGACAATGGCTGTCCGACCTTGCAGTTATCTCGGTAGACCGCAACCGCCTTCAAGCCAAGTTTCCAGGCCAGTAGATGCAAGCCCTCGACCTCTTCCACGGTCGCAGTTTCAGGCAAGTTAACCGTTTTCGATATGGCCCCTGAAACAAAAGGCTGGGCCGCGGCCATCATGCGAATGTGGCCCTCATGATGTATGACGTTGTCTCCCATTGAGCATGCAAATACCGGCAGGTGTGCGCCTTGTAGATGCGGAGCGTCAGTACTACTCCCACCGTTCAGTAGGTGGGCTTCAATGTCGGCGATCTGTTCGACGTCATATCCAAGTCGGTGAAGTGCCCGAGCAACTGTTTGGTTAACAATTGTTAGGTCTCCGCCGCCGACCAGTTTCTTGAATTTGATGAGTCCCAGATCAGGTTCGATTCCTGTTGTGTCGCAATCCATCATGAATGAGATAGTTCCGGTGGGAGCTATCACTGTGGCCTGAGAGTTTCTAATGCCATGTTGTTGGCATCCCGTTACTGCGTCATCCCATGAACTGTGCGCAGCCGCCATCAGATCCTGTGGTGCCGACTGTGGGACGGATGTAAGGGCGTCTTGGTGGCGACGTAGAACTTGTTGCATCGGTTCACTATTGGACGCGTATCCCGAGAATGCGCCGACGCGTCTGGCGAGATCAACTGAAGTCGAATAGGCCTGTCCACCCATCAAAGCTGTGACCGCGCCGGTCCAGGCTCGCGCGTCTTCGGAATCGTATGGGAGACCTATTGCCATCAGCATCGCGCCAAGGTTCGTGTATCCGAGTCCGAGTTGACGAAAATCTCGTGATGTTTCACCTATCGCTTCAGTTGGGTAGTCAGCATTTCCGACCAGGATGTCCTGGGCGGTGAACACAACTCGAACCGCGTGACAGAAGCCTTCGACGTCGAATCGGTCATTCTCATCGGCTTCAAGGAACTTCAATAGGTTGAGACTCGCGAGATTGCAGGCGGAGTTGTCGAGGTGGAGGTATTCGCTGCATGGATTAGAGGCGCTAATCGGTCCGGTATTTGCTGCTGTATGCCAATGGTTGATAGTGCTGCTGAATTGAATGCCTGGGTCGGCGCATTCCCATGCTGCTTGAGCTATCTGGCGAAACAGGGCCCGAGCCGAGCAGCGGTTGATCACTGTCCCATCGATTCGTGCGGTTAGTTCCCACTCGTCATCTTCTTCGACTGCTTTCATGAACTCATCGCTGAGTCGCACGGAATTGTTCGCGTTTTGGTATTGGACTGAGTGAACATCGGCTCCGTCGAGATCCATGTCGAAGCCGGCGTCTCGCAGCACTCTCGCTTTGCGTTCCTCAAGTGCTTTGCACCAAATGAACTGTTCTACGTCGGGGTGATCGACGTCGAGTAGCACCATCTTTGCTGCCCGGCGGGTTTTGCCACCGCTTTTGATCGTTCCAGCTGAAGCGTCGGCTCCTCTCATGAAGCTGACCGGGCCGCTCGCTTCGCCTCCACCGCGTAGAGGTTCCGCTGAGCCTCGAATGCGTGACAGGTTCACTCCGGCACCAGATCCACCTTTGAAGATACGGCCTTCTTCCGCGTACCAATTGAGGATGGAATCCATGTCGTCGTCGACGGAGAGAATGAAACATGCCGAGGCCTGCTGTGGGACGCCTTTGACCCCTATGTTGAACCAGACTGGACTGTTAAAAGCGCAACGTTGGTGCAGCAGCAGCCACGCCAGTTCTGATTCAAAGGTTTCGGCTTCTTCGGCATCGACGAAATAGTGGTCGTTTTCGCCCCATTTTCGAATCGTTGAGGTGACTCGTTGAATGACTTGACGCAGCGACGATTCTCTATCGGGAGCGCCTAATGCACCACGAAAATATTTTTGGGCGACGATATTTGATGCGGTGGCGCTCCACTCGGACGGAAATTCGATATCTGACTGTTCGAAACTGACGGAACCGTCAAGGAAATTGGTCAGCTTTGCGTCGCGGCGTTCCCATTCCACGGTCTGATACGGGTCAACTCCGTCGTTGGTGAAGTGTCGTTCCAGTTTGTTTGGAGCAACTGATGCCGGTTGGTCAGAAGTGATGGTCATCTATTTCTCCGAAGGTACTGAATAGTTGGCTGGAAGTTTGCGGCGGGCCGGAGATCAACCCAGTGGGTGTCGTTCCGCTTCGCCCTGACCTCGAAGCTCGGAACCTCATTGTGGATGCAAATAGAGAACTCGGTAAGAGCCCCCTGTTTAACCATCGCACTCCGTCCGCTAGTTGGTCGCCCAACCCGCCGCGTCTACGAATGTAGGAACTTTCGCTTGTGGATCGATAGGGGGATAACAAAATACTTCTGTGGGTGAGTTGGGGATTTCTTTGGGTACTTCTACACATGGAAGTAAACCGACACTCGGCGTGGTCAACCAACATCAGTGACCGTGATTTCATTGAGATTGTCGCAGGACCAGTATTTGAGTCTCTTAAGCCTGTGAACTGGGTAAACGCGACTGTTTCTATCTCACAGCCGTCTGATGCGCGACGCTGGTTGGTTGATCTAGCTGCCATAGTTAGCTGGCAGGTGATGTGTGAACCTGTGGAGAACCACGGATTGTGGTGACGGGGTTCTTTGGATCGATTTCGGCATATGTGTTCTCCTAAGCCACTTGCCCGTGTCAACATCAAGGAGTGCATCGCTTGTTTCCTCCGCCTGTTCTTGAAGTCGAGCTGGATGACATATGTCGTGACGAAAGACCACTTGTGGGCGGCCGTCCCTGGCTGATGATCAACATGATTTCGACTGTTGACGGGGTCACTGACTTCGACGGTGTTTCCGGTCCGCTTGGTAGTCCCGGTGACAAAGACGTCTTCAGCGCAATCAGAGCCCTGCCCGACATCATTTTGGTCGGTAGTACCACAGCAGTGGCCGAGCAGTACAACCCGCCCTCCACCAGTGTCAGCACGAAGGCAAGGCGTCTCACCAGCGGGGCGTGGCCGGTCGCTCGTATAGCTGTGGTGAGCGCACAACTTGAGTTCGACCTCACGTTGCCGATGTTTAGTCGACCTGCGCAACGCCCCATCGTGGTAACTACCAGCAACGCCGACCCGAGCAAACTGGAACGAATAACTGACGTCGCAGATGTTATTCAGTGCGGAGTCGACTCCGTCGATCTGACCGAGGCACTTCACGAACTGACCGAGCTTGGTGCGCAAAGGGTGCTTTGTGAGGGTGGGCCCTCTCTGAACGGGGCGCTCTTTGACGAGGGTTTGGTTGATGAGGTTTTTATCACTGTCGCACCTCTTGTAGGGGGCAGCGAATCTCGCGGTATAGCGCGAGGGGCCAACGTTGCCCAGATCCAAGAGTTCGAATTGCGCCATGTGTTGACTGAGGACCATTTCCTATTCCTCAGATACACCAGACCAGCTCATAACGGCGCAGCACAGGAGTGATCTAGCTCCAGAGTCATGGCAGCAGCAATGCCTGTCCCGCGATGATGGAGTGGCCATTGTTGATCTTCGCTATTCGATCAACCAAGGGGCGAATATCACCAGTGGGTTGAAATTGTCGGGCGATAGACCACAGAGTGTCGCCGGGTTTCACAATCACTATTTGACCCGTAGCCAAGGTTTCTCCGGCCGCTGTTTCGAACACTGTTTGTGCAACCAACGATTCTGTTGCTGGTGCGCCTGTTCGGTCGCCCACGGCACTTGCCATGAGCCAGACCGCACCTACTAAAAGAGTCAGGCAAGCGAGCCGCCGACGCCAATATGTCGCCGATGAGCATCTGTTGGTCATCATCTGGGGACCGGACGCCAGATGTTCGGGCACCCCAGGAACCAGCTGCAACTGAGGACCCTGATGGGCACCTTTGTAGTCGACGTCGAATTCTTCTAGTTCTGCCCTAAGTACTGCAACCATCTGATTTCCTTAAACTTCTTGCCTCTCGTGGCCTATTGGCCAGCGATTTAATTGTGCTACCGGGGTATGACACCCATTTACGATCCACAAGAACACGCTTGCGAACACTTGTTCGACTAAACCAGAACATTTGTTCGACGTCAAGTAAAAATCGAACACATGTTTGCCTGTTCGTAAACCTACTGGTACCGTCGGAACGAACAAATGTTCGTAACTCAGAAGGAACCACGACATGGCTGACCACAGCATTACTGATCGCCAGCGAGCCATTCTTCAATTCATTGAAACAACGATGCGCGAACGCGGGTATCCCCCTGCTGTGCGCGAAATAGGTGCAGCTGTAGGGTTGAACTCTCCGAGCACCGTTCATTCCCATCTGGCGCAATTGGAGAGCGCTGGCTACTTGCGGCGCGACCCAACGAAACCTCGAGCGATAGAAGTGCGGTTTGATGCATCATCGGGTGCCATCGCCGAACGGCGACCAACTCGTCACGTGCCGCTAATAGGAGAAGTAGCTGCAGGGACCGACGTTCTGGCCCAAGAAAACGTTGAAGAGCTAGTACCGGTTCCAGAAGATTTCACTGGGGACGGAGAACTCTTTATGCTCAAAGTTCGCGGAGACTCGATGGTTGAAGCTGGGATCCTTGACGGAGACTTCGTGGTCGTCAGCCGTCAGAACACTGCAACAAATGGAGATGTCGTCGTGGCTGGAATCCCTGGGGATGAAGGCACGGTCAAGACATTCACCAAAAAGGGCGACGTTGTCACTTTGTTGCCCGCTAATTCGTCTCTCGAACCAATGGTCTTTTCGGCTGACGAGGTTGCGATATTCGGCCGCGTTGTAACAGTTATGCGTCGCCTGTAAAACCCGACTGCCACCGAAGTCTCTCAAAGTTCGGGCGATGACCTCAGACTTGTGATGGACTGCAGTTGTGTTTACACCTGCCCCTAACCCACCGGCCGACCTTGGTCAATCAGAAAGCGTTTGGGTTCCAGTCCGCTCAGGCACAGTATTTGTCGAACCTGGCGCTGGACTTGTCCGAAGCGACGCTGCTCCCATAGAAGCACCTCATCTTTTCTTGGGCGTTTTAGATGGTTCAGCGGTCTATGCCATTGATCTGCATGACACTTCTGACGAGGCTGATCTTGAGCCGGTTCATTTAAGGAAGCTGTTCGGGCGAATACCGGATGAAGAGTGGGTGGTGGCTGGACGGGCCGAACAAATAGTCAATTATGAACGAACACATGTTTATTGCGGACGTTGCGCAACACCTACTGAAACAAACCCGCACGACCGGGGCAAAGTGTGCCCGAACTGCAAACACATGGCCTTCCCCCGGCTCAGTCCGGCGATGATCGTGCTCGTAGAGAAAGGTGATCAGGCCCTACTTGCTTGGGGTCGTCAATTCCCGGGCCGTTTCTTCAGCACTCTCGCAGGTTTTGTTGAGCCCGGAGAAAGTCTCGAACAAGCAGTGGAGCGAGAAGTGATGGAAGAGGTGAGTTTGGAGGTTGGTGACATCCGTTATTTCGGAAGCCAACCCTGGCCTTTCCCTCATTCACTGATGTGCGGTTTTCACTGCACTTACGAGTCAGGTGAAATCATGATCCAAGAGGAAGAAATCATCGAAGCGGGATGGTTCGACGCGAAAGACCTGCCACCGTGCCCGGTCGGAGGAATGTCAATTGCAGGTTGGCTTATCGAAGATTGGTTACAACGCCAAGGCGTCAACTAGGCGCTGTTCTGCCGTAAACGAACCAAGCCCTGCTGGGCGACAGTCGCTACGAGTTCACCGTGCGCAGTGAAAACATCTCCAGTGGCCAAGCCTCTCGTGCCTTTTATTTGATGTGGGGCAAGGTCGAACAAAAGCCAATCGTCGGCTCGAACCGCTCTATGGAACCAAACTGCGTGGTCAAGTGAAGCAGCCATATATAAGTCGTCCCAGGTCGCATCTGCCGACTGGTTTGCCGCGAGCGCCTGAGCTGGATGGGCGCTAACTACCGCATCCATTGGATTGGTGTCAGATAGATACGCCAACGCCGCGAAGTGTTCATCGGCAGTGTCGTCTATGGGGCCTGTAAAGCGCGCCCAAACACGGTGGCGCGCCGGATCGGTTGACTCGTATTCCAATCGGGCATCTATACCTATCCCCCACTCGATCTTTTCTGACTCATCAGGTGGTTTTACGTCCGTTGGGATCGCTGATGTAGACACATCAGGTCCATCTTCGTCACGTTGAAACGAGCAAGACAGATTCAAGATTGCCCCACTGCTTTGTCTGGCTACCACTCTTCTAGTGGTGAAACTCCGGCCATTTCTCAGTCTGTCAACCTCGTAACGAACTGGTTCGTTCGGGTCGCCACCCAAAATAAAGTAGGCGTGAAGGGAATGAACATGGTGTCCTTCAGTGTCAACAGTTCGCATAGCTGCACGAAGCGATTGAGCTATGACAAGGCCCCCGTAGATACGGCCCCATTCATAGGCCGGGCTTTCTCCCACAAATGCGTCAGCCCCGTGCGGTTCGAGGGAAAGAATTTTGGCTGCGTCGGTCATGAACGGTGCCAGACCACTCCCGCAGACGTATCTTCGAGTACAACTCCAGCATCAGCAAGTTGATCTCTGATTCGGTCAGCCGTGGCAAAATCTTTCTCGCCCCGAGCCTCTTTGCGTTGCTCAATCAACGTTTCTATTTCAGCATCGCCTATCCCTGAAACGGCTGTCTGGTCTATTGACCCGACCTCAATTCCAAGAACAGAGAACAGCATGAGTGCAGTGCGTGCCTGGAGACCAGCAGCGTTCAAATCTCCGTCATCAAGCGCACCGTTGGCTCCACGGACAAGGCTGAAGGTGTGATCCAATGCCATCGGGGTTCCGAAATCATCGTCCATTGCTGCCTTGAACGCCGCTACTGCTGATGAATCCGTTTCGCCATCCACTAAATCAACATTGGCGGCAGTCATTCGTCGTCGAAAAGCATCTAGCCGGTCGATCGCCGTCGACGCTGCCATCAGTGCTTCTCGTCCCATTTCCATGGCCCTCCGGTAGTGGGTCTGCATTGCAAGCAGCCGAAGCGCTCTTGGCCCTGCGGTGTCAATTGCTTCGGCCAAGTTGGTGAAGTTGCCCAACGATTTGGACATTTTTTCTCCCGCTACGTTGACCATTGCACTATGCACCCAATACCGAGCAAATGGTTGTCCGGTGGCGGTGACTTGGGCCCATTCGTTTTGGTGATGCGGGAAACAGAGGTCGTCGCCTCCTCCATGGATATCGAATCCTGGACCCAACGCACTTAATGACATAGCTACACATTCGGTGTGCCAGCCCGGCCGACCGGAACCCCAGGGTGTATCCCACGCCGGCTCTCCTGATTTCGCTGATTTCCATAACGCGAAATCAAGCGGGCTTCTTTTCTCGGTGTCGACGTCCACTCTTTGGCCTGCATCTTCGAGGAGCTGGTCTAAATCTCTACCGGCGAGACGGCCATAATCACTTAAACCTTCAACTGAAAAGTAGACACCCTTGTTCCCAACGACATAGGCCGCTTCTATATCAACAAGCTCGGCGATGATGTCAATCATCCCCTCGATGAATTGGGTGGCGTGTGGACGTGACTCTGCAGGAAGGATGGCAAGTCGCTCCATCTGTTCGTCGTAGGCCTGAGTGAACTCGGCGGCAACTTCAGGTTCTGTCCTGCCTTCCCTTTCGGCACGATTGATGATTTTGTCGTCGATGTCGGTGACATTCGACGCAACGGTGACATTCCACCCGGTCCACTCAAGGTACCTACGAATCACGTCGTAGGTCAGAGCAGTTCGTCCGTGACCCAAATGTGGGACGTCATAGACTGTTGGTCCACACACGTACATGGCGACTTCACCCTCGGTTCGAGGGACAAATTGCACCTTTTGGCGCTCCATGGTGTCGTAAATCTGAACGCTCACGTCGGTGTCTGTACCTATACCCATCTCATCTTTTTTGGTGGCAAAGTTGCTAATTCGCAGGGTACCGCTACCCCCTCTATCAACAGTGCGTCATTAAAAAGATCGTTCCTCATCCTCTAACAAATTCTGTCTGGATTCCTTCTCGCGCAGCGTGTCATTTTCGGCTTCATAGACCAGACTGACGATGTGTCCGTGTTCCTATATCGCCTAGGTCGCGCCTGTGTTCGTCATCGGTGGCGGACCATTGGAGCGTGGCTGATCTCGTCGGTTGCCTTAATCGGTTTGAACGGCGCCATTGGTGGAGACATGACCAACGGTTTTGTCGTTCCTGGTCTCGATAGCCAAAATGCCTATGACCTTTTGGCAGATCGATTTCCAGCAGAAGGCGGTATTAACGCGCAAGTGGTGGTCGAAGCACCAGCCGGGTCTTTGTTGAGTGACTCGCCGCAGCGTCAAGCGATAGAGACAATTACTGCGGCTCTAACTGGCATCGACGGAGTCGAAGTGGTGGTGCCTCCCATAGCGGGTCAAACCATTAGTGCATCGGGAACCATTGGTTTATTCCGTGTTGCTTACAACCCCGATTTCATCCCATCTCTCGCGATGTTGGAAACCCTTGAAAAGACTGGTCGCGATGCCGTCGGACCGGAGGCGGCTGTCCGCATCGAATTTGGTGGTGACCTCTACAACGCTGTTGAGCAACCGGAAACAGGGTTAGGAGAGATGCTCGGCCTGATTTCGGCGGTGGTGGTTCTCCTGCTGGCGTTCGGGAGCATCGTAGCTATGGGCCTACCAATAGGGCTGGCGCTGTTCGGTTTAGCGCTCGGAATCGGTGGAATCATCGGACTGGTCGCCATCGGGATGGACGTTCCGGAGTGGACACCCAACATGGCCTCAATGATCGGCCTCGGGGTGGGCATCGATTACGCGCTGTTCATTGTGACCAGATTTCGTGAGGGTCTAGCTGATGGTCTGACAGTCGAAGACGCAGCTGGCAGAGCGAATGCGACCGCTGGGCTTTCTGTGATCTTCGCTGGGGGGACCGTCGTCATAGCAATTCTCGGTCTAGCGATGGCTGGGCTTCCTTTCATGACTGCTGCGGCGGTCGCAGTCTCAATTGTCGTGGCGCTAATGGTGTTGGCATCTCTAACAATCCTGCCCGCTCTGCTGGGCTGGGCTGGACATCGCGTCAACCCGAAACGAACTCGCTCAAACCCTGCGGCTCAACGCGTCACTGGTGCGGGCCGTTGGCAACGTTGGGGTGACCATGTCGCCAAACACGCCTGGCCGTACATGCTGTCGACCCTAGTTCTGCTCGTTGCACTTACTGCTCCGGTGCTCGACCTAGAGCTCGGTTTCCCAGATCAGGGCAACAGCCCCGAGGAACGCACTTCGCGTCAGGCTTACGATCTACTCGCTGAAGGTTTCGGACCCGGCTTCAGCGGACCTCTGTTGGTAGCGGTGGACACCTCGAACGTGATCGATCAGGAAATCATGTCGCTAGCCGCCGCTTTGAAAAACGATACTGGGGTGGCATTTGTTCAAGCCCCAGAGCACAGCCCGGTTGGTGAAGCAGCGACGATTCTTGTGTTCCCAACCACAGCGCCACAGGACCCCGAAACTGTTGATTTGTTGAACCGGATAAGGGGACCAATATTTTCTTCGGTTCTTAACGATGAGGCCTTGGCACATGTGGGTGGTTCAACTGCTTCGTTTGCTGATGTCTCTGACCGCGTACAAAGTCGTTTACCTATCTTCATTGCTGGAGTCATCGCACTTAGTTTCGTGTTACTGATGCTGGTGTTTAGGTCGATCTTGGTCCCCATCAAGGCTGCACTCCTCAACTTGTTGTCCATCGGCTCCGCCTATGGCGTCCTGGTAATGGTGTTCCAATGGGGGTGGGGTCGCAGTCTTATTGGGCTGGAAGAAGCAGTACCGATTGTGTCTTTCATCCCAATGTTCATGTTCGCTGTTCTTTTCGGTCTCTCAATGGATTACGAAGTTTTCTTACTCAGCCGCGTCAAAGAGGAGTACTTACTCAGTCGAAACAACTCCCAAAGTGTGATCTTCGGGATTTCCAACACCGCACGAGTGATTACATCCGCTGCGCTCATCATGATCTCGGTGTTTCTCGGTTTCGTAGCTAACCCTGATCCAATTTTAAAAATGATGGGACTTGGATTAGCGACCGCGATATTCGTTGACGCGACAATTGTTCGCGTGGTGCTGGTTCCGGCATCCATGAAGCTAATGGGAGACGCAAACTGGTGGTTTCCCAAGAAACTTGGTTGGGTCCCTCGCCTGGACATCGAGGGTGAAGAGCGGCTTCCTGCTCGAGAATTCGACCTAGCCCGCCAGACTGCTGATTGACCAGATCAGCCCGTTATGTGTGGCATGAAGCACTAGGCCGGCCCACCACCCGTAGCGGACCCTTGCAATGGTGAACATAAGCCCCAACCAGATCTGGGGACTCACCACTAATGGCGCCACGAGCACCGCAAAGATCGACCATTGGACGTCGAAGTTCACAATGTGGATCAGTCCGAAAATGAATGTGGCGAACCAGATTGGTATCCGTGGGTTTGCCGACCATTGTTGCTGAACTCTCTCGCAAATATTTGAGTTGAAAACAGTCAGACCGACAGCTGCAGCTACGGCCAAGATCACCCAAAAGGCGACACTGCTCGCTCCTGCAAAGAACAAGGCGCCTATCGCCAATGAGAGCGCTACCAATCCGGGACGGAATCGGCGCTGCAACGGAAGTCGGTAGATAGTTTCCTCGAGGAGCGGCGCGATCAACACAATCAGAACCAACTGCTCGCTGAGTGACCACTGTTCCAATTCGGATTCGAGGATGCTTTCGTATCCCGCTGCTTCGGAAAGGGCACTGAAAATTTGCCAAGCGATGACGGAGCCCAAGAATCCGATGCCCAGAAGTTTCGCTAAACCACCGATCACGCCACGTGGCTGAGGCATTTCATCCCAGTCAGGGTCGAGAATGAACCTTGGGCCGATTGTGGGGCGTTTCGAGTCAGACACTGTCGGAAGGTTTCTTTGGCTCGGGATAGAGATGTTTAAGAGTTCCTGGTTGAATACGGCCCGCTTCAATGAATGCTTCGACGTCAAGAGCTTTCAATCGTATGACCCGTCCGAGTCGATAGGCGGGAAGACGGTCCTCATCAATAAACCGGTAGAGCGTGCGTTGGGTCACACCAATACGGTGAGCGGCGTCTTTGCTTGACAACCAGGCGCCCGTCCGATCAACCATTTATTCATGCTACGCCCAGCCCGCGTGATATCGGATGGTGCAACCCGGATTGCTCATCAACGCAGCCTGACAGCTACCTCATTGGCAAGGAGCCGTCCTTCTGCGGTCAGTTTCAAATTGCCGTCGAGGTCAGCTGGTTGGGTGAGATGTCGAACTTCATGTGGAATGAATTCTTGAGGAACACCACTGCTCGTTCTCAAAGCAAGTTGTCTTCCTTCAAGCGCCCAACCATCGACATCTAACCGTTCTGCGCCTGCTTCGACCGAAGAGTTCTTTGAGATTGCGCTTATGAACCGCTCGGGTGTTCGGATACTCCAGAATCTCCTATGGCCTATATGGCTATGTGCTGCTACCCCCAAGCCTAAGTATTCTTCTTGATTCCAATAAAGGAGATTATGTCGTGACTCTTTATCGGATTGAGCCCAGTTAGAAATCTCGTAATTGGAGTACCCGGCATCTGTTAGACGACGATCAGCTTCAATGTATTTGTCGGCTTGATCGTCGTCATCAGGGTGTCTCTCAACATCTGTTGCTAGCGGTGTACCTGGTTCGACGGTTAACGCATAGGTGCTGAGGTGATTTGGTTCCAGAGATAGAGCTTCCTCTAGGCTTATTTGCCAGTCTTCGTTGGTTTCACCTTGGGCTCCGTAGATGAGATCAAAGTTGATGTTGGTGATTCCAGCAGATCGAATTTTCTTGACCGCTGCTTGCACATTTTTGGGGTCATGTTCTCGACCAAGCGACGCAAGGACATGAGGAACCATGGATTGAACACCGAGGCTGATCCGNTTGACTCCAGCGTGGACATACGTTTCAAGTTGGTCGCTGTTGACCAGGTCGGGGTTGCATTCAACGGTGAATTCACTGTCGTCGGCTATCGGGAGTTCCGCGACAACTTCCATCAGTAGCTCTGCTGGGACGAGGTTGGGTGTTCCTCCACCGATGAAGACNGATGTNATTACGGGCAACTCGGNNGCCCANTTCCTNGCTTGGGTTTTGCAAGCCGCTAGATATTNGTCNATCANATGTTCTCGNTCGGTCCAAGTTGCAAANGAGCANTAATCACAACGACGCGAACAAAACGGGACNTGAATNTAAAGACCAAACTTNTTTNNGTCTTCTTGNTTCATCANAANAGNCTGTNNTGCATGATGAANTCNTCNATTTCGAAGTCACCGGTTTCGAGNGGNTGNGTCANAAGNGGTTGNAGGTCAAGCAGGAAGTTCTCTNNGAANCCCGTCCNNTTACATNCCGCNANTCTCCCNACCATNGANTTGATAGTGAACTCNTGAGCTCCTTGATTGATGACTGTGGGGTAGCTAACCAANTTGNTCCANGCTTGGTCTTCGATTCTTGGATTNGACCATNGNTCGTCAAGNANCGATCCTTTGGCTCCGANCTCTTTNNTAAGAAACTNTTNGATTTCGTTCGCNAGTTGNNNGAGNNNGNTCTCAAGTTCTTGGTCCNGCAAGGGTTGNAGGTGNCCAGNAAATTTCTTTCTTGTGTNGACNGCTTGGCGTATGCCTAGTTTTTCGGTGATTGAGTCCTCAAGNTCTCGNACAAAGAACCCNTCATCTGNNTGTGCNAGNTAGCTCGCGTACCAGGCTCCTTGTTCCACCAGTCTGTTGCCTCCCGAAANCCCTCTGGTGGTNCCGACTTTGGTNNANCCGTCACGAAANATGGCTACNTAGAGTCGNTGAGGNTGGGTNAGGTATGCGGCCATGGCTTTACCGATTGCGTCGCGTCCTCTTCGATGAGCTTGATGCATATTTGCGGCTGCGATGTTGTCCTTAGTCTGNCATCGTTCGCANTGNCGCGCGCTAACTGCCGGTGAGTCGCATTGCACGCTGGTTGATCCGTCTTCGGAGCGGTCAACCGTTCCAATGCACTGNCGNTCGCGGCCNNCGGCNACNCGGAACCTGAGTTCGAGNTCNTTGGCGCTCATCNATTGTGNTGANTCTTGGCCTTGAACTCGGAATNNNAAGAAAGGTTCTTCGGCGTGCCAATTGATGGCGGTGAGGTAAAAGGGGANGTCGGTGTCTGTGTTCATCTCAGCGGTGAGAGACTTGTTAGGCACCCAGTCGAACGCCGAGTTGGTCGAGTCGGTCCGCTATTTCATCTATNCCTGTGTCGAGGATGCATGCAATGGTTCGAAGGTCATCTCGGCGAATGGTGAGTGAGGAGCCGTTGAACTCACGCCGTTGTGCCTGGATCATCGCTAGGAACCGCCCTAGTACAGCGGCCTCTGCGCCAGGAACTCGTGCTAGCCGATCAAGGTCGATTGTCACCTGTTGGTCAAGGCTCATAGCTGNGTCTTCGNTGACNCCGTCTCCTCGTGGGAGNAGCTGTCCTACCGGGACNTCATAAAAGTGTGCGAGTCGCGAGAGCCGTGGAACCGATATGGCNCGTTCCCCTCGTTCGTATGCGCCAAGNACNGANGCTTTGAATTCNTGNCCNGANTCTGCNTCNACTTCTTGAAGTGACATCCGTTTTTGTCGGCGGACAAGTCGGAGGCGTTCGCCGACTTTGAAGCTGTAGTTCTCTCCATCGAGTTGTTCTTCGTTAAGGCCTGAGTCAGGCATGTCCACCCCCGATCATCN
This sequence comes from Acidimicrobiaceae bacterium, assembly GCA_002708935.1. Classification (GTDB taxonomy): domain Bacteria; phylum Actinomycetota; class Acidimicrobiia; order Acidimicrobiales; family Poriferisodalaceae; genus MedAcidi-G3. The sequence goes on along the minus strand of PAPO01000021.1, from coordinate 6,941 downwards.
TTTGATTAAGAGTGACCATAGTTCACGGAGAGTGGTTGTCCAGTAAGTCTNCGCGAAGTAGCGACAGTACTGACGCCGCCGNGACCGCTGCTGTTTCTGCTCGAAGCACCGANGGGCCNAGCGAGACNNTTCGTCGGTCTGCTACTTCACTGGGATCCCACCCNCCTTCGGGTCCTATATAGATGGTCGATTGCTTTAACGTGATTCTGTCGCCNNGTCGATGNGCGAGCGACACTCCNGGCTCTGAAGCTGCGTGNTTGATTTCGTTGATCGGTTTGATTTCAGGAATTCTTACTTGTCGAGATTGCATGGCTGCTTCNCGNGCTATGCGCGTGAGGCGGCGGNGTTGNTGTTCTGCTTTTGTTGNATTCCACTTAACAACTGACCGTTGTGAACTGAGTAGGTGAATTTCGTCGACTCCGAGTTCGGTAAGTTTTTGGACGATCCAGCTAGGTCGATCTCCCTTAGGGACGACAAATCCNATGGTTATTGGTGTTGATGGTGGTGGGACAGTGACGATTNCNCCGGTGGTTTCNATGCTGGTACCNAAAATTGCTGGACACCACTGGNCGATTCCATCGCCGATGGTAAGCGGGTCTCCCGGCTTGAGTCGCAATACGCGGTGCAGGTGGTGCCGGTCTTCGTCGGATAGTTCGGGTGCTTGGAGGTTGCTGACGAAGACGTGAGGGCCGTTCGTTCCATCGGGGAGGGAGCCCATGGTCTATTGGAATGCTGAGCGAATTTTTCCAAGGACCGTGCGGTCGCCTGGCTCCGCNACGTTCTCTCCGCGTTGNTGNGCTATTTCACGGAGTTGCTCTTCGTCATCTTTNGAGAGTTTGGATGGGATTTCAACCTGGACTGAGAGGATTAGGTCACCTCTTCCTCTTCCTCGACCTTCTANNCGNGGNACNCCNTGGTCGCGTAGTCGAAAGATTTCTCCNGGCTGAGTTCCAGGAGGTATTGCCAATTCGATTGTTTCGTCNAGNGTTTCAAAGTTGATNCGCGCTCCNAGNGCTGCTTGCAACATGGTCACATGGAGTTCTGCATACAGGGTGTCGCCATCTCGGTTGAATTTGTCGGAAGTTGCGACTCTGAGATGNACGTAGAGGTCTCCGTGAGTTCCGCCTCTAGGGCCGGCAGCTCCGCGTCCTGTTAGTCGAAGCGTTGACCCGGTGTCGACNCCTGCTGGCACTCGGACCTCGTACGACATCGACTCGCGGTACCGGCCTTCTCCTCGACATTGGNGACATGGTGTCGGTATTTCCTCACCCAATCCCCCACATCGTGGGCAGTGGNCAGTGGTGACCATTTGCCCGAGAAGGCTTTGGCGTACTTGGCGTACTTGNCCAGCTCCTTCNCATTCGGTGCAACGACGAGGAGAGGTGCCTTCTGCTGCTCCGGAGCCTGAACAATCTTCGCAACCCACGGCCGTTTGTAGTTCTACTTTTCGGTCGATACCAAATATTGCTTCTTCGAAACTTAAATCGAGCACTATTTCTTGGTCTTCGCCTGGTGGTGGGCCCGAAGGTCCTCTGGTTCNGCCTCCNCCGAANGGATTTCCTCCGAAAAAGTTTTCGAATATGTCGTTCAGGTCGAAATTGAATGGATCNCCACCCATTCCACCGCTTCGTAACCCGTCGTGNCCGAATTGGTCGTAACGGGCCCGAGCATCGTCATCGGACAACACCGCGTACGCTTCGCTGACTTCTTTAAATTTTGCTTCGGCGTCTTGATCGTCTGGGTTGGCGTCGGGGTGATATTCACGTGCCAGCTTTCGGTANGCTCGCTTAAGGTCGTCGGCCGANGCTCCGCGATCCACTCCCAACAACTCGTAGTAGTCAGTTGCCATGAGCTTCTTCAGTCCTCGTGTGCCTCACCTAAGGACTCGCCAAGGCGACTACTAACTACGTGTACTGCAGCTAGAGCTTTTGGATAGTCCATACGGGTTGGTCCCAGAACCCCGATGCTACCGACCTGTTCACCGTCGACCTTGTAAGGAGCGACAACTACTGCGCACTGTGCGAGAGGTGCAACTCCTGTTTCGGANCCAATGGCGACACTTAAACCGCGTTCTACGAGGTCTCCGAGGAGACTTACGACGATCAATTGTTCTTCTAGAACTGCAAGTACTGACTTCACTGTCGATACGGCATCGAATTGTCCAGCCATGTTCGCTGCGCCTCCGATGTAAAGGTCACCAGCGTGATTTGATGAGGGAGATATCGANGCCAGCGTGGTCGCTATGAGATTGTCGACTTCTGCTTGGCCCGTGGAGTCCACCTTGGGAATACTGCCCAAAGATGTTCCGACGAAGGCATCGCTTAAGGCTGCAGTTGCTGCTGCGAGGTGGTTAGGTTCNATTTGAGCGCCGCTGACGAGTTCGATCATTGAACGTTCGATTGAGCCTGAAGANGTGACAATGACGAGGAGAAGTCGCCCAGAACCTAGGTCCACTAGTTGGACGGAACGAACGGTTGTGGGGTCATGTGTTGGGCCAACAACAATCGCTGCGTAGGCGGTGAGTTGGGAGAGTAACCGACTGGTGTCGGCGAGACGTTGTTCGATTTGTCCTTGGGTGTGCCGGAAGAAGGCACTGATCTGTCGAGCTTCTGTGTCGTCTAGGTGGCCGGGCCCAAGGTTGTCTACGAAATACCGGTATCCGGCGTCTGTTGGTATTCGTCCCGCGCTTGTGTGAGGTTGAGCAAGGTAGCCATCGGCTTCGAGGCTTGCCATTTCGTTTCGTATTGTTGCAGCGGATACGTCGAGGCCTGATAGGTCGGACACAGCGCGAGATCCAACTGGTTGGGCTGTGTCGATGAAACTTTCCACGACAGCTCGTAATACTGTCGCCTTGCGTTCGTCCACGTGCGGTCCCGTTCGCTGAGCTAACGATGATGTAGTGGTGAAATACTACGCGCATCTGTGGGGTCGAAGAACAGTCACCCATAAAGCGGGGTGTTAGTCGTCCAGTTTTAGGGCAGAAACGAAGGCCTCATTGGGTACTTCGACCCGTCCGATGGCTTTCATTTTCTTTTTACCCTTCTTTTGTTGTTCCAGAAGTTTTCGTTTCCGCGTTATGTCGCCGCCGTAGCATTTGGCGAGCACATCTTTTCGCTTTGCTTTCACCGTCTCTCTGGCGATGATCCTTCCCCCGATTGCTGCTTGGATCGGAACGTCGAACATTTGACGGGGAATGAGTTCCCGCAGTTTTTCGGCCATTCGACGGCCGTAATCGTAGGCAGCGTCACTGTGCACAATTGTGGAGAACGCGTCTACTGGGTCGCCGTTTAACAGCACATCGACTTTGACAAGTTTGTCGACTTTGTATCCGGACGGTTCGTAGTCGAGACTTGCGTAGCCTTGGGTTCGACTCTTCAATTGATCGAAGAAGTCAGTCACGACTTCTGCGAGCGGCATTTCGTAATGAAGTTCAACTCGTTCGGGTGAGAGGTATTCCATTCGATCCATCGTGCCTCGTCGTCCTTGGCAGAGTTCCATCACCGTTCCGGTGTAGTCCGCTGGGGTGAGGATGCTGATCCGAAGGATGGGCTCTTCAATTTCGGTGACAGTACCCATATCTGGAAGGTCTGACGGGTTGTCAACGTCAAGGGTCTGTCCATCGTCTGTCGTTACTTTGTAGGCAACAGAAGGGGCGGTGGCTATTAGAGAGAGATCGAATTCTCGTTCGAGTCGTTCCCGCACAATTTCCATGTGCAGCAGCCCTAGGAACCCACATCTGAATCCGAAGCCGAGCGCTCCGGACGTTTCTGGTTCGAACGTAATTGATGCGTCATTGAGTTTTAGTTTTTGGAGAGCTTCACGTAGGTCCGGGTATTCATCGCCGTCCACTGGATAGAGGCCGCAAAAGACCATCGGTTTAGGGTCTTCGTAGCCGTCGAGTGGGTGATCAGCAGAACCTGTGGCGGTGGTGACTGTCTCTCCAGACTTCGCTTGTCCTACATCTTTGATGCTGGCGATGAGATAACCGACTTCTCCGGGTCCAAGTTCATCGACTGGTGTGGTCGCTGGGGAACGCACACCAATTTCTTCGGCGTAATGAGTTCCTCCGGTCTGCATGAATTGAAGTTTGTCGTTGGTGCGGATTCGTCCATTCATGATCCGCATTGAGGACACGACACCTCGATATTGGTCAAAGTGAGAATCAAAAATTAGCGCCTGTAAAGGCTCATCGATTTTGCCTTCAGGTGGAGGGATTCGTTCGACGATGGCGTCAAGGAGTTCGGTAATTCCGTCTCCCGTCTTTGCTGAAATCTCGAGTACTTCTTCTGCTGGCAACCCAAGGACGTTTTCGATCTCGGAGGCATATAGCGCTGGGTCTGCGGCTGGTAGGTCGATCTTGTTTAATACCGGCACAATTTCCAGGTCGTTTTCAAGGGCTAGATAACAGTTCGCGAGAGTCTGCGCCTCAATACCTTGTGCAGCATCAACTAAAAGGACCACTCCTTCACATGCTGCAAGCGACCGACTGACTTCATAACCGAAGTCAACGTGACCAGGGGTGTCGATGAGGTGCAGAACATGCCCTTTCCATTCAACTCGGACGTTTTGAGCTTTGATTGTTATGCCCCGTTCGCGTTCTAGTTCCATTGAGTCGAGATATTGGGCGCGCATAGATCTCGCTTCAACGGCGCCAGTGATCTCCAGAATCCGGTCCGACAAGGTGGATTTTCCGTGATCTATGTGCGCGATGATCGAAAAGTTTCGTATTCGTGTGAGATCCATCTGTATCTGCAAGGTATCAACGGGAATCGGAATTCGGTGGCTCTAACACCAGGAGTCACCGTTGAGGAAACTGAATGAGGGCTGCGGCATTACATAGTCGTGTTGCTAGCCTGAAGCAGTTGTCACTTATAGCTATTGAGCTTCGGCAACGTCGGTTTGAGTTGGAGTAAGAGAAGGTCAAGTGGCAAATATTAAGAGCCAGATTAAGCGCAACCGCCAAAATGAGACTCGTCGTGTTCGTAACAAGGCCGTTCGAAGCGAATTGAAGACCCGAGAGAAGGCTGTTTTCGCTGCCATCGATGCTGGTGAGCCCACTGACGAACTTTTGCGCCTCGCACAAAAGCGTCTTGATTCAGCGGCGTCTAGGGGCGTCATTCATCAAAATGAGGCTGCTCGGCGCAAATCCCGACTGAGTTCGAAGGCTTCGGCTAACTGATTTAGTGGCTCAGTTGCGCTAATCGTGCAACGAGTATCTCCATGAGAATGTCGCCATCTAGGGCTGATTTTCCTCGAAGGTCCATGTCGGTTTTGCTTAGTAGTTCTATTGCTCGACGGGTTTTATCTGGACCGAGTCGTCGCATCTGACTTAGGGCCTTTTTGGCGGGGAAGGTCGAACCTTTCATTTCGAGGTGCGCGGCAGCGTCTTTTTCGTTTGATATTTGGGTTCCATCAAGGCGCAGGATTCGTTCGTAGTGGGTGTGGAGTATCGCCATTATCTGAAGGGGATGGCGTCCCCCTGCAGCCATCATCCGTTGCACAACTTCGAGGGCCGTTTTCATTTCTCCGCGATCCAAAGCATCGGTCAGGTCCCATGGAGGGACTGCTCCTTCATCCCCAAGGAACGGGCCTACTTCTGCGGCGCCCAGTTTCGCCTCTACGCCGTACGCACCTTCAAGGATTTGCAACAATCCGGTAAGGCGAGCAACGTCTTCACCAAGGTGTTCTTCGATGAGTTGTTGCGCGCTGGGATCTAGTTGAACAAGAGAAGTGTCAAAGCGTTCCTGAAACCAGCCACTGCGTGCCCGGCCGGTTCCTGGAGCTCCAACCTTGATTTGTTCTCCGTCAATGGCCTTAGCTGCCTCAACAAGTTTTTTTGGTACGGCTCCACTGCCCCACTCGATCACTAAGTCAGTGGTTGATGGGAGGTCACTTAACAGTTCGATTAGCGGCTTCAACTGGTCGACTTTGAACCGGTTGAACTCGCGGACGACGACCACACGACGGTCACTCAATAGCGGCGGTGTTTGCACTGCATCGACTACTTGTTCAATTGCGTATTCTTCGCCGCTGAGTTCTTCCAGTACCAGCGATCTGTCTTGTGTACCGACAAGTTCTTCGACACACGCTCGTACTGCCTCTGCGAGCAGCGAAGGCTCTGGCCCTGAGAATATTTTTGCGGATGCCTGAACCACGGTCGCGACGTTAGCTTCCTAAATTGGTTGTTTCTGCGTTTCCGATTGCACCAGTTCGCTGTCTGCGTTAATTGTTTAGAACAGTGCTGTTGAGAGTTTGCGACGCCATTCGGCGGTTCTCGGGTCTTCCGCGCCCATTACTTCGAGGAGGTCAACAAATCGTTGTCGGGCTTCGTCATCATTCTTGACTTGACCAAGGAGTTCTCCGAGTTCTGCATCCAGTTCATCAGGTTCTCCTGAAATATCCGACGTTCTAGCTGTTGCTGCGACGCGTCGACTTTCAGCTGACTCCGGTATTCGTTCTAGGAGTGCAAGTCCTTCTTCAGTCCGGCCATCACCGACTAGTAATTCAGCAAGCGCGACAACCGCTTCTGGGTGGTCGCTTTGAGTTTCGAGGGCTGCTCGCAGTGAGAGTTCATCTCCGGCCTCGATGAGGGCATCTATATGGTTCTCTTCTTCAGTTGGTAGCAGACGAGTGACAAAATCTTGAAGCATGGGTTCGCCTTGGGCACCCATGAAACCGTCGACAGCTTGACCATCTTTGAACGCTACGACCATGGGTATCGACTGAACTTGGAAGGCTTGCGATACGCCAGGGTTCTCATCAACGTTAATTTTTACGCCGAGTACCTTGCCCCCTTGGCCGTCTATGACTTGTTCAAGCAGTGGACCAAGGGTTTTGCAGGGTTCACACCAGGGCGCCCATAGGTCGACGATCACCGGCATTTCGTGACTCTTTTCGATGACCTGTTGTTCGAAGTCCTGGTCGGTGACGTCAATCATGTC
>PAPO01000020.1 GCA_002708935.1 Acidimicrobiaceae bacterium | reverse complement strand
TCAACGACAGGTTCCTCAACGACAGGTTCCTCAACCGAGGCCTCTTCAACGACAGGTTCCTCAGCGACAGGTTCCTCAACGACAGGTTCCTCAACGACAGGTTCCTCAACGACAGGTTCCTCAACCGGGGCCTCAGCCGAAGCATCTCCCTTATCTGCCAATGCCTGAAGCAAGTTGGCCATTTCCGAAAGGAGGTTGTTCATCATCGACGCTATTTGTTGGAGCGGAGCCGCAAGCCCACCAGCAATCGAAGACAGAAGTTCTTCGCGAGATGGAAGGTCCGCCAGCTCACGGACTTGGGCTTCGTCGAGAAGATCGCCGTTGAGGAGGCCACCTTTGATGATCAATGCTTCGTTGGCAGCAGAAAATTCTTTCAAGGCTTTAGCTGCGGCACCGGGGTCATTTTCTACGAATGCCAAGGCTGTGGGACCGACAAGCATGTCGACTAAGCCTTCTGGGGTACCTTCATCAAGAGCACGACGTACCAAGGTGTTTTTGTAGATCTTGTAGACGGTCTCGGTCTCGCGCAACGCTCTGCGTAAATCAGCCATCTGGCTTACATCAAGACCTCGATACTCGGTAACTAAGACCGCCTCAGCTTCATCAAACCGTTCGCGAACATCGTCGATTACGGCTGATTTCTCTGCTCGCTGTTCTTGGCTCATGTCTCACCCCCTTTGGGTCGTCGGCGCTCGCAAAGCGAACACCGAAGCATTGTCGAGAAAGTTCGACAAGGGGATTCAGAGTCCGCCTATTCGGGCTCGTGACGGTCTCCCATCACGATTTCAGGCCTAGGGCCACCAGAGGTCTACGGCGAGCAGAATTTGGTTGTCAGATCAGGCTAGAGGTGGGATCCAGGATTGCAAACTGGTAAATGTCGATGATTTGAATTTATTCGGTACCGAGTCTGCTGGGATCAACTTTGATACCTGGTCCCATGGTTGATGAGACAGTTACCTTCTTGATGTAACGACCCTTAGTTGAGGCTGGGCGAGCTCGTTCGATTTCATCCATAACGGCCGCGAAATTTGCCACGAGGTCAGTCGCCTCAAAGCTAGTTTTGCCAATAGCAAGCTGCACGTTGCCATATTTGTCAGTTCGGTATTCGACTTTCCCACCTTTAAACTCACCCACCGCTTTGCCAATCTCAGTCGTCACCGTGCCCGACTTCGGGTTAGGCATCAGACCACGCGGACCAAGGACCCGACCTAACTTGCCTACTAACGGCATCATGTCAGGTGTCGCTATAGCGAGATCAAAGTCAGTGAATCCACCTTCGATGCGTTCCGCTAGATCTTCCGCGCCAACTACGTCAGCTCCTGCTTCAGTAGCTTCTGCAGCTAAGTCCCCTTGGGCGAAGACCGCTACTCGCACATCGCCACCAGTTCCCGAAGGCAACGCGACTGTTCCTCGAACCATCTGGTCCGCTTTGCGTGGGTCTACGCCCAATCCGACAGCGATATCTACTGCCTCATCAAAATTCGCTGAGGCCAAATCTTTGACCAGCCCAACAGCTTCGGCGGGTTCATGGAACTTTTGCCGATCAAAGCGTTCGGTTGCGTCGGAATATTTTTTTCCACTCATTGGTGTCGCCTTTCAGCTACCTCTTCGTACGCAGTTATTGGGTGAGGTCCCCCCAATAGGCGTTTACAACTAGGAACCTTGAACTTCTATCCCCATCGAACGTGCGGTACCCGCGACTTGAAGTTTCGCTGCTTCGATATCGTTAGCATTCAAATCGGTCATCTTGATGTTGGCTATTTCTTCCAATTGTGATTGAGAAATGGATCCGACTGGGTCTTCCCGGCCCGGTTCGTGCGCAGCTTTGTCCAGTCGGGCGGCTTCTCGAATCAGCACAGAAGTTGGGGGCGTTTTGGTGATAAACGTGAACGACCGATCCTCAAAGATGGTGATTTCGACGGGGATAATGGATCCTCGTTGATCCTCAGTCTGAGCGTTATAGGCCTTGCAAAAATCCATGATCTGAACACCATGGGGACCGAGTGCCGTGCCCACTGGAGGCGCGGGGCTAGCTTGTCCGGCTGGGATCTGAATCTTGACCATTGCGGCGACTTTCTTTTTCGCCATTGGCGCTCTCCGTGTTAGTGAGGCTCAAGCTTTAGCAAGAGCGAGACATGTCATTGTTTCGGGTTGACCGCAAGATGACAACCAGCTTGGGATCAAATTTTTGCAACTTGGGCAAAATCTAATTCGACGGGTGTTTCACGACCGAAGATATTGACCAGCACTTTGACCTTCAGTTGCTCTTCATTTATCTCGACTATCTCGCCCTGGAAATCAGCGAATGGGCCTTCTTTAATTCGAACACTCTCGTTGAGTTCGTATAACAATCGAGGTTTAATCTTTCGCTGCGGTTCGTCGCCGTCTTTCTTGATTGCCAAGAAGTTGTCTACTTCTTTTCGACGTAATGGTGAGGGTTTTCCGCCAGGACCCGCGAACCCCGTTACACCAGGAGTATTGCGGATCATGTGATGCACATCATCGTTTCGACGACACCGGATCAACAAGTAACCGGGGAACATCTTTTTCTGGACGACGACACGCTGACCGTTGCGGAACTCGGTGACATCTTCCATTGGCACTACGACTTCATAAATCTTGTCTTCCATATCGAAAGATTGAACACGGGCTTCCAGGTTCTGTTTAACCTTTTTCTCGTACCCAGACTGCGTGTGGACAACAAACCACTTTCCCGGCCTGTCGTAGGCAGATGCTTCTTGTGCGGCATCCTCAAGAAGTTCGTCCTCATTGATCACCTCAGTGTCTTCCGCAGTGGTGTCTGTTCCAACGACGCTGCTGTCTGTATCGGTCGCGGTGTCGAGATCTGTGGAAGTTTCAGTGCCCAATAAACGGCGAGCAGCTGCCATCGGATCGGTGCTTGAAGAATCAGTGTCGGTCATTAGTTCACATCGAAGAGGCGTAGGACCCCTTCGCCAGTTAGGTAGTCCAGGCCTGCGATCAAAGCAGTCAGGATAACGATGGTGACGAAGACGACTACTGAATAGTTGACGATTTCGTCCTTAGTGGGCCAAACCACTTTGCGTAGTTCGCCCTTCACTTCACCTACAAACTGTCGAGGACCTGCGCGTTCCGTATCTGGGGACGCTCCCGCTGCAGCAGCGCGACGATCACGATTAGAGATAGGAGCGCCGTCGGCGCTCATCTCGCCCTGCTTTTGCAGATGCCTTCGTGTTTGTCGATTCATTGCCATGTGCTTGGTCCGTGTTTGGAGGTGGATAAGTTAACTGTTGAGGGCAACAGCGGAGCAGGGCAGGAGGGACTTGAACCCACAACCTTCGGTTTTGGAGACCGGTGCTCTACCAAATTGAGCTACTGCCCTCAGCGGAAAGAAACTTCCTTACGATGAGGCAGTGAAAAACGATAGCAGCCGGCCTGATGGTTTCCTTTCTTAACACGCAGTGACCTTGTATTAGCTTGCTTCGGTGGTCTGGCGACGCCCAGACCTAGAGGTCAATCCGAAAGCAAGCGCTACTCCTAAAGCGCATAGGCCTGCAAGTTTCGATCTTTGCCGTCGAGTGATGAGAGGACGTCGATCTAAGGAGTCAACCGACTCAAGTATGCGAGTCGCTAACCCCCCTGGAATAGGTAGTTCCTCTCGTAAAGATTGGAGTTCTCGCTGTATGCGCCGCTCGCGGGACATTTCAGCCTGACATTGAAGACAGTGTCGAGCGTGGTCTCTGAGTTTCAGGGAACCAATTATCTCTCCTCGGGCCATCGCCCTAATCTGCTTTTGGTGACGATCACACTGCACGGCTAGCTCCATATAAGTCATCGTCTGTAGCCATAGATTCATTTATTTCACGGCTGGCTTGTACCGCGAGACGCATCCGCTTTCGGCCTCGATGTAGACGTACTTTGACTGCAGTGGTTGAAATACCCAATTGTTTAGCGATTTCCGCATGCGCTAGATCGAAGACATCACTTAGGACGACAACAGCTCGTAGGTTCGCAGGAAGGTCATCTAAGGCACTTTGCACTTCGAAACTGATTTCCGTGTCATCGAACCGACGCTCGGGATAGTAGTGACCATTTAGGTCTACAAAGTCTTGTTGGATTTGGTCGTATCGATAGCGACTCCGGCGTGCCAGTAACGTATTTGCACAGTTGACCGTTATCCGGTGCATCCACGTGCCAAATCTCGCTTCGCCCCGGAAGTCGATAAGGCCTCGGTAAGCCCTGAAGTAAGCTTCTTGCACTACATCAAGTGCGTCGTGGTGGTTTCGCGTAAGCCGCGCAGCCAGCAGAAATATGTCGCTGTAGGTTGCCTCCACAAGACGCTGGAAGGCTTCGTCATCACCATCACGGGCGGCTGCGACGTCGGCACGGATTTGCGGTGTCGGCATAACTTGACGCTACTCGCCATTTAGCGGCGTCGTGGGCAACGGCCATGGTTGTTAGTTGCAACCGTGATCTGATGTGGCTTCGTGATACCGAACTTAGGCTGATCAACCAAGAGTTGTAGCGGGACCGGGGTTCGAACCCGGGACCTCACGATTATGAGCCGTGCGCTCTGACCAACTGAGCTATCCCGCCATGCTCTTTCGAGCGAGCCACGACCGGGATTCGAACCCGGGACCTCCTCCTTACCATGGAGGCGCTCTACCAACTGAGCTATCGCGGCAACCATGAACGGGAGAACCCGCGCAGACTTGAAAGCTTACGGATCAACACCAATGATGCACAACCCCTTGAACGGTACCGTTAGATATATGAAGGTCCGTTTGGCCAAACTTTCTGATGCAGCGGAAATTGCTGCCATCTATAACCATGAAGTTCTCCACGGGGTAGCGACCTTCGATTTGGTTCCAAAGTCTCTTGAAGAGCAACGCGAGTGGCTTCGTGATCGATCTGGGGCCCTGCCGTGTGTTGTTGCTCTTAATGAGGACCACGCTGTTGTTGGGTGGGCATGTCTTTCGAAGTACCGAGATAGGCCAGCGTACGGAACCAGCGTTGAAGACTCCATCTATGTCCATCAGGACCATCAGGGCACTGGGATCGGAAATTTGTTGCTAGCAGAATTAACACGACTTGCTGATGAGTACGGATTCCACTCGATTTTCGCTCGGATAGCAGGTGAGAACCCTTCATCATTCGCTCTTCATCAGAAACATGGGTTCGAGCTTGTCGGTGTGGAAAAAGAAGTTGGACGCAAGTTCGGACAGTGGCTAGATGTCACAACCATGCAGCGACTTACCCACAGAGCTTAAATTTATTTTCTTTAGAAGTGCCAAGGGAACTGCTTGAAATCTTGTTCACGCTTTTCAAGAAACGCGTCGCGCCCCTCAATCGCCTCTTCGGTTCCGTAAGCCAAACGAGTGGCTTCGCCCGCGAACACTTGCTGCCCTATCAAGCCATCATCGGTGAGGTTGAACGCGAACTTTGCCATGCGTTGCGCTGTTGGTGATTTCGAGTTGATCTCGTTCGCCCATTCCAATGCCACGTTTTCTAGTTCCTTGTGTTCCACCACAGCGTTAACGTCACCCATTAAGAATCGTTCATCGGCATCGTAGGTACGGCCCAGAAAAAATATTTCACGCGCTTTTTTCTGACCAACTTGTTTCGCTAGATAGGCCGAACCAAACCCGCCATCAAAGCTGGCGACATCGGTGTCAGTTTGTTTGAAGCGCGCATGTTCGCGACTAGCGAGGGTCAAGTCAGCTGTGACATGGAGGCTATGTCCGCCACCTACCGCCCAACCAGGAACGACACAGATCACTACCTTGGGCATCATCCTGATTAACCGCTGACATTCGAGGATATGGAGTCTGCCTACTTGAGCTGGATCAATTGTTTCGCTTGTTTCTCCGTCAGCGTATTTGTAGCCATCTTTCCCTCGAATGCGTTGATCTCCTCCTGAACAAAAAGACCAACCTGCATCTTTAGTAGATGGGCCATTGCCTGTCAGCAGCACAACTCCGACGTCAGTACTCATGCGAGCATGATCGAGAGCGGTGTATAGCTCGTCAACTGTGTTCGGTCTAAAAGCGTTGCGAACATCGGGTCGATCAAAGGCGATGCGAACTGTGCCTTGGTCTATCGCTCGGTGGTAAGTGATGTCTTTGAAGTCAAATCCTTCGAGTTCGCGCCACCGCGAAGCATCGAAGGTATCTGAAACATTCGGCAAGTAAGACATTGGACTCCTGAACCGTCAAGGGTTGTAGTCGTAGATTAGAGGCGTACGTCGAAGGGGACACCATGAAGTTTGGTCTTAGATATTGCAATACCGATAAGTACGCGACAGATACGGCACTTGCCGTGGAGCTCGTACAAGCCGGTGAAGAAGCTGGATTTGAATCCGCATGGACGGTTGAACATACCGTTATCCCATCTGGATACGAGTCGGTATATCCATATAGCGAGTCTGGGAAGATCGCTGGAGGTGCCGAAGATCTGGTTTTACCCGATCCACTGATCTGGATGGCGCATATGGCGGGAGCTACGAACACCATCAAATTTGGTACCGCGATCTTGATCTTGCCCCAGCATTCGCCTGTTGTATGCGCAGCTCAAGTAGCCACATTGGACTACATGTCTGGTGGCAGAGTACTTCTGGGCATAGGGGTTGGCTGGCTCAAAGAGGAGTTTGATGCAATCGGTGCTCCTTTTGAACGACGCGGACCGCGGACAGATGAATACGTGGCAGCAATGCGGGAGTTATGGGCAAACGACTGCGCCACCTTCGAAGGTGAATTCGTTCAGTTTGTCGATACTTATTGTCTGCCGAGACCTGTCGCTGGGTCAGTTCCGATAATCGTGGGAGGCGATACCGACTTTGCTGCTCGCCGAGCTGGGCGACTTGGTGACGGTTACTTCCCTGCTCGCGATACACCCCAAGAGCGAATTGACCTTGCTCGCAAAACTGCCGAAGAGTACGGACGAGATCCTGATGCCTTAGAAATCACGATGCCCATGCCAGAAGATCCAGATGACATCCCAAAAATGAGGGCTCGAGGTGTTGATCGGCTGGTCGTGCCGGTGACCGCGATGGCGGGGATGCCCACTCTGATTGATTCACCCGATGATGCTCTGCGCTTCGGGGACATCATCGCGAAATACTCTGATTTGTAGATCCTTTACGCCCAACCTTCATGCGTGAACCGTGCGAGGGTGTCACGGTCATATTGATCAACTAACGCTACTTCCCAGTCGAGGTACCGTTGCATTGCCTGTCGTGCTACGTGAGCATCTCCTGGGTCGTATGGAAGGACGACTTGGGGGCTCCTAAACGTGGAGTCACTAGTTCCATGTTCAAGCGAACTGTTGTCACCTGATTCGTCGTTAAGTACATAGGTTTCCCAACCCATTTCGATAAGCCAAGAGGCCGTCATCGTTGCTCTTGTGAGGTCATCATCAGCCAGAACTATCCGCGATCCTCGGGTAATTGCATATTCGTCAGTGGCTTGAATCAGTTGGCCTCCTGGAGCGTTTCTAAAACCAGCGAGATGACCTGCTTCGTATTCAACGGGGGTGCGGACATCAAACTGATACAGCGTCCGTGAGTCATCTGATTTCCATTCGCTCATGGTGGAGCTAGTTATTTGGCTCACCTCGAAACGTCTGGAAACTTTTTGCGCTGCCGCCGACGCCCGCTGCCGACCTCTAACGGTAGGGGCCGGTGCCGCATCGTCGTTACCGTGGTCCAAAGTCAAGTCGGCAAGTTCCCATCCCATGGTGCCGTTCTCTAACGCGACCACATCGTTAGGTATTCCGGCTCGCACCAGCGATTCTGCTCCCAGAATGCTGCGGGTTCGCCCCGCACAATTTACAACAACGGTTACGTCTTGTTGGAGTAAGTCGAACACTCGGTGCACAAGTTCTCCTCCCGGACACGAGCGACCAGTGGGGATACTCATGCGGTTGAACTCGCGCTCAGTTCGTGAGTCCAAGATAACGAGCCGTCGCCCTTCTGTTATCCATTGGTTGAGTTGTTCTGCCTTTACGTGTGGCGTTCCATAGTGACGTTCAACTAATTCACCGAACAGCTTCGATGGCACGTTCACCCCTGAATAAAGTTCGTGCCCTGCCTGTGTCCATGATCTGATGCCGCCCTCTAGGACTGTGACGTTTGTCCATCCATTTTCCTTCAGGACGGATTGAAGTGCTCGATCCTCGTCTTCTTCTTCCCCTGCGATAACGATTGGAGTTGAGAGGCGCGGAAGGAGAACTTCGGCGGCTACGAGTGCATCGTCAAGGCGGAGGCTTCCGGCCCACAAAAGATGACCTTGGCTATAGGTTTCGTGATCTCGGGGGTCAACGATCGCTAATTCGCCAGTACCGCTGATCGCTTTCGTTAGTTCACTAACCGAAACACCGTCTGTCGTCACGAGCGGGCGTCGATTATTGGATAGCGAATTTTCATGGTTCGCCATTCCCCGTCAGCTTCGCTCCAATAGTTACGGGGCGGGAGATCCAATAGATCGTGTCCGTAGCAATGAAAGTTTAATGAGCCGCCCTGGACGAGTATGGAATGGACGTCATCGGGTAGAAACGCGATGCCTGTGCCATGTTCAACCACAAATTCGTCTGCGATTTCAGGGGGACCTTGTCCGGCGAGCTGTTTATATCTTCGGTTGGTTTCTTTGCCTTCTAAACCAACAATGCACGCCCAAGTTAAGTGGTCGTGCGGCGGGGCTTGGGTTGTGTCGGCGACTGACTGCATGTAGAGCGCGAATCGGTGATCTTCGTCCTGGGACAGTAGGTAAAGGGTGCTGCCATCTTTGGAACCGTCGGGTGGGAAGTCACTCCAGGGGAACAGTTCTTTTTGTTGGGCAAGTTCGACAAGCCGATGCCGGATCAATTCAACAGAGTCACGGTCGATCCCTGCAGCATCGATATCTCTAATGTCCGACATCGCTGCTGCGACTGCGGCTGTTCTTTCAGCGTTAGCCATCACTTATTGATCTCCATCGACTGGCCTCTACCGACCTTTCCATTGAGGAGGACGTTTCTCAGCAAAGGCAACCGGTCCTTCTATGTAATCCTCGCTCTTGCTCATAGCTTTGACAGCTTCGTACTTCCCTTCGTGAGCAGCTCGCACACCAGTCTGATCCAATCCTTGCATCGCTGCCTGCTTGGTCGCTCGGATCGACATGGGTGAACATTCGAGGATCATCTCTGCCCAGCGGCGAGCCTCGCTAAGTGCCTCACCCTCAGGGGCTACAGCTGTTACGAACCCCAATTCATAACCCTCCTGCGCCAAGACATGACGTCCCGTCAACATCATTCCCATAGCGCGTTTGAGTCCAATCTGCCGGGGAAGCCGGTGGACTCCAGCGGCTAGGGCGGCCAACCCAACCTTGGGCTCTGGTAATGCCATCCGGGCATTTTCGCTAGCGATGATCATGTCGCAAGCTAGGGCGATCTCAAAGCCACCTCCCATTGCGACTCCGTTAACCGCGGCAATGACAGGTTTATCGAGATCCCACCGGGAGGTGAGCCCGCCAAATCCGCTGTCAGGCATAGCGGATCGGTCTCCGCCTTCGGCTTGATACCGCAAGTCATTTCCGGCGCTGAAGGCACGATCACCGGCGCCTGTCACGATCGCTACCCACAAATCTGGGTCGTTCTGGAATTCATCGAATAGTTCTGCCATCTCAGCGTTGCCTGGTGGGTGCAGCGCGTTCATTCGTTCGGGTCGGTTAATCGTGACGGTGAAAATTCGACCATCACGTTCTGCGTAACAGGAATCGGTCATGCCCGGAAGCTAGCTCAAGATCGTCATCGGCCGCCCGTTCTTGTTAGTTAGATGAACAGGACTGTGTGTGGTGCTCTTGCGATCACGCGTGCTGTTGGTTGTTGGTAGCACCTTGCGCGCCTGGGCGGACGCGACGAACGGCGAGCTGTAATGCTCGCCGTTCGTGGTGGGCCGGGGAGGATTCGAACCTCCGTAGGTGTGAACCGACGGGTTTACAGCCCGTTCCCTTTGGCCGCTCGGGCACCGACCCAACGGCGGTTACGTTATCGGGTTGGCTTCGATGCCCCAAAGACCCTGANGGGTTTACGCGGTGTCGGACTGCTTCCTGGCTCTGTATATTTCGTTCCATGGGTTCATTTGACGTCGTTTCTCAATTAGATATGCAGGAAGTTCGCAACGCTGTAGACCAGNCGGCTCGCGAGGTGGCAACTCGNTACGACTTTAAAGACACTGGTTCTGAGATAACTCTTGCTGACATCCAGATTTCTTTGGCGAGTGGTAGTGAGGATCGTCTTAATGCGCTTCGGCAAGTGTTGGAAGAGAAATTAGTTAGACGGAAGGTCAGCCTGAANGCACTNAGCTACGGCGATGTCGAAGAAGGATCTGNNGCTTCGGTTCGNCAACAGGTCNCACTTCAAGCCGGCATCAGTAGTGATAAAGCCAAGGAACTGAATAANTTCGTTAAAGGTTTGGGNATTAAGGGTGTTCAGTCTCAAACTCAAGGTGACCAGGTCCGGGTCATCTCAAAGAAACGTGATCATCTGCAGGCAGTCATCGCCAAAATGAAAGAAACAGATTTCGACTTGCCTTTACAGTTTGAAAACTTTCGGGATTGATTTAGACAGCGTCGCGCCAGCTGCCGTCACGCAATCGAGCGATTCTCTTCTCCATCGGAGGNTGGGTTGTGAAAAGGTTTCGAAACGCCATTTTNCGGCTCGCTAACGGATTGGCTATGTACATTTGCGCTTGATTTGCGTTGGCGAGACTTGGAATGGAACGACTNGCGACATCCAATTTTTCTAAAGCCGCTGCAAGAGGTTCACCGTCACTAATCATTCTTGCCGCTGTTCGGTCGGCCTGAAATTCGCGACTNCGGCTGATCGCCATTTGTATAAGCGCTGCGGCTATTGGAGCAACGATGATTAGAAGCAGGTCAACTAAGGGATTCCGGTCNCGGTTTCTGCTTCCGCCTCCGAAGATCATGGCAAATTGCGCCATGTTGGCGACGAAGCTGATCGCCATAGCGATGGCAGCNGCGACTGATCCGATGAGGATGTCGCGGTTNTTTATATGGGCCATCTCATGCGCTAGGACACCTCGTATCTGATCCCATGAAAGATGTTGGATAAGTCCTTCGGTNATACATACTGCTGCGTGATTCGGATTTCGGCCCGTTGCAAACGCGTTGGGTTGGGGGTCCGGACTCACATAAATTCGGGGCATAGGCAGATCGGAAAGNTGACAAAGTTCACTCATGATTGACCAGTATTCGGGCAATTGTCCTTCTTCAACTTCGATGGCCCGGGCAGAGCGGATAGCTAACTTGTCGCTCATCCAGTAACTGCCACCAACCATTGCCAGCGCGAGGAATAGGCCAATCGTCAGACCACCNGNTCCCCAGAAACTGGAAATAAACATGATGAGNGCGCCCATAGNGGCGAGCAACATTGTGGTTTTGAGGGTGTTTTTCATCGGGATTCCCTCCGTAGTTAGTGCTTGTACCTAACGTATCGGCTTCAGAAGCCACAATCTCAGCAGAAACTGAGCATTTAATGTGGGTGATATCCGCTGTCCAAAAAAATGGTGGGNATGCTCTCGCTTCTGTACATCCGAACGTTTCGCATATCGTCATCGATGGCCAACACGGGAATGTGACCGAGACGGCGGAGACTTTCGGTTTCGTCTCGTTTGAAGCCAGGTGACGCTTGAAAATCTCCTAGTGGCCTCATGATGAGAAGGTCATACCGAATGTTGTTCCGATTCAACCACTCAACAGTTGCTTTCTGAATCCATGTTGGTCTCGATGTCAAAAGGACGATTGTCAACTCCGGATCCAACAGTTCGAGCAACGTCTTGTTTTCTTCGAACACGTTGTCACCACCGCACTCCGCGAAGAATCCATCCCAGTCGCGCCAAGGCGGATCTAGGTAGTGCTGGCGATGCCCAGCATCAGCCAAGACACCGTCAATATCGACAATTACGCAGTCGCCTCGTTGCACTATCTCTTGTCGCGGGTGCCAATGTCTCGGGATAGAACTCATGAAGCCGACAGCAGAAGTCAGTCCTCCTGCGGTGCCTGTTCGGCACGATCACGGATTTCGTCTACAACACTTGCGTCAGCAAGGGTGGTGGTGTCTCCGAGCTGTCGTCCTTCTGCCACGTCCCGAAGTAACCGTCGCATTATTTTTCCTGAACGAGTTTTGGGGAGGTCGGGCACTAAGACGACAGCCTTTGGTCGCGCGATGGCTCCCAGTTTTGTCGAGACATGTTGTCTTATCTCTTCCCTTAGTTCCTCGCTTGGCTCGTTGCCGCCTCTCAAGATGCAATATCCGACTATGGCTTGGCCTGTTGTGTCATCTGTTGCTCCAACCACTGCTGCTTCGGCAACAGATGAGTGGTCGACCAGCGCNGATTCGACTTCTGTCGTGGAAATCCGGTGTCCCGATACGTTCATCACGTCGTCNACTCGTCCCAACAACCATAGGTAGCCGTCGTCGTCGATCTTTGCGCCGTCTCCTGCAAAATATCGGCCAGGGTATTCNGACCAGTAGGTCTCTTTGTATCGCTCAGGGTCGCCCCAGATACCTCGAAGCATTGACGGCCATGGTTCAGTGATNGTCAGGTATCCACCACCTTTTTCTACCTTGTTGCCACCGTCATCCACTACTTCGACTATTACGCCGGGAATGGCGTGAGTGGCTGANCCGGGTTTGGTAGTCGTCACGCCCGGCATGGGTGTGATCATGTGTCCNCCGGTTTCGGTTTGCCACCATGTGTCGACTATGGGGCACCGTTCACCNCCGATGTGTTCGTGATACCACATCCAGGCTTCTGGGTTGATCGGCTCTCCGACGGTTCCTAGTACCCGCAAGCTAGATAGGTCATGGGGTTCAACTTCTTGGGNGCCCCATTTCATGAAGGTTCGGATGGCGGTTGGAGCTGTGTATAGCTGGGTGACGCCGTATCGCTGNACTATGTCCCAGAGNCGGTCTTTCGGCCAGTCGTTNCTGTCACCGACACGGAATTCNGGNCGCGGAGTATCGGGTGTCCCTTCGTACATCACCGAGGTGGCNCCATTTGCTAACGGTCCATAAACGATGTAGCTGTGGCCCGTTACCCAACCAATATCTGCTGCACACCAATAGACNTCGGACTCGCTGTTTAGNTCGAAAATGTATTTGTGGGTGAATGCAACTTGAGTTAGNTAGCCGCCCGTGGTGTGCATGATNCCTTTGGGCTTGGCNGTGGTTCCTGAGGTGTACAGCAAATAAAGCAGGTCCTCACTATCAAGATGCTCAGGTGGGCAATCTGGTGAGGCTGTTTTCATTAATTCGTGGTACCAGTGATCGACCGTTTCGTTCCAGGCAACGTCTTGGCCTGTGCGTTGNACTACGACAACATTTTCGATCGTTGAGGTGGCTTCAACCGAAGCGTCCGCAGTATCTTTGAGTGGAAATGGGTCGCCGCGCCTGTAGCCACCGTCTGCTGTGATGAGAAGTTTGGCGCTTGCGTCATCAATTCGGTCTGACAGTGAGTCGGCCGAGAATCCGCCNAAGACAATTGAGTGGGGCGCGCCGATTCTGGCACATGCCAGCATTGCTACTGGAAGTTCGGGNATCATTGGCATGTAGATACAGACGCGATCGCCCTTCTCGACACCTAATGATTTCAATACGTTCGCGAACTTGGACACTTCTTCCAAAAGTTCGCTGTAGTTGATGGTTCTGGTATCGCCGGGTTCNCCTTCCCAGTGGAAGGCAACTTTGTCTCCTCGTCCAGCTTCCACATGTCGATCGAGACAGTTGTAGGANATGTTGAGCTTCCCACCNATAAACCATTTGGCGAATGGAAGATCCCATTCGAGGACGGTGTCGAAATCTTGGAACCAGCTCACGAGTTCTCTTGCTTGCCGAGCCCAAAAGCCAAGCCTGTCGGCTTCAGCTTCCTCGTACAAACTTCTGTCAGTGATTAGGGCTTNGCTCTGGAAAGTGTCTGACGGTGGGAAGGTCCGGTCTTCTACGTAATAGTCCTCGATTGTTGGTTCGGACATCTCGATCCCCCTTCGCNGCAGGTCCCCTCAATGTGGGCTCAACAGCTTGCGAGCCTAGCCCCTAGTTGCTTCTGATTCGGATGAGATCNGATTAATCGCCTATTTGCCACTCTGCGACTAGGAACGCTCCGAGACCTGTTCGATCCGTTAGCGCAGCGGCCTCAGTTAACACTTGTCGAGCGGCCACGGCTGTTGAATCAGGTGAGGCGGCTGAATCTTGCCATTTCTCTTGAGCCCATTCCGTCATGGTGCCTAGGCCTTTGGACGCGAGCCAGTCTGACTGAAGGCAAATGGTGGGCGATCCTGGCAACTGGTCAAACGCTACGTCACATGTGATGTCGCAAGTTCCTGGGTCACTGTAGGGCGTGCCGGCTCGACGGTGGTCTTTATAGGTCCGTAACCATTCACCCAGGGGTCTGCCGTCAAACATTTCTGAGCTTTCCAAGCCATAGTCAAAGGTCAAGATTCTGCCGCGATCTAGGAGCTTCATAGCTCGATTTACCCACACTGCACCTTTGAGATGTAAGGGGAGGGTGGCTCCTATTGATGCGTTGGGCGCCATGGCTGATGCCATGTCTTCAGCTGGTTGAGGTGCGGGATACCAAACTTCGGCACCATTTTCGACATGGAGCTCAAGCCATCCTGTTGTAGCTTTTCGCACTATTCGCGGTGGGAGATTGTCCAGCAGTTCGTTCGCGACGACCACTCCTGTAAAGGGTCCTGCTGGTAGATCTTGTAATACGGCAAGCGGGACTTCTTCTGAGTCTGCAAAACAAGTGGTTGTTACTCGACTAAACGCAATTTCTCTTTGTCTGTCTGATCGCTCTACCATCACGTAACGCAGGGCCTTGCTGCAATCTTGGGCGGACAGAAAAATGTCCCGGCAAAGGGTTCCGGTTCCCGATCCGCCTTCGATCACCACAAACGGCTCCGGGCATTCCATGTCATGCCAGACCTGGTCCAGGTAAGCAGCGACACAGGCGCCGAAGAGGGGGCTTGTTTCAGGGGAAGTTACGAAATCGGCGCCGTCAGTTCCCGCTGTTCCGAGCTGGGTGTAAAAGCCTTGGGTTCCGTATAGGGCGTCCTCTGCAAACAAGTCGAACCGTGTCATGAAGCATGACCATTCGAGTGGTTCAACCTTGTGTCCCTATCCGCCTAAAGCGGACAGTACGGAAACTTCGCCAAAGTGCCCAACGAGGCCTGGCAGGACTCCAAATGCCATTGTCGCGACTAGCGTCACTGCTAAAGCAGCTCGTAGCGCGCCTGGGATCACAATTGGTCGCTCATCGCCGTCAGGCACTGGTTGGAACCACATTTGGACGAGGATTCGCGCGTAGTAGGCGAAAGCGATAACGGTGTTGATGGCTACGACGACGCCGAGAGCGGCGGCCCAACCTCCGCCGGCATCTAAGAGAGCTCTGAAAAGCCCAAATTTTGCGAACCACCCACCCGCAGGTGGGATTCCTGCCAACGCTGCCAGAAATACTGTCATTGCGACTGCGAGACCCGGGGCGTATTGGAAGAGTCCTCCGTAGCTATCGATTTCACCTGAACGCGTTTTCCTTGCTACCGCCAACACAACTGTGAATGCGCCAAGATTCATGAATGCATATATCGCCATGTAGATGACGACGGCTTCAACCGCGCGGGCTGGTGCTTCAGCGGCAACGGCGAATGGAACCAACATAAATCCGCCTTGAGCAACGCCTGAATATGCCAGTAGCCGAACAATATTGTTCTGTCGAAGAGCGATGAGATTGCCGATGGTCATGGTTAATGCGGCAATCAGCCAGAAGAAGGGCTGAACAACGTCGTCGCGGCCAGGGAAGGCGACGAAGACAAGTTGGATTAACGCGACCATTCCAGCAGTTTTGGACGCTACGGCAAGGAAGGCTGTGACCGGAGTTGGGGCTCCCTCGTAGGTATCTGGTGCCCATGTGTGGAAAGGAACAGCCGATACTTTGAAGGCGAAACCGATCAGAATGAAAAGAATTCCGAGAATAGCGACCGGGTTTGCTGCACCTGAACCAAGTTCTTCCGCTATTGCCCCGAAGGTAGTTGAACCAGCGAGTCCGTATACCAGCGACATTCCATAGAGCATGACTGCCGAGGCAAATACTCCCATTAGGTAGTACTTGAGGCCTGCTTCGTTTGATCGCGGTCCTCCCTTTCGCCACGCGGCAAGCATGTAGGCGGGGATAGACAGCAATTCAAGAGCTACGAAAACACTAATGAGGTCCCGGGAACTGCTCATCATCACCATGCCAAGCAATGAGGTGAGCATCAGGGTGTAGTACTCATTTTCGTAGTAGTCGCCGTCACGGATGTAGTCGACGGACATCAGGATCACGATGTAGCCCGAAATAAGGAAGAGTGCTTTCAGCACTAGCGAAAAGTCGTCTACTACGTAGGCGCCTCCGAACATCGATCGTTCAGTGCCGTCGACTGCGAGAGTCAAGATGGGAAGCAAGGTTGCGAGCAAGCCCATTCCTGCCAAGGTGGGCATTGCTTGCTTAGAACGATCATCCCAGATGATGTCGACAACTGTGATGAGCGTTCCGAATGCCAGGAGGGTCAGTTCGGGCGCGAGGGCATGCCAGTCAAGCGCAGGACGCGTGAAGGCGAGCAGGGCTTCCATCTTCAGCTGCCAGTCGCTATCGCCTCGACGGTTGCAGTGATACCGCTGACTACATCGTCGGTTACGTTGAAGATCAGGTTGGGCCAAATACCAAATAGGACTATTCCGATTAGGAATGGTGTCCAAGCAATCCATTCGTCGCGATTAACGTCAGCTATCTGATGGCCAGCAAATTCCTCGGGTGGCTCACCGAAAGCCGTTCGTTGGTAGAGCCAGAGTAGATAGCCCGCTGCAAGGACTGTTCCAATTGCTGCAATAACCATGTAGGTGCGGAACGTTTCTTCAGGCATGCCAGCACCAGGGTTGTATGCCGACAGAATTGCCGGGAATTCACCCCAGAAGCCTGCCAATCCGGGCAATCCTAAAGAGGCCATCGATGCAAACCCGAGGATCCAACCCATGCGTGGCGCCGATTTGAGAAGGCCACCGAGTCGGGAGATCTCAAGCGTGTGGTATCGCTCTTTGATTGAGCCAGCCACGAAGAAGAGAATGCCGGTGATGAGCCCATGAGCGATCATTCCGAACACTGCAGCGTTAATACCGAAGTCAGTCAGAGTCGCTATACCAAGCATTACAAAGCCCATGTGAGCTACTGACGAGAAGGCGATGAGACGCTTCATGTCTTTCTGGGCGAGACAGCCCAAGGCTCCATAGATTATCCCGATTACGGCGAGGAGTCCTATCCACGGCGCCCAGGCGATTGCGCCTTCCGGCAAGAATGGAATGGCTATGCGGACAAAGCCGTAGGTACCCAATTTCAGAAGGACGGCAGCCAGAATCACCGAGCCGACGGTTGGGGCCTGGGTGTGAGCGTCGGGCAGCCAGGTATGGAATGGGAACATCGGGACTTTTATGCCGAAGCCCATGAATAACCCCGCGAAGATCCAGACCTGGGTGCTCTTGATGATCCCTACCCCTGCAACGTCTGTGAGAACTCTCATGTCGAAGGTCTGGAGTAGTTCTCCTGAAGCATCCTTGGAGAGGAAGAACAAAGCTAAGAAGCTAATGATCATTAGGGCTGAGCCGAACAGGGTGTACAGGAAGAACTTCAAAGAGGCATATCGTCGGTCTTCGCCACCCCAGACTCCGATTAGGAAGTACATGGGTAGGAGCACCACTTCGAAGAACACGAAGAAAAGAATCATGTCTTGAGCGACGAACGAGCCATTCATTCCTGTCGACAAGATGAGCAACAGCACGAAGAAGGCTTTCGGGTTGCCCGGCTCAGGGATGTGGTTCCAGCTGTAGATAAGACAAAGAGGGACTACGACGAGTGATAACAACAGCAACGGGAGTGAGAGCCCGTCAAGACCGACTATGTATCGGCTGTTAATGACATCGATCCAACCTTTGTCGACTACAAACTGAAGTTCTCCTGCTGCGCCGTAATCAAACTGGATCGCTATGTAAGCCCCCACAACAAGCGCCATGAGAGATGAACCCAATGCAACCAGCTTGAGTTCCGTTTCATATGCTTTAGGGATCAACATGATGACCAGTGCGCCTACCAAAGGCAGGAACACCGCCAGGCTCAAGACCCAGGTATCAAATCCTGTCACTTCCACTGTGCTGCTCCTATACGACGATCACGAAGACTATGGCCAGAACAGCGGCGGCTCCGAAGAGCAACTGACCGTAGTTCTGAACTTTTCCGGACTGAATAGAGCGAAGACCCTCTCCTGAGGAGTCCGCGCCGCGGGCTGCTGCATTGACAGATCCGTCAATGGCACCTTGATCGATCCACTTATACACCCATCGACCAACATCTCGAGCGGTCTCTCCTGCAGTGTTAACGGCTCGATCGAGAACATTCTGGTTGAAGTTGTTCGCCCATTTTGCGATGGGTCGCTTTACCGTGTCGACGACAACGTCGTTGTACAGATGATCAAGGTAATACTTGTTCTCCAGAACCGTGTACCCGGTTCGGGCATACCGATTGCGTTCCGTCAGACCATGCAAGCCAAGGCGTCGCCAGTAGTAGAGGTAAGTGATCACTATGCCCGACAGGGCTAACGCTAATCCGACCAACGCCATTGCTAAGGATGGGTCCGGGTGTGATAACCCCAGACCACTTAAATAAACGGAGGGTTCGGCGTATGTCTGAATTCGGTGAGCAAGCCCTTCGAGCCCTATTGGTTCTAGGACGGGCCCTGGCAGGTTGAACGCCCCGGCGACCACCGCCATGCCGGCAAGAATCCAAAGTGGAACAGTCATGACTTTGGGTGATTCGTGGGGGTGGCCATGGCCACGAAATTCGCCGTGGAAGGTGTACCAAATGACGCGCGTCATGTAGGCCGCTGTCATGAGTGCTACCGCGCAACCGAAAATGAGCATTAAGGGGTAGCCATTTTGTTGACCGACAAGAGATCCCAACAAAATCTCATCCTTCGACCAAAAACCGGCAAAGGGGAAGATCCCCGCTAGAGCAAGTGAGGAAATGACAAAGGTGCGGTAGGTGTGCGGCATGTCTTTTCTCAGACCACCCATCTCCCGCATATCGAAGGTGTGATGTGCCGCATGGCTTACTGAACCCGCTCCGAGAAACAAACAGGCTTTGAAGAATGCGTGTGTAAATAGGTGGAACATTGCGGCAGTCCATGCCCCGACACCCAGGGCCATCACCATGTAGCCGAGTTGGGAAACTGTTGAGTATGCGAGAACTTTCTTGATGTCCCACTGGGCAAATGCAAGCCCAGCACCGATGAGCGCAGTAAAGCCTCCGATAAAGGCCATCAGATTGATTGAACTCGTACCGATCGAAAACCCTTCATAAAACACCGGGTACAGCCGGGCGATCATATAAACGCCGGCCACGACCATGGTCGCAGCATGGATTAGGGCAGAGACCGGTGTCGGGCCTGCCATTGCGTCTGGAAGCCAAGTGTGGAGCGGGAATTGGCCGGATTTTGAGGCAACCGCGGCCATGAGGCAGCACGCTGCGACCAGCAGCGCAAAGTGGTTAACGCCCGGGTTTGTTGAAATGAGTGTGTTGATGGCATCAATGTCGAAGGTTTTGAAAGTCCCCCACAGCACAATCATTCCAACCAGCAGCCCCACATCCCCAACTCGATTTGTTAGGAATGCCTTTAGGGCGGCGTCGGTGTTGGGCTTCTCTTCCCACCAATGGCCGATCAAGACAAATGAGCAAACACCCACTAGCTCCCAACCGACGATCAGTTGAATGATGTTCTGGGCCATCACGAAGAAGAGCATTGAGGCGGTGAAGAGACTCAAAAATGCGTAGTAGTGGACGTATCTGCGGTCCCCTTTCACATATTCAGTGGAGTAGATGTGAACTAGGAGAGAGATAGTGGCGACGACCATAAGGAGAAGCACGGTCTGGCCGTCTACGAAGGTTCCGACCGCGAAGTCGATGCCTGCGTTCGACCACCACTGAGAGAACGTTGATATAACGGGTCGGATCAGCGGACTTGAATGACCTCCCCCGTGGCCGTCTTCGGAATGTCCAACCGCGGCGCCATGGTCATCGCCATGGTCATCGCCATGGTCATCGCCATGGTCATCGCCATGGTCATCGCCATGGTCATCGCC
>PAPO01000019.1 GCA_002708935.1 Acidimicrobiaceae bacterium | reverse complement strand
GAGCGCCCAACCTCAGCGTTGACCTTCCATGCATGATTGAGTTAGCTGAGCGTCGCGGGATACCAATCGCTGGTAAAGATTTCAAGACTGGCCAGACCCTGATGAAGACGCTTGTAGCGCCCGGGCTCAAGGCGAGAATGCTTGGATTGCGAGGGTGGTACAGCACCAACATTTTGGGCAACCGAGACGGAGAAGTGCTTGACGATCCGGAGAACTTCAAAACGAAGGAAGTATCGAAACTAGGAGTTCTCGACACCATCCTGCAACCTGAGGTTTACCCCGAGCTGTACGGCAANATCGANCATGTNGTGCGAATCAACTACTACCCACCGCGTGGAGACAATAAAGAAGGCTGGGACAACATCGATATTTTCGGNTGGCTTGGCTATCCGATGCAGATCAAAATCGATTTTTTGTGTCGTGATTCGATTCTNGCGGCACCAATAGTGCTTGANCTCGCTTTGTTTCTAGATTTAGCCCAAAGAGCNGGTGAATCGGGTGTTCAGGAGTGGTTGTCGTTCTACCTGAAAGCGCCGCAATCCAGCAATGCGTCAGGCCCTGAACATGACATNTTCATTCAACAGACCAAACTNAAAAATACGCTTCGCGAATGGATGGGTGAGGAACCAGTCACTCATTCCGAAGCTGGTTAACTCAACGCCAGAGTCACGGNCGTCGGCAAGTACTTAGGGTCGCAAGCTGTCGCTTTCTTGCAGNTCCTTNAACATTGAAGTCAACAAACTGGCATCGTCAACGTTGTTGACGGGAATGCTGAATTCAACTCGGTCGATCAGACTCCCGAATCGTTCGTTCAATAATGAAGCAATCCTGTCNTATGTTCCAACCGTTGCGATCGTGTAAAACATCTCGTCACCGACCAAGGCTGGAATCTCGTCCCATCGCTGTTCTCTGGAAAGCGAAGCAGCCTGATCTACTTGATCTCCCCATCCATGAACTTCGAACGCTGCTTTGTAGGCGGGAGTCGCGAGATAGAAACCGACCCGTGCTCGAACGCTTTCGGCTACTTGATCAAGGCTGGACTCATCTGGTGCCGTAGCAATCAACGGCTTCATGCACCAGTCAATATCGTCCGCGTTCCGTTGANTCCTAGCAGCGCCTCGTGCTACTGCGGGAACCATTACTTCCTCAATGTATTTCGGTGAACAAACGGGGTGNAGCCGGATGCCATCAGCGACCTCTCCGACCACCCCGCACATGTTCGTATTAATAGCTGAAATATGAACCGGAATTTCAGGATGATCAATAGGTCCTGGGTCAAAGAGAGGCACCATCAGATCTAGTTTGTAATGATCTCCGTTGTGTTGAAGAGGTTCACTTTGCTGCCAACAGCGCCACACCGCCTTCATTGCCAAGATGTAGTCGCGCATGCGTGGCGCGGGGGCCGTCCATTCCATTCCGTATCGACGCTTTATATGTCCCCGAACTTGAGAACCGAGTCCAAGAATTAGTCGGCCAGATGAAGCCTTCTGAAGGGTCCATGCAGACATAGCGGTGATGGTTGGTGATCGCGGAAATGCCATCGCGACGGAGGTCGCTAGTTCCAGCTTGCTGGTGTTGACCGACGCGAGAGTCAACTGCTGATAAGGGTCGTCCTTGCACTCTTCAACAGCAATACCGTGGTAGCCCAAGGACTCGATTTCCCCGGCTCCCTCGACGATAGTGCGAACGTCCAGAGGGGTATCAGGTTCTCTTAAACCTGGGTCAACTTTGCCGAGGGGCAGCATCGTTTCGGATTTCATGGCTTGAGCTCCAATCGCAGTTCGCGGTCTGCAAGATATGCGTCTAACTGTTCGATAAAGACGTCATCACCTCGCTTTGTAATACCAGAACCAGCTCCAGCTATGTGAGAAGTCAAAGTCACGGCNTNGTGATTCCAAAGAGGACTAGTGGGTTCTAGCGGCTCTGTATCGAATACGTCGAGGACTGCTCTGATTGACCTTCCTGCATCAAGTGCGTCAAGCAGNTCGTCAGTCTTGACTACCGGACCCCTTGANACGTTGACAAGAATTGAGTGGTTCTGCATTTGGTCCAAGAATTGTTTATCNACNANTCCCCGCGTTTCGTCTGTCAAAGGGCACGCGACAACCACCACGTCAACTGAAGGTAGGACATCGCCGAGGTCGTTCATGGTCACCATACGATCTGCTCGGTCGTCGTNCACGACGGTCCGCCGNGCACCTATCACCTCGACTCCAAATGGTCTCGCTCGTTTAGCTATCTCCCCCCCTATAGACCCGAAACCGACAATCAGCCAGGTACCCCCGTTGATTTCAACCCAACCCTTTTGGTTCCAATGACCGTTTCTCTGATCGTCCGTGCGCTCACTCCAGCCGTGNACGACGTTCATGATCGCTGCCATCGTGTACTCCGCTACTCCCGCATTGGGCGAATCGCTATTACTGAGGCGAATTCCGGCAGAAAGAATCTTTTGAAGGGGNGGAGCATCCGCGCCCGCGAGACAAGACTGAACCCACTTGACAGTTCCAGATTCAACTAAAGCCTCAGCGAAACGAACAAAGTCAGATGCGGCCATGCCAGTCGAGGCCACCGCAAACAACAAATCGATTGGTATCCANNCCACCTCAGGTCGGTAGTCCGACTCAGCTACTGCCGACCCATCTGAGTGNGTAACNCCAGAGGACGACCAACAGATGACCTCAAACTCGTGAGGCAAACTNTCAAGTCGAGAGTGGATTCTTTCGTAAGCNGTGAGAGGAATAAGAACCTGACGCTTGGACATAGCCGATCAGCGTAGGGTGCAAGCTGTGCCGGTGCCTGATGATTCAACTAATTCATCGNCACCGTTGGACACAGNGGTNCTGATCGCTGTTCTGGTGTCGACAATGGCCCTCGGTGCTTTTCCGATTGTCGGAACTGCCGTGGTAGCTAACGCTCTAGCTGAAGATTTAAAAATGTCGCTCACCCTGTTTGGAGCAGGAGTCGGTGTGAACACACTCTTTGGTGCCGTATTTGCTCCCCCTTCTGGTCGGTTCAGTGACCGCTACGGAGGAAAGTGGTCTTGTGTACTAGTNCTGATTTCGTCNGGTGTTGGTCTATTAATCCTGGCCTGCGCGACCTCGGCGTCGGTTCTGATCCTNGGNCTATTTGTCTCGAGTTACGGTCAGGGAGCTTGNAACCCAGCAACCAACAAACTGGTTGGAGAAAGAGCTGCTCCTGGTCGTAGAGGAACNATGACGGGCATCAAACAATCAGGAGTCCAAATGGGAATCCTGTTAGGAGGATTCACACTTCCAGNATTGAGTATTTGGCTCAACTGGCGGGTTGCTATAGGGCTTTATGCCGTCGCAGCGCTGTTAGCTGCTGTCCTAACTGCNGNAGCTCTCCCTGACAGCCGGGAGCGAGTGCTGCCAAACCCNAGAGTTNCCGAGACCTCATNCACAACCGACCTCCCGCGTTCTGTCTCGCTACTNGCGCTATACGCCCTATGNATGGGATGTGTTGTTGGAGGAGTTGGGCGCTACACAGTTCTTTTCGCAGAAAACGCGTTGGGCATGTCAAATGTGACGGCTGGCCTNGTAGCGGGTCTCCCCGGGGGGATCGCAATAGCTACTCGAATCATTTGGGCTCATCTCGCAGAACACCGAATAAAACCCCCCGTCGCATTAGCGGTCCAGTCNTCNTTGACAGCGCTTGTNATGGTCATGCTTTTGATTGCNGTGGCNGTGGGTTCTTGGATCATGTGGCCGGTNGCGGTGCTTTCAGCGGTGGGNTTAAATGCTTGGAATGCGGTCGCGATGTTGTACGTGATTGTCGGTGTACCNCAGCAAAANTCTGGTCGAGCAAGTGGTCGCGTTGTGATGGGCTTTATGGTCGGTCTGACTATCGGNGGNTTCTTCACTGGCNTGGCAGCCGACGTAACCGGAGGATATGAAACAGCTTGGGCCNCNCTGCTNGNCCTNTCGGTTCTAGCGACATTTCTGGCTAGGCAGAGCGGTAANGGCGANTAGGGCCNATNCTTGAATCAAAAGCGAAANGCCGCAGCAGGGTGGCTTGANGGAAGGCGATCTTGCCCAAATAGNTTCTTTCGCAGACTTCCTGCAACGTATTCGCTTTGAATGAGNCCTCGCTCTTGGAGGATGGGCACTACTCCTTCGACGAANTCGACGAAAGTTCCGGGNGTGACCGTGTAGGTCAGGTTGAAACCATCTAGCCCAGCGTTAAAGCGTCTCTCCAACTCATCTGCGACCTGTTCGGCTGAGCCGGTCAGCCAAGCCCCGGCTAAATTCGACTTAATCAAATCGCCCATGGTCCTCGTCCCCGGTGCTGCTGAATCCAAGAGATTCTTTATGAATCCTTGAACTCGNTCTGTCTGAAAGGTCTCTANTGGTTGATCTGGGTCAATATCGCCGAGGTCCGCACCGAGGTTGCCGCTGATGTGAGCTAAACCGGCTTCAACCGAGAGGCTTTCTTCGTACTCCGCGCGCTTAGCCAAGGCTTCAGCTTCTGTCCCTCCGACGATGGGAGCCACTCCACCAATTAATTTGACGTCCGCGCTAGATCTTCCATATAAGTGAGTTCGTTGATGTAGATCCGCTGCTATCGCTTCTCCACTGCGCGAAGAGCCCACAACGAAAATGCACTCTGCCTGCCGAGCAGCGAATGTTCGTCCACGTTCTGACATGCCGGCCTGGAATATTACCGGTGTTCGTTGAACGGAAGGCGAGGACAGATGAGGCCCNGCTACCTGAAAATAGTGGCCGTGATGATTGATCTCGCGAACCCGATCGGGTTCCACGTAAACACGACGCTCTGAGTCATTAACTACGGCATCGTCCGCCCAACTTCCCTCCAGAAGTTTGTATATGACCTCTAAGTATTCCTCAGCTCGCGAATAGCGTTCTTCGTGTGACGGTAAACCATCGAAACCAAGGTTGCTGCCGGCGTTGGGCAAATACGAAGTAACAACGTTCCAGGCGACTCGACCTTCGGTCAGGTGATCCAAAGTCGAGAGTTGACGGGCAAAAGTGAATGGATGTGCCTGCAACACCGAACTAGTAAAAGCAAAACCGAGATGTTCTGTCACTGAAGCCATGGCAGGAATAAGAAGCATCGGGTCATTGACTGGTACCTGCATTGCCTCCTGGAAAGAGGTGTTTGCTCCGCCTTTGTAGTTGTCGTAAAGACCGATTACGTCNGCAAGAAAAATAGTGTCCAGACAGCCCTTCTCAGCAATGCGTGCTAACTCCAACCAAGGTTCTAAAGAATTGAACTCAGTTTGGCGAGTGTCGCCCCTGGTCCACATGCCTTGTTGGATGTGGCTNACACAGTTCATCGTGAATGCGTTTAACATCATCCGCCTGGGTGGTGANGCCGCANTCATAGCGCCCAGTCTCGCAGGAAAGTGCGAANGGTGTCCTCAAGCTGCNAGAATCGTTGTATGGATACAGCGACATTGTCTGGCTATCTCGACCGCATAGAAGAGCAGGGTTACTGCATTGTAGAGAACGCCATTGATCCGGATTTGATCAAAGAGGTGACGAACTCAGTAGCGCACCTCGAAGAAGAGTTTGATGTGCAGCCTCGGGGAAATCGAGCTGAGGGTTTTGCTACTAAACGCATGTACAACCTGTTGGCCAAAGACCGAGTTTTCTGGAAGCTCCCCATCCATCCGAACGTGCTTCCCTTCGCCGAACATCTCTTGGACGAAGAGTGTCTCTTGTCTGGCACTACCTGCATGCACATAGGCCCGGGAGAAGTTCATCAAGGGTTGCATAGCGATGACGGATTAGTGAGCGTCAGCAGGCCCCGAATTCCGTTCATGGTGACAACCATTTGGGCGTTGACTGACTTNACAGCTGAGAANGGGGCTACCCGGATAGTTCCAGGCTCTCACAAGTTTGATCATGAACCCCGTAAAGGTGAAGAAGTAGAGCACATACCGGCTGAAATGGAAGCTGGTTCAATTTTGATCGTCAACGGTGGAACATGGCACTGCGGTGGGGCCAACACGACACAAGATGACTGGCGTTTGGGAATCAGTGTCCAATATTGCCAGGGATATCTGCGGCAGCAACAAAATCAGTACTACAGCCTTTCCCCCGAAGACGTTAAAGAGATGCCCGAACGGTTGGCTTCTTTGTGCGGTTTCACCTTGTACAAGGGAATCATGGGTCACGTTGATGGAGCGAGCCCTGGCAGGTTTCTAGGTGCTGCGAAAGCAGATGAGGTGGCTTACGCGGCGATGAGAACCCAAAACGGAGTTGCCGAAAGTTAAGCAACTGGTTGCTTGGGCGATCTAGGTTCAAGACATGGAGATTAAAGATCGCGTAGCAATTATCACCGGAGGCGGNGGCGGCATNGGATCGGCGACGGCCCGCAAATGGNTTTCAGAGGGNGCCAGACAAGTAGTGGTAGCTGATTACAACACCGANGCAGCNCTNTCNGTCGCAGCAGAACTGGGTTGTGTCGGTGTTGGGCTTGACGTTACTGATGAAGAAGCTGTNAGCGAGCTAGTTGAAGAAACCGAAACAACGATTGGGCCGGTCGACATTTTCTTCTCTAACGCCGGAGCGGGAGCAGAGGGCGGTGTAGAAGCTCCGAACGANGCATGGCAGTCACAGTGGGAGTTACACGTAATGTCACATGTGTATGCAGCGCGTGCNGTCCTGCCATCGATGACAGCGCGTGGTGAGGGTTATCTAGTCCATACAGCGAGCGCGGCAGGNCTTCTTGCCGCCGTTGGTTCAGCGCCCTATTCGGTCACGAAAGCGGCGTGTATCAAACTGGCTGAAACGCTGGCAATCACACACGGAGACGACGGCATACGGGTTTCGGTTTTGTGTCCTCAGGGAGTCAACACTGCTATGGCACCGCAACAACTTGGCGATGGNGGNACCGACGGGATAGTGGAAGCCGACTTTGTTGCAGACAAGATCACCGAGGCGCTNAGGAACGAAGAGTTTCTGATCCTGTCGCACCCCGAGGTNCAAACCTATACAGANCGAAAAGCATCAGANCCCGATCGATGGCTTAAGGGCATGCGNCGNCTTCGCCGNAGATCAATNGATCTTCTTGAGGGAGGGTGAACCGCTACCGCGGAGCTCATCCAAAGTCTGTACANGCNTCCAATAGGGTCACGGTCGGCCTAGTCGTTCTNACTGCACTNCTAATTGGTCTCAACTACACAGTTATGAAAAGGGCGCTGGACCACACCACGCCNTTAGCCCTAGCCGCTCTTCGAACAACCGTCGGCGCCCCGGTCCTTCTTGCGGTCGCATTCATCCGCGGAGAACGGCTNCCACAGACCCGGCAACAATGGCTAGCAGTCTGGTGGATTTCGCTTTCTATCACCACCGTGTCTAGCGGATTTCTGGTGCTGGGAATNTCGCGNTTATCCCCNGGCTTGTCNGCGATGCTNTCTGCAACCATGCCGCTATTTACCGCAATTATCGCGGTCGTAGTCATAGCCGAATTCCCNGGTNGGCGAGGCTATTTCGGTTTGTTGATTGGCCTACTTGGAGCAGTATTTCTAGCAATTCCNGCCTTCGGTTCNGGCAACACCACNCTGGGAATAGTGTTCTCACTCATTTCGAGCATCAGTTGGGCTGCGGGAGCAGTCTTAAACAAACGGCTTCCGGGAGCCTTAGAAATCAGTCCCCTGATGCTGGTCGCTTTACAGNTCACGTTTTCGGCCGTCTGTNTNCATACAGCAGTTCCATTTTTCGAAGANTGGTCGGANACCTCACTNAATTGGGGACTGNCCATACCGNTGTTGTACGCAGGAATCCCCNCCCTAGCGGTCACCTTCTANCTCTTCGCTAGCGTATTGCGTCGAGCCCCCGCCATACAGGGGGCCGCTGTTGCTTACCTAACCCCTTTCTTNGGGGTCCTCTTCAGNTGGNTNCTGGTAGGGGATNGATTAGGTACAGCCGAGATGNTGGGNGGNCTTNTNGTNATTGCNGGCGTAGCAGTCCTATCAACCGATCGAAGATGAACAGNTCTGCAAGTACTCACCAACTGGCGTAGNCTTCTGNGCTATGGCAGANAGCGATGTTAAGGCAATGACGGCCNATCTTGAAGNGGTCGAGTTCGAAGAGACAGCTTTTACAACTCCGGTNCCGTTNAACGAGGCAAAGGTAGCGATCGTTACCTCGGCTTCGCTTCACCACCCCGAGGACGAAGACTTTTCCCCTATGGATACCGGGTATCGAGTTTTGAAATCTCAACCTCGTGACTACGTAATGGGGCACTGGAGTCCAAATTTCGACGCGACAGGGTTCGCCNTAGACATCAACACNGTCTTTCCAATAGACCGNTTAGATGAATTGGCCGCNCANGGAACGATTGGTTCCGTCGCCGANGAACACCTGGCTTATGCGGGNAACCAGTTTGATTTGTCNGCCATAAGAATGGATAGTGGCCCGGCAGGAGCGAAATTTTTGAAGGAGCAAGACGTCGACGTTGTCTTACTCACTCCNGTTTGACCGCTTTGCACGCGTACCGTGAGTACGCTCGCACACATTTTCGANGCGGAGGGTATNGCGA
This sequence comes from Acidimicrobiaceae bacterium, assembly GCA_002708935.1. Taxonomy (GTDB): domain Bacteria; phylum Actinomycetota; class Acidimicrobiia; order Acidimicrobiales; family Poriferisodalaceae; genus MedAcidi-G3. The sequence continues at coordinate 123,779 of PAPO01000019.1, read as the reverse complement.
CCATCGCCCTNGGCTCGATAAAAAGTCANATAGAAACNACCGCACCTCCNCGAGGGCTTTGGTGNGACTTTCCTCTTGGGCGGCCTCTAGGAGTTCCNTCCGACTCAGAATTTCAACACCGAGTACTNAGCAAGGCGTTNGAACTGCTAGATAGTCCAGAACCAATTTTCGCTGAATACGACGTGAGTATNGTTGATGACGGGACNGANGTAATGGCGTGTCCAATGCCACCACGTCATGACCCTGACCTTCACGCCGCTATTGATGAAGCNAACGGAATTCGACCCGCCTACGACCGCGCCATTGCTAAATACGGGAACCGCGTCGGAGCTGGAAGGACNGTCCAAGCNGATGAAATAACAACGGCGATNGACGCTTTCATAANAGTNGCTNATGGGACCCCATGGAAAGAGGCTGGGATACCNGGGATCCCAGCACGAGTNAGCCAAGACATACGGGGATACTACGAAACAGCAGCGNTNGCACTNTCGGACCATGCCCCGTCAGCGTGGGCGGGAACTCGCTGGTTTTTNGACCATACCGAAGCNGGGAGAGTGGTTATGGNGGCCAGGCAAGCCATGGCTGATGCGGGCGAGNCCCAACCCATTTGGTTTTATATGGCCCCTGGAGATCGCTAACAAAAGCTTTGATCTTCTCGGTCCAGCCAGTTGAACAACGATTTTTTGGGTGGCGCATCGTCGCTGCTGCTTTCACGGTCCTTTTCGTTGTTTATGGAGTCCAATTCAGTTTCGGCACCTTTGTAGGGGATGTCGTCAAAGACACTGGATGGTCGGAAAGCCGACTACAGCTCATATTTGCCATTTACATCGGGCTATATAGCGCCCTGTCAGCTGTCAGTGGTTGGCTAACAGACCGCCTCGGCCCGCGACCTATCGTCGCGGTTGGAGCCCTGCTACTTACGAGTGGATATTTGTTATGGGCAACAGCCAACAGTTTGATCGTCGTCGCAATTGGCATGGCCGTGGTAGCCCCTCTTGGCATGAGCTGTTCGTGGGTGCCCTGTAACGCCACCGTCGTGCGTTGGTTTGTGGTTCGGAGGGGGTTCGCGACAGCAATAGCAACTGCAGGTGGAAGCTTGGCCAATATTCTGGTTCCTCCGGTAGCAGCGGTACTTGTTTCCGCCTACGGCTGGCGGGTGGCCATTCTGATCATGTCGGTGGCAGGTGGTGCCTGCATGTTGGCGAGTTCAGTTGTTCTCGAACGAGACCCTGAAGGGATCGGGCAGCAGCCTGACGGGCAAATTAGGGCAACAGTTGATATTCAGCCGGATTTACTCGAAGGAATGACGCCAGCTGAGGCATGGAGAAACCCGAATTATTGGAAAATATTTGGGATGTATGCCCTCACGTTTCTGGCGGTTTTCGTGCCCTTTGTTCATGGTGTCCAATTCGCTCAGAGCCTAGGAGCCTCGCTGCAAACTGCTTCGACAGTGATCTCGGCAATAGGCATCGGTGGTTTAACTGGCAGGCTTGTGATGGGCCCTATTTCCGATCGGATTGGGAGAAAGAACGCAGTCATGTTGGCACTGTTCGTCGAAACCATCTCCTTTCTTGGGATGGCGGGCAGTAATGCACTATGGCTTTTGTATCCGTCAGCAGTCGCCTTTGGTTTCGCATATGGGGGAGGGGTAGTCGTCTTCCCACCACTGGTTGCAGATTTGTTTGGACGAGCACATGCGGGATCGATAGTTGGACGTATCTTTGCGACCGCTGGATCGATGGCAGCCATAGGGCCGTACGCGGCGCAACTTCTTCACGATGCTCTAGGCAACTACAAATGGGCGTTCTTGCTGGCAGGCTTGTCCAACGGGTTTGCCTTCCTCCTAGCTACCCGTCTTCCGCGGTCAGCAGAATCTGTTTAAAGATCAACGATTTACGTTATTGGGGCTATAGGTAGGCACCAGTACCCTGCTCGCTACTAATCTGGTGCATAGGCACGAGGGGACACCATGGCTTTAGCTGACTTTAAACTTGAGGATCGATTCGCGCGTAGCGAGGGTGACGTTGCGATGTCCGGAGTTCAAGCGTTACTTCGGGTCTTACTAGACCAACTTCGCGCTGATCGACGCGATGGGCTTAACAATGCGGCCATGGTCTCCGGGTACAGGGGTTCCCCCTTGGGAGGAATTGACTCCTTGATGCTCGGCAACGCCCAAGAATTAGCTGACAATAACATTGAGTTTCTTCCAGGACTGAATGAAGATTTGGGCGCCACAACTGTTTGGGGATCGCAGCTCGCCAACCGTAACTTCGATGGCAAATTCGATGGCGTGTTGGGTATGTGGTACGGAAAAGCCCCGGGCGTGGACCGTTCTGGAGATGCGATCCGACATGCAAATGTCTGTGGGGTGGACCCCAAAGGGGGAGTGCTATTAGTCGCAGGTGATGACCCCGCTTCCAAATCCTCGACATTGGCTTCGGAATCAGAATTTGCCTTGCTTCACTTTCAAACTCCGATCCTTTACCCGGGCACCGTTCAAGAGGTCGCTGACTACGGGCGAATCGGTTACGAACTTTCTCGATACAGCGGCCTGTGGGTGTCACTGAAAATTGTGACCAACGTCGCTGACGGGTACTCAACTATCAAAGTTGGACCGGGACGGGTGCAGATGAAGCGTCCCGACTTCGAATGGGATGGTGTTCCCTGGCAACACACGCAGCAAGATTCACTATTTGGCCCCTTCGCTGTCCGTCAAGAACTTGAAATTCATGAAGGCCGGATGGAAGCCACAGATGCTTTCACTCGTCTGAACAGCCTCGACCTCGTAGGTGGGGCCACCTCAGATGCCCGCATAGGAATTGTTGCTGCGGGCAAAACGTATTACGACCTTCGCGAGGCCCTAGATCGGATGGGGCTTGACGAAGCTGCACTTCAACAACGGGGAGTGCGACTTTATAAGCCGGCTGTTGTATGGCCGCTCGAAGCTCAAGGAGTTAAAGAATTTGCCCGCGGCCTCGACACCATCGTCATTGTCGAAGAAAAACGTGCATTCATTGAAATGTTTATGCGGGAAATCTTGTACGGCTCATCGGACGCTCCGACCATCCTTGGAAAACGTGACGCGACCAATGCATTCTGGTTTCCTGGCCATGGAGAGATGGACGCCGACCTGATTGCCCGCAAGCTTCGACCATTTCTCGTCGAATGCTTGGGAGAAGATGCTGTTGGTCCAGCGGTGCGGGAACGAATAACAATCCCCGTTTCGTTGGGTAGTCCGGATGACAAGAAACAGTCAAACCGGACCCCTAACTTCTGTTCCGGATGTCCTCACAATCGATCGACCTGGGTTCCGGAGGGCTCTGAAGCAGGCGGAGGAATCGGATGTCATGGAATGGCATCAATGACGCCCACAAGAAATGTGAAAGGTACAACCCAGATGGGTGGCGAGGGAGTCCAATGGATCGGAGCAGCGCCGTTCGTCACGATGGACCACCGTTTCCAAAATATCGGCGACGGAACTTTCCACCATTCCGGGTCGCTGGCGGTCCGACAGGCAGTAGCGGCAGGCACCAACGTCACCTACAAGATTCTCTACAACGCGGCAGTAGCGATGACAGGAGGACAAGACGTTGACGGAGGAATGACAGTCCCCGAACTGTCACGGTCGTTAGACGCAGAAGGTGTCTCAAAAGTCATGGTTCTTACCCACGACACAGAAAAATACGGAGAGGACGCACACTTCGCTGAAGGCACCGAAGTTTGGTATCGAGACCGCCTTGATGAAGCCCAACGAATTCTGCGAGACATCCCCGGATGCACAGTGCTTATCTACGACCAGCCATGTGCAGCAGAACTTCGCCGCGACCGAAAACGAGGCAAGGTCGCGGAACCAGCAATGGCTGTCTACATAAACGAAGCGGTATGTGAAGGATGCGGCGACTGCGGCGAAAAATCCAGCTGTCTTTCCGTGCAGCCTGTTGAAACTGAATTCGGTAGGAAAACAGCCATACATCAGTCATCTTGCAACAAGGATTTCACCTGTCTTGACGGTGATTGCCCAGCCTTTATCGAAGTAATACCGGGCGGCGCTGTTCCTGAAAAATCAGCCCTGGCAATAGCCGAAATCGCTGAGGATCAAATAGAGCCCGATCGTCTCGACGAAGGCAATGTCCTTATGATCGGTATCGGAGGAACCGGGGTAGTAACGGTCAACCAACTCCTAGCGACAGCTGCCCTTCTAGACGGTAAAGAAGCTCACGGACTAGACCAGACCGGCCTCGCTCAAAAGGGCGGTCCAGTTGTATCCAACCTCAAGATCCGACGCCCCGATGGTGAACTGGAATTGGGTGAAGCCAACAAGATTGCAACCGGAGAAGCCGATGCATACATCGTCTTCGACCTATTAAGCGGTACTAACCCAGCCAACCTAGAAAAAGCAATGCCTGGACGGACCGTAGCGCTTGTTTCATCTAGCAAAGTACCCACCGGAGCCATGGTCCGTGACACCTCGGCTGAATATCCCGAGTGGTCAGCTCTTCAAGATTCAATCGATAGCGCAACGATTGCAGAGAAGAACGTCTACTACGACGCCGGCAATCTGTCAGACAATCTATTCAGATCTCACATGCCGGCGAACATCATTGTCCTCGGTTCCGCCTATCAGAGTGGCGTTGTACCCATCAGCGCAGTCGCTATAGAACGAGCGATTGAATTAAACGGTGTAGCAGTTGAGATGAATACCCAAGCATTCAGAATTGGTCGTCAGATCGTTCTTGACCCCAATTTCATCGAATCGTTGGGTATTGAAAGTGAAGGAAAAACTAGCCAGCAAACCAGAGTTTCCGCCGAGCTAGAGAGTCTCATCCAGTCAGTCCCGGAAACATTCGAAGAACTTGAGAGACTTCTTAAGATTCGGGCGGCCGAACTGGTTGAGTATCAAAACAGCAATTACGCCAAGAAATATGTGGAGAAAGTAAGCGCAGTTCGGTCAGCTGAGGCAGCAGTGGGAGAAGACACCCGGCTATCTGAGGCCTATGCGCGGTATCTGTTCAAACTGATGGCTTACAAAGATGAGTACGAAGTGGCTCGCCTCCACCGTTCAAAAGCTTTCCAAGAAGCCGTGCGCGAACAGTTCGGAGACCGCAGCAAGGTCACTTACAAGCTGCACCCTCCCTCGATGAGACGGCTTGGACTTGAGCAGAAAATAGGATTAGGCCGCTCTGGAGATGTTGCTTTCGCACTGTTACGCAGGATGAAGTTCTTACGCGGAACACCGTTGGATATATTCGGCAACACAGCGCATCGCAAGATGGAACGGGACCTAATCAACGAGTACCAAGAGATGATCGATCAAGCACTAACCGATCTTCGTCCTGAGACCTATGACAGAGCGGTTCAATTAGCAGAACTTCCGGACATGATTCGCGGCTACGAAGGAGTCAAGGAAGCAAACGTTGAGAAGTTCCGCCAGGCCGCAAACGAAATCTTGAGTTAACGAGAACACGCGAGCCCAAATTTTAAGTATCGGTACAGTCGTATTGCTAGAGGCGAAAGCTGATCTTGAGCAGTTCTTAGCTGCCTTGAGATCTGTTGATTAACTGTGTGAATGTGGTCGAGAACGACCAGACTAGAGGCATGGACATGCGGGACTTAGACGTTGCCGATTCAGTGCTCAACCTCGTAGGAAACACCCCACTGGTGAACCTGCCGAAAATAGGAGAACAATCGCCGTGCCCCATAGTCGCAAAGCTTGAGACGACGAACCCTGGTGGCAGCTCTAAAGACCGCCCAGCATTAACCATGATTGACGAGGCGGAAAAGGCTGGTCTCCTGAAGCCGGGAGGCACCATTATTGAACCGACGTCTGGCAACACTGGGGTCGGTTTGGCCATAGTCGCCGCCCAACGTGGTTACGACTGCATCTTTGTTATGACAGACAAAGTTAGTAGCGAAAAGGTCACTCTCTTAGAGGCCTATGGCGCTGAAGTAGTCGTCTGCCCGGTGGCGGTAGCGCCAGATGATCCACGTTCGTATTACTCAACTGCGGAACGCTTAGTTAAAGAGGTCCCCAACGCGTACCGACCGAACCAATATCACAATCAAGCAAACCCGAAGGCACACTATGAGTCCACAGGCCCTGAAATATGGGAACAGACCAAAGGTCGGGTAACCCATTTTGTTGCAGGAGCAGGCACTGGAGGGACAATTACCGGCGTTGGCAAGTTCTTGAAAGAACAGAACCCTGAAGTGCGGATAATTGCGGCTGACCCAGTCAATTCGGTTTATTCGGGAGGTAACGGCCGCCCCTACCTCGTCGAAGGCGTCGGTGAAGACTTCTGGCCCGATACTTATGACCCGGAAATAGTTGATTCGACTATCGCGATAAGTGACGCTGATTCTTTTTCTATGGCGCATCGAGTCACGATTGAAGAAGGAATTCTCATTGGCGGCTCGGGAGGAACAGCGGTTGCTGCGGCGCTAGAAGCAGCGAAGGGCTTGACAGCGGACGACTTGGTGGTCGTCCTGATCCCAGATAGTGGTCGCGGGTACCTGAGCAAAGTCTTTGACAAAACCTGGATGGCAAATATGGGTTTTTCGAAGTGTGAAGGGTTCAGCGTTGCCGACCTACTCGGGTCTGGATCAAACGCCCAATCAGAATTGGTCTACGTCGCACCTCAGACCAAGATCCGCCACGCAATTGAAACTATGCGGCAACATGGGCTATCGCGTGTGCCGGTAGCAAAAGGTGAAATGCCGATAGCAGCTGCCGAAGTCATGGGGTCGCTTTCGGAAGACTCTCTGATGCAAAAATCTTTTGATACTAACGATTTCCTTGACCGGCCTGTTGAAGAAGCGCTGGACCCGGCTCTGCCTGTTATCGGACTTGGGGAATCGGCGATCAGTGCGGTAAGCAAACTTGAGAATTCACCGGTTCTATTAGTGCTTGATGCCGGTAAGCCACACACCTTGCTGACAGAATCACATGTAATGAACTCTGAGATCGCTAAACAACATTTGGAGGAGGACGCGAAATGATGGGCGGTGACCCCCTCCTTTCGGGCTTCGAAGACCCGAATGAATATGGCTTTGAAACACGCGCAATTCGAGCTGGTCAACCTCATGACCAACGAACCGGGGGTGTAGTCACACCAATATCAATGTCCACCACCTTCGCACAGGATTCACCAGGCTCGCCGAAGAACGGATACGAATATTCCAGAACCGGAAACCCAACGCGCCACGCTTACGAAGCCTGCGTGGCTTCTTTAGAAGGTGCCCAATACGGCTTTGCTTTCGCTAGTGGACTCTCCGCCGAAGATGCCCTATTTCGACAACTGACCCCGGGATCTCAAATCCTGTTAGGCAACGACGCTTACGGAGGGACCTTTCGGTTGATCGATAGCGTCCACGGTAAGAAGTCAGGGTTAGCAAATGCGGCAGTCGATCTCACGAAACCAGAACAAATCAAAGAAGTCTGGACCCCCGACTCAAGGATGGTCTGGTTAGAAACACCAACAAATCCCATGCTTTCGGTCTTCGATATTCAAGCAATCTCCGATGTAGTGCACGACCTAGGAGGCATGGTCGTAGTTGACAACACGTTTGCGACTCCCTACTTGCAGCAGCCATTAGCTTTAGGTGCCGATGTCGTAGTTCACTCAGCCACCAAGTACATCGGCGGTCACAGTGACGTGGTTGGAGGGTTCGTAGCGACCAACAACGAGTCGTTAGCCGAGGATCTGGTCTACATACAGAACGCGGTTGGTGCTATTCCCAGCCCATTTGACTGTTACCTCGCCTTAAGAGGGGTTAAGACACTGCCTGTGCGTATGGACCGGCACTGCGAAAACGCTCAGCTGATCGTCGACGTATTGGACGAACATGATGCTGTTAGCCAAGTTTTGTATCCAGGGTTGAAAGATCACCCGGGCCACGAGGTAGCCAAAAGGCAAATGAAAAACTTTGGTGGGATGGTGAGCTTTCGACTAGCAGGAGGGCAGGCTGCTGCTGAACGTCTTGTGACCCAAACCAAGGTGTTTACACTTGCCGAGTCCCTTGGAGCGGTTGAGTCACTTATAGAACACCCGGGAGTGATGACCCATCTCTCGGTCGCCGGATCGGCGCTCGAAGTCCCAGATGACCTCATTCGTATCTCGGTAGGCATCGAATCAGCTGATGACCTAGTGGCAGACCTTGTTCAGGCACTCGACCAAGCGGGCTGACACCTTTTCGGCACCTCAGGCAGAATTTACAGTGCCGTAACACAAACGAAACTGCGTGATGATTTTCCTTGTCTAACTTCTATCGGAGCGGATCCCATCCGCGCGGAAGGAAGATCAAATGGAAGGCAATATCGCCTGGATCCTGACCTCTGCTGCCTTGGTGCTTTTTATGGTGCCGGGGTTAGCCCTTTTCTATGGAGGTATGGTCAGAGCCAAGAACGCGTTGAACATGTTGAACATGAACATGTGGTGCTTAGGGATTGTGCCCGTGGTCTGGGTGCTGGTCGGATTTAGTTTGGCGTCAGGCGATAGTGGTCGAAGCTGGCTTGGCGACTTGAGCGTCATTGGCATGAAGGGCATTCACGATGCCGAAGGAATAGCAACATTCGCGTTTCTTATGACATTCGCATGTATTACCCCAGCCCTGATTTCCGGAGCTGTTGCGGACCGTATGAAATTCTCTGCCTGGATGATCTTTGTGCCAGTTTGGTCTCTGGTTGTTTACGCTCCCGTTGTCTACTGGGTCTACGGTGCAGACGGCTGGATCTTTAATCTGCCTGCGCATGACTTTGCAGGCGGTACAGCGATTCACGTCAACGCAGGTGCTGCAGCATTGGCGCTGGCAATTGTGCTCGGTAAGAGAACAGGCTGGCCTCAGAACCGCCCCGCGCCGCACAACATCCCATTCGTCATGCTGGGAGCCGGAATTCTCTGGTTCGGGTGGTTCGGCTTCAACGCTGGGTCAGCTTTAGCTGCCGACGGGGCGGCAACTCAAGCGTTCGTCAATACCTTCATAGCGGGCGCTGCAGGCATGGTTGCATGGATGATCGTAGAAATGGCCAAGACAGGCAAGGTCAGTACCATCGGAATGGCATCGGGCATAGTCGCCGCATTAGTCGCCATAACACCAGCCGCTGGATTTGTCGGATCGATGCATTCGTTTGTCTTCGGGGCTTTGGCCGGAGTCATCTGTTTCTTTGCCATCGAGGCAAAGTTCCGCTTCGGTTTCGACGACAGTCTTGATGTCGTTGGTATCCACTTTGTAGGTGGTGCTGTTGGCGGAATTCTGCTTGGATTTATGGCTGATTCCTCGGCGGTTCCTGGTGGCGACTTCGCAAATGGTGTGTTCTTTGGTGGAGGGATCCTCCTGTGGAATCAGATCCTCTCAATAGCCGTTGTCACTGCCTTCTCGTTCGTAGCCACCTACATAATCGCCAAAGTCCTGGACAAGACGATTGGACTTAGAGTCACGGAAAGCACTGAGATGACAGGCCTAGACGTCAGCGACCATGGCGAAGCCGCCTACGTGATGGAGCCCTAATCTCCGCAGAAGTACTTCCACGAAGTCCGCCGATCGAGGCGGCATTGAGGACAGGTAACCGGTCGTTTGATCCCCTTACGACCTGAATAGCGAGCTCGCATCGAACCCAAATCGATGCGAGCTTGCTACTTTTCTTCACGTGACAAAAGACAATGAAGGCCCAGAGCAGTTTGCTCAACAGCGGTGGCAACGAACGCCAGACTCAACCGAAGTGATTCTTCTGCGGCACGGAGCCTCGCAACCATTTGTGCCCGGAGAACCGTTCCCACTCATCGAGGGTCAAGGTGATCCACCGCTGTCAGAGATAGGCGAGCGACAGGCTCAAGCATCAGCTGTTCGACTAACCCAAGAACCAATAACAGCTTTGTATGCAACGAATATGCAAAGAACCCAACAAACGCTTGCGCCCCTAGGTACTGCCCTGAACATTGACATAGCTATCGAAAGAGACCTTAGAGAGATTGGGCTCGGTGAATGGGAAGGTGGTCTATTACGACAAAAAGCAGCAGAAAATCACCCCATTTACGAACAGATGCTGAGAGAACAACGATGGGATGTTATCCCCGGAGCGGAAAGCAACGAGGAGTTCGGCGGCCGATGTATGGACGCCTTGAACCAAATAGTTCTGCGTCACCCGGGAGAGCTGATTCTATGTGGCGTACACGGCGGGGTGATCGGTTCGCTCCTCGCTCAAATAGCACAATCCAAACCATTTGCATTCGGAGGAGCTGACAACTGCTCCATCAGCCAGATCGTATGGACTCAAGGTGATTGGGCTGTCCGACGCTTCAATGACAGCAGTCACCTGTTCGAACAACTCCACCATGGGTAACAGCCATCAAAAGGCGAGCAACTTTTTACTTGTTGCCCAAAAATGCGCTAAGCGCAGAGGTCAGATAGGCAGGATCGGAGGAGCCAGCCATCTCACGTGCTGAATGCATCGATAATTGAGGGCTTCCCACATCGACGACTGACATTCCAAGTTGAGCGGCAGTGATTGGACCAATTGTGCTGCCACACAACAAGTCGGTCCGGTGCGCGTATTGCTGAAAGGGAACGTCAGCTGATTGGCAAGCTGCCTGGAACAACGCACTGCTCTCCGCGTCGGTCGCGTACCGAACATTTGCGTTGAGTTTGATCACCGGACCTGCGTTCAAAGCGACACGATGCTGGGGTTCGTGGCGGTCGACATAGTTCGGATGAACAGCATGCGCTCCATCTGCTGACACGCAAGATGATTTGGTCAAAGCGCGAAGAAACTGTTCCCGGGATACAGCCCTTGTCGCTGCGAGCCGTTCTAAAGCATTCGACAGCATCGGTCCTCGAGCACCACTAGATGACTCGCTTCCGACTTCCTCGTGATCGAATAACGCCACTACGGAAATCGTGTCGTCCTCTACAGTCTCGATTCCACTTAACGCTTCCAACGCTGCGTGGCAGGAAGCAAGATTATCTATCCGAGGCGCAGCATAAAATTCTTCGTTACGTCCCAGAGGTGAAGCTGGAGTGAGGTCATGGCACATAATGTCCCAGGACAGAACGTCTGAATCATCCACACCAAGTTCGTCAGCAAGGAAGGAACGAAACGCACCCTCCTCAGTGTCACCGAGTCCCCAGATTGGAACGAGGTGTGACTGGCGGTCTAACTTCAGACCATCGTTAACGTCTCGATCTAAATGAATTGCCAGTTGAGCTACGCGAAGCAACGGCCGATCGACCTGGATCAAATGTGTTTCCCGACTGCTTTGGTCGCCAACCACTACTCGGCCGGAAATACCCAAGTCGCGATCAAGCCAAGAATTTAGGAGTACGCCCCCGTAGATCTCTACACCCAATTGTCGGTAGCCCACTTGGCTGAGATCAGGGTTTGGTTTAATTCGTAGATTCGGGCTATCAGTGTGAGCACCAACTAACCGGAAGCGGAGTCGATCGGGATTTAGTTGCCTGCTGAAGGCAGCTGCTACAACAACACCACCCCAACTCACCACAATGCGGTCGCTATCGCCCCATTCGTCACTGGGGCCAAACCGATCGAAGCCTGAGGCGACTAGATCGTTGGCAGCGTTATGAGCAGCGTGATAGGGCGAAGGAGCCGCATCAATCCAACCCAAGAGTCGTTCAAGTATTAAGTCAGGCATTGCCACCTCAAAAACTAGAAAACTGTGAGATAACTTCCTCACCAAAGTTACTGAACTGAGATGGATCCATAGGAGGAACAATCATCCGAGTTACACCGATCTCCGCCAACTGCTCGACATAATCAGGAGTTGTAGGCCCCCCGGCTGTGAATTCGAGCGCTTCTGGGTCTCTCCCACACTCCTCTGCACAGTGTCGAGCGTGATCAAACAGAGCAGCTAGTTCGTCAAAGTTTCCTCGCCCGGGAAAGAACCCGTCACCTAGCTCTCCAGCCCGACGAGCGGCACGCCGACTATGACCACCCACAATGATGGGAACATGCCCGCTCGCGGGCTGCGGACGACTGTATACATTGCTGAAGTTCACGAACTTGCCACGGTAACTAGCGGTATCTGACCCCCAAGCCTTTTTCATGGCTTCAAGGTATTCGTCGGTGCGATTACCTCGGTCATCGAAAGAGACGCCAAGAGCGTCAAATTCTTCCTCCAACCACCCGGACCCAATCCCGAGGATCATGCGACCCTTAGATAAACGATCCAAAGTAGCTACCGCCTTGGCGGTCACTAGGGGGTTTCGTTGCGGCATGATCATCACACCTGTAGCCAAGCGGATCTTGTTGGTAGCCGCNGCAACGTAAGAGAGCCAGATCAAGGGATCAGGAATATCGAAATCTTCTCTTCCACCTGGCATCCGCCCATCCTTCGCGTACGGATATTGTGATGCATATCCTGCCGGGACTACCACGTGTTCAACAGTCCAAATCGATTCGCACCCGGCGGCCTCGGCTGCTTGGGCGAGCTCAACGGCAGCATCAGGCTCCACAAATGGACCNGTGTTAGCAAACATGACTCCAAATTTCATGGCCTGACCCTAGTGGCCGCTGAGCATTTGGGCTCTACTGTGCAAGTGTGCTGAATGNTGCCNACGAAAATGTAACTAGATCTGTGACGGTCGCCTTCATAGGTATCAACGTCATGGTGTTTGTGTTCACGCACGACATGACCCTCATAGGTGGCGCTTCATTGCAGCAAGATTCACTGGTGCAATGGGCGACCTACGGATTTCCGGTNGCNGAGTTAAGTGAGTGGTGGCGCTTAGCAACGGGAGCNTTTCTCCATGCTGACATTCGGCATCTCCTGCTCAACATGATCATGTTTTTTCTTTTAGGNCGACGACTTGAAAGGCAGACNGGCCCCGCAGTATTTATNGCGGTCTGCNTGNCCAGCATGATGTGGGGCTCAGCCGGGGCCCTCNTAGCAGCTCCAAATACNGCGGTCGTTGGTGCTTCAGGCGTTGTCTATGGGGTGATGGCNTCGGTTTTAGTGGTCGAACGACTGAGCGGCCGAGATCCGTGGAGCGAAGGCNTAGGCACCTTAATTATCGTCAACGTGGTCCTNTCCTTTGTGATCCCGGGGATCTCAATTGGGGGTCACTTAGGAGGTTTATGTGGAGGACTTTTATGTGGTTGGACAGCCGGTGACCAACGCCGAATTCGTGCATTGCGAGTATGGATAATCCTATTGATACTTGGCTTTTCTGGTTGCTTACTAGGGGTCATGGCCGCTAATACCTGGCTAAACCCCCTACTCTAAAATTTTTAGGGCCCCGACTAAACGGACACGAAGTGTCTTGCTTTACCAAGTGCCAATAATTGGTTGGACATATCTGAGTTGTTCGGGCCAGTTCTGATCCCACGGGAAAGCAGCAGTGCGGTCTGGCCAAACAAATTGGCAGATTCTCCATGGTTGATCGCNGTATATGAGGTTCAGAGTCGGAAAATAATCAGCAAATTCAGCGACTTCGATATCGAGAAGAACACTTTTCTGTTCATTNTCTAAAAGTCCGGTAAAGACCTCTCCGANAGGAATTGTTCCNCCAAGCCTCAGATGGTTGACGATCAAGTCGAGTAACCCGCGAGCGGCGACGGGNGCTAACCCAAAGATGACTAGCTCAGGGTGCCCAACGAGNGCTTCGAGGCCAAAGGTATATGAATAAGCGGCGCGGAGATGTTCTTGACTCGATGGGGCGACAGGTTCAATACCCCAACCATGGGTNTCAAGCATCCAAGNGAGCTTTTCCTCATGTTCCATGGGTTCATAGGCTGGATCTGTCATTTATCTCGTCGTTTCCTCGGTCATTTTCGAAACTCGTGATCACCGCTGCTTATTGCTATAGCTACGATCACCGACCCGATGCCCAGACACTCACTCCAACTAGGCGATTGACCCAAACTTAAGACACCAACAACGGTGGCGGTGACGGGAAGTAGAGCTTGAAGGAAAGCAAATCTAGACCGGGTGATTTGCCGCATTACAAATTGGTCAATGCCATAGGGGATGACATTAGAAAGTATTGCCGCAGCTAAGGCCAAACCGAGGATCCGAGGATCAGCGAATGCGACGTTAAGTTCCCCTAGGCCTGATGGACTAATGACAACTGCGCCGATGAGCATTCCCACACCTAAACCATCGACAGCTAAACCATCTTGAGCGACACGGTGCCCAAGAACGATGTAGCCGGCCCACATTGCTCCCGCCAACAGCGCAAAAAAGACTCCCAACAAGGTGCCATCACCTTGAACTCCGGCAAGTACCAAGACACCNGACGCNGCAAGGACGAGCGCTCCTGCCGANCTNGNTGTTCTNGTACCAATGGCCGCAACAGCTATCGGNCCCAAGAACTCGATCGCCACNGCATTTCCGAGAGGTAGACGGTCCATCGCNAGGTAGATGAACAAGTTCATTAACGCTANGGAAGCTCCGAAGGCCCCGGCCCAAAAGAAATTCTGCTTGCTCCAAGAGCGTCGCCATGAACGGCGAAAGGCGATAAGAAGCAATGCTGCTCCTAAAACTCGAAGAAAGGCCACTCCTCCCGGCGCAATCTCGTCGAATAAACCAATGGCGGTAGCGGCACCAAGATATTGAGATATGCCACCAATTANGAATAAGACTTCAGGAGNGGGCCGAACAGAATTCATTTCTAGATGCTCACCGTCGTTCCGATTCCCCGATNNATCGCTGTATCCAAGGCAATTGAAGACGCGACAGCGTCTTGNGCNGCNATGCCGACCGACTTGAACACNGTGATTTCCTCATCGTTGATGCGGCCGGGATGAAGCNCCAAGACNATTTCNCCTAGCTCTATGACTTGTTCNACATCGAGTAANCCNTGGGCCNGNGCAGAGATAATTTCGCCNGCCTCAGACCAGCACGCATCAGATTGGTCAATGAAAACCGAAGCTGAGGTAAANATAGANGGTTCAATTTCGATCATCGAAGGTTGAAAAGATCCGATACCAACAATGTGGGTTCCGNGNGCCACCGAAGCNCGTGAAAACGTTGGAGTGGATGAAGTAGTGGCGGTCCACACAATGTCGGCATCNCNTACTGCCTGNTCAGGATCGCTGACAACNTGAATTTCGGGACACCATTGNGTTTCAAACAANTCGTNGGCCAGCTTCTGNGCATTGCCCGGAGTGGGGCTATAGAGCCGAACGGAGNTGATGTCGCGGACTGCGCACGCAGCNTCGATCCCCGCTCTNGCCTGANTGCCGCTGCCGAGCATCGCCAACGAGGCACTGTCCTTTCTGGCTAATAAATCGACNGAGGCTCCGCCACCTGCCGCGGTTCGAATNGCGGTCAATCGCGACCCNTCCATTAANGCNACTGGAGATCCCGTNGATACGTCAAAAACCAGCACGACNGCCTGAATTATAGGTAGNCCGTAGTTCTCGTTATCGGGAAGAAAAGTTAATGATTTCACTGATGCTGTCGACGAATCTTTGATGTGGGCCGGCATGAAAATTGCTANATCAGANTCATCTCCTACTGGGATTACCGTTCTATTTGGCATGTCGGCAGNGCCNGAACTGNCAGCCGCGAANGCTTGTTTCATTCCAGTAATAGCGTCNGCCATNGGTAGGCACTGGTCTATTTCGGATCCTGNGAGAATAAGCATCTTTACGGCTCTAACGCTGAAATGAGAGCGGTCTCCTGCNGAAGGCTACTCACCCCTAAGNNTAGACATGGGGGATCTACCAGTNAGTGTGTCGCGANGGCTCTGGTATGGGCNTAGACTGCGNAACGTTCAGGGTGTCGTGGTCAAAGAACTANCTAATAGAACGACTTCGTACGCCAACTTGTTACACCCAGGGAGGGTGAATTCATGAAGTTTAAGTTCATGCGACTGCTAGGCGTTTTGTTCGCCTTTGCCTTAGTCGCTGCCGCTTGCGGCGGATCCGACGATGATTCCAGNAGTGGATCATCAAGTNAAAGCTCATCCGCTGATGAGCACGACAGTCTCGGCGATGGTTCTCTAGGAACCGTNACCGTAGAAGCCGGAGAAGACATTCAGATTCGTTCNCTGAACGCAATCACGGGAGATGTCGCATTCCTCGGTATTCCCAACCAACGTGGCGTTGAGCAAGCCATTGCTGACTTCGGAGATATCCACGGGTTCAGCGTGACNATCGGNACCGGCCTAGACGACTTGTGTTCNGCTGACGGTGGCCAAGCCGCTGCNCAAACAATCGTCGCCGACGAAGATGTAGTGGGNGTCATTGGCACCTCCTGCTCTGGTGCGGCTACAGCAGCATCTCCGCTAATCAGNGAAGCCGGAATGGTCATGATCAGCCCTTCGAATACNTCACCAGCGCTGACCTCAGACCTTGCNGGNACAGCAGGTGATAACTATCACGCGGGCTACTACCGCACCGCTCACAATGACCTGTTCCAGGGTGCAGCGATGGCCAAGTTCGTCTATGAAGAACTTGGAATTAGCGAAGCAGCNGCGATCCATGACGGAGATCCCTATACACAGGGTCTCGCTCAAGCGTTTGCGGACGCTTTTGAGAACCTTGGCGGTTCGGTAACTGGNTTCACCGGTGTTAACAAAGAAGACACCGACATGGTGCCCGTACTGACTGAGATCGCTGCAGGTTCACCTGGAGCNCTCTTCTTCCCAATCTTCCAGCCTGCAGGAGACTTTGTCGCCGACCAGGCTCCTGGAGTTTCTGGTCTTGAAGGAGTNGTGCTNCTNGGTGCCGATGGTCTGCAAGTTCAGACCTTCATGGAACTGCCCCAAGCCAACGGAATGTACCTATCTGGTCCGGACCTTCGGTACGGAAGNAACACCAACCAAAGTACCGGTGCTACCGCTGACAAATTCCTGGCTGACTATGAGTCCAACAANGGAAATGCCCCAGAGGCACCGTTCTGGGCTCACTCCTACGATGCCACCACAATTCTGTTGGAGGCCATCAAGGCAGCTTCACATTCTCATGACGGCAATCTCGAAATCGATCGAGCAGGTGTGCGTGAGTATCTTGACAATCTCTCAGGATACGAAGGCATCATCGGAACCTTGTCATGTGATGACTTTGGGGACTGTGGCGCACAGCGAATCACTGTTGTGCAAAACAACTCGGCTGATTTTGCTGCCTCGATTGAGAACGTAGTCTTCTCTTTCGCTCCTTGATAAACAGGCCCGAATAAAGGGCGCGACTGACNGACCNNNATGGTCGTCAGTAGTTTCTGANTCGACATCGGCCCTGCTCCGGATTTATAGCCGGGGCAGGGCCGAGTGTNGGTTCTGCACCTTGNTGGATTGAGATCTNACTCAACTACNGTGATTCTTGGGACAGACGTGGCAACTAAGCGTGACGCGAAACCTACTTCTCGTGTGCTTTGGGTTGACCGTTTTCTCGCCGTCATCCGAATCACTTTCGTCGTNGTCATAGCATTCGGCCTGCTGGCGTTCATTGCACAGCAGATTGATCCGCAGAATCCGCTCGCGCGGTGGCTGAACCCAGACGCGACTGGTCTTACCGCGCCGCAATTCAAAGGCCTATTGGTTACCGGACTAGCCCAGGGGGCTATGTA
This sequence comes from Acidimicrobiaceae bacterium, assembly GCA_002708935.1. Taxonomy (GTDB): domain Bacteria; phylum Actinomycetota; class Acidimicrobiia; order Acidimicrobiales; family Poriferisodalaceae; genus MedAcidi-G3. The sequence goes on along the minus strand of PAPO01000019.1, from coordinate 106,260 downwards.
TGGCCTGATTGCGCTTGGGTATTCAATGGTTTATGGCGTGCTCGGCTTTATCAACTTCGCGCACGGGGAAGTCTTCATGGTCGGCGCTATGTCGGGCATGATCACTTCAAACAAACTGGCCGACGCAGGGCTTTGGGAAGATGCTTTCTTGTTCTGCCTNGCCTTCGTCGTTATTACNTCGATTCTGATTTCTACTGCCGTAGCAGTCATCATGGAGCGAATTGCGTATCGGCCNCTGCGNGGAGCCCCAAGACTCATNCCCCTTATCACNTCCATCGGTGTGTCATTTTTCCTTCAGAACGTCTCGGTTGTTCTCTTAGGACCAGGGGCTAAGTCNTATCCGTCATTGCCTACTTGGCTNTCGCAGAAGCGATCGTTACTTGGATTCGAAATTGAAGGTACGAAACTCGTGGTTCTATTAACCGCAGCGGTTTCGATGGCGGGCCTCTGGTTTTTGGTGGAACGTACAAAAACGGGTAAGGCAATGAGAGCAGTAGCAGAAGACAAAGAGATTGCTGCTCTGATGGGAATTGACGTTAATCGAACCATCGTCACAACTTTCGCTGTGGGCGGTGCCATGGCCGGAGTTGCAGGGATTCTTTGGGGCATCCTGTTCCGAAGTGTTATCCACACAACCGGTTTCCTGCCCGGCATCAAAGCTTTTAGTGCTGCTGTAGTTGGTGGGATCGGCAACCTAGGTGGAGCCATGGCAGGCGGTCTCTCGTTAGGGGCTGCCGAGGCGACGGCGCCGCTGGTACTGCTTGAACCTCTCGGGGTTGACGGCGTTTCGCAACTGCGTGACGCAGTCGCGTTTGCCGTTTTGATCTTCGTGCTTCTTGTTCGACCTAGCGGGCTATTTGGCGAGCGACTGTCTGAGGACGATCGAGCATGACGGCTACCTCCGCAAACTTCTCGATGACTGAAGCGCCGGGTGTTGCTTGGCGCAAACAAATCCGCTTCGCTCTGATCGGAGCACTTTCCTCAGCTTTTATTGCCTTAGCGGGAATGCCCGTTGGCCTTGACGGAAGAAGCATCATTCAACCCGTTTTGAGCATGGGTTTTCTTTCTTTGCTTTGGGTTCCTTTTGTCATGGCAACTCTTGCTGGTAGCGAAGTGGTGCTCGAGGGCATGACGGCTCGAACAAGAGATTCGAAAGACTTACTGGCCGGTGGACTTATTGGTCTAGGGAGCGCTGGTGGTCTGATCCTGTTGATGGTTCTGATTCAGAATTTCAATCTGCGTGACCCTCTGGTCAACTGGAGTCCGCAACTCCTCAACTTGTTGTCATTTAACCGTTCCCTTGGTGTTGGTGTTCTGCTCTGGCTTCTGCTTGGTTTGATATTGGGCGTTTTGGGCGCGGCGATGCATGTGTTACCCAAAAAACTCTGCTCTCGAAGTCGTACCGTGGTGTTGTCCGTGTTGGCCGTGTCCGTTCTGGAGACGTTTCTGACCGATTTACTGGAAGGCTTCGGGCTAGAAGTCCTCACTGATTTTGTGTACTACAAACGCGGAGGGCTAGAAGTCGGGGGAGCGCTGCTTGTGGCGGCTTTGGCCTTGCTGATTCCCTTGCTTGTCGGTACAAGAATTAAGGATGTCAAGAAGCAGGTCGTAGACCTGCCAGCTGAGGAACGCAAGCGAGTCAACCTAATCCTGCTGGCGGTGAGCGCAGCATTGCTTCTAGTTCTGCCCTTCTTCCTCGGGAAGATCGCCAATGAGCTACTGGCTAATGTTGGGCTGTTTGTCCTGTTGGCTTTAGGTCTCAACGTAGTTGTGGGGTTGGCAGGAATCCTGGACCTCGGGTACGTCGCGTTCTTCGCCGTTGGTGGCTATACGACTGCTGTGCTTACCTCTCCAAATTCACCTGGGTTCTCGCCTGAATTGCCGTGGCCCATAGCTCTAATAGTGGTTGTCGTCATTACAGGCATAGTTGGTTTGTTTATTGGCGCTCCGGTGATTCGCATGAGAGGCGACTATTTGGCCATTGTCACCCTTGGGTTTGGCGAAATCATTCGTCTGCTGTTCTTGAGTGACTGGCTATCTGGATGGTTTGGTGGCGCTCAAGGTATAACCAACATTCCCGGAGTTGAAGTCGGGATAGGCACTGTAAAAGGCACTGATCCAAGATCGGTCTTTTTGCTGGTCTTGGTTTTCTGTGCCATTGCGATATATGTCTCCTGGCGTCTTGAGAACTCGAGGCTTGGACGCGCGTGGATGGCGATTCGAGAAGATGAAGATGTGGCAGAAGCCATGGGAGTCAACACGACAAACACCAAATTGATGGCGTTCGTTGTAGGTGCGGTACTGGCCAGCTTTTCTGGAGCGATCTTCTCAGCGAAGGTCGGATCAATTTTCCCGACCAGTTTCCTCATGTTGGTATCCATCATCATTTTGGTCGTTGTCATAGTTGGAGGAATGGGAAATATTGCGGGAGTAATAGTCGGAGCACTCGTACTGATTGGTGTGCTCGGTGGCCCCAAACAACCGGGCCTGCTCCAAGAGTTCAGCCAGTTCAAACTGTTGATATACGGGGCGTTGCTTGTATGGATGATGCTTAAACGGCCTGAAGGTCTGGTCCCGAACGTTCGTCGGACACGAGAGCTTCATCAAGAAGAATTCCTTCAAGATGCATGGCTAAAAGGTGAAATAGATACTGACGACCAAGAAGACGTCCAGTGAGCATGCTCCAAATCACCGACTTGAGTGTGACCTTCGGCGGCCTTCACGCATTAAAAAATTTGCAGTTCGAAGTGGATGAAGGCGAAATTGTAAGTGTCATCGGCCCGAACGGCGCTGGGAAGACCACCTTCTTTAACATGATTAGTGGCATGGTCACTCCGACGGCCGGCGACATCATTTTCGAAGGCGAGTCTTTGCTCGGATTAGACCCAAGCCAGGTAACGGAACGCGGGATAGCTCGAACATTCCAAAATGTGAGACTGTTTGCGAACATGACAATCCTGGAAAATGTCATGGTCGCGCAACACTGTCGAACGGACCAGAGAGTCTTCGGCGCTCTTTTCCAAACCCGGGCCTTCAAATCTGAAGAAGACGCGATCCGGAACTACGGCGAAGAAGTTCTCTCGTTCTTTGGCTCGCGTCTCGTTGGTTATCGGCTGGATCAACCGGCGTCGGTATTGTCATACGCGAATAGGAGACGCCTCGAGATCGCCCGAGCAATGGCGACTCGTCCAAGGCTGTTACTACTAGATGAACCTGTAGCGGGAATGAATCCCCGCGAATCAGCTGAACTGACTGAATTGATAGGACGCCTTCGAAGCGAGTGGGGTTTCACCATTGTGATGATCGAACACGACATGAGCGTGGTTCGTGACGTGTCCGACCGCGTCGTCGTCCTAGATCATGGCGAAACTATCGCTCAGGGGCCTTATAGCCATGTAGCCAACGACCCGAAGGTAATCGAAGCCTATTTAGGGAGGCCAGTCGGGTCCGAACAAACTGATGGGGAGGTACGGTCATGAATGAGCCGGCTGTGCCTTTGCTTGAGTTTCGTGGCGTAAACACCCACTATGGAGCGGTCCACATCTTGAAAGATGTGGACTTAGAGATATTTCCAGGAGAGCTTGTGTGTCTGCTCGGAGGCAACGCAAGTGGGAAAAGTACAACCCTGAAAACTCTTCTGGGCATGGTCACTCCAACGACGGGGGAAGTGGTTCTTGATGGAGAGGTGGTGACTCACCAATCAACGAGTTATCGCGTGGAACGAGGGGTCACGATGGTCCCTGAAAATCGACGGCTCTTTAAGCGTCTATCGGTTCGGGAAAACCTTGAACTTGGTGCTTATCTTCGAACAGATCGCGAGGGGATTACCAATGATTTGGAACGCATCTTTGAGCTATTTCCCCGGGTGAAGGAGCGCATTAATCAAAAGTCAGGCACATTGTCTGGTGGTGAACAGCAAATGGTTGCAATGGGGCGCGCGTTGATGTCAAACCCTCGGGTGCTCCTTATGGATGAACCATCGATGGGGTTGGCTCCTGCCCTAGTGCAAGCAAACTTTGAGTTGATTCAACAGATTCACGAGGAAGGTGTCGCGATCTTCGTGGTGGAACAAAATGCCAACATGGCGCTCTCCATTGCTGACCGTGGTTGGGTATTGCAGACCGGCAGGGTCGTACTTGATGACTCCGCCGAAGCTCTACTCGCTAATCCAGATTTAAGGGCGAGCTATCTTGGCGAAGCCGGGCAAGGCTAATTGTTTCAGGCGCTAACAGGGGTGAATGAGACCGGCAGCGTTTTAGCCGAGTTAAGAAAGTTTGAGTGAGTCCTTTTCGCAGGTCCAGCTACCTCAATATCTGGAAGACGTTTCAGCAGCGCTGTCAACATCACATGCATTTGAAGTCTCCCCAGCCTCGCTCCGAGACAAAAATGTGGACCGACACCGAAAGCAACGTGGTTGTTTGGCGCCCTCGCTAGATCGAAGTCATTTGGGTTTTCGAAGACTTCTGTGTCTCGGTTTGCCGCGGGATACCACAGGAGCAATTTGTCGCCTTCTTTGATGGACGCTTCACCGAGGGTTACATCTTTGGTTGCGGTCCTGCGAAAGTGCAAAACAGGGTTGGTGTAACGGAGGGTTTCTTCGATGAAGCCTGGCAAATATTGGTCAATATCATCAGAAAGAATCGCCCGTTGATCGGGAAATTTGGAAAGTACTTCCATCGCGCCAGTGAGGGATGAACGGGTGGTCTCATTTCCTGCAACTAACAACAAAAACCACAGAAGAATTAGACGTTCATCGTCGAGTTTCTGTCCGTCGATTTCTGTGGACACGAAATAAGAGACCATGTCTTCGCCGGGTTGTTTTCGTTTACTTGCAATAACTTCGCGCCCATAGGTGAAGAGTTCATCCTTGGCAGCTAGAAAGTCCCGAACGGAGCCTCCAAAATCGGGGTCGTGGTTTCCGATGATGCGGTTGGACCAATCAAAGAAGAGTTGTGTATCTGATGACCCAACTCCCATGATGTGAGCTAATACCCGCAAGGGAAGCTGGGCGGCAACTTCGGAAACAAAGTCGATATCACCCTTGTCTGCAACGTCATCCAGGATTTCAGAAGCAAAGCGACCGATATTCGCCTCAAGGTTTTGAACCCATGCGGGACCGAAAGGTTTTCGGACTGAATGACGCAGGAGGGTGTGCTCTGGCGGGTCCATACCCATCATGTTGAGTCGAGTTTCTTCGAGGACAGCCCCACTTAGATCGGCGCCTGTAAATCCGCCCAACCATGATGAGAATGTGTCCGGGTCCTTTGAAACAGTTTGAACGTCATGATGGCGAGTTATGCACCAAAACCCTGAGCCCTCTTTGCCGCCTTCTCGTCGTGGTCGCTCGGGATGAAAGGCCACTGGGGCGTTCTTCCTGAGAGCAGCAAAGGCTTCATATGGAGGCCCATCGACAAAGTTCGCGGGGTCGTGAAGATCAACCGTTGTGTAGTCAGGCGCCCACGGCAAACGAGCTGATGAAAATGTTGGCATTTGGTTGAATCTCCGAAGTGGTGAAGGCGCACCAAAAATGTTAGGTCTGGATAGGTAGTACCGCTTCTGCTACCCCTTCGAGCTCGGCGAACCAATCATCAGGTTCACCAACCAGTATTGGAACGAACTTTGAGGCTCCAACTTCTATAAATCGCTCTAGTTGTTCTCTCAAACCGTCATGACCGACGGGGATTATCTCTTCGGGATCAACACCTGGTGCACGTCGATCGAGGATTGTTTTGTAGCTAGCTGGTAAATCGCCGTGGCTGTATGGAACGAGCACTCCAAAGTGTTCGGGATCCATAAACCGCTCATGCTCGTCAGCTGCCTCATTCACCACTGTCCATCCCTTAGCCGCCATTTCGGGAGTGCAAAAAGATGGAAGCCATCCATCACCGAATCGACCGCATCTGCGGAGCTCGACATCAGCGGCGCCCCCGAGCCAAATATCCATCGGCTCTTGAGTGGGTTTAGGGAGCAGCTCAACATCGTCATAGTGGTAGAACTCTCCATGGTGGGTTACCGGTCCGTCCTCCCACATTTGTTTCAATAGAGGCAGTGCCTCATTGAACATTTTTGCGCGCTGCTTTCGTTGCACACCAAACGCGGATTGTTCGTGAACGTCAGCCACGCCTAATCCAAACGCAGGGAGTAGACGACCATTGGAGAGTCTGTCCAAACTAGATAGCTCCTTTGCAAGAACAGCTAAGTTGCGGCCAGGTAACACCATGACCGAGAAACCAAATTTCATTCTCTTAGTCCTGCCAGCTGCATAGGCCAGCCCGACTAGGGGGTCGGGGCACTCACCTCCAAGACGTTCACTAAGCCACAATGAATCGAAGCCAAGCGTTTCAAGAGAGTCGACGAACGGATCGAAGGTTGAACGGTCATTAGTAAAGCTGCGAGTTCCTAGGCCAAAGCCCACACGAATCTTCATGTCATGACCCTACGACAGCTAGCGGAGCGGCGCCTTGTGTACTTACCGCAATGTTTGCCTAGTGTCTTCATGTATGAGTGAACTTCCTGATGTTGAAAGTCTGTACCGCCTAGACAACAAGGTTTGTGTCGTCACCGGAGCATCTAGTGGTTTCGGTGATCGATTTGCGCGAGTTCTGTCAGCTGCCGGAGCGAGGGTCGTCGTCGCCGCACGTCGGCAGGACCGTCTTGAGCGACTAGTCGCTGAATTACCGGACGCGCTCGCAATTCAATGTGATGTGAGTGATGACGACCAATGTCGGCACCTGATAGCAGAAAGCATCTCGCACTACGGTCAAATTGATGTGCTTGTTAATAACGCTGGAACCACTGACGCGATACATCCCGCTGAAGAAGCAAATATTGACCTCTTCCGGAGTGTCGTTGATGTCAATCTGAACTCTTGCTTTTTGCTGTCCGCTCTTGCAGCTCAGGATATGTTGAGCCGCCAAGAGGGAAGCATTATCAACGTCGCGTCTGTGCATGGACTTGTAGCTTCAGCCCCAAACCTCCAACCGGCGTATGTCGCAAGTAAGGCAGGACTTGTGAATCTCACCCGAGAACTTGCTGTTCAATGGGCCAAGAGGGGGATAAGAGTAAATGTGCTGTGCCCCGGATACTTTGAAACGGAACTAACTCAGGTGATGTTCGACGACGAACGCTCCAGCGGATGGATCGCTCGAAATGCTTCTATGGGTCGAGGAGGAACTCCCGAAGAACTAGATGGCGCTTTACTGTTCCTAGCTAGTAAAGCCAGCAGCTATGTCACAGGAGTTCCGCTGCCGGTTGATGGGGGATGGATAGCTCGCTGAGGGTTCTCGCTCAATCCGACGTATACCCGTACTCTCGGGGGTTGTAATGACTGCCCGTCGAATACTTTTTTTCTTAGCCGTTCCCTCGTCTCTTGTGATGTTGTTGACGTGTAGCTGGGTCCTTCTAGGTTCACAACAATTATCGACTGGAATTCGGTGGCTTCTCGGTGTTGCCGCGTTTTGCGCGTTTGCATTGTTGTTGTGTAGTTCCATTGCCACTCTTTGGACAGGTGGCCGCCAAGAAGCGGCATTGGCGCTGGCAGCGAGAAAGGATCCTTTGACCGGGTTGGGAAACCGTTTCCAGGCAGAAGCCCGTCTGGAGGACGCATTAGAGCGATCCCGAACGAGCGGTCGAGCAGTCGGCGTGGTCTTTTGCGATCTCAATAACTTTAAGGTTGTCAATGACGTCTATGGCCATACGGTCGGAGATCGACTGCTTTGCGCAATCGGCGCACGCTTTGCTGACTCAGTAAGACCAACTGACACCGTTGCGCGATATGGAGGTGACGAGTTTGTCGTTGTGTGTCCTGAATTGCGAAATGACGATGATGTTCAACTAGTTGCGGAGCGTCTTGAAATTGCGATGGAACGTCCATTTGTCATCGGTGGTCACTCTCTCGTAGCGCAAGCCAGTATCGGTTTTACAGTTGGCTACGGAACACGCAACGATGTTGAGGAACTCTTATCGCGAGCAGACGCCGCAATGTATCGAATCAAAATGCAGCTCTAGACCAAAGCGGGGGTGCCCTCAAATGCGCCCGGATCTTGAGGGGTAGGTAACAGCGGCCTAGACCGCCATGCCATGGCCTCCTCAACACCGTCAAGCACGCTGCGCCACTCAGCGGGATCCCATCCCTCGGCGAAGCCAACAAGTGAGCCATCCTGGCCGATGTGCACTACAGCAGGAAGGCGCTCGAGACTTAAAGAACCTACGAATTCTCTATTTTCGTCCGTTAACACCAACCAACTGTCGGCGTACTTGCCTAAATACTGACGAGCTCCATCGCCGTTCCCTGTGACTAAAAAGGCGCACCTGATATCAGCTTCTTCGTAATGAGCGAAGATGCGATCGGCCGTCGGAATTATCCAACCGCTTTCGTGGGTNTAGGGATCGATTANGACGGCCAAAAGATTAAATGTTGTTAGCCATTGCGAAAGCTTCTGTTCAGCTCCATCAATAGTTGCAACTGTGAGTTGTGTCGAGGGGTCAGTAGCCACGAANGCCAAGTTAGCGCGCCAGGTCGTTCNGACCTGCATAGACGCAAACTCGACTTAAGATTTATTCTGNGTCCCGTCATGTGGCAGTCTGCTCTGGTGCATCCAATTGAAAGACTTCGATATGTAGCCCGGGCTGGAGGCTTNGACCAAACCGACCTAGCACGTGAAGCTGCTGGTGCTTTGGCTTCGCTNTGGGGTGAGCCAGCAGAACTNGTCAACGCCTGTAGACGGATNTTGCACCACCATCCCCTTGCTGGTTCGTTGTGGGTGATGACAACACGAATCTTGATNGCNGCCGATGCTNAGAAAGCAGCTCTAGATTTTCTTGATGAACTCAACGCTGATCTGACCCCAGACAACGTCGCNNNTTCTCTTCCTANTGAGGCAACGATTGCCGTNGTCGGATGGCCTGACCTCGCGTTAGAGAGNATCCACCATCGAAACGATGTAACTGTTCGAGTCATCGATGCATATGGAGAAGGGGCTGGACTAGCAAGGTCGCTNCTCCAAAAGGGTGTCGAAGTNGATGAAGTGCCGTTCACCGGACTGGGACAAGCGTGCCTNAACTCNGATGTNGTTATTGTCGANGCCGCTGCGGCNGGACCNAAGTCTCTTATTGCTCCNTCTGGTTCCTACGCTGCNGCGGTGTGCGGCATGCAGTCCGGCAGTCAGGTTTGGGCCGTTGTNGGTCATGGNCGTGCGTTACCNCAGCCNTTTTTTGAAGTTATACAACAAAAGTTGGCTGCAACAAACACGATGGAATCCGATGATGAAGTGGTTCCCATTGACGTGATTACGCATGTGGTCGGTCCGACCGGATTAAGTAGCGTTCAGGAGACAGTTAGAGAGGATTGCGTGGTTGCGGCAGAGCTTTTGCGACTGGGTTATTAGAGAGAATAAACAATGGTTGAGTGGAGAACCCTACTGAGCTTCCGCCAGGAGCCGGCGGGCGATCAGCTTGAGACAAAGCGTTTCGTCTGCACCCTCGAAAATTGAAAGCACTCGAGCATCGACGAAGAGACGACTAACCGTGTACTCCTCGGCAAATCCGAAACCGCCGTGAATCTGGAGCGCTTCTCGTGTCACCCATTCAGCCGCTTTGCAAACATAAGCCTTGACCATTGACGCTTCCAAGCTACCTTCACCTTTGGCCATCATCTGGGCAACCGAATAGCTGTATTGGCGCGAGCCTTGAATGATCGCAGCCATTCGACCCAGTTTCGTTTTCGTNAGCTGGTAATCGGCCACAGGGNGACCAAACACAACCCTGTCGGTTGCATAGCTAAGAGCCTCTTCGTAAGCAGCCTGCATGACTCCAACGGCTCGTGCAGCTGTCTGAAGACGACCGTTTTCGAATCCGGCCATCTGCATGTAAAAGCCTTTTCCGAGTCCTTCNTCACCGCCAATCAAGTTTTCGGATGGAACGAACCAGTTGTCGAAAGCAATTTCAAAGCTATGCATTCCCCGGTAACCCAGTGTCGGGATAGCCCGGCCCTCCATGGTTCCGCCATCATCCTGGGAGAATTCGAAACTGTGACCTTCTGCCTGAGGTTTGGGCACGATGAACAAGCTAAGTCCACGGTGAGTTTTTGAACGGTCTGGGTCCGTTCGAGCTAGGAGCATCAATACNTTGGCTCGACCAGCGAACGTGCACCAGGTTTTCACTCCATTAATTACCCAACCATTATCAACAGCTGTGGCTGACACTTTGAGGTTCGCTACGTCAGACCCGTAATCCGGTTCTGTTACTGCGACTGCGACCATGGTCTCGCCAGTAGCAATTTTTGGAAACCATTCTTTCTTCTGCTCTTCGGTGCCCCCTCGTTCAAGAGCTCGAGTCAGGATCTCGGGTCGAGTAATGAGNGAACCGCCCGCACCTAATGAAGCTCNAGAAAGCTCTTCGGTAGCTATNACCATTCCCATNTAGTCACTCTCGCTACCTGTAGCAAACCCNCCNTATTCCTCGGGNACCGAAAGGCCGAAACACCCGAGTTCAGCCAAGCCTTCAATAATGTCTTCGGGGATATCGGTGTCCTGCCGGTGGATATGTTCGGCACGAGGCGCGATCTTGTCTTCGGCAAAGCGACGAAATGTGTCGGCGACCATTGTGAAGTCGTCATCCAAATGAAGTGGGGCATTGATGGTCGCTAATTCGGCGACGAATTCTGGTGCCCTGAATTGGCGGATGAACTCCCGCGCCCGATCGATCTCTCCTTCTTCGACACCCCAGGCATCCTCGCGACCAAAGAGCTTGGAATGAAGTTCAGCCAAGGCGTCTGCTATGAAAGCNCAAGCTATCTTGCCTTCGCTTTCTCCTTTGGCCCCNTAATCCAGGAGTGAACGGCTGATCTCGATTGCAGATGCCGAGTGCGCAAGGTCNTANAAGAGGCTTTGGTGTTCATCGATATCTGATAGAGACGCTGCGTGAGCGGTTGCTCTATCGATGACTGAGACACCGATGGCCAAGGCATCTGCTGCGGCTTGTAGGTCAGGTGCGGTCATGCGTTTCCACCACTTCATCAAGTTGAGACAATGAGTCAGACTATGAGCAGAATGTTCAAATACACAAGGTTTCTGCGAACCGAAAAGAACTTTAGGGTGACCTATTGCACTCTAACGCCGGGGATTCCCTACCATGGCGGCGTCTTCTACGATCGCCGCCTCCAANGGNGAGAGATGTGACCACCCACGACCGCCCNTTTGGGCGCTACTTCGAAGAATTCGAAATAGGCGATGTGTACAGGCATTGGCCGGGAAAGACCGTTACTGAAGCAGATGATCATTTGTTTTGCATGATCACCATGAATCACCACCCACTCCACACCAACGAGTGGTTTGCCCAANACGAGACTGTTCATGGCAAGAACGTTGTCGTTGGCAATCTGGTCTACTCGTTAGTGCTTGGGATGAGTGTCCCNGATGTGAGCGGCGCAGCGATAGCAAACCTTGAGGTAGAAAGCCTCACCCACCAACGGCCAACGTTTCATGGAGACACCATTTATGCCGTTACCAAAGTGTTAGATAAGGCTGAATCTAAGAGCCGCCCGGACAGAGGCATTGTGACCGTTGAGACCCGAGCAATTAACCAGCGAGAAGAAGAAGTTTGTTACTTTCGTCGCAAGGTCATGATATGGAAACGAGATGCTGCTCCAGCACGAAATTTTCCCTATGGCGAAGACATCTGGCAGAGNTGAGAAAGGCGTCGTAGCCGAAAAGAGAGCGCTAAATCAGGCGTTACTTCTTTGGGTGAGGACTTCATTGCGGGTTTTGCCNTGGCGCGCGACGAGAGACCCTTGGGCCGTCTTGGTGTCAGAAGTAATGCTTCAGCAAACCCAGGTNAANCGNGTTGAACCCAAATACCTAGAATTTGTGGATCGGTGGCCAACTCCTCAAGCCCTAGCCAGCTCCAAGTTTTCGGACTTGCTCAAGTTCTGGCAGGGACTTGGTTATCCCCGAAGAGCNCGAAACCTGTATGACACTGCTGCTCATATCACCGATTTTCATGATGGCAAGGTCCCACGGGTATTAGACGAGTTGTTGCTCCTTCCAGGCGTTGGGCCGTATACGGCGAGAGCAGTGATGGTTTTCGCTTTCGAGGAGCGAGTAGGAGTTTTNGANACGAACGTCGGACGGTTNCTTGCCCGNTGGAGTGGGTATCCCTTGCAANCAAAGGAGGCTCAGCAGATAGCCGACCAACTCGTGGACGGTGAGAAGCCTTGGCTTTGGAACCAAGGTTTATTTGACCTGGCTGCNTTGCGATGCACGAAACAAAAACCCCAATGTGTNGGGTGTCCAGTCGAAGAATGGTGTTCGTGGCACGGTGTAGGTCCTGANCCTTCTGTCGGTAGTGCCGGTGTAACGACAAAACAGNNACGCTTTCAGGGCAGNGACCGGCAAGCTCGGGGACGTCTTCTGAAGGCGCTGACCNNCGGGCCAATGCCTATCTCAGAGGCTGCTCTGGCTATGGGATTGGCTGATGATCAGGCGAGAGCTTCTCGCCTGATCGCCGACCTTCAAAATGAAAGCCTCCTCACCGTTCAACGNGAGGTCCTACTGCTTGGTGATCTGCTCCAGTAGTTCGTCNATTGCCTTGTCGGCGATAGTCACCATTTCATCGTCGGTGCGGTCTTGGATTGGATGTTCAACCCACACGGCGGCGGCNTCGAATCCTAATGCNTTCGCTTGAACCTCAGCTCCGTCTATGAATTGAGTGGTGGCGACAAAAACACCTGGAAGGCCTCGTCGTTCCAGATCAGTGATGTCATGCACACTGCATGACGTGCAGCTACCTCAATCAGCGAGGGCTTCTATCACCACGTCGCATTTGGTGGCGATCTCATGGCGCAAGTCAACTGGCGCCGGTTTCGTAAAGGTGGGCTTGCGGAAACGCTCAACCCGCAAACCTCGTTCGACAAGCCGCTCCTCAATTCGATCAAGGAAACGGTCGCCTCTAGGTTTACTGATGTCGAGCAACCCGACCGTAAGCCCATCAAGACTTTCTGGGCGGCTTACCCGAGGAATATCTGCGGGTGTCGCCTCATTAGTTGGATCTAGCACCTTGGTCATAGGTTCTCCCTTGCTACGGAGTGATTTCGACGCAAACCGGGTCTGACCCCATCTCGCCGTTCACCCACCCCCCAATGATCGCCGAAAATAGGCCAGCCGCGCCACCACAGTGAACAATATGTAGGCCATTTGGCCGAAATTTTGGCAAATCTAATTCTTCCATGGCTTNAGGAATGCCTTCTGGAATGTCNCCCGCGCCCCGAATCAANTCGTGNCCGGGTCGCACCGTCAACTCATTTATCCGATCTGCCAACTGCTCCCGGGACCATCCAGCCTCTCTAAACACTCTCGAATGGTCCGGAGCTACGGCCAGAATCGCATCGAACCCTAAAACAAGTTTTGGATGTTGGATCGAGATCAGATTTGNNGCGTAGGTGCGNGCCAGTGAATCCGGGTCACGCGANAACTGGTCAACNAAATTTCGAGGAGCTTCGCCGGGGAAAGCGAGGACTGTGTTCGTTCCAGCCGGAAATCCATACATCGTTGAGATTGGTGACCAGGGGGAGTCTTCTTCCCGTTCGGCAAAGCAAAATCCGACCTTTCCTGGGGATCCGAATGCCGCTCGATCAACCTCGCCTGGTCTTCCGCCACCGATGTTGCGGATAACAAGTTGGACTGCGCGGCCGATAGTACTGTTCGCACGNTTNCCNTGNCCGAGTGCGTTGTTTCCGGAGTTCATCCCTATTTNCTGGGCNATGGGTCCGTTTACGATGAGTACCGGAGCGTGAGGCATTGTCGTGGCTAATAGGCCATGCATATTGAAAGTATCTGTNCAGACNGCCTCCACTCCCGCCAGAACTATNGGNAGNTACTCAGGCCGACATCCTGCCATCACNGCNTTGATAGCCACCTTCTCAACNGTGCAGGGCGCTAAATCAGGAGGAACAGATGCGACAATTTCTTCTGGTGAACGAGTAGTTCCTTCAAGCATCGCCATTACCCGAGCTTCGCTCGGGGGAATCACCGGAAGTCCATCGGTCCAACCGCGGTCGAAGAGGGCTTCGTGAGGGTCTTCCAGAGATGCAAATTCGACCCGGCGAGCTTTTATTGCGGAACCACCGAACCGAAGCTCTAAATCAGCGCTCACAGATGGATCAACAGAAAGTGAGCCGCACCCGGGCCTGTGATCAGGCAACTCAACGCCTAATTGAGGGACGCCGGTGATTGACTCCCACTGCGAGCGAGACCACCCCACAGTTCGAGCGNTCTCTTTTCCGTTCTCTATGACTAGGAGCGTAGGAACAGTTTCAATATTGTGATGCCACGAAATGGCTAGGTCGCCATCGAATTGTCGGTCCGCTATTTCTTCAGGAAAATTAGGGTCGTCTTGACTGAAGACCGTTAGCTGATTACCGCTAGCCAATTGTTCGAGGACGGGAATAACCAGCTCACAAGTCGGACAGTCCTCCTTCACGATGACGACCAGTCCCTCTGGGAGGACAGGTAACTCAGTGACGCTCATAATGGTGACGATAATCGGTTCTTCGTGGCTGTTCTAAACAGTTGACCACCGTAGGCAGCTACGATTCGCACAGAACAGAATAAGGGGCGGTAGTGACTGACATCGATTCAGCCGAATTTCGGAATGTTTTGGGCCATTTTCCCACCGGAGTCACCGCGGTCACAGCGGTTAACAACGGTAAGCCTATTGGCATGGCTATCGGCTCCTTTACATCGGTATCGCTCGAGCCTCCGCTCGTTGCTTTCTTGCCGGGTAAAGAATCTGGGTCTTGGAAAGAGATTCGCGAAGCTGGTTCGTTTTGTGTGAATGTTATGGGTCAAGATCAGATGGAAGTCTGTGGTGTTATGGCCAGTCGAGCCGAAGACAAGTTCGCAGATGTTGAATGGTCTCCTGCCGGGTCGGGGTCACCGATTATTTCGGGATCGATTGCCTATATCGACTGCGATATAGAGATGATTCATGATGGCGGAGATCATGACATCGTCATTGGACGGGTCCTTAAGCTAGAAGTCATGGACAGCAAATCGCCTCTGGTCTTTTTCCAGGGAAACTACGGAACGTTCAGCTGATCTAGAACGGTGGCGCTCGCAGCACGACTAATTTTGGGAATCGTTTTCCTTTTTTCCGGTGCCCTGAAGTTGCGTGATCCCGCTTGGCTAGCAGCCGCGCGTCAATTTGGTGCACCCAGGCTCGTCGCGGTCACTATTGCCCCGACAGAGATTTTCCTAGGTGCGCTGCTGGTTACAGGGACCGCATCGCCTTGGCCGTCTATTGCGTCAGAGATCATTTTGGCTGTCTTTACCGTGGCTATGTTGCGGGTGATGCGGCGACCAGTCAACCAAAGACCTATTTGTGCTTGTTTTGGTCGTTGGACAGCTCGTCCCGTGGGCAGTAGTTCCGTCGTTAGGAATTTGATACTGCTAGCGCTCGCCGCTATCTCCAGTGGGGGATAACGGTGGAGCCAGATTCAGCATTTCGAGAATGACGGACAATACAAAAGCTTCCTCGCGCCAAGCATCGTAACGGCCTGACGGACCACCGTGCCCAGAGTCAATTTCGGTGCGAAGTAAGATAGGACGACTGCCGGTTGTCTCCGAACGTAGTTTGGCAACCCACTTTGCCGGCTCCCAATATTGAACTCTTGGATCATTGAGCCCAGCTGTCACCAAAAGCGCGGGGTGATCGACACTTTTGACGTTCTCGTAGGGTCCATAAGCGTGCATCATTTCGAAGGTCGCGGGATCATTGGGGTTGCCCCATTCTTCGTATTCAGTGATGGTCAATGGAATAGTCGGATCGAGCATTGTGTTCACGTTGTCAACAAACGGAACCTCAGCTACTACTCCGGCAAATGCGTCAGGACGCTGATTGACCATGACCCCCATCAGTAGACCCCCTGCGCTGCCACCGCGAGCCACGATGCGTTGAGGGTCAGCCCAGCCTTCATTCACGAGATGATCTCGACAACTTCCGAAGTCGGAAAACGTATTCTGCTTATGTTCGAGTCGGCCCTGTTCGTACCAATTACGTCCTAGCTCTCCGCCTCCGCGGACGTGAGCTACAGCAAAAACAACTCCACGATCGAGGAGCGAAAGACGGGCAGAGGAAAAGGAAGCAGGGATGCCAATCTCGTAAGCGCCATACCCGTAGATAACAGTCGGGGCTGGCCAGGTCACCGCTGAAGGTCGCCAGACGAGACTTATAGGAACTTTGGTTCCATCNTCAGACGTAGACCACGACCTTTCGCTGCGGTACACAGAAAGGTCGGCGTCTCCGAGAACTGCCTGTTGTTTGAGAAGCAACTGTTCTCGAGTGTCAATGTTGATCTCATAGGTCGAGGGAGGGGTAATCATTGACGTATAGCCATATCTGAAAGCACGGGTCGAATATTCGGCGTTTGCTCCTGGACCCGCCTCGAAAATTGNCTCGCTCATNTCTATCTCAAACTCAGAACCTTCTTCATGGTCAAGAACACGCATGATTGGAATGCCNTGCCGTCGTTCCGTAACGACCATGAAAGTTTCGAATACGTCNACATCTTCGAGCCNTACGCCCGCCCGGTGGGGGATTAGTTCCTCCCAGTTCGNGTACCCCGCATCATGAACTGGTGCCTCCATTAACCGAAAGTCGACCGCATTATCGTTGGTGAGAATGAGCAACCGGTTTCCTTGATGGCTAATTCGGTACTCNTGTCCTTCGCGNCTAGGTTCAATTACAGAAAGATCACTCGCGGGAGAATCAGCGTCGAGTAACCAATACTCAGANGACATCTTNGANTCACTGCCAATCACGATAAACCGTTCGCTTCGCGTGNCTCCCACNCCAACCCAGAAACGTTCGTCAGNTTCTGTAAAGACAGTGNCGTCTAGTTCTTGGTCAGTCCCTACTTCGTGCCGAATCACGCGGTCGGGTCGACGAGCCTCGTCTGTCAGGACCATGAACAATGTGTGGGAGTCGTTAGCCCACACCAGACCATATGAGAGANCNCCGATNCCACTATCGACTACNTCGCGTGTCTCNAGATCCAGAACGGTCAATTCGTATTCTTCGTTGCCTTCCGTGTCGACTGTGTAGGCAAGTAACCGATGATTAGGACTNACTGAGAGGTCNCCGACAGNNAAATAGTCCANTCCNGTAGCTAGATCGTTCTCGTCCAACANCACCTCTTCGGTTGNTGGTTCNCCNCGNAGTTGNCGCACNTGNACNGGATATTGCAGGCCTTGGCCCGTGCGGACCCTGTACTCCCANTCTCCCTTGGGGACCGGGACCGACTGGTCTTCTTCTTGCACTCTCGATCTNATTTCGTTGAAAAGATGTTCCCGAAGGTCTCCCANTTGTTCAGTTGAACGGTCTGTCCAATCGTTTTCTGCTCGCAGATACTCCAACACTGCTGGGTCATCGCGATGCCGCAACCAGAACCAAGGGTCGTTCGTTGACATACCGTGCGCTAACCGGAGATGATCACGGCGAGGAGCAGTTGGCGGCGAGTGGTCGGTGAAGTCCATCGGCTGGACGCTAGCGCCCAATGACATCGGAACTAAACGTGAACTGCTTGCCGGCGCGATAGTTTGCTGGATGCTGACCGAGTAACTGACTGAGGTTTTGATATGCCGATATATGCGTTAGGTGACCATCAACCNGACATTCACCCCGACGCTTGGGTGATGCCCGAAGCCGTCCTGATTGGCCGCGTCAAAGTGGGAGCNAGGGCAACTATCTGGTCGGGGGCTGTGCTCCGGGCNGACGACAACGACATCGTGATCGGTGAAGAAACCTCTGTGCAAGACAATGCGGTGCTGCATGTAACCGAAGAACTCCCCACTGTTGTAGGACGNGGNTGCACCATCGGCCACCTGGCTCACTTAGAAGGTTGCACTGTTGAGGATGAAGCGCTNGTTGGTACGGGGTCGATAGTGCTGCACGAAGCNGTNATCGGCGTCAGAGCCTTNGTTGGTGCCGGAGCGGTTGTTCCCGGAGGGATGCATGTACCGGCGGGTTCGATGGCNTTAGGTACNCCGGCAAAAATACGGGAAGGGGTCGATACAGATCCACTGATCTTGCCNGGTGTGCAAACTTACATAAANCGNGGACNNACCTTCCGAGAACAGATGNGACGTATCGACTGAGAATTTTNGGTGAATGACATAGGGTCAAGGCATGACTAAAGCGGCAATTGATCTTGGCAACGTTGGTTTGTGGACCGGGATTTTGGACGNGATGCCCTCTTCNGAAGCGAATGAGCTTTGTGCGGAAGCAGGTGANCTCGGGTTTAAGACCATTTGGATCCCAGAGGCTGTCGGNCGTGATCCATTCGTAACGGCCATGCGGGTGCTTGAAAATACGACNGATGTCACTATCGCAACCGGTATCGCCAACATTTATGCGCGNGACGCNATGACCATGGCAAATGCGCAACGAAGTATCGAAGAGGCGCATCCNGGGCGGTTTTTGCTNGGNCTAGGGGTNAGTCATCTCCATTTAGTGGAGTGGNTACGAAAACATGACTATTCGAAGCCGCTGACCTACATGCGCGCGTACCTCGAAGCTATGCATAAAGCCCGGTTTATGGCTGTCGGTCCATCAGATCTACCTGAAATCGTGTTGGCAGCTCTCGGCCCCAAAATGCTTGAACTAGCGGCATCAGANACCGCTGGGGCCCACCCATATTTCGTGCCGCCNGAACANACTCAAATGGCCCGCAANGTTATGGGTCCTGANGCATTGCTCTATCCGGAGCAAATGGTCGTGATCGAAAGTGACCCGGATGCGGCCCGAGCGATAGCCCGCCAACATATGAAGACTTATGCGGCTCTGCCGAACTACGTCAACAACCTCGTCCGCTTAGGTTACGAAGCTGAGGACGTTGAAAACTTGACGGACAGCGTGGTCGATGCAGTNGTTGTGTGGGGTTCTATCGATGCTATTGCCAAGCGAGTGCAAGAACATTTTGACGCNGGTGCAGATCATGTATGCGTTCAGGTTTTGACTGAGGAACCGCATCAGGTACCTGAAGGATGGCGTCGATTGGCGCCGGCTTTGATCGACTGAACTCGTGGCTTCCCTGCGTACCGAAATCACAGAACTGGCNACTGGCCTTGGAATGTTGGGGTACGACAATCCTGCCGAGGCTGTGAGTNAGCTCCCNCCGCAATTCATTGATGTAACCGACCGTGTATGGGAACAATTTGCGCNGGTNGTCGATGAATCATTACATCGTGTGGACTTCGCNGGTGCATACCGAAACGGCCAAGTGTTTTTGGAAGCCGACCATGGTTTGAGGGGACGACCCCCACGCCTGATCGAGTGGAAAGGCAGCCACCGNAGCCCCGGACATGATCAGCTGCCGATAGATCTCCGAGTAGACCACGTTTACCTCATCTCTTGTAAATACTCCTCAAANATTTTGCTGAACGCAGCNCCCTCGAATCTGTTTGCGGCAAATCAAGACGTNGGNGATTGGTATGACCACGCAGCACCGCAGGAACATCAAGCCCTCTATGCAGCGGTGCGAGAAGAAGTTGGTAGCAATATCGACCTACCACCATTTGTAGGTGACCTGGCAAAACATCACCGTACAGAATTGAAATTAGCGTTAGCGGATCGACAGTGGAGTCCCACGTGCGCGGCGGCTTATCGAGAACTCGCCGCTGAAGTTGGTCGGGTTACCGCAAGTCAATGGCGCAAGTCGGTGGCGACGAAACGCCAACGAGAGGCACTGCTGTGGCGGCTATTGCGTATTGGTCCAGCGCCCTACTACGTCCTCGGTTCAGCCAGAGATCGGTCACTGCGACTGTTNGTTACCACNCCATGGGATTGGCGTCGTCGTTTCGAATTCCGAGATCTCGANATGTGGGGTGAAGCAGCCGGTCAGCCCATAGTGGGNTGGAAAGCCACGGTNAGAGACCATGAGGCAGCAGAGGAAACNTGCGTTGATGGGCATGTCGAAGTTCGNTGGAGTCACGGTCGATTTGCNCAAGCTCCTGAAGCCAANGTTTATNTGGANACNCCNCATACTCAAGTGCCGGGNTATCTGCATATNGATGACGCTGAGCGATGGGCAGGTCGAATAAGTGGGACTGAAATTCAATTACCACTATCCTGATAGGAGTAAATAATNTCNCGGGAGTNTNNGTGACNGANACNGATCNNAATGTCTCTATAGANCTAGGTAAATANCAGCTGGGGTGGAGCGACGAAGAGGACTACGTNTNTAAGCCTCAAAAAGGCCTNANNGAAGACATCATTCGAGAGATGTCNTTCCTTAAAAANGAGCCTGAGTGGATGCTTGATTTCCGCTTACGNTCATATGAGATTTTNAAAAAGAAGCCCATGCCGAACTGGGGTGGGGATACATCACAAATCTATTTCGACGACATCTACTACTACATCAAGCCAACTGAAGGGCAGGTAGATGCTTGGGAAGAGCTTCCTGATTCGGTAAAAGAGACCTATGAAAAACTNGGAATACCCGAAGCGGAAAGAAAATATCTCGCCGGTGTAACCGCCCAATACGAGTCAGAGGTGGTTTATCACCGCAATCGCGAAGACTTAGAAGCTCAGGGAGTGATCTTCTCCGACATGGATTCAGCGGTGAAAGANCATCCTGAANTGATCCANAANTACTTCGGAACAATCATCCCCCCCGGAGACAACAAGTTTTCCGCGTTGAATTCAGCGGTTTGGTCTGGCGGNTCNTTCATCTATGTTCCACCCGGAGTGGAAGTGGAGATGCCACTGCAGGCATATTTCCGTATCAACGCNGAAAATATGGGACAGTTTGAACGNACGCTGATCATTGCCGACGAAGGTGCAACAGTGCACTACATCGAAGGATGTTCAGCACCTGTATACAGTTCAGATTCCCTTCACTCAGCTGTCGTTGAGCTCTGCGCATTGCCTGGTGGTCGAATCACCTACACAACNATTCAGAATTGGTCGAGCAACGTATTCAACCTCGTCACTAAACGAGCCGCNGCCTACGAGGAAGCTCATGTTGAATGGATCGATGGGAACATCGGATCCAGACTGACTATGAAATACCCAGCTGTATACCTCATGGGACCCAAAGCATCAGGCGAAGTGCTCTCAGTTGCCTATGCAGGTGAAGGGCAGCACCAAGATGCGGGAGCAAAGATGGTCCACGCAGCTCCCGAAACCTCTTCGAAAATTGTTTCCAAATCAATTTCCAAAGATGGCGGACGGACTACCTATCGGGGGCTCGTCAGGGTAGAAGAAGGCATGAACGACTGTCGATCCCACGTCCAATGTGACGCACTCTTACTAGACGAAATAAGTCGATCCGACACATACCCGTATCAAGAAATCGGAGCTCGAGACGCGGAAATTGGCCACGAAGCGACGGTGTCTAAAGTTGCCGACGAACAACTCTTCTATCTGATGAGTCGAGGACTCTCTGAAGAACAGGCGATGGGGATGGTTGTAAACGGGTTTATCGAACCAGTCACAAAAACATTACCCATGGAATACGCGGTGGAGTGGAGTCGACTTATCGAACTGCAGATGGAAGGATCCATCGGCTGACCCTTCTCACTGGGTTGTGAGAGCATAAAGAAAAGGCTGTACCCAGAGTAGCGATCCATATTTNTGATAGNTACGGTCAGNATTACAGCTTTACCGGAGGTTTCTTTAGGTGCGCACACCGAAAGATTTTTTTTCACCGCTAGCGCTCGGGGCACCCGACCCGATCAGAGAAATCCCNTTTCGTCCATCACGCATGATCCATTTCTTCGATCCATCTAACGAAAAAATGAGATCGAAAGTCNCNGCAATCGCCCCCNCAGTTGATGTGTTGCTCGGAAATCTNGAAGATGCGGTTTCTGCAGACAACAAAGAGGCAGCACGAGCTGGGCTCGTAGAAGTCGGCCAAACCTGGGAGAGCGAAGAAACCCAGTTGTGGACCAGGGTAAATAGCCTCGACTCCCCATGGTTCTTAGATGACTTAATGACCTTGGTCACCGAAATTGGGGACAAGCTCGACGTGGTGATGATCCCCAAGGTAGAAGGAAGCGAAGATATCCATTTCGTAGACCAGCTGCTNGCACAACTTGAGGCTCGAGCCGGTTTACAGCGACCCATTCTGGTTCACGCCATCCTCGAAACGGCGCAAGGCGTAGCGAATGTTGAGGATATCTGNGGCGCCAGNCCGCGCATGCAGGGTCTTTCACTAGGGCCAGCNGACTTAGCGGCTGACCGACGTATGAAGACCACCAGAGTTGGAGGAGGACACCCTGGTTANCTNGTACGACAGGACCCAGAAGAAGGTCGAGACGACGACTCGCGGCTGTCCTACCAACAGGATTTATGGCACTACACNCTGGCTCGGATGGTNGATGCGTGCGGAGCCCACGGGATNCTTCCCTATTACGGCCCTTTTGGAGANATAACNGACACCATTGCGTGCGAAGACCAGTTCAGAAACGCCTACCTGCTCGGCTGCGTAGGTGCCTGGAGTCTTCATCCGGTGCAGATAGATATCGCGAAGAAAGTATTTAGNCCGGANCCATCTGAAGTTGCGTGGGCGATGCGCGTGATACAAGAAATGGGAGATGGTACTGGAGCGGTAATGCTCGACGGAAAAATGCAAGATGATGCNACCGTCAAGCAGTGTCACGTCGTGGTCAACCTTGCCCGAGAGNTAGCCGCTAGAGACCCAGAGTTAGCCAAAACNTACGGATTCTGATCCACTTAGATCAACTGCGAAATTCAGGAGATGCAGCCCATGTCGACTTATCGGCCAAGACGTTCNGTTCTGTACATGCCCGCGGCCAACGAACGAGCGTTAGAAAAAGCNAAAGACATTCAAGCTGANGCTTTGATNTTTGATTTGGAAGACGCGGTGGCCCCCGACAGCAAGGAANTAGCCCGAGAGCAAGCGTGCGCTGCCGCAGCTTCTTCTGAGTACGGAAACCGCGAACTAACAATCCGGTGNAANGGCTTNGACACTCCATGGGGGAAGGATGATNTCCTNGCAGCCGCNGCTGCGGGGCCCGCTGCCGTGGTGATTCCAAAAGTTGATGGNTCGAGTTACTTGGACGAAATTTCGGAACTACTGAACCAAGGCGGNGCACCATCCTCNACGCNGATATGGGCCATGGTTGAGACGCCGATTGGNATACTTCATGTNGAGGAAATAGCCCGNCATGAGCGGATGTCCGTCATGGTTATGGGAACTAATGACATGGCNAAGGAACTGCGTGCCTCCATTACCGCNGATCGTCNAGCGCTCCTGCCTTATNTGGCGATGTGCTTGCTGTCGGCAAGAGCCGCTGGCGTAGCGATTCTTGACGGCGTNTANAACGACATCAAGGATGAGTCTGGTTTCAAGGATGTATGTGTTCAAGGCGCTGAAATGGGNTTTGANGGGAAGACGCTNATTCATCCCAACCAGGTCGCTCCAACCAACGAAATCTTTTCACCGAGCTTGGACGAACTAGATTTTCATAGACGGATNATTGAAGAATTTGAAGCAGCNGAAAAAGACGGTCGCGGCGTGNTAACGGTNGACGGCAAGATGATCGAGAATCTTCATGTNGANGAAGCTCGNCGAGCGTTGGCAGTAGCTGANGCAATCGCTGCACTCTGAGNAGGAATAACGGGTCGTAACTCGTTGAATGGCGAAACAGGCGCGACAATGTATGCATGCCNATGCGCACGAACTGCCGCCATTACGAGACNCGCTCATATGGAAACGGTGAGACTGTCAGAAAGTGCAATTTAGACCTCGCCCCNGAGGCGCCGTGGCGNTGCCCCGACGATTGTCCCGAATACACACCNCGACGGATTGACGTCGCTTGGGACCATGGATCNCTTGGNGTCCAAGACTTTGCTGAAGAACCTGAAAGCTTGGGAGAAGATGAATCCATCGCTGCCCTCTTAGACGCAGCCGAAGACATCGTTAACGCTGCGGGTCCAGACATNTTGATGGAGATGGAGGCAGAAAAAAGCAAAAAAGGTCGTCGTCGACGCAAAATCAGTAAGAAGGCTCGAGCAAAGAAAAGAAAGAAGGGCAAGAAACGCTGATCTTGCCAAACGGGGATTTGCACTATCTAGATAGGTAGAATTATCTGCTGTGGCACCTACCCGAACAACTCTGTTCGAGACACCAGATTGGACCGAATTAATCGGGTCCCCCGCCCTTACTGAGCGGCGGAAAGAAGCCGAAGAACGGTCTTCGCTGACAGGGCTTCCCTCTTTTGAAGAAGAACTATGGCGTTACACACCNATCGACGAATTGGAACCCTCTAGCTACAAGTTGGATTCACCGGGAGGAGCTCTCATCGATCTNGGTCTCACCAAGGGACTAGATGAGCAGGCCGCAGCGATTATTCACATTGTGAATGGGCANATCGTTTCAATTTCGACGATCGACGAAGCAGTTACAGTGCACTCCGAAGGNGCCGAATTAGAGAATGCCATTGGTTCTGTCGTCGGGCCCGACTTCGACTTCTTTGCTGACTGCAACCTTGCGTACTGNGCGACACCAATTTTGGTTGAGGTGGCAGCTAACGCAGTTGTCGCTTCTCCGATCTTGATACGCCATCACACGACGGTGGAAAACCTNGCGTGGTTCCCGCGNGTCATGATTCANGCCGGTGAGAACTCCGAATCAACCGTTATCGAACACCAAAGCAGCAGCGGCGTAGATGCGTTGGTGTGCCCAGTTAATGAGATCAAAGTTGGTCAAGCCGGTCGTTTAAAGTACCTCACCGTTCAAGAACACGGGCCCAGTGTTTGGCAAATCGCGACGCAAGTTGCGGAAACAGGTAGAGATGCTCATGTGTCGCTGAGCCAAGTCGCACTAGGCGGCGCGTATGCCCGAGCGAGAATAGANACCAAGATGACGGGGCAGGGGTCGTCGAGTGAGATCAGTGCCGTGTACTTCGGAAGACAAAGCGCGAAACATGATTTCAGGACGTTTCAAAAACATGAGGCTCCTCANAGCAACTCGAATCTGCTGTTTAAAGGCGCAGTTGACGATGAGAGTCGAGCNATTTACACCGGCCTTATCAGAATCGAACCCGCAGCCGGGG
Source organism: Acidimicrobiaceae bacterium (assembly GCA_002708935.1). Taxonomy (GTDB): domain Bacteria; phylum Actinomycetota; class Acidimicrobiia; order Acidimicrobiales; family Poriferisodalaceae; genus MedAcidi-G3. The sequence goes on along the minus strand of PAPO01000019.1, from coordinate 81,187 downwards.
ACGTGAATGCTTTCCAAACCAATCGGACGCTCAAATTGTCCGAAAAAGCTTGGGCCGAGTCTGTNCCGAATCTTGAAATCGAAAACAACGACGTGAAATGTAGTCANGCGTCGGCGGTAGGTCCCATCGACGAAGAGCAAAAATTTTATATAGAAAGCCGCGGAGTTCCAGCCGATATAGCTGAAGCACTGGTTGTGAAAGGATTTTTTGCCGACGTCTTGAAGGGACTTCCTTCATNAATGGTGAGCGACGCGATCGATCNTCGNATCGAACAACTCTTGGCTCTCGACATGGGACGGTCATAGCTATGGCTCGTGTATGCAACGTCGACGAGATTGGAGATGGAGAAGCTCGAAGATTTGATGTTGAAGGCCACCGNATCGCNGTGATCAGAATNGGGGAGACAGTTCATGCNATAGGGGATAGATGCAGTCACGCAAACTATTCACTTTCCGATGGAGTGGTCTGGTCAGAGGACTGCGCTATCGAATGTCCGAAACATTTCTCCAAATTCAACCTNCGNACTGGGTTACCTGACGTTTTTCCNGCAACGCAGCCGGTGCCGGTTTATGCGGTGCAGATTACNGNNGGGGAAGTAGAAGTGGAATTGCCATGACCGTGCTCTCGATAAGAAATTTAGGTGTAGCGGTCGNTGNCCAACAGATCATCAATGGGGTTGACCTCGAGATCTCCTCTGGTCAGGTCCATGCCGTGATGGGTCCTAANGGATCAGGNAAGAGCACCCTTTCGAACGCCATCATGGGAAAACCGGGATACCAAATAACCAGCGGCTCGCTTGAATTGGATGGGCAAGATCTTTCCGCTCTTCCTACATGGGCCCGTGCTCAAGCTGGGCTTTTCCTCGTTATGCAGTACCCAACCGAAGTTCCAGGNGTTTCCGTTCGCGAGACNTTGGAGTTTGCTCTAAAAGAACGCGGGCTCNAGGAGGTCGACGTCCAATCTCGACTAATTGAGGAAGCTCAACAGATCGGACTGCAAACCGANCTTCTCGACCGCGCCCTTAANGTTGATTTGTCAGGAGGNGAAAAGAAAAGAAATGAAACTGCGCAATTAGCGGTGTTGGGTCCNCAGATCGCAGTTTTAGACGAACTTGACAGTGGACTTGATATCGACGCGTTACGAGCATGCGCTGAACGCATNGAGGTTATGACTGAAGAAGGATTAGGGGTGCTATGCATCACCCACTATCACCGCCTCCTCGATTANTTACCNGCTGANCATGTCCACATCCTNGTGAACGGCCAAATCGTTGAAAGCGGCGGACCGGAGCTNGCNCGAGAGTTGGAAGCCAATGGCTACGCTCGATTNACCGACTCNGACGGCGAGTCAGATGGAGTGTCGGTTGCAATTGGTGGGCGATCAGAGACAAACAGCGTCATTGCCGCCGAACCAGAAGACCCGTTCGCGGACCCACTCGCCTAAACCCGGTGGTTAGTGCGACTTTTCGAGCCCATTACACTTATGGGACTTCGACACGACTTAGCGGTATTGGGGGCGGAAAATGAAACGCGAGCTGCTTACGGCTGAACAACTTGAGAGCCTTTCAACAGAATTACCTCACTGGGATGTTGTTTCGAATGGCTTAGAGCGCACCTTCGAATTTGGTGACTTCGTAAAAGCATTTTCATTTATGTCGGCAGTCGCGTTGCATGCTGAGCGTCTAGCTCACCATCCTGAGTGGTCCAACGTGTACGGAACGGTGCGCGTTCGGCTCGCAACCCACGATCTGGGCGGAATCAGCGGACTTGACGTCGCGATGGCTGAACTTATAGAAGATCTTGTCGGTGCCTGATCTCAGAGGCCTGCTCTTCCGGCTGTACAAGACGTTGTCGACATTCCGACGAGCGAAACTCACCATTGGAGTGCGAGCCTTAGTTTTGGACGAAGAAAACCGAATTTGTCTCGTGCGTCACAGTTATCGCGACGGTTGGTACTTACCGGGCGGTGGTGTCAAGACCGGCGAGTCGTTGGTTGACGCGATGCAACGAGAGTTACGCGAAGAGACGGGGGTGGAACTGCCGGAAACCCCGCAGTCCGTTCACGGTGTGTTCTCGTCATTTAGAGAACATAAGAGTGATCACATAGTCGTCTTTGTGGTGAAGGATTGGTCCATCAGTTCTTCGGTGTCTCCCGAAATCGCTGAAGTCGCGTTTTTTGCTTCAGATGATTTGCCTGATGGGACGTCGGCTGCAACGACCAGACGTATTAAAGAACAGATCACAGGGGTGCCACCTGGACATCGTTGGTGAAGCCCTAGGCCTCCAGCTCGTCCAGTCCTGTTAACAATGTGTTCCAGGACAAGGTCGCGCACTTGATTCGAACCGGAAACTTCACGACACCTTTGAGTGCCTCTAGGTCACCCAGTTGAAACGTCGCCGTCGAGGCCGGGTCCAGCTCTTTCGAATCAATCGACTCCTCGTGGATCGACATCATCGACTTGAATTGCCGGGTGAGGTCACGGACCTCACTTATCGATTTACCTTGAACAGCCGCGGACATCATCGATGCTGAAGCCTGGCTGATCGAACATCCCTGACCAGCTATTCGGAGATCACCCAAGGAGCCATCTTTCAATTCGAAAGTGAGGGTCACCTCATCTCCGCAGAGAGGATTAAATCCCTCTGTTCTGTGTGCGGGAGGAGACTCCAGTTCCCCTCGATTACGAGGGTTCCTGTAATGGTCAAGGATGATTTCCTTATAGAGATCTTCAAGTCCAGGCACGTGATATTCCCTCGCTTAGAGCGCAAACATTTCGCCAGCAGGCTCCAAAGAATCAACTAGAGCATCAATATCTGACTCGTCGTTGTAAAGGTATAGGGAAGCGCGTGCGGTGGCGCCGACCCCCAGTTCCCGCATCAAAGGTTTTGCGCAATGATGACCAGCCCGGACACAGATTCCTCTTTGGTCAAGGACTTGACTTAAATCATGGGGATGAACATCTCTGTATTGGATGGATAGCACTCCACCGCGTTGGGAAGCATCTTTTGGGCCGTGAATTGTCAATTCATCTCCATAACGTTCACCCAGAGCGTTGAGGGCGTATTCAGTGAGTTGAATTTCATGCTGGCGAATCTCGGCCATCCCCAAAGATTCAAGAAAACTTACAGCAGCACCCAGCCCGATGATTTCAGCGATTGGAGGTGTCCCAGCTTCGAATTTGTGTGGAAGCTCGTTTGGCGTAAATCCATCCCTGCGCACATCCAGAATCATCTCTCCGCCTCCAAGAAATGGCGGCATCGAGTCCAGTATTTCCTCTCGACCCCAGAGCACTCCGATCCCAGTCGGGCCGCACATTTTGTGGCCTGTGAAACACATCAAATCGGCACCCAGGTCGTTCACATTGGTGGGCAAGTGTGGAACATATTGACTGGCGTCGACTGTCACAAGCGCCCCAACTTCATGTGCACGGTCCGCGATTTCACGCACTGGATTCAAAGTCCCCAATACATTGCTCATAGCAGTGACACTGACCATCTTTACGCCATCTAGAAGTTGATCGAACTGGTCTAAATCAAGGTGGCCGTCTGAGGTCAGAGGTATCCAACGAATCTCGAAGCCTCGTTCCGCTCCAAGAATTTGCCAAGGAACGATATTCGCGTGATGTTCCATGTCGGTAATGAGCACAGCATCGCCCTCGGAAAGGTTTTGTCCTCCCCAGGATCTGGCGATGAGGTTAAATGACTCGGTTGCGTTCTTCGTGAAGACAACTTCGTTCGCTGAATTGGCACCGATAAATTTCGCTATCTGTCCCCGTGACATCTCCATAGCTTCCGTCGCTTGAGCAGCGATCTCATATGCGCCACGGTGCACGTTGGCATTAATGGTCCGGTAGTAGCTGTTCATAGCCTCAATCACGCTGGCCGGTTTTTGTGATGAAGCAGCCGAGTCCAAATAGACGATCTGATGGCCATTAATTATCTGAGACAGGAGAGGGAACTGGTCTTTGAGGTCAGATGGGAGGCTCATGATTCGAACCGTTCGTAGCCCTCATGCTCCAATCTCTCTGCCAACTCAGGGCCGCCGGATTCGACGATCTGACCATCGAAAAGTATGTGTACATGATCAGGATTGAGTTCAGATAGCAGACGCTGATAATGGGTGATGAGGAGAACTCCCATTTCTGGCCTTTCCTCTTGAACCTCACGGACGCCCTTTGCCACTACCTTCAGGGCGTCAATATCAAGTCCAGAATCTGTTTCATCAAGAATGGCTAGTTCGGGTTGAAGTATTGCTAGCTGCAGTATTTCATTGCGCTTTTTTTCTCCGCCGGAGAAACCCTCGTTGAGGTAACGATCCATGAAAGAGGCGTCCATGTCTAAACGGCCCATCCATTCTTGCATAGCCACGTAGATGTCAATAGCGGAGACTTCCTCAGCTTGTCGCGCGGAGGCTGCTTGACGAAGAAAGTTGCGTACCGACACACCGGAGATTTCTTGTGGGTATTGGAAGGCTAGAAACATGCCGGCTTTAGCGCGGACGTCAGCATCCCAATCCGCTATCTCATCACCATGTAGGCGGAGATGTCCACTTACGATCTCGTACTCAGGTGACCCCATCAGTGTCGTCGCTAACGTTGATTTGCCTGATCCATTGGGGCCCATAACCGCGTGAATCTCACCGGAGTTGATCGTTAAATCAACTCCGTGCAAGATGTTCGGACCGTCAGAGGCCCGAACTTCGAGTGCCTCAATCTCGAAGAGCGGCGGTGCCATACAGCCCAGTGTATTGGCGCTTTGAAGCAATTAACACTGTCTCAATAGTGTAAATCCGACACGTTCAGATAGGAATAAATCGGACTGACGTTTATTCAAGAAAATCGCGACAGACGTCGAGCCAGAACTGTGTCGTCAAACTCAGCGACTCAACATCGATTCGTTCATTGTGGCCGTGAAAGCGGCTCATAAAATCACTGGACTTCAAATCAGGACTGAAAAGACCGGCTCCGTAGGCTACCGATCCGAGATTCCTGTAAACCCGTGCGTCGGTGAACCCGACGACGAACTGGGGTGAAAGTCGGGCTCCCGGGAAAGGTTGGTTGACAGCTTTTTGGATTGTGTCCCACATCGGGTTATCCATCTGACTGACGCTCGCGGGGTCGTTCATTATTATTTCGACCTGAACTTGATCCGCTAAGTCGCCCAGAGCGCTGTCGAGGTGAGCTTGAACTTCCGCTGTTGACTCACCGGGCAGTGTGCGGATATCTACATTGATGTCAATCTGATCTGGAATGACGTTGGTCTTCATCCTCCTATCTGACTCAGCGACGTTGGGTGAAAAGGTTGTGTGGGTGCAGCTATAGAAATGTCTAGCAACGCCTTCTACTGGGTGAGCATCCAGCCAATCGTCAATCTGGTTGGGGTCAAGCATGATCGCCTTCGTTTCGTCATCAACATCGAGGATGCTTACTTGTTGACGCCATAGTTCATGAAATTGAGCTGGCGGTCTGTAATCAGCGAGGCGTTGCACTACACCAGCTGCTCTTACTAAAGCATTATCTGATTTGAAGGGCGCTGATCCGTGTCCCGGGGTACCTGTAACCCGAAGCTTTCGCCATGCGACACCTTTTTCTCCTACGTTGATTCCGATATAAGGATCGTCTGATGTACCAGTGTGAAGGCCCCCGTTTTCTGTTAACACGTAATCCGCCATGATGGCGTCAGGATGGTTATCAGCCATCCACTGTGCACCGTGCGCTGAACCCGACTCTTCATCGGCCACAGCGAAGTACAGGAAATCCCCTGAAGGCCGGAATCCGCTTTCGGCTAAATGCTTAAACGTGACTGCCTGAGAAGCAGTCAGATTCAACATGTCAACTGCTCCTCGCCCCCAGACCTCACCGTCGACAAGTTCACCGCCGAACGGGTCCCGTACCCAACCTTCAGGGTTGACCGGGACAACATCGGTGTGGCCCATCAAACACAAACTTGGGGCACTCGGATCGGTCCCTGCTATACGAGCCACCAAAGATTTTCTGCCTGGCGTCGGTTCAAACGTCTCGATATCAACCCCAGGCCCCTCAAGAAAGGTCTCTAAAGCATCACTGTTGCGGATTTCGTTACCTGAAGTTGCGGTGCCATCGTTAACACACTCATTCCGGATCAAAGTCTGCAAAAGCTCGATAGTTGTCTGGGTTCGCACATCTTTGTCAGTTGCCATTCAATGAGCGTAGATGGCTGCGTGAGGGACCGCCCAAAGATCCTTTCTTAGAGTCAAGTTGATTGGGGGTTTTTGACTCCTTAAAGCTTGTGCTTGTGGTGGAATACACCCGTGATAAACGAGACCCTGTGTGATTTGACAGCGATAGAGATGCGAACGTTGCTAGCAGACGGAGAGATCAGTTCACGCGAACTCTTGGCAGCGCACCTTGCACGCATCGAAAAAGTCAACCCTGAACTCAATGCGATTGTCACCTTAATTCCGGAACAGGCAAACGACAGCGCTGCTAGAGCAGACGACGCTCACGCGAATGGCGAACCTTTGGGGGTGCTTCACGGTCTGCCGATCGCTCACAAAGACCTAGTTGACACTGCCGGTGTCCGTACCACGTTGGGGTCACCCATATATCAGGACAGAGTCCCCGACCAAGACGATCTGATAGTCGAACGTATTCGTGATGCAGGTGCGATCATGATTGGGAAAACAAACACCCCTGAGTTCGGCGCCGGTTCTCAAACATTCAATGAAGTATTTGGAGTCACGTCCAACCCATATGACACCTCCAAAACCTGCGGTGGCAGCAGTGGCGGCGCCGCCGTAGCGCTAGCCGCGCGAATGCTCCCCATCGCCGATGGTTCCGACCTAGGTGGATCGTTACGAAATCCAGCGTCGTTCTGCAATGTTGTTGGCTTTCGACCTTCGGGCGGACGCGTCCCAACTGTCCCGAGTTCCAATCTATGGATGCCAATGGCAACAAAAGGCCCTATGGCACGAACAGTCAGCGATATAGCGCTGTTCATGCAGGCCATAGCTGGACCTCACCAGCTAGCGCCCAGTTCCAACGTTGAGTCACCAGAAATATTTGCTGGCTCATTAGAACGAAATTTCAGTGGTACCAGAGTCGCATGGTCACCTGACTTGGGGGGTTTACCAGTGGACCCCGCAGTACGTGCCGCCCTCTCTTCGGTACCAGACCGTCTTTCGGACTTAGGTTGCGAGATAGTAGAGAGTTGGCCCGACCTCTCTGACGCCCCTGAGATCTTCCAAACACTTCGAGCTGAAATTTTCGCCCACAGCTATGCCGCATTGTTGGAAACGCATCGACATCAGCTCAAGGAAACCGTTATATGGAATGCCGAAAAGGGCTTAGCGATGTCAATGAAAGATCATGGCGAAGCTTGTTTCAAGCAGGCTCAAATGTTTACTGAGCTGCAGAGGTTCATGGCAGACATTGATTTCTTGGCGTGCCCAGTCACACAAATTCCACCTTTTTCGAAAGATATTGAATACATCAAAGAGATCGAAGGTATTCGCTTTGACACCTATATCGACTGGATGAGGTCGTGCAGTGACATAACAACAACCACTCATCCAGCGATCTCAGTGCCTGCCGGATTTACCCCTGAAGGTTTACCCATAGGCCTTCAGATCGTCGGAAGAAGCCGCGACGATCGTTCTGTTTTGGAACTTGCTTATGCCTTTGAACAAGCAACGGGCATCGGTCAACGACGTCCGCCGCTATTAGACGATTAAATCGGCCTAGCGCTAGAAGCTTCATATTCGTTCGAAGTACCGGCGTCGTTCCCAGTCAGTCACTGCGGCGTCGAAAGCGACGCTTTCGTTCAGCCAGAAATGGCTGTAGTGGTTGACGACAGCTTCGCCAAACGCCTTCCTAACGAAACCGCTGGATTCAAAAAGTTGGGTCGCTTCGCGCAACGAGGTAGGCAGAGAAGCCGCCCCAGATTGATAGGCGTCTCCTTCTAGAGCTGGTGGGAGTTCGCTACGAGATTCGAGTCCCGCTAATCCGGCTGCGATTGCGGCCGCGTAGGCCAAATAAGGATTCACGTCAGCCCCGGGTACGCGACATTCGATTCGAAGTGACTGCCCTTCGCCAACAATTCGAAATCCCGCCGTCCGGTTGTCGGGAGACCACGCAGAGCTGGTCGGGGCCCAGGATTGTGATTGGTAACGCTTGTAGGAATTGACTGTTGGAGCAAAACACGGCATCAGCTCTTGGAGGTGAGATAGCCAGCCGCCGAGAAAATGAGTGAAAGTTTCTGAAACCTCTAGCCCGGCTATCTCGTTGTCCCCGACGAACAAATTGTTTTCTTGGTTCGTCGACCAGAGACTGAGATGCAGATGAGAGCTAGATCCTGCTTCGGTGTCATGAGGCTTAGCCATGAAAGTCGCAGCTGCTCCCTGCTGGTCGGCGACTTCTTTGACGCACTGTTTCAGTAAGACATGACGGTCAGCCATTTCTAGAGCGTCGCACCAGCGAATATTTAGTTCATGTTGTCCCCGCCCAAATTCTCCTTTGGTTGACTCGACTGGGATCCCCATGTCTTTTAGGTGACGGCGAAATGCGCCATTGAGATCTTCCGTGCGCGCTCCCTGCAACAGGTGGTAGTCCTCCACATACCAGCCGGCAGGCTCCAAATTGTTGTAATCCCCCAGAGCGGCAGCCCGATAGGTGGTCCGATAGAGGAAATATTCGAGTTCCGATGCCACCATGGCTTGCATACCGAAGTCTTCGAGGCGCCCAATTTGATGGCGAAGAATTGACCTCGGTGCCACCGCAATTAGTTCTCCACTGTGAGTAAGCAGATCGCACATGATTAATGCGGTCCGGTCGAGCCACGGAACGGGCCTCACAGTCTTCATGTCTGGGGCCAGATGAAGGTCCCCATAGCCGAGGTCCCAGTTGGAAAAGGCGAACCCGTCGACCGGCTGCATTTCCATGTCGACGGTCAACAAGTAATCGCATGCATGGGTCCCAGAGGGGTCTTCAAGAAAGAATTCGGCGTCGAGTCGTTTCCCCATCAACCGCCCGTAGTGATCCGTGAAGGCCAGTACCACGGTGTCGATACGACCCGCTTCTGTAGCCTCAGTCAATTGTTCCTGACTCCAACTATTAGGCATGAGGTAACCGTAGTAGTAGTTCACCGGTCGGTGTCTAGATGCCGTTGGTTATGACATATTGGCGCCAGTAGTGTTGGTCCAGATGAGTGACCTTGCGATTGAGGCGTGTGGACTAGTAAGAAAGTTCGGCGACAATCACGCGGTTGACGGAGTTGATTTAGCAATCCCTCGGGGAGAAATCTACGGTTTCCTTGGCCCAAACGGAGCCGGTAAATCTACGACAGTCAAAGTCTTGTGCACCTTGCTTGCACCTAGTGCCGGTTCAGCGACGGTCGCGGGCCACGACGTCGTTAGAGATGCCGCCGAAGTAAGAATTCGTATAGGGGTAGCCCTCCAAGAGGCAGCGTTAGATGACAAGCAAAGTGGTCGAGAAATCCTTGATCTACAGGCACGGCTCTTCGGCCTCAATTCGGACGACCGAGATGAAAGAGTTAGCCGGTCGATGGAGTTGGCTGATCTGGGTGACGCTATTGATGATTGGGTGCAGACCTATAGCGGTGGAATGAAACGACGGTTGGATTTGGCCGCCGCGCTTATCCACGATCCAGAAGTGTTGTTTTTGGATGAACCGACGACCGGTCTAGACCCAGTCAGCAGAGTTCGGGTGTGGGATGAAGTGAGGCGCCTCAATGAGATGTACGGAGTCACGGTTTTTTTAACCACCCAATACCTAGAAGAAGCAGATGCGTTGGCTGACAGGGTTGGCATTATCGACGAAGGCCGAATTGTTCAAGAAGGCAGGCCGATAGACCTTAAGAGGAGTGTCGGATCTGATGTGATTGTGGTGGAACTTGTCGACAAATTAGATCAAGCCGCTGATGTTGCGGCTGCGTTGTCGGCAGTTGATGATGTCACCATCGGTACGCAGGGGATAACGATCTCAACAGCTGACGGGGCGGGGCTCGTCGCTGAGGTGGCCGTGGCTTTCAGCAGACAAGACATTTCCCCTCAATCTCTAACTGTGAGAACCCCTTCGCTCGACGATGTCTTTCTCCGAGCCACCGGTCATCGGTTGACTAGTGAGATCGAACAATGATGTCGGATCGGAAACCCATCTCTCAACGCAGCGGTTTTTTTGCTGATATTGGCACCGTTGCCCGTCGAGCTGTTCGAAGTCTTTCGAGAGAACCTGAGTTCATCGGTCCAGCTTTGGCTATCCCCATCTTCTTTTTCATCGTCAACATTGGAGCGTTGGAAGCTTTTGTGGAACGGCAACCAGGGATCGATTATCGAGCATTCCAACTTCCCGTCGCGATCGTGTTTGCAGTAACCGGAATATCACGTGCGAACATGCTGGTAACAGACATCCAAACCGGGTACTTAGATCGGATGTTGGTCACACCGATTCGTCGAGTATCGCTGCTTTTGGGTCTGATGGTGGCCGACATCGTTTTGGCGTCTGCTTTGGCAGCGGTAGTGCTGCTTTTAGGTTTCGCCGTCGGCGTCAGTTTTGGAACGGGAATCTCTGGTTTAGCGGTGTTTGTGCTTCTCGCGATGGCGTGGAGCCTTGCCTTCACAGGTTTTCCTTATACGGTCGCGTTGCGGACCGGTAACCCGGCGGCGGTTAATTCAGCTTTTCTAATCTTTTTTCCGTTTGCGTTTTTGACACCGAGCATGTTGCCGCGAGATTTAATGAGCGGATGGTTGAAAACGGTGGCGGCGTGGAACCCAGTTACGTACCTGCTTGAGGGTATGCGTTCGGTTCTGTCGGAAGGATGGGACCCGACGATGCTCCTCAAAGCGATGGCCGCAATAGTGGGGTTGGGGTTGGTGACATTCACCATGGCTTTCCGTTCTCTGGCCAGTCGCGTCGCGACCGGCTAGTCGTCTACCAGCCTCGGTCTACCCATTCTTGGAGTTGAGGAGCCTCGCTACCGATTGTGGTGTCGTCTCCATGACCGGGAAGAACGACAGTGTCAGAAGAAAATTTGGAGAACATTCGCTCGTCGATGCTTTTGATAATGGTGTCGAAATCACCGCCTTCGAAGTTTGTAGCGCCGGGCCCACCCGGGAAAAGGGTGTCACCTGAAAACAGCAGCGGTGTGTCTTCAACATGGAAACTCATCGAACCTGGGGTGTGTCCAGGGTTGTGAATGGTGCGAATACGTAGACGACCGACCTCGATCACTGAATCATCTTCCAAGATGAAGTCGTAGCTAGGGAGCATCGTTGCATCCTCAGTAGCGACGCCCACTTCGTAACCGGCATCTCGGATTGCAGGGATCGCTTGGATGTGGTCCCAGTGGCCGTGAGTTTCAACCACTGTCCGCACTCCGAGGCTTTGGCACAGTTCTAGAAGCTGCTCGTGTTCGTTGGCGGCATCGATGAGCAGAGCGTCGCCTGTTTCGGTGCACCTGACAGTGAACACATTGTTTTCGTAAGGTCCGACGACAACCTTGTGTACTTCGACGCCAGTCCCTTTCCAGTGAAGAGTCATGTGTAAAGTTTACGGCTTTGACCTCTGACCCATCGGGATGTTGCACAGCGCAGACCATAAGTGATAGGTATACCTACCATAAGTGGCCAAGTAGGCCTGAGGACAAATTGAGGCAGAGGCTCCGAGTGTTTTCGAGCTCCAAAGGACTGACAATTCGAGGGCGTTTACTGCTTTACGTCTGTTGGCCTTTTGCGTTAGTTCTCATGGGATGTAGCGAAAATACAGTGATCGGTGAAACGGCCGATAGGACCGCTTCAGATCAAACCCTGGCACTTTCTGTAGATGAGGACACCGAGGAAACCAAACCGCGAGACGGCCATGATGAAGGCGAGGCTGGGCCCCAACCAGTCTTGCCGGTAGTGGTGACGGATCTAACTGGAACTGAAGTCACGATTAACTCTGTTGACCGGATCATTCCTTTAGATGGCACAGTCGCTGAAGTTGTCTTCGCATTGGGACTTGGTGGCCAAGTCGTGGCCACCGATATGTCCGCGACCTTTCCTCCGGAGGCTGATGCGTTGCCCGAGATCGGATACCAGAGAGCACTGACAGCGGAGAGTATTGCTACATATTCACCGACGGTATTGCTTGCAACAGAAATTGCAGGTCCTCCAGGTGTGATTGACGATCTCAGGCGACTCGGTTTCCCAGTGGTAATCGTTCCTAATCAATCCGGGCCTGGAGGTCCGCCTGAAAAGATTCGGGCAGTGGCTCAAGCGCTTGGCGTTCCTGAATTGGGTTCCGAATTGGCTCTGAAAGTTGCTGAAGATATCGCCAAGGCGACGGTTGTCGACCCGACAAGCAGACCTCGGGTCGTTGCGCTCTATCTGCGCGGAGCTAGCACTCAACTAGTTCTAGGAAGAAATTCAGCAACGCATTGGATTATTGAGGCTGCTGGTGGGGAAAGCATGGCGGAGGTGTTGGACATAGATAGTAGTGAGAGCATTTCAGCAGAAGGTCTGATGGTGGTAGCACCGGATGTCATCTTGGTCCCGTCGACTGGACTTGATTCGGTTGGAGGCCCCGATGGGCTGATGACTATAGGGGGTCTTTCTCAGACACCAGCTGGTGCTCATCAAGCTGTTGCTCACTTCGATGATCAATGGCTCTTAGGAAATGGGCCTCGGGTTGGATCTCTAATTGAGCAATTAGCAATGGTCCTTGACGAGGCTCGCCGGATAAAAGAGAGATCTTGATGATTAGTAAAGATGTGGTTACGGCAGCTGCAGCGCTTGCCCACTCAGTACCCGGTGCTGAGCTTCTGCTTCGACGCACCGATGGAGGTCGCCTGTTAGTTGCTGGACATTCTCGTGCCGATTTGAGCCCGTGCACCTTCAGACATTTAGTGGCAGATGGGCCGTGCCCCATAGCCAAGGAAGTTGAAACGTGGTTGGGCAGCGTCGAACCACGAGGCACACTCGAGCACGCTGTCGCCGGTGTTTATCGTTCTCGGCACCGTGCAGGAGAACGATGGTTTGTAGCAGATCTTCACCCGACTCGATTGAGACAAGTCTTTGACGGCCTGGACTGCGACCCAGAAGTAGCTGATGCGACTGATGTCGTCTTGAAAGCTGATTTGGGGCTCAATGTTGTCGTAGTAAAGCTTGAGGTAGAAGCACGATTTTTGAGTGAACGGGCTGATCAACTAGCTCTGTGTGTTTATGCCAGCTATCTGGCGGAATTAGCGGGTGGCGGTTCAATGAAATTTTTACTAGATCAAGGTCGAAAGAAGAGGGAGTAAGAGAGATGAGCATTGTCAGAATTAATGCGATAACGGTGCCGGAGGGATCTGGGGATGAATTGCTGAAACGTTTTGAAGCCAGGCTCGGCGAAGTTGAAAATATGGATGGATTCGAAAATTTCGAACTTCTTCGCCCAGCCGATGGTGACACCTGGTACGTCTACACGCGTTGGGCCTCAGAGGAGGCCTTTTTGGCGTGGGTTCGTTCACCCGCCTTTGCTCGTGGGCATGCCGAAGCCTCCTCACAGCCCGTGGCTCATGGCTCGGAGCTCCTTGAGTTCGACGTAGTACTGCAAGCGGAAGCGACGACGTAGGCGAAATTATGTCTGCCTGTAGCTGTGTCGTGCGCCTATTGGTGTCATCGTGCTTGGTAGGACAACTCCTAGCGTGTTCTGACTCGGCAGAGACCATTGCGGTTGATCAGTCATTAACCGTGACAAAATCCAGTCATGCTGAACTTGGTGCGGAAGTCACTGAGCAAGCGATTTTTTCAGAAAATGTGACCGTCGCACACCAATATGGCGAAACGTTGGTGCCGTTGAACCCCGAACGAGTGGTGGTTCTAGGAGCACACGACGAGGATTCTCTAATAGCGCTAGGACTCATTCCCGTCGCTGTCACGAGATCACGGCCCGCGACCGAACTTTTCCCGTCTGTTTGGTCACGTCGGGTTCTTGGAGAAACCCAAATCATCGATCTTGGAGAGCTGGAGCGTGGATTGGACTACAAGCGCTTAGCTGAACTTCGGCCCGACCTCGTTTTGGCCGTGAAAGCAGCGCTGAGTCGGAGCGAATACGAAGCTATTAGCTCGGTTGCAGCGACTGTTGCAGCTCCAAGAGATTCAGATCAGCATGGCCTTTCTTGGCAAGAGCATGTGGAGTTCTTAGGCCAGGTGTTGTCGCGCGACGCTGAGGCGGGTCAAGCCATTTTGGTTGCTCAGGCCTCAATTCTTGATGCGATCCGTCCCCACCCAAGTTTGAAAGGATCGTCATTTGCCTGGCTGAAAGCCGATCGTGAAGACTCCATAAGAGTGGCCGGCGGCAACATACCCTCATCTCGGTTTCTTAAGCAGCTTGGACTTGTGTATCCCTCTGATCTTGATGATGAGATTGGGAACGAGGGATGGGTCCTACTCACCGAGCAAATGGTCAATCTGCTCGATGTCGACGTGTTATTGGTAGAAACAGAATCATCGCTCACAGACGCGCTAATCGAGTCGTCGCTACTGGGTGCTGTACCTGCAGTGCAACAGCAGAAGACTGTATGGCTGGATCGGGGCACCGCCCTTCACGCAGCGTTTAATACAGTGACAATTCTTAGTCTCGATTTACTTCTCGATGAACTGGTACCGAAAATCTCAGATGTCGTTACGGTGGTTCTGGACCCGCCCACTGCTGAAGAGCAATTGGCAATGGAAGCCTTTCGTTTGGTGTACGGAAGTGAAACGAAGTGGTCTGAAAAAAAGCGGCATTTGGAGAATGCCAGTGAACTTCGCTTAGCTAATGAGGCATACCGAGAAGGGGCTGCTGACAACGGTGGAATCACTTTGCGACCTAAAGCAGCCGAGATTGTTAACGATTCGGCCAGGATCATCTATGACGTCTATTTCGGAGACTCAGCTGCCTATACCGACTTGGATCGAACTGTCTATCTAATAGACGGATTATGGACGGTAACAGAGAAAGATTATTGCGGCTTCCTCTCAGCCGCACAGGTCCCCTGTAGCGAATGACATCAGAAGAGTTCGAGTGGACTTGAAAACCGGATCTAAGACACAAGCTGGTGAGGGAGCTACCAGACCGCTCTGGTGGGTCGCTGTAGGTGTTGCGTTCCTATGTCTAATGAGTCTGGCCAGCCTCTTGGTGGGGCCAGTGCCAGTTGACGCTGGCCAGGTCTGGGCGGCGCTTTTTGATTTCGATTCGAGCGACACCGGCCAGGTTGTCGTTCGTCAGCTGCGCCTGCCCCGAACACTTCTAGCCATCGTTTCAGGATGCTGTTTAGCGGTAGCGGGCTCAATGACTCAAGGAGTAACCCGCAACCCATTAGGGGGGCCTGGAATATTAGGAATTAACGCGGGTGCAGCGTTCGCAATGGTTACCGCTATTCACGGATTAAACATTGTCACCGCCAGCGGGTATGTCTGGTTCGCGTTCGTTGGCGCGGTCGCCGCAGGCTTGTTGGTCTATGTGGTGGCCCAGGTTGGTCCGGGAGGAGTGACTCCGGTCAAATTAGCTTTGGCGGGAGCAGTTGTTACCGCGTTGCTATCCGCGTGGACCTCAACTTTATTGTTGCTTGACGAAGAGACGCTGGACGAGGCCCGCTTCTGGCTGGCGGGATCTCTAACCGGTCGAGGAACTGAGGAGGTGCGCCTGTTGTTTCCTTTGATCGTCGTGTCCCTCCTAGGAGCTCTGATGCTGGGGGCACCTCTAAATACGCTTTCTTTGGGAGAAGAAACCGCAGTATCGCTTGGTCAACGAGTTGGGCTAGTGCGATTCGCTGCAGGAGTTATAGGTGTTGTCCTGGCAGCCTCTGCGGTCGCCATAGCCGGTCCGGTCGCTTTCGTCGGCTTAGCGGTGCCACATATATCCCGGTCGCTAGTTGGATCGGATTATCGCTGGGTCACGGTCATGTGCCTCATAGCTGGTCCGGGTCTGCTGCTGGCGGCTGACGTGGTGGGCCGAATGGTGGTATCACCGCTTGAGATGCAAGTCGGGGTTGTAACGGCCTTGGTCGGTGCGCCCTTCTTAATATTTTTGGTTCGCTCACGAAAGCTTGCTGGGTTGTGAGGCTCTTAACGCTTGTCCCACCGTCGCCGCGGACCCTGATTTTTTTAACGGTTGGGCTTACTTGCGTTGGTATTTTAGTCAGTTTTTCTAAACGGCTTTCTCACTCCCAACGTGCGATCCGAACGAATTCTTTCTCGACTTTGGCTGACCTTCGAATGATTCGCCTATGTGTCGGTACCTCGCTTGTGCTGCTTTGTCTAGTTCTGGTGGGCTTGGAGGTGGGGGACTACCCGATCCCGAGATTTAAGGCGATAGCGACTGCTTTCTGGAACCGGGGAGGAGAATATGACTTTGTCGTCAACTCCTTGCGGTTTCCTCGACTAGTCGCCGCCTTGCTCGCCGGGTTTTGTTTGGCAGTATCTGGAGCGTTGTTTCAATCGTTGCTGGGCAACCCTTTGGTTTCGCCGGACGTGATCGGCATCAATACTGGTGCGGCTCTGTGTGCCGTGTTCGTGCTCACGGTTGGCGCCGATCTGAGCGTTCTCCCTTGGGCTGCGTTCGGGGGAGCAGTATCGACCGCTGTTGTCATTTACTTGCTGGCATGGAAACAGGGCATCAGCGGGAGTCGATTGGTTCTCGTCGGTATTGGAATAAACGCGCTGCTTGCATCGGGCATCACCTATCTAATGGTTAAATATCCGATTGAGCGGGTCGTCGCAGCCGCGCGCTGGCAAGTGGGAAGTCTTTTCGGAAGCTCATGGACCGACGTCAGAACCTTGGCTTTGGGTGTGATCGTGATCACTCCGGTTAGCTTGTTTTTGGTTCCTCGGCTTCGACTCCTCCAACTTGGCGATGAATCGGCGCTCGCTCTAGGGAGTCGGGTCGAACTCGAACGTATGGCAGTCATTGTCGTGGCGTCCGCCTTCGCGGCTACTGCTGTAGCCGTAATAGGACCTTTAGGCTTCGTTGCTCTGCTTGTGCCGCACATGGTGAGATTGATCGTCGGATCCCTGACCGGTGGCGCTTTGCTTCTAACTGGGCTCGTTGGCGCATTGTTCCTTTTGGGTTGCGACCTAATCGCTCAGCAGTTATTTGCCCCCACTACCCTCCCAGTCGGAGTTATTACAGCTGCTTTGGGTGGCCCCTATTTTTTGTTCATTCTTGTTCGATTTAACCGCGCACTTTGAAAAGAGATCTGAAATGGTGACCCTTGAAACCTCAGAGGTTGTTCTCTCATATGGGAGTAAGCGAGTAGTTGATGACCTTGACTTCGTTATACCGGCCGGGAAGATTACCGCGATTATTGGTGCCAACGGATCGGGAAAGTCGACGTGCCTGCGTGGTTTGGCTCGAGTCCTTCGACCAGTAGGTGGAGCAGTGTTACTGAATGGCGAAGATATCCACCTACAGCCGACTAAGGCCGTCGCAAAACAGATTGGGCTATTGCCTCAAGGTCCTACGGCGCCGACCGGCGTGACAGTCTTGGACCTAGTCCGGCGTGGGCGGTATCCGCATCAACGGCTTTTTGACCAATGGAGCGTAGAGGATGAGGCTGCTGTGCAGAAGGCGCTGGTTTTAACCGCCCTCAACGATGCTTCCGAAGAGCACGTTGACCATCTTTCCGGAGGACAGCGACAGAGAGCATGGATAGCAATGGCCCTAGCGCAAGAGACGGATCTGATGCTCTTAGATGAACCGACCACCCATCTAGATATAGCTCACCAAGTTGAGGTGCTTAACCTCTTAAGAGATCTAAACCGGGCAGAAGGAAGAACGGTTGTGATGGTGCTCCATGACATCAATCAAGGGTGTCGTTACGCGGACCATGTGGTGGCGATGCGTGACGGCAAAATTGTGAATCAGGGCGCGCCACAAGAGGTTGTCAATAGTCAAATGATGGACGAGGTGTTCGGTCTCGCTGCTGTGGTAATCCCGGACCCAGTTACAGGCACTCCGCTGTGCGTGCCTGATGTCGTTAAAAGGAGACCACTTGCGCCCCGATCAATTCCCTAATTTGCATTTGGTGACGCTCAGGAGTCATCGCGCAACGAGCGTAGAAGACCGATGACGAAGGGCTCGAGCTGTGAAGGATCCGTTGCGACTTCAGTGAAGGCCACCCTGCTGGTCCGGTCCCCGGCAGTGCTAGCTACACGAAACGTCATGCCATATCGATCCACTCCGACCATTTCGGCCTCTCTAGCATTTGGTATGCCACCGCGTTCCTGAACAAAGATGAGGTTTGCATCAGCATGGTCGTCATTCATGTGTTCAATAGCCCCTGGCGCGTTTTGACAAAAGGGATCTTCCTCTGCGATGCGGTAATCCCCAGCGGTCATCCAACTCATGTGTCCGAAGCCACCAACGAAGCGACAGCGCTCGACCTCTAGTTGCCAAAAATTGAAATCCTTGAACTTCAGATAATCGGCGGCATATGGATGCTTCTCTAAGTATGTCGCTTCTAGATCATCTGAAGCTGTGAGTAAGTTCATTTGTCCGACCAACGTGAGTCTTGCTCCAACTAAGGGATCCTCGTCAGCGGCGCGGGATGTATCCACCAAGAGGCTGGCTCGATTATCAAGGCGGGCGTTCTTGGTGTGTTCTGCAAGGTCCGAGATCAGGATGATTGGATTTCCGTCANCGTCGACCATATGAGAAACCAGACTGCCGTAGGGATATCCCTCGGTGGTGAGGGTTGANAGAACCCCNGCCGCGCTTGATGCCATNAGCGAACGAGATAGTTCTGCGTCGCTAGGGAAGGAGTGAATATCGCCGACCGGCGATACATCATGNCCATCACCGTGTTCAAGTTCTGGAGTATCGGTCATTGGATAGGTCCTATGGTGCGATTAGTNGCGGTAGTGCCTGGGTACTGAGGTCGTTGTTCGTAATCCCNAANAACAGTGAAGCACTAATTNTGTCTTGAGTAGTAGTGACCCGTTGTGGGCGGGTCCGCTCTACGCTGTTGGAGGGTTTTGCCCGAGGCAGGCAAAGGAAGCGTTGGTAAGGAGGGGACTCCCCACCAGACCGGACCCGACCCACAACTCACCTCAGCACGAAGAGGCGAGGGACCCAAAGGGTCCGCGGGNACGTTGTNAAAGTGTTTAACATAAAATGATAAGCAAGCCAAACATAAATGNCGATAAACATTTGTTCGAAGNAAATATAGGNNAAAGNCCAAGTTATATAGGCGNTGAAGCNTCCATCTCCTAGATTTCGTNAATTNCACATATTGGGTNNNCAGGGGCNAATCGTTGAAACCAGTTGCTATCTCAAATAAGTAAGACCTTTAGGTTGATATTTGGTATTAGGANCACTTATCATGCGAGTGTTATTCCCCNTCTAATGTTCTTATGGAGATACCAAACATGAAACGTTCGTCCTTGCTCAAATTGCTTGGACTGGTCTTTGCGTTCGCTTTAGTTGCCGCCTCTTGTGGCGATGACGGAGCATCCGTTCGTGAGGTCGGTTCAGCTAGTTCTTCTAGTGGTTCTGGTTCCGGTAGTGGTTCTGGTTCTGGTTCGGGTAGTGGTTCTGGTAGCGGGTCTGCCTCCGCTAGTGCGTCAGCTTCTGCGAGTGCATCTGCCTCTTCTAGCGGTAGTTCCTCCGGAAGTGCTTCGGCGTCTTCTAGCGCACCCGCAAAAGCGGGTGCTGAAGTCACCGATGATGCGACAGCAGGAGAGGGTGGTTACGACTACGCCTCAAATGTTGATAACCATCGCCTGTTAGTGCTCGACATGTGTGACATGAACGAGCTGCTCGGCGCTAGCCCCATTGACTTCGAAGCCGTTGCTGATATTTACAACAATGGAAAGAATGCAGAAAAGAGCGACGGATCGTTCCGAACTCTTGGAGGTTTCGCCTCAGCAGAGGGCAAGAAGCACCCCCATGACACCTATTACGGCGCTCCGGGTTCTCTTGACGTTTTCATTACCTCAGCACTCGAAGGAACCGGGATGTTCGCGGGCGAATCTGATGGCGTAAGAAAGCAAGGCGTCCAAAAAGGCATGCAGAACCAAGCCTTACTTGCATACGTAACCCATGAGGTGAACTCCGCTGTCGCTAAAGCCGGCGACGGCAACTGGGCNGGTGCTGTGCACAACTGGGATGAAGGTTGGGCCTTCTACCACGGCGCTAGCGGAAGCTGTGGACCTTATGGAACAGCCAACAAGCGCGGTGGTAACTTCGGGACGATGGGCTCGGACGGCGAGACCGCCCAAGCTAACGAAGCCATCCTCAGTGCAATGATCGCTGGTCGAGATGCACTGCTCAGAGGTANTGCTGGCGGAGCTGAAGCCGCGGTTTCCCTGGTNAAGCGTGGTGTGGTCATNACCTATTCGCAGGCAGTGATGCGTTACGCAGTGAAGGTCGAAGCCGACCTAGCGGCGGGCGACATGGATAAGGCCCGCATCCACCAGGCTGAGGGCTACGCCTTCTGGAGAGTGCTGGAGCCAGAACTTGGGGCTACCGGTATGTTCGCCGAGACGATCGAAACCTTGAACAGTGCCTACGAACTGGATAACGAACCAGGATCAGGCCCGTCCTCGGACGACATTCGCACTGCTCTTTATCCGGTCTGGGGTCTCTTAGAGATCGGCCGTGATGACATCGGAAGTCTGCAGTAGCAGTACTGTCACGATTGGTGGGCTCGCCTAAGGGCGAGTAGGTCCAGCCGTCGTTCTCACTGGGTGCAAATCCCACGGAGAACGACGGCTGCTGCCATTTTGGTTAGGTGCGTACTCGCAAGTAGTGATGCACCCTTTGTCAGAGTTATCGGAGAGCTATCCAAAGATTTACACCTCTCCTGATCAAAATGAGTAAGGTGTGCTTGATGTCAGTCGTAGAGAATCCCGAAGCATCAGGGCCCTCAATACGGGCTGCTCACCGGCGTGTCATTAACGAAGTTCTTGCGATTGATGAGCGAACAAGCGAAATCCGTTTCGGTGACAACGAATATCTTTTGGTACCAGTTCCGATAAACCGAATCCGTGCTAGCCAGTGGCGCGCATCAATGAGACGCGTCGATAGTGTCGAACTTCAGTTTGGAATGCCCGGGCCGGTAGCAAAATTGAAGGGCGCGAACAGAATCAGTAAACGCTGCACGACGGTGCAACTCAGCACAGCGCTAGGGCTCATAGACAGCGGTGTGCGGGGCCAAATCACGATCAAAAGGGACGAGGACTCCTNATGGTCGTTTGTCACTGCCTCGCCATCAATGACGCCACTATTCGAGANCTTCTANCTACNGGTGCTCTCAGTGTTGAAGAAATTGGGACGCGATGTGGAGCCGGTACCGAATGCGGCGCATGTGTTGATCAAGTGCGTCAATTGGCAGGTCCGCGGAGCCTCACAATTCGACCNGNAGTCGCTTAGGCCGTCTCGATCNGATAAGCCGACNGAGTGTCACTGCTCTNTNGGTCGCTGCGTATATGGTCTTCTGTGCACGATCTAGGAGATCACGAGCAATGCAAGGATCAGACGCAGTAGTCGAATTTCTAAACGAAGCGCTTACAGCTGAGCTAACGGCGATTAATCAATACTTCGCCCACGCCAAAATTTGTGAAAATTGGGGATGGAAAGGTCTAGCTACTGCCTTCCGTGAAGAATCAATTGAAGAGATGCGCGACGCGGAGAAATTGATTGAACGGATTCTTCTGCTCGAAGGTCACCCAAACGTTCAACGACTAGGAAGTATCGCTATTGGCGAGTCAGTCGAGGAGCAACTCGACTTGGACCGCCAACTTGAGATAGACGCAGTCGAGAGATACAGGCGCGGAGTCCAAATCTGCCTNGACGAGGCTGACCCCGGCAGCCGAGAACTCCTAGAGCACCTCCTGGTGGGGGAGGAGAACCACCTTGATTGGATCGAAACCCAGTTGTCCATGATCGACGACATCGGAATTGAGCGGTACCTCCAGTCCTCCATCGGTGAAGAATAAGTAGCCACGGTTCAATAATCAGCTGCCGGTTCCTGGGTTGAGGCGACTTCAAACCCGAGCCCCAAAGCAGCTGGAATCTGATGGCTATCAAAGGTCAGATACGTCAAAGGCTGAGGAAGTCGATCAGCTGCCGCCAGATGCAGAGCGTCAACAGTGCCGAGCTGGAAAGTTGCACCAATCTCTACAGCTCGTGCCAAGCAACGCTCATCAAGTGGGACTACAGCGACACGGCCCCAGTCCTCTCGGAACGCAGACCAAAGTNTTTGTTGCTCAGTAGGGCCTGAAGCAACACGATGTAGCGCCAATTGAACTTCGGTTCTAGCTAACACCGACGCGCACCAGACTGAATCTGCCTGCAAATATTGGTTCACCAAATCGTGGCCAGGTTCAGATAGGTAGCGTTTCAAAAGAGCAGAACTGTCCAACGCAACGGTCATTACCGGCCTCTAATTTCACGCAGNGCACGTTCACTCGACAGCCCCGCNGGGAGATCNAAGANCAGNTCGGGNTCNCTGTCGTTTGGAATTACTAGGTGCCTCGACNAATCCAGACGCAATGAGNGCCTCAANAGAAAGACTTTCATCTGCGTGACCCNCTGGACCCANTTGAGCGATGACCTTNCCATCGACGGTCACAAAAATGGTGTGNCCNGCTTCAGCNGCACGAAGGTNATGCGCGAGGTTGGCGCGAAGATCNCGAGTCCCGACATGGTGGACAGAGATTGAATTGTTCATCANCANCTCTANGNTCGGAANTGTGTACANCAGCGTACACAATTGGATTGGCGTATNTTCGCNCGACGAGCTAAAACAAGACTCCCAACCACTTGTCGAAAAGGTAACCACCGTGAACTTTGCATTCACAGAAGAACAAGAAGAACTTCGCAGCTTCATCCGCTCCTTCATGGAGGAAAAATCTGCAGAAGCTACCGTACGAGAGCTCATGGAAACAGACGATGGATACGACTCCGCTGTTTGGAGCCAAATGGCCGAACAACTCGGACTGCAAAGCATGATCATCCCCGAGGAGTACGGAGGTCAAGGATTTGGCTACGTCGAATTGGGTATAGCGCTCGAAGAAATGGGACGAAGCCTTTTATGTGCACCGTTCTTCAGCACNGTGGTGCTNGCNGGNAACGCCATAATCCACTCAGGGAACGAAGACGCAAAGGCAGCGTTGCTACCAGGCATCGCTGACGGCAGCACCATCGCAACCATGGCCTTGGCAGAACCCAGCGGACGTTGGGATGCAGAAGGCATAACCGTCGAAGCGAGTGGAACCGGTGACGGAGCAACAATCACCGGTGANAAGATGTTTGTCACCGACGGAGGAACTGCGAACNTGTTTGTGGTCGCAGCCCGAGCGGAGGGAGGAATCCACCTCTACACAGTGGACGGTGATGCCACCGGTCTCAGCCGCGANAACCTCTCAACGATGGACCAAACCCGTAAACAAGCCCGAATCACTTTCGACGGCACCCCAGCCAGTCACCTGTGCGACACCAACGATTTCTCCTACATCGCTCAGATCCTNGACCTAGCAGCNGTAGCACTNGCGAANGAACAGGTAGGGGGCGCACAATTTGTTATGGATATGGCCGTCCAATACGCCAAAGACCGAGTCCAATTTGGTCGTCCCATNGGCTCGTTCCAAGCCATCAAGCATAAGTGCGCAGACATGCTGCTAGANGTTGAATCAGCCAAGTCGGCTGCCTATTACGCTGCCTGGTGCGCCTCAGAAATGAACGANGANCTGCCGTCNGTCGCATCTCTCGCCAANGCATATTGTTCCGAGGCTTATTTCCACTGTGCCGCTGAGAACATNCAAATTCACGGCGGAATCGGTTTCACATGGGAACATCCTGCNCACCTGTACTTCAAACGAGCTAAGAGTTCNGAACTCATGTTTGGNGACCCCGCCTACCATCGAGAGCTNTTAGCCCAACGAATCGGGCTCTAGAACTTCTATTTCTCCGNGAGGGGAACTAGGACAACATGCTTGGACTTGTAGTAGCAGTCTCACTGGTAATCGGGTTCGTAGTTGCCGCAGCCGCTATCGGCCGTGAGACGCGACGATTAAGTCAGCAACCTCGCCAGCCCGTATGGCGGCTCGAAGAGGCGGCAGGCTTCGTAGCAGCCGAAATACCCTTCGAGGTCGCAGCAAAGACTGACCCAGAGACCTTGAGGCAACTCTTGAGACTCCATCTCAACGAACTCCAATTCAATTCTGAACTTGACGATGACCAAGACATCGCTGACAGTTCAACTGCNGTGCAGAATTTGTATCGGCGNGCTCGATCCNANGACATAGAAGTAACTCGACCGACCGTAGATGCAATTATGAATGCTCACCTGCAGTATCTGAAGCTAATTGGTGCTCTCGGTCCAACTGAAAGCCCGACCTGAGGCAAAATAGACCCTATGGAAGCACCCAAAGAGCTAGAAGGCCGCAGATACGTAGGCGATAAACGAATTCAAAAGGTCCATGATCTAGAAAGCTGCACCAACGAAACGGCCGTGAAAGCCCTATGCGATGCCAAGGCCTACGCGACATTCGGACCTGACGAACTGAGCGAAGCACGAAATCGCGGTTATAAACCAGCGACCTGCTGTCAGAAATAGCGACTTCACCCTTGTCGGTCACCATCACTGAAACCCGTATCGAAGGAACACCCCACCTAGAAGCNTTTCTTGTTCACCCCGAACGCTCCTCGACTCGAGCACCAGCNCTCCTTCTTTGTCACGGCTTCCCATCAAAGCAACGNCCCGGTGTGCCGAGCAGGTCATATGAACAATTNGCCGAACGGGTCGCAGAAGANCAAGGCTGGGTTGTCTTAGCAGTGAGCCTTCGCGGGTGCGGNCAATCTGAAGGCCAGTTTTCAATGNCCGGTTGGCTTGATGACGTGGCCCGATCAGTNCGACGACTNCGTGATGAAGGATCNCAACAGATATGGCTCGTNGGATCCACAACAGGGGGATCGCTGGCAATTATGGCTGCGGCCCAAGACCCTGAGATTCGCGGAGTTGCAGCGATGGCGCCTCGAGCAGACTTTGACGATTGGGCAGCTCACCCACGTCGCTTCTTGCAGCATTGTCGAGATGTCGGAGTCATCNACGATGATGACTACCCCGATTCGATGAACCGATGGTCNGACGAACTNCAGCAAAANAGAGCGATCGACTCAATGAAGGCAATGGGTGAACGCCCTCTCCTNATCCTTCATGGCACCAACGATCGTCAAGTTCCACCCGCTGACGCCCAACTGTTAGCGGATCTCCATCCCGCACCGGAACTCAGGCTNGTCAATGGGGCAGACCACAGGATCCGGCACGACCCCCGAGCTCTTGCAGTTCTATTGGGGTGGCTCGAACGCCAAGCAGGAGAACGACTNGATTAGTNNGAAGANTCTTTCTTCGCTATCAACATGGTTCCGACTGTNCGAAGCGCCACTTCGTCGTTCTGATTAATCATTTCGCTGCTGAGTTCAACAAACCCAAGATTGGGCTTCGACCCNCTCTCTCGCGTGCCCANTATCCCCACTCNCAAAGTCAGGACATCGCCTACGCGCACAGGCGCNGGCCACGACAGTTCCGAAAGTCCCGCAGCACCCAAGCAATGCTCACCCAAAAACCCCTCCGCGGTGAGCCGCATCATTAATGATCCNGTATGCCANCCCGACGCGATCAATCCGCCATACATAGTTTGAGNNGCGGCTTCNGCATCAANGTGAAACCGTTGCGGGTCGAANTGAGTCGNGAATGCGAGCATNTCCTCTTCGACCATNTCAACGCTGCCCAAGACAAACGATTCACCGACCGAAAAATCTTCGAAACAACGGTCTNTCACAGGAACAGTTGACGTCACTTTGCTTTCCTCGCTTGTGCTCTTTGTCTTCGNAATTTCGATAAGGCTTCGGGTGAATCAAGNTCAGCAACCGAATGAAAACCGGCGTCAGCGTAATGCCCAGCAACGTCTTTCCAACCCTGAGGNGTTACCCCGAANCTTTTNGCGAGCAATGCCACAAAGATCTGCACCTTCTTCTCGCCGAAACCAGGAAGCGCCAATAATCTNTGACGTAGCTCTGANGCCTCAGAGATNTCTGCCCAGAGCTCANCCGGNTTGCCGTCATAATGCTCAACCANATAGTTACAGAGGGCATGGGTTCTTTCAGCCATNGACTTCGGAAACCGATGNAACGCAGGCTTTTCAGAAAAAGATTGNATTAAGNCCTCGNCAGGGAACTCCGCCAAAGCNGCTGCCTCTAGATCAAANCCAAGGCGTTGCTGCAACCGATACGGCGCGACAAAGGCCCGCTCGATNGGAAATTGTTGATCCAGCAGCATCCCAATCAACAAAGCCACAAAATTGTTGTTTAACAAGTCATCAGCCCCGCGGTCCCCCGTGAAGCGCAAAGAACTAGACATTTTCGCCNCACGCGAAAACCACAGTCAGTCCCCGACAATCTTGAGAAAGAACACCACAAGCCATGTGATCNGACACGCCATCGCAGTGAATCTATCCTTGCCTATAAAGGGCATGTGCACGGAAAGTACGTGTTTTGGTGACATCTGTGATGTATCAAGTACAGCAATGACCACCGACGTATTTACCGATGGCGCGTGCTTGGGTAACCCAGGNCCCGGCGGATGGGCNTTCGTTGTTGACCANGGNCCATGGTCGTCGGGATTTGAATCTCACANCACTAACCAACGCATGGAATTGACNGCGGCCAGCGCAGCAGTCCAAGCACTAGAGGGCCCNCTACGGGTTCACAGTGATTCCACCTACGTCGTCAATTGTTTTCGTCAGGAGTGGTGGAAAGGATGGCTCAAACGCGGGTGGAAAAATTCGAAAAAAGAGCCCGTTGCCAACCGCGATTTGTGGGAACCNTTTATTGANCTGGTTAACGCTCGAGGCGANGTNGAGTTCGAATGGGTCAAAGGACATGCAGGTCACCGGCTTAACGAAGCAGCAGATCAGCTAGCCACAGCCGCTGCAGCTGAACAAGCAAGCAGAACAGGTGGCATATACACCGACGCGATCGTCAGAGGACTTGACGGGGACAACGTCGAGGCAACCACGAAAGCCGATAACGACGCAGCCCACAACATTGCTGTATTCGGCCATCGCCCAACCGAGCTAGGCGGCTACGGAGAAAACAGCACAACCTTGGCCGTGCGCCGGCGCCTTATTGAAGTGCTAAGAGCAAAGCTCGACATGCACTCCGATATACAGGTACTGACCGGACTTGGGTTGGGCGCAGAAATGCTGGCTGCCGAAGCGGCATCAGCCACAGCCATTCCATACGCCGTAGTNCTCGCTTTCGACGGTGTGGAACTCAGATGGCCTGACGCGACCCAAAAACGATTCCATGAACTNTTGGCTGGNGCACGCGCCGTAACTACAGCTAACGNCGAAACCCCGAAAACCAGCGCAGAATTCGGCAAAGCAATGGGACGACGCGACGACGAAATTCTTCGACGCGCCACCGAAGCCGTATTAGTACGGAACAGCAACGACCGAACGTTACGGGAACTGCAAAAAAAGTTGGAACGACAATTCGAAGAAGATGTCTGGGTCATCGAACCAGAATAAAATCAGCCGGATCGACGCGTCACCCGTCCTCTAACTAGAGCGACGTCATGCGCAGTGACAACGCAAAGAACCCTCCGATCCTCCTTCCAAGAGCGCTCACTCGGAGCGTAACCAGTGATAGCCATATGAACCGGATCAAAGACATGCCCGGTCGCGTTACGAAATCGGTCGAGACAGCCACTTTTCGCGACTTGCGCTACCGCACCCGCACCCGGCCACTCGGTGGCAGCAAGATCAAAAACAGCAAAGACCTCGGCCTGATGGTCCTCATCACAAGGAACAGCATCAACTTCTTCGATCTCATCTGCTCCAACAAGAAAACAATCACCAGGAACCAGGCGAAGAACACCAACACTTCCAGCGACCGTTATATCTCCGGACGGACTTCGTACCGAACTGTCTAGGAGGGATAACTTGTTCGGTTCGCTGCAACCGAATCCGACTAAAACAGTGACCAAACAGCAAGCCAAGAATCTCACTCGGTTGTCAACTCAACTAAACCGGCAAGTCGCCACAGCGTTCGTTCCATATTTTTGTTGTGTCGACGGGGATAACCCACAACCTCAATGAGAAGAGGTAAACGCGACTTCGACCAATCAAAAGTTTCGGTCACTAACGTCTGTTCACCTATCTCCTCTAGCTCATATCTCCAAATATGGCCACCCAAATGCGCCCACGCGATCAGACGGTTCTCCTCGAACTCCAACACTCGACTTTTGATGCGGTAGGGAATACCAAAACGCATCTTCATAGCGAAAGTACTCCCAAGAGATAAGCGAGATTGTTGACCAACGTGGCCTTGAACAGTTCCGGAACCATCAATCGCAGCATGCTGTGAAGGATCAGCTAACACATCGAAAATGACTGACGCGGGAGCCGAGATAAGTCGTTCGCGACTAGTTACGCGGGAAGACATATCCAAAACCTAGCTGCCCCTCATAGCGCGCAACTGTCAACCCAATTTGAATAACTCGTCAGGTAACGCGCCGCGTCCGCGGGTAACTCGCCCGTCAACGTCGAAGAGAATCCAAGCGGGCTGGGAAGAGATACCGAAATAGTCCCAAAGAGACCCATCGACATCTTCGAGATGAGGCAGGTGACTTAGGTCATGACGCTCAATAAACGCGCGATAGCCCTCGATGTCATCTCGACCGGGTAATCCGATGATCGTGACCTTACTATGGTTACTTAGTGCGGCGACCGCCGCTGCTTCAGCGTTACAAGCACCTCACCACGGAGCCCAGAACCATAAGAGCACTTCGCGCCCAGCCAAAGATGAGGGAACGAACATATCTCCCGAAATAGTTGAACGTTCTAGAACCGTCAAAGCAACGGGTATTCCGGTATCAACCTTCTCTACCAGTGCAGATGTCTCGGTACCTGTGTCATTGGATTGAGTGACTGCCGTAGGTTCCGAATGGCTCAGACCCTCTGGTTGATTTGCGGTTGAACATGAAGCCGACAAAACCAAAACGGTCGCTACAACGACGTTAAGAAAGTGGTGCCTCACCCAACAAAGGCTATGTGTCAGAACTCCGCAGACCGCTAGATTTAGTGCAAGTGAGTACAAGAGCCTTGATCATCACAGCGTTAGCAACCGGACTAGTCATACTCGCGGCATTCGCGGTGCAAGTACTCATCGCCACATAGAAGCAATCAAAGTTAAGTTTCGTCACCTCACCAAGCCCCAACCATCATGGGGTTACGATTATCGTCACGATGACTTCGAACCACTTTGATCTAGTCGTAATTGGAGGAGGGCCCTCCGGGTACGCAGCAGCACTAACCGCGGCAGCCGCCGACCGCAGCGTTGCTCTTATAGAACGAGACCGCCTCGGTGGTACATGTCTGCACCGTGGATGTATTCCCGCCAAAGAACTCCTCGAAACAGCGACAGTTCACCGGACCGTATCTCAAGCCGGTGAATTCGGGATCATCACAGCAGCACCGACAGTTGACTTTTCGGCCACTCAAGATCGCAAACAAGCAGTTGTTGATCGACTCTTCAAAGGTGTCACGAATCTGGTTGCAGGTAAGGACATCGACCTCTTCCCAGGAACCGGAAGAATAGGAAACGACCGAAAGGTCACAGTGCAACTCGAGGATGGCACTGAGCAGCTGTTGAGCGGAGACTTCATCGTCCTAGCCGCTGGTTCTCAGGCAAAGAACCTTCCCGATTTCGAAATTGACGGCACCACCATTTTGTCTTCCGATGAAGTCCTGAAGATGGCGACGCTTCCGACAAGTGCAGCAATTATCGGAGGAGGAGCAATTGGATGCGAATTTGCTTCCATGTTGACGGACTTAGGAACTGAAATAACCATCCTGGAAACAGAAGAAAGACTCATCCCCGGAGCCGACGCCGATATAGCCAAAGCATTAGAAAGATCGTTCAAGAAACGTGGAATCAAATCGATAACAGGAGTCGCTGTCCGCGGGCATAGTCCTCGACCCGGAGGAACTGTCGTTCACCTGAACGATGGAACCGACATCGAAGTCGAAAAGGTCATTGTGTCCGTGGGTAGGCGCCCCTACACCGACCATCTCGAACTGTCGAAAACATCGATAGAGCTCGACGAAGACGGATTCGTGAAAGTTGATGAATTCTGTCGAACAAACGTAGATCGGGTATATGCAGTAGGAGACTTAATAGCCACACCCCAGCTAGCCCACGTCGGATTTGCTGAAGCGATGCTCGTCGTCAGCGACATTGTCGGAGAGCAACGCCCGCCAATCAATTACGCAAGAGTCCCATGGGCCATTTATTGTCACCCCGAAGTCGCCTACGCCGGGCTAACGGAACAAGAAGCCGAGGAAGCGGGCTACCAAGTAGCCATAGCGCAACAGCGATTTGTCGGGAATGCCCGAGCGTTAATTCATAACGAAACAGAAGGCATGATCAAACTTGTGGCAGAACGCAGGTCAGACGGAACTGCTGGGAAGCTCTTAGGCGTTCACCTCATAGGCTCATGGGCGACCGAACAACTGGGCCAAGGCTATTTAGCCGTTAACTGGGGTGTCGACATCAATGAAATTGCAGACTTCATTCAACCCCACCCCACACTTTCAGAGCTCTTTGGCGAAGCTNTCTTAGAGTTAGCTGGTCGAACCCTCCACGGCTGAAGAGGNGCCNCTAGTGAATCACGNGATCTCAGAACAANGTCCCCTCANCTAAATGTTTCGAGTCCGNTGGNTNGGTCGAGTCGAGTACCGAGAGTCGCTAGACCTACAACGACAACTTTTTCATTCCAGCNATGACGACCACCTGNTTCTACTCGAACACCCACACGTGTTCACCGGTGGCCCCAACACCGANCTATCGCACCTTCTNGTAGAGCCCTCCAAANTTGGAGCCACCTATGAACAGACCGATCGAGGAGGCGACATCACCTACCACGGTCCGGGACAACTCACTGGGTACCCCATACTNTCCCTGCCGGGCCGACGAGGCGGGGGTATNGCAGAGACNAAAACGTATATCCACCAGTTAGAACAAGTGTTGATCGACGCACTTAGTGAATTGGGTCTCGACAACTGTGGCCGCCTTGAGAGACACCCGGGCGTTTGGGTNNATCNCNTAAACGAAANACCCCGAAAAATAGCGGCCGTTGGAGTCCGACTTAGCCGAGGCCGAACCATGCACGGCTTTGCTCTCAATGTGGCAACAGATCTCTCTTGGTTTGACTNCATCATTCCCTGCGGGATCGAGGACTATGGGGTTACGAGTCTCGAAAATGAAGGAATCAACGCCTCAATGGAAAGAGTGGTGCAGGAAGTCTCAAAAAAGGCGATCGAAAACTGGGGGACTACCGGTTCTGAATTCGCTGCGACAGCTTTCCCACAACACGGAAAAGATCTGAGCGCGTTCAAACGCAGCCCTACAAGTTCACCTAACGACGAAGTGAAAGTTCTTTTGCGAGAACGGAAGACGACTGACCGAAGACAACGACGCCTTCANGAAGNCGGTGTGTCTGACGGACTTCCAATAACCAACAGAAAACCCTCGTGGATGAAAGCTCGCATCGATCTCAACGACGGCTACCGACGAGTTCGCTCAACCTTGCGCAGTCTTGATCTAACCACCGTCTGCGAAGAAGCAGGCTGCCCAAACATCTACGAATGCTGGGGCAAGGACACCGCTACTTTCATGATCAACGGCAACCGATGCACACGTGCTTGCGGTTTTTGTCTCGTAGATACTCGACATCCGGTACCACTCGACCAAGAAGAACCGCAACGCGTCGCAAAGGCAATCACCGCCATGCGTCTTGACCACGTTGTGATCACAGCCGTAGCTCGCGATGACCTGACCGATGGAGGGGTTAACGGATTCATAAACACCATCAAAGCGATTCGAGTCGCCAGCCCGTCNACCACCATAGAGACATTGATCCCCGATTTCGGAGGAAAAAAAGAGGCACTGCAATCACTAGTGAATGAACGCCCAGATGTCATCAACCACAACCTAGAAACCGTCGCTCGGCTGCAACGAGCAGTGCGGCCAAGCGCTGGGTACGCGCGAAGCCTGACCCTCCTTGCTCGAGTGAAAGGCGAAGGTGTCGCCACTAAATCAGGATTGATAACAGGACTAGGGGAGTCCGACAAGGAACTACTCGCCGCACTCGCTGACCTAGCCGCAGTTGGTGTCGACATCGTGACAATCGGNCAATACCTGAGACCNAGCCCTAATCACTTACCGGTGCAGCGATGGGTGGCCCCTGAAACGTTTGAAATGCTTGCCGACCACGGACGGGAGCTGGGAATCGGACACNTCGAGGCNGGACCGCTNACNCGATCTAGCTACAACGCATCCGACAGCATTCAATCACTGGTAGCGACTCAGTAACTTTCGGGCCACGGTGAGTACACTTCCNACGATGGCAGCAGGTCCACAGCTTGACGCCGCAACAGTATTGCTGCAGTGGNCGACCGGCGGGCTTCTGTTTTGCTGGGTNACGACGCGACGCAGAGAATTGGGCGTTGGCTATGGNTGGCTNCTCAGATCAAGNTACGCAGTCATAGCGGCCCTTGCAGCGCTNGCNGGCTATGGATGGTCGTCNCAACCAGTGCGCGACGCGGCNTCAGTCGGCGTAGCTGCAGCCGCCGTAAGNGCACTGCTGTTATCGGTTGTCCATCGACACAGTCATCGAACCCCACANACCAACCAACCCAAAGAAACNGCCTCGNGTTTTGACCCCCGATGGGACCTCCTCGCGCCANCCATCGGAATNATCGGNCTNGTCGCNGCNGGCATAGGNGGCGGNGGTAACGAACTTCTGCAGACAGCACGAATACTGGTCGGNGCNGCGTTCTTGGGTTCAGTTACAGACGCCATGCTNCTCGGACACTGGTATCTGGTNCAACCTGGNCTGCGAAGAGAACCCCTNCTGGAACAAGTTTCTTGGCTCGGCAGACTTTGGCCNCTAGAGGTTGGCCTGCTAATCGTGCCGACAGGCATGATCTCGGTTCTCACAGGTGAGATAGACGACAGCTACGGAGGGATGCTCGGATGGTTCTGGGTTGCCTGCGCCATCACAACTGGGGCCCTAGTAATAGTGACCCGCGCAGCCTTACGCGAACGTCAATACGCAGCCGTCATGGCCGCCACTGGACTTCTCTACCTGGCCATCTTGACAGCTTTCGGAACTGACGTGGTAGCACGACTAGTACTCGAAACCTAGAAACCACCAAACGCCNCAATAACTAACGACCCTTCCACTCAGGTGCCCGCTTTTCTCGAAAAGCTTCAACGCCTTCTTGNGCGTCCTCTGTAATTCCCACAATTCTTCGAATGCTTTCACCCATNCGAACTGCCTCAGCCCAACTCATCCGCTGTGACCGAGTAGCAACTTCCTTCACAGCACGAACCGCAAGCGGAGCCCCCTGACACAGCCGTTCAGCCAGAACATAGGCCTCATCCATCAAATCATCGTGAGGAATGACCCGCCACGCCAACCCNATCTCAGCGGCCTGTTCGGCATCAATATTGTCGCCCGTCAACAAGATTTCCATAGCGTCCGCCCAAGCTAACTTNGACGGTATTCGCATTGANCCAACAATGGTCGGNACGCCCACCTTCACTTCAGGCATACCAAACACNGCGCGATCTGAAGCTAACAAAAAGTCTGTTGCTATAGCCCCGGTTAAGCCGTACCCAATGCAGGCCCCATTTACAGCAGCGATAGTGGGTTTCCATAACTCCAAACCNCTCTCNAAACTATTGATCGTTGGAATTTCGAAATAACTTCCCGACCACGAACCCGCAGAGTTGCCTTGACCAGGACGCAAATCAGCACCAGCACAAAAAGCGCGGCCAGCACCAGTTAACACCGCAACCCAGGCCTCCGGATCGTTGTAGAACTCCAACCACGCAGCGTTTAAACACTCCCGCATAGCGCCATTAATCGCATTAAGAGANTCAGGACGGTTATACGTAATCGTCGCAATATGTCCTTGGAGTTCGTATGTTGCTTCTTCGCTCATCATCCCTTGCCTAACTTCAAGATTAATAAAAGTGGTAACGAACAATTACCCGNCACGTGTCTAGTCCATTCGTCCACCACAATGGGGAAGTGAGACTCGTCATTCAAATTCCCTGTTTCAACGAAGCAGAGACGCTGCCAGCCACACTTGCAGATCTACCGCGCCANGTAAGTGGATTTGACGAGGTTCTTTGGCTNGTCATCGATGATGGTTCCAGTGACGNAACCGCAGAAGTCGCCAAAGCCCACGGAGTAGACGCCGTCGTGAAGTTGACCCAAAACAAAGGGTTGGCAGTCGCGTTTCAAGTTGGGCTTGACGCGGCCCTGCAATTAGGAGCTGACGTCATCGTCAACACAGACGCAGACAACCAATACTCAGCAGCAAATATCCCGAACCTTGTTGAACCNATCACCCAAGGCCANGCCGACCTAGTAGTGGGAACACGAGACATAACGAACCACGAAGAATTTTCAACCCTAAAAAAATATTTACAAAAGATCGGCTCATGGGTGGTTCGACAAGCCTCAGCAACTGAAGTCTCCGATGTCACATCAGGATTTCGCGCCTACACCAAAGAAGCAGCTCTGCAAGTCAACGTCGTGTCTCAATTCACTTACACCCTCGAAACACTCATTCAAGCCGGNCGCTCCGACCTGGCGGTGGTTGACATACCGATTAGCGTGAACCCAACAACTCGCCCCTCACGTCTGTTTCGTTCAAAACGTCAGTATGTTCGAAGATCAGCAGGAACAATCTCCCGGGTATATGCCATGCACCAACCTCTACGAGTCTTCAATATTCCAGCAGNNGTCTTTGCGGTAGCAGGCCTGATCCTGTTTGGTCGTTTCGGATGGTTTTACCTGACTGCCGGGGGAGAAGGACACATCCAGTCGCTGATAGTAGGAGCTGTTTGTCTGCTAGTCGCGATGCAAATGNTGATGCTCGGTTTACTNGCGGACCTGCTCAGATCTAACCGAGTCATCAGCGAACGAGTTCTTCGACGGGTTCGAAATATTGAACTCACACTCGGTGATTACAGCACCATCGATGACGAAGCCACGCCCGACCCCTAGCTGCGGTCTCGCCTGCGGTTACGTCGCCAGGCTAGTGAGAGCACAAGTGCCAACGAGAGCACGGAAATAGAAACTCCCGCTCTCAAACCAGAGGGACGGTATTCGAAGATCACATTGCTGAAACCTTCGGGCACGGGAACCCCAACAAAAGCATGATCTGCGGCAACCAGCTGCTGAGGAACGCCATTCACCGAAGCCACCCAATCATTTTGCATAGCGTCAGCGACCACCAGCCAACCAGGACCAGTGGCTGTCAACGAAATGCTCAAATGATCGTATTGGTCATCAAAGTCATCTATCACTGCTTCGGCTGNGCCAGAACCAGTCAAATGATCAGACTGTCCCGAAAGCAGCACTAAATGCGAAGGGAGAGGCGTCTGCAGTATCTCNACGCGCTCTTGTCCGTCGGGAACGACTACACCATCAGAGGCAAACCTGACCCGTTCCAGTGCATCCAGATTTTCCCAAATTGCGACATCGTCGGCGTACGCCAAACGTAACCCTCCACCAGCTGGGGCCATTCCATTGACAGCAAGCGAGCCGGAATCATGAGTTCGAAGCTTNAAGGTCCCATCGTCAGCATCCAATCGGANACGAACCAAAATTTCGCCACCAACCGGTAAGTCCTCAGCCGCAACGGGAATCCAATGGCTCCCTGCNGGTANGAACCCGCGAACGTGCCGTCGCCCAGTACGCACAGAGCCGTCGGGCCCAACAATTTCGACTCTCAATCGACCAGCCAGATCAGTCGTAGAGAAATCTTCCACCAGATGAAGCTCGATACCCCTAAGCGGACGTGAGTCGACTGTTACCTCTAGGCGACCATCTGGATCAAGTTCACGTGCAGATCGACCATCGGACAACATGACCGGTGTTCCCGGTAACGGAAAATCGACCTGAGTAACGAGCCAACGAACTGACATCCGATCCAAGACCGGAGACCTCAAGCGATTCACATCGAGAAACTCGAGAAAAGAAAACGTGTATGACCTATCGAATGCTTCAGGATCTATGGC
This sequence comes from Acidimicrobiaceae bacterium, assembly GCA_002708935.1. Taxonomy (GTDB): domain Bacteria; phylum Actinomycetota; class Acidimicrobiia; order Acidimicrobiales; family Poriferisodalaceae; genus MedAcidi-G3. The sequence goes on along the minus strand of PAPO01000019.1, from coordinate 45,084 downwards.
AACTAACAAATCCCGCCACGTTGGCTGATGNAACACATGGCCGGTCACGGTTCGAATTCCGTAATGGGTGGTCGTGCCTGAATAGAACGCCAAATCATGCGCCGCAATTCGATCCCCATCTGCCTCGGACGCTAGGAATTCGTGAGCTGGGGTCGTTGGATAATGACGTTCAGGGACTTCGCTTGGCCAAAACGGAACAACAAATACAAGAATCTCCGCTGCTCCTACCGCAGCTACCACAACGGGCAAAAACGCTCGCAATGAACCTCGATGCCGTAACACGACTGTTCCAATGACGACCGCTGCCGCAAACCCGGCAATGGCCACAGAACGGCCGACTTCTGAGAGGTGACCCTCCCGCGATGCAAGCCGCAAAACATGGACCACACCAGCAACTGCCACGATCGAAACAGCGAAGATACCTATGACGGGCCAGCGACCCCTGTACCTATCGAACCTATCGCCCCGAAACTCACCACCNGAACTAAGCGCCTCAAGCCCCAAACCCACCAAAAGGGCGAGCAGCAATAACCAAATCGATCGCATCCTTCCCACGAAGTTNGTGTCGAAAACAGGAAAGTTTTGGACAAAGGCTAGAACGGGGCCTCCGCCGTATATCAAAAGCGTCGCCACTCCCAACAAGCTGACGACGACAGCGGTAACNGAACGCGACACAGACGCAGATGGGCGCCAAAAGAGAGCACAAACAACGATCACCAGCGCTCCCGCACCTAAAAACGCACAAGTTTCGATGTAGTTACGGTCACCATAGAAAAATCCTTGAGCATGAGAACCAAAGGCCTGAGGAATAGCAGCTGTCGCCATCAACGATGGCGACAGATGATCCGAAATGGTTTGAGCTCGATGAGCAAGATCGGTGGCCCTTATCTGGCTAACGAACGGGAAAACCTGCCACGCCGCCAGACCAACCCCCAAAACGACTGACCCGACAGCAGACGCGACTAAACCAAGCGTCTTACCCTCTGAACGAAACTCAGTCCGTGAACGCAAAATAAGCCACAGCAACATCAGCGCTATCGCCCAGCCNGTCAAAGCAGGAAAACCGGCCAACAACATCGCGCACGTTACTAACGAAATAGTCAGGCACGAAGATAGATCTCGGCGTCGNAACAACCTCTCAGTTCCCCACAAAAGCCAAGGCAGATAGGCACCGACATGGCTTTGCGGCCAGTTCGTCCACACCGTTTGAAAACCACTAAAGGAATAAATGAANCCCGATGCCAACGAAGCAGCATTGGAGACACCGAGACTNCGAAGCAAAAGAAAAACACCAGCAATTGCGACCGACAACTCAGCAAGCTTTATCCACGCNGGCGCTACACGGTCCGGGAACAGGAGAAAAGGCAAATTCAGCGGATCGAAAAAGCCCTGGTGNGGGACTGACGCCAAAGGCGTGCCTCCCGCCGGATAGGGGTTCCACATAGCGAAATCACCATCTAAAAGCCTGCGATGAAATAGCTCCTGAGCNGGGAACCCCGAATCAACGGGNTCAGCGACAGGNATGGACGTCAATTCAAGATCAATGGGTTGACTCTCATTCCACGGAGCCCACCGCAAAACCGTGTCAGAACGCAGAAACGTCCGCGCACCAATTAACGGCAGGCCGATAGTNAGGATGATCGTTACAACAACAACGCCGAGGGTCCAACTCGTTGCCCTGTCGACCCGACGTCCAGTCACCCCAAAATCGCTCTTTCGCAATAGGCCCTATAAGGAGAGGCCGGCATAGATTCGACAGTCTTCGTGACCTCATTGACCGAAACGAAACCCATTTTGTAAGCGACCTCTTCGAGGCACGCGACTTTATAGCCATGCTCTTTTTCGACTGAAGCCACGAAGTTGGAGCTTTCAAGAAGACTTTCGTGAGTCCCTGAATCCAACCAAGTGGTATCTCGACCCAACTTCACGGCACGCAGCTCGCCATCGCGTAAGAAACTCAAATTCAGATCAGTAATTTCTAACTCACCGCGATCACTGGGAACTAGCTCTTTAGCTCGTGAAACAGCGGTGCCGTCGTATAGATAAAGCCCCGGCACCGCAAATTCGCTCCGTGGATCCGCTGGTTTCTCTTCGATTGACAAAACCGATCCAGAATCGTCGATCTCTATGACTCCATAACGCTGAGGATCGCTGACCGGGTAACCCCAAATAACGGCTCCGGCCTCAAAGGTCGACACTTCATTTTCTAGACCGATCGGTCCATGGAAAATATTGTCTCCGAGTACTAGAGCGAAAGGTTCGTCTTGGACAAAGCTTTCACCGATGAGCACTGCTTGGGCAATGCCGCCAGGAGAGGGCTGGACGCTATACGACAGATCGATACCCCACTGGTGACCATCACCCAAAACTCGTTCAAAAATAGGGAGATCAGCTGACGTGCTGATCAGTTGAATTTCTCTGATGCCAGCGTTCATCAACGTTGCCAGCGGGTAGTAAATCATTGGCTTGTCGTAGACCGCTTGGAGTTGTTTGCTCGCAACCTGACTAATAGGAAACAGTCGAGTTCCGGCACCACCGGCCAGCATCATGCCCCGCATGTATGCAACTCCCGTACGTCATCACTCATCACGCCCACCAGTCTGCCGCAGTGTTAAACCAATCGTGGGTCGCGTCGCTATTCAATGACTATGACAATGTCGCCAGCGCCAACAGTGTCACCAGGACTTACCTTTACCTCAACGACTGAACCCGCTTTGTCAGCGTTGATGTTGTTCTCCATCTTCATAGCTTCCAGCACAACTACAGCGTCCCCCTCAGCGACTTCTTGCCCGACTTCAACGAGAACCTTCACAATGGTTCCCTGCATTGGCACTGCTACCTGACCCGAACCTGCGGCGGCTCCAGCGCTCGAAGCAGCCCGTCGGGGTTTGCTGGAGGCTTTGACTGCAACTCCAGCAACCTCAGGAACCCAAGCTGCGACCTCGAAACGTTTCCCGTTGACTTCAAGCACAACATCTTTACGGACCCGCGGCTCGTCTTCTTCTGTCCGTTGGTCGCTCCCACTGGCTTTCCCAACCACATCGCTAAGGTCCAAAGACTCCTCTACCCACTTGGTGCTATGTTCCCCTGCCTGAAAATCGGGACTCGCTAAAATTGCGCTATGAGCGGCAGCCGTGGTCGCTATCCCACCTACCTCTAGCTCCACTAGAGCACTGCGCATGCGAGAAATCGCTGTTGCCCGATCAGAACCCCACACAATGAGCTTGCCGACCAAGTTGTCGTAAAACTGCGAAACCGTGTCACCCGCTTCGTAACCGCCATCCCAGCGGATTCCGAAGCCATGAGGGACCTTCAATTCGTTGACTGTCCCAGGAGACGGAAGAAATCGTCCGCCAGCAGGATCCTCTGCATTGATTCTCACCTCAATGGCGTGGCCATCTTGTTCGATATCTTCCTGCCCAAAAGACAGCTCTTCACCAGAGGCAACTCGAATCTGTTCTCTGACAAGATCGATCCCCGATACCAATTCACTTACTGGATGCTCAACCTGCAGCCTGGTGTTCATCTCAAGATAAAAGAACTCACCGTCTTGAAACAAAAACTCGACGGTGCCCGCGTTGGTGTAGTCACAACCCTCAGCCACAGCGACCGCCGCGGCTCCCATAGCCTGACGCACCTCGTCAGGAAAATTCGGGGCAGGGCTCTCCTCCACTAACTTTTGGTGCCGCCGTTGAGCTGAACAGTCCCGCTCACCGAGCCATACCGTGTTTCCGTGTTGATCGGCGATAATTTGCATTTCGATATGTCGCGGCCATGTTAAATAGCGCTCCATATAACACTCGCTTCGCCCGAAAAAGCTTTCGGCCTCCCGTTGAGCGGACTCCAGCGCCGCATCAACCTCTTCGGCTGACACAACGACTTTCATTCCACGGCCACCACCACCATAAGCAGCCTTGATTGCAACCGGGTACCCGTGTTCGTCAGCGAAGCTGCGTACCTCATCAGGGTGTTGAATGATTTCTGTAGTACCAGGGACACCTCTGACACCGACTTTTTCGGCAGCAAGGCGAGCAGAAATCTTGTCGCCCATCACTTCGATAGCTTCAGGTGGTGGACCTATGAAGGTGACGCCACGCTCGGTAATGGCCCTAGCAAAGTCAGCGTTTTCGCTATAAAAGCCGTAACCGGGATGAACAGCTTCAGCGCCGCTCTTCTCTATAGCGTCGAGAATCGCTGAAGTATTTAGATACGAATCAGCGGCAGTTTCCCCACCTAAAGCGTAGGCCTCATCGGCAAGTCGAACGTGGAGAGCATTTCGATCCAACTCGCTGTACACAGCGACACTCGTAATGCCAAGTTCGCGACAGGCTCTAATTACTCGTACAGCGATTTCTCCGCGATTAGCGATCAAGATCTTTGAAAACAATGGCTTAGCCTTCCGACCTCAGACATACGACTTGCAATCGTGCCACAATGAAACCCTTTTGCCCCATTTGACCCAATTTCTTTCCCAAATAACTTGACAAATCACTAAGTACTCTGGGTTATGTGGAAATTCCCAAATTCGATGCGGTCGAGAAAACTCGCTTTCAAGACGTCACTTGGGTCCCCGAAATTTCGTCAACCAACACCGTGTTACTAGAAAGAGCTCGCAACGGTGGTAGCGAGGGTGAGGTCATAGTTGCGGACCTCCAGACCCAAGGTCGTGGGCGAAGAGGAAGAACCTGGACAGCTCCACCGGGAACTGCCCTAATGATGTCGATCCTTCTTCGCCCGCCAGAAAACACATTGTCTCCTAGCAACGCCTCATTAATTACCTCAGCGCTTGCGCTATCAGGACTGGCAGCAGTGGACGAAATGACAAGCATCAAACTGGAAGTCAAATGGCCCAACGACCTTGTCGTAGATAGTCCCAATCCCACGCTTGTGGATGGTGATCCGGGATATAGAAAAGTCGCGGGCATCCTCACCGAAACGTTGGTTCAACAGAACGCTATCGAAGCTCTCGTCGTTGGAATAGGACTTAATACAGGGTGGGGCCAAGTGCCGCCTGAACTTGAACTGGTAGCAACGAGCCTCGACGTACTTGCTGAGGTAACCGTTGACAGAACCGAACTCGCCCTCAAACTCTTACAACATTTTGAGACAGAATATGCTGCCCTCTTAGAACCCACAGGAACCAAGAATTTGCTCCGGAAACTACGGAAACACTCAGCAACCCTCGGGAAACGAATCTCGGTCCATACGAACCAAGAAACAGAAATGAAGTCGATACAAGGACACGCTCTGGACATCGACGAAGCCGGTCGACTCGTCATCGAATCCGATAATGGTGACACTCAGGTCATTGCCGTGGCCGACGTAGAACACCTGCGACTTGACGCGCGCTGACCCTCAACTCCAAACAAGCAATACCCTAGGGCTACATGGCTGAAATTGTTTCTTCTGAAACCATTGAAGGTGTTCACGTTGTCACCCCGGACGTCTATGGAGATGACCGGGGATTTTTCGTAGAAACATATCGACGTGAATGGATTCCCGAAGGCTCACGAGAAATGGTTCAGGCGAACCGGGGAGACCGTCAAAGTGGTTGCATAGTTGGATTGCACTATCACCTCCACCAAGCCGACTACTGGTATGTGCCCTTCGGGACAGTCAGAGTCGTCTTACACGACTTACGTTCAGGATCACCGACTGAGGGCGCCACCCAAGTCACCGATCTGGAAGGAACCCAACATCGCGGCATATACATCCCTCCAGGGGTGGCCCACGGGTTTGCAGCTCTCACTGACGCCACGATCACCTACCTCGTAGACAACTACTACAACCCGTCGGACGAACTCGGAGTGGCCTGGGACGATCCAGAGATAGCAGCTGACTGGGGCGTAGAAACCCCAACCCTGTCAGCCCGCGATCAAAACAATCCGTACAAGAAAGACATCCCAGAATCAATCCAACCTCGATACGGACTCAGGAACTGAGCCGACCATGAAAGTTCTTGTCACGGGCGGAGCCGGATTTATTGGTTCGAACTTCGTCCGCTTCCATCTCGCAAACAGTGACGACGAAGTCACCATCCTCGATTCCCTCACCTATGCCGGAAGCCGAGACACATTGGCGGACTTCATAGAAAATCCTCGAATTTCATTTGTCGAAGGAGACATCTGCGACAGGGAGAAAGTCACAGCGACGATGGAAGGCCATCACCTTGTGGTCCACTTTGCAGCGGAAAGCCACGTCGACCGGTCAATCAAAGGATCCGAACGCTTCATCACCACAAACTGCGTTGGAACGAATTTGCTCTGTGACGTTGCGGCTCAGATGGAAGTCCAACGCTTTGTCCACATCTCAACAGATGAAACGTACGGGTCCCGAACCAACGGGTCATTTACCGAAAATGACAAGCTCGAACCCAGTAGTCCCTACGCGGCCTCTAAAGCAGCATCCGATTTGATAGCCCTAGGCCATTACACAACCCACGATCTCCCGGTAGTCATCACCCGTTCCTCAAACAACTACGGCCCCTTCCAGTTCCCTGAAAAACTCATACCGCTGTTCGTTACCAACCTCCTAGATGGTTCAAGCGTCCCGCTCTATGGCGACGGAACGAACGTCAGAGATTGGATACACGTTGCAGACAACTGTGCTGCTATATCAAACGTTCTTCAAAGTGGGGAGATCGGAGAGATCTACAACATCGGCGCGGGAAATGAAGTCTCGAATCTGGACCTCACAAAAATGTTGATCAATTTGTGTCAGCGCGATGAATCAGCGATCACGAGAGTCGACGACCGCCCAGGACACGACTTTCGTTACTCTGTCGACTCAACGAAGATACGTGAACTCGGTTGGGCTCCCCAGATTGATCTTCAAGCTGGGTTGGAGGCAACAGTCCGGTGGTACCACGATAACGAAACGTGGTGGCGGCCAAAGACGACAAAAGCTCAATGAAACTAACGACCACTGTCACGTCGGCAAGCAGATACCTACCTTTGGTACGAAACTTTGCCAGGAGAGAACTCAAAGCAAGGTACAAGCGAAGCCTTCTGGGATGGACATGGTCACTACTCAGCCCACTGTCAACCATTCTCGTGTACAGCTTGGTGTTCTCAGTGTTCTTCCGAGCAGCACCACCAGCTGCTGGAAACGGATCCCAAAACTTCGCAGTTTTCTTGTTCACAGGCCTGGTGGTCTGGCTGTTATTTGCGGGCATGATCAACGGTTCAATGGGGTGGCTGATGGCCATAGGAGACCTCCGACGAAAGGTTTTCTTTCCCCCAGAAACAGCGATTTTCGGCAGTGGCCTAGCTCTAGCTGTCCAATCAGCTATCGAGGCGGGTGTCCTCCTCATAGTGATGCTCCTAATAGGCAATATCGGGCCTACAACTTTGGTTCTGCCGATAGTGCTTGCCTTAGCCGCCATATTCGGGCTCGGCCTCGGATTTTTCGTGTGTGTCCTCAACACCCACTACCGCGACGTCCAATACCTCGTGGGAATTGTTCTCAACGCTGTTTTCTTTCTGGTGCCCATTGTTTATCCACTCGGGATAATCCCCGAACGTCACTGGGGCCTCCCGATTCGCAGAATTGTTGAGTTGAACCCAATTAATCAGTTTGTGGAAGCGGCCAGAGAGTCGGCCTACTTACTCCAGTGGCCGAGCCTCGGTAGATGGTGCGTTCTGGTCTGTTACTCGTTCGTCGTATTCGCATTGGGTTGGCGTTTCTTTGCGAAGCGATCAATGCAGTTGAGTGAGGACATGTGAACCCCATCATCTCAGCACAACAAGTATCTAAACAGTACCGAGTGCACCGAGACCGTCCCGACTCACTCAAAGAAGCAGTCGTTCGTCGTCAAAAAAATAGATCAAGCAGCGAATTTTGGGCGTTGAAGGACGTTTCATTAGATATCGAACGAGGGTCCTTCTTCGGCCTCATCGGACACAACGGGTCGGGCAAAACGACGTTACTCAAACTTATGGCCGGCATTCATACACCCAGTAGCGGACAACTAAAAGTTAATGGACGGGTATCAGCACTGTTAGAACTCGGGTCGGGATTCCACCCAGAACTTAGCGGGCGCGAAAATATCTACCTGAATGGAGCAATTCTTGGCCTCACCAGAAAGGAAATGGACCTAGCAGTCGACGAAATCATCGACTTTAGTGACATTGGTGACTTCATTGACGCGCCGGTGAAGATCCTCTCCAGTGGCATGTACGTCCGGCTTGGATTCGCAGTAGCAGTGCATGTCGCCCCAGAGATACTCCTTATCGATGAAGTGATCGCCGTAGGAGACGAAGCGTTTCAACGCAAATGCCTTGAACACCTGTATGAACTGCGTCGGGCAGGCACAACTATCGTTCTTGTTTCTCACTCACTCCCATTAGTCGAAGGGCTATGTGATGAAGTGGGCTGGCTCGACCACGGCGCCCTCATGCAAGCAGGCGAAGCCACCGAAGTCTGCTGGGCGTACCTCGATTCGGTCAACGCGCAAGAAGCGGAAAAACTGCGAGACGAAGACGATGATCCCATACACACCGACACCTCCCTTACCGAAATAGAGGTTCGGAGAGGGAGCGGAGAAATGCGTATTTTCCATGTCGATTACCTCGACGACCAATGGCTCGCAAACCCGTTACCCAGCTCTGGGGACACACTTGTTATTCGACTTTGGTACGAGGCAGAGACCCTGGTTGACGACCCCGTTTTCGCAATAAAACTTCATCATGCGACAGGAGTGCACCTCGCTTCACCGAACAGCGCGCTTCAGCAACTTCACACAGGCTCCATCAGCGCCGGCCGCGGATATGTCGACTTTGTCATCGACAAGCTCGCACTGCTCGCCGGTGATTATCTGCTATCTACCTCCATAACCGATAGAGACCGAATGCACGTCCATGACGCATGGGAAAGATCACATTCCTTGCGAATCGTTCCCGGATCGTCACCCGAACGTGAAGGCCTCACCGACCTTTTAGGTAAATGGCAACCACCGGTCCCACACCAAAAGGGTTCACCCGGTCACCCGAATCGCTGAGTTGAGCCGCGGCCACTGACCTAACTGCGACGCGTACAATCATTAAAGCCCGGCCATGAGCTAGCTGTCACCCATTGGAGGCTGCATCGATGAATTCGATCGAATCAACAAAAACAGCCCCAACAGAGACATCCCAGAAATCCGAACCAACCGGGAGAGAAACTCTGAACGTTGGAATCGTCCTCCCCAACGACGAACGTCACCCCGTTGGTTGGCTGGCGACCCGAGCTTTAGGGACCGAAATTGAATGGCGGAATGGGCCAGTCGACATCCACTGGTTCGTCGAACAATCGACACCACCGCTGTGGGCCGATGACCGAACACTCACAATCAACCAATTGCCAGAAGACATCAACGAATTGGAAAGCGAATTAGACGTCATCTTGGGACATGGACTAGCGAACAAAGAGATTGAATTCGGAATTGACCCCGCCGTTGTCGAATTGACCCTCCACGACACCGCAGCATTGTTGACCCGATACCTCCTACCTGACCTCACACAAGCGAACCACCCCGCTCCGTCTCTCCGAGAATCGATAGTTGTAGACGTAAGCAACGACCTATCGGAAACTGTTGCCACCGAAATCGCTCGACACGCGTTATCTAAAACAATCCCAATATCTCTTATCGGTTCAGGAGCAGAACAAAGTCGTTTCGCTGCGAAACTGCAACGACACAACCAAACAGCAACCGATGTAGGCAGCGACCTCGACCCCGACGAATTTGGTGCACTCATTCAACACGCAGCCGTTGTCGTTACCGAAGACCCCGCTGTGCAACACCTTGCCCAAGTCCTGCACGGCCGCGCGGTTTTCATTACCGAAGCTTCTGATAGCCAAACCATTCAACGAGACCTTTGGTCCGCCACATCAGGTATCTCCCATCCGCAACCGGACACGACGTTGGAACACAAAATCCAGCGCCTAGCCGAAATCGTTGAACAAACAGCTCTCCTTCGACTTGATCGGACAATTTCAGACCGAACGGCGGCTCAAGAAAGGGAACGCAACCGCCAAATCGTAACCCTTCACGAACGACAGGCAATCCAGTGGAATCAACAACGGCGCCGTTCAAAACAAACCATCGACCGGATGCGAGAAGATCTCCTCAACCTCGAAGCGAAACTTGGTATCGCCGAGAACGAAGTCGACGACAACCGCCGAGCGCTGCGCGCGCAACACAATCGGCTTAATCAATTGGAAATGGACATCGCAGAACGCGATCAAGGGCCCGCCAGATTGCAACGCAGTGTTGACTGGAGCAGCGTCGTAGCTCAAATTGAACGCGATGCCCTAAAGGTTCTTCACTGGCTTCGTCGCCAATTTGGAAAGGGATGAATTCAACATCCCCTCGAACAATGATCACCATCGTTTTAGACACGATCCCTCGACCAGGAATAGACCCAACCAGTTGGCGGAGCGAACAGATATGCAAGGAAATCATTGCAAGTAACGCGGAGACACGACTAGTCCTCAACGGCCCACCAGATGACCGAAATGAGCTCTACGGAACACCACTAGAAACGACAGGCCTCGATTCAACTGATTGGTGGCGAACAAACCACAGCGACATATTCATGTTCTGCGGAAATAGTTCCGCCTACCGGATGGTTTCACTTTGTCGAGCGCATAACCCCGATGCCACGATCGTCGTCAACGGAACGACTCTCCTGACACTTCAACGACCTGACCTGGCCGATGACCTAGTAGCAGATGATGAATTGGCTGGTCGTGACACTGTTGCAAGCCTGCGACGCCAACGCGACAGAGAGGTCATAGCCCTAGCTGATCACATATGGGTGTGTTCTCAATCGGAACACAACGAAATTGAAGCCCTAAACGTTGCAACGAACATCAGAGTGGTTCACCCACCAAACATCAGACTCGACGCGTCGAACGGAACGCGGCCCCTGCTACTAGCAGCACCCCACCGAGAGTTCGGAGAACCCGACCTGGACTCAGTTCAACACTTCAGTCAACAAATTCTGCCCACCCTCGACCCGGCGACTGAACCGCCGCTCCTAGTAACAGAACGTGGCTTCGGACTATGGCGTCGTGAGCTCGGCAACCTCGAACACGTTGAAAGAAATGGCCCCCTTAGCGACCAAATCAAAAACGCGTCAATGATCGTGTCAACACGCCAAAACGGAGGAACGGCATGGGCTCACTTGCTCGCCGCGCGAGCCTTTGGACTTCCAATCGTTGCGACACCGCAGGCTGCTGCCCACGTCGACGACCCCCGCGAATGGGATCTAGAAATAGTCGAACGAGCGGAGATCGGGTCAGCCATATCGAGAGCAGCTGGTCGACGACGCCCCCCTGAACGACCGGAGCCACGAGAAACAGGCCTCGCAGAGGCACTCGAAACACTCATGATTAGGGCAGCAACGCCCGAAGCGCCGATTACCGATTGGCTGTTATCGGACAACACAGGCAAACGCCACCGAATGGATCTCAAACAATACCGCCGCACGCAACACGAAGCGGCAACTGACCCCGACACAGAACCCGGCACAAATCTCCAAACTCGACCCCTGATCTCGGTCATCACCCCCGTGTACAACACCCCGCTTGACGTTCTGGAAGCCGCCATCAACTCAGTCCGAACCCAAACATATGAAAACTGGCAACTATGTCTCGTAGATGACTACTCCGAAACCGACGGACCCCGAACTCTATGCAAACAGTTCGCAGCACTCGACACGCGAATCAATTTTCTAGAACGAACCGAAAACGGTGGTATCGCAGCCGCATCAAACACAGCATTTGAAATGTCCGAAGGGCAGTACATAGCTCTGCTTGATCACGACGACCTTCTTCGCGCCGATGCTCTGACCGAAGTAGTGAGAACCATCAACCGCTTCCCGAAAGTTGAGTTCATTTACACAGACGAAGACAAACTGTTCGCCGACGGCTCGTACGACCATAGCTACGCCAAATCCGGATGGTCTCCCGATCTGCACTTGTCATACAACTATGTGTGCCACTTCGCAGTCTTCAGCCGTCAACTAATTCAACGTATAGGTGGATGGCGAACTGGCTTCGATGGAGCGCAAGACTACGACCTGACGTTACGGGCCACAGAATCGACAAACGAGATAGTCCACATCCCACGCAACCTCTATCACTGGCGAGTACTGCCAGGGTCTACATCTGCAGGAGTGGACCAAAAAAATGACGCATGGGAGGCAGGCCAGCGAGCACTGACCGAAGCACTTACGAGAAGAGGAGTGACAGGAGAGGCAGAAGAAGGCATAGATCCAGGGACCTACAACATTCACTATCCGGTACTAGGACAACCCAAGATCGGAATAATTATTCCCACACGCGACCGACATGAATTGATCTCTCAATGTGTCCAAGGAATACAAGAAACAGAGACACGATCAGAAATCGAGATTCTGGTCGTTAACAACGAAAGCACAGACCAAGAAACCCTGAATTGGATGGACGAGCATCAAGGCCCTGTCATCGACTACCCCCATCAATTCTCGTACGCACGAATGATGAACTTGGCTGCTGAACAAATTGACTGTGACCTGCTGCTGTTCCTCAATTGCGATATCACCATCGCGAACCCCAACTGGTTAGACGCGATGATCGGTCACGCCCAACAGCGACGCGTCGGTGCCGTAGGAGCAAAACTCAGCTTTCCCGATGGACGCGTCCAACACGAAGGAATCACGGTCGGAGTAGGGGGAGTAGCGGTCAACACGAACTCCCGAGGCTATTTCAGCATCGGCAACCTAACCCGCAATTGTTGGGCACTCACAGCGGCATGTCTGATGATGCGCCCAGAAGTCTTTTGGGAAGTAGGCGGATTCGAAGAACGACTCCGAGTCGCGTTCAACGACGTCGACTTAACAATGCGTATTCACCAACTTGGATATGACCTTGTCTATCAACCTCATGCGGCACTGCATCACCAAGAGTCAGCCCTACGGGGCGCATTACATCCAACAGAAGACGAAGATTTCTTCCGAACTCGGTGGGGTGAACCGTTGACTCATGATGACCCCTATTACAACCCGAGACTCTCACGCCATGCCCAGTACTACTTTGCCGATGAAGTCAAACAAGTATGGCTACCACGAGGTCACCCACTGGCGTGAGCCAGGCGACAGCCGACACCTCGAGACCCAAACCAACCAGAGACCCCAAGCTGGGGATGTCCTCCGACGCGCTTAGTGCTCCACACAACTCAACTACCAGCAGGGCTGTGAGATGTTTTCAACATCACCCGAAGGCAACGGTGTCGCTAAGTTGTGATCATGAACGAACGTGAAAGCGCTGGGATTCCCTCCTACGGAATGGTCATCATCGGAGCAGGCGTATCGGGGTTGTATCAACTGCACAAGTCACGTGAGATCGGCGTAAGCGCGTTGGTCCTAGAGTCAGGAACCGATGTGGGTGGCACCTGGTACTGGAATCGGTACCCGGGAGCCCGGTTCGATTCCGAGAGTTATTCCTACGGGTATTCGTTTAGCCAAGACTTGCTTGACCAATGGGATTGGCAAGAACGATTTTCTGCTCAACCAGAAAACTTGAGATANCTCCAACATGTGACCGAGCAATTTGACCTGCGAAGCGACATCAGATTCCAAAGCGTTGTAACCCAGTGCANTTTCGATGAAACGTCTAANGAGTGGCAGGTTGAAGTCGAAGACGGATTCANNGTTCGTTGCCGGTTCCTCGTTACAGCTATCGGGATTCTCTCCAAACCNTTGATNCCAGATTTTGATGGNATGGAAGACTTCAAAGGACCGTCTTTCCATACCGCCCAATGGCCTCACGAAGAAGTCGTTTTCACGGGAAAGCGAGTCGGCGTAATCGGCACGGGAGCCACGGCAGTACANCTGATCCAAGAAGTAGCTAAGACTGCGGACCACCTCACTGTTTTTCAGCGAAGCCCAAATTGGTGCGCNCCACTTCACAATGGTCCCATCGAACCGGCTGAGATGGCNGACATCCGTTCCCGCTATGACGAAATCTTTGAACGGTGCCGGAANTCCTTTTCAGGATTCATCCACGACTCAGATCAGCGAAAAGCCCTTGATGTAAGCGAAGAGGAACGAGAAGCCCTGTACGAGGAACTTTATGCCTCTCCAGGTTTCGGNATCTGGATNGGAAACTTTCGAGATGTGTTGGTTGACGAAGTNGCTAACGCNACGCTTTCCGAGTTCATCGCACGGAAAATTCGAGAACGAGTGGACGACGCAGAACTTGCNGAGAAGTTAATTCCCAGCGACCACGGTTTCGGTACTCGCCGAGTACCGATGGAAACTAANTACTACGAGGTGTACAACCAAGACAANGTGCTCCTTGTNGATATCAACGAAACACCCATCGAAAAGGTCACTACCGACGGGATCCAATGTTCAGACCAAGAACACCATTTTGATCTAATCGTCTACGCGACGGGCTTTGATGCGGTTATGGGGCCCTACAAGTCAATAAANTTCACCGGCAGCGACGGACGCATTCTCGCAGAGAAATGGGAAAATGGACCGAGCACATATCTGGGGTTGGCCACGGCAGGGTTCCCGAACATGTTCACATTGGTGGGACCTCACAACGCTTCCACGTTTTGNAATATGCCTCGCTGCATTGAGCAGAACGTGGAATGGGTGTCGNCGTTCCTGCAGCAACTTTTCGCTTCAGACGTAAGACGCGTTGAGGTCGATATCGATGCTGAAGATGAGTGGACCGAACATGTGTATGAGTCGGTACAACGAATGCTCTTCAGCAAGGTGGACTCATGGTTTATGGGTGTGAACAAGAACATCGANGGTCGCGATACACGAANCTTCATGCTGTACGTAGGGGGATTACCCAGTTATACAGAGCGGTGCGATGACGTAGCTAGAGATGGCTATCGGGGTTTCATTATGAGTTGAAAGAGGCTCAGGGCAACGCCTCTTTTCNGGAANTAGCTAAAGCTGCGNACNCAACGTTGAGTNCACAAACATTCGAAGATGACGGGTCGCGAGTCAACACCTNCTAGGACAACCCGAACCCGATGTAATCTTGCATCCGTATGTCCGAGCAGGAAACCGAACTGTCTGAAGAGGACACAGAACTGTCCGAAGACGAAATACAACAAATCAAAGAGGCAATACAACAAACCAAAGAGTTCAACCTCCAACGGTTCCGAGAAATTGATGACGCTCAGGCAGAGGAGCTACATCGAAGACGTCTCANCGAGAACGANTAGAAACGAGACACCTATCTCTTGGTCACCACCGACCTTTGGGGTGACGTTCATCTCCGGTTCGAACTTCTNCGACTCGAATCAACTATCAGAAGNGTCCCGACAGANTTTCGGCATCTCCCAAAAAGACTAGGACCCGGCTTCGTAGCTGGCATAGGACCCCAGCAGCGGATCCCGGCCTGCCATCCCGACCAACTTCTCGACAACCGATTCATTCCCATCTAACTGAATTTCAGGCCCAAATCGTTCTCCGCGTATCATGTCCCCGGCTTTTTGGAGCTGCACGTAGCCGGCCTCAGCAAGACCCTCGTCTATAACGACTTNTTGGCCAGTTGCAACCGCCAGATCAAATGTATGAATTAACGGGTCCACAGTCACCACGCCAACGAACCGGTCAACAACCAGGTGACCCCACGGCGTCTGGACCTTCTGGGCAAGAGCCTCAGGATCATCGAGAGCTTCCCTCGTTTCGGCGAAGGCGCTACGCCACTCTTCAAGTGGATTGATTACCTCGGGNTGACCAGCGGTTTCTGCTCCGATGCCATGAGCGATCCCAGTAATCATTTGGCACATACCGATGTTGTGCGAAAGCACATCTCGAGCACTCCAGCCCTCGCAGGGGCTCGCGTTGTTCCAACCCAGAGAATCTCCGGGCCCGACTCGACGGACCGTAGCGTCGAAGCCGTATAAGGCATGGATGTAATTGCGGGTGTTCTCGCTCACATACCCATTTTAGGTTGGCGTGCGGGAGCTGCACGATTGTGAGACAGAACATATGTCTGCCACTCGCTAGCCGGTGGTCTCTTGTCTCTACCCCTTTGCTACCTCTGGGGAGACAACTATCCACGTCGCTTTACCGAGTACATGAACTTCGCCCGTGGCTCCAAACAAGCCGACGTCTGTATAAATCTTCCTNCCTACGCGCTCACGAGTCTTGCTGATGACACGGAAGCCTTCCTCAGAATCGAACAAAGGTAGAGAAGTTACAGCAGCGTCNTAGGTGCCGAGTAGACAAGATTCGTGCTCTCCCAAGAAACCGTTCACATAAAATCCCAGCGCTGAGGTGCAATCCAGAGCTGCGATCGCCGGAAGTGAGGCCAAAGCCCCCTGGTCCTCCCAGCGCCTCCCAGGATTCCATGTTTGCCAAAAGATTTGGTCAGTTATCTGTCGGAGACGTAAACGTAACCCCANTCGCGATTCAGGACCACAAACGAAACACTCTGCGAAGTGATCTTTAGACGGGCCGAACACCTCCTCGTAACTGTCGAACCTATTCTTTTGCTCCTCACTAAGGGCAACGTGTCGTTGGAGCTCCAATGCAGTGTCTTCACTCATCACCGGTTCTTTGGTCCTCGACGACGCCCAACCCGACAGAACGGTCTCGCCATTAATCCCCACAGTGACCGAGACGGTTTCGTTGTCCACCTGTTCCTCNTNAAAATCNAAATCGGTTGACAGCGGGACAGGTTGATGAAGTTTTACCTGCAACTGAGCAACGTTGGTCTCAAGGAAGTGCGCTCCGAGACAGGCGTACAAGCCGGTGGCGACGCCACCATTCCCNGAAGTGGGTGGCCCACGGAAATGTTGGGGAAGATTTACAGCATTGTTCTCGTAGTCGATTACGCGATCAGCACCCGGCTGACACGTAAGGCAGGAATGATTCACAANCTTAAGACTATGGGACCCCGAACAAACAGACCNGCGACNCAGTCGTGGGTTTGTGGTGCCGGGTNTAGCGAACAGCGCTTCGCGTCTCGTCGNAGAAGGCAAAAAGGGNGCTTTACCCCCCATTAACNGTCGCGCCGCCATTTCCTCGCATNGCTTAGGCGACAGCCAACACCCCGAGACCCAAACCGACCGGAGACCCTAAATTAGCGATATCCCCGAACGCAGTTATAGCTCCCCGCGAATCAACNACGAGATAGCCNCCCGGTCTACTTATGAGCCCAACAGCGTCAACCCGTCCAAGAGNAACAGGNGAGCCGAAATAAGGCACGTCCCCAACCGGATACACCTGACCAACTGAATCCAAAAATAAGTAGCCGCGACCCTTCAGATCAGCAGCGAAGTCGACCACCCGAAGACCATCGACCGGGCGGTTATCTACCAAGGCACCATGAAATGGGGCCGACCCGAACGAATGGACTCCACCTCGACTATCAACAATCCAATACCCGTCACCTTCGGCGACCGGCTCAATCTTCACGGCAGTAGCNGCCCTGCTGGCNACCTGCGGAATTCCGTNGAGAAATGGCGCGTTACCGAAACTAAANACACTCCCTTGGGCATCAATCACCCAATACCCAACACCANTAGGTGACGCAGCAATGTCAACAGGGGGCGCAACCAGATCGAGAGACGAAAGATCTCCCAGCGATCTAGCNGTTCCATGCGCTTGGATATATCCNCTTGCATCAAGGACTAAACACCCCTGCCCNTCGCGTGTCATTGCNAGCGAAATAGGGTCAGAGCGAAGCTCAAGCTCAATCTCCGTTACCTCTTCCTCAAAATGCATCAGACGGTGATTTGACGTGAGAATCCAATAACCACTTAATGACACTTGTCGAGCCTATGTCAGAGCAGCCTTTGGTCGAGGTCAGGGGCCGACTAGTTTGAATAGATCATGAAGATCTACACCAAGACCGGCGATGACGGAACCACAGGCCTCTTCTACGGCGGAAGAGTAAGCAAAGCTTCAGTTCTCCCCATGGCATACGGGGCCGTGGACGAAGCGCAAGCAGCGATAGGACTGGCGCGTGCAGCCAACGAAGACCCAGAATTTGANCAACTTCTAACGCTTNTGTGCCGAGATTTATACGTCGCAATGGCNGAACTCGCCACCCTGCCCGAAAACAGACACAAACTCGAACCGGGAACAACGCTGGTCACCAAAGACATGGTCAGCGAAATAGAAAAAGCCATAGATGCCACCAGCGAACTCTTCGAAGCACCAACCGAATTCACCATCCCAGGCCAAACCGAGATTTCAGCAAGACTCGACTGGGCCAGAGTGGTCGCTCGACGAGCCGAAAGGGAAAGCCTCGACATATGTGCAGAAGACTCAGAAGTTCTGCCCTACCTCAACCGACTCTCTGACCTTCTATGGACGTTAGCGAGATGGCAAGAAGGCGAATCCCTTTTGAGCCGTGACGAATGACAACCCCTCCAACATGACAGGAGAATCATGCCCAACCAGTTAGCTATCTCTTCGATAAATGTCGTTGCTTCAGCAGCCGACAACACCACCGCCGCAAAAGACCGACCGGTGACACCTAACGAACTTGAAACCCTCGGTGTTACCGACGATTTCCTCGCCGCGAGCGGATTTGAAGGCAATATCAACCAAACAGCTCTACTTCCCGAACGAGANGCNGTCGTGATTGCGGTAGGTCTTGGGAACGAAGAAATAACAACAGCCACCGGCCGCTCATCCGCAGCAGCGTTATGGCACGCCTCCAAACACCTCGACTCGCTGACATCNCTCCTGCCCCTAGCCATCGCGTCTGANCTCGGAGCAGAAATAGCACTCCAGGCAGTAGTAGAAGGAATGCTCCTCGCTTCATACAGCTATGACGAACTAAAGGGAAGCCCAGAAAACACGCCAAACCTCCAACAGATAACCCTTGTCGTACCAGACGGTGTTGACAGCGCAACCGTCTTACAGAAGGCAGAATCAGTCGCGAATGGCATCGCCCTTAGTCGCGACCTAGTGAACCGGCCCGGAGGGTCACTATCAGCGACCCAATTAGCTGATGAAGCAATGGCGGTCGCAGACCAAACAGGNCTAGAAATAGAAGTTTGGGACCGCGAACGACTTGTCAACGAAAGATGCGGCGGCATCCTCGGAGTCAACGCCGGCTCACTAGAAGAACCGCGACTCATCAGACTGACATGGCGCCCAAAAGGTGAGAGCCGCGGAACACTCCACTTNGTAGGCAAGGGCATCACCTTTGACACAGGCGGGCTTAACCTCAAAACCTTTGAGGGAATGAAAGAAATGAAAATCGATATGGGAGGCGCCGCAGCCGTTATTGGAGCAATGGGAGCGATAGCTGCCTACGCTCCCGACCTCACCGTCATAGGAACCTGCTGCTGCACAGANAACCAACCCAGCCCCACAGCAACAAAACCAGGTGATGTTCTCAACATACGGAACGGCAAAACTGTGGAGGTACTCAACACNGATGCNGAAGGACGCCTCGTCTTGGCGGACGGACTGTCACTAGCNGCNGAAGACCAACCAGACCTCATCGTAGACCTAGCGACCCTGACAGGAGCGTGCCTCGTTGCATTAGGCCAACGATATGCAGGCCTCATGGGAAACAATGACGACGCAATCACCAAAGTTCAAACCGCAGCCAACAAAGCAAACGAACGAATG
This sequence comes from Acidimicrobiaceae bacterium, assembly GCA_002708935.1. Classification (GTDB taxonomy): domain Bacteria; phylum Actinomycetota; class Acidimicrobiia; order Acidimicrobiales; family Poriferisodalaceae; genus MedAcidi-G3. Next base: position 25,495 of record PAPO01000019.1, on the reverse strand, counting down.
TGGCATCTTCCGCTACCCAGTGAGTATCGAAAACAACTGGACTCCGAAATCGCTGACTTACAAAATATCGGGTCGGGAAGATTCGGAGGAACCCTAGTAGCGGGATTATTCCTGCAGGAGTTCGTTGACGAAACTCCGTGGGTACACCTTGACATCGCTGGCCCGGTCACCACTGACGAAACAGAAGCTGAATTCCCCAAGGGAGCTACAGGGTTCGGAGTTCGCACCCTGATCGAAATTGTCAACAACTGGTAAAACCTTCCCGAAATCTTCANACNTCCGAATGAAATGGNGAGAACTTGCAAGCCCNGACCAACACAGAAATTNGAAACCNCTGATGTCCAACGACCTTTCACAAAACCCCGATATCCGCACGCTNACCGAATGGATTGATGAAAGNGAACGAATCACCGTTCTCACAGGGGCAGGAATTTCTACCGACTCCGGAATTCCGGACTTTCGCGGCCCAAACGGGATATGGACCAAGAATCCGAAAGCTGAAAAAGCATCCAATATTCAGAACTTCATAGCTGACCCGGAGGTCCGAAAGGCCTCATGGCGAGATCGCCTCGACAACAGAGCCTGGTCAGCGGACCCAAACGACGGACACAGAGCCCTGGTCCAACTTGAAAAAAGAAACAAACTTGTTGCCCTCCTCACCCAAAACGTTGACGGCCTCCATCACGCAGCCGGATCCTCGTCAGCGAAGGTCATAGAAGTTCACGGAACCATAAGAGAAGTCGCGTGCCTTGAGTGCGACTATCGCGATGATATGCAAATAGCGTTGAACCGGGTTCGACAAGGCGAAGAGGACCTTGACTGCCCAGAATGTGGCGGCATCTTAAAAAGTGCCACCATCTCCTTTGGACAGTCGCTAGTCCAAAGAGACCTGCTNAAAGCCGAAGCTGCTGCACAAAACTGTGACCTCATGATCGCAATCGGAACAACNCTGGCCGTNTACCCAATAGCTGCGGTAGTTCCATCAGCGCAACGAGTCGGAGCGAAAATAGCGATCATTAACGCCGAACCAACCGAAATGGACCACTTAGCGGACCTCCTGATTCGCGAGTCAATTAGCCAAGTACTTCCGATAGTGGTCCAAGGAGCNAAGAACCTCANCGGCGGAGAAGCCGAGTAGCTNCAGAAATAGCCACTGAAGGCACAACCGGTAGAATTAGCAAGGTGAAGCCTCACTCCCGGTGCGCAAACAGGAATTAATTGATGACCAGCTACGGCGATCTACTAGCGGCAACGAAACAACAAATAGTTGAAGTTGACACCGCCACNGCCGCGCAACTCATCAAAGACAACCACGTAACACTTGATGTGCGCGAACCCGAAGAGTTCGATCAAGGCGCCCTCACAGCAGCAATACACATCCCACGCGGTCACCTTGAAAGCCAAATCGAACAACGGCTCCCCGAACGCGACACCAAAATCGTTGTCTACTGCGCCGCAGGTGCCCGTTCCGCTTTCGCAGCTAAAACCCTCAACGAACTCGGCTACAGCCAAGTCGTTTCGATGGATGGAGGGTTCACAAAATGGAAGTCCGAAGGCCGAGCATGGGAAATGCCCGANACCCTCACAGCCCATCAACGAAACCGCTACCAACGACACCTCCTTCTCCCAGAAATAGGAGAACGAGGTCAACAGGAACTATTCGAAGCGAAGGTACTTCTCCTCGGAGCNGGAGGCCTCGGGTCCCCAGCTGCCATGTACCTAGCCGCAGCAGGAGTTGGAACCCTCGGCATNATCGACATGGACATCGTTGATGAATCNAACCTTCAACGCCAAGTCATCCATGACACAGGGCGTGTGGGCCAGTCAAAAGTAGAGTCAGCAAGACAGACGATNGGAGCTCTCAACCCCGACGTCAACGTCAAAACCTANGACACACGCCTCGACGCCGACAACGTGCTTGACCTCCTATCCGACTGGGACGTGGTCGTGGATGGAGCCGATAATTTCCCAAGCAGGTANCTNCTAAACGANGCCTCNGTCAAACTCGGNATACCGGTTATCCACGGATCAATCTTCAGATTCGAAGGCCAAGTAACGGTGTTCGATCCCACCAAAGGCCCCACCTACCGTGACTACGTACCGGTACCACCTCCACCTGAACTGGCGCCATCCTGCGCCGAAGCTGGAGTGCTCGGCGTACTCCCNGGGATCATAGGAAGTCTCCAAGCGCTAGAAACAATAAAAGTTCTTCTCAACCTCGGNGACCCTCTTATAGGAAGACTNTTAGCCTTCGANGCCTTAGAAATGACTTTNCGCGAATACAAACTCAATCCCGACNCAGAAAATCAGATCACATACAACAANCGTGACCGCATCAAAATCGTCGAATACGACCAACACTGTTCGCCNACACTTGCNTGAACCNGACCTTTCAACCTAGNGNCCTGAAACGGCGACTCCNAACTCGCACCCTAAACTTCTGACATGGCAAACAAGCGGGTCGTAGTTATAGGCGGTGGCCCCGCAGGACACGATGCTGCAACCTCTGCAGCAAGATTCGGCGCTGATGTCACACTCATCGAACGTGACATTGTCGGTGGAGCAGCCCACCTTCGCGATTGCGTGCCATCGAAATCCATGATTGCAACCGGCGCAGCACTCTCCTTCGCTCGCCGCATAGACGGCATGGGCCTGGCCAACGTCGAAACCGGCGTTGACGCCGAACATCTACGCGCTCGTATTCAAGGAATAGAACAACGCCTCGAACAATCCGTGACCCAACTCTTGACGAGCCAAGGTGTCAAGATTTACAGGGGCACCGGCCGAGTTCTCGGACCCAACGAAGTATGCGTAGATACAGCTGACGGGTCCATCGAACTCACAGCAGACGCAATAGTGCTCGCAACCGGCAGCAGACCCCGCATCCCCGAATGGGCGCCAATAGACCACGAGAGAGTCTTAACCACCCGCGATGCCTATCCACCGGCCGAACTACCCAAACATCTCATAGTCATTGGATCAGGCGTCACCGGTGTCGAATTTGTCCACATGTTCACATCACTTGGTTCAGACGTGACACTAATTGTCAGTCGTCAGCAAGTACTTCCCCAAAAAGACCCGGAAGCAGCAGCCTTACTCGAACAAAACTTTATTGACCGAGGAGTTCAACTGCTCAAGGGAGCACGAGCAACCGAAGTTTTACGAAATGGAGCGACAGTCACAGTTCATTGCTCCGATGGAAGAACAGCAAAAGGAACACATGCTGTTCTAGCAATCGGATCCGACCCGAACAGCCAAGAACTAGGTCTAGAAAACACCGAAGTGGTAGTAGACGAATCTGGTTACATCGAGGTCGACCACAACCTCAGATCTTCAGTCCCATCCATCTACGCCGCCGGTGACTTGTCAGGAAAGCTCCCACTTTCTTCAGTCGCCGCGATGCAGGGTCGAAAAATAGCGGAACACATCATGGGCTTACACGAAGGCCGCGAACATAGACACCTTGACTACGACAAAGCAGCATCAGCCATCTTTACTGAACCCGAAATCGCCGACGTAGGACTTGCCGAAGCAGAAGCGTTCGCCACAGGACGAAAGATTCGAGTAACGAAAGTTCCATTCTCCTCAAACGCCAAAGCCCTCATAAACAATGACCCTCTGGGATTTGTGAAGATAGTTTCCGATCCCAACACCGGTCATGTACTCGGCGGATCAATCGTCGGGCAACACGCAGCTGAACTCATCTCAGTCGTAGCCCTAGCAGTCAGCGCAAACCTCAAGGTGCAGGACATTCACGAAAGCCTTTTTGTCTACCCCACCCTCAGCGAAGCCCTTTCAGAGGCAGCGGAGTGACTACCAGGTACAAGGTGCTCATCACCGGGGGAGACGGCCAGCTATCCGCGGACCTAGCTCAAGTATTTAACAACTCCGACACCGTTGTTCTCAACCGTGAAGCGCTAGACATATCGCGAGCCCGAGAAGTTCAAACAGCCCTCCTTCACTACAAACCCGACGTTGTCATTAACACAGCAGCCCTCACAGATGTAGACGGATGCCAACACAATGTCGAAGAAGCGAGGTCGGTTAACTCTCACGGGCCACAAAATCTAGTGGAAGCAGCAGAATTGGTAGGAAGCCGCGTTGTCCAAATATCTACCGACTATGTGTTTGACGGCACCCTCGATCGTCCCTACATCGAATCTGATCAAACCAACCCGCAGTCGATCTATGGTCAAACAAAACTCGATGGTGAACGAGCGATGCGAGACGAAGACCTCATAGTGCGCACGTCATGGCTTTGTGGCATACACGGATCAAACATCCTCAAAACAATTATCCATCTGGCGCAAACAGATACACCCATGACCTTCGTCAACGATCAGATAGGGCATCCCTCATTCACCAACGACGTTGCGAACACCATTCAACAACTGGTTGAACTCCAAGCCCACGGTATTTTCCACGTCACCAACCAGGGAGCTGTGAGCTGGCATGAGTTCGCGTGGACCATTCTCAACCTCATGGGACATTCACCGAGCCAATTAAGTGCAATAACCACAGAACAGCTGGACCCACCGCGCGCAGCTCCCCGACCAGCAAACTCAGTTCTTAACAACGAAGCTTTGAGAAAGGCAGGGCTACCATCACCGCCAGACTTTCGCGACACCCTCCCAAAACTCCTGGAGGTCCTCTGTGAATGATCAACTGCAAATCGTCGTCAGACCGCATGACGACCAACCGACCAACCAAGTTCTGGCAGTCGGCGCGCTTCTAGCACTGCAATGGGCGGCACCCTATGCCCGAACGACAATCGGGGGCGACGGTCAATTTGTCACCGAGCCCGAAATCGACGCTGTCGGAGGCTTACTCCGGCTTGATTCAGAAAGAATTGAACGGTTACGAGCTTCGGGGCGCGAAGTCGCACATGACGGTGGATCGGAAATACATCTGATCGAAGATCAGAAAGGTAGCTGGAACGTCCCGGCCCGCATCGACAGCTGGTGGGCTACAGGAGTAGCGATCGCTGCGACGTCGTTCACAGCGACCACACCAACAGGCATCGCAATAGCCGAAACACTCGCCATCTCAAACCGAAGCGAACAACGAGCTATTGAACTACTCGAACACTCTCAAACCTGGGCATTACAAGAAGTTGATGAACTGCTGCGCGTCACCGCTGACCGCAACCCCCGACTCTTAGCAAACCTACTGTTGTCACTCAGCGCCAAAGTGGAAACACTTACTGACACACATGCTCTGCTGAGAGCCCGATACCAAGCCGACATTGAAATCATCGGCGAACACTTATGACGCAATCACCCCGGGCAACGCTGATCATTGTCGCTTACGGGCGCCACGACCTAGTAGCAACTCTCCTCGACTCCATCGCAGAGCACACTCCAGAACCACACGAAATAGTGGTGGTAGATAACGCCTCACCGGATTCAACGGCTGCTGTTCTCAAGAAACACCGATCACGACCACGCGTTATCGAAGCGCCCCGAAATCTCGGATACGGCGGAGGGGTCAATCTCGGCGTTCGAGAGGCAGCAGCCGAGACGACCGTCATTATGAACTCGGACTTACAAGTCACGCCCAACTGGTTGCCACCGCTGTTGATGGCAATCGAATCGAGGACCGCAACGATTGCTGCCCCCCTCTACGTCGACACAAACGGCAACGTCATAGAAAGTGGTGCCTCCATAACCGTTGACGGCCACATCCATATCTCACAAACACCGGGCACCGGAATCAAACCCGTAGACCACGTATCCGCTGCATGCTGGGCGTTCGACAAACAATGGTTCGAATCGGTAGGAGGCTTCGACCCAACATATGGCCTCGGCTATTACGAGGACGTCGATCTCGTCAATGTCGCACGGTCACACAAACACATCGTTGCCGTGGTCAACGACTCACAAATCGTCCACCTCACAGGCGGTACCTTTGACTCAGGAGCGTCCCAACAGCTATCCCACCGTAATCACGCGCGCAGTGAAAGACGCTGGTATTGGATGTACAGAGGAAACGCGAAGACACCCTGGGAAGGTGAAACCGCAGTCACCCACGGCCGTGTCGCTGTCATAGGTCACCACCCAGACATCGTGCGCGAGTTGCGGGAACAAAATATTTCAGTAGTCACCCTTGATGACGTCGAAACGCTCCGCCAACGAGCGCACCGCGATGACGTCGTGGTGACACAAGACAAACGTACAGAGGCCAAACAACTAGCGCCCAGAGCTCAAATCGCCCAACCAGAGGACCTTCTCGAGGCTCTAAAACGTGCTGGAATCACACCTAGTGCGACCCCTCCGAACTCACGCTTTCACGCAATAACAGCCACTCGATCACGAAGATGGTGAACCTATGACAGACGACAACTTGATCCATAAGGCATCCGCCCACCTGCAGACAGCACGACAGCTTGGAACCGAAGTCAGCTCCACGAGACACCGATTGGGAATCGGATCACCAAAAGTGGGCGCAACAATTGACCGCGTAGCCGACGAACTAGCTGCCGCCATTGACTTAATAGCCACTGCAGTCACAAATGAGGCAGCTCGAACAAACCGACTGGACCAAGCAGTCACCCGACTAGAACTCGTAACTGCGGGAGATGAACAACTCATCGATGATCTAGCTGCAGCTATCGAAACTGCCCAAATAGAGCTGGTTCGGTTAGAACGCCAACACGACCTACTCCGTTCACGGCTTGAATCGACCAACTAACAATGCGAGTAGGAGTAGCTTCGGGCAGGCACGCGGCACAGATTTACGAAGCGCTATCACAGCGAATCGGAATAGAAGCCGACATCGTTCCACCCTCCGCCGCCGCCAAGAAATACGACCTAATTCTCGCAGTCGATGATGAGGTCGTCCCCGCAGGAATAGAAACCCGCCGATACGTCACCCACCACAAAACACAAGCTCCCGAATGGAACGTGGTTGCGGGACGGTACCTACTGACAGCAGCAATCGATAGAGGAATCACAAATCCCATAGCGGTTCCGCTACCTTTCGCGACTGCTGCTTCGGTCAAACCACCCCAAAAAGGGGTCGCGCTGCTGCAAGACGAACTGAGAGAAGACTTAACAGCGGCACTCAACGCAGCGGGTCATCAAGTCCTCAATATCGATGACCCACAGGTCGGAATAGTCGTTGATTCCGCACTATCAACAAGCGAAATCGAACCATTGCGCAAGGCAATGAGCGAAGAAAAAGTAGTTGTAGCCATGCGATGTAACCCTGCAGCAACTGACACAATTCGCCACCAAAGCGACGGCTACCTTGTTTCTGAATATGACCAGCTATTGGCAGCAGTTCAAGAGCTAACTACCAACAATTTAGAAAGAAAACGTGTTGGCTTCGAGGCCCGCAGAACCATCGCCACAACTAACTGGGCAAGGGTGACGAGGGCGCTCCTACTCAACAATCGAAACGGGATGCCCGACCTTGAACAGTTCAGTTGCCTCCCGGCACGTCAACGATGGAAAGGCCGACTGGGGCATGCCCACAAATGGCACTCCGGCCAATACCTCGGCGACGGATGCGTAGAGTTTGACGGCGAGACCGTAGACGTAAGAAACCTGGGTCAATTACGAAAACTGAGTATTGCGTTGGCTATAGGCCGACGCGACCCATGCACTAACGATTCCTAGGGTACGTTCGCTGATCATGTCCCGAGACCGTGCACGTCGCAATCGTCGGTTAAGCGAAAAGCTGTTGCTCGCGGCTATTGGAACAGCTACCGGAATAGGATTCGTCGCTACTTTCGTCCTGGGATATGCAGTATGGCGCCTAGACCAAGTCCAACGATTCGAAGTACACGACGTCCTCACCGCACCGGCACAAGAACCAATAACGGCTTCAGACCTGATCGATCTGAGCGCCGCTAGTAGTAAAGATGCAGATCGAAACTTTGAAGGCAAGGCAGTCGAAATTATCCTTCCCCCAACGATCGGCGAGCCGCTAGTAAGAAGCGAACCCGACGCCGAAAACTACCTACTCGTTGGTTCAGACAACGCTGGAGGCATCTCGGCTGACGATGCAATCATGACCGGCCGAGGCGCCGCTGCAGGTAATCACCTCGCCGACACAATCATGATTCTACGACTGCGTAAAGACGGCACAGCCGCAGTCGTGTCGATTCCACGTGACCTACTCGTGCCCATAGCCAGCACCGACTCAATCGCCAAAATTAATAGCGCGTACAACCTCGATTCATCGCCACAGACCAGGGCAGCCCGGCTCATAGAAACCGTTGAAGACCATTTTGATATTGGACTCCAGCACTTTGTAGAAGTTGACCTTGATGGTTTCCGACGGTTGGTCGATGCCATTGGTGGTGTCTCAATCTGTTTCAACCGACCTACCCGAGATAGAACAGTCCAAGACAGCGGAGACGTCACTGAAGGAGGCACCGGCTTCACGGTGGGGAAAGGATGGACCCATCTCAACGGAGATACGGCACTCGCCTTTGTGCGAAGTCGGCGACTCCTGGTGCAACAGCAAGACGGAGAATGGGTAAGGCTCGGAGTCTGGAATGACCTCGAGCGGAACAGTCGACAACAAAGATTCATCTTCGAAGCCCTAGATCAGGCATTAGGACGAGCAACAGGTAACCCGCGGACCCTCCAGCGACTTCTCGATATCGTCGCGACCGACCTGCGTACCTCTAACACACTGAGCGTTTTTGACGACGGGTTGGAACTAGCACGACGGTTCAATGGCCTCAATGTTGATAGTGACCTTGAACGCTACGCACTCCAACTTGTTGACATAACCGTTAATAGTCAAGCCGGATTGGAGTTAATCGATAACGACCACAATCAGCGGGTCATCGATATCTTTCGAGGCATCGGCTGGGATGACGTTATTGAGCAACGAGTCCAAGTAGTAGTAGAAGGCCCATCGGCTTCACCTCTATCGTCACGGCTACGAGGCGCTCGCTTCAAAGCAACACACTTGACGAGCGACGCGCACATCACAAACAGAATCAGATATGGAGTAGGAGGAGACAAAGCCGCCGTGCTGCTAGCAGCCCGACTTGGACAAGTCGTAGAAATGCTCCCTGATCCTTCTCTTTCCGGCAACAAGATACGACTTGAACTCTCGTCTGAACCACCTTCGGTGATACTTGGTTATAGAGCAGTTCAACCACCAACAGCCCTGGCCACCAGCATCACTCAGAAAACTCCGCCACCTCCCAAAACCCTGGGTGTATGCGGCTAACACCCAGAAACCACGGTCAACGAAACCAAAAGAAAGCGGTGAAACAAAGCCCGCGAAGGCGAAACGGCGTGATGTCGTTAGCATCGCGTATGTGACTAGATTCGAACGTCTCTCACATCGCTCTCGGAAGGCGAACAAATGAGCACCGTAGCGGTAATCGGAGCGGGTTATGTCGGACTCACCACAGCGGCTTGCCTTGCTCATATCGGCCATAACGTCACCTGCGCAGACGTCGATGAAACAAAAATCGCTCAACTCAACAACGGTGAAATCCCGATTCACGAAGCACGTCTGCCCGAATTAGTCCAAGAAGGCGTATCAAAACAACTTCTCAAGTTCGTAGTCGGCGCCCAACAGGCAGTAACAACAAGCGACTTCGTTTTCCTATGTCTACCCACCCCACAAGGAGAAGAGGGACGAGCCGACATTGGAGCCGTTCTCGAAGTAGTCGACGAAATCAGCGAGATAATCCCACCCCAAACAATCATCATCAACAAATCAACGGTCCCCATCGGAACAAACGCATCAATACAAGCAACAATCCAACGAAACGACGTTTCAATCGTATCGAACCCAGAATTTCTCCGTGAAGGCGTAGCTGTTACCGATTTCCTGCAACCAGACAGGATCGTTATTGGTGCATTAGACAAAGAGGCCAGCGGGCGAGTCGCAGCCCTCTACCGCGAAATAGACGCTCCGATCATTGAAGTCGACCTTGCCTCAGCTGAAACCATCAAGTACGCCACCAACTCCTTCTTAGCGACCAAGGTTTCTTTCGTGAACGGCCTTGCTGCAGTTTGCGAAGCAGTCGGAGCCGACATCGAAGCGGTGACACGAGGCCTTGGCTCAGACCAACGAATCGGCTCACGCTTCCTTCAACCCGGACCAGGTTGGGGAGGATCATGTTTCCCCAAAGACATGCAAGCATTAGTCCGTATAGCGACTGACGCTGGATACGAATTTGATTTACTCAAAGCCGTCATCGAAGCAAACGAACAGCAATTCGATCGGATAGTCAACAAAGCCGAACTTCTGCTCAACCAAGACCTGTCAGGAAAAAATCTGGCACTGCTGGGTCTCACCTTCAAAGCTCATACCGACGACATCAGAAACTCACCGGCCATAGAGGTCGCTCAACGCATAGCTGCAAAGGGAGCAACAGTCACCGCATACGACCCAACAGTAAAAAGCGAAGCAGGGATACCTCAAGAAATCCAAATAGCGACCACCGTAGAACAAGCCGTAACGGACTCCGACCTAGTTCTGGTCCTCACGGAATGGCCAGAATTCACTAGAGCGAACTGGGCGAGTTTGATCAGTCTGATGAACGGACCGCGTGTCGTTGATGCCCGAAATGTGCTCGACCGAAAGGAAATGATCGAACTCGGATACCTCTACGACGACTTAGGGAGAATATGACAACGCCCCCTCAACGACCGCAGCTTGTGTAAGAGTGGTTCCGTGACGGCCGAAATACGCGTCCTCATGACTATGGAGGCGGCGTGGCACCCGGTGCCGGGAGGTACTGGTCGCGTATCGGTCGACTTGGCTCGAGCGCTATCACAAAGAGCCGACACCAGAGTTCAAGGAATAGCGGCATGCCACGTAACTCAACCCTCCGCTGATTTTCGCCCCTCTATCGATGTCACAAAACTTTTACTCCCTCGACCCTTGCTCTATGAAGCTTGGTCCCGAACCTCCGTTCCTCGACTTAACACCAGTGACCACGACATAATCCACTCCACCACTATCATCTCGCCACCTGCTTCTAATAAACCCCTTGTCGTGAGCGCGCACGACCTCGCTTTTCGTCGATTTCCTGAACGTTTCCCACAACGAGCGCGACGGCTCTTCGACCGCTCCTGGAAACGAGTACTGGAACGAGCTGACGCGGTTGTATGTCCCTCTGCCGCCACCTCCGCCGACCTACTCGCCGCAGGACTAGACGCCGACCGGCTCCATCTAGTTCCCCTTGGGCACGACCCACAGCCGGTCAGTGCGCAAGCGGCTCTCAAGGTTCGACAAAAATTCGGAATTGATGGAGACTTCATTCTCGCCGCAGGCACGCTCGAACCCAGAAAAAATATCCCGGCCCTTATCGAGGCGTTCCACGAGTTAGCTCCTAAGACGGACGCCCAACTAGTGCTTGCAGGCCCCACTGGATGGGGAATTACGCCAGAAGAACTGCTCGGGCCAGTGGACAACGTCACCAAGACACGAATTTCCATCACTGGTGAAGTCACGAGAGCCGAATTAGCGGCGCTCTACACCGAAGCAACGGTGTTCTGTTATCCGAGCCTCCTGGAAGGGTTTGGTCTGCCTGTTCTCGAAGCAATGTCGTATCGAACCCCGGTTGTGACCTCCAAAGGAACTTCCACTGAAGAAGTTGCAGGAGATGCAGCGGTAACGGTCAATCCCAGCTCGGTGATTGAAATAAGCGAAGCCTTGGCACGCCTCATCATCGACAAGTCGGCAGCTCAAGAAATAGGCGATGCAGGCTACCAACGAAGCAAACTATTCACTTGGGACAAATCGGCATCAGCCACGGTCGACATCTACCGGAAATTGCTATGAACAAAGTGATAATCAACATGCTGTGGCTGCGTCCAGGACAAGTCGGAGGCTCTGAAACGTATGTAATGCAGCTACTCAAAGCGCTCAGCCAAACCCCAGAATCTCCACCGATCGAGTTAGTGGTGACCCCTGCCGCCCGTCGTGCCCACCAATTCCTAGACATCAATTTTGCTATTAGCGAACAAGACCCTCCGTTGGGACGCCTCGGCCGAATTTGCCGAGAAAATTACCTATTCGGACAACTAGAAGACCACCAACTTGTCCACCATCTCGGAGGCACAATCCCCAAACTCCCGAACGCAAAAAAGACAGTTGTCACCATCTACGACGTCCAATACCGTGACTATCCCCAATACTTCTCGCCTGTAAAACGCCGCTACCTAGACGGCGCAATTCAGCGGTCGCTGGAACAAGCCGAAGCAGTGTGCACAATAAGTCAACATTGCGCGAAGTCACTCGAAACTCACTTCGGGTACCCCCAAGAAAAATGTCACATCGTGCCTCCTGCCATTGATAGTCCGGCCTCTCAACAGCACCAACCCTTCGAAGCTAAAGAGTTCCTGCTCTACCCGGCAGTGACCTGGCCCCACAAATCACACCAATTTCTCATCACACTTGTAGAGCAGATACCAGACCTCGAGCTAGTACTGACAGGAGCAGAAGGTTCGTCGCATCGTAAGGTGATGGGAGCCATACGGCGCTCGTCGGCGGCCGACCGCATAACCCATCTTGGGATGGTCGACACACAAAAACTTAACGCCCTCTACCAGCAAGCGCTTTGCACAGTATTCCCATCCCAATACGAAGGATTTGGGCAACCCGTAATAGAAGCAATGACACGAGGATGCCCCGTAATCTCAAGCCAAGGCGGAGCTCTGCCAGAAACGGTAGGAAACGGGGGAATCACACTTGCCATGGATATCGATCAATGGGTCCATGCAATACAACTAATCCGTCAACCCCATCAACGACAACAATGGGTTGAAGCAGGATTCCTCAGGGCCACCGACTTTGCCAAGGAACGAACTGCAGAAGCCCAAATAGCGGTCTACAACGAACTGCTGGGCAGATAAAGCGATGATGATATGAACATCACAATTATTGCCCCACACTTCGCCCCCGACACCGCCCCAACCGGCGAAGTCATAACCCAAATAGTCAACGAACTTCGGCAGCTAGGTCACCAAATCCATGTAGTCACCTCACTGCCTTGGTATCGCAACCACTCGGTAGAGCCAGGATGGACTAGGCGACTTATAGCCAGAGAAAAGACTACTTGGGGCAAAATCACCAGAATCCACCCCTTCGCATCAAAGAATCGGACCAATCTCTTGTCGCGATCAATCGCATATGCTGCCTTCGGTTGCATAGCCGCCCTAACGGCAACCTTTACCCGCCGAACTGAAATAATTCTCGCTATGAGCCCCCCTCTGACCCTCGGTCTTGCCGGATGGATCGCAGCCAAGCGACATAAAGCGCCACTCATATTAAACATCCAAGACGTACATCCAGACGCAGCCATAGCAACCGGAACGATCAGTGACACCCGCGTTATAAAAGGCTTAAAACGAATCGAACGTCTGAGCTACGAGAAAGCCGATGCGGTAACCGTTCTATCTGACGATCTCAGAACGAAACTGATCAGCAGAATTGACGCGGAATCAAAGCTGCGCGTCATCCCTAACTTCGTCGATACCGAACGCATTTATCCTGGCGACCGAAACAACAGCTACCGCCACGAACTCGGACTGACCGACGAAACCATCGTCATGTACGCCGGCAACGTCGGATTTTCTCAGCCTTTGGAATTAGTGCTTGAAGCCGCCCGATATCTTGCCGACCGCGACGACATTATTTTCGTAATTAACGGCAACGGATCGCGAAGGGCTTACTTCGAACGGGAAGCGGAAGAACTACCAAACGTAACGTTCATGGATTACCAACCGCGGCAACGGCTGAACGAAGTGCTAGCTGCAGGAGATATCCATCTAGTTCCGCTTCGCAAGGGGCTGAGCTCGATCAGCGTTCCCTCTAAGCTTTACTCGATCCTTGCCGCGGGCAGGCCAGTACTTGCCAGCGTCGACCCGGGGACCGAAATAGACCTGGTAATAGCTCGCTCTGGGGCGGGTCGAAGTGTCCCTGCTGACGACAGTCGGGAATTCATCGAAGCACTCGTTGCTCTTGTCGACGACCCCCATGGTCGCGCATCGGCCGGACTCGAAGCTCGACGTTTTGCGGAGGAATGGCTGTCCGCAGAGGCAGTTGCAGAAAGCTACAACGACCTATTTTTCGAACTGCGACGATAAAGGAAGGAGCTCCGTAACGCGTAAGCGCGAGCTATAGACGGTAACTTGGCGGACGGTATGGCTAGATCAGCAGCAGCAAAAAAAGTAGCTAAAGCCGCGAGTACCGGCGCGGGCGGCAAAGGCGCTGGATCAGAACGCAATATTCTGTTTCCGGCAGCGATGACTCTCGTCGCTCTCCTAGGGGTTGTCCTCGTCTTCGTCGCGCGAGACCAGCGATCTGATCTGGCGCCCGCTGGGGATCCCGGGTTAGAAGACCACTGGCACACCGCCTATAACATCTTTGTTTGCGATGAGGTGATCCCGACAGTCTTCTCTAATGACTCAGAAGACGATAGGACGGGCATTCATACTCACGGCGATGGCCTGATTCACATTCACCCGTTCGTTAGTACGGTCACCGGCCAGTACGCGACCTTGGGAGCCTTCTTCAACGAAAATCAGACCACTTTTGACGACGATACATTCGAGCTACCTAATGGGAATATTGTTTCAGAAGAAGATTTCACATGCGCAGGGGAGAGCGCCGAGATACGAGTACTGAAGTGGAATCAGCTGACGGCCGAAAAGCCTGTCGTATTCACAGAAGATTTGCGTGATGTGCGACTTAACGAAGATGGCCAATTAGTGATGTTCGCCATTGTCGACAAAGACACAGATAATTCAGAAATACCTCGACCGGACGATAGCTATCTCCGCGAATACTTGGGTCTATCGGCTGAGCAACAGCCTCTAGGCCAAGACGATGGAGGAGAGACCGGACCAATTTTACCGGAGTCCTCGGAGCCAGACTTCGAAACGGAAGAGCCGGCTGAGGAACTGCCAGAGTCAAGCGAACCCAACGACGACTGAGCACAAATGTTCGCGGTAGTCCTTGTCGGCGGTTTCGGAACTCGACTTCGGCCACTTACCGCACACACCCCAAAACAAATGCTGCCGATTTGTGGAGTTCCAATGATCGAATGGGTGGTGAGTCATCTAAGAGATCATGGAGTTCGGGAAGTGGGTCTGGCTCTCGGCTATCGACCCGATGCTTTCTTGAATGCATACCCCGAAGGGCAAATAGCAGACGTTCCGTACCGGATAGCGGTCGAAGCCGAAGCGCTTGGGACAGCGGGTGCGATTAGGTTCGCCGCGCAAGAGATGCAACTGGAGGACACGTTCCTAGTTCTCAATGGTGATGTACTAACCGATCTCGATGTCAGCGCGTTGGTTGAGTTTCATGTCCAACATGAAGCCGAAGCCACTATCGCGTTACAAACGGTTTCTGACCCATCGCGATTTGGTGTCGTTACGACCACCGATAGCGGTCAAGTCGAAGAATTTATAGAAAAACCACTATTGGGAAAGTCCCCTTCGAACAACATCAATGCTGGCACCTATGTCATGAATCGATCAGTCGTAGATCGAATCCCAGAGGGCAGACCGGTTTCAGTTGAAAGAGAAACATTTCCCGAGATGGCCGAAGCTCAGACTCTATATGCGATGGAGTCGAACACTTACTGGCTTGATACTGGTACCCCCGAACAATTCCTGGAAGCCAATTTGGATGTTCTTCAGGGCCGCCGAAAAAATAAACCAGCTATGCCCGTAGCTTCAATCCATACCACGTCCAAAGTAGAGGACTCAGTGATTGGGACTGCAAGCCACATCGATGCCGAAGCCACTGTCAAACAGTCTGTCCTGTTCAACGACTGTCACATATGCCGCGGGGCGACCATCATCGATTCCGTTCTAGCCGATGAAGTCTATGTAGGTGAGGGAACGCGACTAGAGGGTTGCGTAATCGGCTCGAATCAACGGATTGAGGCCGGAGTCACACTGATCGGCCAGACTGAGCCAGAATCGTAAATTTGCCTCAACGAAACAGGTCTTCCGAGGGGCTTCGAACCACCTCATCTTGTACGGAGCTTTCTCGCAGCCATTGGCTATCCACTCCTCGAACCAATGCCACCGGTATGCCTTCGGCCTTACCACATACAAGATCAGCTGCCGCCGCCAATTCGTCGGCGACACACACTTCGGTCACCATTAATTCTCTGCCGAGGGCATCTTCCGTTCCGCGAAGATCAACCACAGCGGCAATGCCAGCGCACCCAATTGCGACATCAGTAACCCCTCTGCGCCAAGGCCGCCCGAAAGTATCAGAAATGATTACACCAATGCTGACTTCGTAGTTGTGGCGGATGTGTTCAACAATTCTTCTAGCCGACCTGTCGCTGTCCTCCGGAAGAAGGGCCGCTTGACCTCGCGCAACATTGGACAAATCGATGCCAGCGTTAGCGCACACGAACCCGTGCTTCGTTTCAGTGATAATTAAGTCTCCTCTGCGGCGAAGTATTCGAACGGCTTCACGTTCGACAATTGGTTTATGCGAAAGCGGGTCGTTCTGGTCAATTTCGACCATTGCTCCTTCAGCCTTGGAAACAATCTTCTGAGTAACGACTAACACGTCTCCATCACTCAATCCGAATTCGCTGGATGAGCAAGCGGCGCCGATTAATGCACCGAGGTCCATGCCTTGGGTAACCTCTGCAATCCCTTTTACCGGGTGAATCATTAAAGTCATTGCTGGTCCTCCTCAGCCAAGGAAACCTCCGCGAGTACTGCGCTGGCCAGAGCGGCAGCCCGAGTTGGGGTGTCCATTATTGTGTTAGTTACTAGAGCTCTCATGCCTTCGGATTCCACTCGCTGAGACAAGTCGGAATCCACTTCGTCAATCACGAGAGTCCTCGCGATGTCTTTATATAGCGAAGCAATACCAACCGAATTTCGTTCAAAGCCGAGCTCCTCGAGCATCCTAGAAGCCGGACCTTTCAACGCTGCGCCACCAACAATTGGTGAGATAGCCACCACCTCTTGCCTTCGTTCCCGAAGCACGGCAGCGATACCGGATATCTCTAGTATTGGTTTTATCGAGACAAATGGATTTGATGGAGCGATCACTATCGCGTCTGACTCTTTAAGCGAGGAAATTACTTCAGGCCCAGGCGACGCACTCGCTATTCCTTCAAATCGCAAGTCCTCTACCGCCACGTTGTGTTGTTGGGCTACGAAATAATCTTGAAAGTCGATCCACCCCTGCCCCTGGACTTTAAGTTGAGTGTGAATCTCTTGGTTGCTTGCCGGTAGAACCTGGGCCTTGATTCCTAACCTGGTGCAGATCTCAAGAGATACTTGAGTCAAAGTTGCGCCTTCGTCCAGGCGTTGCGTTCTATACAGGTGCAGGGCCAAGTCAAGGTCCCCGAGATTGAACCAGGTCTGACCACCCAACCTCTCAAGTTCGTCTCTGACTCGCCAGGTTTCTCCGACGCGACCCCAACCTGTAGCAGGATTGACTTGTTCGCTAAGTGTGTAAGTAACAGTATCTAGGTCTGGGCTGATCGCGAGACCATGCAGACGAAAGTCATCAGCTACGTTGACAACGGCAGTCACCAATTCATTTGGGTAAATGCCCAGGAGACCTCGTAAAAACTTGGCGGCACCAACACCGCCAGCTATGACCGTAATTTGACGATCTTCAGACACAGTCTCGGAGCCTAACCTTGCATATGTGCGGTGAGAAGAAAGTTTCGATCTTCACGCCACATGGTCACAAAATTCTGCGAAGCGGCGAATGATCCTGTCCCACCCATACTCACGTTCAGCAAATTGTCGTCCGTTGCCTGCTAAGTGATTTCTAGTTGCTTCGTCAGATGTCAGCCTTTGCACAGCCAGCTCGAATTCCGGATAGTTGCGGTACGTCAGACCACCCTGAGCTTCGTTCACATGAGTTCTGGTCGTCTCGCAGTACGCGTTCACCAAAACTGGAATACCGACAGCCCAAGCCTCAAACAAAACGAGAGAAAATGATTCCAAAGCCGAAGGATTGATCAAAAAATCAGCACCTCTCAAAAGAGACCATTTGGCTTCATCGTCTACGTCCTGCGCGATGATGACATCCTCGTTACTTTCAATTTCGATGCTGGGACTGCCTACGAGGACAAGTTGGTGATCAATACCAGACCGAGACTTCAGTGTGCGCCAAAAATCAACTAAGCCCAATGTTCCCTTTGCATGTTCGATCCTTCCAACACAAATTACGTACGGCCTATTAGCAAGACCTAGCTCCCGCAGCACCTTCGGGTCACCATCTGACGGAGACTCGATTCCCCAACCCAATACAGTGCTCGGAAGATGGCCAACTGGATGGGTTCGTTGAAGCAGTCGTTGTTCGGCCCGAGATCCGTAAACAAGACCTCGACTCTGCTGCAGAAGTTCTCCGACTCGCGAAAGTTTTAGGAAGGGCTCGTCGTGAGCGGCGGGAATAATTATCGCCCTATCAGCCACCAAAGGAGCGACCGCCATCGTGGGCCAAAATAAATAAGGAGCAAAGAACACAAGATCTGCTTCTGAATCTTCAACAGCGTTAGATAGATCCTTACTAACGGGACCTTGGTGAAAGAAAAAGTCATCTTGGGTGACGGGATCGACGCTTGAAGTTCCTGACTGAATTCGATGATCAAGCACAGACCATGTGGCGCTCCTACCAGAGTCAACTAGATATCGATTCACGGTAAGTGACCCAAAGCGACTTTCACCGGGAGATTCATCGTTTACCCAAGAGCCAGACGACGTGGCGCAAGTCGCGTGTAAACGAACCTCCCACTCTGGTATTTCTGCTAGCCGGCTAGCAAGAGCACTTACAGCGTTTTCTGCACCACCTACGGGCCCATACCTTGGGGTTACGAAATCAATCTTCATGAAAGTCGACCTGAAAAAGTGCTTGATCTAGGGCACACGCAATCTTGTGGGGAGCAAAGGCGGAACTGCGACGATGTCCGCTATCAGATAAACGCTTGATTAAGGCGCCGTCGGTGAGGGCTCTTTCAAGCGCGGCCGCTACGACTGGAGGTTTCTTTGACGTCAACAAAAGGCCTGCGTCGCCGACTGTTTGACTAATTGCTGTGTTCTCGTAAGCGACTACTGGAATTCCGCGCGCCATCGCCTCAACTAACGGAACCCCAAAGCCCTCGTGATCGCTCAACGTACAAAAGACTGATGCCTCTTGGTACTCCCTCTCAAGTTGCTCTTCATCAACCCAGCCGGTCAAAGATACGACTTCAGAAAGGTCAAGAGCATCTATAAGTCCTTCGAGCGCTTGATCGTAGAGCTCAGTAGTAGGCGCCCCGACAACGCGCAATCTGACTTCGGGTAGCCGCCTTCTGAGAATCGGTAGGGCGGTAACCAGATCGTGAATCCCTTTGTTAGGTGCGACACGACCGACAAAGAGAATTATTGGCGTTTGACCTCCTGCAGGTTCAAAGCTTCTTGTCGCCTCAACAGGAAGCGGTATCACGCAACTATCTACACGGCCGAATTCGTTAAGTACTCGAGCATTGAAGTCACTGTCGCATATAGCGAAGATCGATCTTTCGACCAGGTCGCCTAGTTGGTCGCGTGCCTTCAGTAATTCAAAAGCGACAGATGAGTCCCAATGCATCAGAAGTTCAGGAGGAGTGAAATTATGAAAGACCAGTGCCAAAGGCTCCGTTCGTTCCAACAAGAACTGGGCACAAGGCGAAGCTTGAGCAACGTGGTACAACAGCAACGTGTCCGCTGTGGAACGGACATGATGATCTATCTGTTGAAGGTAGAAAGTTTCAGCTGCAGTTTCCTCGTTCTCAGTGCCGACAAAGATTTCTGAATGACATCCGCGGGATCGCAGGTGGTCTCTTATCCAGGCAACATGGCTGCCAACCGCATCTCCGCGAGCGAACCTTGGCACGAATTGGTGAACAGCTTTCCAGCTCACAATGACTCCAGAAGCATTGAAAGGTGTTGACGAAAGCGTTCCCGAGTTACTTTTCGATCAAAAAGGTTTGCCCTCCGTCGCCCAGCGTTGCAGAGGCGTTGAGCGAGTCCGGAATCTGTAGCCACTCTGTGGAGCGCTGAGGCGACGATCGACGGACTCTTGTCGGTCAACAACAAGCCACCATCACCAACTGTCTCTCCTACAGCAGTGCAGTCGAACGCAACCACAGGTAAACCGTGGTGCATAGCTTCGATCACGGGTACGCAGAAGCCTTCATGATCGCTCAAGCAACAAAAGACATCGGCGTTCGAGTAGTGAGCGACAAGTTCCTCTTGGGAAACAGATCCATGAAATGTCACGTGTTCACGCATTCCAGCGTGAGTAACAATGGTTTCCACAACTTTGCGGTAACCCGGTGGCCCGTCTGTGCCAACAAAATGAAGATGGGCATCGTCGTTGTGTAGTTCGCGCAGAGTTCTGACCGCCGCAATCAAGTCGTGATGTGCCTTGTTGGGAGCGACTCTGCCGACGAAGAGGATTTGGGTTCCTCTCTGGTTGTTGCTTAGTTTGGCAAGTGCATGCGGATCCGGGGTGGCTTGGATTAAATCGAACAGCACAGGGATTGTTTCGGTAGACGCGTATCCAAGTTCGTCGAGTTCAGATTTGTTGAAGTCGGAATCACAAATTGCGTGGTCACATACCTTCGCGTACCTCGCCATTTGATCGCGACCCAACTGAACTTCAGCCGCTAACAGGCCGTCCCACTTACCGACTAATGAAATTGGGGTGATGTTGTGATAATTCGCGATCTTCAACGCGGGATGACGTGCCCAGCGTTCAGCAACAGGGCTGCCGATCGACAACTGGTAGATCAACGCATCGGCATCGCCAGGAACACGGTCAACGTAATGGGTTTCCGACATCAAATCCGGATGCCGGAACATGGAGAAAATCTCGCTCTCGAAGCCCAGTTCCCTGATGACTTCCCGCAGGGCAAGAGTGTGATTTCCGACAGCGTCTCTGGGAGAAATCGTTGGCACCAACTGATGCACGCTCGTCATGGGAGATTTGCTGTAACGAGACAATAGGAAGAATCTGAAGCTTCGATAACTGTCACCTCTGAAGCATCCTCCCGTGCGAGTAAGTAGCTCCAAGTTTCCGCATGCATGGGGCGACCATGAAGCAAATCTGCAGCTACTGGACCGAGCTGCGCGGCCCACGTTTCAGGGTGAACAACGATGACCGCCACTGCGGCACCTGTTTTGCACTTCGATAAAAGGAGACGAAAGACGCGAAGCTGTTCATTAACCGATCCTCGATCCGGAATACCACACAATACAAAACCGCCGAGAGATTCATTTTGTAGGTCCCCCAAGTGGTCAAACAAATTTTCATGGCGAACATCTACTGCTTCTGTAGCTGACGTGTCGGTAGATGCGACCCCGTATATATCAACTCCTTCGTTTCTCAAGGTTCCCAAGAGCTGAACCTCGAGCAGATCTCCAATTAGGACTCGTCCAGGGACTTTGTCGAAATGCGCGCCAAGGACTTCACCGAATTGCTCATGCGAAGAAAAGGTAGGTATGCCAGCAACTAATTCAGAACGCACCGCTGCGTCCACATCCAAACGATCTTCAAGGGCTGCCAGTCTCCGATGAACGCTTTTCAAACTGGCATCCAGCAGTCGCAAAGGTCTCGTTATATGAATTCCCAGCGCAGTGATTTGTTGAGCCATGTGTCGGTGATAGAAGTATGTGAGACGTCGCACCACCCATTTGACGCAACGCCCCATCGGAGTTCTGCTACTGACAGGAACCGCTGGATCGACATACGCAGCTGCCTCGATAGCTCTAATGGTGTCTTCCACACCGTTTTCAAGACTCGCGTCAGGAACCCAGCGACGGAACTCTTCGTCCAGACTACGAAGCAAGGCCCTCGGATATTCACCAGAAGAAGAACGACGCCGAGCTTCGGCCTCTATTTCGGCCACTACCTCTTTGAAATAGCTGGCATCAGATTGAGAATCGCTCATTAACAGGGCCCTCCGGCGACCCGACCCACCTACAGCGTGACGAGTCGATAGCGTAGCTGGGACATGCGGGTTGCTATTGACGCTACGCCACTGATTGGTCCTCGTACTGGCATCGGCGTTTTCGTAGAGGGTTTACTGCTTTCTTTACAGGATGGCAGCTCCGAAGAAGTCGATCTTCAAATTGCCGAATACACGTTGTCGCTAAAGGCCCGCCTTCGAGGAGAAGCACGCGGATATTGGATACCGATGCCCGCCTCCGCCTCCTCATTTGTCTGGCGCACTTTTAGCGGTCCCAAGATAGAAAGCTTTGTAGGCGACATCGACGTGGTTCACGGAACAAACTTTGTTCTTCCGCCATCATCCTCCCCGCGAGTCATCTCAGTGCACGACCTGTCTTTCCTCAATCATTTGGGCCGATCGCGCAATTCAACCGGGCGATTCGATCGTTCCGTGAGAGAAGCGGTGAATTCAGGGGCGACCGTTCACACAATTTCTGAGTATGTTGCGCAAGAAATACGAGACCGGTATGGGGCTGAGGATGTCCGGGTGGTGTACCCAGGCGTTCAACCACATTTTGTGTCTAGTCAGCCAGCCTCTGCAAAGCAGACCCTGGTAGCTGTCGGCGCGACACAAAAGAGGAAAGGCCTCCTCGACCTAATAGACGCGTTTGAACTAGTTGCCCGTCTAAATGAAGAAATTGAACTCCAAATCGTTGGACCACCAGGAGATGGTGAAGATGAACTAGCTCAATCTATAAAGACCCTTCCCGGCCCTATTCGGAGTCGCGTACATCGAATCGGATTTGTTGAAGGTCAACAAAAAGATCAACTAATTAGCAACGCAACCATTCTTGTTCACCCAAGCCATTATGAAGGCTTCGGCTTTCCGGTGTTAGAGGCCATGTCGATGGGCACGCCTGTCCTTACTACGACCGGTGGGGCTATACCAGAAATTGCTGGCGATGCGGCATTGAAAGTTCATCCAGGTGACGTTGATGCCATGGCTGGTGCCCTTACTGAGCTGCTTGCCGACGAAGAGTTGCTAAGTACATTCACCGAAGCTGGCCTAGACCGCGCTCGTAAATTCACCTGGAGAGATACGGCTAAAGGGATATACGATCTGTATTGCTCGTTACTCTGACGACGGACATGAACTAATAGTTTTATTGAGGGGTACACGAATCGGCTGCAGGACCGTCGTAGGCTTTCGGTGCTTCACCTGATGGATGGAAGATTTCGATTGCGCACTGCCCTGATAACAGGCATAACAGGTCAAGACGGCCAGTACCTCGCTGAGGTCCTCCACGAAGAGGGATACAAGGTCTATGGATTGATCAAAGGTCAACGGAACCCGAAAGCCGAGATGATTAACACGGAGTTCCCTTTTGTGGAACTGGTAGAAGGTGATTTACAAGACCTCTCGTCGCTTATCGCCGCCTTGGAATACACCGAACCGCATGAGGTGTACAACTTAGGTGCCATTTCGTTCGTGGCTCTGTCATTTAAGCAAGCCGAATTGACCGCTAACATCACTGGGCTTGGGGTGCTCAGACTCCTCGAAGCAATACGGCTAGTCGGAGGCAAAGACAACCCTGTCCGCTTCTACCAAGCTTCGTCGAGTGAAATG
Source organism: Acidimicrobiaceae bacterium (assembly GCA_002708935.1). GTDB lineage: Bacteria > Actinomycetota > Acidimicrobiia > Acidimicrobiales > Poriferisodalaceae > MedAcidi-G3. The sequence goes on along the minus strand of PAPO01000019.1, from coordinate 1,974 downwards.
TTCGGCAAAGTCCGCGAGACACCCCAAACAGAGTTAACCCCGCTTCACCCCCGAAGTCCTTATGGGTCTGCCAAGGTTTTCGGTCACCACACAACGGTGAACTATCGCGAAAGCTATGGCCTCTATGCCTGTAGCGGAATACTTTTCAATCATGAGTCACCCAGGAGAGGAATTGAATTCGTAACCAGAAAGGTCACCAACGCGGTAGCTCGAATTAAGTTAGGTCTCCAAGATCATGTAGCTCTCGGGAACTTAGACGCTAAACGCGATTGGGGATTTGCTGGCGATTACGTTCGAGCTATGCACCTGATGTTGCAACAGGAGGAACCTGATGATTTCGTCGTCGCAACAGGTGAAACGCACGCAGTCAGCGAATTTGTTGCCCTAGCCTTCGCCGCTGCGGATATCGACGACTGGGAACCTTATGTCCGTATTGATCCGCAATTTTTCCGGCCTGCAGAGGTAGATCTTCTGGTAGGCGACGCTACAAAAGCAAAAACTCAACTTGGGTGGGAGCCCAAAGTGTCCTTTCCTGATTTGGTGCGAATAATGGTGGAACACGACCTCAGAGTTGAGCGAGAAAAGCTAACTTGATCGCACCAATGGGTGTCGCGACCTCACCAGTCAAATAAAGCTAGGTACCCTCGTCTACAGACTGCGAGAGGAAGCCAGGTAGTGCGGCAAAAGACGATTCTCGCAATACTCGTAGCGTCGATCACTTTCGGGTTTTCTCCACTCACCTTGTCTGCGTCGGAATCGGCTGTTGCCCGAACAGATGACTTTCGGTCAGTGTCGAGCCCCAATGACCCATGTTTCGATGGATGTGCTCCGTATGCCGCTCCGTGGTATTTCGAAGCGATCGGCGCCGAAGCGGCATGGGAAATAACTACTGGAACAAAAGACGTGACTGTCGCGATCGTGGATACAGGGGTCCACGATCAACATCCTGACCTTACTGGCAGAGTCCGGCGTGTTCCGGGATGCGGCTTAGGGCCAACCAATTCTGCTGACACCAGTCATGGCACCTTCATTGCTGGCCTCATAGGTGCCATAGCTAACAATTCAATTTCAACTACTGGACTTGATTGGGGGGCTGAAATACTGGACGTGAGAGTTCTCAATGGCGGTAACGGCTCCACCCATGACATTGCGGCAGGAATAAAGTGCGCTGCGGCTAACAATGCGGACATAATCAGCTTGTCTTTCGTGCAAAAAGGCTCGCAACTATCTCCGATACTGCAGGCGGCGATTAATGAAGCTCAAGCCGCCGGCTCATTAGTCGTTGCAGCCGCAGGAAATGATGGTTACGAACGTCAAAGGTTTCCTGCAGCAGCTGAGGGGGTGTTGAGCGTTGGTGCACTAAACGAGGCACTCGACATGGCTTCTTTCAGTACTCGAGGAAACTGGATAGATCTAATGGCACCCGGCGACAACATGTTGTCGCTCGGTGCCGGGTCGAGTAATGCTGTACGTCGCGGTAGTGGCTCCTCGTTCGCCGCGCCATTAGTAGCGGCTGCAGCATCGTTGGTCAAAGCCCACTTCCCTTACTTCGAAGCCGTTCAGATCTCAAGCCAACTTGTGAGAACGGCGCGAGTACACACGGACCAGGGAAACGGCACTACTTATCGGATCTTAAGCATTGAACAGGCGTTGAAGCAGCCTTATCGCAGCCATTGGCAGGTAACCAAGGCCGGCCAAGTCGTAGCACTCGGTGAGTCCAAACACTTCGGAGACCTTGCAAATGGATCCTCCCAGCGAGATGTCGTTGCAATAGCGGCTAATCGAACAGGACTGGGCTATTGGCTGGCAAGATCTGACGGTGAAGTATCGGCGTTCGGAGATGCGGCAAATCTCGGTGACCTGAAGGAAATTGATTTGAATAGGCCGATTGTTGATATGGCCTCCACCCCTTCTGGTAATGGTTATTGGTTAGTGGCGTCCGATGGCGGAATATTTTCGTTTGGTGACGCTCAG
>PAPO01000018.1 GCA_002708935.1 Acidimicrobiaceae bacterium | reverse complement strand
GAGTTGAAGTCGACCACTTCAACGGCGCCATCGTCCGCCTGGGGGAAAAACATCGGGTGCCGACGCCACTAAATCGAATCCTAAGAGATCGTTGTGTCGCAGCTGCGGAGAACCTGGTGCTTCCCGGCTCAGAGACGGCAGATTCGTTGCGGTCAGCCGCGGTTTGAGTGCCCGGAGTGGGATTCGAACCCACACGCCCTGTTAAGAGCCGAGGGGTTTAAGCCCTCTGCGTCTGCCTTTCCGCCACCCGGGCCAGTTCACATTTCGCTGTAAGCCTACGCCCCAAGGTCAGTTGCACCGCCTTTTTACGCGGCCTCGATATTATCCTCCGCGGTTGGGTGATGAACTAACACAGTTCGCTTAACTCTCGATAGTGGTTTTTGTTGTCGGCCAGTTTGCGTCGCAGCACCCCACAATAGGTTTCGAAGCTTTCCTGCCCTTTCTGCTGACATGTCGTTACAAACAACCACACCGTCAATCATGTCTGCAATCACCGCTTCGAAAGGTCTGTCTTTTATCCGAACAGCAACAACGCTTCCACGACTCAACCGACGCACAGTTCGATCGACATCACCGCACCGGGGAGGGCTCTTAAATCCTGGAACCTCGAGACCACAGCTGGCAACAACTTGAGAAATGGTTTTCGCCACAATTGCAAATCGGACCGATGGAGCACTTTCAATTGTCGACACCGACCCGGGTTGGCTATCGGTAGCCGCGTTCGACTCAACATCCTGATTGTTAACTTTATTGATCGCGATTTCCATCGAATTAAGAATCCAATAGGGGTAGGACAATCAAGTAGATGTCGTCGATACGGTTACTTACGTTGACAGCGGTTTAGTTATTCAACTTATGCATTGAGTGTCGATCGGGGACTCATACTCGGGGCTACCGTAGATCTGTGGACACCACCGATAGCCTCGCCAACAAGCCAACGTCGAACGATCCACGTCTCACGCCAGCACAGCAGGCCACACTGGATCTCATTCGATTACCAGTTGAGGAGCGCATCACTCATAAATCAACCCTCCGAGCTCAAATTCAACTTGAGTTAGAAAAAGAAACGGTCGATCTCGTCGATCAAATTGAGGAACCTTTATGGGTGTCTAAACGTCAGTTGCAAGCAGTCACCAGTTGCGAAGCCCTCTATGAAGCACAGCAAGTAGAGCCGTTCGAGTGGAAGCTTCCGATGACACGTGGCCAGATATTTCACAAGTGCGTCGAACTCTCGATACACATTTCGCCCCCGCGAGCTGCTCCTGAGCTCGTCGACGAGGCGTTGGTGAGCCTCATGAACCGCGGCGATGCTTTAGCTGACTTTTTGCTTGACTTGAACGATGTCGAAAGGGCAGAGATACGCAGCGAAGTTGCATCTCTCCTGCAGACTTTCTTCGATACCTTCCCCCCTCTTCGACCTGCCTGGAGTCCCACTACTGAGTTACCCAGAAAGGTCCTGCTCCACCGGGGCAAAATCGTATTACAAGGCAGGTTTGATCTGACAGTGGGTGAACCAGATGAACTGACTGCCGGCCGGGTTCTGCTGGAGTTAAAGACTGGCCGAGCCGTGCCGCACCACTTAGACGATTTGCGTTTCTACGCGTTGTTGGAAACGCTCGTCGTCGGAGTCCCCCCATCTCTTCTGGCAAGTTTCTATGTCGATGCAGGAACAGTTCAGGTCGAAGCAGTGGACGAGGACCTGTTGCGTTCGGCAATCAGACGCACCGGCAACAGCATCAGCCGACTAGTTCAGCTTCGGCTCAAAAAAGTCCAACCGGAAAGGCGGCCAAGTGGCTCTTGTAGGTGGTGTCCAATCGCTGACGACTGTCGACCCGGTCAAAGTTGGTTGGAAGAAGCCGGTGGCGGCGGAGCTTGGTGAACCAAGCAGTTCGAGTGACTTCTATACGCCAACAGCGAGATCCGAAATTAACTGCCAGAGTTCTTCACGTCGCTCTGTCCATTCCTCAGAAGTGATACCAAACCGCATGTGGTCTTCCCAGGCTCCCGCTATTCTCAAATAGCCCTCGGCAAGACCTTCGTGCCGGATTCCGAGTTTCTCTACAACTCGAAGGCTCGATTCATTTCTCGGAATGATCGATATTTCGAGGCGATGCAGTCCCGCCCTATCAAAAGCGTGTCCGAAGACAGCGACCAACGCTTCAGGCACGAATCCGCGCCCAGCCCAACGTTCGTCTACCCAGTAACCAACATGCCCACTCTGAAATGCCCCTCTAGCAACATTGTTGACATTAATTTCTCCACAGAAGTGACCTCGATGCCACATAGACCATGCAAATCCGGTTCCGAGTTGACGTTCGCGGTCTCGAGCGTTGCAGCGCGCCGCGAATGCAGCGGGGTCTTGTGTGGGATCAGGGGCGCCTGGTACGACTTCGGGTTCCCATTTGGTCAACCAACTCATGCAACGCTGACGAACTTCACTCCACTGCGCAAAATCATGGGGTTGCAAACTGCGTAACAGCAGCCGTGGGGTGTGTAGATCATTCACAGTCGGAACACTAGCCCGCCGAGGTCATCTCTATTCAACCGCTAAGAGCTCGAACGCCAATCCGTCTAGGAGGTCCGACTCGCGAACCAGACACTCCTCCAGTTCCCAGTGGCGCATGACAGCGACCAAAATGCAACACCCCGCGACTATTACATCGGCTCGTGCAGCTTCAAGACCAGGATTATATTTTCGTATCTCGAGCGACTCAGTCGCCAGAGTTCTGAATACATCCTCTGCGGCTCTTCGGCTAAGGACAAAGCCATCAATAACTTGCGGATCGTAGGGCTCCAACCCAATTTCGACCGCCGCAATGGTGGTGATTGTTCCAGCGACTCCCACAACAGACTTTGCCGTTCCCATGATCGCATGGTCCCTGTCGATGTCGTCTAGGTGTAGACGAGCGACCTGAATAGCCCCGCTTAACTCTTCAGGTTTAGGAGGGTCGTTGACAAAGAACTGTTCCATAAAACGAACAGATCCCATGTCAACAGATCGATGTATTTCTGCCGCATGAGTTCCGTAGGAGAATTCGGTAGAGCCTCCTCCTATATCGATGACGAGGAATGGTCCGTCGGTCGAAGGCAAACCTGCGGTCGCTCCCAAAAATCCATAGCGGGCCTCTTCTTCCCCTGATAAGAGTTCAAGTTCATGATTCAACGCTGCCGAGACGGGTTCGAACAGGTCGGCGCGGTTAACTGCATCGCGGGCGGCACTTGTGGCGACTGCTCTGATTTTGTGGGCACCGTTCTCCGAAATAAGTGACTTGAATTCATCAACTGCATCTAGGACACGGCCTATCCCCTCTGCGCTGAGTCGGTCCGTTTTCCCCAACCCGCGACCTAGTCCAGTAATGCGATGAGTCCGTATGTCTACAGAGGTTCCGTTGGTTATCAAAAGGCGGGTTGTGTTGGTGCCAAAGTCCAAGATCGCAACGGGCGCGTCATCAGCCAAGGTCTGTTGCCTCTAACTGCTGAACAACCCATTCGCCGACCGGGTCACCACCGACCGCCAGATAATGGGCCAAGTGAGTGTGTAGGCATTTGACACCCTGACGCGTGCCGCCAACTCCACCTGCCGGTCGTGGACCTACATGCCCTGCTGGAATCTGAGAGTCCCGTTCCGCCGCGTAACGCTTATGGGCTATCGCCAAATCATCAGCATCCACCGCTCGTTCCGCTGCTTGAACTCCTCCGTCTCCTTCAAGTCGCGCTACAAGCCGAGATAGTTCGCGACCCACAAGCCAATAGCGGGTCGGCATCGGCCGGCCATTTTCCATTATGGGTCCGTTGCGAATTACAACTGGCTCCCCTTTGCTATCAACCACAACCACTTCAAAATTGACCTCGGGTCGTCGACCCAATAGCTCAGCTACTTTTGCGATCTCAACTGGCGACGGGCGAGCGACCGAAGACACTTTCGCGGCATCGATAACCATGATCCAGTGACTTTGCTGTTACCGCTTGCGGCGACGTAAAAGAACTAACACGAGAGCGATTAGAGCGAATGGGCCAAATCGTTTAAAGAGCGGCGCGCCGGCTGTATCAAGCAGATCAACAGGTTCTGGTTCCGGCATATCAATTTTTCGTGGCCCGGAGTCATCCCCGACGGCCTCGTCAGGGGTTTCAGAGTCGTCGTCTTCAGACGTACTTTCTGACCCTTGTTCACGCTCACTTGATTCGAGAAGTTTTTGTTCGAGACTTTCAACAAACTGCCCAATCAGCTTTTCTGATACGTCGGCCATCACCCCCCGGCCGAACTGAGCAACTTTGCCAGTGACTTTTAGATCGGTAGTGATGACGATAATGGTTCCATCACCATCGGCAGTCATCTCAGCCGTCACTTCTGCCGCAGCATTTCCAGCCCCGCGCGTATCACGCCCACTTGCGTCTAGGACTAGTCGATATTGACTGTCGTCCTTTTCTTTGAATTTGGCGACGCCTTTGTATTGAGCCGTGATGGGCCCGACCTTGACCTTGACTTGTCCCTTGAATTCTTCGCCGTCAATTTCCGTTAGTTGTGCACCAGGCATGCAGGGCGCGATGTACTCAACATCTGTCAAAGTGCCCCACGCCTGTTCAATCGGAACACCAACTCGGAATTCATTTTTCAACTCCATTGTCCGAGATCCTCCACAGTATCTATGTCGTCGGGAGAGCCTTCGCAGGCTACCTGCTCAACCAGTTCTGGCCTCGTACGTAGCAAAACTCGGGCTCCTTCGTCTCCTGATCGCGGAAGTAGCGGCCACACTGATTTTTCGAGACGAACCGGATTTCCAGCAAGACCATCGTAGTTAGCGACCGCTATGGGTGCGTTGCTGTTACCCAACCGCCTCCAGCTCGAGCTAAGAACTCCGGGTTGATCAGCCAATCCGACGATAAGAGCATCAAAACCCGCTGCTTCACCCCAGTCCACTGCAACACTGAGCGATGTAGCTATTCCATGTTCGAATTCAGGATTTTCTACAACTACTAGCTCAGAAAACTCTGTGAGAGCCGGAGACAACTCAGTAGCGCCTGCAACTAGCAGGTAGCCAGACAAACCTGAGTTCACCATAGAACGCGCTGCATGAGTAACCACGGCTTCGCCGCCTATACCAGCAAGAAGCTTATGAGTTGGACCCGCGAAACGTGACCCACTTCCTGCCGCGAGCAGAACTCCAGCTACTTTCACAACTTCAGTAGGACCTGGGCAAGCCAAGAACCTTGTTAGACACATAGTTCAGAACCATTTCTTGGCTGACCGGGGCAATCTTCATCAGACGACTTTCACGCCAGTACCGCTCCACGTCATATTCTTTGGCGTAACCGAAGCCTCCGTGAGTTTGCATTGCCCTATCCGCGCATTCAAACGCAGCTTCGGAAGCTAGATACTTTGCAAGGTTCGCCTGTGCTCCACAGTCGAGTCCATTGTCGTAACGCCACGAAGCGTCCCTGATAACTAACTCCGCTGCGTGGAGTCGCGCGTGACTATCGGCCAGGGGAAAGGCCAAGCCCTGGTTCTGACCTATTGGACGTCCAAAAATCACTCGATCATTCGCGTAGTCGACTGCTTTGTTCAACGCAGCACGCCCTATACCAAGGGCCTCTCCAGAAATAAGGATCCGTTCGGGGTTCAGACCGTCCAAGATGTAGCGAAAGCCCTCCCCTTCTTCGCCGACCCGACGACTTAAAGGCACCCGCAACCCGTCATAGCGAACTTCGCAGGAAACAACGGCGTTACGTCCAACTTTTGGGATCGGAGTTATATCTACCGCGGGGTCTTTCAGGTCCACAAGGAGCAGCGTCATCCCTTGAGTCGGTCCATCACACAGTTCTTTCGGGGTGGTCCTTACCAACAGCAAGCAGACGTCACAATACGGTGCCTTCGTCGTCCACACCTTCGCGCCTGTAATGACATATTCATCGCCATCTCGTTCAGCTCGAGTTCTAATTGAAGTGGTGTCAGTTCCCGCGTCAGGTTCCGTAACTCCAAAGGCAGCGTGGAGTGACCCGTCAGCGACTTTCGGGAGAATTTCGTTAGCAAGTTCGGGTGACCCATATTTTCTTACCGGCTCCATACCAAAGATCGATAAATGAATCGCTGAACAGCCGTTCATTGCTGCACCGCTCGCAGCAACTTCTTCAAGAACGATCGACGCTTCGGTAATACCTTGGCCTCCACCGCCAAACTCCTCGGGAATGGCAATACCTATCCAGCCTCCATCGGCCATCGCTTGATAAAAGTCCCACGGGAACTCGTGCTCTTCATCCTTCTCTCGCCAATATTCGTCGGGAAACTGAGCGCAAACTCGTCGGACACCTTCACGAATAGCGTCATGATCTTCAGATGAGGAAAAATCCATACTGTGAAAGGTAGTGGGCAACGAGCCAATTGGCTCAGTGAATCGACCCTTTGCCTTCACTTAAGCTTGGGGCTTCGCGTCCAGTTCGCAAAGCGATGATCTCTGCGACAATCGAGACTGCAGTTTCCTCAGGTGTTCTGCCTCCAATATCTAGCCCAATCGGTGATCTAACTCGCTCAAGTTCAGCTGAAGTGACACCTTCCTCAAGCAATCTCTCAACCCTCTTTTCGTGAGTTTGACGAGAACCCATAGCTCCGAGGTAGCCGACTCTCGTCGGTAAGGCTCCCATAATCGCTGGAACATCGAATTTGGCGTCGTGAGTCAAAACACACACAGCGTCCCGCGGGCCTAGATCGCTACCTATTCGTTCTAATAACCGGTCGGGCCAGTCAACAACTACTTCATCGGCCATTGGGAACCGTCGACGAGTCGCGAAAACTTCACGGGCATCGCAGACGGTGACTCGAAAACCAAGAAGTTTTCCTTGGCTCGCCAAAGCCCTGGTGAAATCAACCGCTCCAAATATCACCAGATGCGGTCGCCGCGCATGACATTCAATAAAGACACTGAGATCGTGTTGACGTGCTTCGCCTTCAGGTCCGTAATGTCGCACTTCGCTAGTTCCGGCTTCGAGCATCGCAATAGCGTCTCGACTTACAACACGATCTAGTGCCTCTCCTCCGAGACTGCCAAGAGCAAACCCTGATTCCTCAATCAATAGTTTTGCGCCAACCTCTGGTCCCTCAATCAACGTGGCTAACGCCACCGGTACTTCCGAGCGGATCGAATCTCGGAAACGCTCATATATCGACGTCACCAGTCAAGCTCCTCGATAAAAAGATGGATCGTCCCGCCACACGTCAATCCCACTGCAAATGCTTCATCGTCGCTGTAACCGAAAGAAGTGATGCCTGCCTGCCTTCGACCCTCTAATAGTTCAATAGCTTCTCCAACCACAGCGCCTTCGACACAACCTCCCGAAACTGACCCGGCGACCTCTCCACGAGCATTAACTGCCATAGCAGCACCGGGGTCGCGAGGGCCGCTACCCTCAATATCCACTACTCGTGCGATAGCTACCTTTTCCCCGGACATAAACCATCTTTCGATGTCATCGAAGATTTCATCCATACCTAAATGCTCCCATGTTTACGCCGAGACAGTCTCAGCAAGTCGCTCAAGTGATTCGAAAGAGTGTCCTTCAATGAAATCATCCGTGTGAGGTAGTGCGGCCGCCATTCCACGGGCTAATGGTGCATAGCCCGGCGTGTGTTTGAGTGGGTTCACCCAAATCTGTCGGTAACTAACGCGGTGCAGTCGTTCCATTTGCTCAGCCAATACCTCAGGCTCTCCCCGGTCCCATCCATCTGAAAGGAGCACCACTACGGCTCCGCGCGCCATCCCTCTCAAACCCCATAATTCGTTAAATTCTTTTAACGTCGCTCCAAGGCGAGTTCCCCCGGACCAATCAGCTACAGCACGCGAAGCCGCTCGAAGAGCAGCATCTGGGTCTCGAGATGAAAGCTCGCGGGTGATACGGGTTAGTCGTGTACCTACTGCGAACGCTTCCACCCGTGTTCTTCCCACGACTGTTGCATGAGCGAATCTGATGAGCGCTCGAGCATACGGTTCCATCGAACCCGACACGTCTAGCAGAAGAACCAGGCGACGCGGACGATGGTCTCTTTGGACAAACTTTCTATGTATGGGTTCACCGCCCATAGCCAAGGCAGCGCGCACTGTCCGGCGTAGATCAGGATTCCTTGTCTGATGTTTCGATGGCAGCCTTCTTCGAGAAGGGCGGGTAGTCGATGTGAAACGGAGACCTGCTATAAGTCTTTTCAATTCATTCAGTTCTTGGTCACTGCATTCTGCGAAATCTTTTTCCTTGAGTGTTTCTAGAGCGCTGTAACGAACCTGGAGCGTGGGCCCAGAAGACGTTGTGTCATCTTCTGAAAGGTCATCATTCTCTTCGGCACTATCTAAAGAGATTGACACCGAGATAGGTGGTAATTCGACCTCAATGCCCGACGATTGTTTTCTTTCCCAAAAAACCGCGAATGCTCGGTCGAATTCTTCAATTTCTTCGGGATCAGCGACGAGGGTTGATCTCCCTGCCCAATAAACGGTATCTCGCTCATCGAGTCCCACCAGCCCAAGAGCTTCGACGAATAGCTGCACGCGACTCACTGAGATTTCTAACCCTAGGCCTCGAAGAACTTGACAAAATCCGACGGCTATTCGGGTAGGGCTGTTTTCGGACTTAACCAAGAGTGTTTCAGTCATATGCAGCGGCAGCCATGATCGTCTCAATACCTTGGGCCGAAACCCGCTCCTGATCCTCTCGATATTTTAGAACGGTACCCAACGTCGCTTTGATCGTTTGTTCATCGAGGACCGACTCCCCAAGCTTTCCTAACGCCGTTGACCAATCAATCGTTTCAGCGACCCCTGGTGGCTTGTACAAGCCCATGCCCCGCATTGCATTAACTGCAAGCGCTACCTGCCGCGCAAGTTCGCTATCGACTTCAGGAGCTTTAAGTCGGATGATCTCGATTTCGCGTTCAAGATCAGGGTGATCAACCCAGTGATAGAGACAGCGCCGCTTCAGAGCGTCGTGTACATCTCGTGTCCGATTCGAGGTGACAACCACCAAAGGAGGTATTTCACTACCAAAGGTCCCCAACTCGGGGATCGTTACCGTGTGATCTGAGAGAACTTCGAGTAGAAACGCTTCAAATTCATCATCTGCTCGGTCTACTTCGTCAATCAACAGCACCGGTCGCTGGTCGGTGTAGTCAATTGCACGAAGCAGTGGTCTGCGAATAAGGAATCGTTCTGAATAGAGTTCGTCCTCGATCGCTTGAGAGTCTTTCTGTGCTCTGCCTGACGCCTCCGCTGCTCTGAGGTGGAGCAACTGTCGCGTGTAATCCCACTCATACAGCGCCTGGGACGCATCAATACCTTCATAGCACTGAAGTCGAATCAGATCGCCGCCTGTCCATGCAGCTAGAACCTTTGCCAGTTCCGTCTTGCCAACGCCAGCATCACCTTCGAGAAATAGAGGTCGCTGCATAGTTATGGCCAGGTAGACGACTGTAGCGAGACCTTCATCGGTCAAATAATTGCGGTCACTCAAGGCTGACGAAACTTCTGAAGGAGAGTTAGGAATGTTAAACATGCGCTAATCAGAATACGGGCTATATCGGAATTAGCCCTCACCGGGCCTTCATTCAGCAGAGTGACCCTCTTTCCATATATGTTGCCGCGAGACATTTGAAGGGATTTTGGGAAATGGATCTAGGTATTAACGGAAGGACGGCCGCCGTAGCGGCAGGCTCGGCGGGCCTGGGATTAGGAACGGCGAAAGCTCTTGCTGCGGAGGGAGTCCGCCTCGCAATCTGCGGTCGAGATGGCGCAAAGCTCGCAGAGGCTGTGAGTGCTATCGGCGGAGATGTAGTGCCCATTGAGGCAGATTTATCGAGCCCGGATTCGGGACGGACCTTTGTCGAACAAGCCATTGCTGAATTAGGTCATTTAGACATACTGGTCACCAACGCAGGTGGACCTCCTCCAGGTACTTTCGAAAATACTGACTTAGATTCATATCAGGCCGCCTTCGACATGAACTGTCGAGCAATGATTGAGATGTGTCGGACGGCTATTCCTGCGATGCGCGAGCGCGGCTGGGGTCGAGTTTGCGCAATCACGAGCGTCGGAGTTAAACAACCAATCGAATATCTAATGGCCAGTTCGGTTGCTCGGGCGGGTCTCACTAGTTTCCTGAAGATCACGGCCCGGGAGGTCGCTGCTGACGGCGTAACAATTAATTCGGCACAACCAGGGACACACTGGACCGATCGCGTGGCAAAGATCGTTCCAGACAGAGAGACCGCCGCATCGACGGTTCCTGCCCGGATCACCGGCGACGCTGACGATTTCGGCGCAGCGGTAGCGTTCCTCTGTTCAGAACAGGCAAAGTTCATTACAGGGACCGGGTTACTGATCGACGGAGGTCAAGCATCCGGGCTTCTCGATTGATCAGGCGCGCCAACAGGTCATAGCTCTGATTGTCTGCTTTGTTGTGCCGCCAAACGGCAGAGCTTATGAAATGCCGCTAGCTTCCAAGGCCCGCTTGGTAAGAACACGAGCCAAGTGATCTCGGTACTCAGGCGAAGCGTTGAGATCGGTTGGGGCATCAGTTCCATCAGCTGCTGCTTCCGCTGCTTCCTCCGCTGAGGCTCCTCCGGCTAACGCCGCCTCAACCGCTTCAGCCCGAAGCGGCGTCGAACCCATGTTCACCAATGCGACTTGTGCCGCGCCCTGAACTTCTACCGCAGCCACTCCCACAATTGCCCAGTCCTGTGCTCGCCTATTGAACTTTTGATAGCTCCACGAAGCTCCCGGTGCTTTCGGAACTCGCACTTCCGTAAGCATCTCGTCATCAGACAGGGCCGACTCAAAGTAACCAGTAAAGAAATCGGCCACACCAATCTCACGTTGACCATTAGGTCCTTCAGCTACAAGCGAACCCCCTAAAGCTAAAACGGCAGCCGGCAAATCTGATGCTGGGTCAGAGTGTGCGAGTGAACCACCAAGGGTTCCTCTATGTCGGACCTGTGGATCACCGACCTTGCTAGCGACATGAGCGAGAAGCGGACACTCCGCTATCAAAAGATCACTGGTTTCCAAGCTGCGATGCTTGGTCAGCGCTCCAATCGCTATGTGATCTCCGCGATCGTCTATATAGCTGAGGTCTTCAACACCAGCAATGTCGACGAGAACGCTAGGTACGGCTAGCCGTAACTTCATCATCGGTATGAGGGAATGACCTCCCGCAAGGAACTTCGCTTCGTCACCATGCTCAACGATCAGAGCAACCGCCTCTTCCGATGAGCCGGCTTTCTTGTAGTCAAAGGCAGCTGGAATCATTTCATTAGCCTTTCAACTTACGTCTTGGCCACTACAGGCCAAGACAGCTTTGACAATGTTGTGGTATCCGGTGCACCTGCAAAGATTCCCTTCAAGTCCTTCACGAACTTCATCTTCGGTAGGTACAGGGTTTTCATCAAGCAACGAACAGGCGGCCATCACCATGCCAGGGGTGCAGTATCCACACTGCAAGCCGTGGTTATTTTGAAAGCTCTCCTGCATCGGATGAAGTTCGTCTGATGAAGGAGCAAGACCCTCGATCGTTGTGACTTCCTGGCCGTCAGCTTGAACTGCCAACATTGTGCATGACTTGACTGACTCGCCGTTCACGTGGACCGTACATGCTCCGCATGAGGACGTATCACAGCCCACATTTGTGCCAGTAAGCCCAAGTTCATCGCGTAGGTAGTAGACGAGCAACGTTCTGGCCTCGACCTCACTTACATGACCCGTTCCATTTACGGTGACGCTGAGTTCCACAGTTGTTCCCTTCCTCCAACAGTAGGGCGACCTTTAGGTCGGCCTCAATCATGCCCTATTGGAGGCCTTAGTGCCTCACCGAATGCCACACTTCTTCGATTCATTTCACAAAGACCATGGGGACGGGGACCCGTAACGAAGCTTCCTTGGTGAGCGCGAAACTCGGCGTGCAAAATTCTTAATGAAAAATTTTACTTATTTTGATGGCTATGAACATCTATTTCAAATAAAGGTTAGATAAGTTGCTATCCATGCCAGTGGTTGAAACAGCTCACCAACAGACGGCGAATACCAAGAACCAAATTTTAGACAACGCCCGCGAACTATTCGCCGAACATGGCTACGACGGCACATCAATTCGGCAATTGACCGCAACCTTAAACATCACACCTGCGGCACTCTATTATCACTTCGCCTCGAAAAACGATGTCCTTGAGGGCCTCGCCGCCAAGCTTCACGATGGTAGCGACGACTTGCTGAAGAGGATCAGCGAATTCGATCAAAGCCCCAAATCAATGCGAGAAGCGCTCAGTCAGTATTACGACCTGCTAGCTGACGACATCCACGTGTTCCGATTGGTTTATAACGATGCAGCTATTCAACACAGCCCTATTGGACAGCGACTACGCGGTCAAGCCCGCGACTTTTACGCCTACTTAGTTGGTCCCGACCCTTCGGTTGAGGACAGGATGCGAGCCGCCGGAGCCGTTGGCATCATCAGACTCTCACTCGAACAACGCGGCGTTGATCCCGACAAGCACAGAGAAGTTGTTGTAGAGCGGGCGTTTCGCGTCATGAGCGACGTATAAAAAGAAGCTCTTAGCCCGACTTCCCAGTTATTAGATACTCGACTCCTGGCAGATACCAGCCTTGCGGAAAATCGATGATGTCAGCTGGAACTACGACCCGAAAAAGCTCGTCACCAGGCTCTACTAAAGACATCTGTTTTCGAGCCTCTCGTTTGATAATTGCTTTGTCTTGTGCTCGTTCCAGCCGTGTCTCAAGATCTAAACGGAGTTGTTCAAGCTCATACAACTCTTGCTCAGCTAGTTCGATGCTTCTTCCTTGGTCTCTGTACTGCTCAAGTGGAACAAAAATCACGGCCGCAAGCGCTACCACCGCTGCTACGACAACCACGACCATGGTTCTCCGTCCCAGTCGACCAAGACGAAATTTTCTCGCTACCGAAACAACTTTCCCTAACGGGGTCAGCGTCCTCCTCGACTGTTCGTCACGAGAGGTGCTTTCCTTCGTTTCGGCGGAAGGATTAGTCAAGCGCCAAAGCTTTCTCACCTAGATACGCAGCTGCTTCGCCTAGCTCTTCTTCGATTCGCAACAGTTGGTTGTACTTGGCAACTCGATCTGAACGGGCCGGTGCTCCGGTTTTGATCTGACCACAATTGGTGGCTACCGCCAAATCCGCGATCGTCGTATCTTCCGTCTCTCCGGAACGGTGCGACATCACACTTGTGTATCCGCTGGCAGTTGCCAATTGCACGGTGTCGAGTGTTTCAGTCAAGGTACCTATTTGGTTGACCTTGACCAGAACGGAATTAGCGATACCGCGTCTTACTCCATCTTCAAGACGGTCGCTATTCGTGACGAAAAGGTCATCTCCCACCAGTTGGATCTTCTCTCCAAGCATCCCTGTCAACGCTGACCAACCTTCGAAATCTTCTTCATCCATCCCGTCTTCTATAGACACAATGGGGTACCGATCACACAGGTCTGTCAGATACTGCGCAAATTCGCTCGACCCGAGGTTTCTGCCTTCGCCCGACAGTTGATACTTTCCGTCGATGTAGAACTCCGTTGCTGCGGCGTCAATGGTCAGAGCCATGTCATCTCCGGGCCTGAATCCAGCTCGCTCCACCGCTTCGACTAACAAAGCAAGCGCTTCTTCATTGCTAGCTAGATTTGGCGCGAAACCACCTTCATCACCTATTGCAGTTGAAAGCCCACGATCGTTGAGTACCGACTTAAGAACGTGGTAGGTCTCGATTCCCCAGCGCAAGCCCTCAGAGAACGACGCCGCGCCAATAGGCATAATCATGAACTCTTGAAGGTCAACATTGTTGTCGGCATGTTCCCCTCCATTGATGACGTTCATCATCGGGACGGGGAGGACATGAGCATTCGCTCCTCCGAGGTAGCGGTAGAGCGGTGTCTGGCTCTCCATCGCGGCGGCGTGTGCCGCGGCCAAGGAAACGCCCAGGATCGAGTTAGCTCCAAGCCGACTCTTGTTTTGGGTTCCGTCCAAATCAATCATTTTCGCGTCAACGACGCGTTGATCTAAGGCATCAGTTCCTATCAGAGCATCAGCGATCTCTTGGTTGACATAGTTGACGGCTTTGAGGACTCCCTTCCCATGAAAGCGCTCACCTCCGTCACGCATTTCGACAGCTTCAAACTGCCCGGTCGACGCCCCAGAAGGGACTTGGGCTCTTCCTTGAGAACCGCTTTCCAAACGGACTTCAGCTTCGATAGTCGGGTTTCCTCGAGAGTCAATGATCTCTCGGCCTGACACATTCACAATTCTGGTCATGGGACTTCTCCAAGCATGCTTTCGAACTGGCAGGCACTCACGATGTCAAGACTGAATGGTAGCTGCGAGTGGGAGCAATAGAGACTGCACACTGGAGGCTTTGTCGGCTTTCGCTACCTGTATCTGCACCGCGACAGAACTACTCGCCCTGCCTCCTGTTTCCCAGGTTCTTTTTTGCTTCGGCTCCTTCGGCCGCTTTAATCGCTGCCCACTGCTCAACTAACTGGTCTTTAGATGGCATCGGCATGTCGGGATCTCTGTCAAATATGTGCGGATGTCTCCGGATCATCTTGTCTCGAATCCCGCGAGCAACATCCCCCATGTCAAAGGTTTCTCCTTCTTCGCCAATCGCACCTTGCATCATTATGTGAAACAGCAAATCACCGAGCTCCTCAATCAAATCATCAAGAGACCCTTCGTCGCTTTCGATTAACTCAATGGCTTCCACGACCTCGTTCGCCTCCTCAAGAAGTCCGGGGATCAAACTGGCAGCAGTTTGATCCCGGTCCCAAGGGCATTCTGAGCGAAGTCGACTAACCAAGGCATACAACTCCCCCATTGACCCAACCGGGCCCGAAAGAGGTAGCTCCGGGATCCAAAGAGACGTGAGATGGTCCGGTTCGAATTCCCGATCTAGATTCTCCCATTCGACTTCAAAAATTGCTTCGTCGTCGAGGCCTAAACGCTGAAGCACCGTAACTTTTGGCGGATTTTCGACTTCGAGTGAAAGTTTGATATCTGAAAGCACGAATCTGTTATCGCATTGTGCAACCAACAGAGGGCCAGTCAGACTCGCAAATTCGGACTCGAAGCTTTGTCCATCGACGATTGTGACTCCTCGGCCTACCGGGTCAACATGAAGTCTTTCCCAAGCAAGATCAAGAAAGGAAATGCCAGGAAGAACTTCGATACTCACTTCCTTACGTCCACGAAGAAGGTCGACGGTGCGCTCCGCAATTAAGGGTGAACCCGGCACCAGATAGCCAATCTTTCCTCGGTCCATTGCTTCTAGCACCAACTGCTCGGTTATGGCTTCATAGACCTCTACTACTGATTGTTGCGATTCGTAAAGGTGGTCGAAAGAATCCAACTCCTCAAATGCATTGGCGCTTGGGTGCTTGCGTGTGCGCAGAAATGTGGTGTGGGTCCTCACCAACTGGTGAACTGCATCTGACACTAGATCCTTACTACCGGGACCCAGTCCGCCAATAACGATCTCCGACAATGCAGTACTACTAGCTCGGGGTCACAGATAGGCCGTCGGAGTCCCAGCTACCTAATCGTGGGTCGACCTCAACGTCGTATCCAACTACTAGGTCCGCTAATACCGTTTGGGCGAAAGGACCAAGTGCTGCTGGGTTCGCTTCTTCATTTCGGAGTTCCCGGACATAAAAAATTAGCCACAAACGTCCGGTCGCACTGAAGTCTGACGGCATTGAGACAATCTCAGATATATCTCCCGCTTCCATTTCTCCAAGAGGGGCTGCGCTTTCGCCAAATGTGTTCGCCCATGTAAGTAAGTCCTCGCACCCAACGTCGCCATTAGGCCACCGCGTCGCGCCACGCGCGTTGACTTCTGAAGCAACTACTGGTGCAGACTCGCCTGCCTCAAGCCTTTTCTTGGCGACGTTGGTTTCAGTCTCGGTTTCAGTGGCTATGAGAGTGATGCAGTGCGGCGTAGCGAACTTCTCCAGACGAGGATCTGCGGCAAGCGCATGGGCTTGCGCCCACTCTTCAAATCCACCAGAGATATGTTGCTGAACTTGGGAATTCAGATTTTCGTCATCTACCTCAAAATCGATGCCAAATCCGGCGTCATTGATGGCTACCGCCGCTAAACGAAGTCGGAGCATCGAGGTGAGGCGGGCAAGAAAAATTTCGTTCGTTGGATTGGCGGGATCAGGCAGGCGGCTAGGTGGTGACTCGGCGAGACTCACTAGAACTGAACCAACAGAGACTTCTCCTCCCGGATAGGACGCTATGACTTTCGTCCGGTCCGTCAACGAAAGGGCCATTTCGTAGTCGCTGCGAAGTGCGACACCATCACCGTCTTGGTCAATGCGGTCGAAAATTTCATCTCGGCTGGATCCAGTAACCGAACCGGAATCATCGCCGCACCCCGAGAGCGTTATGAGTAAAACAAAGACCGACAGAAGGACCGTGCCCTTTCGGTTCTTGCCGCTATTAACTACCACGCCCGAAATGGTACGGGTTGAATGTCCTATTTGGTAGGTCGAAGCTCGCGAAGAAAGCTAAAGATCTCCCCAGGCAGACTCGAACTCACATTCTCCGCGTGAATTATGACTTCGAGAAATTCCTCTTTATAGGTGCCACCGTTGTACGGGCCGTCATTGATCAATCGTTTGTAACGAACCTGTTCACTTTGGGTCAGCTCAAGGGGGGAGATTCTGATCCGGTTCCGGTTGGCAACGCTGACATCGGTTATTTCTAAACGAACGCATTCAGATCTGAGCAACGCTATGTGAAGAAGCGTCTCTGCTGGGTCTGGGACTGGACCGTACCTATCGATCCACTCTGCTTCTATATCCGCTACCTCCACGAGTTCGCTGACATTAGCCAGCCTTCGGTATGCCTCGAGACGCTGTTCTTCGGCTTCTACGTAGTCATCTGGTAAGTACGCTCGGATCGGCAAATCAATATTTATTTCTTGGACTTGTTGTATCTCTTCGCCCTTCAACTTGGCGACCGCTTCAGTCACCATCTCGCAGTAAAGGTCATAACCCACTGCCGCAATGTGGCCTGACTGGGCGCCTCCGAGCAAATTACCAGCGCCTCTTATCTCAAGGTCGCGCATCGCTATTCTGAAACCTGAACCGAGCTGAGTCGATTCTCCGATCGTCTTCAATCTTTCAAAAGCTTTTTCGGTCAAGACCCGGTTCGGCGGGAAAAATAGGTATGCATACGCTCGTTGTCCGGATCGTCCAACCCGACCACGAAGCTGATGCAGTTGACCAAGTCCCATCAAATCTGCTCTGTCAACGACAAGGGTATTGACGCTTGGCATGTCAATACCTGATTCGATAATCGTGGTGCATACCAAAACGTCATAGGTTCGCTCCCAGAAATCTATGACTACCTGTTCTAGAGAGCCTTCATCCATTTGGCCATGGGCTACACCAATGCGCGCCTCCGGGACCATCTCTCGCAGTCGCTCCGCTACGTCTGAGATATCTTCAACTCTGTTATGAACGAAAAACACTTGACCTTCGCGAAGAAGTTCCCGACGAATCGCCTCAGCCACGGCTCTCTCGTCGTATTCGCCGACGTGAGTGAGGATGGGGAGCCGTTCAGCTGGCGCCGTCTGCAATAAAGACAGGTCTCTTATTCCTGTGAGGCTCATTTCTAGGGTACGTGGGATCGGAGTCGCACTTAGAGTCAGCACATCGACATCAGTCTTGAATCTTTTGATGGCTTCCTTATGGACTACGCCGAATCGTTGTTCCTCATCAATAACCAAAAGTCCGAGGTTTTTGAAAGTTACATCTTCTGACAGCAGTCGATGAGTTCCGATCAGTACGTCGACTGTCCCGTCTGCGACTTCAGCGACAACCTTTCTTTGTTGCGCAGGGGTGAGAAAGCGACTCAGAGCTTCGACTCTCACCGGGTGGGCAGCAAATCTATCTTCGAAGGTTTGGTGATGTTGTTGCGCCAAAAGGGTCGTGGGGACTAACACTGCGACTTGTTTGCCTTCAGCGATAGCACTGAAGGCAGCTCGCATAGCTACTTCTGTTTTTCCGAAACCTACGTCGCCGCAAATTAGGCGATCCATGGGATGCGGCGATTCCATGTCAGAAAGAACATCTCGAATTGCTGTTACTTGATCAGGCGTTTCTTCGAAAGTGAACGATTCTGAAAGTTCCCTCATCCATGGCGTGTCAGCGGGAAAAGAATGTCCTGGTGTATGCAACCGCGACTGGTACAGCACCACCAGTTCTTGGGCTATCTCAGCGACAGCACTGCGCACACGATCTTTTTGTTTGGCGAAATCAGTCCCGCCCATGCGACTCAGTGTCGGCGTTTCGCCTCCTATGTATGGGCGAATCAGTTCTATCTGGTCACTCGGTAAATACAACTTGTCCGTGCCTTTGAAATCTAGAACCAAATAGTCACGTTCAGAACCCATGAGGGTTCTATGTTCCATTCCGACATATCGGGCAACACCGTGGTGGTGGTGGACGACATAGTCACCTTTTTGTAGATCTTCAAAAGTGCGCTGAGAACCTTGTTTCGGTCGAACCGTTCGATGAGTTCTTCGCCGCCCAGTTATGTCTCTCTCTGTCAACACCGCTAGTGAAAGACTCGGCGCGATGAAACCGTTCTCGATAGGTGCTGCCATCACATGACCGCCGGCTTGTCCCATATACAAACCCGCTTCATGTACCTGTAGGTCGATATCTTCTGTACGCAGGGTGTCAGCCATCCTCTGGGCAGACCCTTGCCCGCTAGCTGCAACAACTAGCCGCTGGCCAGGCCGAACGGATAGACCTCTAATTTGGTCGAGTAACCGCTCAGGGGTGCCGGCGATGGTCTCCCAAGGCACCGTTTCAAACTTGTTGTTCGCGGGGCCTGACGCTGTATTGGTCACAGTCCAGACATTGGAAACGCATTTACTTAGAACACGGTCAAAGGGCACATGGAGCCCAGGAAGTGCTTGGGGGGTTCCATCTAGATTTGATGTCTGCCAGGTAGTCGCAAGTGTCCGAGCTAGATCCTCCTCTTCTGCGATCAGTTCTGATGAACGATCTCTCAATCGTTTGGGGTCTAAGAGTAGGACGAGTGCGTTCGATTGAA
The DNA here is from genome assembly GCA_002708935.1 of Acidimicrobiaceae bacterium. Taxonomy (GTDB): domain Bacteria; phylum Actinomycetota; class Acidimicrobiia; order Acidimicrobiales; family Poriferisodalaceae; genus MedAcidi-G3. The sequence continues at coordinate 113,327 of PAPO01000018.1, read as the reverse complement.
GCATGTCGCCAAGAATCAGCTCCTCGCTCGTCAACCACGGCAGCCAAGATTCCATGCCGTCAAAAAACTCTCCGGCAGCGAGACGCTCCCATTGTTCCCTACCCCAAGGTTCTGTTTCTAATAGCTCAAGGGCTCGTTCTCGGACTTGCCTAGTTGGCGGCAATTCGCGTGCCGGAGCAATAATCACTGACTGAATCTCAGCAGTTGACCTTTGGTTCGAAATCGAGAACTCGCTCAAACGTTCGATTTCATCGCCCCATAAATCAGCCCGAACCGGGGAGCTGGCCGTTGACGGAAAAAGATCGAGAATCCCGCCTCTGATCGCAAATTCACCTCTATGTTCGACTTGAAATTCTCGTCGATACCCCTTTGCAACTAACGACTGTGAAAGCTCTGATAAGTCTGCCCTTGATCCGCGACGTAACTCCAAGAGTTGGGCGTTTCGTGCTTCCGGGTTTATCCGCTGGAGAAGCGCCCGCACCGGCACCACTACGACGTCAGGAGGGTTCCGAGATTGGAGTCGATTCAGTAGCTCGAGACGCTTTCCCATGGTCTCTGTCGCCGGACTTACACGTTCGAATGGCAGCGTTTCCCACGCGGGAAAATATCGAACTCGCTCTTTTCCCAGCCAAACATCAAGATCATCACATAGAGTTTCCGCTTCTCTCACTGTTGATGTGACCACCACGATGGGGACCTGGCTGCTGATCTCGGCGAGTCCTGCGACAAAGAAAGCGCGGCCTGCGTCGGCCACTGCTATTTCCGCGTTTTTTTGACCGAGTAGTTGTTGAAGAACTTGATCATTGACTAGTTGACGCGGTAACCCGGCTAAGGCTCCATCCGAAGTCACAATTGAAGACCGTTTATGTCATTCATCGCCCGCTCGACGCCATCCGTCAATATCAACTCGATTGCATCGACCCCGATCTCAACTGCCGCGTCAAGCCGCGAGCGGTCTTCCGGAGATGGTCTTCTGAGGACCCAATTTCTTCCATTTTGGGGATCCGGGGGTTTGCCTATTCCAATACGGATCCGCACAAAATCGTCGACACCGACATGTTGCCGGATGGACTTGAGCCCATTGTGCCCGGCTGCCGATCCTCCGTTTTTCACCTTGACGCGACCGGGTTCCAGGTCGAGTTCATCGTGCACCACGATGACACAACCAACGTCTTCGACTCCATTGCGCCGAATCAATGAAGCTACGGCGTCTCCACTCAAATTCATGAAGGTCGTTGGGCATGCGAGAATCACCCGGCTTCCCAGATAATTGATGGCAGCGATTCGGGAGCGATCGGCCTTCGAAGTGTCTAGCGCTACTGATCTGCGCTCAGCCATCTTCTCGACGACCTCATAGCCAAGGTTGTGTCGAGTTCCCAGAAACTTGTCACCTGGGTTGCCGAGTCCTACTACTAGGTACTCAGCCGGAGTGCCGCGCCGTTGAGCAGCACGACGAAACACCGACACGGCTAGTCAGCTTGGCTATCTTCGCCAGCGCCTTCGGCGGATTCATCGGCGCTATCGGCTGCTTCTTCACCTTCGGCAAGTTCGTCACCTTCAGCAAGTTCGTCTGCTTCTTCATCTACAGCGTCTTCAGCTGCAATTGAAGCGCGGCTGCGTTGACCAATAGCGATGAGCGAGTCGTCTTCGACTTGAGGAATAACGCCACTTCCGATCTCTAAGTCAGAAACACGAACCGGGTTGTCGATAGACATTTCGGACACATCAACCTCAAAGATTTGAGGAATGTTGCCTGCGGGTGCCTCAACAGTGACGGTCATCATCTGCTGCTGCACCACAGCCCCTTCTTGTCGAACCAAAACGGCGTCACCAACGAGGGTGATGGGGACGTCTACAACGAGACGTTGATCTATGTCGATAAGCATGAAGTCGACATGAGTAACGCGGTTGGCTATCGGATCGCGCTGCATGTTCTTCACGATCGTCAAATAGTCGCTGCCGTTCACGTCCAGGGTGATGACGGCGTTAGGTCCAGCAGCGTTCAGTGCCGCTCGAAATTTAGGTCGATCCAAGGTCACCGGCATGGGCTCAGAACCCTGACCGTAAACGACGGCTGGAATCTTGTCGGCACGTCGCAAACGCCGAGAAGCGCTACTGCCATGGTTCCGGCCGATTTCAGCCTCAAGCTTCAGATCTGACGACATCGCTGGTGACTCCTGGGAAGTAAAACTAATTGGGACCAGTCTTCTGAGACAGTCCTGAAGGGTTGACCATTGTAGGGCTCATGGCTACTCATCACTCACCCGGACAAATACCTAATTATCTAGGACTGGTTTTCGCCATCAAAGATTTCAGATACCGAAGTGTCTTCAAAGACTGATTCGAGGGCGTCAGCGAGGATACCCGCAGCGCTCAAGACCTCTAATTTGTCAAACCGTTTTGAGTCGGGCAGAGGAACGGTGTCGGTGACAATAACCCTGCTCAGAGCCGAGCTCTCCAACCGTTCGATTGCCGGTCCAGAAAAGACTGCGTGCGTTGTGGCGCACAACACATCTGCAGCGCCATGTGCGGTCAAGGTATCGACAGCGGCACAAATCGTTCCCGCTGTGTCCACCATGTCGTCAATGATCACGCAGGTTCGTTCGTTGACGTCGCCCATCACTCCGAGTGCTTCCACTTCATTTGTTGCATGAAGTGAACGTCGCTTGTAGATAGTCGCTACTTCGCAGTCAAGTTTTTTTGCGTACCGCTCAGCGACCTTGACCCGTCCCGTATCAGGGGAAACGATGACTGAGCCCTCAGGAATCATTGATCCTAAATATTCAATTAGCACTGGTGCTGCCGTTAAGTGGTCCACAGGTCCTTCAAAAAATCCTTGTATTTGACCACTATGCAGATCAATGCTGACGAGACGGTCAGCACCAGCCTGGCGGAGAAGGTCTGAAATTAGCCGAGCAGTTATAGGTTCGCGGCCTTGGGCTTTCCGGTCCTGACGGGCGTACCCGTAGAAGGGGGCGACTGCTGTTATCCGCTTCGCGGAAGCTCGTCGTGCAGCGTCGACCATTATCAGGTGCTCCATGATCGCGTCGTTAACACTCATATCTTCGGTAGCCGCATGAGTTTGGATAATAAAGACGTCTCCACCGCGGACTGACTCCTCGAATCGGCATTTAATTTCGCCATTAGCGAAGTCAATAAGTCCTGGGTCACCCAGTTCGATGCCCAAATGTTCGGCGATTTCCTGGGCAAGCGCGGGATTAGCTCTACCGGTAAAGAGGTGCAGACGCTTTTTGGTTACTAGTTCCATCGCTTCTCCTGCTCTAAGAAGAGTTGTAGAACGGTCATGTGACAGTAGCTGACGCGTACTCGTCTCTCGGCGTTAAAACCGCAAGAAGTCCAATTTGGCAATGATCTCCGATCTGGACCTCTACCGACAAGTGACTTGGATTCGTGAAACCTCCACAACATAGGTCGTCTCACCGGTTGGCGCGATGACACCTTCGCGAGCTATCTGACATTTCCTCGAGCTCGCAACAAAGTCTCGCATTCGACGAGCTGCTTTTCGTCGTTAACTCCGCGCATCTCGTCTGGATCGCCAGCAATCATCGCAGTCACCAGGTGCCCGCTAGCCCTGAATAACCCAACCACGTCGGTGAGGTAATACTCATTTTGGGAATTGGAGCTTTCGACTTCTTGAAGCGCTCCATCGAGCAACCGTGAGTTGAAACAGTAAATCGATGTGTTGACTTCGCAAATAGCTAATTCATGGGGTCCGGCATCAACATGCTCCACAACACGCTCAATTCGGCCTCGTTCGTCTCGAACAATCCGACCATATCCCGATGGATCTTTGAACTCCGCTGTTAGCAGAGTGGCCGCGGCACCCGATTTCACATGATGATCTTGTAATTCAATCAAAGTGTCTGACGTCAGAAGAGGCATGTCTCCGGGCAGCACCAGCACGTCAGATTCCACGCCCGATCCGTCACCAGAAGCAAATGCCTGAAGTCCGACCTTGGTTGCATCAGCAGTTCCGCGTTGGACACGCTGTTCAGCGAATTTTAGGCGAGTCGGGTCGCTGGACATCTGTCTTAAAGTTTCAGAGACAAGTGGCGCCTGGTGCCCGACGACGACGACCGTACATTCCAAGTCGAGTTCTTCAAGCGACTTCAAGATGTGTCGCGCCATCGGTACGCCGTTCACTAGATGCAGCGGTTTGGGCACGGTTGATAGCATTCGTGAACCCTTGCCAGCGGCTAGAACAATTGCCCTCATGCGACGCCAAAAAATTGTCGATTCACGTCGAAAGATTCCATTCTTTCATGGCGGAATAGGTAGCAAAACGTTAGTCGCAGAGAGTCAGCTCGGGGAGGAGGGCTCGAACCTCCATTGTCGGGACCAAAACCCGATGTCCTGCCAGTTGAACGATCCCCGACCATCGAAGCGCCACAGGCACTAGGTCGACAGCACCAGCCTAACGACGAGAAGTGCGCGATATCGGTCGCTTACCGGAACAATGTCGGCCGTCTTTACGTTGGCTCTTGGCCAAGGTTCAGCTACCCTGCAGTTCCTCATGGGATCCCTCGTAAAGAAGCGCCGCAAACGCATGCGAAAGAAGAAGCACAAGAAGATGCTTCGCCGCACGCGTTATCAACGCCGAAACAAATAGCTAGTTCTCGCTAGGTCAGTCACTCAGCAGCGCTTTTCTTGTTGGTGCTGTGCCGAGGCAAAGTTTTGACGTTTACTGATACGACTCCACGGTGTCGAAATTCTTCGTGGCGTCCTTCGACGAACCATGTACCACCGCTACCGGCTAGACGAGCTCGCTTTCCAGTTGCTTCACTAAGTGCATCTCGCCACTCTGCTAATTCAGGCTTGACGGTGAGTGCTGCAGGTTCAAGATCATTGCCATGGTCACCGAGTGGGCTACCTAGGTCGTCCCATGCCCGATACACATCTTCGGTTGATACCCCTATAGGTGGGATAAGCAGGGTCATTTCACGTTCCAGGTGCGGCAATGGTTGAAGTATCTCTCCAATGCCTTGAACACGAGCCCTTCCTCCCAGAAGACAAAACCCGATATCCGCGCCCAATGAGGTAGCTGCTACCGGGTCGGTAAAACCGGCCCACCGCATAACCGCAGCCGCATTGCTAGATCCTCCGCCAAGACCCGCTCCTGATGGGATTCTCTTATCGATCATGACCTCCGCTGTGCGACCTAGTAAGTCGAGTGCGCGATTGACGAGATTGTCTTCATTCTGAGGAACTTCAAATCCTGAGTCTGACGATCGAACCTTCAATCCCGACCCATCACTAATCATGATTTTGTCACACAGGTCGATGGATACCATCTCGGCGTCAATCAGGTGGTAGCCATCTGCGCGTCGACCCTTCACCTTAAGTGAGAGTGTCAATTTAGCTGGACAGATTAGATGTTCAGAATTCATGATTCGATGTTCGTCGACTTCCGTGCCAGGTCTATCCATCTATCCAATTCAATCTCTTCCGGTCGAGACGTCGGCGCAATCATCGCACTTTCTAAAACGGCCTCATCTACTCGTCCCTTCAGGCTTTTTCGCAGCATCTTGCGACGTTGGTTGAAGGCAATCCGAACCAGTTCTATAAGTTCCTTTTCGACATGATCCTCAAGGTTTTTATCAATTCGTTCGATTGCGACCAGAGCTGAGTTCACTCGTGGCTTCGGATAGAAGACTGAGGGTGATACATGTCCAACAATTGTTGCTTCTGCTCGAAGGGCCACACGCACTGACACAGCACCGTAGGCAGCATCTCCAACCGTTGCCGCTAGACGTTCTCCAGCTTCTTGCTGAACCATAACCAAAAGTTGAGTCACAGCAGGAACTTCGTCCAACACTGTCAGGACAACAGTTGTAGCGATGTTGTAAGGGAGGTTCGCTACGAGATGCCAGCCAGGTGTAGTTAGTACGTCGTTCCACGAAAGGTCACGAACATCAAGGTTCAGAATCGTCGCCCGGTCCCCGACCGTTGAGTGGAGTATGGGCATCAGTGATCGATCGGTCTCGATGGCTGTCACATCGGCGCCGGTTTCAACGAGCGCTAGCGTCAACGAGCCCAACCCTGCGCCAATTTCCAGTACCTGACTGCCTTCTTTAATGCCCGACATTCGTGCTATCCGCCTGACGGTGTTTGGGTCAGTCACGAAATTTTGCCCGAGGCTTTTCTTGGGGCTGATGCCAGCCTCGCTCAATATTCGCCGTACATCAGTTATGGACAAGGTCATTCGCTGACCTGCCATCTTGACCAGCCGAAATATTCTTTGCAGCCGGGCCAACCATTCCAGCCTTGTGCTTGCCAGAGTAGGTTGGCTCTGAAGATTTGCTCCTCTTTACTGGCGTCCGCTGGGCTTCCTTCGCCTCCCATCCATTGCCATGAGCCCAATGCAAATTGAAGGCCACCGAAGTATCCATTTCCGGTGTCCACATCCCATGTCTTTCGTGACTCACACCAGGCCATTCGTTCCCACATCTCCAAAGTGGGCCAAGTATCGAGATAAGGCTGTCCGAAGATAGTTACATCTCCAGATGGCTCCAAAGATTCGTCTGATGGTTCAGTGCTGACAGGAAGCGTTTCCGCGACAGTCGTCGATGCTGGAATGGTCGTGGTGGTCGTAATGACGACAGATGTCTGTGTAGTCGGCGGGATCGAACTTGAAGAAGGAACTTCTACCTTTCTTGTCGTAGTTGACGGGGCCGCCGGGCGTGATGTTGAAGGTCGGAGGGTTGTCGAAGTAATCATCGAAGTTTCTGGAGGTTTAAAGCTTTCGGTTGGCGTCGCAACAGTCGTGACGGTTGATGCGGCGTCCAGCGTTGGAGGGTTCATCAGTGATTGCGTTCCTGAAAACAGGTTGTCGACCAAAAATACTGCGAGGCTTCCAATCCTGAAGCCAGCCAACGATAAATCCGGTGTTGTGAATTCGGTGATCGTTCTGCTCGCAGGCTCTGGCACAGGCTTGCCATCGTTAGCATTTGAGTCGTTTATCGCCATGACCGCGACACCTACGACAGATACCCCTAATAGGAGCAGAAGGGTAGTTCTCTGCCAGCTCTTTCGAAGCACAGGTCGCACCGCCAACCACCCAATATCGCAGCTATTTCGTTGAGCCTACTGACATAGAGGATTCTTCTGTTCACTCGACCAGTCCGTAGAATCTTGAAGCGTTCCTCCATGACTCTTCAGCTACTTCTTTAATTCCCACGCCTCTGGCTGCCGCTACACCCTCCCCTACCAATGCGACCCATGCTGGACGGTTCCTTTTCCCTCTTTCGGGAACTGGTGCCAGATAGGGAGCGTCCGTTTCAACCAGGTAACGGTCCGAGGGGGTCAGGGCAGCAGCTTCACGTAGCTCCGGCGCATTCGGAAATGTGATTATCCCGCTGAAGGATAGGTAAGCGCCCCGCTGCAGTCCGGCTTGCGCTTCGTCAGGACCGCCTGTGAAGCAATGAAACACAGTCTTGGCAGGGGTGCCTTCAGTGTCGAGTATGTCGAATGTGTCCTCCCACGCTTCTCTTGTATGAATGACTAATGGCAAATCACATTGGTGGGCTAGTTGAATTTGTTTGGCGAAGACGTCTCTTTGGACATCTCGGGGTGAATTGTCATAGTGGTAGTCAAGGCCGCACTCCCCGACAGCTACGACCTTGGGAGATGTTACGAGTTGTGCCAGACCTTCGATTCCGTCTTTTGCGTCGTGCGGGTGCACCCCAGCAGTGGCCCACACTCCATCAAATTGATCAGCTCGAGCTATGCATTTAATGCTGTGTTCTATTGAGGTGCCCACATCAATAAGTCGCTGGACGCCCGAATCCTTTGCGTTTTGCACCACTTCAGATGCGAGTTCTATGTCATCTGGCAAGTGGCAGTGATTGTCAGTCCAGTTCATGTCACTCATTTGAGCCGCGGAAACAATGGGTCACCTTTAAGTACCGGAAGTCCGGCCGGGTATTGGCCCCATCCAACACTTTCGGGGACTCGTTCTTGGGTATGGTCCTCATCAAGCCCAATGCGGCGGCGGATTTCCGCACATGCATTCGGCACCGCGGGCGAGGCCAGAATTGAAACGATGCGCAGAACCTCTAACGCATCCCCCAAGACCGCATCGACATCTGGGCCTGGTTCTGATTTCCAGGGCTCGGCATTTTCGAGGTACGCGTTGGTTTCGTGAATAATTTTCCAGGTCGAGTCAAGGGCGACTGACGGCGCTATCTGGTCCCATCCATCAGAGATCTTTTGGTATTCCTCTGCGACAATCGCCGCTAAGGGACTATCCGGGCTTGCCGATGGACCCACTCCACCACATTTCGAAGTGACCACCGTTGTTACGCGACTCAATAAATTTCCCAGATTGTTAGCTAAGTCCGCGTTGTACCGGGCGATCATTCCTTCGTGACTGAAGTCCCCATCGGGCCCGAAAGTTTGACCATGTAAGAAGTGATGTCGCACCCCATCAACGCCGAACTCATCAATCAGATCAGCTGGGGCAATCTGGTTGAGTCGAGTTTTCGACATTTTCTCTCCTCCAACCAGCAAAAACCCATGCACATGGACACGTTCAGGTGGAGCCAACCCAGCGCTCATCAGCATCGCCGGCCAGTAAACACAGTGGAAGCGCAAAATGTCTTTACCAATCAGATGAATTCCGGGCCAGTGCGTATCGAACATCTCGGGGTCATCAACGTATCCCGCTGCCGTTATGTAATTGGTTAACGCGTCAAACCAGACATAGGTGACGTGGGCCGGATCCCAGGGAAGCGGAATGCCCCAGTCAATCGAAGTTCTGCTGATGGAGAAATCTTCGAGGCCTTGGTTGATGAATCCGAGGGCTTCATTTCGTTTAGTGGGAGGGACAACGAAATCTGGGTGAGAGGCGTACCAATCTTTGAGGGCTTGCTCGTAGCGGCTCAGCTTAAAGAAGTAGTTCTCTTCAGTTACATGCTCAACAGGTCGGCCGTGAATCGGGCAGTTTCCATCATCGAGGTCCGCTTCGTTGAAGTAGGCCTCACAACTAACGCAATAAAGCCCTTCGTAGGTTTGAAGATCAACATCTCCGTTGTCATAACACGCTTGCAGCAGTTTCTGTACCGCCGAGTAGTGACGCTCCTCACTCGTTCGAATGAAATCATCATTCGAGATTTCAAGTTGGGTCCAAGCATCTTTGAATCTGACGACCGTTTGGTCAGCCCATTCGATTGGCAAACAGTTGTTGTCTTCCGCCGCGCGCTGAACCTTCAGTCCATGTTCATCGGTGCCCGTAAGAAAGTGGACGTCGCGACCTAAGAGCCGATTCCATCTAGCCACGGCATCGGCTGTGATGGTCGTATACGCATGCCCGATGTGGGGCGCATCGTTTACGTAGTAGATAGGAGTGGTGACGTAGTAGGGGGTGGTCACGTCTGCCATGGTACCGACCGAGCTCTTGCCAACCGGCAGGCTTTCATTGCAGAGGGTTCATTCACGGATCTCGTGGGCCAGTGAGTACACACGATTTCTTGCTACCCCTAGGTTTGAGGTGACTTGACTCACTGCCCCGCTTTTGGTCGCGCCGTTTAGCAACTCTGCTTCTAACGCTTCGACAATGACCTCGTCACTTATTTCTTGTGGGGAGCCAGCACCAACCACGATCACAACTTCCCCTTTCACATCATCAGAAAATCTTGTCGACAATTCAGCTAGCGATCCACGAACACTTTCCTCAAACATCTTGGTGAGCTCGCGCATTACCGCGGCTTGTCGGTCGGAGCCACATGCAGTCGCAAGATCGGTAAGCGTTCTCTTTAGCCGTTTGGGTGATTCATAGATGACGGTAGTCCGATCATCAGAAGCGATCGCTGCGAGGCGACGGTCTCTTTCCAGGCCTTTTCGAGGAAGGAAGCCTTCCATCGCCCATCGATCAGTAGAAAGACCCGAGAGTGTCAAAGCAGTTGTTGCGGCGTTGGGGCCAGGAACAACCGACACTTGATGTCCATGTTCGACGACATAACGAACAAGACGCTGTCCCGGGTCCGAAATGGCAGGGGTACCTGCATCGCTCACTAGGGCAACATTTTGGCCCTGCTCGAGCAGCGCGACGATAGTCGCCCCAACAGAAGACTCGGTGTGTTCGTTTGCGACCATGAGGCCTTGTGCGCGCAGACCAAGAAGTTCTAGAAGTTTTCCTGTTCGGCGAGTGTCTTCGCAGGCAATCACCTCGACGCTCTCTAACACGTCACACGCGCGGCGCGAAATATCCCCCAAGTTGCCAATTGGGGTGGCCACTAGGTAGAGAGTTCCTTTAGCAAAGTTCTCGTGAGATTCGATCATTAGCGTCAGCCTAAAAACATTCTGTCATTCCGACGACGTTTCAAGCCAAGAGCGTGTAACCGGGGCTCTTTGCCGATCTCGGAACTTTCTTGCCGTTAAACATTGAAGCGAAATTCGACTACGTCTCCATCTCTCATGGGGTAGTCCTTCCCTTCTAGGCGAAGTTGACCGGCGTCTCGCGCTGCGGACCAGGATCCCAACGCAAGTAATTCATCATGGGCGATCACTTCAGCTCTTATGAATCCACGTTCGAAATCTGTGTGGATTCTGCCGGCGCATTGGGGTGCCTTCCATCCATCTTTGAAGGTCCAAGCCCGCGATTCTTGTTCGCCCGTCGTTAAGAAAGTTCGCAGTCCCAACAGGTCATGTGCGGCCCGCACGAATAACGGAAGGGCACCCTCTCCCAATCCCAAACCTTCAAGCAGATCAACTCTTTCTTCATGAGGGAGCAACGCCGCTTCGGCTTCTAATTGAACCGAAAGCGGTAAGACTTCTGCTCCTGGAAGTGCTGTGCCTAGAGCAGAAGCCAGTTCGTTAGCTTCTGACAACTGATCTTCTCCTATGTTCAACACCGCCATTACAGGTTTGTTGGTCAGCAAAAAATGTTCTCGTAAGGCTGATCGGCGCTCTTCAGAAAGATCAGATTGATAGAGGGGCGTTCCCTCCGAAAGCAAAGTCAACGCCTCTTCTAAAGCATCGACTTCTGCCACCAACACGGCATCTCGGGGGTCAGCGCGCAGTGCTTTGCGGCGCCGATCAATTCGACCTTCTACTGACTCGAGGTCAGCAAGTGTGAGCTCGATTTCTACAACACGGAGGTGCTCGATCGGGTCAGTCGGGCCCGGCACATCCTCATCATCAAACGTTCGGAGAACTAGAACCAGGGCATCAACTTCTCTGATACCAGCAAGAAATTTGTTGCCGAGTCCTTCCCCCTGGCTGGCCCCTTCAACTAGTCCTCCTATATCAACGAACTCTGTTGTTGAGTTAACAACTTTTCGACTTTCACTCATTTCAGCGAGAGCATCTAATCGTTGATCAGGAACCTTGACGACGCCAACATTAGGGTCGGTGGTGGCGAACGCATAAGGAGCAGCGAGTGCTCCGCCTCCAGCTAGGGCGTTGAACAGAGAAGACTTACCAGCATTGGGTAGGCCGACGAATCCGAATCTTTCCATTGGCAGGCGAGGCTACCGCCGCTAGGACTCAAGTCACCCATCAGCCGTGAAGCCCGCCTCGTGCTGTGAAAGAATCTGGAAACCAGTTCTTAGGGAGGACGTTGTGGGACCACTAAGCGGAGTAAAAGTTGTCGAGTTAGCTGGCATTGGGCCTGGGCCTTTTTGCGCCATGCTTTTAGCGGACCTAGGAGCTGATGTCGTCCGGGTCGATCGCATGACTCAAGTAGATCTCGGGATAGACAGGGGCAGAAAGTACAGCGTTCTAAATAGAAGTCGGCGTTCGGTATCGGTCGATCTCAAGAACCCCGATGGTGTCGAGACCGTTCTTAAACTCGTGGAAGAAGCAGATGCTTTGATCGAAGGTTTCCGTCCGGGCGTTACAGAGCGACTCGGCTTGGGCCCCGACGAATGTCTTGAACGGAACCCGAAACTGGTTTATGGCCGAATGACCGGATGGGGACAAGATGGCCCAATGGCGCATGCCGCAGGTCACGACATCAACTACATCGCCCTGACTGGAGCCCTGCACGCGATCGGACCGTCAGATAAACCATCACCTCCCCTCAACCTTGTGGGTGATTTTGGTGGCGGCGGAATTTATCTCGCGTTCGGAATATGCGCTGCGCTGCTTGAAGCAAAAACATCGGGCGCGGGTCAAGTTGTCGACGCTGCGATGACTGAAGGGGCTGCTTCCCTGATGGCATCTATCTATGGAATGCATGCCTCGGGCCACTGGTCAGACAACCGTGAGGACAATGTCCTTGACGGCGGCTCTTATTATTACGGGGTCTATGAAACTTCAGACGGGAAATTTGTATCCATCGGCTCTATCGAGGGCAAATTTCACGACGAGCTCCTTGAATTGACAGACCTAACAGACTCCCCAACAGAAGCTCGCAACGATCAGGAAAGTTGGGCTGAGAAGAAGTCTCAACTCGCAGAAATAATTAAGTCACGAAGCCGCGATGAGTGGGACGAAGTAATGCTGGGCAGCGATGTGTGTTATGCCCCGGTTCTCGACTTGTCTGAAGCACCTGAGCACCCCCACAACGTGGCACGGGGTTCATTTGTTGAGGTAGACGGTGTTATGCAACCCGGGCCGGCTCCCAAGTTCAGTCGCACTCCTGGTGAGGTACAAATGCCGCCCCCGGCACCAGGACAACACACCCTCGAAGTGTTAACCGATTGGGGATTTTCAAGTGAGGACGTCGAGAAGCTGAAAGATGTGGGAGCTATCAGTTAAGCACTCGAGTTTCCTATCTCTAGGGAATCGATTAAGTCCCCTGTAGCCTTGGGGACATGTCGAAGCGCAAAAAGAAACTTAAGTTACGCGCTCGTCGCAGCAAAGCCAACCACGGTAAACGGCCAAACTGCGGCAGGGGCTGACCTACTAGTTCACCGGGTCAGTCACTTCTTTCCTCTATAGCCGCAACCACAGCAGCTGAGATGAGTCGAGCTCCATTTGACTGGTAGTGGGTACCGTCGTCTGTTCGTACCTCAATTGCTTCGCCATTCTCGTCCAAAATATGTTTGGTCCAGATGCCGTCTGGTGAGACGATTGCTGCTGCGTCTATCCATGCAGTTCGGTCACCATCATGAAAGACCTCGTAAGTGATTGGGTTCACGACATCAGGTAAAGGCACCATGAAAGGGATCCGGAAATGCGGCATGCCGACCCAGATGACCAAACGGCCTGTTCGGTCGACGGTCTCCAACATTTTCTTGATCCTCTGCTGATATTTCGCGACCCACTCCGCGCTTCCTTTATCTGAAGGCCCTCCACGAAAACCTTGCCAATCGTTACCTCCTATTGAAAGCACTATGACCTGGTAGGGGCCATCGGCCACTTCGTCTCGCAGATATTCGATCCAATCGAAATACCAATCACTAACCACGCCGGTCGACTTTCTGACATCCTCTGTGTAAACCCAGCGGGTTTCTCGGCTCACCAATTCTCTAAAGCCGAGTGCGGCTCCTCCGGCAAGGGAGTCACCGCCAACCCAGATATTGAGCGGTCTTGTCTCAATTGCTTCAGGCAAAAGTGACTGTCGATCTTCTCGACTCCAGTGGTAATAGGCGTTCTCTTGGCCTANGTGNGAAGTATGTAGTTCAGGCCATCGATGATGAGGCGCNCCCCAAGGGTCGAACCGAGAANCCTTNNCAGTATCCAGTAGCGACGAGNTGTCTTCCTCTCCTTCCGCGGCGCTNGGAACNCCNACAATCAAACCCGTCNCCAANAGGGNGACAACGTAGACAGCGAACCGNNATTTCACTCGTTCCATAGCTCTTCAACTTCAGGAGACTTCTTAATTTCTNTTAGAAGAAATTCGGATAGCCACTCACCGCCCCAATGACTCAAATGCACTCCATCAGTCAACCGCACATCTACTAATTGCCCAGAGGAGTCGAGAAGATACCGAGCATAGTTTCCTGACTCATCGGTAAATAATGATCGGAGATCGAGATAGTGGACTCCTTGTCGTTCGTTTGCTTCTGCGCGATAAAGGTCGTTCAATTGCTTCATGCGCGAGTCAAANCCGAGCCCACGCATTGGCGGCTGACCAACCCAGAGCACAATCCGTTCAGGTTTAGATGCTGCTANATCCATAACAAGCGCTATTCGTCTTCGATATTCTTCTTCCCATTGCTCGCTAAATCGATCGAGCCATCTGCCGTCNTCGGCTCTAATGTTTTGCGCGTCATTTCCACCGAACATCAAGATCACGGCGTCGGGGTCATAGGTAGTCATCACCTCAGAAATGCGNGCTGGCCAATCGAAATAGTCAGGCCGACTCAATCCACTAGCTAATTTGGGTTCAGCCGTGGCCGAGACCGACGCAGACTTTTCAGCCATCATCACAAAAGTCTCACCAAAGAATTGGACCATTGAGTCCCCTAACACCCAAATGGTGAAGGGGTTTTCAGGNTCCCAAATTGACTNNGAAGTNTCTGTTGCACCTTGGTCTAAATGAAGTTCNGGGCCTTGTTCTTCCTCGNCTGAAAGGACTAACCATTCTTCGCTTTGCGGTTCAGACACNNGTTNGATGTGCTCGCGGCGAAGAGTTATNTGTCCCTCGTCGCCTGACCGNCCCAGCANNGAGTCACCGACCGTTCTTGGCCATGTCAACTTAAGCGTTGAAGCTGCTGCCTCAATNGGGGTCCATATCGCAACTGACAGCGAACGACCCCTGCTGTCTGGAAGACGTTCGGCGTCGNTCAGCAAGGCTGAAGAATTGATAAAGGCGGCGAGCGTTAGGCCCGCTATCCCACTTAAGAAGACTTGTCCCGCGGGGAAACCGCCGGACCTCGATTGAGGTTTTAGCTCAACGCCAGTGCCGTTTCCCATCAGAATTGGAAGTAGATAAAGGGCGCAACCCCATCAGGTCCGAACATGTCAATTAAGACAAGACCGACTCCGAAGGTCAATCCCTGGGTCAATATTCCGCGCCTATTCAACCATCGCCTTAGGTCCTCAGATCTCGAATCTGGAATGAATTGCGCAAGCAACATGGCAGCTAGAACAAGTATCAACAAAGCATTAGACAGATCCGTGGGGCCTGACGGGACGACTATTGCTTTGAGGACTTGTACGGCCGAAGAAAAGGATTCAGCTCTGAAAAAGATCCAGGCGAAACACACAATGTGAAACGTTGCGATCCAACGCACCACAGGGTGGATCTGTGATTTCGGCAACAGCCGCTCGACCGCTAGGGCTACCCCGTGGATAGCTCCCCAGATTACGAAATTCCAAGTGCTGCCATGCCACAAGCCACCCAAGATCATGGTGATGAGCAAATTGCGGTAGGTATCCGCCTTCTTGCCGCGATTGCCTCCCAAGGGGATGTACAGATAGTCACGTAGCCAAGACGACAGCGTTATATGCCATCTCTTCCAGAACTCTCTTAGNGAAAGAGCACTGTACGGGCGGTCGAAGTTAGTCGGGAAACGGAACCCGAGAAGCAGTGCTACACCGATAGCTATATCGGTGTAGCCGGAAAAATCGGCATATATCTGGATTGCGTAGCCATAGACACCGAGGAGCACGTCTTGGNTGCTNTGACCCTCNGGGTTGGCGAAAACNTCATCCACGATGGTGCTNGCCAACCAACTGGAAATGACAACCTTCTTGAATAAACCTCGAAGTATCAGTNGGAAAGCCTCTCCNGAGGCGACCTGTCGCGGATCTGGCCGTTGACTGATTTGTGGCGCCATTTCAGAAGCCCGAACTATCGGTCCCGCTACGAGCTGAGGGAAAAAGGAAAGGTACACAGCGAAATCGAGGACCGGCATAGGTTTGATGAGCTTTCGATGCATATCGATCACGTAACTCATCGCTTGGAAGGTAAAGAAAGAAATCCCTACCGGCAGTGTCAGTTCCAGCAAAGGGATTGCGGTACCGCTGCCCAAGAGATTGGACAGTTCAACCGCAAAAAAGTCGTAGTACTTAAAAACCCCTAGTAATGCGAGATCTGCGACTATGGCCGTNCGCATCCAATTTTTTGCCGAGTCTTTGCTTCCAAGCTGGAGGTGCTTGTCTATTTGGGTTCCTGCCAACCAGTTGGAAGCAATGGCCCACAAGAGGAGAAAAACAAACCGCCAATTCCACCATCCATAAAAGAAGAGGCTTGAGCAGAACATCGTGATTTTCCAGATCAATGGGTTTGGGCGCGTCAACCAATTGAGGAGGAATATGGCTACGAAGAACAGGCCGAAGGCCAACGTGGGGAAAAGCATCTGGTTATCAATGGTGAAAGGGCAACGCTAGCGTGCCGGATGAGGCAGGATGGCTTAGTGNGCGATGGTTCATCAAGACTTTTAGTCCAGCCAGAGGNTTGGATCAACGCNGATCCGGACCCGCNTACGCNTTCCACNATCGAGAAGTTATCTTCTNACTCCGATCTCATTGCTGCACACTTCGGCACCAANCTCTCGTTCGGCACAGCTGGTCTTAGAGCTGCGCGTGGTGTGGGGCCATCGCGGATGAACCGGGTGTCAGTTCGCGTGGCAGCCCGCGCAATTGGCGGCTATGTNCTTGACCGCGGACTNGCCGNAAAGGGAGTCGTCATNGGCTACGACGCTCGACCTGATTCTGATATTTATGCACTTGATTCAGCTCGTCTATTAACCGCGTTAGGNNTTCGATGTTTGCTAATCGATGAGCCCTGCCCCACCCCTGTTGTTGTATGGCATCAAATGGCTCGAATGGCNGCGGGAGCAATTGTGGTCACTGCCAGCCACAACCCCTCAAGTGACAGTGGCTACAAGGTCTATGGCCCCGACGGAACTCAAATCAGACCCCCCATTGACCANGAGATCGAGTTATTAATGAATTTCGATTCTCTACCCGCGGAGNCGGACCTCGCTACTTCTGAAGAAGTTTCTCGCTTGAGNGGTCAGGACTCGATTTCCGCTTACGTTCAAGCAGTCATTCCCCAATCGGATGCACCATATATTTCTAGACATTTAACGGAATGGGTATACACGCCCCTATGCGGCGTCGGAGGCGCCACATTGGAGGCCGCCTGTTCTCGGGCCGGCATTTCTTCTCCTATACGAGTTGATTCTCAATTTAAACCAGATGGCTCGTTCCCTGGTCTGCCATTTCCCAACCCTGAAGAAAAAGGGGCCTTAGCTGAGGCTTTCAGAACTGCTGATCGGAGTAACGTCAATTTGGTTCTTGCCAATGACCCGGACGCAGACCGACTAGCTGTCGCTGTNCGAACCAAAGATGGCTGGAATCAATTGTCGGGTGATGAGTTGGGTCTGTTGCTATGTGATCACCAACTCAAGACCACTAGTGGAAAGGATCGGCTGACAGCAAGTTCGGTCGTATCTTCCGAAGCAGTTGCGGCTCTTTGCGCTAGCCACGACGTCGAACATGTTCGAACACTCACTGGCTTCAAATGGATTATGGAGCCGGCGGCGTCAAGACCTGACAGCAATTGGATCTTCGGTTACGAGGAGGCTCTGGGATACTCAGTTAANAGTGCCGTCTTGGATAAGGACGGAATTTCNGCCGCAGTCAAATTTNTAGAAATGATTGAAACTCTCGANGCAATGCATCTGGGGCCGNTGGAACGACTAGATNAGTTGGCTTTCGAAATNGGTTTGTTCGTGACNCATCAGGCCAGCGGANAGTTTGACTCCATAANGATCGANTCGGTTCTTGATNCNCTGCGTGTCGCCCCACCTGAGGAGATCAATGGAAGTCAAATAGTCGCCANCATAGATTGGCTNGAGAAGCCTCCTCCTCTTACTACCAATTTGATCGAGTTNCGATCGAANGACGGCGTGCGAATCGCAATCCGGCCCAGCGGNACTGAACCAAAGGTCAAAATCTANTTGGAGCAAACCATTTCGAAGCCAGTAGGCGACCTNGCAGCNCTTCGTTCTTCTTGTTCTGAGAATTTAAAGTCGCTCGGAGCTGCCACNCTGTCNTGGTTCAGTTAAACACCCCGACTATGCAAGCTCTCCTGCNAGGTCTCTGAGCGATCTCTCTGGCCTAGGCCCGATATGTGCAATCACCTCTTCGGCAGCCAGTGATCCCAGTTGCCCGCATCTCTCTAGGTCGTACCCTTGAGCTAGCCCATACAGNACACCCGAGGCGTATAGGTCTCCAGCCCCCGTCTTATCGACTACACGAGCTACTGGATCAGCTTGGATCGTCACTCGTCCGCCTGAAGTNATAAGCACAGAACCGGACGCCCCCATAGTGATGGCCGCCAGTNCGACCCGTTCTTGAACTCGGTCCAGTGCTACATCAAGTTGTTCAACTTCGAACANAGACATCACCTCATGGTGGTTGGCGAAAAGCACATCGACATGGTCATCNATTAGATCCATGAAAGATGNCCTGTGACGTTCGACGCAGAANTGGTCGGAGAGAGTGAGCGCGACCCGCGCGCCCTCACTGACACCAGATGCCGCATAACGCATTGCGACTTTTGCCTCAGGCGGGTCCCATAAGTATCCCTCCAAAAAGAGCAGCTTCGCCCTGGCAATGAGCTCCAGGTCGACATCTGAGGAAGTCAGTCCGTTAGAAGCCCCGAGAAAGGTATGAAGTGTCCTCTCACCATCAGGGGTGATGAAAACTATGCACCGCCCAGTTGGGTCNTCAGCGGGNGCCCGAGGGGTCGAGTGTTCTATGCCTAACCGGCTCATATCTGAAGTGAACACATCGCCAAGCTCGTCGTTAGCTACTCTCCCGACATACCCAGAAGTACCCCCAAGAGAGTTGACACCGATGACAGTGTTGGCGGCTGACCCACCCGAGATCGTTACTCGTTCTCCTATAAGTTCGTAAAGCTCGGCTGAGCGCTTAGCGTCGATGAGATTCATGGCTCCTTTGGTTGAGCCGATTTGGGCAATGAACTCGTCTTCTTGATGAGACAACACGTCCACAAGAGCATTACCAAATCCGACGACATCAAGGTCTANTTGAGATTCGGGAGTGCTCATGGGTCCTTTCTATGTGGGCTGCAGAGCACCCTAGCGACTCAACCTCTTTAAGTCTGTTTTGACCGCTAGGGTTCGGCGTGTGACAGCTCAAAATCCCCATCGACTCCCTAGGCANGTACTTCCGAAGCACTACGCGATCGAACTGGAACCTGACCTCAAAAGCGGCTCATTCACTGGTCAAGTTGTNATAGATCTTGAAGTNATAACTGAGACTGACACGATCGTTTTAAANGCTGCTGAATTAGATATTGAAGATGTTCAAATTGANCAGGGCGACTCCGTCCCCACAAGTTCAATTGTCATGGACGAGGACCTCGANCGAGCCGAGTTCGCGTTCCCAATCGTTCTCCAGCCTGGACCTGCTCGACTTTCCTGCTCTTTCAAAGGAATTCTGAACGACAAGCTTCGGGGCTTTTATAGGTCTACTTGGAGAGACGATGCTGGCAACGATCATGTGATCGCGACNACTCAATTCGAATCAACGAACGCGCGCAGAGCGTTTCCTTGCTTCGATGAACCAGACCTAAAGGCGACTTTCGGTGTGACGTTACGCGTTCTNGATTCATTGATGACCGTAAGTTGCGGTGAATTAGTGAGTTCTACTGAACTTGAGAATGGTCTTCGTGAAGATTGCTTCGCTGACACCATGNTNATGTCCACCTACCTAGTNGCTTTCATAGTCGGGGAGCTTGAAGCCACTGAGCCNATTGACGTTGATGGAGTGCCGCTCCGGATAGTGCATGTTCCGGGCAAAGGTGACTTAACNGAATTNGGATTATTGGCCGGTGAGTTCAGTCTTAGGTGGCTCGTCGACTATTACGACATTCCTTATCCAGCGGGAAAGCTGGACCTCATAGCGGTGCCNGACTTTGCGTTCGGAGCGATGGAAAACTTGGGCTGTGTAACTTTCAGAGAAACTCTTTTGCTCGCAGATCCAGAGCGGACAACCCAAGCCGAGCTAACTCGGATCGTTGACGTGATTGCTCACGAAATAGCGCATATGTGGTTCGGCAATCTGGTGACCATGGACTGGTGGAACGGGATATGGCTTAAGGAAGCTTTTGCCACGTTTATGCAGGTTGCTACNACAGACGCTTTCAGACCTGACTGGAGAAGGTGGGACGGNTTTTGCGTCGAACGTGGNGCNGCTTTCGATACTGACTCCCTCGCCTCTACTCGTCCTATCGAATTTGAGGTTATTTCACCGCAAGATGCTGAAGCGATGTATGACATCTTGACCTACGAAAAGGGTGCTGCTGTAGTGCGAATGCTCGAACAATTCTTGGGNCCGGANGACTTCAGAAGCGGCGTTAAGCATTATNTGACTACCCACAGCTACGCCAATACCACCACCACAGACCTCTGGGACTCTCTCGAAGTAGCCACTGGGATACCAGTCCGAGCAGCGATGGACACCTGGATCTTCCAAGGCGGGCACCCTGTCATCTTCGTTCAGAAGTCTGTTGAAGGAATCACGGTCAAACAAACACGTTTTGGATACACCGACATCGAACAAGCGTCTTGGCATGTTCCGATAATTGTTCGTGCTCNAGTCGGATCAACTGAAGTGGAGAGTCGGTTACTCCTCGAAGAAGACGAAGCCACAATCGATCTTGGGGGNGNACCTGATTGGGTNGTAGTNAATGCCGGTGGTCATGGATTTTACCGCGTTGCCTATGACGCGAATCTCTTACAGGCCTTGTCTGCNCAGGCACTCGAGGTCCTTTCTCCATCCGAGCGTTATGGACTCGTAGATGACACGTGGGCATCTGTGCTCGCAGGCCAAATTGACGCTGAAACACATCTNNCGCTGGTTACTGGCTTAGTGGCAGAAACCGATCTAGCAGTCTGGCAACGCATNCTTTCATCACTGGAACATCTGTATTCGATTGCNGACAAAAACGGTCGGANGCGATTGCAGGTATTAATCCGNGATCTGTCGACCACTGCACTCGGCGTTTTAGGTTTAGAGCCGTTGGAGACTGAACCTGACTTAGATAGAGAGTTACGGGCTTTGCTGTTCACAGCNGCAGGCACCACCGGTAACGACAACTCCGTGCGAGAACTAGCTAAATCTATTTTCGNTGATAGTAAAGCCAATCAGAACACTGAGCCCAACCTCNCTGCCGCCGCAATTCGAGTTATGGCATCGGCAGGCAACGAAAAAACNCACTCAGAACTTGTCACTCTNTACCGCGAAGCTCCAACTCCNCAATTAGAGGTTCGCTATTTGATGGCGCTATTGGAAGTNGAAGGAAGTGAACTCTTCNAACAAACTCTTGACCTCTTTACCAACGAAGTTCGAACTCAAAATGCTCCNTACCTTCTGGGAGCGGCGATGGGCCACCGCAGTCACGGAGTTTTAGCGTGGGAGTTCATTCGAGATCGTTGGCAAGAATTGAACAAGAAGTTTCCCCAGAACTCGATTCCAAGGATGGTGGGTGGGATTCGTTCTCTGTCTACTCCCCAACTCGCCGCTGAGATTCGCGATTTCTTCGAAAGCCATCCAATTCCACAGGGACAGCTCACGTTGGATCAACATTTAGAAAAATTGAGTGTCAACGTTGCGCTTCGCGAACGAGAAGGCAGCAGGATCGGCGGCTGATTCTGATTTGGGTCGTTTACCTGCCAGAATGAAGATATGTTCGGCCGCCCCACCCGCAGAAGGCTGGGTCCCCGTTACAACCTGTGGTCGTCCCTAGTTTCGGTGGTGCTGGTATTTGGTTTAGTCTGGGCTGCCATCTATTGGTCGGGATCAGTGCTTGATTGATGAAGCTCTCCCGACGGTGAGGCGGACTTATTTGGGAGTTGGGCCTCAGCGCTTTCAGCGCGACTAGCTTCACTCCACCGATACATCAGAACGACGATGGTGCCCCAAACAATGGGAATTCCTCCAAGCTTCATCACAAGACCAGCTAATTGTTGGTCGGTAGTTGCTCCTAGGCCATGAACTCGAGGAGCTAGCTCGTAGATCGCGTACAGCGGGAAACTGGCGAAAGTTAAAAAGCCAGCCGGAACAGCTGGTATGACCCCCAAGGCTAGGAATAGATACGCCATACGTCCTGGGTAACTGCTCATTCGATGCTCGGGGATCGGAGACACCAGCGGCGCCCAGACCAGAAGCCCTCCGATTAACCACAGAAAATCCATCGCAAAGGAACCAAACTGCGTGGCTCTCAAATTGTCCACGGCCCAGGGCGAATGACTAAAGATCAACATGCCGTTGAACAACAATCCAGCGACAACTGGTTGCGTGCACCGGCCCATAAGTCGATACAAGCGCATGCGACCAGCTAGGCGTCTGGCCATCCATTCGGGAATTCCTAACAACAAGATGGGTGCCACTGCCATCGTGTAGATAAGAAATTGCAACATATGCGCAGAGGCCAAGTAACTGGCACCCAATAGTCCCAGAGGCCAATCAGTTGCTACCCATAAAAGAAGTACACCCAGTATGAAGAGTCGTTTCTGAGACCCTCCATTTTCAATTCCTTTTGGTGCCCTGCGTTGAAANACAAAATACGGAATGACCAGGCACAGCATTGCCAGCCATACCCCCGGATAGGCCCGAAAACTCCAAGACCACGGCTCTTCGAGCGTTGAGCACCAAAATCTCAAACGATTAGCCTTTTCTCTTCGCTGCGACCGGCATCAAACTTGGACGCTATCGGAGGGTTGCGAGGATAGGTAAGTCACGCGTCCATGTTGTCTGTCGAGTCGGATGCGGGTACTGGGTGCGACCAAGGCCATCCGGGGCAAACGCAAAAACTCGACCATCATGACCTATATCTTGAACTTCTCCATTTTCGTCTACCGCCGGTGATGCTACTAGCGCAGCAAACTGTCGTTGAACTTCTATCAACGTCTCTTTCGTCCCGGTCAAACCTATGAATTCAGCGCTGAATTGATCAAGAAAGTCTCTAATAACTTCAGGGGTGTCGGTCTCCGGGTCAACTGTGACGAACAAAACCTTGATATTGGGGGGCATACCCGGCCGAGCCAAAACNTCACTCAGTTGCGCCAAATGAATCGGGCAGATATCTGGNCAAGACGTGAACCCGAAATAGACCAGTCGCACCGACCCTTCNGTGTCNGNNCGCGTAGCAAAGGGTTGTCCTTCAGTATCAGTAAGCACNGAGTCCGGCATTGGCTGCGGCTGATCCANTTCGNGCCCTGAGAAGAGACGTTCAGCAGAACTCTCAGCGCATGCTGCGGTCAACAAAAGGAGTACCACAGCACCTAGCAAAGCTTTCAGGACATACCGACACCACATCGCNGTCCTAACTGNCGTGGAGGTGAGGGGAATTGAACCCCTGGCCTCTTCGATGCGACCGAAGCGCTCTACCAACTGAGCTACACCCCCATAGGGACGTTTGGACGATACAGCAAAACGNGTCGATACAGATGATTGTGATGACGACTCAAATCGGGCGCTCGAGCTATTTGCTGGCGCTTCGTCCAGTGCCATCGTCTGCGACTTCTCCGGCTATAGCTATTTGCGGCTTCAGATAGTGGACTTGGGCAAGCCGTTCGATCTCTTTTTTGCGTCGTTGATTCAACAGGGCGAGGTAGANGATTAGNGCGGCATCAAAAACTANGTGTGTTGCTCCAACTATTGCGAGGCCTCCCACNATCCAACCGAAAAGAGTCAGAGCNGAACCCANCGCCAAAAGCCTCAAGACATCGCGACGTCGNACCGCNGCCTCGCGACTGTTGTTTGGAACCGAACTTCNTGGACGTCGATAGACACCTCGTCGGTCAACTGTGGCNACGCGAGCTCCAAANGGCGCNGGCATTCCGGCTGCAGGCGATGAGTGNGACAACGTGCTTAGCTGNCGCTGCCAAGCGACCATCGGGGTCCGACGNCCTCCGCGATCAAGGAACGTACGAACCCATCCGGGTACAAGCACCAANGCCCATACAAAGGCCANTACGAGGAGAACTATTTCNGTCAAGTTGATTAGCCCTCCAAATCNTCATCGTGTNGGCTAGCCATNGATACAACGGTGACCATTCTCACACAGGTATGTGTGTCTTAATCACAGCGACATCTNNGGCTAGATANAGCCAACTAAGTATTACGACCCTATGCCGTCGACGCAATGCCTCATTTCCATTAACTAGAAATCAGTTCTTATTAAAGTCATTCACGACTGTAGGGGCCAGACTTTCCGCCNGTCTTCTCCCAGAGCGCTAATTCGCTTACCACCATGTTCTTGTCGACCGATTTACACATGTCATAGATAGTTANTGCAGCGACGGAACAGGCAGTTAGCGCCTCCATTTCGACTCCCGTGCGGTCAAGAGTCTCAACNTCGGCAGTGACCTNTACATGAGTTTCTTNTATTTCAAAGTCNATCGAAATCGATCCGATCATCAGAGGGTGACACAGGGGAATCAATTCAGAGGTTCGCTTGCCAGCCTGAATTCCTGCCACTCTCGCGACCGCTANAACATCNCCNTTTATTAGATCTCCGCTTCCAATTACGGCGGNAGTNGTGGCATCCATCTCAATACGACATTTNGCGACCGCTCGACGTCGAGTTATTTCCTTCGCCAACACGTCGACCATGTGCGCNTGCCCAGAGGAGTCTAAATGGGTTAACTCTGGGTGCTCAGAGCNAGCCATTGTTCAACCTCCGATCTGACTCATGGTGCGTTTGGGACGAATGAAATTCACTTGACCAATCGCGTGACCCGCCCATTTAGTTCCCACAGCGTCAGAGATTGCTTTTGCGACGACGTCATCTCCAACTTCGCTTCTCAGAAGAGCACGCATATCGAATTCGTCTACAGCNAAAAGGCACGTACGAAACTGGCCTTCCGCGGTGAGGCGAACCCGGTCACAGTTGCCGCAGAACGGTTTGGTTACCGAAGCAATAACCCCTACTTCACCATTGCCGTCGCTATACCGCCATCTCTCAGCTGGNTCATTTCCGCGGACCACNGGCTCTANNGGAAGGACCTGATNAATTGTTTCGACGATTTCCTGCGCCGGAACGACCAGTCCTTCGTTCCATACGTCTCCGGCTTCAAGTGGCATGAACTCGATGAACCGAACAGTCACGCCTTTGTTTCTTCCAAATTCAGCGAAATCAATTATTTCGTCGTCATTTATCCCTCTCATCATGACCGCATTGATCTTTACCGGATTCAGCCCAGCATCGAGAGCGGCATCGATGCCATCCAGAACACGGTCGAGTTCGTCNCGTCTTGTTAGNTCTAAGAANCGTTCTTTCTGCAGTGAGTCAAGACTTATGTTGATTCGTTTCAGCCCAGCGTCGGCAAGCGCTGANGCATGAAGTCGNAGCGTGGCNCCATTGGTGGTNAGTGCNACGTCGACNCCTAAGCGAGCCAACCGTTGCACTAGCTCNGGGAGGTGCGCTCGGACGAGCGGTTCACCTCCGGTTAGGCGGATACCGTTAAATCCGAANGCCTGGATACATATACGAGCNAACCGTTCTATTTCCTCGAAAGAAAGAATCTCCTCTCGCGGAAGCCATTGCATTCCTTCTGCTGGCATGCAGTATTGGCATCGAAAATTACAACGGTCAGTTACGGAAATACGAAGATCACGAACTGTGCGACCGAATGGGTCTACTAAATCCTGAGCCGAGCTTTCTTCATACATGATGGTTTAAGGGTAGCGACGCTTGGAGGTCGGCACTAGTTCAACAACTTTTATGTCAGTCAAGGAGCAACACGTCAACTTGTCCACCGGCTTCACATCCTTCACCGTCGGGCAACACGGCAAGNGCGTTTGACCGNGCCATTGATGCCAACATGTGCGAACCCTGACCCGACACCGGATANACGACTGTTTTTCCGTCTTCATGTTTTGCGAGNACTCGCGCATAATGAATTTTTCCATCTNCTCGTCTAGTCAGTGGGTCTGCTGCGACACCNTGAACGACGGGNCTGATTGGTTGAGGAAACCCCATCATNGANCGAAGTCCNGAGCGAGCAAACAATTCATAGGACACCATTGACGAAACGGGGTTCCCAGGCANACCGAAGATAGGAGTGCCNTNGATCGTGCCGAATGCCAGGGGTTTCGCAGGTTTGATCGCGACCTGCATCCACCTCATATCTCCTATCCGATCGAGTACTGCTTTCACATAGTCGAAGTCNCCCATACTTACNCCNCCCGAAGTGACGACCGCATCACAGTTTTGGGCGCCTTGGACTAAGGCTGTTTCGATTGCTAGTTCGTCNTCGGCGATGAGNCCTAGATCAACAGGNTCAAATCCGTCTCCGCTCAGTAATGAAAGNAANGTTCTCCGATTTGAGTCACGTATTTGCCCNGGAGCTAGAGNTCCNCCATCGTCTACTAATTCGTCGCCCGTGGATATAACCCCTACTCGAAGACGCGGGTATGTCTCAATTTCGCGAAGACCCAAACTGCAAAGAAGACCTAAATGTCCAGCTGAGAGTTCCGTCCCCGACGGGAACACTAAGTCACCCTCAACTACGTCATCNCCAGCGGGACGAATATGGTTGCCGGGTTCAACTTGNGTCTNGATCGAGACAGTATCTCCATCAACGGAAGTCTTTTCGACCATCACGATTGCGTCTGCTCCATCGGGGATAGGCGCTCCTGTCATAATCCTGCTTGCTTCACCTTGGCCGATAGCTCGGCTTGGACTATGGCCCGCCGCAATGGTTTCTACGATTTGTAACCGGGCAGGAATAGTGCTCAGGTCAGCAGAACGGACAGCGAACCCATCCATCGCAGTATTTGCAAAAGGCGGGAGAGATTCCTTTGCAGTCACATCAACCGCAGTTACTAGTCCTAAAGCGTCAGCTACCTCGGTCGCAATAGCCGCAAGAGGCGCGCAACGGTCCATGACATAACTTCGAGCCTCTTCAATTGGGATCATGTGCCGGAATCTAGCGCCGATANNGTCTTGTTGTCGTTCCTTNTTNGTAGGTGTCGGCTCCGCTACTCGTCGCTAGAATTTCTGTCGGCCTCTAAGGGCTACCAGGAGCCAACNCATAACATGCCTACCTACCAATATCGCTGCACTGCTTGCGACGATCAGTTTGAGCTTCGTCAATCATTTTCTGATGATCCGNTCACGTCGTGCCCCAAAGAATGCTGNGGTGGCGAAGTNAAGAAAGTCTTCGGCAGNGTCGGCATAGCCTTCAAAGGCAGCGGTTTTTACAAGAACGACAGTCGTTCGGGCGGCAGCAAGTCTTCAGAGTCATCGGACTCTACTGAAAGCAAAAAAGAATCAAGCACTTCGGCTGATAGCAAATCTTCGTCCTCTAGTTCCACAGACAAATCTTCTAGCTCTGCAGACAAATCTTCTAGCTCCAACACCTCAAAGACCACCAAGGATTAGTGGGCGACTGAAAGTCAATCTCGGATCCTTAGCGCGGTGACTCGCGTTTATTCAACGAGCAAACAACACTGCCGCCACCATTAACGCCAAACANACGCGGTACGCGGCAAAGCCTGCNTAACTGTGGGTCTTTACCCAGCGAAGCATTGTGCGCACCGCCAGCCAACCAGTCACCGCTGAGGTAATAGTTCCAACTATCAGAGCGCTCCACATTCCGCTGGGTAATCCATCAGAAACAACCCCAAGCATCCTGTACAAAGCTGCTCCTCCGATTATTGGCAACCCCATGAGAAAAGCAATTCGAGCAGCATCAGGTCGATCGTATCCAAGGGTCCTGGCGATGGTGATATTGATCCCGGAACGACTCACACCAGGAAACAAGGCCAAGCACTGACCACAGCCCAACGCTGCAGCACGCGACAGTGATAGGTCACTCGTGAAGGACTGATCCGTGGATCGTCTATCAACCGCCCATAGCAGCAGTCCGAACGCAGCGAGCCCCAGAGCAATCAAACCAATCCGGTTGCTTTGCGTCAGGAAGAAGGATTCAAAGAGGGCCGCCACTAGGGCAGCTGGCAACGCCGAAAGGAGTAAGAACCATCCAAATTTTGCTTCGGCATCCCAGTTTCTACGTCCAGCTATCGCTAAAAGACCAGCTCGAGAATAAGTTCGGACATCACCCCACAGGTAGGTGACTGATCCGATCAAGGTCCCTAGGTGAAGGGCCACATCGAAAGTATTTTCCGTCCTCGTATCACCAGCAAAGTCATTCCACTGAAACAGCCACGGGATTATTCCTAGATGACCACTAGACGAGACAGGTAAAAACTCGGTAAGGCCTTGTGTAATGCCTAAGACGATTGCGTGGAAGATTGGCATAGTTACAGTCGCGAATAGCAAAGCAAATAGTTAGTCGGCCGTTGACGGAACAATACGGGGCCTCCAACGTCTTGGAGGGTCGTAGTAATGGCCTACGGCGCGTCCTTGGCGCATTGAATCCAGAAATTCGTCGGGGCTACCAAAATCAGGCATTTCCAGATACGCGGCTCCGATCGCCTCCGCGACGTGGGCATCGCTACCAGCCCCTATTGCTAGATCGTGTTCATTAGCGTATGTAACAGCTTTTTGGTTCAGGCTTTTCAGGCTCGTCTTCCCATTGAGGACCTCTATACCGTCAACAAGGTCTGCGGCAACCAACTCATCTAGAACATCTGAACGCAAATTGTTCCTCATCGGATCGAATGGATGAGGTACATAAACGATTCCACCCTGCTCACGAATGTTCTGGGCAGCTTCGGCCGGGGGGATTCCTTGTGGGATCCGCTCTTCCAAGAAAAGACCGATTATTTCACCTGCGTGTGTCTTCAGTTCTTCACCCACAACCACTCGGCACGGAAGTTCATCAACAAGTTCGAGTGCTCCTTTAATCGCGTTGTGGTCAGTAATACAAAGAACGTCGATACCAGATGCTGCGACACAATCTCGGAGTTCTTCGGGAGTGGTAGTCGAATCCCCTGACCACATGGTGTGAGAATGAAAATCCACCCGAACCCAGTCTTTAGGACAAGGCTGACCTAGGTGGGGGTGACGCTCAAGCGCTTCTGGTTTTGGCAAAGAAGGCACGGCAGCAGGGTATCAACGGCTCCGCTTTGTTCGCCTTCAGGAACTACATACCTGAGAGCGCAACGTCCTCTATCGCGATGGATGCCATACCTGAACCGCCCGGCAAAAACTCGAAATCTCCGCCGATCGCCACCACATCAAGAAGCATTCTTTGAAGCGTGGAGGCGATCGTCGCTTCGCTAAAAGGTTCCGCTAGCGCACCATCTCTTATCTTGTGTCCATACGCACCTACTGAAAAGTCGCCACTGACCGGGTTCACTCCACTGTGTAATCCATTCACGCCACGCACGAATATGCCACTACCAACCTCTTGGAAAAGTGTGTCTCGACCGCCTGTACCTGGATCTAGGCACAGGGCATGCACACCGACGCTGGGAGTGGAACGAGGACCCCTAACTGCTGAACCTGTAGAACCCACCCCCACTCGCCTACCGGTATACGAATTATGGAGAAACTGGGACAGGACGCCTTTTTCGATGATCATATTTTTTCGCGCAGCCAAACCTTCACCATCGTGATTATCAGCTCCTAACGAATCGATATTCGTTGGGTCGTCAAACAGAGTCAACATGGAAGCGCCAACCTGTTCACCTAGCCGTTCAGCGAACGGTGACCTTCCTTTGACAACACGATCACCTGTTAGAGCGCCTGCAATCGTTCCGAGAAAAGCTGCAGCAACTCCCGGTTCAAGAACCACCGTTAAGCGTTCTGAAAGTGGTTTCTTCGCCCCGAGCATTCCCGTCGCGCCTTCAACCGCTTCCTCTACTACCCGGTCTATGTCTAGCGAATCGGGGCGACGAGCCGCATCTCCGGCGTAGCCAATCTGGGTTTCGTTACCCTCCACAGCAAGAGGTTGAACACCCACTGAACAGCTTCCACCTTCGCTGTATACAGATATTCCAGTTGTTGAAGCTAACGCAAACTCACCCCACCCATCAGACCATGCCGCCGACCGTACGCTGCTCACTCGCGAGTCTGCGGACAGACATCGCCGTTCTAGCTCGATTGCGAGCGAGGCCTTCTGTTCCTCGCTCATCTGAAGAACGGCGGGGTCAACTAAGTCAAGGTTCGGGGACTCGACACCGTCGGGTGAAGCTACCCCTTGGTACGGGTCACTTTCAGCAAACTGCAGATTTCCCCGAGCGTCTTCAACTACTTGACTCAAAACTCGACGATCGAGCGAACCAGCAGTAGCAAAACCCTGCTGTCCGTCTACGATTATTCGGATTCCGACAGCCTCCGACTTTCCTGAGCGAACAGATTCAACTTCACCCGAGTACGCCTTCACTGTTGTCGAACGGTTTCGGGATACACACACCTCTATCTGTTCGTTTTCGCGAGCAAGTGAGACGAGTTCATCCGCTAGGTCAGGCAGTTCTACGACGTCACTCAACTTGCAGTACCACCAATGGTTAACGCTGCGACTCTGAGCGTTGGTTGCCCATCCCCCACAGGGACACCTTGTCCGTCTTTGCCGCAGGTACCCGGGCTGCCCATGGCAAAGTCATTGCCAATCACTTCTATATTTTGTAAGACTTCGGGGCCGTTACCGATGAGATTTCCCTCTCGTAGTGGCACAGTTATCTCGCCGTTTTCGATGAGATAAGCCTCGGTCATACCGAAAACAAAGTCGCCCGTTGCCGTGTTGACCTGACCTCCACCCAATTGAGCAACGTAGACGCCATTTTTGGTGTCTGAGATGATGTCCTCGGGTTCAGCTTCTCCGTTTGTGACGAAGGTGTTGGTCATGCGAACCATAGGAAGATGTTGGTAACTTTGCCGTCTTCCATTTCCGGACGCTGGTCTACCCGCAGACCGGCTTCGTAAGTGATCCCACATGTAATCAGTAAGGATTCCATCTTCAATTAGAATATTTCGTTGCGTCGGACATCCTTCGTCGTCAATCGCCACTGTGCCCCATTCAACCCCCATCGTCCCATCGTCGACCAATGTGACGGAAGGCGCGGCCACCAGTTCTCCCACCCGGTCGCGGAAGACTGATGCCCCTTTATTAACGAGATCTGCTTCAAGGCCATGACCGCACGCCTCGTGGAACAGCACTCCTCCCCCTCCTCGTTCTATAACCACTGGTAGTTGTCCGCTGGGCGCTGGGCGTGCCGCTAATTTCGTTATCGCACGACCGGCTGCTCTGCGTGCCATGGCCTCCACGTCGTGTTCTTCGAATAATTCAAATCCAACCGTGTAGCCGACAGTTTCTCGTCCTGTCTGCATACCTTGGTCTCCAGTGGCAACACAATTCACTGACAACAAAGTACGAGTCTGGTCATCAGCGTTGAATAGACCCTCAGTGTTCGCAACCAGTATTTGGCGGCGCCCTTCCAAATATCGAACATTTACCTGGCTAATGGATGCATTCTCTGCTCGGGCTGCAGCATTTGTTTGTTCCAGCAATTCAACTTTGCGGGTTTTCGAAACAGACTCCGGCATTATTCTCGCGTTGCTTTCAGCCAATCCGTTTCCTCCTAGAACAATCGGCTTAACCTGAGAGCCTCCTTTAGCGACACTCGCAGCAGCACGTGCTGCCTCAAACAATCCATCCGTCGTCAGATCAGAGGTGTGCGCAAATCCCGTGATATCTCCCACAGTCACCCGAATTCCTGCACCTAGATCTCTGCTCGACGTCATGGCCTCGACTCGGTCTTCGTCGAAGTCCGCAGAGGCACTCTGCCGGTCCTCAACAAAAATCTCAGCCCACTCTCCCCCATTTGACATCGCCTCGGAGAGAGTGTCTTGGACCAAGTTTGTGTCCAGTAACGGGGAAACCGCATTCATGCTCACATTTGCCTCTCTTAATTCCGAGTTGACTTCGGCGCAACAGTACCGTGATCGGCGCCGGTTTGGACTTCTCAGGGCCGCCGCTTCGGCCTAATCTTCAATCTCTCGTGTTACCGAAACCAAATCGCTCGTTCCGTTTGCCGAAAAAGGCCTCCTTTGCGCTTCGCATTGTTGCGAGTTCAGCCATGCTGACGCTCCTCCTAACTCAATTTCCCGCAGATGATCTGCAAGCACGGTGGCCCGAGTGGCAAGCCTCAAGTTGGCTATGGATTTGTGTGTCTTTGCTTTTAACGCTCGCTGCCTTCGGTCTCGCTTCGCTCCGTTGGCTCGAGGTGTGCAGGACACTCGGCGCTTCAGTCAGTTTCTCTAAAGTGTTCAGCTATTTCCTGGCTGGTCAATTTGTAGGAAATTTTCTGCCGACAACCGTCGGCGGTGATATTTTGCGCGTTACTCGGATGGGAGCCGAAATTGGAGACCATTCAAGAGCTTTCGCTTCGGTCATAATCGAACGATTAACGGGTTGGGTGGTACTACCCGTTATCACTCTGTGCGCCCTAATTTTGAGTCCCAGTCTCACGTCAAGTCGAAGAGGCGCAGTAGCCTTGGCGGCCGCTCTGGGCACATTAGTCCTGCTCTCGGTTTTAATTTTCGTTGCACAACACCCTCGCTTCGGAGGTCGACTCCAAGGCCAGAACCGCGTGACCGCCTCACTTGTAGCCGTTCACCAAGGTCTGAAAATTTACCGAAAAGTCCCAGGTTCCATGTTGCGGCTACTGACCGTGGCAGTGGCATTTCAAGCATGTCTTATCGCAGCTGTAATATGCATCGCTAACTCCATCGGGATACGCCTTGAAACATCAACTTGGTTTGCCTTCATCCCGATGGTCTTTGTTGCCCAAGTGTTACCCATAGCAATTGGCGGACTGGGTGTCAGAGAAGCGGCCTTAGTCTTTTTCCTCGGAGGTTCTTTCATTGCGAGCGGCCAAAGTGTGGTGTTAGGGCTCTTAACTTACGCTGTTACTCTCATCGCAAGCCTCACTGGTGTGGTGCCCTTCATATTCGGTCCGCGCCGCCAGAACACGGAGGGTGCGCTTTGACGTCGCTCGAAACCGTTACCGATAAGAGGCGTTGGTGGAAAGAAGTTCTTTTCATACTTGGCTTCTATTTGGTTTATGCGCGAATCAGGAATCAGTTCGGTTCAAACGGTTTATTTGCGGCTACCACGACGACAGCGGCAGATAACGCTAGGCGAATAATTGATCTCGAAAAAAAAATGGGTTTGTTTTTCGAAGAACAGCTCCAGAACTTCTTCATTAATTGGGGCTGGTTCTTGTGGTTCTGGAATGTCTTCTACGGGAGTCTTCACTTCGTCGTGACGATCGCCACAGGGATATTTTTGTTTAGAAGATTCCCAGCCCGATTTCTCAGATACCGCACGGGACTTGCCGTCACCACTGCTTTCGGTCTTATCGGTTTTGCGACATTTCCTCTCATGCCTCCTAGGTTGTTGTCATCACCACCGCCTTACGGCGGCTCGATGACTGAATTTGCCTTCATCGATACTCTCTCCGTTCATGGAGGTCTCTGGTCGTTCGATTCCGGGACATTGCAAGCAATCTCGAATCAATGGGCGGCGATGCCTAGCCTCCATCTTGCGTGGGCGGCTTGGTGTGCCCTTGCTTTGATTCCAATTTTGAAATCGCGATGGACCCGTATCCTCATGTGGGTATATCCCATTGCAACCAGTTTCGGCATAGTCATCACCGCTAATCACTATTGGGTTGATGGATTGGCCGGACTGATGGTCTTAGGTGCGGGAATGAAATGTGCAGGGTGGTTAGAAAAAATACGGTTCAGCTGACAAGAGTCGTCGTGCTGGCGATGTCTCACGATCTTTAGGCGATAGTGTGACCCGTATTCCGGCCAGCTAATGATCATCCTATGCATATAGAGAAAATCCAAAGTCCTGCAGATCTGCGTGCGCTTGATAGCGACCAGCTCCAAGATCTCTGCGCCGAAATTCGAGATTTTTTGGTTGAAGCTGTTTCCAGAACCGGTGGTCACCTGGGGTCCAACCTGGGTGCGGTGGAGCTGACCTTGGCGGTACATCGAGTTTTCGAATCACCAAGGGACGTGATTCTTTGGGACACTGGCCACCAAAGTTATGTTCACAAAATCGTGACCGGACGCTCGAACAAGTTCACATCCCTCCGGCAACGACATGGTTTATCCGGGTATCCCAGTGGCACGGAATCAGAGCATGACATTGTGGAAAATAGTCATGCTTCAACATCGCTTAGCTGGGCTTCGGGACTGGCTGCCGGCTTCGATCTAACGGGTCACGAACATAGGCAAGTCGTGGCAATCATCGGTGATGGCTCAATGACCGGGGGGATGGCGTTTGAAGCACTCAACAACCTCGGTCATTACGGGCAGAGGGCCGTCATTATTCTCAACGACAACGGAAGATCTTACGCTCCAACGGTGAGCCGTCTAGCTACGGTGATGTCTCGGCTCCGTCAATCACCTAACTACGTGAAAGGGCGTCAGGCGGTCACTAGCATTCTCAATCGTTTACCTCTCGGAGATGAGGTCAAACGGGGTTTATCTGGGGCGGCTGCGGCCATGCGGGAAATGTGGGAACCTCCGGCCTTTTTCGAAACCCTTGGAGTTCGCTATCTGGGACCCATCGATGGGCATGACATTGACGCACTTGAGTCAGCTTTAAGCGACGCTTCTTCGTACGAAGATGGACCGATAGTGGTGCACGTACTTACTGATAAGGGCCGAGGCTATGCGCCGGCCGAGGCGGACGTAGAAAAACATCTGCACGATATTGGGCTCTTTGACCCCGTAACTGGTAACTCTTCGTCCAACGGCGGCAATACCTTCACCGCCGAGTTCAGCACTGCTTTGATGAACATTGCTGAGCGTCGCGATGACGTCGTAGCGATTACAGCAGCGATGCCGGGTTCTACTGGATTGCTTCCATTTCAGCAGCGATACCCTGAACGATTCTTTGATACCGGAATCGCTGAACAGCACGCCTTGACGTCGGCGGCTGGCATGGCCAAGGCAGGGCTCAGGCCCTTTGTGGCTATTTATTCGACTTTCTTGGCACGCGGTTTCGACCAAGTAATGTACGACATTGGATTGCACGGCCTTCCCGTCGTCATCTGCATCGACAGGGCTGGAATTACCGGACCCGACGGCGCATCACATCATGGGGTTCATGACATCGCTATGTATGCCCGCGTGCCGGGCATGACCATATTCTCGCCCTCGTCGCTTCAAGAACTACCCATAATGTTAAATCAGGCACTTGAAATAGAGGACGGGCCCGTCGCAATTCGATGGCCGCGAGGCAACGCCGCGGAATCAGATGATGTTGGTCAGGGGATGGATGCCCGTCTGGTTAATGAAGGGACGGATGTCGCGATATTGGCTGCAGGCAAGATGTTGACGGCGGCTAACACCGCAGTGAGTTTGCTAGCCGAAGAAGGGGTGCGGGCTGAGCTCTGGGACCCCAGAGTGCTCAAACCAGTTGACAAGGAAATGATCCGCTCAATTATTGAATTTCCGTTGGTGGTCACCATTGAAGATGGAACCAGGGTGGGTGGATTCGGGAGTCTCGTAGCCGATGCCCTGCAACGGCGTTCTGGGCCAATTCCGCGCTTATTGCAACTCGGCACCCCTGACGACTATTTGCCTCACGGCGCGGAGTCGGAACTGCACGCTGAATTAGGGCTTGATGCGTCTGGAATTGCGGCGCAGATAAATAAAGCATTCAAATCTCTTCAACATTAGGAAGGCGTCTACGCGTTAGCCGTTGGATGTCCGACCTTGCGGACGCGCAACGGTCGTTCATTCACATGGCTGGAACGAACGACCGTTGAATTTTCGTATTTGATTCGCTTTAACCGATTTCGGAACCGACAACTGAAACGAATGACACGCAAGCACCGGGCTGACCGCCCAGGTTGTGGGTCAAACCAAGTGTTTTGTCAGAATCAATTTGACGTTCAGGTGGCGCTTCACCTCTGAGCTGAAGCCAACATTCAAAGAGCATTCTCAAGCCTGATGCTCCAATTGGGTGACCGAAGCTCTTCAGTCCCCCGTCGGGGTTTACCGGCAAATCTCCATCGAGGTCGAAGGTTCCGTTCAATGCCTCTTTCCAGGCAGTTCCTTCGTCAGCGAACCCGAGATCTTCCATCAACACCAATTCGGTCGGCGTAAAGCAATCATGTACCTCAGCCATTGCTATTTGGCTTCTGGGGTCATTGATACCGGCCTGCTTATAAGCCTCTTCTGCTGATGCGCGGACTTCCCGGAAAGTCGTGTAGTCGTAGCTTGGATCCAATGCTCCAGTGGCAGGTCCCGAAGAAAAACTCAATGCCTTCACGTACAGGGGTTTGTCGGTGTAGCGATGCGCATCTTCGGCGCGAACTATCACTGCCGCAGCTGAGCCATCACTGACACCTGAACAGTCAAATATGCCCAAGGGTCCGGCCACCAACGGGGAGCCTGCAATTGTCTCTTTCGCTACTTCTTTACGAAATTGGGCTCGCGGGTTGAGCGCACCATTTTTGTGATTCTTCCAGGCAATGCGGGTTAGAACCTCTTTCATGGTTTCGTCATCGAGACCATTCTTGTGGGCGTACGCGGGTGCCAGAAGGCTGAACGTAGCCGGTGCAGTCAGTGATGAATCAGTTCCATCACTAGGTGGTCTACTACCTGTCAGACCTGAGTACCCACTGTCCTTCAGCTTCTCAACTCCGATTGCCATGACTACGTCGTATGCGCCGGATGCAACTGCATAACAGGCGTTTCGGAAAGCTTCCGAGCCAGTCGCGCACATATTCTCCAGACGGCTAACGGGTTTGTAGTCAATTTGTAGCGGCTTCGAAAGCGTCAACCCAGACACTCCTGATCCCATGGTTCCTAACCAGAAGGCATCAATATCATCTTGGTTTACTCCCGCCGAGGCGTACGCCTCGTGCGCTGCGTCGACGAGCATGTCGTCGGCGCCTTTGTCCCAGTGCTCGCCGAAGGGCGTGCAGCCCATACCGACGATGGCGACTTGGTCCTTTATGCCATGTGAGGCCATGTCACTTTTCCTTTGTTGTGTAATACCAGTTTGGTAGATAACAGCGTATCCCTGCAGGGATACTAAACAATTCCACTCATTCAGCGAGTGGGCGAGCCTTCCAGAAGTAGTTATGTATTCCTTGCGCTGTAAACAAGCGACGGAAACTCATTTCGACGCGATCTCCGATTTTTACCTCGTTGGGATCTACATCTGTCATCTCTGCTTGGAACCTGCCGCCGCCGTCAAAGTCAATTACCACAGCAACTGTGGGGGGAGACAAAGAGAACGCTAGGTAGTCGACCGTGAATGTAGCGATCGTCGCTGGGGTATCAGCCATCCGTACTCGTTCCATGTCATCTACGGCACCACCGTCCATTGACACCCGCATCGGCGGTAGATGGATCGCGCCCGAAGAGCGGTCTCGCGAACCCACGAAGGCGTATTTCCAGTCCTCTGAACGGAATGCCGGCGGCGCTCCGGGGCGATCGGGGTCGGGTCGTCTCGGCGGTTCTCTGTCAAGAAATCCCCGCCAGGTTAGATACAGGTTGTAGTCCAGATTGTCGCTACCGTTTTCGATCTGAGATTCAACGCTTGAGAACGGGGTGTAGTCGGCTATCGCGTCTGTAGTGCGAAGAACATTCGCGTTAGCCCCGTCTGCCAGGTGAACTACGAGGATCGTCTCTCCTGGGGCCGCGTTATCGAGCGCCGACGCTACGAGCAGCGGTAACTGAGCAGCTCCCGGGTTGCCGATGCGCCCAGTCAAGTCGTCCACCAATTTGTCGCCGGCGATTCTTGAAAGACTTCTGACTGCTCTTGCGTGGAGACCAGCTATTACCACTTTGTCGACATCTTCGAGCGTTACGTCTGCCTCTTTAACAGCTCGCTCAATCGCGTCTTCAGCCAAAGTCAGGTAGGCCTGTTCTCCAAACCGTTCTTCCCAAATTCTGCTGGCGTTCTCCCCCGGCAACCTATATCGGTCAAGAAATTCGCCAGTGGCTGCTGCACGTCCAATTGCGTGAGCAATGACTGGTGCGTCTTCATCATCTCCGAACAAAAGCGCGGCAGCGGCGTCACCACCACCACTTTCATCATTACTCGTCGGGTTACCTGTTCGTAGGTCAGAAATCACTGCCATGGAAATACCCGGCGTGCCTCGCGCCCCTGATATCGCCGCCTCTGCAGAACGCGCTGAGCCCCCCGCATCCACAGCCCATGTCTCTTGGGGTAAATCAAGGGCAGCCTGGATGGCGGTCGCATTGGTTTTATCCAAATACGCTGGGTTTGCAGTCGCGAACCATATGGATGACGGCGTCACAGTGCTTCCCCGGAGAGCATTCCGTGCTGCCTCGACGCCCATAGTCGTGGTGTCCTCGTCGTATCCCGCTACTGAGCGGTGGCCTCTACCTCCGCCCGCGCCCATAACGGCAGTAATCTTCGCCCGATCCAGCCGGTAGTAAGGAACATACGTCCCGTATCCAACGATGCCTCGCACGTCACCCCCAAGAGTTTCCGATCTGCAGAGAGTCTAGGCGGCGCTGCTTCGGACACGCCATGAAGTCTTGGCAGTTATCCGTTAAGTAGCAGCGAAATATGGATTTTCGCCTGATGTGTGATCCGTTATATC
Source organism: Acidimicrobiaceae bacterium (assembly GCA_002708935.1). Lineage (GTDB taxonomy): Bacteria > Actinomycetota > Acidimicrobiia > Acidimicrobiales > Poriferisodalaceae > MedAcidi-G3. The sequence continues at coordinate 74,915 of PAPO01000018.1, read as the reverse complement.
AAGCACATTCTCAACACCGTCTATGAGTTCAGTCAATGTTTTTTCTATGCCAGCTGTAACTGTTGCGTTTGCCATCCCGCAGCCTTGACAGCCACCACCCAATTTGACCAGAACAGTTGATCCTTCGACTCGAACTAATTCGGCGAATCCGCCATGTGCGGCTATCGACGGATTAATTCTCTTAACTAAAACTTCTTGGACTTGTTCTTCAATAGTCCCTGTAAGTTCCAAAGTCGCGTTAGGTCCAAGGTCGGGTCTGTTGGGATTGCGAAGCACTAGGCCTACCTGGTTGCCATTGCTCGGAATATCTAATGTTGCCCCTTCGAGTTTCGAAGCATCTCGCCCGGGAACCAGCACAGTTAGTCCCCCACCTACGTGCGTGGGGACATCATCGGAATCCGCTTCACCAAGAACCTCAAAGGCGAGGTCATAGGAATAATCAACTCCTTGGGTTCCAACGACTTCGATCCTCAAAGCAAGTTGATCTGCGTCTTCTTCTCCGGCGCGCAATTCGAGCACCTTTTCGAGTGCTGCCTCGGTAACGCTGACAATCTGTCTCTCCGACATACGTCCATCTTACAGATTTCCTGCTATCACGACATAAGACAGATGACCCGCAGAAGAGTAAGGTCCTAGCTCGACTCGATTCCCTTACGAGGGCCATAATAAGTGAGGATTTATGACATTCCGGGCGGTGCTTCTAACTCAGGCTGATAAGGCTGTGTCATCGGAAATCACCCAGCTAGAAGATGATCAACTACCTGACGGAAACGTCACGGTCGACGTCTCTTACAGCACTTTGAACTACAAGGACGGGATGATTCTCAACGGGGTCGGACGCTTAGTCCGCGACTATCCGCATGTACCTGGGATCGATTTTTCCGGTGTTGTTAGCGCCTCAAGCGATGATCGATACGTCGAAGGTGACCGTGTGGTTTTGACTGGATGGCGCGTTGGGGAAGCTCATTGGGGCGGTTATGCAGAAAAAGCTCGACTAAACGCTGATTGGCTCGTAAAACTTCCGGAGGGCCTTTCGGAACTCGAAGCGATGAGCGTCGGCACTGCAGGCTTGACCTCGATGCTGGCGATGCAGGCGTTGGAAGACCAGGGAATCGGCTCGAAACCGGTGCTAGTAACGGGAGCCGCCGGGGGTGTGGGAAGTGTCGCTGTTCATCTTCTTTCCCAAGCTGGTTATCAGGTTGCCGCCTCCACCGGCCGCCCTGAGACCAGTGATTATTTGATGAAACTCGGGGCTAACCAGGTTGTAACGCGAGAAGAGTTAGCTGAACCGGCCGCCGGACCTCTTTCCTCTGAACGTTGGGGAGGTTGCATAGATGCCGTCGGCGACACAACTCTCGCTCACGTACTAACAGAAATGGAATACGGGGCAAGCGTCGCAGCCTGCGGACTTGCTGGTGGCAATAAGCTCGACACAACTGTCATCCCTTTTCTTCTTCGTGGTGTCAATCTCTTGGGTATCGATTCAGTTATGTGCCCATTCGAGCAACGGGTTCATGCATGGCAGAGGCTTGACGATTTACTACAACGAGAAATTCTCTCCGATATGACCACAGTGGTCGGCTTAGACGAAGTCCCACATCTAGGTTCTGAGATCCTTGCCGGAAACGTTCAAGGACGAACAGTCGTGGATGTGCGGCATTAATTAGCGGCGCAGCTGGCCCTATCCAATTTCTTTACGCATGGGAATATGCGGAATGCCATCTTCAAGGAATTCTGCACCGGTTTGAGTAAACCCCAAAGTGTCGTACCAGTCATGCAAATACGACTGCGCCGAAAGAACCCAAGGACCTTCTGACGTAGTTAGAACGTATTGGATTAATTTTCGACTCAGGCCTTTAGAACGAGCATCGGCCCGTGTCACTACGCGACCGATTCTGTGACCCTCTTCTTCTTGCACAACTCGCAAATACGAAGCCAACCCCTGAGCATCATCGATCCATAGATGATTCGCTTCGAAATCAATATTGTCGATTTCGGGGTATGCGCATTCCTGTTCCACGACAAAGACTTGAACCCGTAGGTGCAAGATCTCGTATAGACGCTCCAATGACAACTGTTGAAACGATGCTTTTTGTATCTGGCTCATAGAGCGGCGACCAGCGCAGAAAAGCCAGCCAGGACCATGGCTGCCGACACGATGACCGCTGTCCAGTGAACCACCGGGCGTCTGTGACGCAACGGTCGCAGTTCTCCACTGGAATCGTGTGTGTGCCGATTCATATGGCGCAGAGTAGCGGAATGACTATGCGCGCCTCTCCATCTCCTCCGATATATCAAGCCACCGCACCTCAGCAGCTTCCAACTGCTCTAAGACGATCGTAAGTCCATTTGCAATCTCGAGACGAGAGCCATACGAAAGGCTTTCGTTGTCTAGACGGGCGACATAGCCATCTCGTTCCTCTGCAAGTCGCTGAAGTTCTGACTCAACGTCTTTGAGTAGATGCCGAAGAGTCGACATCGAGCGCCCACTTGACTGAATTTTCTCGACGCGATTTTTCTTGACGCGATTACTTATCTTTGGCTTCGATCGTGCTTGTTCCCATACAGCTTCACCTGCCCCTAGATGCCTGAAGCCGTCAGCCCCGATGGCAACCACATTGTCAACTACACGTTCCAGAAAGACCCGATCATGGGTGACGGCAACCAAAGCACCATTAAATGTGTCGAGCCAGTCTTCTAGGGCGCGCAGTGTGTCTATATCGAGATCGTTGGTGGGTTCGTCGAGCAGCAAAATATTCGGTTCCCCCGCTAGAACACCCAAAAGCTGCAGGCGCCGTTGTTCTCCGCCCGACAGAGAACGGATCTGAGCTCGATGGGTAGCCGGTTCAAACCAGAATCGACGCAGCAGTGCAGCTTGGTTATGGTCCAAACGCGCACCCGGCCCAGCAATCACCTCTTCAACTGTCGACTCCTGATCAAGCGCCTCTCCCATCTGGTCGAAGTAACCGATACGCGCAGTTGACCCAAACGTCACGGTTCCTTCATCGGGGGTTCTAACCCCAGCAATAACACTCAAAAGGGTCGATTTGCCGGAACCATTCGGACCTACCACTCCAAGACGCTCGTTGGGGGAAAGGCTGATAGTGACATCGTCAAACAATGTGTGGCCCCCAACCGACACTGCGACCTGTTCGAGATCCACCACTTTGCGCCCCAAGCGTTTCTGATCAAATTCGCTTAGGGCAAGCGAACGAGATCGAGAGTCATCTTTTTCGGTGACTTCAAGTGTTCGATGCGCGATAGCAAGCCGTGATTTGGGCTTCCTCCTTCGAGCTCGAGCTCCCCGTTGCAACCATGCCAATTCTTTCCGGGCCAAAGTAAGCCGCGTCGACTCATCCTGTTCCGCTTTGTGCTCGCGGTCAGCCTTAGCCGAAAGGTGCGCTTGGTATCCGCCTTCAGTTACATACCAGCCATTGGCCGTCAGCTCTAGAGTCTTTGTAGCTACGCGATCGATCAGATGTCGATCGTGAGATACAAAAACAACGCCGCCAGAGAATCCATGCAACACATTTTCGAGGTGTTCGATTCCTTCGATGTCAAGGTGATTCGTCGGCTCGTCTAACAGCAGCAAGTCAGCATCCTGGTCCTGAAGGACTGACGCCAACGCCGCTCGCTTGTGTTCACCTCCCGACAGCGCCGAAATTTTTGTCTCAGATAGCGCCGTTAAGCCCAAACGATCCATCGCGGCTCTTCCCTGCCAACTCCGACCCACAACATCGCGTACCGTTCCGTCCCCTAAGGCGGGCCGTTGGGTCAAGACGGCGACAGACAAGTTTTGTCGACGGCGTATGACTCCCTGATCCGCGATCTCTTCACCGGCGAGTGTCGCTAGAAGGGTCGATTTTCCGGACCCGTTGATTCCCAATATCGCCAGCCGGTCTTTTTCTCCGACCGTGAAGGAGAGGTGGGAGAAGAGCTTTATTTCTGTGAAGCCCAAAGAAAGATTATTGACATCCAACAGGTTCATGACATTCAGCTGGCAGTTGCTAGTAAAGGCTCAAGCCCGGACAAGATTCCAAACTATTCGACCTTGATCGTCTTCAAGTCGAACCTCAATGGTGGCTTGAGCGCCCCCCTCTACTCGGGTTGCGACGCAATTGAATGTACTTCCGATTGGCGCGACTAAATATTCGTCGTCACCACAATCAACCATCACGTCAAAGCCGACTTCGTAGGCCACTTCACCTGCTAGCAGAGCTTCTGTATTCAAAAGTTGCAGCGGATAGTGCTTATGGGCGTATGAATACTGTCCTTGAGCATCAATTATGCGGACTTGCAGTTCGTAATACTGTCCGGCTACTTCGCTGTTGCAGATAAACACTGATTCGGGGGTCATCACGACATCTTCCGGACAGTCAACTAATCCAAGTTCCACTGGGAGTATGTCGCTACCTGCTCGGTCTTGCAGTTCCCGTTCAAGTTGCGTTTGGTCGGTACCTCCGCCACACGCAGTTATGAGCGCGGTAAGCGAAAGCATCGTTATGAGCAATTTGAGTGCTTTCGAATGCAGCATCGATTCCCCGTAGACCAATTTCGCTGGTCTGACCCTACCCGTCTTTACACCCCAAACGGAACGGTCGCTCTTGTTCAGATAAAAGGCTTTTCTTGGTATCGACCGAAGACCTCAGCGAGTGTGTTCATTATTTCCCCAACCGTCGCACGTGTTCGAACACTGTCGATCAATGGCAACATCAGATTCGCGTCAGTTTCCGCCGCGCGACTCAAAGCAATGAGCGCTTCGTCAACAGCTGCCTGGTTACGGTCAGCTTTTATCTGCTGCAGGTGTTTGATCTGGCGTTGTTCATCTTCTGTCGTAATCTTCAAAAGATCGATCTGATCTTCTTCGTTGCCCTCAGTGAAGTCGTTGACGCCGACCACAATTCGACGACCAGCATTCACTTTCTTTTCGAACTCATAGGCCGAGTCGGCGATATTTCCTTGGTACCAACCCTCGTCAATTAGCTCAAAAGCTCCTTCCAACATCGATCCGTCTCCGGTTTCGGCAATGTGACTAAACATTGCTTCCGCTTCGGCTTCTAACTGATCAGTCAGCTCTTCTACAAACCAACTTCCACCCAATGGGTCCAATACATCGGTAACTCCGGTTTCGTGCGCAAGAACTTGCTGGGTACGCAAAGCTATTCGGGCCGCTTTTTCGGTCGGAAGAGCTAGCGCCTCATCCATTGAGTTCGTATGCAAACTCTGGGTGCCGCCCAACACCCCGGCCAGAGCTTCGATCGCTGTGCGGGCAATATTTATTTCAGGTTGCTGCGCCGTCAGCGATACGCCCGCTGTCTGCGTATGGAAGCGCAGCATCATCGATTTGGGGTCTTGAGCTCCATAATGGTCTTTCATCCATCGGGCCCAGATTCTGCGGGCGGCCCTATATTTCGCGATCTCTTCGAAGAAATCGATATGTGCATTGAAAAAGAAGCTCAACCTTGGCGCGAAGTCATCCACGGGCAGACCTCGCTGGATGGCCGCTTCGACGTACGCGAATCCGTTGGCCAGCGTGAAAGCCAGTTCCTGTGCCGCTGTAGAACCTGCCTCTCTGATGTGATAACCGCTGATAGATACGGAATTCCATCGGGGCATTTCATTTTTCGCGAATTCAATCGTGTCCGCGACGAGACGCATCGAGGGCCGGGGAGGGAAAACCCATTCTTTTTGAGCTTGATATTCCTTGAGAATGTCATTTTGAAGCGTTCCACCCAACCTGCTTCTGTCAGCTCCTTGCTCTTCGGCATTCGCGACGAACATTGCCCATATAGGTGCTGCAGGAGCGTTAATTGTCATCGACGTTGTTGTCTGTTCTAGGTCGATGCTGTCGTACAGGGTGCTCATATCTTCGATGGTGTCCACAGCGACCCCACAGCGGCCCACTTCACCGACTGATAGAACGTCATCGCTATCAAGGCCCATCAGCGTGGGCATGTCGAATGCTGTCGACAAACCTCCACCGCCTGCGGCGAGGATCTCTTTAAATCGTGTGTTCGTATCTTCGGGTGTACCGAAACCTGCAAACATCCGCATGGTCCACAAACGGCCTCTGTATCCGCTTGGGTGCACTCCGCGTGTATAGGGATATTGACCAGGCCAACCGATGGATTCGTCGACATCCCCATCACGAGGCGCATACAGCGGTTCTACGGCAAGACCGCTCATCGTCTCGTAATCAAGGTCGCGGATTTCGCCAGCCTCATATTCTTTTTGCCACTGCTCTCGCGTCACAAGTGTCTCCCAAAGGCTCAATCGAGTTCGAGCGTCATCAGTCTAGGCCAGCCGTGTCAGAGTGACCCAGATGACCGATTGGTCCTTCGCCGGCACCAAGAGTCCAATTCGCGGCACTGTTGACCGCTTCCGCGGTGAAGGCTTGGGCTCTACTCACAGACTCAAGCATTGGTATGCCCTTAGCTAGTCCACCTGCAATTGCTGCTGAGAAAGTGTCACCTGTGCCCCGCACGTTATTGGTCCAACAGCGTTCAACCTCAAAGAGCACTACTTCTCCGTCATATGCCACAACGTCAATCATTGTTGGCGCCGCCCGCCGCCCGCCGGTTAACACCACGACAGTTGGGCCCATTGCGGCTAGACGCAGAGCTGCATCAGACAAAGCTTCAATGTCTTCATCTAGTTCGGTTCCTAGTAAATGCATCGCTTCGAGATGGTTGGGGGTGATTACCAAAGCCTTGGGTATCAAATCTCGTCGTATCAATTCGATGGTTGAGGCCTCGTACAAAGGTTCTCCATGACGGTTCACGATGACTGGATCTACAACCAACGGTGGCAAAAGCCCGACGTCGGCCATCTCTGATATGAGCCGAATATTTTCTTCGGAATAGAGCAGTCCAGTCTTAGCTACCTTGACTTCAAAGTCATCTAGGACTGCTTCGATCTGGGACCGCACAACAGGAGCCGGGATCGCGAGTGCTGACCGAAATTCTTCAGTGTTCTGAGAAGACACCACGGTCAACGCGCACACACCGTGAACCGATTGGGCTGCGAAGGTTCGCAAATCCGCTTGGAGTCCAGAACCTCCTCCTGAATCTGAGCCCGCAATAGTTAGCACCACTGGAGGTTGAGTCACAAGGGTGTTGTAGCAGATACCTAGCGGTTTCCTTGCCTAGGGTGGAACTGTGACAGATCAATCCCAGAGCGTTGGCATCATCGCAAACCCCGTTTCTGGACGTGATATCCGCCGCGTGGCGGCCCGCGGAGGTGTCTCGAGCGCTGAAGACAAACGGAATCGTATTGCACGCGCTGTCATAGGGGCCGTAGCCGCTGGGACACAACACGTGGTCGCTATGAAGGAGCCTTTCGGAATCGCGAGCGGCGCGTTGACTGATTTACCGGTGGAAGCAGATCTCGAAATTCTTGATGTCGGCGCGCGCGTCGACCCTATGGACACCGCGCGGGCTGCTCTCGCCATGAAAGAACGTGGGATCAGAGTAATAATCACGCTCGGCGGTGATGGAACAAATCGGACTATAGCTAGGGCTTGGCCTGAGGCGATCTTGGTTCCAATGTCTACGGGAACAAACAATGTTTTCCCGTCACTCGTCGAACCCACGGTCGCCGGTGCTGCAGCTGGACTGGTCGCAAAGAATTTGGTTGATCTCAACTCGGTGGCACCGCGATCGAAGATGGTTCACTTGACCTTCGCTGATGGGTCTCAAGACGTCGCCCTCATAGACGTTGCTACTCTTGCCAACGATTTTGTCGGTAACCGTATGCCCGTCGATCCCAATAATCTGCGGCAGTTATTGGTCACAACAGCTAACCCCGACACGATTGGGGTCTCGTCTATCGCAGGTCTACACACAACATGTCGCTCAGAAGAAGATGCGGCGATTTTGGTGACCTGCGGCCCCGGCGGCGCGTCAACCAACGCTCCCATAGCGCCTGGTCTCTATCGGGAGGTGCCCGTTCGGGATGTGAAAAGGGTCAACTTTGAAGAGGAGGTCCACTTAGGGGGACCATCAACATTGGCCTTCGACGGTGACCGAGAACACCAAGTGCTTGCCGACACTCCGGCGATCGCCGTTGTAAGACGAGATGGGCCGCGCGTAGTCAATGTTGCGCGCACATTAGAGGCCGGTGCTTCTGAAGGAATTTTCGTTACCCGTTGATTTCCGATCTTCCGGCTAACGATTAAGGCCGTTCGGGGTCTACAAAGTTCGCGCCTCGAAGAGCGGTTCGGAATTCAACATCCGCATGGAGTCTGGCAATTCATTTCGAACCCGGAGGTGGAACTTTCGGTCATCCTCGAGGCTGTACGGATAAGCAGGTTCGGAAGCTCGAAACAGCGGAACATGGAGGGGCCTGGCATCTGAAGGGCCGGGTCGGTCATGTTGTACAAGGATTTCATCAATAGCCATGCCGTCATCGATAATCCGGTATGGGCGCACTACCCCACCTCGAGTCGCCTTCCCTTCGGATGATTTCGCTACTGGAACAACCGGCTCATAGGCTCCGGACCTTCGTGCAATAGCCACGAGTTTGTAGACCATGCCGGCAGTGGCGTGACCTGACCCCACGACCAACTGAGTTCCTACCCCGTATCCATCAATTGGAAGATCCGCTAGATCTGCAATTCGGTACTCATCAAGGTCACCGGATACAACGATTCTCGTCGACTCGGCATCACTTGTGTCTAACTTTCGTCGAGCTCTGAGAGCTTCAACAGCGAGATCGCCTGAGTCGATGCGGATAGCTCCAGGAACTCCGCCCAGTCTTTTAGCTGCAGCTAATGCTCGGTCGATTCCAGTTTCTATTTCGTAAGTATCTACAAGAAGAGTGGTTTCAAGTCCATGAGCTTCGATTTGGGCTTCAAAAGCAGACTCTTCGTCATCGTGTGCCAGAGTAAAGGCGTGCGCTGATGTTCCCGCAGTTGGCACATTAAAACGGATCCCAGCTTCCATATTTGAGGTGGTATCAAAGCCGACCAACCATGCCGCTCTCGCAGCTGCAACGGCTGCTTCTTCATGAGTGCGACGACCCCCCATCTCGATCAGGTGTCGGCCATTAGCTACATCGTGCATTCGCGCTGCGGCGGACGCGACTGCGGAATCATGATTTAGAACCGATAAGACCAACGTCTCAAGAAGAAGACCTGCGCCGAAAGCACAATCGACCCTTAATACCGGACTCCCCGGCACGTAGAAGTCACCCTCTCTGTAACTCCATACCTCCCCTTCGAATTGGAAAGTCTTAAGGAACTCGAGGAGTTCGTCGGTGAATCGACCGAGGCTCGCCAAGTAATCGATTTGAGTTGCAGAGAAGTGAAAATCGGCCAGCTGTTCAGCCAGGCGCCCAGGTCCAGCAACAATGCCGTAGCCACGGCCGGCAGGTAACCGCCTCGCAAAAACTTCGAAAGTTGCTTGTCGCGAGGCCACTCCGGACCGAAGCGCGGCATCAAGCATCGTGACCTCGTAAAGGTCAGTCATTAAAGCGGTGCTCATCCCTCCAGCATGCTTCATGAGACGGGTGTGAGAAAAGGCCGTTTCCACTTCTGCCCTGTTTTCTGAGGAAATAAAGGTCTCTCAATGGATTTGAGAGCTCGAAAGACCCGCTTCTGAGGCCAAGAACCGCCACACTCCTCTTATGGCTATAACACCATCCACGCGATCCGACATTGCGCCCTTTTATGTGATGGAGGTAATGCGATCAGCGGCGGATCGAGAAAACGCTGGTAAGGAAGTGCTCCACCTCGAGGTCGGCCAGCCCTCTACACCCGCACCATCAGGAGCTAGACGAAACGCTATTGAAGCGATCGAAAACGACATTCTCGGGTATACATCTGCACTCGGAATGGATTCTCTTCGCGAGCGTTTACATCATCATTATCTGGAGTGGTACGACACCGATATCCCGTCGTCACGAATTGCCATCACCATGGGAGCAAGCGGCGCATTTACCTTGGCGTTCCTCGCGTGCTTCGAACCTGGTGATCGAGTCGTTGTTCCTACCCCGGGCTACCCGTGTTATCGCAATGTGCTTCGGGCCTTGGACGTAGAAGTTGTGGATTTGCCGGTTGGTCCAGATACGCGTTTCCAGCCTTCACCAGATGGTCTTGAATCGATCGGCCCAATCGATGGGTTAGTGGTCGCAAGTCCATCCAACCCGACAGGCACCATGCTTTTAGCAGACGAACTTGCGGAGCTAGTCGAGTGGTGCAAGAAGAACGAAGTTCGTCTTATCTCAGATGAGATTTACCACGGAGTTACTTATGGAAATGTTGCCCCGACGGCCGCCTCTTACTGGGATGAAGCTGTGGTGGTTAACAGTTTCTCTAAGTATTTCTCGATGACCGGCTGGCGAGTTGGATGGCTGGTTCTGCCTCACGCCTTGGTATCACCAGTCGAACGTTTAGCTCAAAATGCGTTCATTGCTGCTGCATCAGTCTCTCAACATGCTGCACTAGGCGCTTTTGATAGCCACGATGAACTACAGCTCAACCTTGAGCGCTATTCGGTTAATCGAAAGGTTCTCCTTGAAGGGCTGCCTCGGGCCGGAATCAAGGAACTCGCTCCAGCTGACGGTGCTTTCTATGTTTGGGCGAAGGTCGACCATCTGTGCAATGACAGTCAAGAGTTAGCCCGACAATGGTTGAACGAATTGGGCATAGCGGTCACCCCGGGAATCGACTTTGACCCCGAACAAGGACATCGGTTCATTCGATTTTCTTTCGCCGGTTCAACCCATGAGACACGCGACACAGTGGAGAAACTGGTTCAGTGGTCCGCCAACCGCTAGCTGCAAAACTCAGCCGGTCGCGAGTATGGATACTTGTTGGGTTAATCGCGTTAGTTATGACATGTTGGCTGATATGGGCACTCGGATTTATTTTGGCGGAGGCGTCTTAGTCAAAAGTTCTTAGTTCGTTCGGGAAGAACAACTCAAGAAGCAAGGCGTCATCCACGATCACTCTTTCGTCGCCACAGCATTCGGCGTCACATTCATCTTCGGTTCGAACTTTCCTGCTTCAACGTCACGGGTGTCAGCGACAAAGATTTGCCGCAGGTCTTCGCGGCACGAACCGCACGGACCGTAGAACCGTTCCAACACTTGTTTTGAACAACGGGGGCATTCGAATTTAAGGTTTTCGTTGCTATTGCTCATCGTTGCATAGTGCCATCATCAGTCTGATACGCGCTTTGAAGGTGGGCTCGCCAGGAACGAGACTCAGTTCTAGCTGCAGCTATTTCTTCTGGGTTCAGTTGGTTAACCCAGACTCCGAGCTAGGGATCTGCTGATCTGCTGAAGGTTGTGGTCAGCTTGGATCTTTCGACCAACTTCCGAACTGTTGGCCGTGTTAGCCGCCTCCATGTAAACATCTAATGAGTCAACCCAATTGATCATCGCGTACATGCCAGTGAACTGGCCACCGGCGACGACTTGAGCCCACACGCAACCATTTGACCCTTCGCTCAACATCGCCCACATAGTGTCAATGTTCGCAGAGGCAGTTTCATCATCGGTTGGGTCGGCAGTGAACATCACCGTCGAAACGTACTTTCCGGTTCGAGATCCTCGCTCGGTGATGGTTCTCGCCAGGCTGCGTCGCTGAGCAGCGAAACCGCAGCTTTGGTACAACGACATGATCTCTGTATCGGAGTTGGCAGCTGCTAGCCCATCCATGGCCTGATCAATCGAGTCCCACTGAAATGAGATGTTGACTTCACCAGCACGTTCTCCGCCAAGCATCACCTGGCTTATGGAGGCCCCAAGTTGGCCCTGCTCCATCACTCGGTCACGACCCCAGTCATGCCATGCGGAAACGAAAGTGTCGAGGTCAGCCGCCCTTGCAGCGAGAACTGTCGAATAGGTCATGTTTGTTTCTACCTTGTGTTGTGAACTCGCACCGTTCTAGCACTTATCGGCCTCGAACTGCCCTGCAACTATTCCTTATTTAAGTGGCCGTCTTGCAGCTATATGGCTGTCAATGCAACCGACAAACTCACTAGTAAAGACCATCCACAGGTATTGCTCTTTTAAGGTTTTCGTCGCTGTTAGTCATCGTCGCATAGTCACATCTCAAGTGCTGTAATTGTGGAATGGAGCGAGAATGACTAGGGATCTCTTGGTCCAAATCTGTTTGGAGCAACCTGAGGCAATAGAGGATTTCCCTTTCGGTGAGCACGTATCCGTGTTCAAAGTCGGTGGCAAAATGTTTGCTTTGCTTCCGTTCGGTTCCGATGTTGTTTCAGTGACAGTCAAATGTGATCCAGGTAAAGCTGAATCCCTCCGCCAAAAATATTCGGCTGTTCGGGCCAGCAATTTTCACAAAAAGCATTGGAACCGTGTGTTCCTTGACGGATCCATTCCTTTGAAGGAGATTCAGGAGTGGATTGAGGATAGCTACGACCTTGTGGTCGATAACTTGCCTAAAACTTTGCGGTCGCGTTTGCAGCAGGAGATCAGAGATCTCGGCGACTGACTTTCCCGCAGCCCTTCGTCGCTTTGATTTGTGACCGTTCCATCATTCTTAAAAGAGAGGTGCCCCCGCCTTGACAGCGGGGGCGCCTCTGTTCACCTGGGATGAAGTTCTAACGAAGGCCGTTAGGACTTGATTGCGCGAGGACCGGCACGCACACCGACAGGCCGGATGGTCCGGGTTGGAGTCGCCACCTCTTTGATAATTCTCAAAGGAAGCTTCCTCCCAAGTTGGCAGGCCGCCTCAGCGCCCGACCACCTCCAGAGTCCTCTTAAGTATTGGCATTGTGTGGACCACCTCCTTTCTCTGGTGCCTCGATGGTGACACAAACTTCGTGAAGTTAGGTGGCACGAATGTGTCGCGGTCATCTGAGTCGCAATTATTTCACGGCGTTACGGATCGCTAGCGACACTGCTTCTGCCCCTAGTTCAGTGACGAGGTCGGGCGTGGTAATGACGTCTTGGGTGGCGAGAAGAAAGAGTGCATCTCCGTCAACCGCAGTGTGAGGTGGATCGATAGCTCTTGCAATTCCAGTGTGCGCCAGGTCCGCTACTCGACATGCTTCGGATTTAGTTAACTGGGCGTTTGTCACCAAACATCCGATCGTAGTATTTGCTTTTTCTTCTCCTGACTCCCACGCCGATATTTCGTCAATGGGCACATACGGGTACCTCGGAGCTTCAGGGGGCGCCAAGGAGCCGGTGATTAACGAGCCATCGGAATTGAGCACGTCACCGAACGCATTGACAGCGACGATCGCGCCCACGATCAGGTCTCCGGACTGGGCAACTCCTATGCCCTGCCCGCCAGGACTCGCAAACGCCCGTCCTGCAGCCTTGCCCACCGTGCAACCTCTACCCACTCCCACTCGTCCGGACTCGGGATCTGCGCTGGTTGCGGCCTCACAAGCCGATCTGCCAGCCAAAGGGCCAGGCCTAGGGTCATCGGGTCCAGTTATGTCAAACACAACCGCCGCGCCAACAACTGGCACAACTGCTGAAGCCAATTCCAAGCCCCGACCTTGTTCCACGCACCATTCGACAACACCATCCGCTGCAGCCAAACCAAAGACGCTGTTACCACATAACACAACCGCATGGCACTCCACTCCAGATCCGGTGGGTCCAAGTGCTGCAGCCTCCCTGGTTCCGGGCGCTCCACCTCGCACCGCTATGGCTCCAAGAGAACCTTCGGGTGGGAGAATAACGGTAACTCCAGTCCCGTTTTCTTCATCGGTCCAGCAACCCACCTGTACTTCTTTGATTCCAAGTGCCATATGCCGACCTCACGTTTCCATACGCATTAGAAATATACGGTGCCCGAAGGCCACACCATTCATCGGTTATCCAAAGATTTACGGTCTGACCTAGGCGCAGGCGTTGTGAAAGCGACTTCGCCACAGGGTCGATTCGCACATGGGGCTGCGCTTATAAACAAAAAAACGTTGGCAACAAGCGAAGCTTGGGGGAAACATCTGTTTCTAACTTTCTCTGGGGAAACGATCCTTCATATTCACTTGGGTTTGATCGGTAAATTTCGGCCTCAAGCTCTTGAACACGAACCGTCGGACACAGTGCGTCTTCGTTTGGAAGGGAGTCGAGCTTGGCATCTCACAGGTCCACAAAAATGTGCGCTCATACCAAAAGAAGAGTTCCTGGAAGTCATCAACGGCTTAGGCCCTGATCCACTGCGACGCGGCAGTAGGTCTGAGGATTTCGCATCCGGGTTGATAAACCGCAAGACTCCGATCGCCATCTCACTGCTGGACCAATCAATAATTGCCGGTGTTGGAAACGTGTATCGGGCTGAGTTTCTTTTCTTGTTGGGCATCCATCCAGAACGGCCGTCCTGCGATCTCACAAATACCGAGCTTCAGGACCTATGGAAATTGTCTGTATCCCAGTTACGGCAGGGAGTTCGATTGAACCGGATCGTTACCGTCGATCAGATCGATTCTGGAACAACGCCCGGGCGTCTCAAACCTCAAGATGCTCTTTACGTATACAAACGCGAAGGACAGCCCTGTCGTCGTTGTGGTTCCTTGATCAGGGTGGCCAAGCTTGCTGGCAGAAGTTGCTGGTGGTGTGACCGATGTCAACCTCGGTAGGACGGCCGCAGCCACTTGTCTCGGAGCGATCTTCCGATTCCTGTTCGTCGACTTGGTGAGTCAAAACTCCTCGACCAGAACCTGTTTGACTATCGGTCAGCGCGCCTGACATTGGGGGCACCAGGTTGTGGTGCGGGCATCAATGATTCGTGATCTAAGGCTTGAGGCGCAAACAAAACAGAGTTGGCCTCCTCTGCCGTAACACTTGAGGTGATGCTGATTTGAGCCTTCGCCTTCAAGGTTTCGATAGTCGCGAAGTGTCGTACCGCCTCGTTCGATCGCTTCAGACAGCACTGTCCGCACGGCGTCAAGAAGTCTTTGTGCTTGAGGTCGACTGATCGATCTCAAAGACGGGTTTATTCGAGCAATGAATAATGCTTCATCCGCATAGATATTTCCTACCCCGGCAATTAGACGTTGACTCAATAGTTGGGTTTTGATTCGTCTCCTGCGTCCCCGTGTTCGGCGCCATACCTCGTCACCGGTCAGTTCAGCGGAAAAAGGTTCAGGTCCCATATCTCTTAGCGTCGGTATTTGCGAATAGTCGCCCTTATCGACAACAGCTATGCGTCCGAATCGTCGTATATCTCTGAAAACGACTGTCTTCCCGTTGTCGAGAGACCACCAGGCTCTTTGATATTGGTCAAGCATCGTCGACCCTTGTTCTCTACGATCAATAAGCAACTGTCCGGTCATTCCAAGGTGAACAATTAACTCTGTGTGCCCATCGCATTCCGCGATCAGGTATTTCCCCCGTCGAGTTAATTCGGTGAAACGTCGTCCCGTGATTTCTCTGGCTGGCAAGAATTTTTGAGATTCGTGACTTCCAGCTTGGACAACGGTCTGATTAATGATTTCGCTCCGAAGTTGTCGTCGGATTGTTTCGACCTCTGGAAGTTCAGGCACGCGAAGCCACGTCCTCAGCGACGCGGCCCATACCGTCTCTCAGCCTCCGCCGCCCCCTCTGGACAATGATCTAGATACGGGCACCAGTTACACAGAGGACCGGTGCGATACGGAAATTTTTCACTGTCAATCGCCTGACACAATTCATCCCACGTCCGACGGTGGACATCTACGGCATCAGCAACTGCGACAGAATCTAAAGGGCGGTCGATCGATCCACTTGTCAGGTACATGAGACGTACTTCCGACACCTCAAAGTCTTCTTCAGCCAATGCTGCTGCATAGAGCCAAACTTGGGACAGTTTGTCTTCGAGATACTTCGACCCCGGAGCCTTGCCTGTCTTGTAGTCCACAACTCGAAGGCCAGAAGCAACTCGTTCTGTTAGGTCGACGATTCCATAAAAGGGGACCCCACCTATTTCNGCCGACAGTTTTTGTTCGGCACGAACAACTTCGACCTCTGATGGATCTTCGAGCGAGAAATACTTTTCTATGAGCCGCCATGCCTTCCACATAAACGATTTGGTTTCAGTCTCTGAAAGACACAAACCAACGAAATCTTCATCNNTGAGAGTTTCGTCCCACAGCTTTCGAGCGATCTCTCTNGCCNTATCGATCGACCGTTCCNCNGCTTNGAGGCTTANGAGATCTTCNAGTACTTGATGAACGAAAGTNCCAAGTACTGCTGGTTCACCTTTGGGGTCTGGCAAGTTGTCGATNTANCGCAGNCGCCATCTGCGTGGGCATTGGCGAAAAGTGGAAGCTGAACTNGGACTTAAGTGTCGAGGACGGAACGTCGGAGACTGGGGTTCAGCGGAATTCACAATTTCAATCTTGGACCCGGGGACGGACGTTAGNGCCCATTACCGGCGTCTCCCNAGNAGACGACGCCAAACCAAGAGAAATAAANCNAAGCCACAAACGCTTCCNAACACCGCCATCATCGGCACTCTTCGATCCAANGGTGGAACTGTTTGAGGNACACTTTGAAGCGTNGGGCTAGTTTCGTCTTCTCCTCCAGTGNCTGNGNCCGATTCAGGTTCATCTTGTTGNGNCTTCTGAGAATCGGNTTCNNGATGATTGACTAGAGGGTCCCCCGGCANTCCAATAAATGAGCCACTATCGGTAGGTCGTGGTCGGTTGGGGTCATAGCCAGCCATGGCCACTCCTTCACGAGTCAATAGTAGTNGTTGGCGTTTGTGAGGAGTGCCCTGACTCNCCNATGCCCCCTGATGGGTCTGGGTCNGTACTTAATGCATCCCAGAGNGCATCAAATTGNGCTGCTGCCTCTGNGGCACCTGGTCGNTTTCCTAACGCCCGAAGTGTTGTCGATTGGCCTGAGGCTTCTGCCACAGCNGCGCGAAGCTGNATTTGTGGGAGTAGCAGACTCCCAAANCGNTCGTNGAGTTGCTCNCTCCANTANCGGTTATCNCGAGTNCGTCCAACACGATTNATGATNATTCCGCCTAGTCGTGGNGTCCCCAATCGGCCCGATACNCGTTNAACTGTGTTGTGNATCAAGTCGACNCCGTCNGCTGCCCATGCNGCNGGTTCNGTGACGATGACTGCCCGATCGGCAGCAAACAACCCGTTGATGGATAGCANGCCNAGCGACGGNGGACAATCAATGAGNACGAGGTCGTGGGCGANTCCTGCNAGTGCAAGTTTTAATCGATCCTGNGCNCCCACTGGATCTGCNGCAAGNAGTGGTTCNCGACTTGCGAGGAGATGACTTCCCGGGATGAGATCTGGTAGCGGACCGTCTTCGGGCCAANNTGAACGNCAGATCGCTTCGCTAGCTGANCCNGCTCTCGGTTCNGCCATNACGTCATCTATCGANGGNGTTCCGTTCCATATACCCANCCCACTCGATGCATTCGCTTGAGGNTCCAGGTCAACAACCAAAACCTTTAANCCGGAAGCNGCCGCAGCTTCGGCAATACCCAANGTGATGGTGGTCTTACCCACNCCTCCTTTTTGGTTAACNACCGCNATTGACTGCATCGATCACAGGCTAACCTCGCAAAGCTNTCACATCGGGTAGCCCTCCACCCGNCAGCATTNTCAAAGTTGTATTCCNCACAAAGACGCNGCNGCNACGAGACAGCCNTGNGGTGAAGANGAGGTTCCTTTTTCGATTNCCTGAGCTTCNCTAATCAGGAGTTCACATACTCGNNGGGTATCGAGATCNTCATCGAGNGCGTCACGTACTTCNTCTATTAACNGTCCTTCGCTGACCGGNTGANCTCCTCCTCCGGAACGGATCANGAGTTCAAGATCTCTTTGTGCTCGCGGTCCTTCTTCATCAAACCATTCAAAGTCGGANCGATAGTGGTGAGCCATNAGCGCCANCCGAATCGCTCGAGGGTCAATTTCTTTTCNNAATTCCGAAACGAACACCAAGTTGCCCAGAGATTTNGACATTTTGGTTCCTTGATAGGCNACCAANCCNGCATGAATCCAGTANCGAGAAAACGGTTCACCNTTNANCGACTCACTTTGCGCAATCTCACACTCATGATGGGGGAAAATCAGATCGGCGCCGCCNCCGTGGATGTCAATTGTNGGCCCCAAGGCGCGCATGCTCATNGCNGAGCACTCAATGTGCCANCCAGGTCGTCCTGTTCCGAAAGGTGACTCCCAGCTTGGTTCGTCNTCTGCNCTNGGCTGCCACAAGACGAAGTCCAATGGGTTNTNTTGTTTCGGNTCATCAGGCCGTCCNCCTCTTTCNGCCGCNANNNCNANCATCTCTTGTTCATTNAAATGAGACAATTTCCCAAAGTCNGGNAAAGTNCTGATGTCGAAGTAGGTNGTNCCCTCNGTGGTGTAGGTGTGGCCACGGTCTANCAACTTTTCGATAATTTNGATCATGTCATCGATGGACTCTGTCGCNCGTGGTTCAGCGTCGGCGCGCCGAGTATTCAACGCCACCATGTCTTGGTCGAACCGATCCATTTCCATCTCGGCTAATTCGAGAAAATCGANNCCCAATTCTCGNGCNTTGGGCAGAATGCTGTCNTCTACGTCAGTGACATTTCGAACTANTTGNACCGTATGNCCGAGATCCTCAAGNCGCCGAATTANGAGGTCATAGCTCAGGTAGGTAGCTGCATGACCAAGATGCGTTGAGTCATAGGGCGTGATACCGCATACGTACATGCGGACTTGTGCCTCGAGTTCAATATCAATTACGGCTGCTTGCGCTGTGTCATATAGACGCATAGTCATTAAATGTTCCACTTTCTGAACTCGCAACCGCGACTGCTCCTTCACCATACGTCGCCTAGAGGTCAACTGGCACGGCCGATCGGGTCGAATATTGGTGGGCGGCTATCGCTGCACCTTTATCGCTGGGTACTCTCGGGCAAGTGACTGTTCATGGCGATGACGCGATGCTTGAAACGATCGAGCATTTTCGACAGCGTCGTCGGCTTTCATCGATCGACCCGGGACATCTGGACCTGCTTATTGACGAAATTTCCTTGGCGGGACGTGAGCCAGTGGATTACGTCTCAGGTTTGTTCAATCGTCATGAAATAGTTTTCGTCGGACACAACCTTCCCTCCCGCAAGACCGGCCTGTTCCTGCAAGAGCTAATTCCTGCTGTCAGCGCCGCCGGGGTCTACCTTCTCGGCATCGAGTGGGCATGTGTGGACGATCAATCATTATTGGATGAACTAGTTAACGCCAACCAGTTTGACGAAGGGATCGCAAGGTCGGCTCTATTTCGTTGGGGATTGCGTCACCATTTTTGCTTCATCGAATACCTGGATATTCTTCGGGCAGTATGGGCTGTTAATCGAACCCGGAGTTCCGACTCACCTAGGTTTCGAGTAGTGGCTCTGGACTATGACATAGAGATCGATGCCGTGACCGACAACGCCGATTTGCTGTCGCCCTATGCGTGGGAGCATTTACGTCCCAGGGGTCCAGCTTCGCGACATATGGCTGACGTTTTGCTGAGAGAGTTCGTTGGCAAAGGAAATAAGGCTTTAGTCCTAACTAGAACTGGAAACGCGTTGACTCGAATGAGAAGGCGGCCCCACGCGACTATGGATCGAATCGATAGTGATGTCGTGGATGGCAGAGTGGTCGGTTGCGGAAACCATGTCTATAGCGCTATCGCCGATCAGGCAGCGACAGTGCTCATCCATCAACCGTTAGCTGCCGATGGAGAACATGGACTTTTTACTCTGCCAGCTGACGGCTACTTAGACGCTGCTTTTGCTCATGGAAGCAGCCCTCATTTCCCAGTAGCGTTCGACGTAACTTCAGGACTTATCGGAAGGCTTTCGTGTTCCACCTCCATCGATGGGGGCGACATTTCTCAACTGGCTCACGGATGGATATTTCTTGAATGCCCTCGGGACATGCGCGGGCCGACTCCTCTGCAAGGCTTGATCAATGATGCAAATCTTGCCGAAGCACGCAGGTGGTCACTTGATCCACATCTCCGGCGCGCAGATTCAACTGTTAATGACTTTGATAACGCTATTAACAACGCTGCAGCAGCAGCTGAACTCGGCTGGACACAAATTGTCTAGCAAGACGATGGACCTGAAATGAACGACTCAACACCAACAAACGAAGAGCGCCACTCTTCTTTGCAATCAGCTTCTGCTCATCTCGTCGAATTAGCAAAATCTAAACAGTTGGTGTTGCTGGGCGATCAGGTTGGGATTGCTCAACATGTATCGTTCGTTTCAGACGTGCTGCCTGAACTCTACGAAGCTGGCATACATAACTTGGCTTGGGAGTTCACCAACTCACGGGCTCAAGAGTCTCTTGACAAGTTACTTACAGCAGAAGTCTGGGATGAATTGAGATGCACCAATTTGTTCATTGATTTGCTCGGTATTGGCTTTACATATTCAGAATATGCTGACGTTCTTAAGGCCGCTTGGTCCCTAAACAGAAGTCTTGACGCTGATGACCCTCAATTTCGGGTCATTGGTTTAGGTCTCCCGACCTATGTTGAAGATCCATCGCTTCTCGAAGGCAGGTCAGCCGCAGAATTAGAGCTTAGAAATTGGTGGATGGGCGGACACTACCGAGACGTGGCCGCGTTTCACATGGCCAATACTTTGACAAATGAAGTGCTTCGCTCAGGCGGACGTGCTGTCGCATTACTGTCCGGTGAACGCACTACAACAAACCTCGTTCAATGGAAGGATGGATTACCCACAGTTACTGTCGGGAATCTTCTTCATCGTTGGATGGGAGAAGGGGTGGCAAGAGCAGTGTTTCATGGCGCAGTGGCTGACAGCCAAGCTGCAGAGCGAGTGGAAGCTCTGGTCGCTGCAGCTCCGGAGAAACCCAAAACCTTTGGAATCGCTCTGGACCTCGCGACTCTTGGGAATGTTGGGTTGAACGAAGTGATCGGTTCGTTGGATGGGAACGAAACCTCGCTAAGACTGAAGGACGTCGCCGACAGCTACATATGGCTTGGAAANATCGAAAGCTGGAGGCCCTGNCAACTNATCGAAAACGTCATAACTGAAGAGAATTTCGAACATTTGGAGGCACGTTACCGAGCCATAGATCCCCGGCCCGAGCGATGGACACCAGCCGAGCTGGAGGAGATTCGATGTGACGGCCAATCAAAACTTTCTGAATCCTGGATACAACTTCCTGTTCCCGAAGAGCCTCCAACAAAACGCAACAAATTTGGAAGGCGTCGATCATGAATGAGTTCATTTTTGGTGTCGATCTTGATGGGGTCTGCGGGCTACACACCGAAATATTTCGTGAGATCGTGGCAGAGGAACTAGGGGTTGATGAAGAATCGCTTCCTTTGGAACGAAGTTGGGATTTCCGAGAGTGGGGATTTGGGCCAAACGACTTTGAGCAACTTCATCGCGTTGCTGTCATGGAACATCGCATGTTTAGACACATGGACGTTGTTCCCGGCTGTGCTGAAACCCTTTGGCGCCTGTCTGACGCAGGTATATGGATTCGGGTAGTCACTCACCGCCTCTATGTGAATTGGGGCCACGCCGTCGCAATCGCAGACACAGCCCAATGGTTGGACGAGAAACGAATTCCCTACCGCGATGTTTGTTTTGTCGGAGAGAAACCTGACGTAGCAGCTCATGCATACGTTGACGACGGGCCCCACAATGTGGAGGGGCTCCGAGAAGCTGGTTACAACGTCATCACCTTCGACCAGCCCTACAACCGTCACATTGAAGGGCCAAGAGTTTCTTCTTGGGCTGAANTAGAGGGANTGGTNTTGAAATTAGCTGCAGATCACGCAGGTTCTNTTGCCCAACAATTACCTGGCCTCGANGCNGGTTCTGAACGATTGGTGCAAAAGACNAGGGAACAANCATGANTGAANTNNAGGAACCCATNGACGCTGCAACGGTTGTGGTCGCNCGCGACAGTTCCNACGGAATAGAAGTACTNATGCTCCGNNGNAACTCCAAGATNTANTTCGGCGGNATGTGGGTNTTTCCAGGGGGCNGAGTNGANCCCGNNGATCGNGNNGANACNAAGACGGTNGCTATGTGTGATGGCNGNNACGGCCGCGGNTTTCANGCAGCNGCNATTCGNGAGGCGCAAGANGAAGCAGGNATAGACCTANCGGNCACAGANCTGCATCATTTCGCGCACTGGCTTCCGCCNGCCGTTCGCCCNAAACGTTTCTCAACTCAATTTTTCTTNGCTGNGGCTCCCNAAGGTCTCGATGTTTCTATNGATCACGGTGAAATTACTGAACANCATTGGATGACTCCTNCNGATGCTCTGCAGCGACGCTCTGNNGGNGAAATAGAGATNGTAACCCCNACCTTCTGCACTCTGGATTGGCTCCGCGCTTTNGNTTCGGTCNAAGANGCGTGTNCNTCTNTTCANNAATCTCANTGCTTCCACACACACATNAANGANGTAGGTGNCNCAGATCCTGGGATGGTGGCTTTCTACGCNGGNGATGTCTCTTATGANTCTTTGGATCTAGANGCNGANGGGCCTCGGCGACGCTGTTACATGCTCAANTCATCTTGGTGGTGGGAAGAACATCCAGGCGAAGCTCAGACGACCTAGTAGCCAAATTGTTTTGGTCTGTTCTTAGTGGTCGTGACCGTGAGGACGCTCAACATATTCACTCGATCGCAGATCTAATTCAGCGGGGTCAAGCAGTACCTTGTTGAAAAGCATTTGTTCCAGTGCCACCACCCAACAGGTGTAGTAATCCCACAGTGGTTGATCTTCACTCGCGAGGGTTTCCCAAGCCTGAATGGCTTCGATCAGCTCTTGACGGAAATCACTCCAACTGAAAGCTCCGGAGTCGACAAGGTCCGCTACAACACCGAATGCGCGACTTTGCCAGGGTGCTTCGAACACCAACTCCCCATTATCTCGAGGTGGGGCTGCCACAGAGCCATCTAAAATCTCGGCACCTGTCACTAAGCTTTCACCTCGGCAACACCGATCATTGAGTCTCGTGTGACGAGTTGAGTCAAAGCTTCAAAGTCTAATTCTTCGGTCCCCGCTGGTCGTTCCGGAAGAACCAGGAATCGGGTTTCCGAACTGCTGTCCCAAACTCGAATCTCTGTATCAGGGTCGAGCGACATTCCCATTTCTTCAAGTACTTTGCGAGGTTCCCGCACCACCCTGGATCGGTATTCAGGACTTTTGTACCAACTTGGTGGGAGCCCCAGCAAAGCCCACGGATAACAAGAGCAGAGAGTACATACAACGACATTATGTACCCCCGGTTCGTTTGCCTTGATCTCAACGTGCTCGATTTCGGCACCCTGAATTTGTTCGTCCTTCAGGACTTGATCAGCATCATCCAAAAGCTTCTCTCGAAACTCTGGTTCAAGCCAGGATTTCGCTACTAGGCGAGCCCCAATCATGGGGCCTAAATCATGCTCGAATCTCTCGATTAAGGCATCGACTCGTGCTCTGTCGATCAAACCTTTTTCTACGAGCAAATCCTCCAGCGCTTCAGTTCTTATCTCTGGTGAATTTGCGTTACTTCCATGGTGGTGGTCGGCTCCTTGACTCATGACGCTCCTTCGTCTAATTCCACATAGCTTTCGTATAGGTCGACATTTATCACTACGTCTTGTTCAGCGTCTTCGCCCCAAAGGTCTTTAGCTTGGTACGCCACGCATAGAACGTGCTGCGGTCGGTCGCCATGGTTGTGCGCTGTGCTATCGGGCAAGACTTCTGCGGGATGTATCTTCACAAGCGTCCCCGTCACCCCACGAACATATTCGGGCAGTCGGGTATGCCCCGCTTCATCGTTACCTGCGGCTACAACGCGATCACCTATTTGAAATCGTGGTGGTTCTTTAAGCTCTCGCCGCACTGTTCGCCGTTCTGGTACCGGCGTGATGCGATCCGGTGGCAGGCTTTCCGGGTTGACCGCAGCGACGTTCGCGGATCGGTATCCGGCGCTAGTGCCGTGTGGAACTCCCAATCGGTTGTCAAGTTCTGCCTTATCGACATGGCCGTATTCATGCAGGAGGACCTCCATACCCGCTCGCCATCGGCCGTAATATCCGTCTGCACAGAAATAGTCTTCCGACGCCAGCCTTTCGAGAGTATGCCGGAATTCTCCAGGTCGTTTGGCTGTGTGGGGAAGAACTTGAAAAAGCAGGCCTAGAACCCGACGCTCCCAATCATTATGAAAGACCGCTTCGTTTGGGTCGTACGGGACCGCTCCCCATCCTTCGGTCCCTCCTATGTCGTGAACGCGGTGGTTGGTACTCATCTGCCGCCTGTTGAACCGCCATCTACGGGGTATATCCCGCCGTTGATATAGCTAGCGTCATCTGAAGCGAGGAACGCGACCAGCGCTGCTACTTCGTCGGGTTCGCCGTACCGGCCCATTGGGTTCCTAGAAGCGAAGTCTTTGCGCATCATTTCGGCCTGATCACCCCCGAAACCTTCTTCAATGCTTCTCATCATTCGAGTTTCGATAGGTGATGGGCACACAGCGTTCACTCTCACACCCTGGGGCACAAGTTCAAGAGCAGCGGATTTTGTGAGTCCCACAACACCGTGCTTACTAGCCACATAAGGAGACAAGCCACGGGCACCGATCAGTCCCGCAGTCGACGCCGTATTAACTATGGAACCGCCACCATCAGCGAACATCGCAGGGGCCGCGTATTTCATTCCGAGCCACACGCCGCGAAGGTTGACGTTAATGACTCGATCAAAGTCATCTTCTGGATATTCGAGGAGGCTCATGATACGACCCTCGATACCAGCATTGTTAAACAGCACGTCAAGCCGACCGAATTCGCTTACGCACCGGTCGACATAGCCAGATACATCTTCGGCCTGGCTGCAATCCGCTGAGTGTGAAAGTGCATCAACTCCAAACGGTTCTGCCTCAGCCAAGGCTGAATCCAGATCCGATCCTTCTAGGTCCACTGCAAAAATACGCGCACCTTCTGAGGCGAATCGGCGCACCGCGGCCAGCCCTATTCCGCCCGCTGCTCCTGTTATTACAACAACCTTGTCTTGGAAACGCATAGACACAGCCTCCCACGGATGAGCATGGTTTACGAGATCCTGCAACAATTGCGGACTATGAGTGAAGCAACTAACGCCGAAGAGATAGTCAATACGTTTATTTCAAAGATTGAGGCACGTGACCTTGACGCAGCGCTTGAGCACGTTTCGGAAGATTGTTACTACGACAACGTTCCGATCGGAGACATGACCGGTAGAAGCGACATGCATCAATTTCTAAGCGGTCTCTTACAAGGCGAAGGCCCAGTGGAATTTGAGGTAGTACGTCAAACATGCACGGGGAACACAGTCATGAACGAACGGCTTGACCGTTTCAACACAGCCAGCGGCCGCACCATTGAACTTCCAGTAATGGGTGTATTTGAAGTAAACGAAGGTTTAATTACTTTCTGGCGAGATTATTTCGATAACGGCATGTTCCTTCGACAGATCAAAGGCGACGGCTAAGATAAGACTTAACTAAGGTGGGCAATCACCGAAGCGCATCACAATGATGGGGGTGGACAGTGAGCACAACAACTGAATTTCATGATCCTCGGGCTCAGCCGAAGGCGGTTCCTGAACCATATGAAATCAAAGTCAACCTAGATAGTCCCTTAACGATTGGGCTAGTCGCCAACGGATTTCCCGACAGTGTCCGCTTTTTGGACCACGTCGAGAAAACACTTGCCCAAGCCGTTCCATCAGCATCTTTTGTGCGATACGACAAAGGCGACGCTTCATCGGTTGTCGGCGGCAAGATGCTCGACGACATCCAAGCGGAGTGCCAGGCAGTAGTTGCAGCGTACGGCCATTGAGGCAGCTGCACTTCTGGCACCGTGCGTGACAGCATTTCAATAGCTCGGCTGGGGATTCCAGCGGTCGCTCTCGTCACCGAGGAGTTTTGGCCTCAAGGTGATTTCTTTGCAAACTCTTCGGGCATGCCTGAGGTTCCGAGGGTGAAATTACCTCATCCAGTCGCTGGCACTGGTGAGGACAAAATGGCTGAGGTTGCTTCAGACATCACACCGTCGATCGTTGAACTTCTAAGTTCCTGAACAGTACGAGTCATTCCAAATGAGTTTGCTTGACGCAGCCTCTGAGCACGACGCTCTAGAGCTACTACACGACCTCGGCTGCACCGACGGTCTACCTGTGGTTGTCCCAACCGCAGACCGGGTAGATCGCATGGTTCTCGCAACTGGCTACGAACCGGACTTAGTCCTCGGAGAAATGGGACCCGTTTACGGTTCAGCGACAATTGAAAAGGTCGCGACGGCAGCAGTCATGGCTGGATGCACCCCAGACCATGCTCCCGTTGTCGTCGCTGCGGTAAGGGCCATCTGCCAACCAGAATTTGATTTGACGGAGATGCAAGCAACGACGCACTGCACCGCGCCGCTAATGATCGTTTGCGGTCCCGCTCGACACGCTTGTGGCGGAATCGCTTCCGGCTTCGGAGCCTTAGGGCCTGGGCATCGGGCAAATGCATCTATTGGACGCGCTCTACGACTCGCGATGATCAATATTGGAGGCGCTCGACCAGGTTCTTCCGACATGGCTTTACATGGACATCCGGGCAAGTTCACCTACTGCGTCGCCGAAGACGAAGAGAACAGTCCCTTCCCTGGATTACACACCACCTTCGGCTACGAACCCGACCAAAGCGCTGTCATAATTACCGGTGCTGAGGCACCTCACTCCACCTTCTTCACCGGTGATCGAGACGACCCCAACTCCGTTGAGAGTTTGTTGAATGTCATAGCGCTCGTCATGGCAAATCCAGGAAGCAACAACGTTCATCTTCGTGAGGGCGCAATCACGGTGATCATGAATCCCGATCACACGGAGGTCATCAGACGCGCCGGGTTAACGCGAGAAGACGTACAAGCTGAACTCGCAAGTCGCGCAACTATTTCAATCGGAACTATGCGACGCATAAATCCAACACTTTTTATGCAAGGAATAAACGCTGACGACAAGGGTCGCTTCAGCGACGCTGCCGATGACGACCTCATCCATGTCCTCAAGGACCCAAACCGTGTCCTTGTTCTCCAAGCTGGGGGAAGTGGCTTGTACACAATGGTCATGCCGTCGTGGTGCGCGGGTCCTCACCGCAACGCGATAGTGCATTCAGAGATTGAACTGGATCAAGTCTGCGAGATCCCAGGAATGGCTCTTTGATCTACTCGCCCTCAAACGAAAGGAAGTGGTCGTGACCGAGGATCGACCCCACGGGGGACTTTGGTTCGAAGAGTTAGCTCCTGGACTTGTTATACGTCATCGTTTACGTCGAACAGTGACAGAGACCGACAACATCATGTTCACAACGATGACGATGAATCCAGCAGCGCTGCATCTCGATTTCGACTACGCAGAAAAAGAAACCCAGTTCGGGCAACCCCTTGTGAACTCAATGTTCACAGCCGCGTTGGTCGTGGGAATTTCGGTTCACGAAACAACCCACGGAACCACCGTCGCGAACTTAGGGTTCGAAGAAATGAATTTCCCGGCGCCGGTTTTTCACGGAGACACCCTCCGTGTCGAATCTGAAGTAGTGAGTGCCCGAGAGTCTTCAAGCAAACCTGATCAAGGGATCGTCTTATTTGAACATCGGGCACACAACCAAGATGACGTTTTGGTTGCCACTATGCGGCGCAACGCCCTGATGTGGAAACAACCCGGATGAACTGAATGCATCACTATTTGACCCCTCAGATTTACGGCGAGAAATCAAATCTCGCCGAAGAGCCGCTCGCGTGGAGCACCGAGAACCCTCTCAGGTTCTAGGAAGCCCACTACAGAAAACTATGGAGTACCAGCTCCCGGTCTTTCTACACGCACCCGCTCTATTCGTCCTTCGCGACGGTCAGCAGCTCCCCCTCTTCCCGAGGTTGGGGCCGTAACCAAGTACAAAGTCTTTCGGTCCTCGCCCCCAAGCATGCACGCATAACAATTGAGTTCCAGGTCGAGGTGGTCGGTAACTTGTCCTCCTTCAATCACTCTGAACACCGAGTGGTTAGCTGGGTCACCAACCCAGACACCCCCATCCGCATCGAGACAAATACCATCTGGAACCCGCGAACCTAAATCCGCAAATAGTTGTCTCCCGGTAAGGGAGCCGTCCTCTTCAATATCGAAAGAAAGCAATCGGGAACCATAAGATTCTGCGATTATCAACCGGTCACCTTCGGGGGTGATAACCGTGCCGTTGGGAAAGTCGAGACCATCGGGACCTTTGCGAGCTTCGCCATCTGGGCCGACGACAGCAAGTGTGGCTTGAGAAAATTCTTGTCCCTCTTCAAAACCAAAGTTCCCTACGTACGCTGTGCCGTCGGTTGAAACGACCATGTCATTACAGGGCCCGCCAGCAATATCTGACAGGTCTGCGTGCAGGAAGACGTCACCTGAACTGTCCAGCCGTTTGAGGCATCTGTCCAGCATTGAGACAAACAGCAAGTCACCGTTGGGAAGCCAACCAAGGCCTGATGGTTGGGTGGGAACCTTTAGAACTAACTCTTCGTTACCGCTTTCATCGACACGAAAAATGCCGTGCCGATAAAAGTCCGAAAACCATAGGTGGCCGTCTCTCCAGCGCGGACCTTCGCCGAACGCCAACCCCGTCAACACAATCTCTGTTTCCACTTCAACTCCCAAGCTGACTTATAGAAAAGTCGAATCACCAGCTACTCCGAAGCTAGCGTCCTAAAGCGTGGGAGAACTGAGCCGCCAAGAAGCCTGCCTGCGAATCACGGTAACTCGCGACGAAGTAGACACTATTTCAGGCGAACTTTGGCAACTTGGAACGTTAGGTATCGAAGAAGTGGACGCCGGAACTACCGTCACCCTCCTCGCTGGCTTCAACTCAGCCATCTCAGCTGATGATGCAGCGAAACAACTTAAAAGGTTCGCTGTAGTCGAAGAATTCGGTTCGGGAGACTACTTAGATACTTGGCGAGATTTCGCCTCGATCTACCGTGCCGGCAACCGGCTTGTCGTTAAGCCCCCATGGGTGCCTTACGAGCCAAACGGAAGCGAACTGGTTCTGTGGATAGACCCAGGGCGTTCCTTCGGATCAGGTAGCCACCCCTCCACGAAGCTTGCCTTGGCTCAACTTGAACAACTTCTAGAGGGAAACGAATCCGTCCTGGATGTTGGTTGCGGCAGTGGTGTACTCACCGTGGCAGCTGCCCGGTTGGGAGCAACTCGGGTGGTTGGAGTAGATATAGATCCGGCCGCGCCTCAGGTGACGCTTGATAACGCCAAAGCAAACGGTGTTGAAGAATTTGTTGAAGCGTCGACAACTTCATTACCCGATCTCACGGATAGATACAGCGTGATAGTTGCAAACATGCTGGCCTCGGCTCTCATCGAATCGGCGACGCAGTTTGTCCAGAAACTTCGGCCAGGGGGCAGGCTCATAATCTCAGGCATTTTGGAATCTCAGATTGACTCCGTAGCCAATGCTCTCCAGCCATTAACCATGCTCACCTCCAGGAGTGCTGATGCCGAGGAGGGTCCCTGGGTCTGCCTAACTTTGGGTTAAGCCTCTTACCGTTTGACCACCAGTTGCCGTTGGATCGGTCCGACGTGGAGGTGACCGACTCGTTCCATGTCTCCCTCAAGTGTTAGTTCTGGCAACAGCGAGATGACAGCCCGGAAGAATGAACGCAACTCCCAACGGGCCAAATGGGTACCCAGACAAAAATGTGCTCCATGGCCGAATGCGAGATGGTCGTTTGGGGTCCTCTGAACATCAAACCGGTATGGCTCCTCAAATTGTCGTTCGTCTCTGTTGGCGGAAGCGTGCCATATGCCAACATGGTCGCCGGCCTTGATCGCTTGGCCGCTGATTTCAGTGTCTCGCGTGCACACACGAGCAAACTGGATCACGGGTGAGGTCCACCTAAGGATTTCTTCGACGCCGACGTCAAGAACATCGGCCTCATCTAGGTGCTCGACGAGAAAGTCAAGTTCCTCCGGGTGTTCAAGCAGAGCGATCATTCCACCAGTTGCAGCATTTCGAGTTGTCTCATTGCCAGCAAGAATTAGCACGCGGATGTATCCCAGTAGTTGCTGCGGTGTCAGCGGCTCGTTCGCTACTTCTGAGCGCAACAAAATGGATATGAGGTCCGGTCCTGTACAACCAGTGGACCGTCGGTCGGCGATTTGCTGAAAGATCCAATCTTCGAATTCGACGAACATCCGCCGCCGCATCTCTTTCTTAGATTCACCGTTTTTGGCGAATCGCATGAGTGCTGGGTCGTCGAAAAGAACTGCTGTCCAAGCATGGACCTGNTCCCAGTCNTNNGGNGNNGCNCCCATCATNTCGCANATNGNTGCNANNGGNAGNTTNACNGCNAAATCTTCAACNAAATCCGCTGTTCCNTTCGCGTNGAGAGTTGCCGCGAATTGGTCGGCATACATCTGTGCATGGATGGTGAGAGATTCTTCGCGCGACCGCATTGCCTTCGGAGTGAACTCGGGGGAAACTAAACGCCGCATATCCCAATGAACCGGGCGGTCGGTGTAAATGAAGTCAGGGGGTTCGTCAGGATCCCAGCCCCGTTCGTTCATTCGTTCNCGATAGCCGTCCCAGAAACGCGTATCACGCTCAGCTAAATCCAGGCGAAGTCTGCCTTCACCGTTGGCGAAGGTCTCGTTGTCTCCCGAGACCTGTTTCACGTCCGCGTATCGAGTAATCGACCAAAACGGCGTGATCCCGTCCCGTTCATACCAATAAACAGGAGCTTCGTTTCGAAATAAATCCCATTCATCCCACGGATATCCTTCACTTCGATACCTNTCTAAATCATGGATAACGGCTTCATCAACGTGCATGACTTCTCCCCAGCAGTTCCAATGTAATGAGAAAGCAGACGCCAAGTCGGGTGGAACATCGTGAACAGAATTAAAATCTCNAGATGTCTGATTCACCNACTATTTGGTTCGACCGCCGTCCCGCCCCAGAGTTAGCTGAACTTGCTCCCGCAGAANCAAATATCGAATGGCCTCAATCNGATGACCCCCTNGATGGCATCGATCGNGCAGACGGNGTNATAGCTGGTGCCTCAATTATTTACGACCAGACTGTNTTCGCTCTGGCTTCAAAGCTACGGGTCCTAGTTCGCGCAGGGATCGGATTTGACAACATCGTCTTAGATGATGCAACCGATGCTGGAGTAGCCGCTTGCAATACNCCCGACGGACCAACAATTTCGACCGCAGAGCATGCTCTAGCCTTGATCTTTTCGGTAACCAAGGGATTACAACAAAGCGCAAATCGCCTCCAACGGCAAGAAGGCAACTACGGGGCTAGCCACAACGCGCTNGAGCTTGACGGAGCACGCCTCACTCTCATTGGTCTAGGCCGAATTGGTTCACGGGTAGCAAAGGTTGCTGCAGCCGCTGGGATTCAGGTCACTGCATATGACCCGTTTGAGTCCGATGAAAGATTTGAAGCGCTCGGGGTCACACGTTCGACCGATCTTGGAGAAGCGGTCTCCGAAGCTCAAATCGTTTCCATCCATGCCCCACTTAGCTCAAAGACCCGCCACTTGGTAGATAGCAACTTGATTGGTCGCATGCGTGACGGAGTTTTCATCGTAAACACCGCTCGAGGGGGCCTNATAGACGACAACGCTCTTCTTGATGCTTTAGACAGTGGGAAGGTTGGTGGCGCGGGCCTTGATGTGACTGAACCAGAACCACTCCCCGCGGGACACCCTCTGTTGCAGCACGAAGGCGTTCTCGTAACNCCTCATGTCGCGTCCGCTACGGCTGAAGGAAGACACCGGATTTTCACCATGGCCCTAGACCAGGTTGCAGCCGCCCTCGCCGGCATCAAGCCCTCGCATATCCTCAATCCCGAGGTTTGGCCAGGCAGAAACTCCAACAACGAGGACGCCTAACACATCTTGACGTCGGATTTTCGGTCCTAAGCTCCTATGCATGACAGAGCATGGCAACAAGGCAACTTGGACGAACTGGTCCGGGAAACTTTCAGCTGAGCCTAAAAGCATTGTTCAAGTTGGCACCGTTGATGCGATCAGAAGCGAACTCTTGGCAGCACGCGAAGGCGGGTGGACTGTTCGAACTGCAGGTACTGCACATTCTCACTACCCACTACTTCCCACCGATGGGGTACTTCTTGATACCCGTCCTCTGGCCGGACTCGTCTCCGTTGACGAGGAGGCGATGACCGCCACGTTCCGTGCAGGCACCAAAATTCATGCCTGTGGCCGGCCACTACTTGACCACGGAATGGGACTANTGAACCAAGGCGATATTGATCAACAATCAATCGGGGGGGCCATAGCCACCGGCACTCACGGCACCGGAATCAACCTCGGAAGTTTTTCGAGTGCAGTAACTCAACTATCGCTCGTACTAGTTGACGGTTCGGTGGTTACTTGTAGCAACGAGTCAGAGCCCGATCTATTCGAAGCTGCTCGACTGTCACTAGGAGCCATCGGAGTTGTTGTAGAGGCAACGATTCAGGTCCGAGAGGCATACCGGCTCGAGGAACATCAGTGGCTTGAACCGCTCGACAGCGTCATGGAAAGAGTTGACGAGCTGACACGAGCGACCCGACATTTCGAATACTTTTGGTGGCCTGGACAGGACCGAGCCGTTTGCAAATCGATCGATATAACCGAAGAACCTCCTAGGTATCCCTTAGGTNAAGAAGGTCAGCGACTGGGGTGGAGTTTTGAGGTTCTACCGAACCAACGNTTAAACCCCCACACAGAGATGGAGTACTCAGTGCCATCAGANAATGGTCCTTCTTGTGTCGAGGAAATTAAGGATTTGTTAAGTGGTCACTATCCAGACGTGGAATGGCCGATCGAATATCGAACCGTGGCAGCTGACGACGTTTGGCTCTCCCCAGCAAGAGAGCGCTCGACAGTCACAATTTCTATTCATGAAGCTGTTGAAAATGATGAAACCTCCTANTACCAGGACGCTGAAAAGATCTTCAGGTCATATGGGGGGCGTCCACATTGGGGAAAGGTCCATTACTTGACTGGTGACCAATTAGAAGCAGATTATGATCGATGGACTCAATGGTGGCGTGTTCGAGAGGACGTCGATCCAACGGGGGTTCTACTCAACGACCGCCTCAGCCAGTTACGTCCGTTGTGAACAANCCTCGCTTATTGGAATTTCTTCCCTCTGATGCGAGTTCCGAGAATTTGCTTGATGGGTTTTTGAGCTGGGCAGCTGCGGCAGAAATTGATCTATATGAAGCTCAAGAGGAAGCAGTTCTAGAGATTTTTTCGGGTCAACACGTNGTGCTTACAACCCCAACCGGTTCCGGAAAATCGTTAGTTGCCACCGCGGCCCACTTTGATGCNGTCGCTAATTCAAAGCGCTGTTGGTACACGGCTCCGATCAAAGCACTGGTGTCAGAAAAGTTTTTTTCTCTCTGTAACGAATTTGGNGCCNGCAACGTCGGAATGATCACTGGCGACGCTTCGGTGAATCCGGACGCTCCGATTGTTTGTTGTACTCAAGAAGTTCTTGCAAATCTTGCATTGAGGCATGGTTCATCGGCACCAGTAGATACGGCCGTNATCGACGAATTTCACTTTTACTCCGATCGAGATCGGGGATGGGCATGGCAAGTGCCTCTTCTTGAGTTGACAGGAACACAATTTGTCCTAATGAGCGCGACTCTCGGCCCTGTTGAATTCTTTTTGGANGACCTTGAACGTCGAAGNAGCCGTGCTGCTGTTGAAGTGACAGCCACCGAACGGCCCGTTCCTTTGGATTGGGAATATCGAGAGTCAACGTTGTTGGAATCGATTCATGATCTAGTCGAACTAGATAGGGCTCCGATCTACATAGTTCATTTCACTCAAAGAGCNGCTTCAGAAAGAGCACAGGCGTTGACGAGTTTGGACGTCCTGTCACGTGATGAAAAGCAACAAATAAAGGATGAGATCGCTGAATTTCGTTTTGATTCTCCCTTCGGTAAGGACGTGGCNAGGTTTATTAAAGCGGGGATCGGAATTCACCATGCTGGTCTGTTGCCGAAGTACCGCCTCTTGGTTGAGCGCTTAGCCCAAGAAGGACTCCTAAAGCTCATATGTGGTACGGACACTCTTGGGGTGGGTGTCAACGTGCCTATTCGAACAGTTCTCTTCACTCAGTTATGCAAATTCGATGGCCATGAAACCAAAGTCCTNAGCNTTCGAGATTTCCACCAAATAGCCGGTAGAGCCGGGCGCAAAGGTTTCGACGACCATGGGTTCGTGTGGTGTCAAGCACCTGAACACCATGTTGAAAACTTAAAGGCTGCGAAGAAGGCGGCTGAGGATCCCAAGAAACGTAAAAAGGTTCAACGTAAAAGACCTCCCGAGAGGGGNTANGCACACTGGGATGAAAAAACTTTTGAGCGATTGCTGAGTAGCCGCCCCGAGGTTCTGATTTCGAGTTTTGATGTCTCCCACTCGATGCTCCTGAANGTATTGGATAGACCAGGCGATGGGTGTCGCGGCTTGAAGGAATTACTCACCCAGAATCANNTACCNCGGCCGANACAGCGCCAGCAGATCCGACAAGCTCTGGCAATGTACCGATCCCTTGTTGCGGCGGGAGTTATTGAGACTCTCGACAGCCCTGACTCTGAAGGGCGTCTCGTTCGAGTCAATTTGGATCTTCAGGCNGAGTTTGATTTAACGGCNACACTTTCTCTTTTTGTTCTTGATGCAGTCGAACTCTTGGACCAAGACATCCCGAGCTATTCGCTAGATGTACTCACTNTGGTTGAGTCCGTGCTGGANAATCCCGGCGTGATATTGGCCCGACAAGCTGACAAGGCACGTGATGAGTTGTTTGCCGAGTTAAAACNCGACGGTGTCGAATACGAAGAACGTATGGCACGACTTGATGAGGTCGAATGGCCGAAGCCNCTCCGAGAGTTTTTGTACACGACCTTTGACGCGTGGGCTCTCCATCACCCTTGGGTCGGCCAAGAAAATCTCCGGCCAAAATCGATTGTTCGGGATCTGTACGAACGGGCTATGACATTTCGTGAGTACGTGAACCANTACGGNATCAAAGGNTCAGAGGGAGTTTTTCTTCGNTACCTCACCGATGCCTACAAGGGGCTNCAGAAAACCATCCCCGATAGTTCTTGGAATGATGATTTGTCCGACCTTACTGAGTGGCTTGGNGCNTTAATACGCCAGGTTGACAGCAGCCTGCTGGACGAATGGGAACGGCTCCAGAACCCTCAGACGCTGACAGANGAAGTTCGTCCTCAGGTAGTTGACATAACTAGNCANACNCGTGCCTTCCACGTCATGNTTAGNAATGCTGCCTTCCGGTGGGTCCAACTTTTTGCTCGAGCTGACTACAACGGCTTGGCTGAGGAAGCATTNGGGGAACTGTGTGATCCGGACCGGGTTAGAGACCTTGCCAGTCCTTACTGGAATGATTTTGCTGAAGTATNAACCGGTCCCGATGCACGATCCGATNAGTGGTTCACGNTTGACGATGGGGATGACAAAACGTTCACCGTGGAGCAGATCATCTGTGACCCGAAAGGTTTCAACGAGTGGCGGCTTACAGGAGTCGTNGATCTTCAGCAATCACGAGAAGTTGGGGAAGCCATCACGAAGTTGACGANTATTACGGCCCTGTAGACGTTCGAAATTGATTTAGAGCACTACCAAGTAGACGCAGAGCGCAATGATGGTGAACCCCACCGCCCAGCCNAAAATTCTGTACTTTGCCGGCCCCGGCCANTCGTCATCANTCATGACGGAAGTTGATAGTTGGGGGCCTCTTTCGTAATCATGACATCGTGCGGATGNCTCTCACGTAAAGCCGATGCTGTGATCTTGACAAATTGGGTTTTCGCGCGCATCTCGCCAATCGTCGTAGTGCCGCAATACCCCATCGCTTGCCTGAGACCGCCGATTAATTGGTGAAGCACATTGGCTATAGGGCCTTTGTAGGCGACTCGACCCTCTATGCCTTCAGGTACGAGTAGGTCCTCATCTCGTTGATCTTGGAAGTACCGATCTTTGGAGAAGCTTCGACCTTTCATTGCTCCAATAGAACCCATGCCCCTGTACTCCTTGAACCTCTCCCCTTGGTACAGCACTACTTCTCCNGGGCTCTCATCAACACCTGCCAAGAGGCCNCCGATCATCGCGCAATCAGCACCAGCTGCAATTGCCTTAGCAAGGTCTCCTGAAAATTGCATGCCCCCNTCAGCAATGATTGGAATNTCAGAGTCAGCTGCGGCCGAAGCGCAATCGAATACCGCTGTGATTTGTGGTACCCCGACCCCAGCCACGACTCGAGTTGTGCATATCGAACCGGGTCCTATGCCCACTTTAATTCCGTCGGCCCCGGCATCGATCAAGGCTCGTGTGGCTTCCGCTGTCGCAACATTGCCTGCCACGACCTCTACTGAATAGTTGGCTTTGGTCTTCGCGACCATTTCGATGACATCTCGACTGTGTCCGTGCGCTGTATCTACCACCAACACATCGACATCGCGTTCAACTAGTGCAGCAACTCGGTCGTCGACACCTGGGCCAACTCCGACCGCCGCAGCGACTAGAAGTCGTCCGCGTTCGTCTTTCGCCGCGTTTGGGTACTGAATCTTTTTTTCTATGTCTTTAACGGTGATCANNCCAATGAGATGAAAGTCGTCGTCNACTATNGGCANTTTTTCAATCCGGTGTTTCCCCAAAACCACCTGCGCTTNTTCTAGCGTCGTGCCCGCCTTCGCCGTCACGAGGCCGTCCGCTGTCATAACNTCCGAAATGATCTGGCTGTAATCAGTCTCAAACCGNAAATCTCGGTTCGTCAGGATGCCAACNAGNCGATGNTCTTCATCGGTAATCGGCACACCACTTATCTTGAATCGNCCCATTAATTCTTCGGCTTGAGCCAGNGTCGCGTGTGGGGGCANNGTGATCGGCTCGACAATCATTCCGGATTCGGATCGTTTTACCTTGTCAACTTCNTTCGCTTGGTCATCGATGTCGAGGTTGCGGTGCACTACGCCGATCCCACCATGACGCGCCATTGCTATTGCTAAGCGCGCCTCGGTAACTGTATCCATCGCCGCGCTCACCAGCGGAATGTGCAAATTGATGCTCTTAGTGAAGCGACAGGTCGTGTCNACTGCGTCTGGGAGNACCTCGGANGCNGCGGGAACGAGAAGNACGTCGTCGTAGGTAAGACCCTCTATCGCAAATTTCTCGTCCTCTGTNGGGAAAGAAAAAGGTGAGGAGGCCATGGGGAACGATACCTCGGGTGCCTTNNTAAGGGGTGCACCGGTCGTCTACCGTAGGCGCGACGACAGGAACGGCATGGCTGACTTTCAACAACAAGGTCCTATTACCACCCTGCACCGGTTGAATCCTGATCGGAGNNAGGNGGCCCTGACGTATTTCGCTCAGCCCAATGTCGGCAACGGGGTTGCTTTGATTTTGCCGTGCNTAATTAGTGAGTTTGATGGCCCNGCATTACCGGAGATAGTNCAACAANTATCGGAGCTTGATTGGTTGGGCAGGGTGATTGTCGGTATTGACGGCGCCGACAGCAATTCGTTTGANACTGCGCAAACACTATTTTCTCNACTACCGCAACCGACCACGGTTNTCTGGAACGACAGCAGCGGCATGAAGGAATTCGATCGGAAGATCGGCATTAGCCCTGGAACCGGTAAAGGTCGAAACCTGTGGCGATGTGTCGGAGTAGCCAACGGTTTCACNGAGATCGACACCATCGTGGTTCACGATGCTGANATTTCAACCTATGANGCTTCGTTTGTAGCAAGGCTTGCCTATCCAATAGTCGATGNGCGACTTGGNTTCGATTTTGTGAAGGGTTTTTATCCGCGTTTCGATGAGGCNGGGCTGAATGGTCGTGTTACTCGNCTGTTGGTGTGGCCCTTGCTGGAGTCCCTAATTTCCTTGGCACCAGAAAATCCCCGTCTCAGGTATCTGGNGTCCTTCCGTTATCCATTGGCGGGTGAATTCGCTTCACGGATATCGGTAGCAAATTCGATTGCTATGCCTGAGCATTGGGGTGTTGACATCGCTTTGCTGATCGCCGCGCAATCTTTGGGCGTTNCTGTCGCTCANACAGACCTGACGGACCGATATGACCACAAACATCAATTGCTCTCAGCGGACGACGCNGACTTGGGTCTGCATCANATGGCTCGNGATGTNATTAGCACNCTCCTNTCAGTTGCNGGNCTANACGAGGTAGACGCAGACGTTTTCGATGAGAGTCTCCANCACGCAGTGTCNGCTCACCANGCAAATTCAATCAGTAACGGNATTCCGATAAATGAACNNGAAGAGANCGCTGCAGTNGCCTTATTTTCAAAACTCGTCCGCGAAACTCANTCTGCTTTGCCTCCCGAACTNCCCTCATGGGATCAACTGCGTCTCGAATTTCCCGANTGCGTTCANGATTTAGCGTCGNTCGTNGAAAGCCACAGCACNTCGCCTGGNGCCANTAGAAGTTCCCCGTGAATCTCTTGGNTTGTTAANAGNTCGAATCTCGGTTCNGGAATATTGCACNGNNCCTCGGTGAAACCCAAATTGGCGATGANCTCTACTGAGGANGCTCCTTCCCCNCGGATAATCCCCAGGAGAGGACTTTCCAGTTCCAATATTNGTTGTCTCGCTTCGGGGTGAAACGCTGGAATCTTTCGACGCAGATTCAATCTTCTGAGNAGCTCATCTCGACTNGCCTTTCGGTCGCCAATNAATTTTGCNCGACGGGTNGCGACGGTNTGTTTTGGTCTGTTCAGNGCTCGGTTATCGCGTTCTCTNTCAGCAGCCTCTATGTCGTTGGGNTCACCTTCAATTGCNGACAGGTAGTAGGTCGGTATTCCNCGCAAACTCGCTAACACGGTGTGGGCGGTTAACAAGCGATCNATTCCCAANAGCGACGNCGCTGCGATATTTAATTCATAGGGAANGATCTGTTCTCCGTCGCTTCTACCAGACCAGGTTCCGTTCGCTCGGGTGGATGCGTCAATCAGGGCTTGGANTTCTTCGTCATTCAAGATGCCTTCAGNTGGTCGTATGCCAATGCCGTCNTGACTGGCCAAGAAATTAAGCAAGGTGGTGGATTCGGGTGGTTGTTCTGNTTCGCGCAGCCATTTNGCGATCTCAGNNCTGGTTCCAAAGGTCATTGAGTATGCAAGGAGCGGTGCAAGNGTGAAGTTGTAGGCNANATGAGCCTGTTCGCCGTCACGAAGGTATGAGAGATTTTCGTAATGTGGAACATTNGTTTCCGTTANTAGNCANGCGNTCGGACTGCGCCAGGCCAAGAGATCTCTGAGTAGCCGAACNANCTCGTGNGTTNCTTCNAGGTGGATGCAGTCACTACCCGCNCGCTTTTGANCGTAAGCGACCGCGTCAAGACGAAACCATCGAATNCCCGCTNCAAGTNGGACGTTTATGACNCNGAGGGTCTCTATTAGAACTTCGAACTCAGACCAGTCCAAATCAATTTGATCGGGGCCAAAGGTGCACCACAAATATCTTGTGCCAGCTGTGGTTTCGCACGGAATCAGCAGATCTGAGGCCCGAGGCCGCACAACCGCTGACAAATCGTCGAGTTTCGATGCGGTCTTTAAGCAGCTGCGTCCGGGTTCTACATCAGCTCGGAATTCTTTCACCCAGCGATGTGAAGAACTGACGTGATTGAGCACCAGGTCTGCCATGACTTGATGATTTGAAGCGATGGAGCTGATGTCATCCCAACTTCCCAACTTTTCGTCCACCGCGTGGTGGTCGACAACGGCGAACCCCCCGTCCGAGGTGGAAGGAAAGAAGGGAAGTATGTGGACTGTTGAGAAGGCCTCTCCCATCTCTTGCAAGATGGTTTCAAGACACCTAAGCGACGTTCGCTTATCGTCAACCACTTGGTCTGGGTAGCAGATCAATACGGCGTCTTGTTCGGACCACTTACTTGAGTCGGTGAGGACTTCCGGCTCACCCAAAGCAGTTTTGCACCGCTCGAATAGGCGACTTCCGTCGTGGTTGGGGTACAGGGTCCCTAATCGATCACAGATGCGGCTTTCTATGGACATAACGGCGTGCTGCCGCCAACTATCTCAATTCCTGGAGGTCGTTCAGAACAGTCGCGGCATGCTCAGCCAGATCCGGCTTGTCAGCGAAATCGTAGACCTTCGCCACAACACCGTTGGGGTCGATCAGAAAGCTCGCCCTTCGGGGCCATCCGGCGAAGTCGTGGTCAGGTCGACGCGCAACTCCGTATAACTCTCCTACAGCACGATCGGGATCCGAAAGTAACGGGAAAGAAAAGCTCTCTTTTTCGGCGAACGCTTTCTGTTCTTCAACGGTGTCGAAAGAAGCACCCAAAATAGCGACATTGGCCGCCTCAAAGTCTGAGGCTCGATCACGGAGCCCCTGTCCTTCAATCGTTCAACCCGGTGTCGCTGCTTTTGGGTACCACCAGAGCAAGATCCATTGTCCGCCGTAATCTCCAAGTGACACTTCATTTGCGTCCTGATCCGCCAAGGTAAATGGCGGCGCTGAAATTCCAGCCTCAAGCATCTGAGTCCTCCAAAGTCTGCTCTCGAAGACTAGGGAACTTCCGGTCAAAGGTCACGCTATTTCCGGTTGTAATAATTCGGATCTAGTGTTGATGCATGCATCCACTTTCAATGATGACCGCTGAGGAAATTGAAACCTGTGTCGACGTATTGCGTGATGCCGGCCGAATCGATGGCACATCTACGTTTCATGGCTGTTGCATTTACGAGCCGCCGAAGGACGAAGTTGCTGCTTGGCAGCTCGGGGATAGTGCGGACAGACGACTCGAATTAGTGGTTCGCCATTCTGGCGAGGTCTATGAAGCTCGGGTATCGGTAACTCGCGGGGAGATAGATCGTTGGGAAGCAGTCCCTGATGTTGTACCTCGAGTCGGATTCGTAGAGTTGTTCAAAGTGATGGAGGCTTGTAGAACCGATCCAACTTTTCAAGAGGCTTTGGAACAACGAGGCATAGCTGACCCAACGACAGTGCAAATAGATCCGTGGCCAACCGGAGACTACGGATTCAAGTTCGAGGATGGTCGCAGAGTTCAGCGATGCATAGCCTTTCATCGACCAAAACCCAACGACAACGGATACGCATTCCCTATTGATGGCTTAATGGTGCACGTTGATGTCGACAGCCTGGAGGTCTTGCATGTAGAAGATTTCGGACAATGGCC
Source organism: Acidimicrobiaceae bacterium (assembly GCA_002708935.1). GTDB lineage: Bacteria > Actinomycetota > Acidimicrobiia > Acidimicrobiales > Poriferisodalaceae > MedAcidi-G3. Next base: position 33,741 of record PAPO01000018.1, on the reverse strand, counting down.
ACTGCCGACAGAACGCGGCAACTATGACGTGGAGTCGGTGGTAAACGACTATGGACCCATCAGGCAGGACTTGAAGCCAGTAGAGATAACTCAACCCGAAGGCACAAGTTTCTCCGTCGAAGACAACGAGATCACTTGGCAGAAGTGGCGATTTCGGATGGTTGTCGACGACACCGAAGGCCTAGTTCTCCATCGGGTGACCTACACCCAAGACGGAGTTGAGCGTCCCATTATTGATCGAGCTTCGTTGGCCGAAATGGTGGTTCCGTACGGCGACACTCGACCCAGTCAAAGCTTCAAGCATGCCCTCGACTCGGGTGAGTACGGCTTGGGAATGACCGCGAACTCCTTAACTCTTGGCTGCGATTGCGTAGGTGAAATCTTCTACCTCGACGCATTCCAGATGCTCGACGATGGGACCGTCGTCACTACAGGCAACGCTATCTGTGTCCACGAAGAGGACTTCGGTATCGGCTGGAAACATACAGACATGTTGACGGGTGAAGTTGAGGTGCGGAGATCACGACGGTTGGTCGTAAGCACCATTTCCACTGTCGGGAACTACGAATACGGGTTTTTCTGGTATTTCCATCTGGACGGCTCCATAAAACTCGAAATTAAGTTGACCGGCATACTGACGACCCGTGCCCATGCCGAGGGTGATGATCTCACCTTCGCTCGGCAGGTGGCTCCTAACGTCGCAGGGCCAATCCATCAACACATTTTCTGCGTACGTCTCGATATGGCAGTTGATGGAAACAGCAACAACGTTGTTGAGGTAAACACAGAGCCGCTACCTCCCGGCCCCGAAAATCCTCACAACACCGCCTTCGCTGCCCGCGAAGCTCTTCTTTCAAGTGAACACTCCGCCATGCGAGAGACGAACTCGGCAAGCAGTCGTTACTGGAGGATCGAGAGCTCAGAGAAAACGAACCGGCTCGGACGCCCCACCGCTTACCGACTATTGCCCTCATCAACAGCGACGATGTTCGCTTCGGAGGATTCGCCTCATGCACAGCGAGCAATGTTTGCCAAGCACAACTTGTGGGTTACACCGACAGTGCAATCTGAGCGCTACGCGGCAGGCGATTACCCAACCCAGCGAAATGCCGGAGAAGGGCTCCCGAAATTCACCTCTAATGATCGCTCGATTGCTGATACCGATGTGACCCTATGGCATAGCTTCGGACTGACCCACGACGTCCGCGTCGAGGATTATCCGGTTATGCCCACCGAATACGCCGGATTTATGCTCGTGCCTGACGGCTTTTTCGATAGGAACCCCGCCATTGACGTCGCTCCATCCGAGTCGGGCCATTGTCACTAGTTTCGAATTGTTCTCGGGAGCCAAAGCGGCGAACATAGGGCCAGTAGAAACAACTTTGGAGGGCTGTTATGCGAATTATTTCTGACCCCCTAATACGCGCAGAATCAATGCACGCAGAAAAATTAGCGTTCGTCTGCGGTGATCGTACGAGGACCTTCAAAGAGTTTGTGGATCGATGTCGAAGAGTCGGATCAGTTCTTGACCAGCTTGGCGTTGATTCCGGCGATCGCGTCGGCCTGCTAGCCGCGAACTCCGACATCTATGCCGAGTTGTACTGCGGTATACCCGCTGCCGGACGAGCAATCGTTCCCCTAAACAGCCGATGGGCAGAACCTGAGTTGGCGTACGCCCTGGAGGACGCCGGCGCCAAGCTATTGATCACGGATCAAGAGACCGGTGGTCTAGGTCAGTCTGTCAATCAAGTCATTACTCTTGACGAGTACGAGCAGCTTCTTTCAAACAGCTCACCAACAGAGTTTGCCGAGGCTAGCGAAGACCATCTTGCTGGACTCTTCTATACCGGTGGCACGACTGGCAAAAGCAAGGGTGTCATGCTCAGCCATCGGAACCTCATAGCGAACACTTTGCACAGTCAAATCACTATGCCCTTAGGTGGAGATGACACGTATTTAGTCGTCGCGCCAATGTTCCACGCCGCGGGGTCTAACTCGGTGCTTCAGTGCCTAGCTCTAGGGGTCTGTCAGGTAGTCGTGCCCGCGTTCGAACCGAACTTATGTCTCGACCTAATTGAGAAATACCGCTGTTCGGCAACTTTGGCTGTCCCCACGATGGTGGCTGCACTTGTCGAATCACAGGCGGCAAATCCTCGGGACACATCAAGTGTCACCCTGATTTGTCACGGGGCGTCACCGATAGCCACTCAGGTATTGAAACGCGCTCACGAAGAGTTTCCTCAAGCTGAGCTCCTTCATCTGTACGGCGCGACGGAGACAGCTCCTCTCGTAACAGGGTTACGACATGAGGAGGAACTTATTGGAACAAACCGCGGCAAATCGGTCGGTCACCCTTCACTTGGGGTGTCTTTGCGAATAGATGCGGCGCCCGGCGAAGCGGGAGAGGTCTTGGTGCAAGGCCCCAACGTCATGCAGGGCTATTGGAACAAACCGGAGCAAACGGCCGCTGCTCTAGAAGATGGCTGGTACCGAACAGGAGATATCGGCTATCTAGACGATGAGGGGTACTTGTACCTCGTTGATCGGGCAAAGGACATGATTATTTCAGGCGGAGAAAATGTCTACTGTTCCGAAGTGGAGGAGGTGATCTACCAAAATCCGAAAGTTCTCGAGGCGACTGTCTTCGGAGTTCCCAATGAACAATGGGGTGAGCAGGTCCACGCGGTGGTCGTGCCTCGAGACGAGAGTCTGACATCAGAAGAACTCATCGAGTTTTGTAGAGATTCTTTGGGGGGATACAAACTTCCTCGTTCCGTAGAGTTCCGCTCAGAAGAACTTCCGAAATCGGGACCCGGCAAGGTCTTAAAACGCGAGTTGCGCGCCCCGTATTGGGAAGGCAAGGATCGGTCAATCAACTGATTCTATTTTCATAGATCCAAATCAACTCAACGGATAATAAAGTCAGTAGAAAGCAGCATCGTTGTCTGTCGCCATAGTGTCTTTGCCAGACAGTCAGTGCTGTGAATAATGCCGGCACGAAAGGAACCATGAAACTCGCATTAATGCTTGGCTACTCTGGCGGCAAACTGAGGCTGCCAATGGACCAGATCAAGCTGGCCGAAGAGCTGGGGTATCACTCAGTGTGGACTGCCGAGGCCTACGGGTCCGATGCTATGACGCCGCTCGCTTATATCGCCGCACACACTGATCGCATAAAGCTGGGCACCGGAATCATCCAACTCGCCGGTCGCGCGCCCGCTATGGCCGCGATGCAAGCGCAAACTATCGACGCATTAGCCGGGGGAAACCGCATGATTGTCGGGCTCGGTGTATCTGGTCCTCAGATCGTCGAAGGATGGTACGGGCAACCATGGGGGAAGCCTTACTGGCGATTACGTGACTACATCCAAATCATGAAGAAGATTTTCGCTCGCGAGGCACCCGTCGTCCACGACGGACGCGAGTATCAGCTGCCTTTCGTCGGTGAAGGCACCACCGGTCTCGGTAAGCCTCTGACCTCCATTTTGCATACCAACACCGATCTTCCGATTTGGCTCGGGAGCGGCTCGGAAGCAACTGTGAAATTGACTGCTGAGTTGTGCGATGGGTGGTTGCCCATGCACTTTGTTCCTGGGCGTATGAATCATTTCCGTCCCTGGATTGAGGAAGGTTTTGAAAGAGCTAAACGTCAAGGTGTTGATAAGGGCTGGCGAAATTTCGAAATCATCGGCCAGTGCCCCGTTCAAATCACAGATGATGTGACTGCTGTGTTCCGCAAAGCCAAAGACAACATCGCTTTGTACACGGGAGGGATGGGCCACAAAGACATTAATTTCCATAACCAGCACATGGTGCAGCGGGGATATCCAGATGTCGCGGAACGCGTTCAGGAACTTTATTTGGCGGGCCACAAAGAAGAAGCTGCCGAGTCGATCCCAGATGAATACGTTGACGAGGCCGGGTTGTACGGGTCTCCTGATCGCATAAAACAGAGATTCCTCCAGTGGTCAGATAGCGGACTCACTGGCTTGAACATCAACGCTAGTCAAGAAGAGGCAATTCGACTGATGGCCGACTTGGCTGGAACAACTGATCGACAGTAGGAAGAGATCGTGGAATCTGCTGCATTTAGCTTGGGAGACAACCTCGCTCATCCTGTGACTGGGGAGTTGATGTCGGAAGCAGAACGACACCGGCAGCTAGTCCAGTACTCGGTTTGGGCTGCCGAATCTGGCTTTGACGCCGTCCATATAGGCGAACATCACTTCAACGACTACATGTTGAGTTCTCCGCCAGTTGTCTTGTCCGCGATCGGCGAGCGCGTTCCAGACCTCATCTTGTCAACGGCTGTCACCCTGGTACCTACGCTGGATCCAGTGCGGGCTAGCGAGGACTACTCCACGCTTGACAATCTTTTCCCCGGTCGGGTTGAGATAGTCGCAGGCCGGGGAAATTTTTTTAGTCGGAGCTACCCCGCGTTCGGACTGGATGTGGGTGATGCTCGGAACATATTTGAAGAGAAACTCGAATTGTTCCAAATACTTCTCCGAGAAGAGAATGTGACGTGGTCCGGGAAGTTTCGAGGTCCGCTCGAAAACATTACTGTTCGCCCCAGACCCACGAGAGATCTGCCTATCTGGATAGGCGCCGGGTCAACAGCTTCGGCATTACTTGCCGCAAGGTTGGGGTGCCACCTGATGCTTCCATCTGTTTTTGGTCACCCAAAGATGTTTGTGCCAATCGTTGAGAAATACAAGGAGGCCTGGGTAGAAGCGGGACGCAACGCTGATGAAATCGTCATTGGGTCGTGTTGCCACGCTTTTGTCGGGTTGGACCAGGCAGACATGAGAGAGAGGTTTGTTCCTCGTTACGGTCATTATTGGAACTTCGTCGACCAACTAATCAGCGACAACACAGGCGGGAAGGTCCAAATGCCATTTGATCTTGAGTCTTTCTTGGCCGGGCCGGCTGTAGCAGGAAGTTCTCAAGAGTGCATTGACCGCATGGGGGAACTCCACCAGTTACTGGGGCACAATCGGCAGTTGTTTATGTTCGATTTGGGTGGAGTTTCCAACAGCGAGTTGGAGGAAACAGTGCGCCGCTTTGGAGAAGAGGTTCTTCCACACCTCCCCGATTAGCCATTAGCGAGACCACTGCGTTATGTGTTCCGGTGTCGAAATTCCGTCTTTGAGGAGCGGGTCTGGAATGGGTTCCCCCACCGCGATACCGAGTGGCAATACCCCGGCCCATGTATCAAGCGAGTAGTCCTCATCATCGTCGATCGGCTGACCAGTTCGAACTTTCGAAGACGCTTCATTCAGGGGCATCGAAAGTACCAACGTTCCTTTCACTTCTTTTTCAAGGTGAGGGCGGGTGCCTGCAACCCGTCCGGGGATCACGTGGTCGCTAATAAGATCGAGGGCTCGCGATTTCTCGTCAAAGTCTTCGACAAGGGATGCTCGCCCCATGAGGACGACGGAACGGTAGTTCATCGAGTGGTGCATCAACGATCTAGCGACGACAAGTCCGTCGAGAATACTGACTGTGACACATAGTTGCGTATCACGACCTTCGCGGAGCAGACGACTTGCAGGAGAACCGTGGAGGTAAAGCGTTTGGTCGTCGCGGCCATAGATCATTGGAATTACGACGGGTCCTTCGGCGGCGACCAGTCCGACGTGGGCAAGCAGGCCTTCATCCAAGATTGAGGCAACCGTATCGGGATCGTAGGAGGCTCTGTCTGGCATTCGTCGAACGGTGATCCGGTCCGATGGGGAACTATCATCTTTAGTCATCAGCAAACGATAACCCTGTTGAGTACGGTGATATCAATGACTACAGATCCTGTCGGACACTTCTTCGGCAACGACGAATCCCGGTTGCTGGTCCAACCAACGTTGGACGCCCTCGAAGCTCAGGCAGCCAACGCTGACAGCACGCGGACTGTTGCCAGCAACGTGATCGAAAGTTTGCGAGGCAGCGATGTCATGCGAATGGCTGCGACGAAGGAACTGGGTGGTGTCGAATCGTCCATTCTTGCGATGGGCCGGGAGCTCGAAGCTGTGGCCGCGCGTTGCCCTTCCACCGCATGGTGTCTATGGAACCACTTGGCAGTGTTTCATTTGTTCGTCGGGACTTTGGGTCCTGAACATGAGTCGTTCCTTCAAGAGTTAGTCCAAAACGGTCAGTGGATGAGTTTCCCAGCCGGGGCAGGTAGCGGTGTCCACGGACGCATAGAAGGCGACGAGGCGGTCCTTAACGGCAAGGCAACGTTCGGCACCGGCAGCCGCTACGCAGATTACTGCGGCGTCGTATTCGCTGTCGTTGGCGAAGACGGAGAACCGCTCCGACCGATGGATCTCCGTTTTTCGATTGTTTCTACCTCAGTTGAAGGTTTAAAAATTGACCCCACGTGGGATGGGTCAGGTCTTCGAGCATCAGCTACCGACGATCTTCACTACAGCGAAGTGCGCGTTCCGTTGGACCGTTGTGTTCAGTGGTACGGCGCCAATCGAGCAGAGTCGCTTCGAACTGTTCCCGTAATCAATCACCGCTACAGAGAGGACTGGGTCGGCATTTCCGATCTTTGGCTCGGTTGGATGGCGAATGGGATAGTGCGCCGCTCCCTTCAAGAAATCGCGTCCTCTACTCGCGAACGCCGAGTCATCATGGGCGGGAAAATGGTTGAGAAGGCCACTGCTCAGGTAAATATTGGTCGGGCGGCCGCTCTTCTGTCCTCAGCACGTGCAGCCGTCGAAAGCGCGTGCCTGGAATTAGACCAGAGAATCGCAGCTGGCATCGTTCCTGACGAAGCTGACTATCTGCGTCAAATGTCTATCGTGTCCATGAGTGTCGAACAGCTAGCTGAAGCGATGCGGTTGTTGGAGCGAACTCAGGGTGGTAACGGGCTGCGCGAAGGCGGCGCCTTTGAGCGGAGGTACCGTGACTTCCGAGCCATGCCACTGCACATCAACGTGCATCAAGACCGTGTAACTCATCAATTGGGTCGCTTCGTCCTCGATATTGAACGCGACGCTTTCTAGAAAGACTTTTGGCGACACGGCATCAGGTGTCGGATCTACGCTGTATTTAGATCAGATCAGGCAGGGTGAGACACATATGAGTTTTGACATCGTCGTAAAGGACGGCCTTATTTTCGATGGCAGCGGTGCACCGCGAGTGCGGGGCGACCTCGCAATTGCAGGTGGTCAGGTTGTCGAGATTGGCAGAGTGAACCATCGCGAGGCAGCACAAGTTATTGATGGCACCGACATGCACGTGGCGCCGGGCTTCGTGGATCTTCACACGCATTATGACGCTCAAGTATTTTGGGATCCATATTGCACGCTGTCGGGCTGGCATGGGATCACATCCGTTGCCATCGGCAACTGTGGGTTTGGATTCGCTCCTGTCGCTCCCGACATGCGCGAGTACGCAATGAAGTCAATGGTGCGAGTGGAAGCAATCCCTTACGAGTCGATGGCTCAGGGGATGCCATGGGACTGGGTCACCTTCCCAGAGTATTTGGACAGTCTGGACCGAACACCGAAGGCAATGAATATTTTGCCGTACGTGCCGGTCGGGCCGATGCTGCTTGAGGTCTTGGGGGTTGATGACGCTAAAGCGGGTCGAATGCCTACCGACGCCGAGCACGAAAAGCTGGCCAACTTGTTGCGGGACTCTATGGATGCAGGAGGTTGCGGGTGGTCAGCGCAACGTCTTCCTCCGACTGGTCCGGCGGCCGTGCAGCGTGATTGGGATGGGACTCCCATGCCTACCGACATGATGAACGATGAAACGGCACGGGTGTTGGCGCAAGTATTGGCGGAACGGAACCAGGGTGTCGTGCAAATGACTCTGACGACTGACGACATCAAACATGATCTAGCGCATTTAGAAGAGATTGCTTCAATTAGCGGGAGACCTCTACTACATAACGTTGTTCAGGCTTTCGAAGACAAGCCTCATGTTCATAAACGCCAAATTGAATGGCTTGAACGATGCAGGGAACGCGGCATTCCCGTTTACGGGCAAGGGGTTACAAGCGACGCCGGATTTACGTTCACTCTTGAAGATTGGAACCTTTATGACGATTCCGAGGCGTGGATGGAAGCATGCATGGGAAGCAAAGAGGAACGTTTGGCTAAGTTCTCCGATCCTTCTCGTCGTCAAGCACTGAAGGACAATCTTCCTTCTACGGCTACTGCCCCGATAGGGACTGTAACGATTCTCTCTCCTCGGTCTGATGGCACTGAAAAGTACCGGGAGATGTCGGTATCCCAAGCTGCAGAATTAAGCGGTAAGGACGAGGTTGACGTGATGCTTGACATCGCGGTTGAGGACGGGCTCGACACATTGTTTTTCGTCGCGCCGCCGCAAGGCAACAGTGAACTGTTGCAGGACATTGTCAGTTATCCCCACATGTTGTTCGGGGTGTCTGATGGAGGAGCACATACCAAGTTCCTCACTGCTGGTCGCTATCCAACTGAAACTCTGACGGAGCAGGTGAGAGACAACCAGTGGGTGTCGTACGAAGAAGCACACCGACGCTTGTCAGCTCTTCCGGCGCAACTCGCCGGTTTTCACGACAGAGGAGTACTGCGACCAGGTTGTCCAGCAGATGTCGTCGTGTACGACCCGGAGAACCTTAAGGTCCTTCCGATGGAAGTTGTGCATGACCTGCCCGGTGGAGAATGGCGTCGAATCCAAAAAGCTTCGGGGTATCGCAACGTAATGGTCAATGGCCAAATCACGATTGAAGACGACAAACAAACAGAGACGCACAGCGGCAAGCTTTTGCGCCACGGGAAGTAACGTAAATAACGAACTCGCTGCCTTGGAGTTTTCGATGCTTCAGCTCATACCAAGTAGTTGAGCTGCCCTCTCTGCGCGTTCTTCGACAGAGTCGCGCATTTGTTCCAAATCAATCTCTTCGTCTTGTTCGCCCTGTTGGCCTCCGAGGTATCGCGAATAGACACCTTCTGCGATGCATGCCAAACGCCACTGCGCAAACGCTCTGTAATAGCTAATCGACTCTATGTCGGAGCCCGTTTCTGCCACGTACAGCGAAGCCAGCTCATCCTGATTCAGGAAACCAGGCAGCCCTGTGCTCTCAGCATCTCCTGTTGGCTCGATTGCTTGGGGGTCATGCCAATAGCCGAGCAGGCCACCTAGGTCGGCCATAGGCTCGCCCAAAGTACAAAGCTCCCAATCCAGCACCGCGACGACATGCCCATCAGGGTCAACCATGCAGTTCGAGAGCCGATAGTCACCGTGCGCGATCGTTGTGGGGCTGGGTTCCGGCATTCGCGAAACTAATGCCGATGCAACAGCATCAACTATCGGCAGTTCACGCGTTCGGGAACTTTCCCATTGACCGGTCCACCGCTTCACCTGACGTTCTATATAGCCACTTCGTTTTGCTAGATCACCAAGGCCGACATCATCAATGTCGACTCGGTGCAGCGCGACCAGAGTCCGAATAAGCGATTCTGACATTGTCTCTCTGGCGGTGATATCCATAGTTGCTGCTATTTCAATGTCTCGAACAACTATGCCGTCGACAAACTCCATGACGTAGAAATCTCGCCCATTAACGTTTTCGTCCTGACACAAAGCAACCATTTCGGGCACCGGGACGTCGCTGTCGCGCAGCGCGTCCATCAATCGATATTCACGCACCATGTCATGAGCGGACGGCAACAGTGGCCCCATCGGGGGTCGTCGCAAAACAAACCGCGGTTTGCCATCATCGCTCACCGTAAAGGTCATATTTGACCTGCCGCCCGCTATTAGCTCGTAGCTGAGCGGTCCATCTAGATCCGCGTGTTGACCAATCCAAGAGGTAACACTTTTGACATCTATGACGTCGGAAGGTATTTCAGCCACACAAGGTATCTAGCAGAATTCAATAACTGCGTGCCTATTAATCATTTAGAAAACGAGGCGCTCGTCGCTCTTTAATCGCCTGCATTGCTTCCCGATGGTCTGCAGATCGCAGACTCGCGAGGTGGTTGTCTTGCGCAGCTTCTAAATCGGGTGAAACACCAGACAAGTTGTCTATGGCCAATTTCGTTAATTTGACAGCGTTGGGGGACAACTCAGAAATGACCGAACACAGTTCGGTAATTCGGGAATCAAGTTGGCTCTCATCAACGACTTCGGTTAGATAGCCGACCCGGAGCAATTCTTCTGCGCTGATGACTTCCGAAGTCAGGAAAATGCGTTTGGTCGCGGCAGCTCCGATTCGTTGAACGAACCTCTGTAATCCGGTGGCGTAATACTGGAGACCTATCTGGGCTGCAGGCATTCTCAAGACGATGTCCGCAGTTCCCACTCGGAGGTCACAGGCCATCGCGAGATCCGTTCCACCGCCATAAACACTGCCACCGAGAACTGCGATGGTTGGAACGCTGACAGCCGTTAAGGCATCGCAAACATCACCGAAGCCGAACTCCGGTCGTTCGCCTTCGGCCAACGCTCCAAGGTGATACCCCGAACACCATGACGGCCCTTCAGCTTCCAAGGTGACGACCCGAATCGAGGGATCGTCGTCTATCTCCTCAAGATGCCGCATGATCTGTTTGAGGTCGACTGGTTCTAACCTGTTTCTTTTATCGGGTCTCTGCAACACCAGTCGTGCCCGTCGACCAGACACTTCCAGTCGTGGCACATCTCCCCCGCTGTCGAGTCCCATGGCTTAGTCGAACACCAGGATGGATCGTCCAGCGACCCTGCCGTTCTCAAGGTCGTCGACGGCTACCCCGATGTCGTCGATGGAATAACGCTGTGTTACGAGGGCATCGAGATCCAGAATTCCGTCGCGGTGCCATTCGATGAACCGGGGTAAGTCTTCTCCGGGTTCACAAGAGCCGCCGAGGCTGCATATGTAGGAGCGTTCGCCGATGAACATGTGTCGGCTGTCCAGCTCGATGGGAGTTTGAGGCACCCCGACCAGAACCGCAGTGCCGCCCTTCGATTGACCGAATTCGCCGCTGCGAACCACTTCTGATATCTGCTTCATCGTAGAAGCATGTCCTATGCAGTCGAAGGCGTAGTCAACACCGGCAACCGGTTGACGCAAAATGTCGAACTGGCCTTCAACGGGAGTCAATTCCTTTATGGCACTAACGGCGTCNCCNTCGGTTGCGTTTACTCCGTGTGTCGCGCCGAATTGTTTGGCAAATTCCAGTTTGGTGTCGTCTAGATCAACAGCAATGACAGGATTAGCGCCTAGGTGNGCAGCAGCNGCAACTGCTGAAAGGCCTACTCCTCCGACGCCGATTATGGCGACACTGTCGCCTTGTTTNACTCCCGCCGTGTGGAGCACCGCGCCGGCTCCTGTGATAACCGCNCATCCAATGATGCTGTCTGTCTCTCGATCGATGTCATCTGGGACTTTCACGACGTACATTTCGTCTGCGATGGTGTGTGTTGCCCATGTGAAGACGTTGATGCTGGTCGCTGTTCTTCCATCNGGTAATTTCAGTTCGGTGGCGCCTCCCTGGCGCCGNGCCTGATCCTGNTTCTTCGGCACCCAGGTGACCATCACCGTGTCNCCGGTCGCTAGGTCTGTGACTGACTCTCCTACCGCCACNACTTGNCCCGTTGATTCGTGTCCAAGTACNGCGGGCCCCGGTCGGGGGTTATGGATGGTGTGGAGTTGGCTGTGACATATACCTGAAGCGAATTGACGGACGACTACTTCGTGGGGTCCGGGATCGGGAAGCGTTACATCAACTACTTCCAGTGGTTGACCTTGTTCCTGCGGGACTACGACGACGCGGGCCTCAGTTGACATAAGTGTTCCTTTTGTCCTATCCATGCCGGCAGTTAGTTCCGACGATNTTGAAGATTAGGTCGGAATNCGCAGTGGNCGCCCGTCTATGTCGGGTCGACTGTCAGTTGACANCCACAACTGTGTTGGTTCTGAGTCGGTCCAAATNTTGGCTACTGCCATAGGTCGAGCGTCAAGTACCCCTCCGGTAGCTAGATCAACGGCTCCGCTGAAGACGATTTGGTTGCCATTTGAACAATCAAGCACCGCCACCGTTTCGGACAAACTCCCCACATGCACCCCAATTCGTAGCTTTCTATGAGGGTCATTCATTTCACGTTGGACACGCCATTGTCCAACAATCGACGCTTCCACCGCTGCAGCCGGGTCCTCGAAAGAGGCCACGACGGGTAGTTGGTGCTCAATTAAGGACGCCCCGNTGTCCAAAAAAATGCTCTCTATGAGACTNTTAGGTTCCGGACCGTTGGGGACGCCNTCTACTTCGTAGTCNACGCAGACATATGCGGCTAGATCATGGTCCTTCGTGTCNCGATTCGACGACGTCAATTGACGGGCGCGACCTTCGACAAGAAACCCAACACAGCGGCAACAAAGATGTCATTTCGGTCCCCGGCGACCATGTGAGCTGCCTCACCAACATTGGAGTACTCAGAGTGAGGCACTAGTTCTAAATACGCCTGAGCTCCTTCTTCTGAAAGTACGTCGCTCAAGCCGCCGCGAATTAACAGGGACGGACATTTGACGTTCCTTGCAGCATCTTCCTGCCTAGGGACACGATCCGCTAGGGAGCGTTTACGTCTCATGAATTCTGGGTCCCAGTGCCATCGATACCGTCCNTCTGGCCACAGACGAACNTTCTTTGCTAGCCCGTCCAAAGAACGAGGTCGTTTTCGATGNGGTTGATAATTACTAATTGCCTCCGCTACTTCTTCTAGTGAGGAGAAGCCATCTGGAGCTTGTCCCATGAAGTCTCGAATCTTTCGAACTCCGACNGCCTCAATTCGGGGAGCCGTATCTACAAGAACNAGCGCTTCGGCATCCACTCGTTCTTCACCTACAGCAGTTAACGATGTTCCTCCACCCATCGAGGCACCAACGAGAATGGGGGCTTGTCCGAGGTTTTCGACAACGGCGACAAGGTCTTCAACGAGGGCTTGATTGGAGTAGTCGCCGTCGGGGGCCCAGTCACTGTCCCCGTGTCCGCGGGCGTCAAGGCTGACCGCCTGGTATCCGGCTTCAGCTAGTTTCTGACCCGCTCCTTTCCACGCGTGNCGGGTCTGTCCTCCCCCGTGTTGCAGAATGACGAGCGGCCCCGTCTCGCCGTAGATGTCCGCTGCTACGTGCACGCCGTCTGACGCCGGAATCATCTTGTGTGGCTCTGGGGCTCCTTCTAAGCGAACGCCCCTATCAGCCTGTGTCACATCAACCCCTACCCCGGCCTTCAGCTTTCACTTGTGCCTGAGCTGAGCGGCGTTGATCTCCCGCTGCGGCCAACGCATCCCGGTTTGAGTCATCAACTTTCATGAAGTGAAGACGCCAGTCCTCGTTTGCTTCGGCGTCCCATACAAATGGTGTTTGAACCGTGGTTCGTGGTTCCCATGCGCGCTCTAGAAGATCTAACGCAATCCCTGTTATTGCTGATTGCATTTCGACATCGTCAGGCTTTCCTGTCGGGTTACCTAACGGGAAGTCGGTATAAACGAACCGACTTACTCCACATTCTTCGACGATGTCTCTTGCGCTCCCCATGACAACCGTCGGGAAACCAGCTTCTTCGAGGTGACGCGAGACCAGACTCACGGTCTGGTGGCAAACCGGTCAAAGCGGAACAAGAATCACTGCGTCAAGTTCGTCCTCTTTNGCNAACTCGAGTATTTGAGGAGCGTCTCTGCGGCTAGTTCTTCTGTGGCTGTAATCAGTTGGCACTCCGTAAAAGCGTTCTGCCAACGATCCNATTCTTCCTTGGCTGGCAAATTCTCGGAGNCGNTTAATNGGAAGGTAGGTNTCAAGGTCTTCTGTATGNGTGTTGTCTTTATCCCAGAANAGNTCCTTGTTGTAAAGACCACCAAGNGCGTCATCGCAAAGCGCTGCGTANGGCTCTTTAGTGCCTGAGTCAGCACCAGCTGTNTCGTCGACTTTACGTTCAAAGAAAGAAGTAGTGACNAGGCCNATACGACANTCGCTCAGAGGCTTATCCANNGATGCAAATGGGACGTCATGGTTGTAGGCCCATTGATAGGGCTGNGGGTATCCCTGNGCGCCGTAGTAGTTGCGNGANTTATCGATATAGCTGACNTGTGANCGATGGGTGCGCCGATCAACGGCCATGTTCTTNNCCCCTAGTAGGACAACACATCTGATGGTAGGCGGAGAAAGGNGTCAGCGCCTCAATTATCGGGCTACGGTCACGGAAAGACGTATCGGAGGAAGTNATGGTTNCTGACTTACCGCCAAGACCGCACCGAGGTTGGACCTTTCATGAAGTACCTGTTGGAAAGCGGTGGAGTACTTCTAGACGAACNGTGACCGAAACAGATCTGATGATCTACGCAACCCAGTTCGGTTTCGNTGAGGGTTTGTTTCTTGACGCGACGGGGTCGGAACGAGCTGGTTACTCGGGTCGCTTGGTTCCTGGAAGTCTGGTCATGTCGATTGCCGAAGGCTTAATTATTAGCGGCGGCGCAATCGCTGGGACCGGGATCGCCTATCTCGGAGCTGAGATTCAGGTGAAGGGGCCAACATTTGTAAATGATTCGTTGCAAGTTATCGCGGAGGTAACNGCNGCCAGACTGACTTCAAAGCAGGACCGCGGCATTGTCACTACGAAGAACGAGGTGTTCAATCAGAACGGTGATGTGGTCATGGTTTATACCCCCACCCGGATGATTCGCGTTGAACATGTNGACGACTGATNGATTCGCTACTCATACATCTGGCGGNNAACAAGTCCTATTTCTTCTGATGGGACTACTCTCCAACTGTGAATTCATTGAATCTCGAAGCGTTGAGCGCTACCGATATCGCAGCNATAGAACGTGCAACNGACTGGGCCAACTCTTTCGTNGCTGACCNNGCTGAGCAATGGGAGTTCGAACGCCGTTTTGCCAAGGAAGGTTTTGAAAGTGCAGCCAANCATCGGCTGACNGGGCTTCTCGTACCTGAGGCTGATGGTGGGGATGCAGTGAGCGCCCTCGGCTTGGCGAGGGTGTTAGAAGAAATCGCCGCTATAGATTTCGCTATTGCCTTTTCGCTCGTTTGCCACAATAACTTGGCTGGATCCGTAGCAAGAAACGCCACTGGAGACCTTCGATCAGAGACCTTGCCTGGACTAGTCGATGGCAGTTCTTTGGGAGCTTTCTTGTTGACTGAACCGGGGGTGGGTTCCGACGCTGCCGCTATATCGGTTACTGCCTCTCGAGACGGAGACGAGTGGATATTAAATGGGGAGAAGGCGTGGGTAACGAATGGCACTGATGCAGATGTTTTGTCGGTTTACACGCAAACAGACCGAGCTGCGGGCCATCACGGAATCGCGACTTTTCTGGTTGATGCGAACATTCCAGGGGTTGTCAGAACACCGGCCTACGAACTAATCGGAGGCCACGGCCTCGGCGCTAATGGCATTCGTTTCGACAACTGTCGGGTACCTGCAAAATCGTTGTTCCTGTCTCCCGGGGAAGGCTTCAGAGCCGCTATGGAGGGTATTGACTTGGCTAGGGTCCTGGTCTCAGCAATGTGTTGCGGGATGCTTCGAACGAGCCTTTCGACCGCTTCAGCCTATGTTCGCGACAGAAACGCATTCGGTGCCCGCCTGGCCGATTTACAGGGTGTTCGATTCAAACTGGCAGATGTCGCAACAGATCTTGAAGCTTCTCGTTTACTTACTTATCAGGCAGCTCATGCATTACAAGATGGGGGTGATGCTTCAGTCGAGGCCGCTCATGCGAAGAAGTTCGCCACTCGGGTTACTGAAGTCGGAATTGCTTCGTGCATGCAGGTAATGGGAGCAAATGGAGCGAAACGGGACCACCCATTACCACGACACCTGGCAGCGGCACGGTTAACCCACTACGTAGATGGAGCGACAGAGATACAAGATGTAGTAATTAGTCGGTCCCTGCTTGACTGAAATGGAGGAGTTGTGAACCGTCAGCGTTCTGGGAACAACACAAGTGTCGACGAGGCTGTCGAGGCGATCTCAGACGGCAGTCGCGTATACGTAGCACAGGGCTCCGGTTGTCCTTATGGACTCTTGACGGCAATTGACCAGCGTCGAGGATCTTTCAAAAGTCTTGAGTTTGTTTCAGCTTTTCTGTTGGAACGGCCTGCACCTATAGATCATTTAGGAGATCCCTTCAGATGGCTGTCGTTGCAACCAACTGGCGGCATGCGAGACGTACTCGACCACGAAGCTTTCGGGATCGTTCCGGGCCGTTATTCAGATCTCGACGGTATCTGTGGGCCGAAGGCTCCTCTGGCGGCAGACGTAATTATCTGTCAGGTCAGCCCGCCAGATTCGTCGGGNATGTGCAGCCTCGGAACCGGAGTAGGAGGCCACGTTTCACTTATTCGTGATGCTCCTCTGGTGATCGGCCAGGTCAACAATCAGATGCCATTTGTGTACGGCGACGGAGAATGTCACATAAAGGATTTTGATTTCCTGGTGACCATAGACGAGCCCTTAGCTGAACTTCAGCCGGCGACCATCGATCCAATCTCTTCGGCGATCGCTGAGCATATAAATCCATTCATTCCGGATGGTTCGACGTTGCAGTTCGGCATCGGAGCGGTACCTGATGCTGTTCTATCCACTTTGCAGGGGCGAAAGAACCTAGGTCTGCACGGTGGAATGGTTAATAACGCTTGCGTTGATCTGATTAGATGCGGCGCCGTAGACAATCTCCACAAAGGGTGTGATGAAGGAGTATCGGTCGCAGCTGAAATAATGGGCACGCGGGAGCTTTACGACTGGGTCGATCACAATCCCCTAATCAGAATGGCGCGCGGATCTCATACCCATGGCATCCCAGGCATGGCCGCAGTTCGCAATTTCGTCGCTTTGCAGTCAACTGTAGAAATGGCGTTGGATGGTTCAGCCAACAGCGAATTTGCTTCAGGCCGTTTCATTTCAGGCCCAGGCGGAGCTCCCGATTTCGCGTTCGGAGCTTCAATCGCAACCGGTGGCCGTTCAATAATCGCGATGCCATCAACAGCGGCTAAGGGGACTGCTTCACGAATAGTCCGACGATTATCTGAGGGAGCGCCAACGACACTGCCTAGCTATCTCGCAGATGTGGTTGTTACCGAATACGGCGCGGTTGAGTTGCGGGGCAGGACCCTTTCGGAGAGGGCCGAGCTTCTCGTAAGCATCGCTCATCCCGATCACCAAGATCTTCTNTGNAGTCCATGATCAAAAGATCAGGATCAATTATCCGGTCTNTTACANNCGNCTATACGTTGCTGTCTGACCGCTGCTGCCGTAAGCCATGCCGGCCATCCTGTGCAGATTACGAGAGTTATGCATTCGCCCGAGCATCCGCGGACCGCTAGCTAGTANGCCCCCGTCAACAATNTGTTCTTGGCCGGTGACGAAAAGTGAGTCATCGCTAGCGAGGAAAAGAGCCATGCCCGCGATGTCTGAACCCTCTCCACGTTTGGGCAGCGGCTGAATCTCGGAAATCACTTCTTCTGCTTGTTCCTCATTGCCGCTGTGCATGAGCGGGGTGAAAATAACGCCCGGGCAAATCGCGTTCACTCTTATCTCGGAGCCCGCGAGTTCTATCGCGGTGGTTTTCGAAAGACTCACCACCGCNGCCTTAGCTGCGGAGTACGCCTGGGGGCCGGCGCCGCCNCCCATNCCGGCGATGGAGGCNGTATTGATTATTGANCCCCCTTCTCCCTGATTCAGCATCACCCGCGCTGCGTGCTTCGTTCCGAGGAAAACTGAACGCACGAGAATATGAAATGTCGCGTCCCAGTCATCAACTTCTATTTCGGTGATCGGCCCAAAGGCTCCACCAATACCTGCATTGTTAAACACCACGTCAAGACGTCCGAAAGAGTCAACGGCAAGTTCCGTCATTGCTGCAACATCGTCTTCAATAGACACATCTGTCACCGTGAAACGGACCTTGCCCTCATATCCCTCAGCATTGAGCTCNTCNAGAACAGCTCGGCCGTTTTCTGCGTTGAGATCCCCGACAACCACCGAGGCTCCTTCTTGCAGAAATCTGCGGACGGTTGCTAATCCCATTCCACTGGCTCCGCCAGTAATTATTGCTACTTTCGATTCAAGTCTTCCGCTCATCATTTCCCCTTGCCTAACTTCAGGTTGCCATTGTCGCTCAATTGCGATGCTTCGTGCTCGGCATCCGAACTACGGTCAACTCATGGATCTCGGTTTGGGTGGAAAACGAGTCGTCATTACTGGCGGTTCAAAAGGCATTGGACTCGGCTGCGCTATCGCTCTTGCCCGAGANGGATGCCATATTCAGATAGCAGCNCGGAGTCAGGANACCTTGANTGGCGCTGAATCAGCGATTCGCGAAGCTGNCGNAGGTGTCACGGTCATAAGTCANGCAGTTGACTTGTCGACTANTCAAGATCAGATGGCTCTGGTGGAAGCTGCCGGTGAGGTCGATATTTGGATCAANAACGCAGGGGCGATACCTGCGGGCGACATATCGACTATCGATGAGCACACATGGCGAGCGGCTTGGGATCTCAAGGTTTTCGGCTATATCAATTTGTGCAGAGAGGTATATCCCACAATGGTCAAACGGGGACGTGGCGTAATCATCAACGTAATAGGTGCCGCTGCGGTGCGACCGCAACCNACCTANGTTGCCGGAGCCGTCGGAAATAGTGGTTTAGTTGGACTTACTGCAGCCCTTGGGAGCAGAAGNCTTAGCCATGGGGTACGAGTAGTGGCTGTAAATCCAGGTTTAATCGTCACCGACCGAATGGGGGACATTTTGCGGCGCGAGGCCATTGACCAATTCGATGACGAGGGGCGTTGGGAAGAACTAATCCCCGATGATCCTGCGCCGGGTTCAGTTGAACAATGCGCCGATGTCATAACTTTCTTGGCTTCGCCGAGAGCTAGTCATGTAAGTGGGACTACGTTGACCATAGACGGAGGGGCTTCGGCCAGGTAGGTCAANACATCTAGCGAATAACTGTNAGTTTGGGGAACAGCATGAGTACAACTATTCAACGTGACGGACTCCCGGCACGAGAAATGCATGAGGTCCATCGGATCGATCATGAAGGCGCAGTTGATGCCGATGGCCACATTCTGGAGCCACCCGATCTTTGGGATGAGTACTTGGAGTCCAAATATAAAGACCGGGCCCTACGAATACGATTGGACGAAAGCGGGCTCGAAGAACTGGAAATAGGGGGTGAGCGGAGCACTATGAGCCGTCGAGGTTTCCCTGCGACTTTGGGAGCGATGGGGGCGCCTGATCTAGCGGACATACAACGNAATCCCGATAGGACCTACCTTCATGAAGCTCCTTTCGGGTCGATGGATCCAACTCAGAGACTTGAAGTCTTGGACGCTGAGAATCTCGACGCGGCAGTNATCTACACGACTGTAGGTCTGCTGTGGGAAGCNGAGTTNGAAGATCCCGAACTAAGCCAGGCATACACTCGCGCATACAACCGTTGGGTAGTTGATTTTTGCAGGGATAGCGGAAATCGTCTCGTTGCTTCTGCTCACCTTTCTTTGAGTGACCCTGAAGCAGCAGCGACGGAACTCCGACGCGCAGTCGAAGATGGCGCCAAAGGCTGCTACGTAGCACCGTTTACCCACGGCGCCACCCCGCTGGGTCATCCAGATAATGACGTCGTATTCGCGACGGCACAAGAACTTGGGGTGCCCTTCGCTATCCATCCGACATTCGAACCTCAGTGGACTAAAGGCGGCAGGATGGGCACCTGGGAGAATGTAAAACAACTCCGTCTAACAGCCTCGGTGACTGCATCTGATGGGGTCCGCCATCAATTCACAACCATGTTCGATTACGGCGTTTTCGATAAGTTCCCAGACCTGAAGGTCTTGGTGCTCGAGTCAGGTGGCGGGTGGATCGGCTATTGGCTTGACCGGATTGATGCCGTCTATGCCCACACGTTNGTGGGAACCCGNGTTCCGCTAGACATGAAGCCAAGCGAATACTTCATGCGTCAAGTCTGGATCAGTTGTGACCCNGATGAACGCACAATTCCCTCNCTNGCTGAACGTTTCGGATATGACCGTTTCATGTGGGCATCGGACTTCCCTCACGCGGACCACACACCCGAATACGTTCATGACCTCAATCAGTTAGTCGACATGTTTCCCGAAGAACATCGACGAGCTTTCATTGGTGACAATGCCCGCAAGCTGTTCGGAATCTAAGACTTTCTTTCAACAGGCAATGATGAGCACACCTGATCGCGCTTTCGGAAAGAAGTAGGTCGTCTTCGGGGGCATTACGCGTCCTTCATCAGCAACGATGAACACATCTTCCAGTTCAGCCGGTGCTAGGCGTATTGTCGCTGGGCTGGTTGCCGCGCCGGCGCCCGATGGGCGGTACACCAATCGCGGGTCATCGGCATCATCGATGCCAAACAAGTCGGGTAGCAATGTCGTATGTACAAATTCTGAATCCAGACCGGTAGGTTCTTTCCGCTCCGCCCAATACCAGTCATCACCAAATCGGATTCGCAAGACTCCTTTGTCAACTGGTTTTGTGGATTCCGATTCGGAGGACCCTCGAACATCNCACCAGTTCGCGAGTCCATCAACTGTCTTTCTTGGCAGAAACTCGAGTTCGTCAATATCTCGATCGAAACTTCCGATACGNAGTTCAGATGGCGGCACATAGGCCACTAGAAGATGTTCGAACTTCGCCTCTCGTGCTGCTGCTATCCGATGGTGTCCATCAATGATGTAGAGCCGTTCAAACTCAACCGTAAAGGCAGGGTCGATTTCCCACAAAGTAAGTTCGGTTCCATCAGTCGCAAAAAAACTTGTCACCAACTCTGTTTGGTCCGATTCTTCCAACATCCGAAGGTCAATCTCATCTGACCGTGAAGTGATCACTACTGGGCTCGACATTGATCGCGCTTGTCGAAAATGGGCAGCTAATGCCTGCACACGGCCCGGATGCACGGCCTCATGGGGCATCGGGTCTACCTCAGACAAATCGATTGCTCCAATAATCGATCTTTGGGTAACGCCCTCGGCGTTTATTTTTTGAAGGAAGAGTCGTTCCTCGGTTCGAGGCGTGTATGCACCCGCTGCAATGAGATCACTGAGAGCAGAGTTCCCTTCGGTAGCTAGTCGAACATGTTCTGTCGGATGACCNTGGCTGGCATCAGCCGACCTGGTGACATGAAGGAAGGAATGAGCGTGTTCTCCAAGGTGTTCTTCGCGTTCTTCGCGAGTCAACGCGTCATACGGCGGCGGAATTACAGCTGGCGCCCATCTTGCGTCTATAACAGACGCGAGGATCGGTCGGATCATGTCATCCACCCCCTTTGAGAAGCCCGAAACTAGTCCAGGTTGCGGACTGCTGGAAACCCCAAGTGAGTCCAGGTCACTACGAACAGCGATATAGCTCCACAAATCGAGACCACATTTCCGGCACCGATCTGGGATGCTGCCCANCCAAGTCCTAAGGCTCCAATAGGCATGAGTCCGAATTGGACCAGCAAATAAAGTCCCATGACTCGTCCCATGATCTCTTTCGGNGTTGNNGATTGNATCAGGCCTTGGTTCATAGTGATAAAGAAACCACCCGCCAAGCCCATGAGGAAAAATAAAGGAATGAGAAGCAAAAAGGACGATNCCTGTCCCATGCACAGCACAAGCGCTGAGCCGCACATCATCGCCCGTTGAAACTTTCCTCCTTTGCGCTTCATGTCACCTTTACGCATCACGATGACAGACGTGATTGATATACCGACGGCCATTACCCCCAGGAGATAAGCCATATCGCCGCTATCACGCAGAAGTTCTTCTTTTACNTTGGCCTGCATAGTCACCATGACTGCTGCGTTAACNCTTATCGCTGCCATTGCNAGCANCAGGAACAGCACCCTGAGCCGAATATCGCTCGCAACGTGCCGCAANGCTGATCCNGCTTCTTGTATGAGTCGACGTTTTTCCCGTTTTTGAACCNGTGGGGTCTCCAATTTTCGGAGTACTCCAAGCGCCGCGACCAACATGATCACCTGCAACGCATAGACGCCCTCAAAATCGAATAGGTCACCGGTGATCTTTACCAACGGGGCCGAAAGGATCATGCTGGACGTCATCGCTAAGGCATTCAACGCAACTGCGTTCATAAGCAGACGNTCAGGCACNAGAAGTGGGATCAGAGCCTGCCGAACNGGNTGNCCGAANGCCTGGGNNATACCCGAGAAGACCGANAGAACAAGNACCCACCCNTAGTTAAGTCGNTCCATACCTAACAAGACGAGAGTNGCCACGACTACNGCNAGCAGAGCCAACTGGCTNCGNAACAACAAGGTGCGACCATCAACNCGATCGGCAAGCACACCGGCCTGCATAACAATGAAAGCGACCGGGATGCCGAGCATAAACACTGCCATCCCTTGGCNCGTTTCGTTGCCTCCGAGGCCATCCAAAACCAGCCATCCGACNGCAAAGCGTTGGGCGTTACTTACAAACATGTAGACAAGATTGTTGACCCACAAACGNCTGTAGTCAGGAACAGANAGAGCGTTTCGGACTTCNNCGGGAGGGTTTGAATCAGGCTGGCCGTCGGCACCAGAATTNGTCACCCNGGAATTCTGGTCTACTGCGTGNGTTAAGACCTCATTNAGGTCGATCTTTCCTTGGGCTTANNTCATCTCAGGTGTTCAGGGCGGGGGTCAGCTAGACGTCCTAGCGGGGACTGTGCCCGCAAACCACCGTCGACCACTATTGCCTCGCCGGTTACAAACGAAGATTCATCGCTGGCAAGCCATAAAGCGGCACTCGCTATTTCTTCGGGACGGCCCAGTCGACCTATGGCATGGGCACGCATATTGATTTCCAGAGCTACCGGGTCTTCCATCATTCGCATCACGGGTGGAGTTTCGATGGTGCCAGGGCAAATCGCGTTAACCCGGATGCCATCTGCTGCGTGATCCGTACTCATCGCCCTGGTGAGGTTGATCACTGCAGCTTTGCTCGCGGCGTAAGCAACGGCTCCTCCATCGCCGTGAAGTCCAGAGATGGAAGCAGTGTTGATAATTGAGCCGCCTCCAGAGTTCAACATCGCCGGAATCGCGAATTTTCCTCCGAGGTAGACAGAGCGAACGTTCACCCCCATCACCAAATCCCAATCATCGACGTCCAGTTCGATCACAGTGCCAGGTCGCAGCGTCCCTGCGTTGTTGAACATCACATCCAACTGACCGTATTCAGCAACAGTCCTATCGACCAGCGTTGCCACTGATTCAGCTATCGATACATCAACTTCAATTGCTAAGGCATGTCCACCTTGTTCGTTGATTTGCTTCGCGACTGCTTCGGCTTTTCTGAGTCGCATATCCGCGACAACTACCGCAGCACCCTCTTGTGAAAAACGCAGCGAGGTGGCTTCACCTATGCCGGATCCACCTCCCGTGACGATCGCTACTTTGTCGGTCAACAGCATTAGCGCTCCCTTGAAGTTAAGACGGCGCGAATTTAGCGGCATTAAGGTCATGCGTGAGCGACTTATGACAACAGGAGGCAACTTTGGCAAGCCCTGAATATCATCGGATCAGAGAAATCATCGCATCGAGACGCGTTTCAAGTGATCGCCCCGTCAACCTTGAAAAGTTTCGAGCGAATATCGAAGCTACTGCTCGTGATCTGCCTGTCGAAGTGAACGGGACCATGGTCGACGCAGGTGGGGTGCCAGCCGAGCTACAAGTCACGCAGGACGCTGCAAAGGAAAAACTTATTATTTATTTCCATGGCGGCGGCTACATAGGTGGCTCTATCGCAAGCCACCGAAATTTGACTGGCCATCTTGCTCTGCAATCTCGATACAGCGTTTTGTCCGTTGAATACCGGCTCGCACCAGAACATGCCCATCCTGCCGCTGTAGAGGATGCTGTGACGAGCTACCAGTGGGCGCTCGCGAACGGCTACGAACCGGAGAACATCGTCCTGGCAGGTGACTCCGCCGGTGGTGGACTCACAGCAGCTTGTTTAATCGATCTTCGGGATAAACAATTACCGCTTCCCGCTGCTGCCGTACTGATCTCACCTTGGCTCGACATGTCCCTCGCTGGTGAAACGATGATCACCAATGATGAAAATGATTCATCAATCTCAGCTATATCTATGCCCCGAACTCGCGAGCTTTTCATTTCCGAAGATCAGATAAATGACCCACTGGCATCCCCTCTCGAAGCTGATCTGGGTGGTCTTCCCCCACTGTTGATTCAAGTCGGCGATGAAGAAGTTCTTTTGTCTGACAGCGAACGATTTAATGAAAAAGCCGCAGCGTCTGGTGTTGACGTTGAATTGCGAGTTTGGCCCGAAATGTTTCATGTTTGGCACACGTGTGTCGGACTATTTGAAGAGGCAACCGCGGCAATCGATGAAATGACTCAGTTCATTTGGGAGAAGACCGGCAATTAGAAGTTAAGGATCGTTGCTCAGTCGAGTACCTATTCGGGCGGCGTAGTGCGAATCACGCCGGTTTCAAGCAGCATTTCGTAGTGAGATGTCTCAATCTCTGCCAAGTCGAGGGCGGCATAGTCGTTGTGTTCGCCCATGGTGGCAGCATGACGGCGCATGGTGGCTGGAGTCAGCGAAAGCCGGGCGGCAAATCTCGGCCAGACATGGGTACCTGCTTCAGGGTGTACTAGTGGAACGAAGAATTCGACGCTCTCTAATTGAGGGTCGTTGACTACATCTCCGGCGTCATGAACTGCGCCTGCTGGAACTCCGGCCTCTTGGAGAGCCTTCATGAGGGAGCGGTCCTCGTGTTGTGCGGTGAACGATGAGAGCCGTTGATCGATCTCGTCGTGACGCTCCCACCTTTCCTTCACACCGAGGTGGTGGAGATCTGCCCAGCCGGTCACGTCGCAAAGACTTTTCCATGATGCGTCGTCGATGACAGATATAGCTATCCAGCGGTCAGGTCCGCTGCATTGATAGACGCCTTGGGGGGCGCGTCCTGGGCGTCGATTTCCCCACCTTTGTGGGGCTTGGTTGATTTGAGCGGCGACAACGTGTTGTCCGATCATATTTATCGCTGTCTCCGCTTGGGCTACCTCAACAGTTTGGCCAGTCAAACCACAGCACTGTCTGTCGAGTAAGGCAACCAAGGTGGCCGCAGCGGCATGAAGTCCAGCGGTTGGGTCAGGCCATGCAATCCCGCACTTCCATGGAATTCCATCTTGGTAGCCGGTGAGCCATGTGTGGCCGGCGTGACCGTCGATAGTCGGTCCGTAGGCAACCCAATCCTTATTGGGTCCCGATCTTCCGTATCCGGGCATCGTTACATAAGTCAGATCTGGATTGTGCTGTCGAAGGGTAACTTCGTCCAAGCCAAGGTTGGGCATCACTCTCGGTGCAAAGTTTTCAATTACGACATCTACTTTGGGAAGGATCCGAACAAAAAACTCTCTTCCTTCTTTTTTGTCGAGTTCGACCACGGTTGAAAGTTTGTTGTTCGCGTACTTGTTGTGGAAACCGCTTCTATTCCAGGGCTGCTCCCCTGCGTCATCATTTGGAAAGTAATGGGTCGAGTCAACATAGCTTTGCGGGACTTCGCGCGGTGTGCGAGTCCAAGGGACCTCTGCCATGAGAACTTCTGCACCTAAATCAGCGAGGATTCGTGCCGCTAGGGGCCCTGCCCATACTCGGGTCATGTCCAACATCCGGAATCCGGTTAAGGGTCCGTCGGTGAGTTCGTCCAAAGACTCGTTGCCTGATGGAAATGTCCCGGCCCGATTTTTGGGCCCGATTCGCCAATCATGTTGGCTCATTTGAAATGGGGGCCCAGGAATTTGAGTTCCGTGGCTACTTGATTGCCAGAAATCTCGTTCTTGAAGGTGCGGATCCTTGAATAAATCATCAACTGTCGATATGGGCGCGACCGGCAGTCGTAGAGCTTGGAACAGCTCCACTAACTGGTCTCGTTGCTGTGTCTTTAAGAACGGAATTAGTTCAGCATCAAGAAGTTCTTGGTTGGTCATGACGTCGTAGATCGTTTCAACGTCGTCGCGTTCCAACAACCCTGTCAGGCCAGCGACCTCCAATAACCGTTCCATCTGGTCACTTTGGGCGATTGCTATCCCAACCCAACCATCAGCACACTCGTATGCACCGATTGGGGTTCCCGGTCCGCTGTATCGGTTTCCCATGCGATTCAAAATTTCTTCATTGTGGGTATATCGGAGCAGGCTGAACTGGTGCAGAGCCGCTATGACTTCCTGGTGTGAGGTTTCAACAACTTGGCCATGACCGGTTCGAGCGAGTGTCATGAGTGCTGCGAGCGCTCCGATGAATCCAGTAACTCCGGCTGCCATGTGGACGATGTCGGGAACACCGTTGATTGGTTCCCTTTGAGGGTCTCCGCTGAGTCTGAGATGTCCGGCGATCGCGGCGTCAACGAGGTCTGTGGACTTCCAATTCGCGTAAGGCCCCTGAGAGGCAAACGGTGAAATCCGAAGGACTATTTGTCGAGAATGTTCGGGTTCAAATGGTGTGTCCAGGGGGCCGTTGCTCGATGACTGGATGATCACGTCTGCTTGCGCAGCCACATCAGCATCATTGATGTGTTTCGACCCGTCGAAGAACCGATTAGCCACTGGATCGCGACCTTTTCGGCTTACATGAACTTCGCTGCCGTAATCGGCGAACAATTTCCCAGCGTACGCGCCGGCTACGGAGTCACCGATTTCCATTACCAGCAGAGATCCCAGTGCCGTTTGAGTCACGGGATGACTCCCGTTTCCTTCATTTCAATGATGCGGTCCCAGTCGATACCTAATTCGTTGAGAACGAGTTCCGTGTCTTGTCCGAGAGAAGGGGCGCCAGATGTAACCTCCCAGTCCGTTACCGAGAAATCGACGGGGGATGCAACCATTTCGACGGTCTCATCATCGCCTGTATCTACCTGCACCCAACAGCCTGCTGCCCTGCTTTGAGGGTCTGTCAACAATTCGAGACTGGATTGGACGGGGGCCCACCAAACATTATGTTGATCAAAGATTCGTCCCCACTCATCGCGTTCCTTTGTTTCGAGGATTGCGTCTATCTGAGCGGTGAGAGCTGACGAATTTTCCATCCGAGTTTCGATGCTCGAGAACCGTTGATCCTCTAACCATTCTGAAACACCTAACGCCGCAATTACTTGGGGCCAATGTCTGTCCCCTTCGAGACCGAGCATCCATAGCCACTTGCTGTCAGAACATTTGTAACAATTGATGAGTGGGTTCGGTTGTTCATTCCGGCTTCTAACCACGACATCTTCGCCGGTCGCTGCTGTGACGTTGTGGTCCCAGCCCATCATGTATGTTCCGATCCGCATTAATGAGGTTTCGACTAGCTGACCCTCACCTGTTTTTTCACGATGGAATAGTGCTGCCGATATTCCCGCTGCAGATGCTAAGCCGGTCATATGGTCTCCCATCCCTCCGCGTTGCACGGGAGGGCTGTCTTGTCCGGAGCTCAATGCATGAGCAATTCCTGACCGCGACCAGAAAGCTCCAATGTCGTATGCCTGGCGGTTAGCTTCTTCTCCGCGAAGCGACATACCTGTAACGCTTGCGTAGACAAGTTTGGGGTAGCGGTTACACAGTGTTTGGTGGTCCAAACCAAGACGTTCAAGGCCTGCTGGGCGATAGTTCGTTAAGAAAACGTCTGCTGTCTCCAGGAGGAGGTGCATGACTTCCATTCCTGGGGAACTTCGTAGGTTCATCGCGACGCTTCGTTTACCTCTGTTGTCTAACTCGAAGGGCGGGTTGCTGTCTCCGGCAAACAGCCATTCAAGTCCCCGGAACGGGTCTCCTTCATGAGGTTCGACTTTTATGACCTCGGCTCCCCAGTCAGCAAGTATTCCGCCACAAGCGGGACCCGCTACCCAAAGTCCTAGTTCTACAACACGTACTCCATGCATAGGCCCTGACATTCAGCCACTCTCCTCCCTGCAGCGGGATCGTAGTCAGTTCAAACCATCGAGGGATTCGTAACCTGATGGCGTTACTCGTACGAGCAAGTCGGTTGGGAGCCCTGGAACTATCGGTGACACGACCGTCATAGCTCTTGCGTCAATTTCGGAGATGGCTTCCTGGTTTTGTAGGGGCCGTGTTGTCGCAACGTGAATCCACTCATCAGGGTCTACTGGAACGACTGGTGAGTCAGATGAGAGGGTCACACTGATGTCTCGTTCAACGAGCGACGACAACGGCCATAGCCATGCCTGTTCTGTTGGCGATACATCTTCAAGGTATTTATCTAAGCGTCGTGTCAGGAACGAAGGTTGAGTGCACACTGAGGCCCCGAGTTGCGCCACTCGGTCAAGTTGTTCGGGCATTGCCAGTGAGCAGTGTTCGAGCCGGTCGGTTGTTGACGGTGGTGGCGGCGATGTTTCAAGCGCGAGCAATGTTTCATCGAGCATGTCGATATCCATCACGTGGACCGCTACGGGAAAGCCGGCCCGGTGGGCTGCAGCAACCATTTTGGTGAGGTCTTCTTGGAGGCCTACATCGGGCATCACTTTTGCGTGACCTATTTCAATGCCTTTGTACGTTTCGCCGAAACGTAGATCACCTAACCGATCTGCTCCAATCATCGCTGTGATGCGAGGACCACCGCACTCTTTGCTTATGTCGGCCAAAACATCTAATGAGCCTTGATCATTGGTGTGGGTTGCGTCGGTAACAGCGACCACACCCGTCTCCCGCCACTCTGCAAAAACCTTGACGGCGATCCGTTTCAGCTCTCCGATTTCCAGCTTCGGCACTCGACTGAGCGCATCTTGTCGCTCAACGAGTATTCCGTCCGGGGAGCCCTTAATTTTCAAAAGTTCCGCTGCTGCACTATTGACAACAGCGACGTGCCCTGAACGATCATGAATCACTGCAGGGGTCCCTAAGGTCACTTGATCGAGCTCGGATCTGGTGGGGTGACGCTTCTCTTTTAAGAAGGTTGGTTCATAACCCCACCCACGCATCCAGCCGTTGTTTCCCGCTGAGCGAGGTTCAAGGAGTTGAAGCAGCTCATCGATAGACGTCGCGTTCGACAAGTCAATTGAACAGTGGCTTGCCAGGGTGGAAAGGAGGTGAAGATGGTCATCTCGCCAGCCTGGCTGGAGAATCTCATCTGATCCGAGTTCGATAATCTCGTCCACCTCGTCAACGCTGGACTCGATTTCACAGACCGTTCCGTCGCGTACCAATAAATTTGTCGCCACCGACCGGTTCTTATCGAAGGTGTGGACCTTTCCTCTCACGAGGAGCGAGGCCATCGGCTTTAGATACCTAGTTCTTCGAGCAAAGGAATCAGGTCTCTCCTCAGAAGTTTGCCTGTGGAGGTGCGAGGCAGCTCTTCCATCAAGTGCACCGCTTCCGGTCTCTTGAAGGGGGCAAGTTTTTCTTTAGCGAACGTGACCAATTCCTCGGCAGTCACTCCGCTCCCCTCGCGGATCACAGCTGCGGCCACAACACGCTCGCCCCATTCCTCGGAAGCTACGCCTACAACTGCGCATTCGAGAACAGCACTATTTTCATAGAGAATTGCTTCAACTTCGTCGGGAGACACATTCTCGCCACCTCGAATGATCATGTCTCCAGTTCGCCCACCTAGAAACAGGTAGTCATCTTCGTCGAGGTATCCGAGGTCTCCGGTGTGAACCCATCCTTCGTCGTCCACCGTGACACGCGTTTTCTCTTCATTTCCCCAATATCCGTCCATCGCCCGGAAAGTTCGGAGTTGCACTTCTCCGAGAGTTCCAGCCTCGACTGGGTTCCCGTCTTCGTCGACGACTCTTACTTCGACGTCATCGAGCACCTGGCCGACCGAAGAAAGACGCTTCAGCGTCAACGCTTGTTCTTCTTCTGTCCCCTCGACCCGATGATCGTCGGGGTCAAGCACAGCAACAGTCGAAGTGGTTTCTGTTTGGCCATAAGCACCAGCGAATGAGACGTTGGATGGAAATTCGCCGATCGCCCTGCGAATCACAGAAGGCGGCATTGGCGCCGCTCCATATGTGATCGCTTCCATACCGCTGAACGCTTCGGGTGTGAAGTTCTCTGCTTCCATTACCCGACCCAACATCGTGGGGACAAGAAATGCGTGGGTCACTGCATGTTTTTGGACGGTGTCGATCCACGCTGAAGCTTCGAACTGAGGCAACAATACGACCACACGACCGCTGTATAGAGCGTTCAACATCGAGGTGACACCGGCTATGTGATACAGCGGCGCGGCAAGAGCCATTCTGCCCATGTCTTCACCTGTAGCAGCGTCATTGGTTCCCATGACGTAACCGGTGAGAGCACCATTGGTCAGTTTCACACCTTTGGGTAAAGAGGTCGTACCGCTCGTGTACAGCAAGGCACAGAGCCCATCAGGGTCAACGTCTTCTGGCACCGGTAGTTCAAATGCTTCGTCTCGAGCTGCGGCATATGAGTCGTCCTCATCGAGCATGAAAACGTGCTCGACACTGTCCGGGCGATTGTCGTCTACCAAATCTCGGTAACGCGTTTCTGTGAAGAGAACCTTCACCCCACTATCTGCCATGAGGTGCGCCGCCTCTTCAGCACCTGCACGGAAGTTCATCGGCACGACCGTCGCTCCAACGAATGCAGCGCCAAAGATCGCCTCAACACACTCGACGCTATTAGTAGCGAATACGCCGATCCGGTCACCGACCTCAACTCCAAGCGTTGTCAACAGCCCCGCCGTCTTACTTACATTTTCGAGAAGTTCGCCGTACGTGACTTCACGCGCGGGTCCCCCTTCGCCCTCAGTTGAGGTGTCAATCAGAATTATCTGCTCGCCAGCTATCGACGCCGGCATGAAAAGCAACATTCCCAGGTTCACGGTATCCCCCTGTTGTCCTCCGGAATGATCGCGGATGAAAGCACCCGCGCGCCACACCAGAACGAAGTTTCCTTTAAGTCGGCTTCTGAATTTAGGCCCAGAAGCCAGTTATCCTGCCTTTATGGCAAAGAACATTGAATTTTGGGTTGACCCTATATGACCCTGGTGTTGGGTGACGGCCCGTTGGGTCGTCGACGAAGTCGCTGCAGAACGCGACCTTTCAATCACGTGGCAGCCCATCAGCCTTCTCTTCAAAAATGAACCCGCCGAAGGCACCCCGTACTACGAATCCACCTCTCTGACACACAAAATGTTGAGAGTTATGGAAGCGGTAAGAGCCGCTGAAGATGAAAGTAAAGTCTTCGACTTGTATTGGGAATTCGGCAGTCGCATACATCATGACGGCGACAGAACTTTCGATCTAGCAGAAGCATTGGTGACTGCCGGCGTTTCCGGGGAGTATTCATCTGCTGCAGATGACGAAAAATGGGATGCCGTCATCAGAGAAAAAATGGATGATGGTTTATCTCTGGTAGGTGATGATGTTGGAACGCCGATCATTGCCTGGAACAGAAGTGATGGCGATCGTGTCGCATTATTCGGGCCCGTCATCACCCGTGTTCCACAAAAAGAGGACGCCCTGAAACTATGGGACGCTATGGCAATGCTTGGCGATATCGACGGATTTTGGGAATTGAAGAAAACCCGTACGGAGCGACCTGAGTTTGGTGAGCGTCCGACGTGAGCCCGGAAGTATTCAGTGATCTGAAGGTTATTGACACAGATAGCCACTGGTCCGAACCTTATGACCTTTGGACCAGCAGAGCTCCAGCCAAGTGGCGGGAACGTGTCCCGCAGATGGTTGAGCGAAGCGGCAAAAGACGTTGGTGGTTCGATGGGGACATTCCGATTGGTCTCCCGATTGCTTCTTCGGTTATCGACCCTGACGGGGAGAAGATCACCGGGACCGCTTTCTTCGATATGGACAACGAGGTGGTGCACCGAGCAAGTTTCGATCCAGAAGCTCGAGTCGCGATGCTTGACCATCTGGGAATCCACGCTCAAATCATGTATCCGAATGTCGCAGGTTTCGGAAATCAAAACTTCCTCAAGTCACCTGATGAGGCGTTGCGACTATTAAGCGTTGAAATCTATAACGACGCGCTCGCCGAGTTTCAAACAGACACAGGCCAGCGAGTTTTTGGGATGGCTTTGTTGCCTTGGTGGAACCTTGACGCAGCAGTGCGAGAGATAGAACGAGCTCACGCGAACGGACTCAGGGGAATAGTGACGTGCACCAACCCCGAAGAAGCCGGGCTGCCGGACATGGGGACGAAGCACTGGGATCCCATCTGGCAAACATGTTCAGATCTGCACATGCCAGTGAACTTTCACATTGGTTCTTCGAAAGGCAACATGGATTTCTTTGGGAGAGCTCCGTGGCCCTCGTTCGGAGAGGAGCGGAAGCTTGCTGTTGGTTCGGCGAATTTGTTTATGGGGAACGCTCGCACAGTTGGCAACCTCATCTATTCGGGTATTCCGGAACGTTTCCCAGACCTCAAGTTCGTTTCTGTTGAAAGTGGAGTCGGTTGGCTCCCATTTTTCCTTGAAATGCTGGACCATCAACTCACCGAAACGGCACCCAATGAGTTGGCGGATTTGTCGCTGTTGCCGTCGGAGTATTTCCGACGCCAATTTTTTGGTTGTTTCTGGTTTGAAAGATCAACAATTAAACCAACGGTCGATTTTTTGGGAAGTGAGTGTCTTCTGTTTGAAACAGATTTTCCCCATCCGACCTGCCTATATCCGAGAGACGACCAAAGTTTGATGGATGCCTTGGAGGGTCTTACCTCGGTCGATGTTCGACGGATTCTTCAAGACAACGCCGCTGAGCTCTATCGAATAGATATCTGAAAGTAAGGGGTTCGGGCTGCGGTTAGCGGTGAGTGACTTGTTTGAGGTTGTCGATATGAGCTCCAAGTTCAGATGCTGCGCGCATCATTCCAAGTCTCCACGAAATCGCTCCCTGGAAGGGATTGGTCACCCAAATATCGATCGCTCCAGAATTTGACGTTTCTTCGGTGAAACGCAGGCTGCGGGTTCGACCTTTGAAACGCATGGTCACCCCTACCGAGCCGTCTTTCATCGTCACGGGCTCGTCCATTCCTAGACCGGCGTTTCGGCCTTCGATCACGGCAATGCGTGCTTGTTGTCTGAGAATGGCGGTATTCATGACGCAGGGGACATTAACCGCCAAAAGGGCTTTGCCTTTTCATTTCCCACGATTTTCCGTTTTAGTTTGAGTTCTCAAGGCCGCTGGTACCGCGTTGAGGATTGTGGCGCGGAGGTTGCAAGTTGTGTCCTCTATTAACGAACATGATCTTCTCTGACCGTGGTACGAAACGTGAGCCGATACGCCCTTTTGTTGAGGGTCCGTTGTTCTTTCCCACCCGAGTTCTAGGTTTTGGGGGTGCACCGGACCCGTTCGCGACTGACTGCATTATGTGTGTTGGCGCTGGTTGTTACCGGTTGGGGGTCGTCTGCTGGGGCGTGGGATACGACTGCTGGAAACGACACGAATTATGGGTCGATCACGTTCGGTGGCACCAGCATCGACTACGCCCGTGAGGTGGCGGTGGATGGTTCCGGCAACGTCTACACCGCCGGCCACTTCTCAGGCACAGTTGATTTCGGGGCCGGGAACGTCACTTCTTGATGGTTGCGGGTTTGGAGAGGCATCTGGGGTAGGTACCCTCTGATAGCGTTCTACCTGGGCCAACGACGTCCCTTAATCGAGAACATCGAACCAAACGTTCCCCTATATCGGACGTCACCTATGCACGAAACAACACAGAGCGAACTCGGTTTGCCCGCGACCCAAGGTCTCTACGACCCTCGGTACGAGCGCGACGCGTGCGGGGTTGCCTTTGTGGTT